>CAXXSO010000001.1:0-72962 GCA_963676965.2 uncultured Cohaesibacter sp.
CAGTGTGCCGTCCCGGTCAAGGAATATCAAATAGGGAGCACCGGACATGAGGGCTACAACTTGACTGCGCGAATGATCCGCTGACCCTATGAAGCGGTGTCGATGGACAGGCCGCGTTGCTGCTTGGCTTGCTGGGGCAATTGCCCGGACTGGCCATAGGTCTGGGCCTGCCCTCGCTTCTGGACCTTCTGGTTCAGCCCGTCAACCAGCTCGGCAGAGACTTCTCGTGCCGTGGAGATGACGGCCAGATTGGCCTGCAGGTCGTTTGGAACATGTGATGGCGGCGGGTCAGTTGCTCTGCATCCTGTGGGGCGAGCTGCTTGACGAGGGAGGCGTTGGTGGTGATTGCCTTTTGCAGAAGCATATATTGGATTGAGAGCTGGTTCTTGGCTTCGACCAGCTCAAGGGCTTCGGCCAGTTTGCCTTCGCGCAGCAGATCGGTTTCCTCAACCAGCACTTCATCAAGGCTATCCATAATCTTTTCAATGGCACCCAGCAGGCGCTGCACATCATCAAGGCTGCCGATCGGGGATTTGGCCAAAGTTGCTGCCTGGGTTACAGGATTGGGGGCCGTCTGGTTTTGGTCGGACATCTTATTGCTCCATTTCCTGAAGGCTGATCAATTCACGCATGATGGAATCGGCAATGCCGATCCCACCGGATTTGGTGATGGTGTCTGCGTAGGTTTCGGTCAACAGACCGCGGTAGGTTTCCTCCGCATAGGAGCCACCAAAGGCATCCTCGTCGCCAACCCCTTCGAACATGGCTGCCATCATCTGGTTGAGAAAGACACCTTCGAACTGCTCGGCAACCGCGCGGGCCTGTTCCTTGGTGTTGAGTTGGGAATTCAGCCCCTGATTGGGGGTGATGGAAAAGGGTGTTGCATTGAGAGTGGTCATTACATCACCTCGATTTCTGCCTGAAGGGCGCCTGCGGCCTTGATGGCCTGAAGAATGGAGATCATGTCGCGTGGGCCGACGCCCAGCGCGTTGAGGCCGGAGACCAGATCGCGCAGGGGTACGCTGCCTTGCAGCAAGGCCAGCTTTTTGTCCGAGCCGGTGGAAACATCGACCTGCGAGCGGGGCACGACGGTCGTGTTGCCATTGGCCAGAGGGTTTGGCTGGGCAACCTGCGGGGCTTCGGAGACGGTGACGGTCAAGTTGCCCTGAGCAATCGCGACCGTGCTGACACGCACTTCCTGCCCCATGACGATGATGCCGGTGGTCTCATCAATGACGATCTTGGCGGGCAGGTCCGGCTCGATCAGCAGCTGTTCGATGTCGGTGACCAGATCCACCATGTTGCCGTTAAAGTTTTTCGGTAGGGAGAGGCGCACCTCGGTCGGGTTCAGAGGTTCGGCAACCGGCTGGCCAATCAGGTCATTGATTGACTGGGCGATGCGGCGGGCAGTGGTCAGGTCCGGATTGCGCAGGGACAGGCGCATGGTTGACATGCTGGCCAGCTTGAAGGGCAATTCACGTTCCACAAGACCGCCATTGGCGATGCGACCGGCTGTTGGCACGCCCTGGGTGATGGTGGCGGCATCGCCCTTGGCTGAAAAGCCGCCAATGGCGATGGACCCCTGCGCGATGGCATAGGCTTCACCATCGGCACCCATCAAGGGGGTAACCATCAGCGTGCCACCTTGCAGGCTTTTGGCATCGCCCAAGGCGCTGATGGTCACGTCGATGCGCGATCCCTGCACGCTGAAAGGCGGCAGGTTTGCGGTGACCATGACGGCGGCGACATTCTTGGTGTTGAGGTTGCTGTCGGAAATCTTGACGCCCATCCGTTCCAGCATGGCTTGCAGGCTCTGCTTGGTGAAAGGTGCGCTACCAAGCGTGTCACCCGTGCCATTGAGGCCGACGACCAGACCATAACCAATCAATTGGTTGTCGCGGATCCCTTCGAAATCGACGATGTCCTTGATCCGGGATGCGCTTTGCGCAGGCAAGACTGCCATGCACAAGGCAGCGAGAGCGATCAACAGAGCAGAGCGAAATGACATTGCGGGTTAACCTTTGTGAACAGGCTTGATTAAATGACGTATCTCCCTTTGTCCTTTGCAATCTTTATGCCAGCTTGTCTGGTGTGGGGCGCTTTCTCTAAGGTGATGTTTTGTCTTGCATTATGGCGGCGTTGATCACTTTGGTCTATTATTTGTGCCGTTCCGGGCTGCAAGAATTGCCGGGTCAGTTAACGGCTTATTAACCGAATAAGTTAATCTTTTCCTTAACGAGGTCAGATGCCGTTGCCGCTTGCCGTTCAAGGTTTGGCGCTCGGCGCCAGAAGCGAGTAGTTCAGAGGGTAAAGCAAAATGCGCATTCAATCAAACAACCCAGCCGCTCAACTTGGTAAATCGGGTTCCACGGGTCGTGCGCGCAGCAGCTCGGGTGGGTTTTCCGTGCCGCAGGATAGCGGCCAGACGTCCAGGTCGCAGCAGACGTCTCATGCTACAGGATTGAGCGATGTCACCTCTCTTCTGGCCTTGCAGAGCGTTGAGGATCCGATGCATGGCAAACGGCGCAAGGCGATCCGCAAAGGCAACCGGATGCTTGATCTGCTTGAAGATGTTCGGATGGGCCTGTTGTCTGGCAACCTTTCTGTCTCCGTTCTGCAACAATTGGAGCGGCTGACCGAGATGTCGGAGGCCAGCGGAGATGCACGAATCGATGCGCTGGTTGAGGAAATTGGCTTAAGGGCACAGGTAGAACTGGCAAAACTGGAAGGCCGTCGTGCTGGTTGAGGCCCTGTAAAGACTACGAAGGTCTTAGCCAGTGGGGAAAGAGACCGGTTACGCCCTGCAAAATTAATATCAACTTCACTTTTTCCTACTTGGTAGTTGTCTAAAAGAGCGTGTCAATTTATATAGACCTCGTCTTTTATATAGGGAACCAAGAGGTAGCCCATGTCGGTCGAGATAGAAGATGACTATCGTCCAACGGACAATGAGCCCTTCATGAATGAACGGCAGACAGAATATTTCCGTCGCAAACTTTTCAAGTGGCGGGACGATATTCTGCGCGAAAGCCGCGAGACTTTGCAACACCTTCAAGATGACAGTTCAAACCATCCGGATCTGGTGGATCGGGCGTCTTCCGAGACGGATCGCGCCATTGAGCTCAGGGCCCGGGATCGTCAGCGCAAGCTGATCTCGAAAATCGATGCCGCGTTGAAGCGGATCGAGGATGGGTCCTATGGCTATTGTGAGGATACGGGTGAACCGATTTCTCTCAAGCGTCTGGATGCCCGGCCAACGGCCACCCTGTCCATAGAGGCACAGGAGCGCCACGAGCGTCGGGAAAAGGTCTATCGGGACGATTGATCGTTTCGCTCTGGACTGGCTGCAAATTACGCAATCACGATATGAAAAGGACGCGGATCCGGGAGCTGGATCCGCGCCTTTTTTGTTTGCCACAGGGCCTGTTGGGGAGCGGCTCAAGTGGCAGGTGGCAAGGCAGGTTTGGGGAGCGAGCCTTGCCGGTGGTGCGATCCGGTGGTTGACGGATCGCCCAGGGAGCCGGGTTCCAAAATTGGGGAGCTTGGAGTTGCCGGTTGCGGTGATCCGCTGCATGGGCTGCAGCGGATCGGGGTCGTTCATGTGGTTGGGCTGGTTTCGATTAGAATGGCAGGATGATGTCCATGACTTGCTGACCATAGCGAGGTTGCTGGACATCGGTGATCTGGCCTCTGCCACCGTAAGCGATACGGGCTTCGGCAATTTTTTCCGATGCGATGGTGTTGCCGGAGGAAATGTCTTCCGGTCGAACGATACCGGCGACCAACAACTCGCGAACCTCGAAGTTGACGCGGATTTCCTGTCGCCCTTCAATCACCAGATTGCCATTTGGCAGAACCTGCAAGACAACCGCAGCAACCGTTACGGTGATGGCCTCGGAGCGATCGATTTCGCCTGATCCTTCAGAGCTTGAATCGGACGTTGCGGCGGCCAGCGAGGATGGATCCCCTTTGCCGATCAGCGCTTTGGGAATGACGCTGGTAATCTGGTTTCCGATGCTGCCCGAAAGGCCGACATTGTCGGAGTTGACGCGTTTGCGCTTCGAAGTATTGTCGATCTTGGCGCTGTCGGTAATCGAGACTTCGACGGTCAGAATATCGCCGACGCGGCTGGCGCGCTGATCCTTGAAGAAGGCGCGCGAGCCGGTCTGCCACAGGGAGTTGGGGCTGTAATTGACCGGTTGGGCGGATGGCATCGGCATTTGAACCGGTTTGTAGCCTTTCTGGCTCGTCGGGCTTTCGATGGCTGACAGAGCGGGGGGCTTGCCGATATTTTTCAGGCGATCACCGGCGCCGCAGGCGGCCAATGAAAGGGCCATCAAGCTGATTGAGAGCAAATGTGAGAGTTTCATTATTTTGTGGCTCCCAGGGCCGCGATGCTGGTCGTAGGGGTATTGATTTGCAGAAGGCCGTGGTCGATCACTTCGGCCCGAACAATACGGTTGGTCTGAACGTTCTGGACCGAAATGATGTCGCCTTTGGCCCCGCCAGTCAGGGCTTTGCCCATCATGCTGAGCGTCAGGTTGCCTGCCTTGAAGAGGATCGTCACATTGGCCGAGCGCTCCACAATGTCAGGGGCAACAAAATATCCCTCATTGGCGATCATACCTGCACGCAGGGGCTGGCGGGTTGCCATGCCGATGATGGACTTGATGCTGGCCGGTTTGGCCAGAATGGCCTGCTGGCGCGGCATCGCGGTCAGGGTGACATCACTTTCGGCAATGACTTCACCGCGGCGCATGTTGCGGGTCAAGACCGGTGCCATGACGGTTTCGATTGCCCGACCTGTCAGGCGGATGGTGCCAATATCTGCACGGCCGCCGATGGTCAATTCTGCTGAAAAGCGCCCGCTGTTGCGATCAAAGCGAATGTTTCGCAAGTCATAGGGACTGGCGGCGGAGGTCGAGGCATGCTGATCCGCCAGACGACCGGACAGTTCCATATCAACCCGACCGGACGCCGCGATATAGCCTTTGATGCGCAGCTGTTCCTTGATGCCTTCGGTGACATCCTGCTCGGTGACCAGATCGGAGGCGCGTTTGACCTGAACGATCTGGATTGCGGTTTGAGCGATGCGGGTCATGCCTGCGCGGCGCGCAGCGTCGATGACCCTTTGCGCGCTGATGGTGCCGCTTTGGCCAATGGAAGGCGAACGGAACACTGCCTTGTTGCTCAGGGGGCCTGCATTCTTGAATAGATCGCCAAGGCGCACAAGGGTTTCGGAAACCGTCACATTGCCGATCAGAATGGCCGGGTCTTCGGTCTGCAAGGGCTGCTGGGCCAGTTGGGCTTGGCCGGTGATTGTCAGAGACAGCAGGGTGGTTGCGGACAGGACAAGGCCCATCCATCCCTTGCGTAGGCTGTGTCTTTTCACGATGTCAATCAATCGTTTCATGTCAGAGACCTATCGAAGGTTGGATGTTGCGGAGAGCATTTCGTCTGCCGCCTTGATGACGCGCGAATTCATTTCATAGGCGCGCTGGGCGGCGATCAGGTCGGAAATCTCGGCGACAGAATTGACGTTTGCCATTTCCAGATGTTTTTGCAGCAAGGTGCCGTAGCCTGCCGTGCCGGGGGTTGAAACCTGCGGCGTACCGCTGGCACCGGTTTCGAGGAACAGATTGTCCCCCATCGCATCAAGGCCTGCCTTGTTGACGAAGCGTGCAAGGGTCAATTGACCCAGTGTCTGTACTGCGGTGCTGTTGCCGGTTGTGACCTGCACTTCGCCTTCATTGTTGATGGTGATGTCGCGGGTGTCATTGGGGAAGGTAATGCCGGGTTGGATTTCGTACCCATCGACGGTAACCAGTCTCCCGTTATTGTCGATCTCCAAGGAACCGTCTCGGGTGTAGCCGGTCCGGCCATCGGGCATGTTGACCTGGAAGAAACCTTCTCCACGAATGGCAACGTCGAGTTCCTTGCCGGTATTCTCAACCGACCCCTGAGACATGATGCGAGAGGTGGCTGCGACCCGGACGCCCGAACCGATCTGGATGCCGACCGGAACGGTGGTGCCAGAGGCTGAGGTCGAGGAGCCGGTCCGGCGCAAATCCTGATAAAGCAGGTCCTGAAATTCGGCGCGGTATTTCTTGAAGCCGGTCGTGCGCATGTTGGCGATGTTGTTCGACGTGACTTCAACGTTGCGTTCCTGTGCCAGCATGCCGGTAGACGCAATATAGAGGGCTCTCATATCGGTTATCCTTTTCTATTGCTGCGTCAAGCCTGAAGCTTGCCGAGGGTATCAATCGCGTTGCTGCGCAGTTCAGAGACTTGGCTCATGGCTTTGGCAAGGCTGGTATAGGAGCGGGTGACTTCGATCATGCGGGAAATTTCAACGACGCCTTTGACGTTGGAGCGTTCAACGCGACCACCAAGGATGGTTGGCGACTCGACGGGGATCGGATTTTCACCGACAAACATCGAATAACCCTCTTTTTTAAGGGCTTGCAGGTCGTTGAATGTGACCACGCGAAAGCGGCCCACTTCCCCGCGGTCGGATGTAATCACTCCGTCGCGGGAAATGGTGATGTTGGTGTCTTCTGTGGTGAAGATGATCGGGCCGTCCTGTCCGGCAACCGGGAAGCCGTCCGATGTTACCAGTTGACCTTGCGAATTGATGTCGAACTCACCGTTGCGGGTGTAGCGTTCGCCGCCTAGTCCCTGAATGACAAAGAATGATTTGTCATCATTGATCGCAGCATTGACCGGGTTGCCGGTGTCAATCATGGCGCCGGGTGCGAATTGGTGGGCGATGCGATCGTCTTCGACATAGGACAGCTTGCGATCGGATGACTGGAATTCATTCATCCGTGCAACAGGCATCAGATGTTCCTTGAACATCAGATTGTCGGCCTTGTAACCGGCTGTGTTGATATTGGCCAGATTGGTAGCGATGACATCCATCTTGCGGCGCAAGACCATCTGTCTCGATAGGCCAATGAGTTGTGAGTTCTCCATAACCGTTAACCACTTTGCTCCCAAATGATGCGCACACTCGCTCCCCAGCATGGTGCGTTCGAACATTGATTTGCATAAAGCGTGCCAACTGGAAAAACTGCGGAAATTCGGGGATTTCTCTAATTTTTTTTGAGGTGATCGGCAGGAATGAAGGGGTGAAAATGCCTAGTGGGTAAAAATTGCCGCGCAGGGTCTGGAAAGGTTTTGTTAACCTTTTTAACGCTATTTAATAAGGGGCATTAACCATGATTTATGAATCGTTTCTAGCTTGGAACTGCAATGGCCGATGAAGTCGAAATTGATGAAGAAGGTGCCGAGGGTGAAGGCTCTGGTGGCAAGAAGAAGCTGATCATCATCATCGCGGCTGCGCTCGTGTTGTTGCTGGCTGGCGGCGGGGCTGCCTACTATTTTCTGTTTATGCCATCTGCGGATGTTATTGATCCGGAAAATGACCCCGATGCCGAACCGCAAGCGAAGGCGTATTTTTATGATCTGCCCGAAATGACGGTGAATCTCAATTCCAAGAGCCGCCGGTCGCAATATCTGCGTATCAAGGTGTCTCTGGAGATGAACAGTCAGGAGCAGGCGCGTAAGATCGAGCCATTCATGCCGCGGGTGCTGGATGCGTTTCAGGTCTATCTGCGTGAGCTCAGAACGGCAGATCTGGAAGGGTCCGCTGGTCTGTTTCGGTTGAAGAGAGAGCTTTTGAAGCGGATCAATGATGCGATTTATCCGGTCAAGGTGAATGATATCCTGTTTAAGGAAATCCTTATCCAGTAGGGGTTGGTATGGCTGACGAAGATGATGACAGCGTAGACCTGATGGCGGACTGGGGCGCGGCTCTTGAGGAGCAGGGCGCGGGCAGTGCGGACGAGATGGCAGCGCAATGGGCAGCCATGATCGATGAGCCCATCGATGGTGATGATGGTTCGTCCCGTGGCGCGGACCGCGTGCTTAATCAGGAAGAGATCGACAATCTGCTCGGTTTCAGCCTTGATGATGGCTTTGCGGGCGAGCGCAGCGGTGTGCGCGCGCTGATCGATTCTGCGATTGTTTCCTATGAACGTCTTCCCATGCTGGAGATCGTCTTCGACCGTCTGGTCCGGATGACGACCACCAGCTTGCGCAATTTCACCTCCGACAATGTCGAGGTGTCGCTGGATTCGATCACTTCGATCCGGTTCGGAGATTACTTGAATTCGATCCCGCTGCCTGCGATCCTGACGGTGTTCAAGGCCGAGGAGTGGGACAATCTGGGCCTGATTACGGTTGATTCAAGCCTGATCTATTCGATCATCGATGTGTTGCTGGGTGGTGGCCGTGGCACCTCGGCAATCCGTGTCGAGGGGCGTCCCTACACGACCATCGAACTCAATCTGGTGCGCCAGATGATCGAGATTGTGCTTGAGGATGCGGAGGCTGCCTTTGCGCCTCTGTCACCGGTGAAGTTCTCGCTTGAGCGACTTGAGACCAATCCGCGTTTTGCGGCCATTTCCCGGCCCGCCAATGCGGCTATCCTGGTTGAACTCAGAATCGATATGGAAGACCGCGGCGGCAAAATCGAATTGCTGCTGCCCTATGCTACGATCGAGCCGATTCGAGATCTTCTCCTGCAAATGTTCATGGGGGAGAAGTTTGGCCGCGATCCGATTTGGGAAGGGCATCTGGCGACGGAAGTCTTTATGTCGGAAATCGAGCTGGATGCGGTTTTGTTTGATAAGAAAATGTCACTGAACGAAGTGATGAAGCTTGATGTGGGGCAAACCCTGATGCTGGAATCCGGGCCGACAGACCCGGTCAGTCTGAAGACCGGAGGCGTTCATCTGACGGACGGTATCATGGGGCAACATAACGGCAATATTTCGGTGCAGGTCTCCAACAAGCTTGCCAAACCAAAAATGACTCTGGCTGCGTTTGAAAAAGCGGCACAGGGCGGATCCGGAAAGGGTGATTAGATGTCAGTTGGAATGATGATTGAGTTGCTGGTGGCGCTATTGCTCGTTCTGACAATCAGCTATTGTATCACTCTTAATCGGCGCTTGAAGCGATTGCGCAATGATGAGGAAGCCTTGCGGGCGACCATTGCAGAGCTGATCACGGCAACTGAAATTGCTGAACGGGCCATCCTTGGCCTGAAGGCAACGGCTGGAGATTGTGATCGCAATCTGGCCCATCGCCTGCGTGAAGCCGAGCGGCTTTCGGGCGAGTTGCAACATTATGTTGAACAGGGTGAAGGGGTGGTTGGTCGTCTGGTCAAGATCTCTGACGCTGTGCGGGGTGCTGCCCCAAGTCAGAAAATCGCAGCGCCGCGCGGCTACGAGATGTCGGAGCCGGGATATGCGCAAGGCCATGGTGAGGTGGAGCGGTATGGCACGGCTCCGGTCGTTGAGGCGGTGGAAGGTCCGCGTCGTCTGAAAGATGTTGCGGCGGCGACCTCCGAACGCCTGATGGCTATTAGGCAGAAGAGGGGTGTTGCTGCATGACACATGTTCGTTTGTTGCCCACTCTGCTCGTCGCCGTGACGGGATTGCTCTTCATAAAGGTCTCGCATCTGGTCTTTAGCAGCGACATGCTTTTTGTCTCGACGGTGCCCGCCTTGGCGCAGGAAAACCAGCCAGCACCAGCCGCAGCTCCGGCTGCGGAGAACAAGTCGGCGGATACCGCAACCAATACCGATGTGAAAAATGAGGAACCCACCTCGCTGATTGATGGAATGAAGGTGAATCCGTCTGAAAGCTCGCGGTCCGAATTGGCGATTTTGGAGCGCCTGTCCGAGCGGCGTGAGGAACTGGAAGAACGCGCCAAGAGCATTGAGATGCGTGAAGCTCTGCTCAATGCTGCGGAGAAGCGCCTTGAAAAGCGCGTGGCAGAACTCAAGGCGCTTGAAACGTCCATCCAGCAGGCCACACGCGAGCGCAAGCAGGAACAGCAGGAAGATCTGGGCAAGCTGGTAGCGATGTATCAGTCGATGAAGCCAAAGCAGGCTGCCCGAATCTTTGAAGTGCTGGACCCTGATGTGTTGCTTGATATCGTCAAGATCATGAAGCCGCGCAAGGTTGCCGCCATCATGGGCAATATGCGTGCTGACTTTGCCGGTGCGCTCAGTCAGGCGATCGCCAAGGGCAATACGCTTGAGCAGGATGTGAAAAACCTCGAATCCCAAACCCTGCCGCAGATCGGTAAATAATGGTGTTTGACGAGAGGATGGCAACAGACCTTGCGGGCCTGTTGCTTTCGACCTGATGGCTGCATTTGCCAAAATCAGGCCCGCTGACTGAAAAAGCGGATGGAAAGTGGACAATATATAGTTTGTGGTAAGCGACGATAAAGCATTTTCCCATATTTTTGTTTCATTGCAGCCCCAAGCATTGCAGAGTGTCCCGCCGTTGGTGAGTGCGCTTTGCTTGAGGGCATGAAGCCAAGAATGAGAAGGCGGAGACAGTCGATGTCCAGTTTGGGTCAAGATGCAAGGACAAAGTATGTGCGATCCGAGAGGATTGGGCAGGCTTTCTTGCGCGCGGTTTCGCGTGGCTACATCGCCCTTCTGGTCGCCTTATCGCTGTTGATCCTTTTCCCCGGCACGCCCAGTGCCCAGCAAAACCTGTCTCTTCCCCAGAGCACTCCTTCGTCTCAAGTGAGCGATAAAGGCACCCTTGAAATTACCACGACGAAAGAGGAGGGGTTCGGACGGATTGTTCTCAATTTTGCGGGGCGCAATTTGCTGCCCGGCTATTCGATCAAACAGAATAACAGTGTGTTCGTGGTCCGCTTTGACCAACGAATGCAGTCCAATGCGGTTACGACGCTGGCGCAAATCCTGCCTGATTATGTCACCATCGCGCGGCTGGACCCGGATGGCAAGGGGTTGCGGATTGCGCTGAAGGAAGGGGTGCGGATCAACACGATGGAAGCCGGTGAGCGGCTTTTTGTCGACCTGTTGCCGCAAAGCTGGGCCGGGTTGCCGCCATCCTTGCCTGCGGAAATTGTTACTGAGTTGGCGCAACGGGCCGAAGAGGCTTTGCGACTGGCGCGCTCGTTGCAACAGCAGGAAAGCGCCACCCGTGTGAAGCCGAAGCTGGATATTCGCATTGGTGACCACCCAACCTTCTCGCGCTTTGCTTTCATCTGGAATATTCCGTTCGACTCGACTTTTGAGCGTCGCGGTGAGGCGGTCAACCTGTTCTTCAATCATCAGACCGATGTGGACCTGTCTGAATTGCGCACCTCCTTGCCGGGGCTGGTGAGCGACATGCTGATGACGAAAGAAGGGGGCAGGGTGAAATTCACCCTCGTTGTGGCCAAAAATGCCGACGTACGGGCCTTTCGTGAGGAAAATTCCTATATTGTCGATATCACCGGCGACAAGTCGCTGTTCGATGCCAAGGGAGCAGAAGAGCATGTGACGCGGGCTGTCTCCAAGCCCGGTGACACTGGCGTTCTTGTGGCCAAGGGGATCGACATGACCCCGCGCACTGTGACCATTGCGCGTGATGGAGCCCAGATACTTGGTGTTGCAGATGATTTGTCAGCGTCTTCAGGGCCGAGCAAATTGATCCTTGGGCCGACCGAGTCAGGCAATGTAGCCCAGCCGGTTGTAGACCAGTTGCCACCTCAGCCGCAGTCAATCCCGCAGGCCGTTCAAACCGGTCAACCAGAGCCAATGGCCCAGCCTGCGGATGGTCCGACCTCTTCGGTCGCCACGCCAACGGGGCCTGCCGAGCAGCCTTTGCCCCGCTCGCCACCGGCCAAGCAACCAATGCAGGTGACGCAAGCCGTCCCGCTCCAACCGCAGACATTCAAGCCTGCATCGGCGCAGCAGGGCCAGAGCCCTAACCCGATTTCGCCCGCGACCCAGCCAGCGCAACCTGCCCAGGCCGCAACCCAGCCAAATCTTCGCCCGGCGGTCCCTTCAGACGCCGTTCAGCCGCAGAATCCGGCGCCAGCAATGGTGCGGAGCAATGCCGAGCGGATGCAAGGGCAGGGATCTGATCTGACCTCGCAAATTCTGCGGGTGGAGGCCAAGACGTTCGGGCGCAGTGTGCGTTTGTTCTTCCCGTTCAAAAATCCGACATCATCGGCGGTTTTCCGCCGTAACGGGGTGATCTGGGCTGTGTTCGATACCGTGCTGGATCTGGATGTGGCATCTGCGCGCGAGCAATTGTCGGCTTTTTCCGATGACATCGAGGTTTGGCGGGCCGGTGCGACCGCCGTGTTGCGCATTCCGCTCAAAAATCCCCGTCTGGTCACGTTTTCTCCTGAAGGTTACGGCTGGCTCCTGACCATTGGCGATATGGTGGTAGAGCCGACCAAGCCGCTGCATATGTCGCGTACCAAGGTCAGCGATGGCCGTTCGGCGATGCGGGTGAAGTTTGAGCGATCCGGCACCGTGTTGAAATTGCGTGATCCCGCGACGGGTGAGAATTTGCATGTGGTGACAGGGTTTGGTCCAGCCCGTGGCTTCGTCAAGGGACAGCGCTTTGTTGATTTTACAACCCTGATTTCTGCCCATGGCATTGCATTGGCCGAGCATGTGGATGATCTGCTGCTGGCGCGTGACGAGGGTTATGTCTATATCAGTTCGAACCGGGGGCTGACCATTTCCAATGCCCAGCCGGGCGCGGCGGATGTCAGCGCCTTGACCAACAATGGCAGCCGGATAAGAGAGACCTTTCTCAATCTCAATGAGCTGGTAGCCAAAACGCCGGTTCAGTTTCAGCGCAAGCGGCAGGAACTGGAACGCAAGTTGTCCAAATATACAGACCTGATGGCGATCCAGAGCCAGTTGGCCCTTTCCAAATTGTTGGTGGCCAACGGCTATGCGTTCGAAGCGCTCGGTCATCTCCAGATGATTGAAGATGCCGCGCCGGAATTTGCCCGTGGCAAGGGGTTCCGAACGCTCTATTCAGCGGCGGAATTGTTTGCGGGTCGACCTGAGTCGGCCTTTCGCCGTTTGGACCATCCTGAATTTGAGAATGATCCGGATGCGTCCGTTTGGCGTGGTTTGGCCGCGGCCCGTGCGGGGCGTTGGCGCGAGGCGGATGATGCGCTTGATCTGGCCGCGACGGTGGCGCAGGATTACAGCATGAAAGTGCGGCAGATGATGTTGCTTGACGGGGTTGAGATTGCCTATCTCGATCAACAGTTTGGCAGTGCAACCGCGGCGTTGGCCGAGGTCAATCCCACCTATCTCGATGCCGAAGGGATGGCGCGCTACAATCTTTTGCGTGGCAAAATTGCCGTGGCGAGCAATGATGTCAAGGAAGCGTTCGAAGCCTTCAAAGCGGCGCGTGAAACCAAATATCTGCCGATTGCCAATGATGCGTGGCTGCAAGATGTCAAGTTGCGCCGTCAGGAAGACAAGATCAATATCGATGAAGCGATTGAGGAGCTGGAAGGTTTGACCACCATCTGGCGCGGCGACGATGTGGAGTTGAACGCCCTTCGCACGCTGGCCCATTATTATGTCGACAAGAAAGAATATCGCAACGCCTTCGAAACGCTGAAGTCGGCAGCGGATTCTGATCCCGCTTCCGAAATTGCGCGGGTGTTGCAGGAGGAAATGAATGCGGTTTTCTCATCACTGTTTCTGGATGGCAAGGTCAATGAGCTTTCGGCCATCAAGGCCCTGTCGCTCTATTATGATTTCCGTGAGCTGACACCGGTTGGCCGTCGCGGAGACGAGATGGTGCGGCGTCTGGCGGACAAGCTGGTGGAAGTGGATCTGCTGGATCGGGCGTCGGAATTGTTGAAACATCAGGTGGACAATCGCCTCAAAGGGGCTGCCCGGTCCCAGATTGCCGCTGATCTGGCCTTGATTTACTTGCTCGATAGCAAGCCGAACATGGCGCTTGATACCTTGCGACGGACCCGCCAGTCCCAATTGCCTTTGTCCGTTGAGCGGCAGCGCCGGTTGGTTGAGGCAAAGTCGTTGGCGCAGTTGAACAAGGTTGGTTTGGCGCTTGAATTGTTGCAGCCTTTGCAAGGCGGGGATGTGGATCAGTTGCGTGCTGATATCATGTGGGATGCCAAGCGCTGGCAGGATGTGGCCGAGCAGACCGAGATGATGCTTGGGGACCGTTGGAGCCTTTCAGCTGCGCTGGATGAACAGGAACAGACCAACGTCCTGAGGGCCGGCATTGCTTATAGTCTGGCGGATGACAAGCTGGGACTGGATCGCCTGCGTCGCAAATATGCGGACAAAATGGCCGCCACGTCCGTGGCAGGTGCCTTTGATGTGGTGACCCTGCCGATTGAGCGCAATGGCGAGGAATTTCAGGCCGTCGCCCAACAGATTGCTGGCATCAATTCGATGGAGCGCTTCCTGACGGAATATCGCTCGCGCTATCTGAACGGCGATGACAATGAGACAGCGTCAGATCAGGTGGCTCCGGTGCCTCCTGCCAATGATCCGAACAATCCGCAAGTCTGATTGCTCTGTTAGCGCATGACGTTTACGCAATTTATGCGATAGGTGATCTAGGAGCCGACGAAGCTCTTCACAAGCGAACCGGTGATCAGATTCCAGCCATCCACCAGCACGAAGAATATTAGCTTGAACGGTAGGGAAATCACCACTGGTGGCAGCATCATCATGCCCATGGACATCAGGATCGAGGCGACGACCAGATCGATGATGATAAAGGGCAGGAAGATCAGAAACCCGATTTCGAACGCGCGGCGCAATTCGCTGATCATGAAAGCGGGAACCAGCACCCGCAGGCTGATCTCTTCGGGAGTTGCGGGTGGCTCTTGCCGGGCCATATCAAGAAACAGGGCCAGATCATTCTCGCGCACATGCTGCCGCATGAAGGCATGAAACGGCACCGATGCCCGTTCAAAGGCTTCCGGCAATTCAATGCTGCCTTCGACTAGCGGCTGGATGCCGGTATTGTAAGCCTGCTCAAACGTTGGGGCCATGATAAAGGCGGTCAGAAACAGTGCAAGGCTGACCATCACCGTATTGGGCGGTGCGGTTTGCAGGCCAATGGCCGAGCGCAACAAAGACAAGACCACAACGATACGGGTGAAGCTGGTCACCATGATCAGGATTGAGGGGGCCAGCGACAGGATGGTGATCAGCGCAACGAGCTGCATGGCTCGTTCGGTCAAGGTCAGATCATCGCCAAGACCAATGCTGAGCTGCTGGGCGAGCGCAGGGTGACTAAAGCCGATGGCCAGAAAGGCCATAGCCAGAAATGCGACACAACCGCCTATCAGAGCGCTGCGTTTCAGGCTCTTGAGCAAATCTTGCGCAGCATCATTGCCTATGTCGGTCGCGATCCGTTTGACTGGCGTCACTGTTGCTTGTGGCAACGGTGCTGAATTCTGGGTGTCACTCATTTCTTGAGGTCACCTGACAATTCATTCAGGAGCCGACTGATTTCATCGTCGTAAGCGGACGATGCTGCCGATTTGGATTGTGTTGCTTTCGGGGCGTCTTCAGACGGTTTTGGCTGCTCCTGTGCGGGGGATGCAGGTGTGACGGTTTCAGGTTTCTTGCCGTCTTCTTTGTCGTCTCCAGCTTTCTCTTGCGGAGCGGGGTCTGGCTTGGCCGGTTGAGCGGCAGGGGCTGCTACCGGTTCTGATGCCTGCTCTTGATTGTCCTTGCGGTTTTCATCCTTTGGCGCGGCTTCAGGTTGCTTGCTGGAGGACATGATCACATCCTCAGAGCTTTCCTGTTGGGGCTGCTCCGATCTGGCTGGCTTTTGCTCGGGGTCGGATCGAAGAGAACCAGTTTGTGGTGCCTGATCTCGTTGCGCCTGATCACTTTGTGTCTGATCCCCAGAAACCTGATCTTTGTCCTTTTTTGCGACAGAGGGAGTGGCCGGGTTTGTTTCGGTCGATTTTGCCGGTTCCGCTTTGTCCTGCTTCTTTTCCGCCTCAGCGCTCGGTTTTAACGGATGTGGCGGCAAAGGCGGTGTCAGATCATTTTGCCAGCGCGCTTGCAGAGGCTGCTGGGGCGGCGCCATTGGGGCCGACGGTTTGGTATCACGGATATTGGGTGCAGGTGGCGTTGGCTGAGCGTTGGCACTCACTGCGGGTGCCGCGGATTTGTTGGGATCAGTCGGGCGAGCCATTGGTTTTGGCTGCGGTGGCAAATGGGGTGCCTGTTGTGGTGTTGGCCGCTGTGGTGGAACCGGTTGAGCCGTTGGCTGAGTGGGTGGTTGGGGCCTTGGCTGGGCTGGCTGACCAGCAGCTGGTTGCCTCGCCACAGGCTGAGCGGGAACTGGCTGAGCAGGAACTGGCTGAGCAGGAACTGATTGAGCGGGAACTGGGCGCGCGGCCTGAGGGGCCGCTTGTTGCGCCGGTTGCGGGGCTGGTTGTTGTGCTGGCATTGGCGGCATGATGTGATGCTCGACGAGGAAGTCATTATCGCCACCAATCATCACCAGATGCTCCACATGATCCCGGCGCACCAGAACCAGACGGCGGCGGTGATCCACCTGCACGGCTTCGCGCACTTCCAGACGGGGAGCTTCGCCGACCTTGCCGATTCTTGCACCCATCATGTTGATCTTCTTGAGAAACCAGGTGAGCAATACGATCAGAAAAATGATGCCGCCCAATAAAACGAGTGCCTTGATCAATGTGCTGATGTCTTCCATGACGGGCCTTCCACTCTCGAACATGCCTTGCCGATTGCAAAGACATGTTGCCAATTGTGTTTACTCAACAGTCTGGCACCTCACCATCACAGGCAGCAGACGCGATACGCGGGACAGGCGCAAGTCGGGGAAACAGGCGAGCTCTATTCGGATATGCGGGCATCGCCACCCCGATTGCGAATCTGTCAATGGCACCATTTTAACCTTTTCGAAAGATATGTCGCTTTTTTTTGCTGGCAGTTTGCAAGATTTGCCGAGCTAATATCGGAGTGAAATGGCGGAAATCAGCGATAAGCGAGAAAAGTTTGGGCTGCGTTAATATCTCGTTAACCATATGGTAGGCAAAATTTGCCTGAACCAGAACAATACCGGGTGCCCAACAGGCATCCAAACCGGGATAACGGATTCTGTCATGGCTGTTGGTGATCTCAAGCTGTTTTCGATGTTGCGCTCCAAGATGCATTGGCATCAGGCGCGCCAGAAAGTGCTGGCCGAGAATGTCGCCAACGCCGACACACCCGGTTATCAGGCGCGTGATCTGAGCAGTTTTAAATTTGATCGCATGCTGAAGCCCCAGCAGACGGGGGGGCTTGAAACCCGTCTGACCAACGCGCATCACCTCAAAGGCCGGGCAATCTTTCCTGATGGCAATCTGACGGGCAAGAAAGTGGACGGTTATGAGATCACGCCAGAAGGCAACCAGGTGGTGCTTGAAGAGCAGATGATGAAAGTGACGTCCAACCAGATGGATTATCAGGCGGCGTCTACCCTTTACAAAAAGGGACTTGGCATCATCCGAATGGCATCACGGCGCAGTTAAGGCGCAGAACCAGCGGAACGCTATCGGCATTGGCCGATATGGTGGAGAGTGGAATGGATTTTCTTAGGTCAATCATGATCGCCGCGTCTGGTCTGAAGGCGCAGAGCGGTCGTATGCGGGTGATTTCCGAGAATATTGCCAATGCCGATTCAACGGCGCGGCAGGCAGGGGGCGATCCCTATCGGCGACAAATCCCGACTTTCAAGTCGCATTTTGATCGTGAGATTGAGGCCAAGACAGTCGATATGGGACGTGTTGTGACCGACAAGTCGGCTTTTCGCACCCGCTACGAGCCTGGCCATCCGGCGGCAGACGCCAATGGCTATGTGAAGCTGCCAAATGTCAATTCTCTGGTTGAGGTGACCGATCTGCAACAGGCCCAGCGCAGCTATCAGGCCAATCTGAATGTGGTCTCTGCGACGCGTAGCATGATCACCAAAACCATCGATATTCTCAAGGCCTGAGTCTCCTTTCTCAAGGCTTGATGCTTTCAAGCGTCGCTTCCTTTTTGACTTAGTCGCCCCTTGCGGGCAAAGCGAGACAGACCATGCTCAACACCTCTTTGACCGCTGCGAATGCATATAGTCTAGCCCAGAAGCTGACGAATCAGACACAATCGGACCAGACGCTGCAAAAGGCTGCTGATGCCAAGCCGGATTTCGGTGCCATGGTCAAGGATGGTGTCACCGGGGTGCTGGACAAGGGGCAGGTCGCCGAGAAAACCGCTACCAACATGTTGCAGGGCAAGGCAGATGTGGTTGATGTGGTCACGGCGGTGGCGGAAACCGAAGTTGCGCTCGAAACCATGGTTTCGGTACGTGACCGGGTGATTTCTGCCTATGAAGAAATCATGCGGATGCCGATCTAGTCGGATTGATATCGAGACGGTTTTCAGCGGAATTTGTGGGCGGGCCATGGTGGCGCGCCCCTGTTTGTTTGGCCTTGATTGGCTAGGGGAGACCGGGAATGACCGGACCTGAAATGCTCGATATCGCCCGTGAAGCGCTTTGGGTGATGCTCAAGATCGCCGGTCCCATCATGGTGGTCGGTCTGATTGTCGGTGTCGTGATTGCGCTGTTTCAGGCTCTGACGCAAATTCAGGAAATGACACTCGTCTTTGTCCCCAAAATTATCGCCATTTTCATTGCCTTGATGATCGCGCTGCCCTTCATTGGGGCGACACTTGGAAGCTTCACACAATTTTTGATGGAACGGGTTATTTCCGGCTAGCCCTGGGGGACGCTGATCTGCCTGCGGGTTAGATCGTTGCTTGCGCATGACACTCGATATCCTACCGCAAACTGCCTATATCTTCTTTCTGATCTTTGCCCGGGTCGGGACCATGTTCATGATCTTGCCGGCATTTTCCGAACAGGCCGTGTCGGTGCGAATTCGCCTCATTCTGGCATTGATGATGTGCTTGCTTTTCTATCCGCTGGTTTCGAACGATTATGGCGGCATTCCGGCGAATTTCTATGCGCTGGTGGCTGCAATGGGGATGGAGATCCTGATCGGGGTCTTTCTGGGGCTGTCGATGCGTCTGGTGATGGCGGCTTTGCAAATTGCAGCCACGACCATGGCCTTTCAACTGGGCTTGAGTTTTGCCATGGGGCCGGATCCGAGCACGGGACAACAGACCGTGCAATTGGGCCGCTTCATGGGGACATTGGCCGTGGCTCTGATCTTTGTCACCAATCTGCATTATCTGATGATTGGGGCGATGCTGGACAGCTACAAGCTGTTTCCGGTCAACCAGATGCTGCCCCTTGGAGATGTTGCCGAATATGCAATCGAGGTGGTTTCGACGTCCTTTGTGGTGGCGCTCAAAATGTCTGCCCCTTTCATCGTCTATGGCATGATCTTTCAGTTCGGGCTGGGGCTGTTGTCGCGTCTCATGCCGCAGTTGCAAGTCTACTTTATCGCTATGCCTGCCAATATTTTGGTTGGTACAATATTGTTCATGATTCTGTTGGTGACCCTGATGAACTGGTATATGGGGCACATTGAGGCCGTGCTCGGCAACTTTCTGGCGCGCTGATCATGCAAAGCATGTGCCCAAGTCGAGCCTTAGGGCTAGGAGGCTGTTATGGCCGAAGAAAATGATGACGCTGAAAAGTCGGAAGACCCGACACAGAAGCGTCTTGACGACGCACATAAGAAAGGCGATGTCGCCAAAAGTCAGGAAGTCTCCGCCTGGTTCTCGATGATGGGCACCGGGCTGGTTGTCGCTGTGCTGGGGACCTATATCGCCGCAGGGATGGCGCGCAATCTCAAAGGCTTTTTCGAACATTCCCACGAATTGTCCATTGAAGGTGGCGTGTTGGGAAGGATTTGGAATGATGTCGGTTACACGTTGCTGGGCTTTCTGATCCTGCCGATGCTGGCGTTGCTGGTGATGGCCGTGTTTGGCAATCTGGTGCAGCATAAATTCGTTTTCTCGACCGAGCCGATGAAACCGAAATTTTCGAAAGTTTCCCCACTCAGTGGTGCCAAGCGGCTTTTTTCCGGCGAAAGCCTTGTTAATTTTGCCAAGGGTCTTTTGAAGCTTGGTATCGTGACGACCCTGATGCTGCTGATCCTCTATCCGCAGCGCGACAAGCTTGACGTGATTATCGGGCTTGATCCCACCCAATTGCTGCCGCTGGTGCGCGAACTGGCCTTGCAACTGGTCATCGGGGTGATTGTCATCATGACGGTCGTAGCGGCGGCGGACTATTTGTACCAGCGCAACAAATGGTTCGAAAAACAGAAAATGTCGGTCCGCGAGATCAAGGAAGAATATAAGCAACAGGAAGGTGACCCGACGGTCAAAGCCAAATTGCGGCAACTGCGCATGGAACGCAGCCGCAAGCGCATGATGGCGGCCGTGCCGGAGGCATCGGTGGTGCTGACCAACCCGACCCACTATTCCGTGGCGTTGAAATATGACGAGGGCATGGGTGCTCCGGTGTGCGTTGCCAAAGGGGTTGACGAGACGGCATTGCGCATTCGCGAAATCGCCAAGGAACATGATGTTCCAATTGTTCAGAATCCACCTTTGACCCGCGCGCTCTACGCAACAGTGGACATCGAAGAAGAAGTGCCCGAAGAGCATTATAAAGCGGTTGCAGAAGTGATCGGCTATATTATGAAATTGAAGAATCGGCAAAGCTGGTCTAATCGCAGTCAATGACCGAAATGAATATTCCCCATCGTCGCAGACCTGTCACAAGGTCACTGTGTGAGGGATGTGAAACAGCAGAGCGGGCCACGGGCCCGGTCTTCAAGATGAGCCGGATGCAGGGCAGGGGTAGATCCAGATGGGCAAACAAATCAGCCAAAGCGGGCCATCCGCAGCCATGATCGATCAGGAAGAACGGTCGGGCAGCGTCAAGGGGCTGCTGTTGCTGGCCTTGTTCCTTGTCGGGGTGGCTGCTTCTCTCGTCTTTTTCAAGGGTCAGTTTGGTGGCCAGTTGCAACTGATTTTCCTCAGCGTGCTGGCCGGAGTTGGCATTCTGGCGCTGCTGGGGTTGGCCGTTGGCCTGTTGCGATTTGGCGGTGCCCAGCCGGCACCACATCTCACTCGGGAATTTGTCGACACGCTGACAGACGGCGTGCTGGTCTGTGATGACAAGGACCGGATCGTTTATGCCAATGCCGAATATGCGCGGCTGACCGGGGCGGCAGATGCTGAATCAATCCGCTCGATCGAACGCAGTTTTGCGGGCGAACCGGATGCCGCTGAAGCCATCTATCGTCTGTCGGAAGCGTTGCGCGATGGCCGCCCGGCGATGGAAGAGTTCCGTCTGTTCAAAAATCCCGCCAGCTCGGATGCGCCAGATGTCAGCCCGCAGGCGCGCTGGTATCGGATCAAGGTCCGGGCTTTGAATGATGGGCGCAGCGGTGGCAAGAAAACGCCTCTCTCGGTCTGGAAAGTCTATGACATCACGCGGGATCGAGAGCGGCAGGAAAATATCTTTCAGGAATTGCAGCTGGCGATCAATTATCTCGATCATGCGCCAGCCGGTTTCTTCTCCGCTGAGCCTGATGGCCGCATCGTTTACATGAATGCCACATTGGCGGACTGGTTGGGCTATGACCTGACCCAGTTTGAGCCGCGGCATCTGAATTTGAATGAGCTGGTGTCCGGTGACGGCACGGCCCTGTTGGATGCGGCGAGCAATGCCCCCGGCATGCCCAAGACCGAGATGCTCGACATTGATCTGGTCAAGCGCAACGGCCACAGCTTGCCTGTGCGTCTGATGCATCGGGTTCCCATGGCCTCTGACGGAACGCCCGGCGCGTCGCGGACGCTGGTTCTTAATCGCAGTCCGGGGGAAGATATCTCGGAAGAGCTTCGGGTCGCCGAGGTGCGCTTTGCCCGCTTCTTCAACAATACCCCGATTGCCATTGCGGCCATGACCAGTGAAGGCAAGGTGGTGCGGACCAATGCGCCATTTGCGCGGCTCTTCTCGTCCGTGGTGCCCGGGGAGCAGCCCGGTGAACGGTTTGGCGAGCGGGACGAGGCAGACGAGCAGACCCCGACCATTCACAGTCTGGTGGTTGAGAAAAACCGGGCAGAATTGTCGGCCCGGATGGAAGAGGCACTCAGTGGCAAGAGCCATATTCTGCCGGTGGAGTGCGATCTTGCGGAGGACGCAAACCGGACGGTCCGTTTCTTCCTTTCCGGGGTTGAGGATAGCGAGGCGGATGATGAGAAGGTCATTGTCTATGCGCTGGAAACCACAGAGCAGCGGGCTCTGGAAGTGCAATTCACCCAAAGCCAGAAAATGCAGGCCGTTGGCCAGCTGGCTGGCGGGGTGGCCCATGATTTCAACAACGTCCTGACCGCAATCATCGGCTTTTCGGATCTGCTTCTGGCCAGCCACCGGCCAAGCGATCCGTCCTTCCAGGATATCATGAATATCAAGCAGAATGCCAACCGGGCTGCGTCACTGGTGCGGCAGTTGCTGGCTTTCTCGCGTCGTCAGACCTTGCGGCCGCAGGTGCTGGAACTTGGCGATGTGTTGGCTGATCTGTCGATCCTGCTGGATCGTCTGCTGGGCGAGAAGGTGGATCTGGACATGATCCATGGGCGCGACCTGTGGCCTGTCAAGGCTGACCTTAACCAGTTGGAGCAGGTGATCGTCAATCTGGCCGTGAATGCACGCGATGCTATGCCTGATGGCGGTCAATTGACCATCCAGACCCGCAATCTGGGCGAGGCGGAAGCCGCCGAGATGCCATATACACAGCTCGAACCGTCTGATTATGTGCTGCTTGAAGTGCTCGATAGTGGCACGGGCATTCCGCCAGATATTCGCGACAAGATTTTCGAACCCTTCTTCTCCACCAAGGATGTGGGCAAGGGGACGGGGCTTGGCCTCTCCACGGTCTATGGCATTGTCAAGCAGACGGGCGGCTTTATCTTCCTTGAAAGCGAGATGGGGCAGGGCACAACCTTCCGCATCTTCCTGCCGCGCCATGTGGAAGAGTCAAAGGCTCTTAACGGGGTGACGGACCTCGATGCTCTGGAAGGGGTCGGTGACGGGAATGATGAAGATGACGCACAGGCAGAGGCCGCCAGCGCTGACAATGCCGTCATCACTGATCTGACCGGTAGCGCGACAATCCTGCTGGTTGAGGATGAGGAGGCGGTGCGTGCCTTTGCGGCCCGTGCGTTGGCGTCTCGCGGCTATAGCGTCCATGAGGCCGGATCGGGTGCCGAGGCGCTTGAGCTGATCGAGGAAATCGAGGAAAAGGTCGATCTGGTGGTCTCCGACGTGGTGATGCCGGAGATGGACGGGCCAACCATGCTTGGCGAGCTGCGCAAGAAGCGCCCTGAGCTGAAGGTGATCTTCATGTCCGGTTATGCGGAAGAGGCCTTCCGTAAGAATTTGCCGGACAATGTGGAATTTGGCTTCCTGCCAAAACCATTCTCGCTGAAGCAGTTGGCGACCAAGATCAGGGAAGTGCTTGATTCCTGATCGCGCCGTCTTTGACACTTTGCTTTAAAAAAAGCCCGCCAACATGCATGTGTTGGCGGGCTTTTGTTTATTCATGTTGCCAGCCTGCTGGCTCAGGCCTTCAGGCCCTTGGCGATTTGGGCGGCCAGCTTGGCATTGTTCTTGACCAGAGCGATGTTGGTTATCAGGCTCTCGCCATTGGTCAGTTCCTTGATGCGCGAGAGCACGAAGGGGGTGACTTCCTTACCTGACACATTGCGCCGGTTTGCCTCATCGATGGCTTCGATGATGTCGCTTTCCATTTCGTTGCGCGGGATTTCGCTTTCCGCAGGCACCGGATTGGCAATCATCATGCCGCCTTCAAGGCCAAGATTTATGCGCATGTTGTAGAGGGCGGCGATCTGTTCGGGTGCATCAAGGCGCATTGGGCAAGGCTCGCCGCTTTCCCGCGACCAGAAGGCGGGGAATTCGTCGGTGCCGAAGCCAACGACTGGTACGCCGAGGGTTTCAAGCAGCTCAAGGGTCTTGGGGATGTCGAGCAGAGCCTTGACGCCAGCGGAGACGACCATTACCGGGGTCTTGGCCAGTTCTTGCAGGTCGGCGGAAATGTCGAATGTCTCTTCGGCCCCGCGATGGACGCCACCCACGCCGCCGGTGGCGAAGGTTTCGATGCCTGCCTGTGCTGCGCAGATCATGGTGGCGGCGACGGTGGTCGAGCCGCTCTTGCCCGCAACCAGCGCATAGGCGAGGTCGGCGCGGGACAGCTTCAGAATATCATCGCGCTGGGCGAGATGCTCGATCTGATCTCGGGACAATCCGATTTCGATCACCCCGTCAAGGATGGCTATGGTGGCGGGACAGGCACCTTCAGCCCGGATGATCTCTTCGACTTCAAGCGCGGTGCTGACATTTTCCGGGTACGGCATGCCGTGGGTGATGATGGTCGATTCAAGGGCGACAATCGGCAGGCCAGCGTCACGGGCGGCCTGCACTTCGGCGCTGAATTTGATTGGGAGAGTTGCCATTTGTTGCTCTTTCTTTGTTGGCTTTGATTTGTTTCGATTCGGGTTTGAGGCGAGGGGCCTGTTATGTGCTTGCCGGAATATCAGCCAGACAGGCCTCCAGCATGGTGCGGGAGAGAAGGTCCGGCACCGATTGTTCGCTCATCAGGGCAAGGCTGGCACCTGCCATGCCATAGGCAAGGGCTTGCCTGAGATCTTGTCCCAGCAGCAAGGCATGGAGCGTGCAGGCGGTGAGGCAATCGCCTGCACCATTTGATGAGGTGACCTTGACCGGCGGGGCTGGCAAGCTCCAGACCTGCTCTTCCTGCCAGGCGGAAAGGCCTGCATTGCCCTTGGTGATGACGCCTGAGACGACGCCGATGTCGCGCAGGATCTCCGGCAAGGCATCAAGCTCGGCGAATTCATCTGCCAAAATCGCCGCTTCCGCTTCGTTGCAAAAGAGCAGATCCACCCCGTGAAGGGCATCGGCGATGCGGTTGGCTTTGGGCCCGGACACGGCGCAGACGGCAAACAGATGGTCACTTTTTTCCTCGGTGATCCGCTGCAAAGCCTCGGTTGGCAAATTGGTGTCCGCGAGAATGGGAGTCGGCTTGGTGAGGTGCGACAGACAATGGGAAATCTGATCCGCCGGATACCTGTCATAGATGCCCATATCGGCGATGCCGGCGATCAACGAGCCGTCCCGGTCTTCAATCGCGGTATAGGTGGCGCTGGGCAGGTCGGGATTGCGGGTGGCGAGTGACATATCGATGCCCTGTTGTTGCATTTGCTCAAGCAACAGGGTGGCGTCGATATCATCGCCGCTGATGGTCGACAAGGCGACTTTCCAGTCCAGCCGCGCCAAAGAGCGGGTGATGTTGCCCGCGACCCCGCCCACCGTGCGTTTCAGAGAGCCAGGATTGGATTGTCCGGGTTCAAGGCGGGCGCGGGAGCGTCCGATCCGGTCCATATGGGCACCACCAACCACAAGAATGTCAGGATGGTTGTCCGGCGAGAATGTGTCTTGCATGAGATTGGCTCATTGGAATGCAGGGCTGACTGCGATCAGGCTTTGGCGCTGGCGACTTTCTTGCCATTTGCCAATGCCGATGCTCTGTCATTGCGATCAAACAGAGAGCACCATACTGATTGATGGCAGCAAAGGCCAGCCCAAAGCACGCTTTGCGCAGGCATGAAAAAGCCGTCGCCCGAGATGAGGATGGCGACGGCTTACGTTTGCATCATGGAAGCGTGCATGCCTGCATGATGCATCTTGAACGCCTCTTTATTTGGGGGGAGAGGCGTTTTCGGGGAAGGAGACATCCCCGTAGAGAGGGGTTATTCCATCACGGGAATGGAGAATTCTCCGCCTTCCTTGATGCCCGAGGGCCAACGCGCGGTGACGGTTTTGGTCCGGGTATAGAAGCGGAAGGCATCCGGGCCATGCTGGTTCAAATCACCAAAGCCGGACTTTTTCCAGCCGCCGAAGGTGTGATAGGCGAGCGGCACAGGGATTGGCACATTGATGCCGACCATGCCGATATTGATGCGGTTCGCAAAGTCACGCGCAGTGTCACCGTCACGGGTGAAAATGGCGGTACCGTTGCCATATTCATGATCCATGGCATAGCCGATGGCTTCTTCATAGGTCTTGGCGCGGACACAGGACAGAACCGGACCGAAAATCTCTTTCTTGTAGATGTCCATGTCGGTGGTCACCTTGTCGAACAGATGCGGGCCAACAAAGAAGCCTTTTTCATAGCCCTGCAGTTGGAAATCACGGCTATCGACGACCAGTTCTGCACCTTGCTCAACGCCGGTTTCGATCAGGCGGAGGATATTTTCCTTGGCAGCTGCGGTAACAACCGGGCCGTAATCGACGTCATCTCCTGCTGTATAAGGGCCGACTTTCAGCTTTTCGATGCGTGGCACCAGTTTTTCGATCAGTTTGTCGGCGGTTTCTTCACCAACCGGCACGGCAACCGAAATGGCCATGCAGCGTTCGCCAGCCGCGCCAAAGCCTGCGCCGACCAGTGCATCGGCTGCCTGATCCATGTCGGCGTCGGGCATGATGATCATGTGGTTTTTCGCCCCGCCAAAGCACTGGGCGCGTTTGCCGGTTTCCGCTGCGCGGGTGTAGATATAATGGGCAATCGGGGTGGAGCCGACAAAGCCAACGGCCTGAATGGTCTCATTGTCGAGGATCGCATCAACGCTCTCCTTATCGCCATTGACCACTTGCAGGACACCATCTGGCAGACCGGCTTCTTTGAGCAATTCAGCCAGCATCAGCGGCACGGAGGGGTCGCGCTCGGATGGCTTCAGGATCATCGCATTGCCTGCAGCCAGTGCCGGACCCATCTTCCAGAGCGGGATCATGGCGGGGAAGTTGAACGGGGTGATGCCTGCGACCACGCCCAGAGGCTGGCGCATGGAATACATGTCGATGCCCGGACCGGCGCTGTCGGTGAATTCGCCTTTGAGCATGTGCGGTGCGCCGATGCACACTTCGATCACTTCAAGGCCGCGCTGCACGTCACCCTTGGCGTCAACAAAGGTCTTGCCATGCTCGGAGGAGAGCTTCTCGGCCAGCTTGTCCATGTCGCGGTTGAGCAAGGCGACGAATTTCATCATCACACGGGCGCGTTTCTGCGGGTTCAGCGCAGCCCAGGCAGGCTGGACCTTGGCGGCTGCGTCAACGGCTGCGTCAAGCTCGGCTCTGGTGGCCAGAGCGACCTTGGCCTGCACTTCGCCGGTGGCAGGATTATAAATGTCAGCAAAGCGTCCCGAGGTGCCGGAAACAAGCTCACCATTGATGAAATGACCGATCTCGCGTGTCATTGGGGATCCTCCCTTAAATGTCCATTTGTTTCTTCTTGTTGCTGCCTGAGGCAGCCATTTTTCGCCGATCTTTGTCTGTCATATTTGCCTCGACAAAAATAAATATCAATAGTCGCAAAGTCTCATCGGATGTGCAAAAATTAAAGCACTGAACCTAAGGCGCTCTATTGCAAGGGAAAGCTCTGTGATGAATTGGGACGATGTGCGGATATTTTTGGCGGTGGCGCGGGCAGGGCAGATCTTGCAGGCTGCGCGCAGTCTGGGGGTGAACCATGCCACGGTGGCGCGGCGGATCACGGCTTTGGAGGATTCGCTTCGGGCCAAATTGCTCGATCGGCGGACGACGGGCTGTGTTCTGACCCCGGAAGGGGAGGATTTCCAACTGGCGGCGGAGCGAATGGAAGCGGAAATGGATGCGGCGCGGGCGAGTATTGGCGAGACCAATATCGACGTTGCCGGGGTGGTGCGGATTGGTGCGCCGGACGGTTTCGGGGTGGCTTATCTCGCGCCCAGGCTGGCGCCGTTGCTTGACCGTTATCCGCGTCTGACCATCCAGCTTGTTCCGGTGCCGCGCACCTTTTCGATCAATCGGCGCGAGGCGGATATTGTGATTACGGTGGACCGCCCATCCGTTGGGCGGCTGGTGGCGCGCAAGCTGGTGGATTACAGCCTCGGGCTTTATGCCTCCCGGGACTATGTTGCGCGCCATGGTATCCCCGAAAGCCGCGAAGCGTTGGCAGAGCATCGGCTGGTGGGGTTTGTGGAGGATCTGATTTACAGCCCTTCGCTCGACTATGCTGGCGAAATGATGAAGGGGCAGAGCGCCCAGTTTGAATGTGCCAGTGCCTTGGGGCAGACCGAAGCGGTGCGTGCCGGTCTGGGTATTGGCGTTTTGCATGGCTTTATGGCGCGTGAGGATGACAGTCTTGTAGAAATCTTGCCGCAACATACGATCCAGAGGGCCTATTGGGCGGTCTATCATGAAAGCACAAGGCGGTTGGCGCGCATCAAGGCCGTGTCGGATTATATTTACCGGCTGGTGGAAGAGGAGCGGGCAATCTTTCGTTGATGGAGGCGAGGACGCGGGGAAAAGCCTGCTGTTAGAGGTGATTTCTCCATTGATGACCAATTTGTCCGGGCGTTCGATCACGAAATTGCGATTAGGCTATTGGTCACATATACGCGTTCGACGGATTGCCATGCTTGCCAATCGTTTGATATGCTTTCAGAAAAACGAAAAAGCCTCTGGTCGACAGCGAGTGGTGATCGAGAGGCTTGAGGGGACACTCGCGGAGAGAGATGATGGCACCTAGTACCTATCAAGGACCACGCGCTGAAATCGAGGAACCAAGCCAACTCAGCATGTCTCAAGACGCGCGATTGGCATTTGAGAAAGCCTATTCCCAAACCGTTATTCGGGATGTCCTTGAACAAAAGAGCGCAGAACTTTTCACCATCACGGCCAGCATGACGTTGGCCGCAGCTGTGGCGGAATTGTCTGCGCGCAAAATTGGCAATATGCCGGTGATCGATCACACAGGTGGCCTTGTCGGCGTGCTGTCCGAGCGCGATGTGATTGCGGCCACCGCTGAGCTGGGCGATATGGTTCTGCATGATCCTGTGTCCGCGCACATGACGGCCGATCCGCAAACATGCACCGGTGAAGACCGGGTGCTTGACGTAATGGAGCGGATGACCAATGGGCGGTTTCGTCATATGCCTGTTGTCGACGGTGACTTTCTGGTCGGGATGATTTCGATCCGGGACATGGTTATCCATCGGGTGCAGGAAGTGGAATATGAAAATCTGCGCCTCAAGCAATTGATGGTCGGCTGATCCTTGCTGAGAAACTGCTCTGGCAAGCTATGGCTATAAGTGTGCGGGGCCAGGGTTCCTGCGCGTTCGCGTGATGATTGCCATCGCGCGATAGGGTGATCTGTTTTTGCGGTTGTGGCGTAAGGAGGACGAAAGGATTTTCGTTCTCATGACCGAAACAACCAAAGACAAAAAGATCAACAGTGACAAGACGATTTGGATTATCGGTGCCAGTTCTGGCATCGGGCGGGCCCTGGCGCTTGGCTATGCCCGATCTGGCTACAAAATCGTTGCGAGCGCACGGCGATCCGAGCCGCTCTTGGCTCTCGCCGACCTGTCTGACCGGATCGAGGTCATGCCACTGGATGTGACCAAGGCCGATGATGTCAGCACAGCGGTGGCTGGCATGGTGACGCGCGGTGATTTGCCCGACCAGACCATCTATTGCGCAGCGACCTATCAGCCCGGTGGGCTCGATGCTCTGACCCAACAGGTGGCATCGGAGCATATGGCGGTCAATTATCTCGGCGCTGTGGCCGTGATCGAAGCATTGAGGCCTGCGCTTAAAGCCCGCGGGAGCGGCAAGATCGCCATCACCTCCTCGCTGACCTGTTATTGCGGCTTGCCCAAAGCATCGCTTTATGGGCCAACCAAGGCAGCTCTTGCAAGCCTTTGTGAGACTTTGCGGCCCGAATTCGAGCGCTTGGGGCTTACCTTGCAATTGATCAATCCGGGCTTCGTGTCGACAAGATTGACCGAGAAAAACGACTTTCCCATGCCCTTCCTTATGAGCGAAGAGGATGCGGCGGAACGCATTATGGATGGGCTTGAAGGAGAGCGGTTCGAAGTCGCGTTTCCATTGCGCATGGCTTTGTTGCTGCGTTTCTTGCGCATACTTCCCTATGGACTTTACTTCACCCTCATGCGGAGGATGATCAGATGAGTGACAGACAATCCCGAATGCATAAGATCGCGGGACAATATGCCCATTTTTATGAAAATCTGACCCCAGAAAGTGCTGGTGATATCGCTGCCTTGGTCAGCGAAGATGTGCATTTTATTGATCCGTTCAATGATGTGCATGGCAGGGGCAAGGTCATCCGGCTGATTGAGAAAATGTTTGAAGATGTCAAAGAGCCGCGCTTTGATATTCTCGATCTCGCTTGGAGCGAAGATATCTGCCTGATGCGGTGGGACTTTTACTGCCATGTCAAAGTGATTGGCGACTGGCGTGTGCGTGGCATTACCGAATTGCAGTTCAATGAGGACGGACTGATTTGCGCCCATTATGATTATTGGGATAGCGGTCGGCATTTTTACGGGCGAATCCCGGGGATTGGTGCTTTTCTGCGTTTGATTACCCGCAAGGCACGGCTTGAGGGCTGAGCCACACATTACTTGATTAAAAAAGGGGGAGGCATCATGCCTCCCCTTTTTGTTGCTCCGGTTGTGATGGTCAGTTCACTGGCCTATTGGGGCTTTCTGAAGCTATAGAGACCAACATCGATGGTGCCATTCTCAAACCCAGCTTCACAATAGGAGAGATAGTAGAGCCACATACGGCGGAACCGCTCGTCATAGCCAAGGGTGGAGATTTTGGGCCAAGCTTCAAGGAAATTTTGCCGCCAGCGAGCCAGTGTTTTGGCATAGTCGGACCCGAAAAGATGTTGCTCGACGACTTCCAGTCCGACCTGTTCGGCATGTTGTTTGAGCAAGGCTTTGGTTGGCAGCATGCCACCGGGGAAAATATAAGTCTGGATGAAGTCGGCGCTGCGACGATAGCGGTCATAGTGATTATCGTGAATGGTGATGGCCTGAATGGCGGCCTGTCCACCGGGCTTCAGACGGTCGCGCAGGCATTGGAAATAGATCGGCCAATTCTCTTCGCCAACCGCTTCAATCATCTCGATTGAGACAATGGCGTCATAGGTGCCTGTCTCGTGGCGATAGTCGCGCAAATGGAAGCGTGCGCGGTCGTCAAATTCCTTCATTTCGGCCCGCGCAATGGAATAGGCATGCTGTTCCTGCGACAGGGTCAGACCATCGATATGGCATCCGGCATCAGCGGCGCGTTCGGCAAAGGCACCCCAGCCGCAGCCAATTTCAAGAATATGGTCGCCATCCCCGGCGTTGCACATGGCAAGCGCCTTGTCGAATTTGCGCCATTGGCTGATGGCCAGATCTTCGCAATCCTTTACCCCGAGGGCTGAGGAATAGGTCATCGTGCGGTCAAGCCAAAGGGCGTAGAAACCATTGCCAAGGTCATAATGATAGGCAATGTTGCGGCGGCTGCCCTTGAGACTATTGGCTCGGCTCAGATGCTTCAGGCGGGCGAACAGATGAGCAATGGACCCTCGCGCGCGGATCGCTTCAAAGATTGCCCGGTTTTTGAGGCAGATATCAAACAGGGTGGTCAGGTCATCACAGGACCATTGGGCATCCATGTAGCTCTCGGCAAGGCCCAAGGGGCCGCGCGACAGGATGCGCCAGAGGGTGACGTGTTGATGAACCGTGACGTGTGCCGTTGGGCCGTCGGGACTGCCTGCGCCATAGACCAGATGACCGCCGGACGGCAGGGTGATTTCAATCCGGCCATGCTCGAAATGCTTGAACAAAGGGGTCAGCATCTTGTGCCACAGGCGGCAGAGCCATGTGGGCAGCTTGGGTAATGTGATATTGCTTGCCTGCGGGAGCGGGGGATTTATCAAGTCATGGTCCAGGGTCATGCGGTCGGTCCTTTCCCTGCGGGCGTTGGAGTGAGTGAGGTAACGGGCTCGCTTGGTAGCGGGGGGCGTTTGTGAAAGCGTGCGCCCTTGAGCCATAATTTCAGCGCTTCGAAGTGGATCGCGCCAAGGATCTTCCATCCGCCTTGCCAGAGCATACCCGCCAGACGGAGCAGAGACCCGGTGGTCAGCGGCTGACGGTTGGCCGAGAAAGCGGCTGTCAATGAGGCAGGTTGATTGCCCGACATGGTGATTTGATATTTGGCTTTCTCGCCGGGCAGACGCATGACAAATTCATAGTGACCGTCCATTGCGAGGAAGGGAGAGACATAGAATTGCTTGTCGCCGCCATGGCGAAGACGGGCATTGGCTTGCCCGTCGATGGCCGAGGGATCAACGCGATAAAGATAGTGATGGCGCTGACCAAAGGTGTTTCGAACCTGATAAAGGATCGCCTGCAGCTGGTCGTCTTCATCGCAGCAATAAAAGATCGAAAGGGGGTTGAAGGCATGCCCCAGAAAGCGCGGAAAAGCCAGCAGCGAAATGCGGGTGGGGCGTGTTTCCCCTGCGTGAAATTGCCCTGAGGTCAACAGGCAATGCTGCACGAAGCTTTCCAGCGACGGGTGGCCCGCATCCATGTGATCCTTCTCGTGAAAGGAGAAGAGATTGAAACGATTGATCGAGAACCAGGTTGAGGTTTTCACCGCCTCTTGCATCCGATACAGAGGCAGCAACAGCGAAACGACCCTGTAAGTCAGGCGATGCTCGACCTGACCCTGTCGCACATGACTGACTTGGCCACGATACAGACAGGGATCAGGGCTGAAATGCAAGGGATGGGTGTCCTTCATTCTGCAGCCGCCTTTCCGGTCTGAGCCAGCAATAGCGCGAGTGTGTCCGCATCCGTGGCTTGGGCATGGATGCGACCGGACGGATTGGCGACCTTCCATGGACGCTCCATGCCACCCAGTTGCTCGGCGACGGCAAGGCCTGACTGCAAGCCATCTTCATGGAATCCATAGCCGAAATAGGCCCCGCAGAACCAAGTGCGTCTTTTGCCTTGCAGGTTCCACAGATGCTTCTGCGCTTCCATCGCCTCCATGGAATAGACCGGATGGTGATATATGCTGGCGCGCAGGATCGTGCCTTCTTGTGGCGGGGTGAGCGGGTTGAGAGTGACGAACACATCCTGATCCGTGTCCAATGGCTGAAGCTTGTTCATCCAGTAGGTGACGGACAATTGGCCTTCTTCGCCCCGGTCTGTGGTGTCGTCTGTGGTGTCGTTTTTCTGCAAATAGTTCCAACTGGCCCAAGCGGCCTTGCGGCGGGGCATAAGACGGGCATCTGTGTGCAGGATGGCCAGATTGCGCTGATAGGGGATGGTGGAGAGCAAAGCCTGTTCTTCGGCACTTGCCTCGCCACTGCCCGAGGACAGAATACGCAAAGCCTGATCGGAATGGCAGGCAAACACCACATGATCATAGCGTTTTTTCTGTGCCATGACGGGTGTAAAGTGTCACCGAGCCGGGCCGGCGGTCAATCTCGGCGATGGCGGCATTCAAATGAATCTCACCGGAAATGCCCATCGCCAACTTGTCGACATAGGCTCGTGACCCACCGGGCACTGTGCGCCATTGCGGTCGGTCGCGGAACTGGACAAGACCGTGATTGACGCAAAAGCGCATGAAAGCAGAGAAGGGAAAGGTCAGCATTTGCTCGCAGGGGACTGACCAGATGGCAGCCCCCATGGGCATCAGATGTTCGCGCATGAAAATCTCGGAATAGCCCTTCTGGGAGAGATAAGCCCCAAGGGTTATGGCGAGATCGGGATTGTTGGCGAAATCTTCGGTGGCTTCTGAATAGAAGCGGCGAATGTCGGCCAGCATTTTCAAAAAACTTGGCTTGACTGCATTGCTCGGCTTGGCAAACAAACCGCGCAAGCCCGTGCCGCTATATTCCTGCTTGCCATCGGCCAGCGAGACCGAAAAGGACATATCAGACTCCGCTGTCTCTAACCCGATATGATCGAACAAAGCCGTGAGATTGGGTAGGTGCGTTCATTATAAACGATGAAGCCGGTATCGACCGCGAAGGGCGCGCCATTGAGCTCGATCACTTGCGTGTTGGCATGGCCGCCGAGGCGGTCGTCCTTTTCAAACAGGTCGACCTGATGATTGTGTGAGAGAAGCCAAGCTGCAGACAACCAGCAACCCCAGATCCGATGACAGCGATATCCATCTGTTTCTCCGAGTGTTTTACCTTTATTCGAAGATGGTGCTGCATCAGATCACCGAATTTTTATGGGATCATTAGGCGATAAGTTGTAGGCGGTTTGTTTGGAAGGGAATGATTTTTGTGATCCATTCATCTAACTGCGGAGTATGAGCTAGCGAACTGCTTTTTAGGTGGATTTGGCGATGTTATTGAGGCAACCTTTGCGAAAAGGAACAAGTGGAGGCGGAGTCATGACCTCTGGCCAACTCAATGCCATGCTCGTGTCAGTCGGGAGCAAGAGGGACAGAACCGCCTTTCGAGGGTTGTTTTGACCATTTTGCACCAAGGCTGAAGAGCTTTTTTCTCAAGGCGGGGACCAATCCGCAGATGGCTGAAGAATTGGTGCAGGAAACCTTTGCCCAGATTTGGCGGAAAGGCCATTTTGTATGACCCCGGCAAGGCCGCGGCATCCACCTGGATTTTCACCATCGCACGAAACCAGCGCATTGACCGTTTGCGATCGGAAAAGAGCTTTATCTACAAGGATCAGGACTTTTTCGCCTCGCAGCTGGTTTTCGACGAGGAACAAACTCAAGATGTGCATCGAAGCGAGCTGGTGGATCGTGTGTCCAAGGCTCTGGCGCTGCTCCCTGCCAATCAGGCAGAGATTGTCAGCATGGCCTTCTATGAGGAAGCCACGCACGCAGACATTGCCCAGAAGCTGTCCTTGCCACTGGGGACCGTGAAGTCCCGCATGCGGTTGGCCTTTGGACGGCTAAGGAAGATTTTGTCAGAGGTGGAAGTATGATTCACCATCATTTGAGTGATGAAATGATCTTGGCTTATGCCGCAGGTTCGCTGCCCGTCGGGCATGCCTTGCTGGTGGCGTGCCATTTGGAAGTGTGCCCTCATTGCGCAGCGCGCGTTGCGGAGGCAGAGGCCATCGGTGGTGCGATGCTGGACCGATGCAACGATATGGCCGTTTCCGACGATCTGTTCGATCGCATGATGGCCTCGATTGATGAGGGCCAGAATGAAACCGAAGGATTGATGTCTGCTGACCCGTCGATCAATCGTCCCGATATGGGCCTTGGCATGAATCTGGCCCAGTCCAAAGCACCGCCCGCATTGGGCACGTCGCTGATGCCGAGCAAATTGGCGAGTGTGATTGGTCATGATATTGACGCGATCCGCTGGCGGGGCATTGGTCCGGGCATCAAGCAATTTGTGGTGCCGATGCAAGGGTCCGAAGGGGAGAGGGTGCGGCTGTTGAAATTGTCACCCGGCTTCATTACGCCCGAACATAGTCATAACGGCAGCGAGCTAACGATGGTTCTGAAAGGCTCCTTCAGTGACGAATCCGGTCGCTATCGGGTGGGCGACATTCAGGATGCGGACGATTCTGTACATCATCAGCCGATGGCCGACACGGAAGAGGAGTGCATTTGCCTGACAGTGACCGATGCTCCGCTGGAATTCAAAGGGGTGTTCACCCGTTTGCTTCAGCCAATCATCGGAATTTGACAGCTCGATGCCCCGAAATATCGTGGTTTTCGGCGCGTCTGGCGCCATCGGTCGGGCGTTTGTACACCAAGCGCTCGACCGCTTTATCGATTGCAGTCTCCATTCTGTCAGCCGTTCGCATGTAGCCCCATTTTCCCACGCTTCTACCCAGTCTTTGCATTTCCATTCTGGCTTTGATCTGGAGGATGAAGCCTCGATCGAGGCCGCTTGCGAAGCGTGTCTGGTCGATGGGCAATCGGATTTGGTGCTGATTGCCACCGGGGTGCTGCAAGGGGATGGGTTTGCGCCGGAGCGACGGTTGCAGGACATTGATCCGTCCGCCTTTGCCAAGGTGCTTGTACGCAATCTGATTGGACCAAGCCTCATTCTCAAACATCTTTTGCCCCGACTTGATCGGTCGGGTGCGGTGCGCATTGGGGCGATCAGTGCGCGGGTCGGGTCGATTTCCGACAATTATCTGGGGGGCTGGTACAGCTATCGCGCCTCGAAAGCCGCGCTCAACATGATGGTGAAGTCGGCATCGATTGAGCTTTCAAGACGCAACAAGGACGCCGTGCTGGTCGGATTGCATCCGGGGACTGTCGATAGTGCTCTGTCGGCGCAGTTCCAGAAATCTGTGCCTGAAGACAAGTTGTTCAAGCCGGATTTCTCTGCCGGCTGTTTGATGGATGTTTTGCTGAGCCGGAATGCAAGCCATACAGGGCTCTGTTTTGACTGGGCAGGGAAGGAAATAGAGCCATGAGCGAAACGGCTATTCACTGGTTTCGGCAGGATTTGCGCCTTGCTGATAATCCTGCCCTGATCAAGGCGATTGAGGCGGGGGCCTTGCTGCCGATCTACATTCTCGATGATGAGAGCGCTGGTGAGTATCGTCTGGGTGGTGCGCGGCGTTGGTGGCTTCACAAGGGGCTTGAAGATCTGGATCGTCAGTTGCAAGGCCATTTGCGGCTCTATCGTGGCAAGGCGGAGGAGATCGTGCCCCGTCTGGTTAAGCTCTATGGAGCCACATGCGTCAGCTGGACCCGCTGTTATGAGCCTTGGCGGATCCTGAGGGACCAGTCCATTGCCGAACATCTGAAATCCATGGGTTGCACCAATCTGAGGCTGAATGGGTCCCTCCTTTGGGAACCATGGACCATCAGCAAAGCGGACAAGACGCCTTATAGGGTCTTTACCCCCTTCTTCCGCAAAGGCTGTCTGCAAGCACCACCACCGCCCAAGCCGATTGCCGCGCCGGATGACATCCGCTATTGCAAGGCAAAGGCCGACGATGGGGCCGTGTCGCTTGATGCGCTGAGCTTGATGCCATCGATCCCTTGGCATGAAGAGATGGACAGCCTGTGGGACGTCAGCGAAGCAGGGGCGCAAGATGTGCTTGATGCTTTTCTGTCCGGTGGCCTCAAAGGATATAAGGACGGGCGCAATTTCCCTGCCAAGGCCCATATATCGCGGCTCTCGCCCTATCTGGCCAACGGGCAGATTTCACCAAACCAGATATGGCATGCAGCCGATGGCTTGGGCGACGATGCCCCGTCGAGCGATCTTGATCACTTCCGCAGCGAGCTTGGTTGGCGGGAATTCTCATACCATCTGCTCTATCACAATCCCGATCTGCCCCGTCAGCCTTTGCAGGAGAAATTCAAGGCCTTTGACTGGGTTGATGTGCCGGATTGGCTTGCGGCTTGGCAAAAAGGGCAGACGGGGATTCCGATTGTCGACGCGGGCATGCGCGAGCTGTGGCGCACCGGCTATATGCACAATCGGGTGCGGATGATTGTCGGCTCCTTTCTGGTCAAGAATCTGCGGCTTGATTGGCGGCAGGGGGAGGCATGGTTCTGGGATTGCCTGCTGGATGCAGACCTTGCAAATAATAGTGCCAGCTGGCAGTGGATTTCCGGCTGCGGGGCGGATGCCGCGCCTTATTTCCGGGTGTTCAACCCGGTTTTGCAGGGCGAGACGTTCGACAAGGCGGGGGAGTATACCCGCTATTATGTGCCGGAATTGGCAGCTTTGCCTGATAAATTCCTGTTCAAGCCATGGGAGGCACCTGCACAGGTCTTGAAGGATGCGGGTGTGTTGCTGGGTAAGACTTATCCGATGCCAATCGTTGATTTGAAAGAGAGCCGCGAGGCAGCCCTCAAAGCCTTTAAGGCCCTAAGTGAGGGGCTGGGCGAAGAAGAGCTTTCTTCCTAGCACAGAAGCGGGTTAGGGTGGACCTCCATAGCTGGCCAAAGTGGCAATCAGACCAGAGCCAGCGGGGAGGACAACATGCTCGAAAAGAAGGACAGCTACCGGGATACCTATCAGGCATTCCGGTGGGACATTCCTGACATCTATAATATGGGGATCGATGTTTGCGACAAGTGGGCGCAATCAGATCCCGACCGTTTGGCCATCCACGAAGTCTCCGACAAGAAACCACCCCGGGATCTCACCTTCGGGGCGATGCGGGATATGTCGAACCGGCTGGCCAATCGGTTAAAGCACCATGGCATTCGTGGTATGGAACGGCCCGGTGAGGTGGGAGACAGGATCGGTGTTTTGCTGCCTCAATGCCTTGAGACGGCGGTCTCTCATATCGCGGTTTGGAAAATGGGCTGCGTGTCGCTGCCTCTCTTCACGCTGTTTGGCGAAGAGGCCCTCATTCATCGGCTGAAGGATTCCGGTGCGCGTGCTGTGATCACCAACCGGGAAGGGGCGCGCAAGATTGCCTCTCTGCGCAACGACTTGCCGGATCTGGCTTTGGTCCTGTCGATTGACGGGATCGATATTGGCGCTCTTGGTTTCCATGTTGAAGTCCAACAGGAAAGCCCGGTCTTTGAGCCGATGATTACCCGCGCCGATGATCCGGCCTTGCTGATTTATACTTCTGGCACGACCGGATTGCCCAAAGGGGCCTTGCATGGGCATCGGGTACTGCTTGGGCATTTGCCGGGGGTGGAAATGCATCATGATTTCCTGCCGTTGCCGGGGGACAAGGTCTGGACGCCTGCGGATTGGGCATGGATCGGTGGCTTGATGGATGTCTTGATGCCTGCACTTCATCTGGGCTTGCCCGTGGTGGCGGGTCGGGTGGATAAATTTACCGGTGAATGGGCCTTTGATTTCATCAAGAAGCAGGGCATTCGCAATGCCTTCCTGCCGCCGACGGCCTTGAAATTGATGCGGCAGGTTCCTGAAGCCAAAAGGGCGACTGTACAGATGCGGTCGGTTGGCAGCGGCGGCGAAGCGCTGGGCGCCGAGTTGCTCGATTGGGGCCGGGAGGCTCTGGGGGTTACGATCAACGAATTTTACGGCCAGACTGAATGCAATGTGGTGTTGTCGTCTTGCTCGTCCCTTGGGGTGAACAAAACCGGCTTTATCGGCAAAGCGGTTCCGGGACATGTGGTCGAGGTGATTGATGACCAGACCGGCGAGGTGATGCCATCAGGCGAGCAGGGGGCGATTGCGGTTCTGTCGCCGGATCCGGTGATGTTCCTGCGCTATTGGAACCGCCCGGATGCAACGGTCGACAAATATCTCGACGGTCCCAGAGGCCGACGTTGGCTTTTGACCGGCGATCAGGGCATCAAGGATGACGAGGGCTATATTCAGTTTGTTGGTCGCGATGACGATGTCATCGGGTCTGCGGGCTATCGGATTGGTCCTGTCGAGGTGGAAGATTGCCTGTTGCAGCATCCCGCGGTGCAAATGGCAGGGGTCGTCGGCAAGCCTGACGCAATGCGCAACAGCGTTGTTGCCGCCTATATTTTGCTATCGGATAAATATGAGCCGAGTGATGATCTGGCCAACGAGATAGCCCAATTCGTCAAACATCGGCTGGCGGCGCATGAATATCCCCGCGTGGTGCGCTTCATTGATGAGATGCCGATGACCACCAGTGGCAAGATCATCCGCGCGCAGTTGCGGGCCATGGCCGAAGCGGAAGCGAAACAGGAGCAAGCGCTGCAGGATTGACTCCTAGCGGTGATGCATACAAAAAAGGGCTGGCAGATGCCAGCCTTTTTCATGTCTGTTTGCCGGACACCGACGATGACGCTTGCCTTCATGCCTTGCTTTGTGTCGGGCCTGATTGGGTGTCAGGCCTCGGGAAAGGTCCAGTTGGCGGCTTCTTCGGCGATGGTTTTTGCGGCTTGTTTCAAACGTGGTGCCAGCATTTCGAGCGCCTCAAGGCTTGATCGCTGGGTGGAGCTTGTAACGGACAGGGCACCGAGCACATTGTCTTGACGGGTGATGATCGGCACCGCGACGCAAATGATGGTGGGCTCATGCTCTTCGCGGTCAAAGGCGTGGCCTGTGGTGCGGATTTCGGCGAGTTCGGCCTTCAGGCTGTCAATGTCGCGCAGCGTGTGCGGCGTGAAGACATGAAAGCTCTGTTGCGACAGGACCGTTGATAATTGCGGCTCGCGCAGATGGGCCAGCATGGCTTTGCCCACACCGGTGCAATAGGCCGGGCCGATTTTGCCAGCCTGGCTATACATGGCGATGGGCTGGCGGGCATTGCGTTTGTCAACATAGAGAACATGGCCGGAATCGAGTTGAGCCAGATGCACCGTCTCGCCGATATCAAGGCTGAGTTCGTCGAGATAGGGGCGGGCAATCGGAGCCAGCGAGGTCTGTTGCCAAGCGGCATGGGCTAGCCGAACCAGTCGAAAGCCGGGGCTGTAGGTCTGGCGCTCCGGATCATAGCTCAGCATATTCTGATTGGTCAGGGTTTGGACGAAGCGATAGAGGGTGGCCTTTGGATAGCGGCTGTTTTCGAGCAGTTCGGCAAAGCGAACCGGGCGGCCAAATCCAGCCACCTGATCAAGCACATCAAGGGCCTTGCCGACAGTGCCATCTGCGGTTTTGGTCGGGGTGGCGGTCCTTTTGTCATCTATCACAGCCATACCTTGTCTCCCAGCTTTCACCGGCCAACTTGCGTTAGATTTGGACTCCGAGGCAACCTGCCATGTTCCGTTTGTTGAGGGGGCGGGGCTGGTGGACAGGTTGTGCGGTCGGAAACCGATGTCTTTTTTATTGTTGTTGTTGACAAGATGTAGCGGGTTGACGTTATGATTGCAATATGTGAAATCAAGTTTCAATTATTGGAACCGCAGGGAGGACACAATGCGTTCCATGCTCAAGACAACTTTGGCAGCTCTTGCCACAAGTGCGATGATTGCGGTGCCAGCCATGGCGGAGGGTCTTACGGGGATTTGAAGATCGAAACCACAATCATCGACCGCGAAGCCTACAAAATCCAGATTCGCAACTTCGCCTTGATCATGGGGACAAAGCGATTTTTGCCGAGCAGCCGTTGGCGGCAGATGGCGCGGGTTTTGTGGGTTTTGCGGGCAAGGCGGGGACATCTAAGCAGATTTTGCCGCGGCCGCGGCGCTTGACCGGGCTTGATCCTGAGGCGCACTATCGGGTGGCTCTGCAGGACGCTGACCGGGCGGTGCCGCTGTCACGTGACTTGCCTGCCTTAAAACAGCGATCGATTGAAACCAGCGGGATATTTTTGATGCAGCATGGGGTTACTCTGCCTTGGAGTTTCCCCATGTAATATGGGTTTTAGAAGGACAAAGACTATGAGTGGGAACGGCGACGACAAAAAGCAAAATCGGCGCAATCGGGCTTGGTATGGCAAGCTTGACAAGGATGGCTTCATTCATCGCAGCTGGATGAAAAATCAGGGCTTTCCAGATCATGTCTTTGATGGTCGACCGGTGATTGGCATTTGCAATACCTGGTCGGAGCTGACGCCTTGTAATTCTGGCCTTCGCGATTTGGCCGAAGGGGTCAAACGCGGAGTTTGGGAGGCTGGTGGCTTCCCGGTTGAGTTTCCGGTCATGTCCTTGGGCGAAACCCAAATGAAGCCGACCGCGATGCTGTTTCGCAATCTGTTGTCGATGGATGTGGAGGAAAGCATCCGCGCCTATGGCATTGACGGGGTGGTGTTGCTCGGGGGCTGTGACAAGACTACTCCGGGGCAATTGATGGGGGCAGCATCGGTGGATCTGCCGACCATTGTTGTCTCGTCGGGGCCGATGCTAAACGGCAAATGGCGGGGCAACGATATCGGTTCCGGCACGGATGTCTGGAAATTTTCCGAAGCGGTGCGGGCCGGTGAAATGACCTTGAAGGATTTCATGGCCGCTGAGTCCGGCATGAGCCGTTCCAAGGGCGTCTGCATGACCATGGGTACGGCCTCGACCATGGCGTCATTGGTGGAGGCAATGGGTTTGAGCCTGCCAACCAATGCAGCCTTGCCTGCTGTCGATGCCCGCCGGATGGCTCTGGCGCATCTGACAGGCAAGCGGATTGTCGAGATGGTTGACGAGGGCTTGGTGCTCTCCAAGGTCGTCAGCCGGGAAAGCTTCGAGAATGCCATTCTGGCCAATGCGGCGGTCGGTGGTTCGACCAATGCTGTGGTTCATTTGCTGGCGCTGGCCGGACGGGTCGGTATTGATCTGCGGCTTGAGGATGTGGAGATTGGCAAGGATATTCCGTTGCTGGTCAATTGCATGCCGTCGGGCCAGTATTTGATGGAAGATTTCTGCTATGCGGGCGGCATGCCGGTGGTGCTTGATCGCCTGAAAGGCCATTTGCGGTCCGCCATGACCGTGATGGGCAAGGATATCAGCGCCTATGCGGATGGCGCGGAATGCTACAATGATGATGTGATCCACCCCTTTGATGCTCCGGTCAAACCTGCTGCCGGTTTGCGGATGCTCAAGGGCAATCTGGCGCCGGACGGGGCGATCGTCAAACCGTCGGCTGCAACGGATGCTTTGCTAGAGCATGAGGCGGAAGCCTATGTGTTCGAGAGTATCGAGGATATGAAGGCCAATATTGACAGGGAAGATCTGCCGGTCAGCAAGGATACCATATTGGTGCTGAAAGGCTGTGGTCCCAAGGGGTATCCGGGCATGCCGGAAGTGGGCAACATGCCGATCCCCGCCAAATTGGTGAAACAGGGTGTGCGGGACATGGTGCGGATCAGTGATGCGCGGATGTCTGGCACGGCCTTTGGGACTGTGGTGTTGCATGTGGCACCCGAAGCGCAGGCTGGTGGTCCGTTGGCCTTGGTCAAGACCGGTGACCGGATCCGGGTCAGTGCGTCGGCAGGTGCCCTTGAATTGCTGGTGGATGAGGCGGAGCTGAGCGCCCGCCGCGCAACATGGCAGCCGGACGCACTCCATTATGAGCGTGGCTATGCGCGGCTTTATATCGACCATGTTTTGCAGGCCAATGAGGGCGCTGATCTGGACTTTCTGGTGGGCAAGGATACCCGCCCCGTGACACGGGAAAGCCACTAAGGCATCAACAAGACAAGAGACATCAGAGGGGTTGTCGCTGGTCCTTGGCAGGGATGATACGCGCGACCAGAAAAGAGAGGCAAGAATGTATGCAACCTATTCGGATCTCGCGGGGCAGTCGGTCTTTATCACCGGCGGAGGATCGGGCATTGGAGCTTATTTGACCGAAGGTTTCTTGCGGCAGGGCAGCAAGGTGGCCTTTGTTCAGCGCTCTGATGCGACGGATTTTTGCGACCGGATGGAGCGGGAGACCGGCAATCGGCCCTTGTTCCTGCCATGCGATATCACCGATGTGAGCAAGCTGGAGAAGGCCATTGCTGATGCGGCTAAGGCGCATGGCGTCCTTTCGATTCTTGTCAATAATGCGGCCAATGATGAGCGGCACAGGGCCGAGGAGGTGACGCAGGATTATTGGGACTGGAATATGTCGCTCAATCTGCGCTCCTATTTCTTTTCCTGTAAGGCAGTGCTTGAAGGTATGCGACAGCGCGGCGGCGGGTCGATCATCAATTTCTCGTCCATTGCCTATATGATGGGGCATGAAAATCTGACCTGCTACACCACCGCCAATGCGGGCATCAATGGTATGACCCGCACCCTGGCCCGTGAGTGGGGACCGGATGGCATTCGGGTCAATGCGGTGGCTCCGGGGTGGGTTCTGACGCAAAAGCAGAAAGATTTGTGGGTCACCCCCGAAGCGCTGGAAAATCATCTGGCGATGCAATGTCTCAAAGAATCGATCCAGCCCGAAGACATGGTCGACGGAGTGCTGTTTCTGGCGTCCAAGTCCAGCCGGATGATGACCGGTCAGTCCTTGGTGATCGATGGCGGCGTGGTGGTAACGGGATGAGTTTGTCATGGATTGCCGTTGACTGGGGGACCACTCACTTGCGCGTCTGGGGGATGGATGAGACCGATCAGGTGCTGTTTCATCGCTCGGCCCGTTGCGGGATGGGCTCGCTGTCGATGGATGGGTTTGAACCCGCCCTTGTTGATCTGATTGGCGACCAAGTGGCAGATTTGCCGCGGCCCGTTGATGTGATTGCCTGTGGTATGGTTGGCTCACGGCAGGGGTGGGTGGAAGCCCCTTATCGTTCGGTGCCGTGCGCACCCCTTGACGAGAGCTTTGCTCAGGTCTCTTGCGAGGCATTCCGGGTGCAAGTGGTCCCGGGCCTCAAGCAGGAGAACCCGGCGGATGTGATGCGCGGTGAAGAAGTGCAGATTGCCGGATATCTCGCCAAGGACAAGGAATTTGACGGGGTTCTGTGCCTGCCCGGATCACACAGCAAATGGGCCCGGATCAGCGCGGGCGAGGTGGTGTCGTTCCAGAGCGTGATGACCGGTGAATTGTTTGCGGCGATCTCCAACAACACGGTATTGAAGCATTCCCTTGGTGAAGAGGAGCTGAATGAAGACTTGTTTCTGGAGACAGTTTCGGAGGGCATGGCCCATCCGGCGCGGCTGACCAGCCGGCTATTCAGTCTCAGAGCAGAGGATTTATTGACGGGCTTGAAGGGGGGCGATGTTCGGGCCCGTTTGTCCGGCCTGTTGGTTGGCATGGAGCTGGCTGCCACCAAGCCCTATTGGCTGGGTCAGCGGATCACGGTGATTGGGGATGCCAGTCTGTGCCATCTCTATGAGTTGGCGTTGAGTGAGGAATGCACAAAGCCGGGCTTTGAAGATGGTCTCGACATGACGTTGGCTGGGCTGGTTGCCGTCAATCGGCAACGAAAGCTCGGACAGGGGGAGGTGTCATGAGTCGCAAGATCATTGCTATTTTACGTGGGATCGAACCAAACGAGGCTGTTGCGGCAGGAGAGGCGCTGATCGAGGCAGGAATCACGGTGATCGAGGTGCCGCTCAATTCCCCCGAGGCTTTGAAAAGCGTGGAACTGATGGTCAACGCCTTTGGCGATAAGGCTTTAATCGGGGCCGGGACGGTGTTGAGCGTTGAAGATGTGGCCGCCGTCGCCAAGGTGGGGGGCAAGCTGGTGGTTTCGCCGGACTGCAATCGGGATGTCATTGCGCTGACCAAACAATGGGGCTTGCAAAGCTGGCCGGGCGTGATGACGCCAACAGAAGCCTTCACCGCTATACGGGCGGGAGCGGACGGATTGAAGCTGTTTCCCGGATCGCTGGTTGGTCCAGACGGGCTCAAAGCCATGCGGGCGGTGTTGCCTCGTTCTGTGCCTGTTTATGCGGTCGGAGGAGCCGGGCCGGAGAATTTCGGCCAATGGATTGCCGCAGGTGCAGATGGGTTTGGCATTGGCACCGCGCTCTATGTGCCGGGGCGCGACGCGCAAGATTTGGCGAAGAGAGCCAGACAGGTGGTTGCTGCCTATGACGCAGCGATTGCGTGAGGGGATATAAAGGAGAGAAGTAGATTGAACGCAAACCTTTTTGATGATCGCCTGTGCAGCCTTGGAGAAGGGCCGCTTTGGCATCCGGAGCGCAGGCAACTTTTCTGGTTTGACATTCTGGCAGGACGCCTGTTGACCCGGACTGAGAAGGGCCCGCAGGCTTGGGAATTTGACGAGATGGTCAGTGCCTGCGGCTGGGTAGATCACGACCATTTGCTGGTGGCCAGCGAAACAAGGCTGTTTCAGTTCAATCTTGATACCGGGGCTGAGGGGTGGGTCTGCGATCTGGAAGCGGACAATGCCCTTACACGGTCAAATGACGGTCGCGCGGACCCTTATGGCGGCTTCTGGATCGGTACCATCGGCAAGGGTGGGGAAGACCATGCCGGGGCGATCTATCGCTTTTACCGTGGCGAATTGCGGCTGCTCTATGATCGGATATCCACTTCCAATGCCATTTCTTTTGCGCCTGACGGGCGGCATGCCTATTTTACCGATACCCGCACCCAGCTTTTGATGCGGGTGGCGCTGGATGGGGACGGCTGGCCCGCAGAGGAGGCGCAGTGTTTCCTTGATTTCCGGGCTGAGAATCTTTCCCCTGACGGGGCCGTGGTGGATAATCAGGGCAATCTGTGGGTGGCCCAGTGGGGGCGCGGCGCGGGTGGGCCGTTTATGATTCCGAAGGGCGCTTTCTATTTGCCGAAGGCTTTGATGCGCCGCATTTGACCTGTCCGGCGCTTGGCGGGCCGGAGGGACGGACGCTGTATGTGACATCGGCGCGGTGCGAGCTGGATGAGATCGGGCTCAAACAACATCCGTTGGCAGGGGCGGTTTTTCAGCGGAATATCACAATTCAGGGTCAAGACAAATTTCAGGGCCAGAAGGAACATAGGGGTGGCGCTATGACGAATGCAGTTGATGGTTTGAAAGTGGTTCTGGTCACGCCAAGCGGGACACCGCCGCGCTGGATGATTGATTGCTATCCCGACATGCTGGCGGTGGAGGCGAAGGGGCAACTGTCGCTTTGTTTTCACCTATAATCCCGAACCGGTGGAATGGGACGGCGAGACAATCCCTGCGGCAGGCGTCAGCTGGAAAAAGCGCTGATTTGCCGATTTTTCTTGGTTTCCTGTGCGGTCCGTAACGGTCCGTATGGATTGGCGATTGTTATGGGCTGGCGAGAGTGATTGATTGCCTGCCAATGATGTTTCAAAGGATGATGCGAGGAGGTGCGTTATGAAATTGTTCCGATTTGGGCCAAAAGGGGCCGCAAAACCGGGCATGCTGGATGCAGAAGGACGGGGAAGGGATCTCTCTTCCGTGATCCCGGATCTCGGGCCTGAACAGCTGTCCGACGCAGCCTTGGCTCGTCTGGCTTCTTTGGATCCGGCGACGTTGCCATTTGTACCCGAAGGCGCGCGGCTTGATGCTTGCATTGGCGATGTTCCCCGCTTTTTCTGTATCGGGCTCAATTATTCCGATCACGCAGAAGAATCAGGCATGGCGATCCCGGACTTCCCTATCCTCTTCACCAAGGTCTGCGAGGTCACCGGGGCCAATGATCCGGTGACGATCCCCAAAGGTTCGACCAAGACCGACTGGGAGGTGGAGCTAGGGGTGATTCTTGGCAAGGGCGGGGCGCATATTGCGCTGGAAGATGCCCTCTCCCACGTGGCGGGCTATTGTGTGGTCAATGATATCTCCGAACGTTCTTTCCAGATCGAACATGGCGGGCAATGGGTGAAGGGCAAATCCTGCGATGGCTTTGGCCCGATTGGCCCCTATCTGGTGACCCGCGATGAAATCGCAGATCCGCAAGCGCTTGATCTGTGGCTCGACGTCAATGGGACGCGGATGCAGACGGGTAATACGGAAAAGATGATCTTCACTGTGGCCGAGATCATTGCCCATTTGTCGACTTTCTTCACCCTGCGGGCAGGCGATGTGATCACCACAGGCACTCCACCGGGTGTTGGCATGGGCATGTCGCCACAGGTTTATCTCAAAGCTGGCGACGAAGTGCGGCTTGGGGTGGAAGGCCTTGGCGAGCAGAAACAGCTGTTCGTGGCGTTTGACGGATAGTCATTGGCGAATAGACACTGGGCAAGGGGTGATTTTCAAAAAAAGCGAAACAATGCTTCAGGGCTGAACGGTCATGAAGCTGGTTGGAAAATGAAGCAAGACAGGCTTTTATCAAAGAAAGCCCTGTCTTTGCATTTGGTTGGCAGGATGGGGCGTCAAGATGAGCGCCAGCCTGCCGCCGGGTGGTCTAATGCTCGCACTGTCGTTCGGAAGGTCGCCTATCCATGTCAGACAATCGCTATTATTCCCCTCAGGGTGGCTTGCCAGCCCAGACCGAGCTCATGACGGATCGTGCGGTCTTCACCGACAGTTACGCGGTCATTCCCAAAGGCACCATGCGGGACATTGTTTGCAGCAAGCTGCCTTTCTGGACGGGCATGCGGATGTGGGTAATTGCGCGGCCCATGACCGGTTTTGCCGAAACCTTCTCCCATTATATTGTCGAGCTGGAAGAAAAAGGGGGCAGCGACCAACCCGAGAATAACAAGGCGGTTCAGTCTGCTTTGTTTGTCACCAGCGGCAGCGTTGTGGTGACGATTGATGGTACGATGCACAAGCTGGAAGAGGGAGGTTTTGCCTATATTCCAGCGGGGTCAAACTGGTCAATTCTCAACGAGTCAGACGCTTTGGTGGTCTTTCACTGGATCCGAAAAATCTATCAGACAGTCGACGGGGTCGAACGACCTGAGGCTTTTGTTGCCAATGAGTGCGATATCGCACCGACCCCGATGCCGGATACGGATGGCAAATGGGCAACGACGCGCTTTGTTGATCTGGACGATATGCGCCATGATATGCATGTGACCATCGTGACCTTCGAGCCGGGAGGCGTCATTCCGTTTGCCGAGACCCATGTGATGGAACATGGCCTTTATGTGCTTGAAGGAAAAGCGGTTTATCGACTCAATCAGGATTGGGTCGAGGTCGAGGCCGGGGGACTATATGTGGTTTGCGCGCCTTTTGCCCGCAGGCCTGTTATGCGGGTGGTCCGGGCAAATTCCGCTATTTGCTCTATAAGGATGTGAACCGGCATATGAGTTTTCTTTGATGCCAAATTGGCATCAATACAAGTCTATTCGTTCGCTATTTTTTGAATTATCCTGAAACTGCCATTGCTTTTTCAGCATATCCGGACAATTGCGCATGGATTAGATTTAAAGATGCCCAATGAATGTACAGGACTGAATTCTGCTGAAATCTTGGGCTAAGTGGGTCAGCAACAGGAGCCGACGATGCCAGACATTCGCAGGACGTTACGATTTTGGCTCAATGATCAATTGGAAGAGCTTGATGCGGTCGCGCCGGATGCGACCTTGCTTGATCATTTGCGCCTGACACGCCGGCTGACCGGTTCCAAGGAAGGTTGTGCCGAGGGGGATTGCGGTGCCTGCACCGTGCTGGTCGGGCGGCTCCATCAGGGCCAGCTCATCTACGAAACGGTCAATGCCTGCATCCGGTTTCTACCCTCCCTTGACGGGTGCCATGTGGTGACGATTGAAGCTCTGCGCGGGGTGGATGGCAATATGCATCCGGTGCAGCAGGCGATGGTTGATTATCACGGCTCACAATGCGGCTTTTGCACGCCCGGTTTCGTTATGTCGCTTTATGCTCTCTGGATGGACAATCCGAACCCGGACAGAGAGGCAGTTGAAGTGGCCTTGCAGGGCAATCTTTGTCGGTGCACCGGCTATCAACCGATCCTGAAGGCGGCGGCAGCCATATCTGACTATGGCAATCCGGGCAGTGACTGGTTGCTGGCGGAGCGAGAGAAGAATGTGGTGCGGCTGGGGGCGTTGCGGGATGAGGCACGGGTTGAGCTGACAGTTGGGGGACAGCGCGCAATTCTGCCCGCTTCGCTTGATGATTTGGCGGCCTTGCGGCTCGAAGAGCCTGAAGCGACGATTGTGGCTGGCGGCACAGATGTTGGTCTCTGGGTCACCAAGCATCTCAAAAGGCTGGATAATGTGCTGTTCCTCACGCGCCTTGAGGCACTCAAGACGATTACGGAATGTGATGGACAGCTGGTCATTGGTGCCGGGGTCAGCTATAGCGAGGCCACCGAGGCGGTGGCGACCCATTTCCCACATCTTGAAGCCTTTTGGAACAGGATTGCCGGACCGCAAATCCGCAATATGGGGACAATTGGCGGCAACATTGCCAATGGCTCGCCGATTGGCGACCTGCCGCCCGTCTTCATTGCGCTGGGGGCGGAGCTGGTGTTGCGGTGTGGCTCCGAGCAAAGGGTGCTGCCACTTGAGGATTTCTTTGTTGATTATGGCAAGCAAGATCGCCAGACAGGTGATTTTGTCGAGGCAGTGCGGCTGCCATTGCCTGAAGCCAGTAGCCTCAATGCCGCCTACAAGATTTCCAAGCGCCGAGACGAGGATATTTCAACCGTTTGCATGGGCATGCATTTGCGCGTGGCTGGCGGGGTGATTGAAGAGGCCCGAATTGCGCTTGGAGGCATGGCGGCGACACCGAAGCGGGCGGCAACGGTCGAAAGTATGCTGGTTGGACAGCCTTTCTGTGAGATGAGCCTGATGGCTGCCTCGAAAACCCTGTCAGTGGATTTTTCACCCATTTCGGACTGGAGAGCCAGTGCGGATTATCGGATGAAAGTGGCACAAAATCTGTTCCGCCGGTTCTGGCTGGAGCATGGTTCGAATGATGCAAGCGGGGTGGCAGCAGAATGAAACAGGATGTCTCGAAAGCCACTGCCGTTAAGGGTGGCGTCCATCAGAATATCAAGCACGATTCCGCCCAGAAGCATGTCTCCGGGCGGGCCGATTATACCGATGATTTGGCCGAACCGGTTGGCACCCTTCATGGCTATTTCGGGGTGAGTGAGCGAACCCATGCCCGGATCCTGTCGCTTGATCTCTCCCCTTGCCTTGAGGTGAAGGGGGTGGTTGGGGTGATCACCGCGGACGATATTCCCGGCATCAACGACATCAGTCCCAATCATCTCGATGATGAGCCGGTCTTCCCGACCGATGTCTGTTCCTATTGGGGGCAGCCGCTCTTTGCGGTGATTGCCGAAACGCGGGACATTGCCCGGCGGGCGGCGACACTGGCTGACGTCTCATATGAAGATCTGCCCTATGTGACCGATGCCCTTGCGGCGAGGCAAGCGGGCGCGCCTTATGTTGCCAAGCCGATGTCCCTGTCGCGCGGCGATGCGGACGCGGTGCTTGAGGCTGCGCCAAAGCGGCTTCAGGGTCGGATGCGGATTGGCGGTCAGGATCACATGTATCTGGAAGGCCAGATCGCCTTTGCCTTGCCGGGGGAAGATGAAGACGTGTTGGTTCATGCCTCCACCCAGCATCCAAGCGAAGCCCAGCATATGGTGGCGCAGGTGCTTGGGGTGCCGTCCCATTCTGTGACCATTCAGGTGCGGCGCATGGGGGGTGGCTTTGGCGGCAAGGAAACGCAGATGAATATCTTCTGCGCCGTGGCCGCTTTGGCTGCAAAAAAAATGAACCGCCCGGTCAAGCTGCGCCCGGATCGCGATCTGGATATGACGGCAACGGGCAAGCGCCATGATTTCGTTGTCGACTATGATGTGGGCTTTGATGATGAAGGGCGGATTGAAGCGGTCCGGGGGGACTTTATTGCTCGCTGTGGCTATTCCTCGGACCTTTCCGGACCGGTGACCGACCGAGCCTTGTTTCATGCGGACAATGCCTATTTCTACCCCCATGTGAAGCTCAAGTCCCACCCGATGAAAACCAACACGGTGTCCAACACGGCCTTTCGTGGTTTTGGTGGGCCGCAAGGGGTAATCGCGGCAGAGCGGATCATCGAAGAGGTGGCCTATGCGGTCGGCAAGGATCCGTTGGAGGTGCGCAAGGCGAATTTCTATGGCGGGCCGGGGCGCGATGTGACGCCTTATCATCAGTGCGTGGAAGACAATATTCTTGAACGGTTGATTGGGGAGCTGGAAAGTCGCGCAGATTATCAGGCACGTCGCAAGGCTGTGCTGGCCTTCAACCGTGAGGCTTCAGCCACAGGGCAGTTTGAGCGCAAGGGGATTGCGCTGACGCCGGTCAAGTTCGGGGTGTCCTTCACCGCCACCTGGTTTAATCAGGCGGGTAGTCTGCTGCATATCTATACGGATGGGTCGATCCAACTCAATCATGGTGGCACCGAGATGGGGCAGGGGTTGAATGTGAAGGTTGCGCAGGTGGTGGCCGATGCTTTTCAGGTGGATCTGGAACGGATCAAGATCACCCGCACCGCAACTGACAAGGTGCCCAACACCTCGGCGACGGCAGCCTCGTCTGGAACGGATTTGAATGGCATGGCGGCACTTGATGCTGCCGAGCAGATCAAGGCGCGGCTGGTGGCCTTTGCTGCCGAGAAATGGTCTGTCAGTGAAACAGATATCCAGTTTTTGCCGAACAGGGTGCGGATTGGGGATGAGGAACTGGCCTTTGACGCACTGATCAAGGAAGCCTATCTGGCGCGGGTGCAATTGTCCGCCGCCGGTTTTTACAAGACGCCGAAAATCCATTGGGATCGGGAAAAAGGACAAGGGCGGCCCTTCCTCTATTTTGCCTATGGGGCGGCGGTCTCGGAAGTGACCATCGATATGCTGACGGGCGAATATCGGGTTGATCGGACGGATATTCTGCATGATGTCGGCAAGTCGATTAATCCGATCCTCGACATTGGCCAGGTCGAAGGCGCCTTTGTGCAGGGCATGGGCTGGCTGACCACCGAAGAGCTGTGGTGGGATGATGCCGGACGGCTCAGGACCCATGCGCCCTCGACCTACAAGATCCCGCTTGCAAGCGACATTCCTGCCATTTTTGAGGTGACTTTGGCGGACTGGTCGGAGAATAAAGAACGCACCATCAAACGTTCAAAGGCGGTTGGCGAGCCACCCTTCATGTTGGCCGTTTCGGTGCTTGAGGCTTTGTCGATGGCAGTGGCCAGTGTGGCAGACTATCGCCAATGCCCACGCCTTGATGCGCCTGCAACGCCGGAACGAATCCTGATGGCTGTCGAGCGATTGCAAGAAGTTGCGGGAGGCGGAGATGGCTAGCACGCTGCATGACTTCCTCGATCAGCACCGGGATGTGGTGCGCGTCAGGCTCGATGATCTGACCGGGTCGTCGCCGCGCGAGGTGGGGGCGGAGATCTTCGTCTCACCCACGGCGCAATGGGGAACGATTGGCGGTGGGCAGCTGGAATATCTGGCGATTGATGAAGCACGAAGGATGCTGCGGCTGGGGCGTGAGACGGTTCAGCTCGACATTCCCTTGGGACCGGATATTGGCCAGTGCTGCGGCGGGCGGGTGCGATTGGGCTTTCAAATACTTGATGCGGCAGGGCGTGCGGCCGCGCTCAAAGGGCAGGCAGAGCAGGCGCAGGACTTGCCGCGTGTCTATATTTTCGGGGCGGGCCATGTGGGGCGAGCCTTGGCCTCGGCCTTGGCGTTGTTGCCGTTCCAGCCGATTGTCATTGACAGCCGGGCAGCGGAATTGACCTTGCTGGAGGTTGATGTTGAACAAAGGCTCTCGGTCTTGCCGGAAAACGAGGTGCGAAAGGCGCGGGCTGGCAGTATCTTTCTCATTCTCACCCATGACCACGCACTGGATTTCCTGTTGGCGCGTGAAGCCTTGTTGCGCGGGGATGCGCTCTATGTCGGGATGATTGGCTCGAAGACCAAGCGGGGGACTTTCTCCAACTGGCTGCGGCGCGAATTTGGTACGGAGGCCGATCTGATGCTTGAGGATTTCGTCTGCCCGATTGGTGCAGGTGGTTCGCGCGACAAACGACCTGCGGTCATCGCCGCGATGGTGGCCGCAGAATTGCTCATTTTGCAGGATATGCGCGCAAACATCATGCTCGCGGATCATACGGCCTGATCATACGGTTGAAGATCATGCTTTCGTAAAAAAAAAGCCCGCCTGATGGTGTTCAGGCGGGCTTTTTTGTTTGTATTTGTATTTGGCTTATTCGCCTGGCAGGGAGCCTTTTGCGTGGCCCGCCATACCGCCAGAGACTTCCTCGGTGGCTTCTGCTGGCAGTTCCTCAGGCAGGATCAGGTTCAGCACGATTGCCAGACAGGCCGCAGGCAACAGGCCAGAGGTCAGAAGAACCTTGGCAGTGCCGGGCAGATGCTGGACTGCTTCTGGCACCAGCTGCAGGCCAAGACCGACCGACAGCGAGATGGCGAAGATCACCATGTTGCGGCGGTTCCAGTTGACGTCGGACAACATGGAGATGCCAGCGGCGACAACCATGCCAAACATCACGATCACGCCACCGCCGAGCACTTCGATCGGGATGGTGCGGATCAGGCCGCCGACTTTTGGCACCAAGCCGCAGATGATCAGGAAGATCGCGCCAATGGTCACCACATGACGGCTCATGATGCCGGTCATGGCAATCAGGCCGACATTCTGCGAGAAGGAGGTGTTTGGCAGGCCGCCAAAGATACCGGCCACAGCCGTGCCGAGACCATCTGCATAGGTCGCACCGGCAATTTCCTTGTCGGTGGCTTCGCGTCCGGCGCCGCCTTTGGTGATGCCGGAGACATCGCCGACGGTTTCAATGGCCGAGATGACCGCCATCAGACAGAAGCCGATGATTGCAGCAAAGGACAGCTCGAAGCCATATTTAAACGGCATTGGCAGGGAGAAGAGTGATGCGCGGTCGAAGCTGGTCACGATGGATGTGATGGACAGCATGCCGGTTGCCAGTGCGAACAGATATCCGGCAGCAAGCCCGATCAGAACTGCGGAGACCGACAGCATCCCGCGGGTGAAGAATTTAAAGCCGAGGGTGACGACGATCACAACAAGCGCTGCTGCCCAGTTGATCAGAGAGCCGAATTCCGGCGTGCCCATGGCTGGGACACCGCCTGCAGCATATTGAATGCCAACCTTGACCAGGGCGAGGCCGATCATGGTGACCACAAGCCCGGTAACCAATGGTGGCAATGCAAAGCGGATTTTGCCAATGAAGCGCCCTAGGATTGCATGGAACAAGCCGCCGATGAAAATGCCGGTATAGAGTGCGGCGAGCGCATCCACGCCCTTGCCTGCAACCAGCGGAATCATGATCGGCAGAAAGGCAAAGCTGGTGCCCTGCACCACGGGCAGCCCGGCGCCGACTGGACCAAATGTGATGGTCTGGAACAGGGTTGCAATGCCGGCAAACAGCATCGACATCTGGATCATGTAAAGCAGTTCAGGAAAGTCGGGTGAATTGGACCCAAAGCCGAAGCCCGCTGCGCCAGCGACGATGATGGCAGGTGTGACGTTGGCGATGAACATCGCCAGAACATGCTGAATGCCTAGTGGAATGGCCTTGTATATGGCCGGTGTGAAATTGGGATCGCGGAGTTGTTCCGGCGTCCCGATGCTGCTTCTATCCATTGTGCTACCCCTCTATGGATCATTGTTCTTTCCTCCAAATGTCTCAATTGCATTTGTTGTTGTTTTTGTATGGTGGTGATTGCCTGCTTTTGCGGGTCAATTAAGGGGCCGGGCAAACCATGTAGGGTTGCTCGAACCAAAATTCTTCAAGATTGTCGGCGGTGCCGATGCGGTCGATGACGGCGAACAGGCCCGGCGCATAAAGCGGGGTCAGGACACCGTGCCAGACATTGCGATGGAAATTGATGGCCTGTCCGGCTTTGCTGATGAAGGCACGGGGGTGGGCAGGTTTGCTGCCTGCATCCTCGGCCACGATGATCAAAAAGCCATTCATGCTCATTGGAATGAAGGCCTGAGAGCCAAGCGGGTGGCGCTCCATCATGTCGAGCTGATAGGGCAGGTCGCGCGGCTTGGCGTCAAACAGGCTGATGCCGGTGCGGCCCTGATCCTCATCTGGCACGATGTCGAGGGCCGCCAAATCATGATAACGGCCACAAAAACCCTGATTGATGATCTTGGTTGGGCCGCCTTTTGCCTCCATCAGGTCGCCGAAGGGGGCAAAAGCCTCCGCAGATATGGGTTCGATGAAGATGGTGCGGTCGCTCATTGTCCCGCAGCCTCATCGGAAGACACTGGCAGAATATCCAGCAAGCGATGCAGGGCAATCCGCTCAACCTGACGGCAGGCCTCGGCGCATTCCATCTCGCCATTGTTGCCGATGCGCCGCTCAAAGGCTTCAAGGATGCTGGCCTTGTTATGGTCGCGAACCGCGATGATGAAGGGGAAACCGAATTTTGCGGTATAGGCTTCGTTGAGTTCGGTGAAGCGGGCACGCTCGTCGTCGGTCAGGGCATCAAGGCCGGCGCTGGCCTGCTCTGCGGTGGATTGAGCTGTCAGGCGTTTGGCAGCGGCCAGCTTGCCCGCCAGATCCGGATGAGCCTTGAGGACATTGAGGCGGTCTTCGCGGCTGGCTGAGCGGAAGGCACGGCAGAGGGCATTGTGCAGGCCGGAGGCGGTATCATGGGCAGCACCCAGTTCCAGCGCAAAGGCTTGCTCTGCCACCCACGGGCTATGCTCGAAGATGCTGCCAAACTGGCTGACAAAACGGGCAAAATCCATTTGGCTCGGACGATCCGGGCGCAGGGGAGGATGGTTTTGTTGCCAATGGCGGGCAATGTCGATGCGGCGTGCGAACCAGACATCGGTCTTGCTCTGGGCATAGTCGATGAAGCGTTTCAGCGCCATGATGCGGCCCGGACGGCCAATCAAACGGCAATGAAGGCCAATATTCATCATTTTCGGCGCGCCAGCGTTGCCTTCCTCATAAAGGCAATCAAAGCTGTCCTTGAGATAGGCATAGAATTGCTCGCCGCTATTGAAGCCTTGCGGCGTGGCAAAGCGCATGTCATTGCAGTCAAGTGTGTAGGGGATGATCAGCTGATCTTTCGGACCGGACTGATACCAGTAGGGCAGATCATCGTCATAGGTGTCGGAGATATAATCAAACCCGCCGACTTCTGTGGCCAGATCGACCGTATTGACCGAACAGCGACCCGTATACCAACCGCGCGGGCGGCTGCCGGTCACCTCTTCATGCAGACGAATGGCTTCGAGCATGTCGGCCTTTTCGTCTTCGCGGCTGTAATCCTTGTATTCGATCCATTTGAGGCCGTGGCTGGCTATTTCCCAGTCGGCGGCCTGCATGGCAGCGACCTGTTCGGGGCTGCGGGCGAGCGCGGTGGCGACTCCATAAATCGTCAGCGGGATGCCTGCTTTGGTGAAGAGACGATGGAGTCGCCAGAAACCGGATCGCGCTCCATATTCATAGATCGATTCCATATTCCAGTGGCGCTGGCCAACCCAAGGGGCCGCACCGACAATCTCGGACAGGAACGCTTCTGACGCGGCATCGCCGTGCAACAGGCAGTTTTCGCCGCCTTCTTCATAATTCAATACAAACTGAACGGCGATTTTCGCCCCTTTGGGCCAATTTGCCTTGGGTGGGTTGGCGCCATAGCCAATCATGTTGCGCGGATAACGTGTCACTTTCTTCATCCTTCTTGTTATTCTTTTCTATAGCAAATAAATGGGCGGGTATTTTCTTGAAATTCCGATAGCTATTTTTGCAAATGAAGCAATGTTCTGGATTTGCCTGCCTTTATGATGCAAAGACGACAGCGTATCACGACAAATGCCCCTATTGATCGTGAAGCGGTTGGCAGAGACTAACAGATGCAAAGTCCGCAGGAGAGGGGCGGTAGGTAAATGAGGAGCAGACAATGGCTGGCTATTTGACGACGCATGTTTTGGATACGGCTCGGGGGTGCCCGGCGGCAGGTCTGCCAATTGCGCTCTATCGGATTGAGGGGGAGGTTCGAACCCTGGTCGTTGAAATGGTGACCAATGACGATGGTCGCACGGATCAGCAGATCCTGCCCGTCGAACAATTTGCCATTGGCACCTATGAACTGGTCTTTCATGCCGGGCGCTATCTCGAGGCGATGGGCGATCAGGTCGATGGTCCGCGGTTCCTCGATGAGATCCCGATCCGCTTTGGCATGGGAGAAGAGAGCCACTATCATGTGCCGCTGCTGCTCTCTCCTTATGGCTATTCCACTTATCGGGGCAGTTAGTCTTGCTGGTCGGCGGCCATTGCTCTGGCCTGATCGGCCAACACAGTGCGAATATGGCCGGACATATAGTCGATGAAGAGGCGGATCTTCGGATCCTGCCTGCGGCGGTGGGAAAAGAGGCAGGCCATCTGGATGGCAATTGGCGGATTGTCCGGCAGGATCGGCACCAAGGCGCCGGAGCGGATATGATCCTGCACTTCAAATTCCGGCTTCAGGACGATGCCATGACCGTTCAAGGCCCAGTCGGTCAGGACATCGCCATCATCTGATTCAAACGGGCCGGTCACCGCAAAGCGTTTGACACCTTCCTCGGTTTCAAGGGGCCATTGGAATTCCGGCGCACCGGGATAGCGCAGATTGAGGCAGGCATGACTGTCCCCGCACAGATCCTGCGGACCGCCTGGTATGCCGTGGCTTTCAAGATAGGCGGGCGCGGCACAAAGCAAGCGCTTGCAGTCGGCAATTTTGCGAATGCGCAGATCCGAATCTTCCGGTACACCGAGGAAAAAGGCCACATCCAGTCCTTCCGCCGCAATATCGAGCTTTCGGTCGGAAAGGCGCATGCGTACATCGATCAGCGGGAATTCCTTTTTGAAGCCGGGGACGGCAGGAGCAATCAACCGTCGACCAACACCCAACGGGGCGGCCACATGGATGGTACCTCGGGGTTTGAGGGTGACACTGGAAACCAGAGCCTCTGCATCTTCGATCGATTCGAGAATACGGCAGGCGCCGGGATAGAAGAGGCGACCCTGTTCGGTCGGGTTCAGCATGCGGGTCGTGCGCTGGAACAGGCGGACATTGAGATGTTCTTCCAATTGGGAGATGCGGGCCGAGGCGACTGCGGGCGAAATCCGCTGATCTCGGGCCGCCGCAGACATGCTGCCCAATTCATAGACACGAACAAAGGTGCGGATATTGTCGAAATAGGACATCGATAGGGCTCTTCTTTTTCTTGGTTTTTTTGAATCTGTTCCGAGATTTTCTTCATACCACAGAAAAAGAGGGTGCAATATTGTTCAAATAGGCGCAAGGGCGGGCTCGTGTTTGTGCCCTTGCTATTCTGTTTCGACACTGATTTTGGAGCTTGAGCGTGATGGATTTCGAAATGATGCAGCCTTTGATCTGGTCTTGGCTGGAATTTGCCATTCGCTGGACACATGTGATCACCGCGATTGCCTGGATCGGGTCGAGTTTCTATTTCATCGCGTTGGATCTGGGGCTGCGTAAGGCGCCCAATCTTCCTGTCGGCGCGCATGGTGAAGAATGGCAGGTGCATGGGGGCGGCTTCTATCACATTCGCAAGTATCTCGTCGCGCCAGAATATATGCCCGAGCATCTGATATGGTTCAAATGGGAGAGCTATTTCACATGGTTGAGTGGTGCGGCTCTGTTGATGGTGACCTATTGGGTCGGGGCGGAATTGACGCTGATCGATGCAAACAAGGTGGATCTGGCTGTCTGGCAGGCTGTGTTGATTTCTGCCGGTTCCCTGACCATTGGCTGGTTGGTCTATGACTTTCTGTGTAAATCGCGGCTCGATCAAAAGCCGACCCTTCTGATGCTGCTGCTGTTCGTGCTGCTGGTGATCATGGGCTGGGGCTATAATCAGATCTTCACCGGCCGGGCGGTGATGTTGCATCTGGGGGCTTTCACCGCGACCATCATGACGGCCAATGTGTTCTTCATCATCATTCCCAATCAGCGAATTGTTGTTGCGGATCTGAAAGCGGGCAGGGTGCCTGATGCCAAATATGGCAAGATTGCCAAACTGCGCTCGACCCATAACAATTATCTCACCTTGCCTGTCGTCTTCCTGATGCTGTCAAACCATTATCCGCTGGCCTTTGCCTCGCCTTACAATTGGGTGATTGCGGCGCTGGTCTTCCTGATGGGCGTCACGATCCGCCACTATTTCAACACCAAGCATGCCGGAGCTGGCAATCCGATCTGGACCATTCCGGCGACCATCGTGCTGTTCCTTGCGGCGATGTGGATCTCTTTCCTGCCAGCCGAGCATCTGGACGGCGAGCTGAGCGAAGCAGAACGTCCTATGACCCGCCATGAGCAGCGCTTTGCATCAGCGAGTGGGTTTGAAGATGTTGCGGGCATCGTTCAGGGGCGTTGCTCCATGTGTCATGCGCGCAGCACCGCTTGGGACGGGGTGGGCACTGCGCCGCGTGGCCTTTATCTGGAAGGGGAAGCGGACATTGCGCGGGCCGCACGCCAGATCTTCATGCATGCAGGCGTGACCAATGCCATGCCGCCTGCCAATGTCACCTATATGGAAGCGGCGGAAAGACGCACGATCGTCAAATGGTATCTGGCGGCGACGCGCGGGTGATTGCTTCATCTATCCATTCTGGGTGTGTTTGGCGACGTGGGACCTATGGGTCGCACTTGGTTCGAATCGAGCCGTTTGTTCCGGTTGTGCAGGCTTGTTTGTCGGGTTTGGGGAAGAAGTTTCCCCACTGGAACATGTTGAGAACAAATCTAATTTCATATGTTTAATCAAATTTTTAAGTTACCTCTTGAGTAATAGAACAAAAAGTGTACATTAATCGCGGTTGCGCAAACGTGCATGCTATGAACAATGGAGCCCGAATATGGCACAGAATAGTCTCCGACTGGTCGAAGGAAGCAGCATGGACAAGACAAAGGCTTTGGAAGCCGCCCTTTCGCAAATTGATCGTGCATTTGGTAAGGGATCAGTGATGAAGCTCGGCCAGCGCGAAGTGGTCGAGATCAGCTCCATTCCGACCGGTTCTCTCGGACTTGATATTGCCTTGGGCATTGGTGGCTTGCCGAAGGGCCGCATCATTGAAGTCTACGGGCCGGAATCCTCGGGTAAAACAACATTGGCTTTGCATGTGATCGCCGAGTCGCAAAAGCGCGGTGGCATTTGTGCTTTCGTTGATGCAGAGCATGCCCTTGATCCGATCTATGCCAGGAAGCTGGGCGTTGATATCGATAATCTGCTGATCTCTCAGCCCGATGCTGGGGAGCAGGCACTGGAAATTGCTGACACGCTGGTCCGGTCCGGTGCTGTGGATGTGTTGGTCGTCGACTCGGTCGCCGCGCTGACGCCCCGCGCCGAGCTGGAAGGGGAAATGGGGGATTCTCTTCCCGGCCTGCAGGCCCGCTTGATGAGCCAGGCGATGCGCAAACTGGCTGGTTCCATTTCCCGCACCAACTGCATGGTGATCTTCATCAACCAGATCCGCATGAAGATCGGTGTCATGTTTGGTAGCCCTGAAACCACCACCGGTGGTAACGCACTGAAATTCTATGCTTCGGTTCGTCTGGATATCCGCCGCATCGGTGCGATCAAGGACCGCGATGAAGTGGTTGGCAACCAGACCCGTGTGAAAGTGGTCAAGAACAAGGTGGCCGCCCCCTTTAAACAGGTTGAATTCGACATCATGTATGGCGAAGGCATTTCCAAACTTGGGGAATTGCTTGATCTGGGCGTGAAATCCGGCATCGTCGACAAGTCCGGGGCCTGGTTCTCCTATGATAGCCAGCGTCTGGGGCAGGGTCGTGAGAATTCCAAGAATTTCCTGCGCGAAAATCCGAAAGTGGCCGACGAGATCGAAATGGGCATTCGCCAGAGTGCTGGTTTGAATGCTGGCCTGATCGAAGAAGCCTCGCCGGATGACGAGGACGAGTAGACACAATCTGTTCCGCCAAGTGAATGCTTGACTGGGACTGAAGGACAGAACAGGGCGGTTGATCTTTAGGGTCAACCGCCTTTTTGTTTGGAGAGATATGAGGACGAGATGTAGCCGGAGCGGGACTGGAATGCCACTCGGTGGGGCTAGTGCGTCGCCTATCGATCCGATTTTTGGGAAAAATCAGCCAACAAGCTGAAGAAACCGCCGAACTTTGACGCCAAAGGAATAGACACCGGGGAAGAGGCTCGTTAAAACCGCTCGGTGACAGTCTTCAATGTCGCAGCTGTCTGAGCCGATAAAGGTTGGGCAGACCATGCCCGACAGGGCATGGGCGTGGTTGATGAGACAAGGCAAAAGGGCAAGATGCAAGGACAAGGCGCGAAGTACATATCGCGAATGATATGGATGAAGGCGACGGGGGCTGATGCTCTTCCTTGAAGAGAAACAATGATTGGTGCGTCATGAGCGGTGTAAATGAAATTCGGTCGACATTCCTGAACTATTTTGGTGGCCATGGTCACGAAATCGTGGATTCCAGCCCGCTGGTTCCACGCAATGATCCGACATTGATGTTCACCAATGCGGGCATGGTTCAGTTCAAGAATGTGTTTACGGGTCTGGAGCATCGCGATTACAACCGGGCGGTGACGTCCCAGAAATGTATCCGCGCAGGCGGCAAGCATAATGATCTGGACAATGTCGGCTATACGGCGCGCCATCACACCTTCTTCGAGATGCTGGGTAACTTCTCCTTTGGCGATTATTTCAAGGATGATGCGATCGAGCTGTCCTGGAACCTGATCACCAAGGAATTCGGCCTGCCAAAGGACAAGTTGCTGGTCACTGTCTATCACGAAGATGATGAGGCCTTTAATCTGTGGAAGAAGATTGCGGGATTGCCGGATGAAAAAATCATCCGTATCGCCACCAGCGATAACTTCTGGTCCATGGGTGAAACGGGTCCTTGCGGCCCTTGTTCCGAGATTTTTTATGATCACGGCGATCACATCTGGGGTGGCCCTCCAGGCAGCCCTGAGGAAGATGGAGATCGCTTCATCGAGATCTGGAATCTCGTCTTTATGCAATATGAGCAGCTGACACCGGACGAGCGCGTTGATTTGCCCAAGCCTTCGATCGATACTGGCATGGGCCTTGAACGTGTGGCCGCCGTGTTGCAGGGCACCCATGACAACTATCAGACCGATCTGTTCCGCGCGCTCATTCAGAATAGTGTTGATCTGACCGGTGTTGAGGAAGAGGGGGACGCAGCAGCCAGCCATCGGGTGATTGCCGATCATTTGCGTTCTACCGCTTTTCTGATATCTGACGGTATTCTGCCGGCTTCTGATGGCCGTGGTTATGTTCTGCGCCGCATCATGCGCCGCGCAATGCGCCATGCCCGCCTGCTTGGCTCGCAGGATCCGATCATCTATAAAATGGTGCCGACCCTGATCCGTGAAATGGGTCAGGCCTATCCGGAGCTTGTCCGGGCCGAGCCGCTGATCACTGAAACTCTGAAGCTTGAAGAAAGCCGGTTTGGCAAAACCTTGTCGCGCGGCCTGCAACTGCTTGATGATGCGACCGATGGCTTGGGCCAAGGCGATTCACTGGATGGTGAAACTGCTTTCAAACTCTATGATACCTATGGCTTCCCGCTCGACCTGACGCAGGATGCGCTGCGGGCCCGTTCCATCGAAGTGGATACGGACGGCTTTGACACCGCCATGGAACGACAGAAAGCCGAAGCCCGCGCCAATTGGGCAGGCTCAGGTGAGGCTGCGACCGAAGCGGTCTGGTTTGACGTCAGCGAGAAGGTTGGTGCAACTGACTTCCTTGGCTATGAAACCGAAAGCGCCGAAGGGGTCGTGGTTGCTCTGGTGAAAGATGGTGTGGAAGTGGACGCCATCGAAGCTGGTGACGAAGCCGCTCTCATACTGAACCAGACCCCATTCTATGGCGAATCCGGTGGTCAGGTTGGCGATCAGGGCCTGATGCTTGGCGAGGGTGTGCGCTTTGAAGTCTCAGACACCGTCAAGAAAGCTGGCGGCATGTTTGTCCATTTGGGCAAGCTGGTTGAAGGCACCATCAAGCATGAAACTCCGCTCGAACTGAAGGTGGATATCGCACGGCGCACGGCAATCCGCGCCAACCATTCCGCGACCCACCTGTTGCATGAAGCCCTGCGCGAAACATTGGGCGAGCATGTAAACCAGAAAGGCTCGATGGTTAGCCCGGACCGTCTGAGATTTGACTTCTCACACCAGAAGCCGGTGGCGGGTGATGAAATGCGTCAGATCGAAGCGCAGGTCAACGAAATCGTGTTGCAAAATGGTGCCGTCGAAACCCGTATCATGGCGGTTGATGACGCCATTGAAGCCGGTGCCATGGCGTTGTTCGGCGAGAAATATGGCGACGAAGTGCGTGTCGTGTCCATGGGAACGGCTGTTCGTGGCGAGAAAGAAGGCAAGACCTATTCCGTCGAATTGTGCGGCGGCACTCATGTCAGGCGCACGGGCGACATTGGCCTGATGACCATTGTTTCCGAAGGTGCCGTTGCTGGCGGTGTGCGCCGCATCGAGGCGCTGACGGGCAACGCGGCGCGTGACTATCTGCAAGAACAGGATGCGCGTGTGAAAGATGCGGCTGCCATTTTGAAAGTGTCGCCGAATGATTTGCTTGAGCGCCTCGAAGCCGTGGTTGCGGATCGCAAGAAGATGGAGAAAGAGCTGGCCGATGCGCGTCGCAAGCTCGCCATGGGCGGCGGTGCCTCTGGTGGTGATGCGGTTGAAGAGGTTGCCGGTGTCAAACTCATGGCCCGCGTTGCTGAGGGCGTGTCTCCAAAGGATCTCAAGGGTCTTGTGGATCAAGGCAAGGAAAGCCTTGGCTCTGGCGTCGTGGTGATGATTGCTGTGTCGGACGATGGCAAGGTCGGCGTCGTGGTCGGTGTGACCAATGATCTGACGGGCAAAATCAGTGCCGTTGATCTGGTCAAGAAAGCCGCTGAAGTGTTGGGTGGTCGCGGTGGCGGCGGGCGCCCTGACATGGCGCAGGCTGGCGGCAAGGATGCAGATCAGGCGGATGCGGCGATTGCGGCAATCAAAGAGATCATCGCTGCGGCTTGATGCCTTTGGCAAAAGGGTCCTGAGGGGGTGCTCTCAGGATTGCGAACCTGTCTGAAGATGTTTGTGGGCCATCGGGCTACTGGGTTCTATTTGGTATAGAGAAATAAAAAGACTGGCCTTGTGCCGGTCTTTTTTTGTCCCATTTGGAGCGCGCTCGACAGAGGGTGGTGGGACTGATGGCGTTTTACAGTGGGAGAGATTGACCCTGTTTGTGGGCATCAGGTGTGGCTACCTGACCAATCGTAGTGGTGGGCAAGCGGGTGATCAGATAGCCACTGGCTACAAGAGCCGACTTTTTCCTATCCGAAAACGATATAGAGGTAAATAAAAAAAAGTTATTTTCATGTTGATTTGGCAACTCAACTCTTGGCAAATCTGCTTCTTCTAAAACTAGTTTGATGTGAAACTTGAAATATTCGAATGAAGTCCTGAAAGAACTGCGTATTTTAACTAGTCAAAAATTACAATATTAAGAGAATTGTTTATATGATTCCGATTTGGCAGTATAAATCTGGCTGGACTTTTATGGGATATTTAAAGTTGGAACCAGTCTGCTCTCCTCCATTGCCTCTTGGAGGAAACCAACTGTATTTGCTTGATAATTCAGAGGGTGAGAGGTCTGGCTGCTTCAGGTAAGTCTGACGGCGTGCAAGCAAATGGCCCGATTGGGCGGCACCATCGGCAACAGACTGTGCCGATGATGCCATTTGTTGATGCAGCGACGGATCAGGTTGATCAGCCCATCGCTTTTTGAAGGTTCTGGTCCACGGCATCAATGAAGCCGGTGGTTGACAGCCAGTGCTGGTCTGGGCCGACCAGAAGGGCAAGGTCTTTGGTCATCTGGCCACTTTCGACGGTTTCAACGATGACTTTCTCAAGCGTGGAGGCAAAGGCAGCCAAACCCATATTCTCGTCGAGCTTGGCGCGGTGTTTCAGGCCGCCGGTCCATGCGAAGATCGATGCAATGGAGTTGGTGGACGTTTCTTCGCCGCGCTGATGCTGGCGATAGTGGCGGGTCACTGTGCCATGGGCCGCTTCGGCTTCGACGATGTGCCCATCGGGGGTCATCAACTGCGAGGTCATCAGGCCAAGGGACCCAAAGCCCTGCGCCACAGTGTCGGACTGGACATCGCCATCGTAGTTTTTGGTGGCCCAGACGAAGCCACCATTCCATTTCATGCAGCAGGCAACCATATCGTCGATCAGGCGATGCTCGTAATGGATGCCCTTTTTCTTGAAGTCGGCTTCGAATTCCTGCTCATAGATTTCCTGGAACAGATCCTTGAAGCGCCCATCATAGGCTTTCAGAATAGTGTTTTTGGTCGACAGGAAGACCGGCCAGCCAATATTGAGGCCATAGTTGAAGGATGCGCGGGCGAAATCGCGGATGGATTCGTCAAGGTTATACATGCCCATGGCAACACCGGCGGCTGGTGCATCATAGACTTCCTTTTCGATGACGGTGCCGTCTTCGCCAACAAATTTCATCGTCAGTTTTCCCTTGCCGGGGAACAGGAAGTCGGTCGCGCGATATTGGTCACCAAATGCGTGACGGCCGATGACGATTGGCTTGGTCCAGCCGGGGACGAGGCGAGGCACATTGCGGCAGATGATTGGTTGGCGGAAGACGACGCCGCCCAGAATGTTGCGGATGGTGCCATTTGGCGAGCGATACATGCGTTTGAGGTTGAATTCTTCGACACGCTGTTCGTCCGGAGTGATGGTGGCGCATTTGATGCCGACACCATGTTCCTTGATGGCTTCTGCCGCATCAACGGTGATCTGGTCGTCGGTTCTGTCGCGTTCTTCCATACCCAGATCGTAATATTTCAGATCAATATCCAGATAGGGGAGGATCAGCTTTTTCTTGATCAGATCCCAGATGATCCGGGTCATTTCATCGCCGTCCAGTTCCACAACAGGGTTATCTACCTTGATTTTCGACATGTTTCAGACCTCGTCTTTGAGAAGCCGGCCATGTGCGTGGCAGCAATTCAAATGGGGCCATTTTGCTGCTCGACTGGCCAGGCGGTAAGTGAGTGTGTGGCTGCTATAGCATTGGTCGGGGGCGGGGCAAAGGGTTGAAGGGGTCATACTTAGTCGACAAAATGCACAAATTGGCGTTTTCTCGCACAGAATTTTTCCCAACGTCCGGACAATCTGGGCGGGGGTCTTGCAATGCCGGGCCGTTTCGGCCACTAAACCAGCCAAGACTTATCAGCAGACTTTAAGCAGACTTAAAAAGAAAGACGGAAATAGAATGGATCCGGTGATCATTCTGGTCGAACCCCAATTGGGTGAGAATATCGGAACGGCGGCGCGCGCCATGGCCAATTTTGGCGTGACGGACTTGAGGCTGGTGCGGCCACGGGATGGTTGGCCGAGCGAGAAAGCGCGCAATGCGGCGAGCCGTGCCGATCATGTGATCGAGAAGACCGAAATTTTTGAAACGCTTGAGGAGGCGTTGGCCGATCTCGACTTTGTCTATGCAACGACTGCCCGTCAGAGGGACATGCTCAAGACAGTGCGCCATCCGGTGGAAGCGGCCCAGGTCATGCGGCAAGAAGTGGCCAAGGGCGGCAAGGTCGGTATTTTGTTCGGGCGGGAGCGCTGGGGCCTCAACAATGATGAGGTTGTGCTGGCCAACGAAATCCTGACCCTGCCGGTTGATCCGGATTTTGCCTCGCTGAATATTGCTCAGGCCGTGCTGATCATCTGTTATGAATGGCGGATGTCGGGCGGGGAGCGGGCCGGTTCCTTGCCATTTGAGACGCCGGATGTGCCGCGCGCCAGCAAGGCAGACATGGTGCATCTGTTCAATCATCTCGAAGATGCGCTTGATGAGGTCAATTTCTTCCGTCCGCCGGAGAAACGCGAGCATATGGTGCGCAATTTGCGAACCATCATGCAGAAGGGCGATTGGGCAGAACAGGAAGTGCGCACCTTGCGCGGGGTGATTGCAGCCCTGCAGAGACGCCATGAGCGCAATCATCGTTAGGAGCCAAGTCATCAGGACTGGCTAAGGCGGATCGGAGGATCCCATGCGTCGCGCGAAAGATCCAACCATTTTGGTGTTTGATTCCGGCTTTGGCGGTTTGTCGGTGCTGTCGGCTCTGGTTGCCACTTTGCCCTATGCGGATTATGTCTATCTGGCGGATGATGCCCGTTTTCCCTATGGGGATTTGAGCGACGAGGCATTGACCGACGGGCTGGTGTCCTTGCTGACAGCGGCCTGTGGGGAAATAGAAGCCGATCTGATTGTCATTGCCTGCAACACCGCGTCCACCGTTGCACTTGATCGTTTGAGGGCCGTTTTCCCGATACCGATTGTCGGGATTGTGCCGGGCATCAAGCCAGCGGCGCGGGCGAGCCATAGCGGACATTTTGCGGTTTTGGCGACACCGGGGACGATCCGGCGGTCGTTGACACGGGACCTGGTGCGTGATCATGCGCAGGGCTGCGAAGTGGAGCTGATTGCCTGCCATCGGCTGGCCGAGCTTGCGGAGCGCTTCGTGCTGGAAGGCACCTGTGATCTTGATGCGCTCAGGGCCGATATTGGCAAACTGTTTGATGGACCAAATGCTGCCACGCTTGATGTGGTGGTGTTGGGTTGTACGCATTATCCGTTGATTTTGCCGATGCTGCAAAAGGTGGTGTGGAGCGCCCCGTTCTGTGGCTTGATCCGGCACCGGCGGTGGCGCGTCGGGTGATGCATTTGTTGCAACAGGAATGGCAGGATTGTCTGGCCGGTGACAGGCTTGATGCGGGGCAAATCGCCGAGCGGATCCGGTTTCTGGCGACTGGTGATGGGCGCGCGCGTTTGGAACAGGCGTGGGGCGGCTTTGGTCGAACGGGCATCTTGAGGGGGGAGGAAGGCCGGGCAAGGCCTTTGAAAATGCGAAAAAAGCGCCAAAAAGTAAGGATTATGGCCTCAGAGCGTTTGACTCGCGCCAGCAAACCCACTAAACACCACTCAATCGTTGCGGGGCTCCTGATGGGCCCCCCTTTGATTTTAACGCACCCGTGAGACGAGAGGGGCGCATCTTCTTGTCTCTGTCGAAGCGGATCTTTCGGGATCCTGTTTCTAGGAGGGGCGCGTTTTCTTACAAAAAGAAGCCAAAAGGAAAACACGCGATGTCTAAGCGCCATTCGCAGAAATACAAAATTGACCGCCGTATGGGCGAAAATATCTGGGGCCGTCCTAAGTCTCCGGTTAACCGTCGTGAATATGGCCCAGGCCAGCATGGTCAGCGCCGTAAAGGTAAACTGTCTGACTTCGGTCTGCAGCTCCGCGCCAAGCAGAAGCTCAAAGGCTACTACGGTAACATCTCCGAGAAGCACTTCCTGCGCATCTATAAAGAAGCAAGCCGGATCAAGGGCGATACCTCCGAGAACCTGATTGGTCTGCTGGAATCCCGTCTGGATGCGATCGTTTACCGTGCGAAACTCGTTCCAACCGTGTTTGCTGCGCGTCAGTTCGTCAACCACGGCCATGTCAAAGTGAACGGCAAGCGCGTCAACATTCCTTCCTACCGCCTGAAAGTTGGCGATGTGGTTGAAGTGCGTGATCGCTCCAAGCAGCTTGCTATCGTTTTGGAAGCCACTCAGCTGGCTGAGCGCGATGTGCCTGATTACATCGAAGCGGATCACAACAAAATGACCGTTACTTACAAAGCAATCCCACAGCTGGCAGACGTTCCATACCCAGTCGTCATGGAACCAAACCTCGTGGTCGAATTCTACTCCCGTTAATGGGACTGGAAACACGCTTTACGAAATTCGAAAAGGCCGCCTGTTCAGGTGGCCTTTTTGCTGTTTTGGTCCTTGCTTTCTGTTGGATGGGCCTTTTCATGGGCCGACTTCGAGACCTATTCTGGGGCCTTGTGCTGCGCCTTGTCTTTCGCTCTGGCTTTTGCTAAAGCGAGCGCGACTTCACTGACCGGGAATCCGCTTCATGACCGAGCTTTCATCATCCGTTGTTCTTGACCCTGACAGCCGTGAGCAAGAGGATGATCTGTGCCATCCGATGTTTCGCAAGGCGCCCAGCTCGGTTGCCTTCAAGAAATTGAGGAAGCGGCTGCTGCGCAATGTGCGGGCGGCGATGGATGAGTATAATATGACGACGGCCAAGCAGAAATGGCTTGTCTGTCTGTCGGGCGGCAAGGGATTCCTACGCTTTGCTGGCGATCCTTCTGGATCTGAAATGGCGTGGGCTGGCTGGATGCTGAGCTTCTGGCCTGCAATCTCGATCAGGCGCAGCCGGGATTTCCGTCCGACGTGTTGCCGCGTTTCTTTGAAGAGCATGAAATCCCTTATCATATCGAGCGGCAGGATACCTATTCGATCGTCAAGGAGAAGATCCCGCAAGGCAATACCTATTGCTCGCTTTGCTCGCGTCTCAGACGCGGCAATCTCTATCGTGTGGCGCGCGAGCATGGCTGTGATGCGGTTCTGCTCGGCCATCACCGGGATGATATTCTGGAGACATTCTTTCTCAATCTGCTGCATGGGGGACGTCTGGCGACGATGCCGCCGAAGCTGAAGAATGAAGAGGGGGATCTGATGCTGTTTCGCCCGCTCGCTTATTGTGAGGAAGCGGATCTGGCCAAGTTCGCCGATTTGCTGCAATTCCCGATCATTCCATGCGATCTTTGCGGTTCTCAGGACGGTTTGCAGCGTCAGGAAGTCAAGGCCATGTTGCAGGGCTTTGAAGCCCAGCATAAGGGGCGGACGCAGGTAATGTTCCGCGCTCTATCCAACATTCGCCCCTCGCACATGCTCGATACCAAACTGTTCGATTTTGCCGGGTCTGTCGGTCGAGGATGACCGGGCAGGGGGACGATAGTGACGACAATGATGGATGTGGTGCCATGGCGGCGTTGACGAGCGATTTCCTCACCATGCATGACAAATAGCCGCTAGAGATGGTGAGGTCTGCCGGTTTGGCCTGTGGCAGTTGTTGAACCGAAATCGGGCCTCTGGCACCGTTAGGCACTAAAAAGCCCGGCCACTCTGACCGGGCTTTTGCATGCCAGCATGTGAGCCGCTTCAGGCGGTCACTTTGGAATTGATCAGTTGCTGCAGTTCCTGGGTCTGGAACATTTCGCGGACGATGTCGCACCCGCCAACAAACTCGCCCTTGACGTAAAGCTGAGGGATGGTTGGCCAGTTGGAATAGTCCTTGATGCCCTGACGCACTTCATCATTTTCCAGCACGTTGACGCCTTTGTAAGGCACGTCGAGATAGTCCATGATTTGGGCAACTTGACCGGAAAAGCCGCATTGCGGGGAAAGAAGGGGTGCCCTTCATGAAAAGCACGATGTCGTTGCTTTTGACTTCATTGTCGATCCATGCCTGGATATCGCTCATATGTCCGTCCTTTGGGTCTTTCGGGGTCTCAATGTCTGATCACACGCTGCCGGGGGGAAGATGTGATCGGGCAGAGGCAGAATGCCGGATGAAGGATCAATCCGGGACTGATGTCTGAAGCGCGAGCGCATGCAGGGCACCACCCATATTGCCTTTCAGGGCATTGTATATCATCTGGTGTTGTTGAACACGAGACTTGTCGCGGAAGCTTTCCGAAACCACTTCGGCGGCAAAATGGTCGCCATCTCCTGCGAGATCGCGGATCACCACCTTGGCGTCGGGCAAGGCTTCCTTGATTAGGTTCTCAATTTCTCTTGCGTCCATCGGCATGCTGCTCTCCTCGTCTTCAATTTTGGCAGAGAAGATCTGATTACGCAATTGCGCGTATTCACTATCTTGTCTGAATTTGGTCTGTCCGGTCCGTCTTTCAAGGCTCGGCAGGAAGATTGTTCGCCAATTCAAGGGTGTTACGATAGAACGGTTGCGGTCAAGATGAAATATCAGACAATACCCAATGAAGCGCGGGGCGACGAATATTCCTTCGTCACCCCGCGTCAATCGGGATATGGCCTAACAGATCAGGCGGGCTTTGGGGCGGCTGTCCGCGCGACTACATCTCGCCTGCCATAAAGGTCGGGAACCAGCTTTCGTGGGCCGTTTTCAGGCTTTCCACGGCAATCTGGCCATGACCGATCAGAGCAAAGGCGTCGCCGCCGACCTGACCGAGCTGATCGATCTGGACATTGGCATCTTTGGCCTTGGCAATGAGGCTGGCAGCCGCATCTGCCGCGCACGTGACCACATAGCGGGCCTGATCTTCTGCATAAAAGGCAATATGTGTCTCATCCGCAGGCAGTTCTACGGCACAGCCAAGATTGGAGCGCATGGCCATCTCCGCCAAGGCCACGCCGAGGCCGCCGTCGGAAATGTCGTGGGCTGCATTGATCTCGCCAGCACGGATTGCGGGTGCGCACGAAGTCGCCGGTCTGCTTTTCAAGGGCAAGATCAACCGGTGGAGGTGCACCTTCTTCCCGGCCCAGCATGTCGCGCAGATAGAGGCTCTGGCCCATTTCCGTTCCATGACCGCCGATCAACAGGATCGCGTCACCTTCCGCGACAAAAGCGTTGCCAACAGAGACGGAGACATCAGGCAACAGACCAACAGCTCCGATGGCAGGGGGTCGGCAGGATGGCATCGCCGGTGGTCTCGTTGTAAAGCGAGACGTTGCCCGAGACGATCGGCATGGCGAGTGCCTCGCAGGCAGCGCCAAGGCCTTTGATACAGCCGACAAACTGGCCCATGATCTCCGGCTTTTCCGGATTGCCAAAATTGAGGTTGTCGGTGGTGGCCAGCGGCTCTGCACCAACGGCATTAAGGTTGCGCCAGCTTTCGGCAACGGCCTGTTTGCCGCCTTCGAACGGATCGGCCTTGCAATAGCGTGGGGTCACATCAACGGTGAAGGCAAGGCCCTTGTCGGTGCCATTGACCCGGATCACACCGGCATCGCCACCGGGGCGCTGTTTGGTGTTGCCCTGAATCATCGTGTCATATTGTTCCCAGACCCAGCGGCGGGAGGAGAGATCCGGACTACCGACCATCTGGACGAGACTTTCGAGCAGATCGGCAGGTGCGGGGGACGCTTGCCTTGTCAATCTTGTCCAGTTTCGGGGTTTCGACCCACGGGCGATCATATTCCGGGGCTTCGTCGCCCAGTTCCTTGATCGGCAGGGTCGGGCAACCATTGCGCCATTGTGATAGATGCGGAAGCGCAGCGTGTCGGTGGTGACGCCCACTTCGGCGAAATCCAGCTCCCATTTTGCGGAAGACGGCTTCAGCCGCTTCCCGCTTTTCAGGGTGCAGAACCATCAGCATGCGTTCCTGGGATTCTGACAGCATCATTTCATAGGCGGTCATATTCTCTTCGCGCACAGGCACCTTGTTAAGGTCCAGATCAACGCCGAGATTGCCTTTCGCGCCCATTTCAACAGCCGAACAGGTGAGGCCAGCAGCGCCCATATCCTGAATGGCAATGACCGCACCGGTCTGCATCAGCTCAAGGGTGGCTTCCATCAGGCGTTTTTTTCGCTGAAGGGGTCGCCCACCTGAACGGTTTGGACGCTTCTCTTCGCTGTCTTCGTCAAATTCGGCGGATGCCATGGTGGCACCACCGACGCCGTCGCGACCGGTTTTCGCCCCGAGATAGACGACCGGCATGCCAACGCCCTTGGCTTCCGACAGAAAGATCTTGTCCGCATCGGCCAGACCCGCCGCAAAGGCGTTGACAAGGCAGTTGCCATTGTAGGAGGCGTCGAAATTGACTTCGCCACCAACGGTCGGTACGCCAAAGCTGTTGCCATAGCCACCAACACCGGCCACCACGCCAGAGACGACGTGCCGGGTGCGTTCATGATTGGGCATTGCCGAAACGCAGGGCATTCATTGCGGCGATCGGGCGGGGCACCCATGGTGAAGACATCGCGCAGAATGCCGCCAACACCGGTGGCAGCGCCCTGATAAGGCTCGATATAGGAGGGGTGATTGTGGCTTTCCATTTTGAAGACCACG
>CAXXSO010000002.1:0-9392 GCA_963676965.2 uncultured Cohaesibacter sp.
AATCTGATATAGGATAATAGTCCTATGTTAAATGGACTGGACGGCAAAGCGCTTTGCCCCTAGGCTGGCGGGTATGTATTTTCCCGTTTAAAAGGCCTTGCATGCGCACACATGCAGGGCTTTCAGTTTGCCGGAGCGCCTATGCTTTTGCCGTTTTTTTCTTCTAAAGTCACTCTGCCCCCCTTTTCCTTGAAACGCCTTGTCCGATCACTGAAGACACCACTTGCGGCTTTAGCGTTGCTGGTGATGTCTGCATTGGGTGCGCCTGCGCTGGCGGAGGAAGATTACTCAATCGATCTGCGTCTGTTCGGCACCAATGTCACAGAAAGCTATGACGGCTGTCGTCTTGCCTTCTGGCAAGCCAACAAGGATCCGGACAAGGACAAATATGCCTATGTTTTCTATGCGCCCTTCAATGATGGCGAGGAATTGCCTGCCTGGATGAAGGTCGGCAAAAAGGTTGTGAGCCTTTTAAGACGCGATGGCATGCAGGCCTCCGGTCGGCGGCTTGAGGATTTGCGCCTCTATCGCGATGAGAAGAAAAGCTATAGCGTGTTTGTCGAAGTGATGGAGCAGCACGAGGATGGCGACGATCTGCGGGTCGGCAAGGCACGCCTGACCATCACACAGCGGGGTCATTTCCCCTTCATGATTTCGGTAAAAGGCGGGATTATCTGCCCCTCGACGAGCGAGACGAGCGCAGCCGATCCGGATCATGCAGCCACGGTACAACCGGTGGCAGCACCGGTCGAGCCGATCCGTATTCCGACCAATCTTTATGGGGATGCCATTTCACTTGGTCGCGGCGTTGCCTTCAACAATCTCTCGGCGGTGCCGTCCGGCGTGCTTGATGCCATCGGTCGCGATGCCGCCGATTGCGCACCTGCCAACACACCGGGCATGCGCTATGCGATCAGTGACGCGATGACCCTTTGGGAAGTGCCGTGCAACCTTTATGCGCGGACAGGCAGCTCGGTTTATGTGACCTCTCTCAACGACAATCCGGCTTATTCAAGCGTGCTTGTCCTCCCTTCCGTCCCAGATCATGGCGATGGGCATGATCTGTATGAGCTGCGCTCGCCTCAGGTTGATCCCTCCAATGCGTTGGTGACGTCTGCCTTTTATGATGGCGACGGGACTTGCGGCAGCTTCGAAGCCTATCAATTGCGGGCCGTCGAAGGGGAAGCTTTGGAGTTTTTCCTGATCGAGCGTCGCGAAAAGCCAAGCTGTGATGGCGTCGACGGGGACGCACGACGCTTCCCCCTCATTTATCGTGCCCAATAGCTCCCCTTGGATGTGACAAGGGATGGTTGAGATCTATGCCTTAAGAGGCCCTGAGACGCTGCTTCTGTTTGTATTTTTCCTCGAACTCAAAGCCCAGTTCATCAATCCTCAGCGGGGTTGGTGACAGGGCATAGGTCGCCTGACGCAAATGCTCCATCATGGCCCGGCTGTCGGTGGAGAGCGGACCGAGCACATCGCGGCCAATTGGCTCGCCAATCACCACCTTGACCGGGGTGTCGATGCGCTTGCGGAATTCCTTGATCAGGAGCCCCATCCGCAAGGTATAGTGCAGATGGCTGGCGATCTGGAACAGGCGCGATGTGTGACCTTCAAAGAAGACCGGAACAACGGTGGCGTTGGATTTGCCAACCATGCGAGCGGTAAAGCTGCGCCAGCCCGGATCCATCGGGTGAGAGAAGGGCTTGGCAGCGGTGCTGACTGTTCCACCGGGGAAAATGCCAATCGCTCCGCCCTGCCCGAGATAGTCGAGCGCCAGCTTGCGGGTCTGGACATTCTCCTTCACGGCTTCTTTGGTCTCGTCAAACGAGATTGGCAGAATGATCCGGTTGAGATCTTCGGATTTGCGGAAGACATGATTGGCGAGAATGCGGAAATCACCGCGCGTCTGGGACAGGATCAGTCCCATCATCATGCCATCGAGTATGCCATAGGGATGGTTGGCAATCAGGATCAGCGGACCATCCGTGGGAATGCTCGAGAGGCAGCCGCCTATCACATCAAGGCTCAAGCCATAACGCTCGACAATGACGGACCAGAAATCCCGCCCCGCGGCCACTTCGCGCTCATAACCATTGGCACGCTTGATCAGCTGCAGGCGGCCGGTGGTGTTTTCCAACAAACGGATGACGGCTCTGCCACGCTTGGTGGCAGCTGAGTGCGCATAGGTTATGTCTCGCGCAACATGACGGTGAGAATGCATGGGGCTGACTCCGGTCTCTGCGGCCATCCGGTGGCCTCATCCAACACTTGCCTAGCCTCTATGACATTGCTGTGAAAGTTGTGTGTCAAAGGGTGATACGACGCGTAAACCCTTGGGATTTCTCTTAAGCGAGTGTGCCCATGCCGCAAGGTCAGAATTGAGAAACGAGTCTCTGTTTGATGACAGGCTCACGGGATATGAAAAAGGCGGGGAATCCCCGCCTTTTCTTGATAAAGCTGTTTCTGGTCCAAGGCTTAGAAGGAAATGACTTCCAGACCGGTCAGCAGGATCAGCGTGATGGCCAATGGTGCGATAAAGCGCAAGATAAAAATCCAGGCCTTGGCTAATCCACTCGGCTCGCCCTCACCGGACACTTCGCGCAGGGCGCTTGGCGCCATGACCCAGCCAACAAACAAACAGATCAGCAGACCACCAATTGGCAGCAGTAGCTTGTCGGTCAGCCAGCTTGCGGAATCGAGGAAACCCTGACCCTTGATGAGATGAATGTCGCTCCAGATACCCAGAGAGAGCGAGGACGGGATCCCCATCAGGAAGGCCAGAAGACCGGAGCCGATGGTGACCTGCGTGCGGGTGAAGCCTTTGGTCGAGAAGAAGGAGACAATTGGCTCCAGCAGAGAGATCGACGAGGTCAGCGCAGCAATGGTCAAGAGGACGAAGAAGACAATGGCGAAGATCGTGCCGCCCGGCATGGCCTGGAAGACAGCTGGCAGGGTGACGAAGGTCAGGCCCGGACCGGCTGCTGGGTCCATGTTGAAGGCAAAGACGGCAGGCAGAATGGCCAGACCGGCAAGGATGGCCACCAAGGTGTCAAGGAAGGCAATCTGGAAAGCGGATTTTCCCAGCTTGGCATCGCGACCGAGATAGGACCCATAAGTCAACATGACGCCCATGCCCAAAGACAGGGAGAAGAAGGCCTGACCAAGCGCAGCCATGATGGTGCTTGGGGTGATTTTCGAGAAATCTGGCGACAGGAAGAACTCAATGCCCTTGCTTGCATTCGGCAGGGTCATGGAGCGTGCTGCCAGACCGATCAGGATGATGAAGAGCGCAGGCATCAGAATTTTGCTGGCGCGCTCAATACCACCGGACACACCGCCCAGAACAACAATCACGGTGAGGGTTATGAAAATGGCGTGATAGATGATCGGCTCGACAGGGGAGCTGACAAAGGCGCCAAAGGCACTGCCAATGGCTGCCGCATCCATGCCGTCGAAGGCACCAGTGGCGGATTTCAGCACATAGGCAATCGTCCAGCCAGCGACAACGCTGTAGAAGGAGAGGATCACGAAGGCGGTGACAATGCCGATGATACCGATGATCGACCATCCGCCCTTGCCCAGTTTGCGGAAGGAGGTGATGGCGTCAGCCTGGGTATGGCGACCGATCACGATTTCAGCCAACATCAGAGACAAGCCGATGGTGAAGACGAGGCCGAGATAGATGAAAATGAAGGCAGCACCGCCATTTTCACCAGCCATGTATGGGAATTTCCAGATGTTACCAAGGCCAACCGCAGACCCGGCAGCTGCCATGATGAAACCGAGACGGGAGCCCCAGTGTTCGCGTTTTACACTCATTGTACTTCAACCCAACAGAGTTTATTTTTCGCAAGACAGTGGACCTCTTCGGGCCCTCCTCGTCTAGCCAGTTCGCTTCTTGACTGCTTGGGACCCGGACAAGGCCGACCAGCATCCGGTCCTGACATGCACATGATTCCGATATACCCCGGAATCATGAGACGAACTAGCCTGTTTGCGCGCCTGACGAAAGCGCACATGATGCATGACAGATGGTATGGAAACGCTGGTCTCCTCGCTGTCGCAGTAGACGGCCCACACGTCCCGCAGTTCCTCCGTGCGCATGCCGTCAAAGATCTAACAAACAGTAAAGGGAGTTCTGCGCAATTTTCGCAGCGGAGTCGATGATAGAACTAGCAATTAGTCCAAAAAACCCGATTAAGTCACAAGTTTATTGCTCAAAAACGCGCCCGTTGCCCATTTTTTGATCCAAATCAAGCAGATTATCGGATTTTTATTGCGCCGTATTGTACTTTTATTACGCGCATATTGATCGCAAAATCAGAACAAACTTCCTGCTTCCCGTACGAAAATGACACACAAACCGCCGACCACGAGCAATAGACGAATGGGTAGGCGATATGCTGAAATGATGCCAAAGGAGAGCATTGCGAGGCCCAAACCGACCTGTAGGGCACTGCCGACTGCCAGCAATGGGGCACTGCCAAGGCGGATGAGGTCGGGATTGGCAATCATACCAAGCGGGATGATATAGAGACCGATGCCCAGCGCCATCGCGGTCAGTGCAACCTTCAGCCAATCTTCCCCGATCATTCCAGCAGCAATGAAGACTGCACCGCAGACCGGTGGGGTGATGGTAGAAATAAGCGCAAACCAGAAGACAAACAGATGGGCCTGCAAAGGCTCAAGGCCGGACTGGATGAGAGCGGGGCCAGCGACTGATACACAAACAACATAGGCGGCCGTGGTTGGCACTTCCATGCCGAGCACCAGACAGGCCAGCGCCGTCAGGAACAGGGATGGCCACAGAAGGCCAGAGGAGCCGGACAGGATCAGTGAGGTGATTTTGACCCCCAGGCCAGTGATCGACAAGACACCGATGACAATCGAGGCGCAAAGGATAATCGAGGCGATCATCGAGACCTGACGGGCGGCGGTGCAAAAAGCCTGCTCCAGGCGCAACAGCAGCTGTTTTAAATCAAAGGTCATGTGCCGGTTGAATAGCAGCATCAAGGCTCCGGCCAGAATGGCCAGACAGGCAGCATATTGCGGGGTGTAGCTGGCGACAAACATGCCCCACAGCAAAACGGTGAAGGGCACAAGGAAGAAGCAGGAGGTGATCAGCACATCGCGCGCTTCAGGGCGGTCTTCCTGTGCGATGCCGGACAGGTCGAATTTGGTGGCATAGGCATTGATGCCGATCCAGACCGCAAAGAAATAGAGCAAGGCCGGCAGGAAGGCGGCGATGATGATGTCGGTATAGGGGGTCGAGGTCAATTCGACCATGACGAAGGCCCCTGCCCCCATCAATGGTGGCATGATCTGACCGCCTGACGATGCCACGGCTTCCACGGCTGCGGCCAGCCTCTTGGGGTAGCCAAGGCGCGTCATGGCGGGCAAGGTGATGGCGCCGGTGGAGGCAACATTGGCGCTGGCCGAACCTGAGATTGAGCCAAACAGGGCGGATGAGACGACCGACACCTTGGCGCCGCCGCCCTTGAGGCGACCGGCAGCGGCGGCAGCGACATTCATGAAGCCCTGCCCCGCCTCACCTGCATTGAGCACCGCACCGAAAATGACGAAAATCGCCACGACAGAGACGGACACCCCTGTCAGACTGCCCCAAAGGCCCCCTTCGGCCACCGTCAGGGTGCCAAGGAAAGAGGTGAGCGGGGGTACCGGAATGGCCGAACTCACCGGGAATATATTGGCCAAACAGCCCATAAAGCAGTGCCAAGCCAGCCACGATGGGCAAGGGCCAGCCGATGGCGCGGCGGGCGGCTTCGAGCACCACGATCAACAGGGTGGCGGCGACCCAAATCTGAAAGTCACCCTCAAGAGAGCCATATTGATCGGCCAGAGCGGGTTCATTGAGCGCGATATAGAGGCAGGCTGCGATGCCTGCCAAGCCCAGAATCCAGCCGCTCAACCGGAACAAAGGTCCATTGTTGGCATTTGAACCCAGGATCAGGATCCAAGGCAGGGCCAACGCCATGTGAATGGGACGGGAAAAGAGATTGGGTACAAGACCGGAAAAGATCAACCCAATATGGAAGGCCACCAACAGAATGGCAAGGAGCACCATTGTCAGGCGCAGGGGCAGGCTTTTCGCCGTCGGGGCTTGCAGCATGGCGGAGATCTCGAATTTTAATTGGCTCTGGGTGCACTGGGCTATTGTGTGACAGGCAAGTGCGCGAGGGCATCGATGAGGTCGCTTGAAGCATGTTGCAGCGGCCACCTTGGTCACAAATGCGCCCCTCCTGATGGGATATCTGGAGGGGCGCATGATGTTTCAGACAAGGGAACTTACATCTGCTTGTCGGTCAGGGTGAAGCCTGCTTCCTTGTAATATTTGATCGCACCGGGATGCAGCTTGGTGGTGATGTTGGACATCAGGCCCTTATCAACACCTTTCCACCATGCAGCGGCATCACTCATTTTGGCTTTCTGCTCCCAGAATGTCTTGGTGAGCATATATGCGGTGTCTTCATCCATCGCGGAGGTGGTGTAAGCAGCCACTGGCAGCGAGGTGGTGGTGATGTCCGCATCCTGACCGGCATAGGTGCCAGCCGGAATGGTCAGTTTGGTGCGCTTGGTCTTGGCAATTTGCTCATCAGACAGGGACAGAATATTGACGCCGGTGGACGCGGCGGCTTCAACCACATTCGGTGCGGGCCAGGAACCGGACGTAACGAAGCCATCTATCTGGCCATTTTTCAATGCTGCCACAGCGTTGGACAATTCTACCTGAGCCAGTTTGACCTTGCCTTCAAGACCGAACAGCTTGAGATATTTCTCCCCTTCGCGGGCGCCGAACGAGCCTTTGCCAAGCAGCACGGTTTTGCCTTCCATATCGGCAAATTTGCTTGCACCGCTTTTCTCGCTCATGACGAAATGCATGGTCAGGCTGGGAATCGGGAAAAGGCCGCGGATTTCGGCAAATTTCGGATGCTCCTTACCCTTGAACATGGCCTTGCCACTCTGAGCGAGCGAGACCAGAACCGGTGGCGTGGTGAAGACATAGTCAGCGCCACGGCCTTTGACTTCCATGACATTCTGCACCGAGCCCTGGCTTTCTTCCAGAGTGACGATGATGTCGCCGCCTGTGCCTTCTTTCATGGCTTCAGCAATCTGCACGCCCATCTGATAGTAGGATGAGGTGGACTTCGCGGACTTGTAGGTTACACGCGTTTCGGCCTGCGCCAGTGCGCTGCTCATCAACAGAGCGGCGCCCGCCAGCAAGGTGGCTCCAAATTTCAGCATCTTGTCCCTCCGGTAGGTCTTGTCTGATTATTGTTCGCGACAAGACTACTGAAAATCAGCAGCGCTGCAAGCCTCTCGGTTCAAGTTGAATCCAATTGCGCAAAGATTGTTCAATTTGCGAAGGCGAAAGCTTCAAACCATTCAGAAAATTGAACAAAATTGCCTTTCCTTTGCGTAGAAGAACGCAATTCAGGCGAAAAATTTTCAACAATCCACCTTGATGATGCGTCTATTTCTCACCTCACTTGGCTCCAATCGCGGCTGGCGGCTCCAGTACGGGGGCGAGGATGGCAATCAGCACAGCCAAGGCAGAGAGCAGCAAAAAGGCCCATCGAATGAAGAAGATATCGGCCAGCAAGCCGATCAGAACCGGCCCCAGAAGCCCTCCGCCATAACCAAAGGTGGCGACCGATGCGATGGCCGCACCGGGGGGAAGCTTGTCATCATTGGCGGCGCGCGAGAAGATCAACGGGAAGACCAGAGCGTAGCCGACCCCCATCAGGGCAAAGCCGCAGAGGGCTGCCGGCAAGGTCCCGGCAAGGATCGCCAGAAGGGACCCGCAGATCGCAGCAAAGCTGCTCATCCGGGCCGAGCGCACCACGCCAAGGCGGGTGATGATCTTGTCACCAAAAAGCCTCATGATCACCATCACCACCGAGAAGGTGGCAAAGCCCAGCGCAGCGATGCCTTCATCGACCGAGGTGACCTGCACGAGGAAAATGGCGCTCCAATCGGCCATGCCCCCTTCGCCCAAGGCGGAGCAGAAGCCGATGATGCCCGCCAGCGCCAAGGCCCCTTGGGGGAGAGGAAAGAGTTTTGCCTTGCGCTTTGGGCTTGAGCCTTGCTCAGTGCCCCCGGTCTCTTCCTCTTGTTTTGGGGTGGTTTTTGGGGAATCCCATGGGATTAGGCCGAAATAAAGCGACAGGGCCAGACAGAAACTGGCGGCAACCAGAAAGTGAACCATGGGTTCTGCGCCCAGCCGCACCGCAAGATAGCCCGAGGCCGCGCCTGCACCTGTGCCAAGGCTCCACATGGCATGGAAGGACGACATGATCGGCTTTTTCAAATGACGTTCAACCTCGCCCGCCCAGGCATTCATGCTGACATCCATAGAACCATGGGCTGCACCAAACAGAAAGAGTGACAGGCCCAGAAGCCAGACATTGGGCGCGACAGCCAAGGCCACAAGGGTTGCGCCATAGACAAAGGAGATTTTCTTGGTGACATCGGCACTGCCATAAAGATCAACGAGCTTGCCCGCCAGCGGAAAAGACACAATGGCACCCGCGGCCATGCTGAGCAACAGGATGCCAAGGAGGGATTCGCTCAGTTGGTGCATCTCGGCAATGGCCGGCACGCGGGAGGCCCAGATCCCGTAAAGCGAACCATTGAGGAAGAACATCGCCACAACGGCGCGACGCGGGGTGCGCCAGCCACCATAGCGAATGGGTTGCTGAAGGGTCTCAGACATGGATTATCTCCGCTCCAGCCTCTTGGAAAGGTTGCATGGATGACGCATCGGCATCGGTGATGACAAGAGACAACTGATCGGGGTCGAGCACACGATGACGGCCCTTGTGACCGAGCTTGTCCTTGCGGCAAATAAGGGCTGTTCTGCGGGCAGCCCGGGCCATGGCCAGCTTCAAAGCGGCCTCGTCGCAATCATCCGCACTCAGGCCAAAGGCTTCATCAAGACCACAGACCCCAAGAAACGTCAGATCGACTGCCATATCGGCCAAGGCACGTTCTGCCTCTCGACCCACAGCGACACCACCCCATTGGCTGATCCGGCCCCCCAGCAAGTAGGTCGGGATGTCCTTGTCCAACAATATGGTGGCAAGGATCGGCGAGGGCGTGATGACAAGCAGCCCCGGCAGAGGGTCGATGCGTTCAGCCAATTTGGCAAGGGTCGTGCCACCGTCGAGGATGAGGCTCATATCCGGTTTGATGTGTGGCAGAGCAGCCTTGGCAAGCGCAGAGACATCCCGGTCCGGGCTTTGTCGCCGCTGGCGCAATGGTTGAAGCGGCCTGGTTGCAGGCACCGCGCCCCCGCGCACCCGCTGGGCGCACCCCTCCTCCGCCAGCACCAACAAATCCCGACGGATGGTATCAAGCGAGATGCCAAA
>CAXXSO010000003.1:0-13972 GCA_963676965.2 uncultured Cohaesibacter sp.
GTCAAAATCCTTGGTGTTGTAGATCCGGTCTTCAACCTCTTCCCCGTCTCGATCAAGCTTCCCTTTTTCTGGCCGATAACCCTCGATATCTCGATCTATGTGAACCTTAATGACTTTGTAGGGAGCCAGAAAGCCATCCTCGATGCCCTGTTTCAAGGTATAGGAATAGATCGGCTCGCCGAAATAATGGATGTTTGATGCGTATTCGGTTTCCTTCGGGGTGGCAGTCATGCCGATTTGCGTGGCATTCGAGAAATGTTCGAGAATCTCGCGCCATGCCGAATCTTCAGCCGCACTCCCTCTGTGGCACTCATCAATGATGACGAGGTCGAAAAAGTCAGGCGAAAGCTCTTTGTAGATTTTCTGAGAGTCAAGAGGGCCAGTAAGTGCCTGATACAGTCCAAGATAAATCTCATATGCGGTATTGATACGGCGCTTCTTGTCGACAGCAAGCGGCAATTTCACTTCAGTCCCATCCGCTCGTTCGATCGTTTTTGAATGGGTGGAAAGCTTAGCCATCGCCCCTTGAAACGGACGAAAGTCATTCACCATGGTTTGATCAACCAAGATATTGCGGTCCGCTAGAAACAGTATGCGTTTCTTGGCTCCTGACTTCCACAAGCGCCAGATAATCTGGAAGGCTGTGAAGGTCTTGCCCGTTCCTGTCGCCATTACAAGCAGGAGCCGATCCTGCCCTTTGGCAATCGCCTCAACTGCTGCGTTCACAGCGTTCATTTGATAGTATCTGGGCGCTTTCCCGTCGTCGAAGTAGTCTTGAAGTGTCGTGTTCTCCGCCTCGCCCTCAATGCCTCGCCATGCATTGTAGCGAGCAAGGAGATCTGATGGCGCGGGGAACTCATCGAGTTGCAGTTGCGTTTCCGGAGTTGCGCTCTGCCCCGTCATATCGTGAAACAGGAAACCATCACCATTCGAAGCGAAGGCAAATGGGACACGCAGCATCTTAGCATAAGTCAAGGCTTGTTGAATGCCGTCACCAATGGAGTGCTTGTTGTCTTTGGCCTCAATCACAGCAAGGGGGATGTTTGGCTTGGCATATAACACATAGTCAGCGCGCTTGCTCTTGCCTTGTGAAACCAGCTTCCCTCGAACAATGACGCGTCCATCCGTCAGAGTCTTCTCTTCGAGGATTTGTGTTTGAAGATTCCAACCTGCAGTGACTAGCGCAGGGGATATGAACTTGGAGCAAATATCGCGCTCGCTAAGATCTCTTTTGCTGTTCATTGGCAATTAACACAATTTGAAGCTGACCACCCTTTCTCATTACACCTTGGTGGAGCTTCTAGCAAACGATCCCCAAAAGAAACATCGGCGCCCCTTGGCGAAGATCAGCCTTTTAAAGCGAACAATGAAATGCCTTCAGCAGAAGATCAAGCAGCCATCGCATCCGAACGAGTGCATTGAGAACACCGAAGCGCAGCAAAAGTGCCGACATATGACAGCTGGACCGCCTTCAGCGATGCGCAATAAGCCGATGGGCAGAGCTAACGAATGAGGGAAGAATTGGAGGAATAGATTTTTCCTATTCTGAAAAATCTTCTATTTTCAATAACTTATGAAAATTAATGGCGGAGAGACAGGGAAAGGATGTCAAAAACAATTTTTTCTAAATAATTCAATAATTTAACTATTATGTATTTCAAGTATTTGTAGCAAAATTATGTAGCAAATTTTATCGACATAACTTGGCACACTCACGGACAAACTGAACTACTCAAGTGGGGCTGATCACCACTAAATGGGGTTTAATGGATATCTTAACTAAATCAAAGAAGTTAGTTGCTTCTCAAGCTCATCTGATCTTGTTGCCAAATCAACTGTACGAAAACGCATAATTTGTCCTTGAAGTTCCATGAATTCATCTACGGAAGCACCGACCTGCGGATGTACTAACATACCTTCAGATATCGATTTCCCCGGCCCCAGCTCTGCTTCTTGCGATCTTAGATAGGTATAAAGTTGGTACAAGTAACCACTCTTAAGCATCTCGGACCGGTAGTTTGAGGATGTGAAAATGCTTGTATACTTCGTATCAATCACTATATTCCTGTTGGTTTCTCTATCAAGAACCTCAATATCGGTCTGCATTCCAGGCAATATCTTTGTCATACCCTCAGAAGCGTTTTCGATTGGCCAACTCAATCTGCTTCCTTGCTTTACCGTCCACTTATCCTTATCCAAAGTTAGTCTCAGAGCATTTCCAACTGCTTTCTCAAATAGTTTCCTAACCAACTGATCGGTGATATCCGCACTCTGATGAGTTTTACTCCCAATGCGGGCATCTGGAATAAGAAATTGGAACACCATATTTGACAAGCTGACCATCAGTTTATCTGCCGCATCATTTCGCCCCATCTGATCTGTTGCTAACTCTGCACGCGATGGTCGCCCACCATAAACGGCCGCCTTTGTAAAAGCAGCGGCCAAAGCTCTACATCTATGAGATGTATCTTGATGGGAGACTTTCTTGCCAAGATGGATGAGAGCAGATTTTACCAACCTATTGCGAGGAGTATTCATTGTATGTGTCTCAAACTCGCAGAATACTTGTCCTCGTTCCAATAGACGGCCCGTTTCCGTTTTCAACACGTCAATACGACCACGCACACGTGTCAAACACCTAGACCGCGTCTGGTAACCCCGGTTGAGATTGCGCCTTATGCTCCTCGCCCTTATTCGAGCAATTTCAGAAAGAAAACAACGTGATACTCAATGCAAAGTTAGATCCTTCAAGCACGCAAACTCCCGAAGAGATTGAAAAATACTTGAGAGCTGCACAAGAAGGTTCGGAAGTCGTTATTCGTAATACGCAAGGCAGGTTGCTCGAGCTGAAAATCACCACAGTAACGGGAACTAATCCGCGAGCAGGTCGCCTCTATACTGAACATGGTGCAGGTAGAGGTGGATGTGCTTGGTACGCCAAATCTGGCAAAAATTGCTTTCATCCAACAGGGCAATCAACTCTTGTAATTCCAACTGACGCGGTGAGGGAGTATATTGCGACTGCAGGCCTCCCCGATTTTTACACAGTCACTCCGGGATCTCATATGTTCTAGTCATCTACCCCTGCGAATTGTGATGGAGCGGCTATTGGGAACGCGTTAGCGTACACTACACTAAAGAGGATCGTGATGAAGCCAACGATTGCTGGCTCTCGCTTCCGTGCCGAGACTTGCTTTCAAAACACGCTCTCATGTTCTCATGCTCCTACATTCGTCAGTTAACAGTAGCAACACCCATCAGGAACCTGCTGCAGTTATGCACTCTAAGGCAATGCAAAATGCATAGGCTAGAACGGCGAACTCTCCAAAAGTCTCTTTTGCCAAGCCTTCTTGATCTCGAAGTAGTCTTCTTCGCCATTCGTCTCTTCCGGCCACGCGGGGAGATAGCCCATAACATCCGCCATGTCGTTCTTGAAAAGCTCCTCAAGCACCATAACGACAAACTCGGGACCATACTTGGCGAAACTTTGACCCGCTGCGTCTTTGATCTTTTTAGCGGTGTCTTTCGCTCTCATCTGATGGAACTTCTGCAGCTCCTCGTCGGTAAACTCGGGCTGTTTCTCTTTCGTGGCATACAGGGCTTCGCCCCAAGTGGCATAGTCATCTGCTGACGCCCCAAGCTGCTCCAGTACTCTGCGCATTTTAGCGACTTGTCCGTCACTGATGCCTGCAGACTTCCTTATCTGCTCTTTAGAGAAGATTGGTGTTCCATTGTTGTTTTTTTCGGTTCTGCCGAGACGCACCAATTCCCAAGCTCGGTTTTGCCGCTCCTCGTTTGTCATCTGAAGCCGAACCTTGGTGTTCGCGTTTCCCGCTTCAAGGATTGCTTCTTCTAGAGTGCCTTCGAAAAATTCTGCTGGAATTGGACCCTTGTATTCCGACCGCTTGTAAGCCTCTAGCCGGTGATGCCCATCCACCAAAACAGCTTCCGAACCGACTTGTAGCACCAAAATTGGGTCAAGCTGACCGTGGTTGCGTATCGCCTTCAACAGATCTGAGACGTGATATTCATCGAGCTCTTTTTCCCTTGGCTGAAACAGCGTCGGGTAGGATTTGACATCAGAAAGCGTGATAGCATCTAGAGAAGGTTTGCTCTGCTCATTCCGAACCTGCCGCAGTTTGCTCAGCACCTCAATTGCGCTCGGCTCAAGGTCTTCCATTTTCTTCGTGCCTTTTCTTCAGGTGACTTAAATCCAAGGTCGGATAATCAATTTTCTGCATGGCCTCGTTTAGTTTTCGGAGTGTATGGCCTCGCCCGTATCGAGCAGACATGCCTTCTTCTCCATGCCCCTGAAGAGCATCCATAACTTCTTTTGAAACATCACATTCCCGGCAAGCATCTTCAAACGTGTGGCGGAAGCTATGGAATGTCAGCTTGTTTCGCTTGATACCAACTTCGGTCAAAAATCTATTGAAGAACTTGGAGAACGGCGAAGAGTAGTAGCCGTCATTCCCGATGTCTAAATCAGGAAACAGACGCTTTTCTTTTCCTACTCTCCTTGCTTCGACGAGATCCATCAAACCCATTTCAATAAGCGCATGGTGGATAGGGATCTTGCGTTTTGAATTGGAGTTTTTGAGGCGCTTGTCATTCCCTTCATCATTGATGTCAAAAAATTGAACGCCGTCTTCCTCGCAGATATCAGTTTCGTAAAGCTGGATGACTTCACCCATCCGAGCCCCTGAAAACAAACAAATAAGCGGCACCCAAAAATTTCCAGCATCCTTCGGTACCAACGTTCCCCTCTCACGCCAAAAATGTAACGATTTGCAGCCTGTGTAGAGTGGAGCCAAGAAAACCTTTTGAAGCTCCGGGATGCTGAACGGATCTCGCTCATCCTTAGCTCGCTTTTGTCGCTTGATCTTCAGGCCTTTAAAAAGGTCACTCTGCACATTGTCGTAGTTGGCAGCGGCCCAGTTCCAAAACGCAGCGACAAACCCAAGCAACTTATTGAGATTGCTGTCGGACATTGGATTAAGCTCACACTGACCAGCAACATCAGCCGCCTTCTGCAGTTTCAAACCCTTTAGTTTTCGATGTTTGCTCCAATTGGCTGGAAGCTTCAACAATACGGATTTGAAGCCCCGTGCGTCGCTTTTTCGGTATTGATCGATTGGCTTGTCACCCACGACATCCAAAAAGTGAGAGATCCAAATCCTATGCTCTTTAGCGGTTTTCTCATTCCAGCTGGTACGTGTACGCTCATCAATCCATTCTTCAAGAGCAATCGACAAAAGCGGGTGACTAATGGTTTCAACACTAGTCTGCTCTGAGCTTGGGGTTTCGATCACCTCCCCCTGCTGACGTTTTGCCCTAACATCAGAAGCCCTAATCGCTGCTTTTTGCAGCTCACGAACTAATGGCTTCCAACTATTTGAACGAGACGAGAGCTTTAGCCCAATGTTCTTCCACGAGAGAACTTCTTTCGCCTCATCCTCCCAGATAACGTCGGATTGGCCCCGAGCAAACTGATATCGATAAGAGCGCCCCCAGCTTTCGATGTCTTCTTGGTATTCTTCGAACGACTGGAGCGGGAACTCGGGGATGTCCCCCCCTTCTTCGTAGAAGCCCAAAGCCCGTATATCGTCATCCTCTTCGAGTAGATGAACAAAATAGGCTTCCTGAATTGCCGACAACTGATCTTGCGTAAGCTCATTCAAGACCGGCTCTACAAGCTCCCGACGATGTTGATCGAACAATCTATCCACACGCACAGCTGCTTCGCGTACCAACCGCAGAGCTACTCGGTAGTCCTTGGTCTTCAGCGAGAAGGTCTCTTCGGATTTCGGGTAGGTATCTTTGATATCAACCGGAACTGCTGCGCGGTGGTAATAGGTCGCATTTCGGCGATATAGACGGGGGTGGCCAGACATCTTTTCCATAGCTCCACTGTAACAGTATGATGGAACAACCGGAAGTCAGCAGCCTGACATATCAATAAGTTATTGATTGCATTAGGGGAAAATCACTAATGGCGGAGAGACAGGGATTCGAACCCTGGAGACGGTTACCCGCCTACACGCGTTCCAGGCGTGCGCCTTCGACCACTCGGCCACCTCTCCGTACCAAAGTGTGGGCGCAATATAGCCAAATAGAACGGGAACGCAAGCCCTCTTGGCCTTATCTGTCAACAGAAAGTCAGACTCTTGTGATAATGCGCGCTCCCCTGTGTATATCGCAACGCAAAAAACAGCTTCATTCCACCTCAAGACCATAGTTGCATCTCTGCTAACTGTATGGTGTGTCATAAAAAACCGAGTCTCGCACAAAATCTTGACTTGCCGTTGGCGCCGTGACATGGGACGCTTTCGTGGTCTCATTTTGGCCCTTCATCTTGTGATAGGCTGGGATGAGCGGCAAAGAGCCGTGATTAGGCGGTTGCGCAAGGCTGCAACTTTTTCTATTGCCTGAAGCATCGCTTGTGTCTGCGTTTGAAAGGATAAGCCATGCGTCTTTTGCGTTTCATCAGTTCCATGCTTGGTCTATGGACCTGTGCGCTTGCGCTTTTGGCTTTGGTGCTGGACGGGGTGCGCTCGATTGCCGCCAATGAGGTGGTGATGAAGTCACTGGGTGCGACATGGTTCGAGATTGACAGTGCCAGCCTCAATCTGGCGCAAGCCGCAATCCAGCGCAATGTCCATCCACTGATCTGGGATCCGCTCGTGCAGTGGATTTTGATGATGCCCGCCTGGCTGGCTGCGGGACTGGTTGGCTCGCTGTTGATCTATCTGGGCCGCAAGCGTCGTCCGAAAGTGATCAGTATTTGATTTCTCCGATCTGAGATTGTGACCTAGAACAGACACTCTGTCGTACCGATATATATGTGAAAGGTCTTTCGGCGTCCTGCGATCAGTCATGCATGGCAGACGAGGGCTGGCGAGCGGGGCCTTGTTCCACGTGAGGAGTGACGATGTTTGGATTGACACGCAAAAAGCTCGAAATGCCGACCAAGGAAAAGGCACTGCCCGGTCGCGAGACGCCGCTTGAAACAGCGCGCACTCATTATGTGCTGGGCACCCCATTGAAGGGGCCATTTCCGGACGGACTTGAAATGGCAATGATCGGCATGGGCTGCTTCTGGGGGGCGGAGCGCGCTTTCTGGCAACTTGAGGGCGTTTACGCCACCGCAGTCGGCTATAGCGCAGGACACACGCCAAACCCCACTTATGAAGAGGTGTGCACCGGCGGCACCGGACATAATGAGGTGGTTCTGGTCGTGTTTGACCCAACCAAGCTTTCCTATCGCGATCTGCTGACGACCTTTTGGGAGCAGCATGATCCGACACAGGGCATGCGGCAGGGCAATGATATTGGCACCCAATATCGCTCCGGCATTTACACCTTCAACGATGATCAGGCGAAGGTTGCCGTCGAGATGCGGGCCGAGTATCAGGCTGCGCTGACGGACCGGGGCCATGGCACCATCTCAACCGAGATCATTGCTGCGGACCCCTTTTATTATGCCGAAAGCTACCATCAGCAATATCTGGCCAAAAATCCCGGTGGCTATTGTGGTTTGGGTGGCACAGGTGTCGCCTGCCCGATGCCGCTCACCTCATAGCCCGGTAAAGCTGTTTCGCCAAACAAAAGGCCTCGTTCATGTAGAGCGAGGCCTTTTGTGATGACTGTTTCCTTTGCCTCAATTCTTCAGCGGGCGCGGTTTTGGCAACGCCTGCAAAGGCTGAGACATGGCGGGGGCGGACCTTAATGCGGTTGCACTGGCGGTTTGCAACGGGGCCGCATCCAATACAGCACTGCAGGCGTCTGGCAAATCGCTCAAGGTAACCTGGCGGCGCTTGACGGGCTTCTTGTTGGGATTTTTCTTGACCGGTTTTTTCGGCTTCCAGGGCTCATCGGACAGCCACCATGCCAACTCCTTGCCACAACCGTCACCGGCCGGAGGAGGAGCCTGATTCTTGCAGCCGGGATTGCCCGGAGGGCACTTCATCCGCACATGAAAATGATAGTGATGGCCGTACCATGGGCGGACCTGTCGCAGCCAGGCGCGATCATCACCAGCCCGGTCACAGAGGGCTTTCTTGATACCGGGGTGAACAAAAATCCGGGCAATACCGGGTGTTGAGGCGGCACGCTTGATCAGGCGCAAATGGGCCATGGTGAATTTGTTGGCATCGACCGTGCGGGTTCCCTTTTTCAGCATGGAAATCGCCGAGACCCGTTCTCGCTCAGAGCGGGTGAACCGGCGCTCTGGCATCGGTCGAAGCCAGATATCCGCATCCAGTCCGATCTGGTGCGACGCATGGCCGCTCAACATCGGCCCCCCGCGTGGCTGGGCCAGATCACCGATCAGCAAGCCGTTCCAGCCATCATAGGCTTTTGCGTCAACAGCCAGCTTCTCCAGAAAGGCAACCAGAACCGGATGGCCCCAATTGCGATTGCGCGACAAACGCATGGCCTGCCAGGCAGGGCCATCGATCGACAAGGCTCGCCCGCCAGCCAGACAGCCCTTGGCATAGGAGCCGATGGCACGGGATTGCAAATTGGCCGGGGCCTTTTTCGCCCCAAACAACTTCTTGGCCGGGGTTTGCGCTTCTGCTGGATGACTGACCAGCAGCGTCACACCAGCAAGAACCAGTGGCAGAGAAGCCAGCAGAGAAAAACACAGGGCACCAACGCGACCCAGCAAGGTCCGTTTGGCAGAAGGGGTGTGATGGGGCTGCACCATCGGAGGCATCTTGGGCAGCGGCATGGCCTTTGCTCCACTATATCGCAGTTTGTATGGTTGCGACTCTATGCACGAATTGTTAACCATAAGTGGATGACAAGCATTTTTCCATCCCTCATGCCATGAAGATCCTGCAATGCGCCCCTTCATTCCTGTTTTGCTCCTTTCGGGTCTGCTTGCCGGTTGTGCCAGCTTGACCGAGGATGAATGCCATATCGGCAATTGGCAATCGATTGGCCTGAATGATGCTGTTCAGGGGCGCACAACTACGCGGTTCACTGATCATATCAAGGCCTGTCAGCGCTATGGGGTGCTGCCCGACAAGACCCTCTATGACCAAGGCTATCAACAGGGGTTGGTGCGCTATTGTACGCCGTCCAACGGCTTCACTGTCGGGCGCAATGGCTATGACTATCGCAGCATCTGTCCGGCAGACGCGGAGGCCTCGTTTCTCCGGGGCTATGAGCGAGGACATGATCTGCATGAGATCGAAAAACAGATTGCACAAGCGCGCAACAGCATGGACGATGTGCGCCTCAAGATCGATGAGTTAAGAAGCCAGAAGGCCAGACCCGTCAGCGGTGATAAAGGGCGACATAAAGGGGCTGTTACAGACAGCGAGCGGGAAAGACGGGTGGAGCTTAGACGACTGAAGCGGGAAGTTGAACGGCTGGAAGAAGAGATCTATCGGCTGGAGCGTCAGCGGGATCGCGCGCTGCTGGACGCTGATCGCTTCCTGGCCTCCGTTAGCCCGGATATCTGACATCCCACGACTAGTGTTAATGCAGCGCTGCGGATTTTAGAGAGTGGTACTGATTTTATCCACGAACACCACGCGCGAAACGCTCAAAGGGATGCCTGCACTCTTCGCACCTGCGAGGAGATGTCCACACTTTATATTCTGTTTTTCAATATTTTAGCACCATCATAATGGAATCTGGCCGGTCTTTCCCTGCGATTATGTACAGCCATACCAAAAATTAACTTTGTTATTCAAAGACTCGTCTCTCGGCCTATTTGGGCTGTGGTTGTATTAATACGTTAAGGCTCATGACTTATGATCACCGCTGAAGACATCACAAGGTCGGTGCCAAGAATGCTGCGTCACGCGCATTCACTTGGGGGCAAGGGCGCCGCCTCGCCTTGTGAAAGTGAGACCTTGGGGGCACAATGAAGATCGTTCTGGTGGAAACCAAAAGCGCTGATCGCAGCGCCATACGCTCTATGCTTGAAAAGCGACAGGAGACCGTGTTCGCCTTCGCCAACGGACAGGATGCGTGGTCTTTCATTGAGCGGACCCCTGACATCAACATTATCATCGTTTCCCTGAATGAAGAGGGCATGTCCGGCCTCGAGATCTGTTGGAATGCGCGCATTCTGGCCGAACAGCGCAAGAGCATGTATGTGATCGCCATTTCCGGTGGAGACAATGATGACATGTTGGTTGAAGCGCTGGACAGTGGTGCAGACGATTATCTGCAGAAACCGCTTCAGGAAGAGAGTCTGACGGCGCGCTTGCGCGTGGCAGAGCGCATGATCGTTCTGCAGCAGCAGCTCGTGCGGCTGGCCAACCACGATTCCCTGACCAATCTGCTCAATCGACGTGCCTTCTTTGAAAAAGCAGGCCTGGTTCTCAAGGATCTGAAACGGGCTGGGCCAGAGAAATGTTCTTCTCTCAATGCCATCATGTTTGATATCGACCATTTCAAGCGGGTCAATGACAATTTTGGTCACGACGCCGGTGATCAGGTGATCCGTACGGTGGCCAAGATTGCGCGGGCTGAAGGCGATATTATCGGCCGTCTGGGTGGGGAAGAATTTGCCATGATCCTCAGCGATCAAACATTGCTGGGGACGGCCCGGGTCGCAGAGCGGATACGCGAGACTATCGAGAAAACGCCAATCCTGATCAATGGCTGCCGAATTGAAATTACGTCAAGCTTTGGCGTCGCCTGCTATCAGGACGGCGATAGTGTAGACGACTTGCTCAAACGCGCCGACATAGCGCTCTATCGTTCCAAGAATGAGGGGCGGAACCGCGTTTTGGTGGACAGGCCACACCAAACTGAGCCTGAGGCGGATTACAAAAGCGTCTGTGGTTTGAGACAAGAAAGCAGGGCCTAATCGGTCCTGTTTTCTTGTCTCAATAAAGAGCATTCAGCCCGATCCTTGCCGGTCAGGCCTTGCTTGTTTGCTCCGGCAGGATCAATTGTCCATCTTGAGTGCGGCGATGAAGGCTTCTTGAGGAATCTCCACCTTGCCGAACTGGCGCATTTTCTTCTTGCCTGCCTTTTGCTTGTCCAGCAGCTTGCGCTTACGGGTGGCGTCGCCGCCGTAACATTTTGCGGTCACGTCCTTGCGCATGGCCGAAATGGTCTCGCGCGCGATCACCCGACCCCCAAGAGCTGCCTGAATGGGAATTTTGAACATGTGACGCGGGATCAGTTCCTTGAGCTTTTCGCACATGGAACGGCCACGAATGTCGGCCTGAGAGCGGTGGACCAGCACCGAGAGAGCATCAACAGGCTCCTCGTTGACGAGGATCGACATTTTCACCAAGTCGCCCCGCGCGATAGTCGGCAAGCTGATAGTCAAAGCTGGCATAGCCCTTGGAGATCGACTTCAGGCGATCATAGAAATCGAACACCACTTCGTTCAGCGGCAGGTCATACTGCACCATGGCGCGGCTGCCGACATAGGAAAGGTCGGTCTGGATGCCGCGCCGTTCCTGACAAAGGGTCAGGATCGGGCCGAGATATTCGTCCGGTGTCATGATTGACGCCTTGATCCAAGGCTCGCGAATTTCGCGGATCTTGACCACGTCGGGCATGTCGGCCGGGTTGTGCAGGCTGATGTCAGAGCCATCGGTCAATTCCATCTCATAGACCACGCTCGGAGCGGTGGCGATGAGATCGAGATTGAATTCGCGGCTGAGACGCTCCTGAATGATTTCCAGATGCAACAGGCCGAGGAAACCGCAACGGAAGCCGAACCCAAGGGCAGCGGAGGTTTCCATCTCAAAGGAGAAACTGGCGTCATTCAGCCGCAGCTTGCCCATCGCGGTGCGCAAATCTTCAAAGTCGTTGGCATCGACCGGGAAGAGACCACAGAAAACCACTGGCTGGGCTGGACGGAAGCCCGGCAGAGGCGTTTCGCACGGTTTGCGAATGTGGGTGATGGTATCACCCACACGGGTGTCGGCCACTTCCTTGATCGAGGCGATCAGGAAGCCAATCTCACCGGGTGCCAATTGCTGAACATCTGTCATTTTGGGACGGAAGACACCGATCCGGTCGACGTCATAGGCCGCGCCTGTGCCAATCATCCGGATCTTGTCGCCCTTCTTCAGGACACCATCGACAATGCGGACAATCACCACCACGCCCAAATAGACGTCGTAATAGCTGTCGACCAGCATTGCCTTCAGCGGCGCATCGATATCCCCTTGTGGCGTTGGCAGGCGTTTGACGATGGCTTCGAGTGTTTCCTTGATGCCAATGCCGGATTTGGCGCTGGCTTCAATGGCATCAGACGCATCGATGCCGATCACATCCTCGATCTGGGCGCGCACACGGTCGGGCTCGGCCGCGGGCAGGTCGATCTTGTTGAGGATCGGGACGATCTCGTGATCATTCTCAATCGCCTGATAGACGTTTGCCAGGGTCTGGGCTTCCACCCCTTGCGACGCATCGACCACAAGGATCGAGCCTTCACAGGCGGCAAGAGACCGGCTGACCTCATAGGCAAAGTCGACGTGACCCGGTGTATCCATCAGGTTGAGCGTATAGGTTTCCCCATCATCTGCCGGATAAGTCAGCGACACGGTCTGTGCCTTGATGGTGATGCCACGCTCCTTTTCGATGTCCATGCTGTCAAGGACCTGCTCGGACATCTCGCGATCGCTCAAGCCCCCGGTCAACTGAATGAGCCGGTCGGCGAGCGTCGACTTCCCGTGATCGATATGGGCGATGATCGAGAAGTTGCGGATTTTATCGAATGTCTGTTTTGTCATGGCGCGCTTATACCCTTAGCTCTCTCACGTGAGAAGAGGCTTTTTCCGGCCGATATGCTTTTTCTTGGCTATCTCATGAACGGAGTGAATGTTCCAGCAGGAATTGCACGATTGAGCCGATTTACGCGTATATTCATGTATTGGATTGGCCTGTTGAGGGGGAAAGCGGGATGCGGCGGTGCAAAGACGAAAAAACCCGGCCCTCAAGAGCCGGGTTTTTTCTTGTCTCCGTCACAAGCCGTCTCAGAGATCGAGCGCCAGTTTGCGGGTTCTGGTGGCTTCCCACTCGGAAATCATCACATAATCGGATGCGATCTTGCGGAAATCGACAAAGCTTTTGTAGATTTCACCAGCCAATGGCGAGGTATCTGCAATTTCCTTGGTGACGACAGCCGATTCCTTGGCCAGAGCCATGGTGATGTCGTCTGGCAGGCTGCGCAGTTTCACGCCTTCCTTGGCCAGCAAGGGACCGAGCGTCATCATGTTGTGATAAGCAAAGTCCGCCATGGTGTCCATCGAGGTTGCCATGGCTGCTTCGCGGACAATGGCCTGCAGATGGTCCGGCAGGGCGTTGAATTTCTCGGTATTGACGATCACTTCGAGCGATGGGCCCAATTCATGGAAGGCTGGCATATAGTAATTGCCAACCACCTTGTAGAGACCAAAGGCCAGATCGTTCCATGGACCGACCCATTCTGCGGCATCAATGGTGCCTGCCTGCAAGGCCGAGAAAATGTCGGTTGGCGGCAGCATGACGACGGATGCACCCAGACGGCGCAACACTTCGCCACCAAGGCCGGCAATGCGCATTTTCAGGCCCTTCAAGTCATCAAGGGTCTTGATTTCCTTAGCAAACCAGCCACCAGCCTGGGTGCCTGACGAGCCTGCATATAAAGGCGTGACGCCAAATGGTTCATAGGCGCGCTCCCAAAGAGCCTGCCCGCCGCCATATTGCAGCCAAGCAATATGTTCAACTTGGGTCAAACCAAAGGGCACGCCGGTGAAGAAATGGAACGACTGGTCCTTGCCCTGCCAATAATAGGGGGTGGCGTGGCCGCATTCGGCAGCCCCGTTGGAGACCGCATCAAAGACTTCGAGCGGCGGCACCAATTCGCCTGCACCAAAGACCTTGATTTCAAGCTCACCGGCAGACATCTTGTTGACGCGCTCGGCAAAGCGGACACCATTGACACCGACACCTGGCACCTGCTTGGGCCAAGACATGGGCATTTTCCATTTGATCGTCTCGTTTG
>CAXXSO010000004.1:0-59538 GCA_963676965.2 uncultured Cohaesibacter sp.
AATCGGCAGCATCGCGTCCCGCCCACGCCCCAATATCAAAGTCGCGACTGCCCTCATTGTCCTGCTGGCTAAGTGTGGCATATTCTTTGAAAATCGCAGCGACATCCGGCCAGTCAAACAACCCCCCGTGGCCCATTCTACGGCCCACTTCGGCCATTTGCCACCAATCCGGCTTGGCTTCGCCGGGGGCAGGCAAAAACGCTCGCTGGCGGGAAATGCAGCGTTCGGAATTGGTCACGCTGCCCGCCTTCTCGCCCCATGCCAGCGATGGCAGCTTGATGTCGGCCAGATCGAGCGTGTCGGTGCGGTCCTCTATGTCCGATACGATCACCAGCGGACAAGCCTTGATTGCCGCGCGCACCGCGTCAGCATCGGGCATACTGTCGACCGGATTGGTCGCCATGATCCAGAGAGCCTTGATTTTGCCTTGCCCCACGGCTTCAAACAGGTCAATCGCTTTCAGTCCCTGCTTTTGCGGCAGGCGATCCGTTTGCCAGAAGCGGCCAACCAGCGCCCGATGTACTTCATTTTCGATGTCCATATGACAAGCCAGCATGTTGGCAAGACCGCCCACCTCGCGGCCCCCCATGGCATTGGGCTGGCCGGTGACAGAAAATGGTCCCATGCCGGGACGGCCGATCCTGCCGGTCGCCAAGTGGCAGTTGATGATCGCATTCACCTTGTCGGTGCCACAGTGCGATTGGTTGACCCCTTGGCTGTAAACCGTCACCACCTTTTCGGTTTTCACAAACAGGCTGTAAAAGGCCTCAAGCTCCCTTTCACTAAGGCCCGTGGCGGCTTTGATCGCCTCAAGGGTCAGAGCATTGGCAGCCTCAATGGTCATTTCCATTCCATTGACATGATCGGCTACATAAGCGGCATGATAAGCCGGGGACGCAGCCAGCCTTTGAAGAAGGCCAAGGAACAGCGCAACGTCCCCGTCTGGCCGGATGGCCAGATGCAAGTCGGCGAGATCGGCGGTGCGCGTGCGGCGCGGGTCGATCAGCACCACCGTCAGGTTCGGATTTTTTTGTTTCGCAGCAATGATCCGCTGATAAAGCACCGGATGGCACCAGGCCAGATTGGTGCCAGTCAGCACGATCAGATCTGCCTCTTCCAGATCCTCATAACAGCCCGGCACCGTGTCAGCCCCAAAGGCTCTTCTGTGTCCGGCAACCGATGAGGCCATGCAAAGGCGGGAATTGGTGTCGATATTGGCCGACCCAATCACCCCTTTCATCAATTTGTTGGCTGCATAATAATCTTCAGTCAGGATCTGGCCCGAAACATAAAAAGCAATGGCGTCCGGGCCATGATCCTTGATGATCGCATTGAAACGGTTGGCAATGTGATCAAGTGCTGTGTCCCAAGTGACCTGTTTGCCGTCCATTTCCGGTGTCAGCAGCCGCCCCTCCAGTGAGATCGTGTCTGCAAGCGCTGTTCCCTTCGAGCAGAGGCGGCCATAATTGGCAGGATGGTCAGGGTCGCCCTTGATCTTGACGCTGCCATCCTTGCCTTGCTGGATCAGCACACCACAGCCCACCCCACAATAGGGGCATGTGCTTCTGGTGGTCGTTTGGTCCGCTGTCACCATTGTGTTTGTCATGCGTCCAATCCCGTGAGATTGATCAGGATCGTCTGGTCCTCAAGTTTCACCGGAAAGGTCTTGGTGGCGCCTTCATCGGCCCCCTGCGCCTGACCGCTTTCAAGCGAAATCACCCAATTGTGCAAAGGGCATGTTACGCAGCCATCATGGACGATGCCTTGGCTGAGCGGGCCCTTCGCGTGCGGGCAGGCATCTTCCAATGCAAAGACCTCATCCTTGCTGGTGCGGAACAGGGCGATGGTCGCCGCCCCGATGGTCAGCTTGCGCGAACCACGAAAGGGGATGTCATCAAGGGTGCCAACACGCACCCAATTGTTGCCAAGCGCATTCATTCTGCGGCCTCCATCAACACCAGTGGATTGAATTCATGCTTGTCCTTGCCCGAAACCCGCTCGGACCAGGGATCAACCTGGGCAAATGTCTGACTGAAGACAAAGCGGTCATAATAGGCCTTGCGCCGGTCTTCATTCTCGACAATCTGGGCCCGGACCTCGTCAAGACCAATCCGCTTGGCCCATTTATAGATGCGCTCCAGATAGTGGCCTTGTTCGCGATACATCTGCAGAAGGGCAACGCAATATTCCATCGCGTCCGCTTCGGTTGAGACATTGCAGAGGATCTCGGTGCCTTTGATTTCAAGGCCTGCTGCACCGGCAAAATGAATTTCATAGCCGGAATCAACACAAATGATGCCTATATCCTTGCAGGTCGCCTCGGCACAGTTGCGCGGACAGCCAGAGACGGCGAGCTTCACCTTTGCCGGTGTCCATGAGCCCCACATGAATTTCTCAAGTGCAATGCCAAGCCCGGTTGAATCCTGCGTGCCAAAGCGACACCAGTCCGAGCCGACACAGGTCTTCACGGTGCGAAGTCCCTTTGCGTATGCATGGCCGGAGACAAAACCGACCTTACCCAAATCTGCCCAGACAGCGGTCAGGTCTTCCTTCTTGATGCCCAGCAAGTCGATGCGCTGACCGCCGGTCACCTTAACCGAAGGAATATCGAATTTGTCGACCACATCGGCAATCGCCCGCAATTCGGATGACGAGGTCATGCCCCCCCACATCCGCGGCACGACGCTATAGGTGCCATCCTTCTGGATGTTGGCATGCACGCGCTCATTGATGAAGCGGGACTGATAATCATCCGCATACTCTTCGGGCCAATCGGCCACCAGATAATAATTGAGCGCTGGACGGCATTTTGCGCAACCGCAAGAGGTCTTCCATTCCAGAACCTGCATCACTTCGGGGATGCTTTTCAGCTCCTTGGCCTTGATCAGGCGGCGCACATCGCCATGGCCCAGATCAGTGCAAGGACACATGGCCGCGACAGCATTAGGATTGTAAGCGTCGCCCAACGTCGCCGCCATCAATTGTTCCACCAGCCCGGTACATGTGCCGCAAGAGGCGGAGGCCTTGGTGTGGGCGCGGACATCATCAAGACAGGTCAGTCCTTTCTCGTTGATCGCGCCAACAATCTTGCCCTTGCAAACGCCGTTGCAGCCGCAGATTTCTGCGTCATCGGGCAATGCTGCAACGGCTGCCATAGGGTCCAGCGGCGACCCTCCCTGATAGGCTTGACCAAAAATCAGGGTCTCGCGCATTTCACAGACATTGGTCTTTTTCTTCAGCATGTCGAAGAACCAGGGCCCGTCAGCGGTCTCGCCATAAAGCACCGCGCCGATGATCTTGTCCTCCTCCAGCACAAGCCGTTTATAGACCCCTTTGGCGCCATCCCTGAGGACGATTTCCTCGCGATCCTCCCCTTCGGCAAAGTCACCGGCGGAGTAAAGATCGATCCCCGTTACCTTCAGTTTGGTGGCGGTTGCCGAGCCATGATATTCCGATGTGCCACCAAGAAGATTGTCAGCAATGACGCCCGCCATTTCATAAAGCGGGGCCACAAGGCCATAGCATTGCTGGCGATGCTCGACACATTCTCCCAGCGAGAAAATATCCGGGTCAGAGGTCCGCATATCATCCGAGACGACAATGCCGCGATTGATTGTAAGACCGGCCTTCTGGGCCAAAGCCGTGGAAGGGCGAATGCCCACAGCCATGACGATGATTTTGGCTTCAATCTCGCTGCCATCCTCAAGACGAATGCCCGTGACCTTGCCGTTGCGGCCGAGGATTTCTTTGCTGTTGGCTTCGGTTTTGACCTCGATGCCACGATCCGTAAAGGCCTTTTCAAGCAAGTATCCCGCAGCCGGATCAAGCTGACGTTCCATCAAGGTTGGCATCAAGTGAAGAACCGTGACATCCATGCCCTGTTCCTTGAGACCTGCTGCGGCTTCCAGCCCCAACAGACCGCCGCCGATGACGACCGCCCGTCCACCACCTTTGGCCACATTGAGCATCCGCTCAACATCGTCCAGATCCCGATAGGTCAGTACTCCATCGAGGTCATGGCCGGGCAGGGGAATGATGAAGGGCGATGACCCGGTGGCAACCACCAGTTGATCATAGGATGCGGTGATGCCATTTTCCGATGTAACGGTCTTGGCCGTTCGGTCAATTTCGCTCACCTTGGCCCCCTTATGCAGGGTCACCCCGTGGGTCTCGTACCAGGCATCGTCATGGGTGATGATGTCTTCATAGGTCTTTTCACCAGACAGGACTGGCGACAGCATCAGGCGGTTATAATTCACCCGTGGTTCGGCATTGAAGATGGTCACGTCATAGGCATTTGGATCCTTGTCAAACAGATGCTCCAGCATCCGTCCCGGTGCCATGCCGTTGCCAATCACGACAAGTTTCTTTTTCATGGGTCTTACTCCGCTGCAAAGGTGGGGTGGGTGCCGCGCTGGCGAGCCAGACGGGACGCACGTTTTTGCTGGATGGATTGAAGTTGCTCCGCCGATGGATCGGCACCACCCTCATAGGCTTCGAGGAAATCGAGCAGTTCCTCGCGATAGGCGTAATAATCCGGGTGGGCCAACAGCGCCTTGCGCGAGCGCGGGCGAGGCAGATCCACCTCCATGATGTTGCCAATCCGGGCATTGGGGCCATTCGACATCATCACCACCCGGTCGGCGAGCAGAATGGCTTCGTCGACATCGTGGGTGACGCAAATGGTCGTCACGTTGGTCCGCTCCCAGACCTCCATCAATACATCTTGCAGCTCCCAACGGGTGAGGCTGTCAAGCATGCCAAACGGCTCGTCGAGCAGCAGCAATTTGGGAGACAGGGCAAAGGCCCGGGCAATTCCGACCCGCTGTTTCATGCCGTTGGAGAGGTCGGAGGCATGGCGGTCGAGACTGTCACCAAGGCCCACTTTGGAAAGGTAATAGTCGACGATGTCGGCCCGTTCCGCCTTGCTGGCCTTGGGATAGACCTGATCCACCCCAAGGGCGACATTTTCCCGCGCTGTCATCCATGGCATCAGGGAAGGGGCCTGAAACACCACTGCGCGCTCCGGACCGGCACCGGTGACCTGTTTGCCGTCCAGAATGATGCCTCCGCCCGTAATCGGATTAAGGCCAGCTGCCATCGACAGTACAGTGGATTTGCCGCAACCGGAGTGACCGATCAGGGTAATGAATTCGCCTTTCTTGAGAGTGAGGTCAAAGCCATCCACCACGGTAAGCGGCCCTTTGGGCGTCGGATAGACCTTGGTCAGTTGCGAGAAGTGTAGATATTTCTCGCTCCGTGGTGATTGTGCTGCGTCCTGATAGACCTGTGGCAACGGCTCTGAGTGGGCCGAGGGCAGAATATTCGGCAATGTGATCAGATTGTCCGCGTCACTGTCATGGCGTTCATTGCCAACCGTCATCAGATAATCGGTGATCGCAGACCGTAGCGCGATGAAGTCATCATCATGGTTCATTTCCCCGCGATCACGCGGGCGCGGCATCTCAACCTTGAATTCCGGCCCAAGGGTTGCATTCGGCCCCGGCGTCAGCGGGATGATCCGGTCAGCCAACAAGATCGCCTCATCCACATCATTGGTAATGAGAATAATGGTCTTCTTTTCCTGCTCGCAAATGGCAGCAAATTCATCCTGAAGCTTGGCGCGGGTGAGGGCGTCGAGCGCCGAAAGCGGCTCATCCATCAGCAATAATTCGGGCTGCATGGCCAGCACGCGGGCCACCGCCACACGCTGGCGCATGCCACCGGACAATTCCGCCGGTTTGCGGTCGCGGGCGTGGGAAAGACCGACCATCTCGATATATTTGTCGATAATGGCCGCCCGCTCGGCCTTTGACTTGCGTCTGTGCACGCTGGAGACGGCCAGTTCAATATTGCCATAGACCGACAACCACGGCATCAGCGAGTAGGACTGGAACACCAGACCACGCTCCGGGCTCGGACCGGCAATTTCCTTGCTCTTGAAGATCACCCCGCCCCGATCCGGCTCGATCAGGCCAGCCAGAAGCGAGATGAGCGTGGTCTTGCCAGAGCCGGAAAAGCCGACAATTGCGATGAATTCCCCTTCTTCCACTTTGAGGTTGATGTCTTTTAAAACCTCATTGCGGCTGGCGCCTTCGCCATAATGTTTAGACAGAGCGGAAATTTCCAAAAAGGACATGGTCACAGCTTCCTATCGGTTGGCGCTGAAGGTGAAGGCGCGTTGCAGGGCATACATCACCCGGTCGAGCATGAAGCCAACAAGGCCAATGGTCAGAACGGCGACCATGATCTTGGCCAGTGACTGCGAGGAGCCATTTTGGAATTCGTCCCAGACGAATTTGCCCAGTCCCGGATTCTGCGCCAGCATTTCTGCGGCAATCAGCACCATCCAGCCCACACCCAGCGACAAGCGCAGGCCGGTAAAGATCAGCGGCAAGGCAGAGGGCAACACCAGCTTGGTGATGGTCTTGCGCGTTGGCAGTTGCAGGACGCGGCCGACATTCATCAGGTCCTTGTCAACCGACGCCACACCAAGGGCGGTGTTGATGAGCGTTGGCCAAAGCGAACAAAGGGTCACCGTGATGGCAGAAATCAGCAGGGATTTCGGCAGCCAGTCAAAGGTGTCGACATAAAGGGCAGAGACAATCATCGTCACCAATGGCAACCATGCGAGTGGAGAGACCGGCTTGAAAATCTGGATCAGCGGATTGATCGCCCCATTGACCGTTTTTGACAGGCCGGAGGCGATGCCAAGCGGCACGGCAATCAGGGTGCCGATCAGAAAGCCGACACCGACGGTTACCAGCGAGGTGACAATCTGGTCGAGATAGGTCGGCTTGCCGGTATAGCTGCGCCACTTGATCTTGTCCGTCTTGCCCGCAGCTTCCAGCTTGGCATTGCGCTTGTCCTGCCGTTCATAAAAAGCAGCGGCTTTTTCGCGCTCGCGGACATGGTCGTCCCACAGATTGCCAGCCTGCTCCCACACCTGAACCGGGCCGGGAATAGCGCCCAGCGAGGTCTTGACCTGCGGCGCAAGTCCTGGCCCACAGCAGAAGGAAAAGCATGATACCCATCAAGGGGATGAGCAGAACCCGTTTCAATTCGGACACTTGCTCTTTGGCATTGTCGCCTGCAGCCAGTTTCAGCAAGGGCGTCAACCAGGACAGACCAAGCGCATCAAGCCAACCGCTGGCCTTGTTGATTGCCGTAAAGACGCGCTGTTGACGCGGGCTGGGGCCGGATGGGGCCACTATGTTGGAAGGTATGTCGGTCATTGGTTCGGTCTCTTCTCTGACAGTCAAATCGGTAGCCGGACTGGTTGCCGGGCTGGATAGCCGGACCGCCCGCCCAAGGAAGGGCAGACGATCCGGTGCGTGGCCTCACTTTTTGATGATGTCGTTGCCTTTGACCATTTCACCGGACTTCAGGCCGATGGTCAGAGCGTCGAGATAGGCGTTGGGTTTCTTGCCGTCATACGCCACGCCGTCGATGATGTCGGCGGCCGGTGTCGGTGCGCGATATCCATCGCTTTGCCAAGGGAAGTCGGCTTCGGCAACATGACCTTCCTCAACCAGCATCTTGGCGGCTTTGAGATAGATGTCCGGGCGATAAACGGATTTGGCCACTTCATCATACCAGCTGTCTGGCTTGGATTCCGGGATCTGACCCCAACGACGCATCTGCGAGAGATACCAGACCGCATCGGAATAGTAAGGATAGGTGGCGTAATAGCGATAGAAGACATTGAAGTCCGGCACATCGCGCTTGTCGCCTTTTTCATACTCGAAGGTGCCGGTCATCGAGTTGGCAATGACTTCCGCATCTGCGCCCACATATTCCGAGCGGGACAGGATCTCCACCGCTTCCATCCGATTGGCATTGTCATTCTCGTCAAGCCATTTGGCCGCCCGGATCAGGGCCTTGGTGATGGCAAGCGTGGTGTTTGGATATTGCTCGGTAAAGTCCTTGGTCAGGCCGAAGACTTTCTCTGGATTGTTCTTCCAGATTTCAAAATCGGTAATCACCGGCACACCGATGCCCTTGAACACCGCCTGCTGGTTCCATGGCTCGCCTACACAATAGCCATAGATGGTGCCTGCTTCCAGCGTCGCCGGCATTTGCGGCGGTGGGGTAACCGAGAGCAGGGCATCGGCCTTGATCTGGCCCGAGACATCAGTCGGGGAATAGAAGCCGGGATGAATTCCGCCCGACGCCAGCCAGTAGCGCAGCTCGTAATTATGAGTGGAAACCGGGAAGACCATGCCCATATTGAAGGGCTTGCCTTCAAGCTTGAACTGTTCGACCACAGGCTTGAGAGCGTCCGCCTTGATTGGATGCTTGACTTTGCCATCTGCATCCAATGGGACATTCTTCTTCATCATCTCCCAGATTTCATTGGAGACGGTAATGCCATTGCCATTCAGATCCATCGAGAAGGGGGTGACGATATGTGCCTTGGTGCCAAAGCCAATGGTGGCTGCCAGCGGCTGACCGGCCAGCATGTGGGAGCCATCCAGCTCTCCGGTGATGGTACGGTCGAGAAGCACCTTCCAGTTTGCCTGAGCTTCGAGGGTGACAAACAGGCCTTCATCCTCGAAATATCCCTTTTCATAGGCAATCGCCAACGGTGCCATATCGGTCAGCTTGATAAAGCCGAATTTCAACTCATCCTTCTCGACATCGAGCATCTCTGCATAGGCAGGCGTCACCAACGTCACCGCAAGGGCGGTCGCGGTCATGAGAAGAGATGCTTTGATCTTGCGTGAAGCTGGCATGAATGCCTCCTGTTCAGTCCATAAAAAAAGCCATATCGGTAGGAACATTCCGGGAGGAGGAGAATGTTCAAACCGATATGGCTGCTTTGCCTTTTGATGACCCATCATTGGGCCAGCCGCTTAATCGCGGCATGTAAAATCAACTAAGCAATCACCGTGCCAGTTTTGTAAATTTGGTACTAATAATTTGAATTTGTTTGATTAAATGGAATGAGAATATAATTGGAGTTGTGGCGCGTGTGCTTCTTATTGCTGCCTAAAACATCGTCACTAAGTGTAAATGCTTAAATTTTGTTCACACTTTGCCCGGCAATATAGTCCGCCAAGGCGTCCGGATCGAATGGGATTTGATCAAAAAACGCATTCGGTCCGAGTGTCAGAGTGCCATGGCAGCATGCCACCGGGGTGGGGGTGTCAAAGGTGCCTTCGATCTTTTGATTGCTGTCGGGCAGGGCGATACCTAAGGGGGCCAGAGCCTCGCGCAGCATGTCAGGATGATAGGACGCGCGCACCTGAGCAATATGGTCGTCGCTCAGCTCTACATGGCCCCAGCGCACCATTTGGGAATAGAACCAGAGGGCATGGCTCTGCCAGGGGAATGTGGCTGCACGAGAAAGAGGCAGATAGAAGTCTGGTAGTTCCAGCTGTTCCGGTTCCGCAACACCCGTTATGATCGTCCCCTCAAAACCTGGCTTCAGGCGCGTTTGATCGATGCCCACATAGGCGGGGATTGCTGAGAATCTGGCAAAGCTTCTCCTTGTTGTGAGCAACTTCGATCCATTCCGCCGCTCTATAGAGCGCTCGGAGCAAAAGAGAAATGGGCCTCTTGCTGATCATTGGCAAAGGCGCGCCTGACACCAAGCACTTTGTCCGGGCTGCTTTGCCAGATTTGCCCCTTGGTGGTCAGCAACACGCCATCGCCATCCAGAATGGCTTGACTGTTCCATGGCTCGCCAACGCAATAGGCATCCAGTGCCCCGGACCGAAGCGCATCGGGCGATGGTGGATGGGGGCAGGAACACGATATCGACATCCTGGTCCGGATCGATGCCACACGCAGCCAGCCAGTAAACGCAGCTCGTAATTATGTGCCGAATAGGGATGCACCGCGCCGAAGCGTAGCTTTGGATTTCCTGCTGTGTGGTGCTCTTCGATTATGGTTTTCAGGCGAGCCCCTGCCGCTTTTGCATCAAACGATATGGGCCCTGATGACGGGACATGACGCTCCCAGATGGAGCGTGCCATGGTGATCATATTGCCGCCAAGGCCCATGGCCATCGGCCAAAACAATATCAAGGGGCAGGGGGGAAAAGCTTGCAGCTGGCTGCAACAGAAATCGGGGCCAGCAGATGGGCAACGTCAAACAGGCCGATGGCCAGTTTGTCGCGTAAGGTCGCCCATGAGGTTTCCTTGTGCAGACGCAGGTCAATTCCTTCGGCTTCGGCAAAAGCCGCATTCCCGCGCAATGATCAAGGGGGCGGCATCGTTGAGCGCTATATAACCGGCCTGAATGGTTGTCGCTGTGCTGGTCATGTCGGCTCCTACAAATCCATCGCTTCGGCAGCGAGGACGATGCTGCTGGCAATTTCGGACAATTTTCTTTTGCTTGTTCATGGCGGTGGTGCGGATTTGTCGATGCGCTTCGCTTTCGCTCAAACCCTTGCGATCCATCAGGATTTTTTTTGCCTTGGCAACCACCGACTGGTCTTTGAGCTGCGACTTGGCCTCAAGCAACTCATCTTCCATTTTGGAGAAAGCCCGAAAGCGGGCAATTGCCATTTCCATGATCGGACGCACCCGATCCTTCTTTAATCCATCCACCACATAGGCAGACACGCCCGCGTCAATCGCTTCTTCCATGGAGGAGAGGTCGGACTGGTCAACAAACATCGCAATCGGCCGTTTGATCGCCCGAGACAGGGCAAAAAAGGCCTCCAGAGTATCGCGCTGAGGATTTTCAAGATCAACAATGATCACATCGGGCTGGCAGGACTGAACCATCTGGGCAAAGCCGGAAAAACTCTCGGCAATCTCCACATTCAGATAGCCGCTCTCGATAAGCCCCAGCTTGATGATCGAAGCACGGGTGCGGTTTTCATCTGCAACAAGAATTTTCAAGTCCGACTGTGACATGTCCGCACTTTTGCACATTGCTACGACGCATAAAAGCGCAAACAAGTGGCGTGGATTGCGTAGAATTGCCGAGATAATGGGCAGTTTGATGATCGATGAAATACTGATCAGACCCGAAAGGCCTCAGGCAAACAGCGGGCAATGTGCAATCTGCTCAAGGATCTCTAATTGATCACGCGCAATATGAGATTCGAGCTCGAACTGGCAATCAAGTCACTTTGGCCAATCCGGTCGTTGAGGCTGGTCAAGCTGCTGACATCGGGAACCGCACATTTTACGATCGCATCGATGTCGCCAGACAATGAGATCACTTCCTGCACCCCTTCCAGAGAGGCCATCCAGTTCAAGGCCTGCTCGCAGGGGCGCACAGCAATTCTGACGAACAGGGCCGCCCGGATCAGATCGCCTTGTACGGCAGAAATCTCAACGCGGTAGCCGGTGATCACGCCGCACGTTTCCAGTTTCGACAAGCGGTCTTGAACCGCTGTGCGGGACAAACCGATCTGGCGGCCAATTTCGGCTGCGCTGGTCCGTGCATTGCTCTCCAGAAGCGCCAATATCCGTTTATCCGTCTGATCCAATTCAATTTCCTTCGAATGGCAAGCCAATGACGTCGCAATGCAAGTATCGCATCTGTGGCCTTGGCTTTACTATTGCACCGGCCACAAACAAGATCAATGACAGAGGCTGAGGTCACTTGATGCAAAAGATCACCGCGAAAGACTTTACTGGCCGAAAGGCTTGGGATGCACTGGATATTGAGCGCATTGAAGATGCTACCGTTCGGCTCCATTGGACCGACGCGCCCTATAAATGGCATGTCAATGACGGCCCCGAGGTCTTTGTCCTATTGGACGGAGAGGTTGACATGCATGTTCGTTGCGAGGGGAAGGAAGAGATCTTGCGCATGCTGCCGGGTGACATCTTCCACGCCGAGAATGGCGATGAACATGTTGCCTTCCCAATCGGCCCGGCAAGGGTGCTCGTTATCGAAAAGGCGGGTAGCGTCTAAAGCCAACGCAAGGCTGATCAGATTGATCAATCCCGCCCACCCGCAGGTTAGTCTCAATGCGGAGAGATGATCTCGCGGAAATTCGGTCCGCGCTTGCGGTCGCAGGAATATGCAACAGCCCACCACTGTGTATATGCATGTCACAGTTGGTGGGCTGAGAAGGCGATGCTTGAGGGATGGGGCTGCGGCGCTTACAGGGCTGCGCGATACAGCCCTTCAATATCATCAACAGACAGGTCGACCGGGTTCCAGTCCAGCAAACGCCGAATGACGTGGGCTTCCTGTGCCATCAAAGGCAAATCGGTGGCCGCGACGCCGTAGGACCTCAAGGCCATATCCAGTCCGAGATCTTCGCAGAATGCCTTGGCTTTATGACAGATTTCCGCAGGTTGCGAAGCGGTAAAACCAAGTGCTTGGCAAATGAGCGCTGTTTTCTCAGGTACGGCAGGGGCATTGGCGGCCAAGGTGTGCGGGAAAATCAGGGCATTGGCAATGCCATGGGGCAGCTTGTGCCGTGTTCCCAGCGGATAGGCAACCGCATGGCCGGATGTGGTATTGACCGGCCCAAGGCAGATGCCCCCGTAAAAAGCGGCCAGTGCCATGCCTGTCCGGGCTTCCTTGTCGTTGCCATCTTCAACCGCGCGTTTGAGGAATTTCCCTACCAACTGAATGCCTTGCAGGGCAAAGCCGTCAATGATCGGATGTGACCGCTTGGAGGTGAAGGCCTCAACGCAATGTGCCATCGCGTCAACCCCCGTTGCAGCCGTCACCTTGGCAGGCACGGTCACCGTCATCAGGGGATCCACAAGCGCAATATCGGCCAGCATATGCACGCTCTCGGTTGCCACTTTGCTCATGGTGGCAAGATCGGTAACCAAGGCACGGGTGCCAACTTCGGATCCGGTGCCCGCAGTCGTCGGGATCTGGGCAAGTCCCACCGTGCGTGCCGGTGCCCGGTGCGGGCCGGAAATGCCCGCAAAGGAGACCTCTTCGGAAACCATCACTGCAACAAGCTTGGCAATGTCCATGGCGGACCCGCCGCCGAACCCGATCACAAGATCACATCCCTTGGCCGCGGCCACCGCAGCATCCAGATTCTCAATGTTGGGTTCAGGGACGACATCGCTAAAGCAGACGGGATTCTCAAGACCCAAAAGATCAATGCGGTCTTTGTTCGCTGCGTCCGCTATGATGAAGGGGGCCTTGAAACCCTTGTCGGTAGCCCAGGTTGCCAGCGAATTGACAGCGCCGTCTCCGAAGCGAACAACTGGTGGAATTTGTAATTCGATCAGAGATGTCAGTTCCAGCATTTCTTCCTCCTCTAATTGAAATTCGGCAAAAACTCGGTATCCTTGCCAATTTCAACCGTAAATATGGTGCCAGTAATAAAGATCGAGAATTACAATTTGTCAAATAAATTTACATCTTTACAGACAAATTGTTTTGGCATTTCGGGTTTTGTTGAAGGTTGCAAGAGCTGGATAGATTTATATATTAATTCAATAAATCAATAAGATATAAGAAATTTGAGACGAGGTTATGCATGTGTCTTTGTGCTCTTCTTCACAAGATGGGCGGCTAGAATGTTAGATTTTGCGACATTTGAGTTGACAAATTATCAAATAATAATCATTGTTCTTTCACAAGCATGAGGTTTCCCGGGAGTAAGGGTGGTAAACTGCCCGATTATTGAGGGGAAACTGTCGGGAGGAGTGAATGGCGTCTGTTTCTGCACGCAAAAGCGATCTGATTATCGCGTTGGGTCTGTTGGTGTTTTGCGCCGCTGCGGCCTTTTTTACCCCTGACATCAAGAATGGCATGTCCAGCTCTGCGGCTGGGCCAAGGATGATTCCCTGGATGATGATTGGTGGTATCGCTTTGCTGTCTGCTTTTCTTGTTCTGCGTTCGACGCTGGCCTTTAAGCGTGACGGGGTAGAAGAGGCGCGCATAGATGTGCCTGCCGGACGGTCCCTGATCGTCTTTGCGGCCTTCATTCTCTTGCTGATTGTTTATGCGGCTTCCTTTTTCCCGATTGGTTATCTGCCGGCAACACTCGTCACCTTTGTTGTTGGGCTTTGGCTGATGGGTGAGCGGCGCTGGCTCGTTCTGGTGCTGTTTCCAATCTGCATGACCACAATCGTCTATCTTGGCTTTACCAAGTTGCTCTCGGTTTGGCTTCCTTGACTGGCCTGACCGCTTTTTCTGATCCATGGGAGGACATGAAATGAAAACATCAACATCTACCTTGGCCCTTGCTGCCGCCGCCCTCATGATAACCGGTATGGCTTCGGCTGCTGATTTCCCGGCTCGCCCTATTCAAGTTATTGTGCCTTATTCCGCGGGTGGTTCAACGGATCTGTCCCTGCGCGTCTTTGCTGATGTGTTTGAGAAAAAATTTGAAGGCAAGCAGTTTGTGGTGCGCAATCAGCCGGGCGGTGGCGGGGCCATTGGTACGTCGGCTGCGGTTCATGGTCGCCCAGATGGCTATACTCTGGGTGCCGCTGCCCAGGGCCCGATTGCCATCAAGCCCCACATCGGTGGCACGGATTACCAGATTGATGATTTTGCCTTTGTAGGCCTGTTTGCCCGCTCGCTGCAGGTGCTGGTTGCCTGTAAGGATGCACCGTTCAGCGATTATGATGCGTTCATCGAATATGCCAAGACCAAGAAACCACAGGTTGGCAACTCTGGCGCAGGGGGTGCAAACCAGATTTCTGCAGAAGCCTTTGCAGCTGCTGCTGGTATCAAAATCGAATCCATTCCGTTTGAAGGCTCTTCCAAGGCACGGACCGCCTGTATCGGTGGTCACATCGATGCAATGGTTGCCTCTCCCGCCGAAGCCAAGGCTGCGGCCAAAGCCGGTCAGATGGTTCCGCTCTTTGTGATGGAAGACAAACGCATCGACCTGTTCCCGGATACCCCGACTGCGGTTGAAAAAGGGGTCGACTTCACCTGGTCCTCGTGGAAAGGTCTGATCGCGCCGAAAAATACGCCGGAAGCGGAACTGAACTGGCTTCGCGCAGCAGCCAAGGCCGTTGCAACCGATCCTGCCTTCGTTCAGAAAATGACCGATATGGGTGAGTTCGTGACCTATGAAGATGCTGCAACCTTCGAGAAGCGTGTTCGCAAAGACAGCGATCTATCCCGCAAGGTGCTTGAGGAACTGGGCATGCTGGGCATGAACAAATAGGCCCTTTGCGCCTATTCCTTTCCAAGCTTGCCTAACTCTTTTTAGGCTTGCCCATCTTTTTCCCAAACTTGATGGAGCACGGTGTCTCTCGCGCTCCATCTCATCGACAAAACACCGCGTCACACAGCGCCTCTGTCTGGTCCACTCACGTTTGCCTGAAAGCTGAACATGGATACGCTCTCCTATCTTACCCCTCTGTTCCAATTTGATGTTCTCTGGACCATTGCCATGGGCACGTTGGGCGGTCTTGTTATCGGCGCTCTGCCGGGGCTGACTGCAACAATGGGTGTGGCTTTGCTCATTCCCCTGACCTTCAGCATGACCCCGGTGATGGGGCTCAATATGCTGATCGGTATCTATATCGGTGGCATCTATGGAGGCTGTGTTTCCTCCATTCTGCTGCGCACGCCCGGCACTCCGGCCTCGGCTGCAACCGTCCTTGATGGTTATCCGATGGCGCAAAAAGGGCAGGCGGGCAAGGCGCTCGGCATGGCGACCATCGCCTCGACCATCGGTGGTTTGTTTGCCGCGGTGGTGCTGGCGACATTGGCACCGCAATTGGCAAGCATCGCGCTGGAATTTGGCGCGCCCGAATATTTCGCCCTTGCTCTGTTCGGTCTGACCATCATTGCCTCTCTTTCGGGTGATTTGCTCAAGGGGGCCATTTCAGGTCTGCTTGGTATTCTGATTGCCTGTGTCGGCGCGGACCCGATTTCCGGTGTCATGCGCTACACATTCGGGGTCAATGGCTTTGCCTCCGGTTTTGCCTTCACTCCGGCCCTGATTGGCTTGTTCGCGCTTTCCGAGGTCTTCACCCAGCTTGAACGGTTGCATTTGTCCGAGTCCCCCATTTCCCATGTGGCCAATCGCTGGCCCAGCATGAAGGAAATGAAGGAAAGCGCGCCAGCCCTGTTGCGTGGGTCTATCATCGGCACCTTCATCGGTATCGTGCCGGGGACAGGTTCGGGCACCGCGTCCTGGATTTCCTACAATGAGGCGCGCCGCTCATCCAAGACGCCTGAGAAATTCGGCACCGGCTATGCGCCCGGCGTGGCGGCAACCGAAAGTGCCAACAATGCCGTTTGCGCGTCGGCGCTCATTCCCCCTAGCTTGCTCTTGGTGTGCCCGGTGACGTGGTCACTGCGGTCCTGATGGGTGGGTTGATGATCCAGGGCCTTGCACCCGGGCCGATGTTGTTCCAGACCAATCCCGATATCGTGGTCGGGATTTTCGGCGGCACCTTCATCGCGACGATCTTCATGTTCATCTTCGGCATGACCCTTATTCCGCTCTTTTCCAAGATCCTGATGGTGCCACGCCGGATGCTGACCATTTCCATCGTTATCTTCTGCTTCATCGGTTCATTCTCGATCAATCTCAATCCGATTGACCTCTATACGATGGTGGGCTTCGGGGTGTTGGGCTGGGGCATGCAAAAATTTGGCTTCAGTCAGGCGGCTCTGTGTATCGCGCTGATCCTTGGTCCGATGATGGAAAGCAACTTGCGCCGCGGTCTGCTGCAGACCGGCGACGATGTGGTTGCCTTTGTCTCTGGACCCATCACTCTACTCTTTCTCGGCCTGACAGTGCTCTCGCTGTTCTGGCCGTTCATCTCCCGGGCCCGCTCCAAGGCAAAAGCCTGATCCGCAGCCCCGATTGAAAAGGACAAATTCCCATGACAAAAGATGCCTATGTTGCTCTTGTCACCTGTTTCAATGATGATGAAAGCATCAATTATCAGGCTACGCGCGCTCAGGTGCGCCGCCAGATCGAGGCTGGCAACAATATCCTGTGCGCTGGCACCAATGGTGATTTCTCGGCCCTGACCTTTGAAGAAAAGGTCAAGCTGACTGCCGAAGTGGCTGATGAAGCCAAAGGGCGCTGTAAGGTTATTGTTAATGCGGGCATGCCTGCAACCTACGAGACCGTCCAGCTTGCCAAAGAATTTGACGCGATCGGTGTCGACGGCATTGCGGTGATCACGCCCTTTTTCATTGCCTGCACCCAGGATGGTTTGATCCGTCACTATCAGACGGTCGCTGACAGCGTTCAAACTCCGATCTATCTCTATGATATCCCGGCGCGCACGCAAAACCATATCGAGCCGGAAACCGCCCGCATCCTCTCCGCCCACCCCAACATTGCCGGTATCAAGGATAGCGGTGGTCAACAGGAAACGCTCGAAGCCTATATGCAGGTCGGCAAGGATGTGGAAGGTTTCGCTGTCTATTCCGGTCCGGATCACCTCGTCCATTGGGCATTGCAGAATGGTGCCGCCGGGGCCATTTCCGGCCTTGGCAATGTGATGCCGCATGTACTGGCCAAAATCATTTCCTGCTTTAATGCAGGCGATGAAGCAGGGGCGGCCGCCGCACAAGAGATCTATGGCAACTTCCGCAAGGATCTCTATGGTCTGGGTTTCCCGCCTGCCATGGTCAAGCGCGCCCTGTGGGTGATGGACCCGTCCGTTGGTGCATCCCGTCAGCCTGCGCTTCTGCCCAATGATGAGCAGGACAAACAAGTGGAAGCCATTCTCAAGAAATATGAGCTGATCTGATGGTCAAGATCGTCACGACATCGCCCGGTTTTGGCAAACATGGCCGGGTGCCCGACCTCATCGCAGAACACGGCTGGACGCTCGTGCGTTGCAACGACACCGCAAAGTCGGATGGCGGGGTGTCTGAACAGATTGCTGACGCCGATATTCTGGTGGTCGGCTTGGTGCCTGTCACCGCGGACAGTCTGGTGGGCGCAGACAAGCTCAAAGCCGTCATCAAGCATGGCGTTGGTGTCGACAATATCGACATAGATGCCTGCTCGGCTCAAAAGCTGCCAGTTTGCAACACCCCAGCTGCCAATGCAGATGCCGTGGCGGAACTCGCACTTGGCTATATGTACGCCATGGCGCGCTTCATTCCGCAAGGCCATGTGAGCGTTACCTCGGGTGGCTGGGAGCGCCGCGTCGGCACCCAGATCGGTGGCAAGGTGCTCGGTATTGTCGGTCTTGGCAATATCGGCAAGCGGCTGGCAAAGCTCGCCATCGGCGTCGGTGTGAAGGTGGTCGCAACCGATCCTTATGCGGACATGGCCTTTGCAGCCGAGCATGAGATTGCCATTCTGCCGCTTGATGACTTGCTGGCGCAGTCCGATTTTGTTTCCCTGCATGTTTTTGGCGGCAAGGACAATGCTGCGCTGATCAATGCGGACACCATCGGCAAAATGAAAGCCGGTGCCAAACTGATCAATCTGGCCCGTGGCGAAGTGGTGGATCTCGACGCCCTCGCAAATGGGCTTGAGAATGGCCAATTGAGTGGTGCTGCCATCGATGCCTATGTCAGCGAGCCACCCGATGTCAGTCATCCGATCTTTTCTCACCCCAATGCGATCTTCACCCCTCATTCCGGTGCGGATACCAAGGAAGCGGTTGAGAATGTCGGCCTGATGGTGGTCGAGGATATCGCAACGATCCTGCAAGGCGGCGTGCCTCAACACTGCCTGAATGCCAAAGATCTCTAGGTTGCTGTGAAGCGTCCATAAAGGGTAAGGTCCTGCGATGCGCCCGTCTCGAAAAGCCAATCGAGGCGGACATGTGCGTCGCTGGGGGCTGCATTCCGGATCGGATGCAAAGCCGGATGAATGAGAAAAAGAAAAATATGCGCTTCTAAAGAGCCAGATCCAGCAGACGGCCTTCAAACAGACGGTCACGGGAATGCTCGATATGGAGTGTCATCAGCTTTTGCGCCAGATCCGCATCTTTGTTGCGGATGGAGTCGCAAATGCCCACATGCTCATTGAATACCCGTCCCAGGCTTGAGCTGGCATCATCCATCAGCGATTGTCCATGCATCTTCATGCCCACATGAATATGTTCGCGCAAGGCACCCATGGAGGCCTCGAAATAATGGTTGTTGCAAGCCTTGGCGATCGCGATATGGAAGGCATAATCCGCGTCTTCCTTGTGGGTGAGATTGTGGGTCGCTTGGTCCATCAACTCAAGAGCGGCCTCAATCTCGCTTAATGCCTCTTCATTGCGACGCATGGCTGCATAATAGGCAGCCTGCGGTTCCATCGACAGGCGAAATTCATAGCAACGCTGAATGTCGGCAATCGTCTCAACCTTGGCATAGCTGAGAGTCTTGTTGTGCTGCACCTTGACAAAGCTGCCCGCGCCTTGCCGGGAATAGATCAACCCCTTGTCGCGCAGACGATCCATGGCAGACCGCAGAACGGGACGGGAAACGCCGAATTCCTCGGCCATGACCGCTTCGGTTGGAAGTTTCTGGTTTTCCTGATAATCCCCGTTTGAGATCCGGGTATAGAGCAGGTTATAGACACGGTCAGACAAGGAACTCTTGCCTTTGCCTTTGCCGGAGGACGTATCTTCAGTGAAACTCATCGACATTCATCTCAGTTCATGCTTTTGGCGTACTGAACTGGCGTGCGAACAGATTTGCCAGCAAGTCAGGATCGCCAAAGCCGCCTGACTTTGTAATAAGCCAAAATGGGCGACTGTCAAATAGAGCTTCAGAAACAGGCACACCCGGAAAAAGTTCGCCCGTAAGCTTCAAGAGCGGAATCGAAAGAGCTTCAAGCAGATCCTGTGCGGTCTGACCACCGCAGCAAAATAAGTTATCATACTGATTTAGCTTGAAAATGCTCGCTGCTAATGAAGTGAAACGTTCGCCGACCTCGGCCCTGTTCTGTGTGACTTCTCCCTCAGTGAGCTGAAGCAACAAGGATGTGTTCTTTTTCGTGACAACGTCGCTGACATGACCATTGGGGGCAGTAACGTGATGTAAGAACTCAAGATTGCAAGCCGTGAGGGAATCAATTTGGCGAAGTGTTATCGGGTCTCGAGATCCCATGGCGGCAAGAAGGGAACCCTTGAGACCTTGAGATGACCGCGGTGCATTTTCGCCAAGTGGGTGCTTTGCGATCACATGCTTGGCAAGCGCGTGCGCCATGCCCTTGGCACCCACAAAAAGTGCCCCTGCTGATGCCGCTTCAATCGCTGGCGTAAAGTCGTCTTGCCCGGAGACATCCGGCACGCGGATCGGGGAGAGAATGCCGTCGCAGCGCTCCGCGATCGCAATCGGTTGGTCTATGCCCACTCCCGAAAGGATGCCCGCCTGATGCCGACGGCCCATGTCCGGGATCGCAGGAGCAACAACAACCTGCCTTGCCTGATCACCGATCAGTCCGTTGATCTCTGTCGCGATGTTTCCTTTAAGACGGGAATCCACTTTCTTGAACAGAAGGCTGCGGCTCAGATCGTCGCCAAGTGTCGCGCGCAAAGAGCGATGGATATGATGGGCCTTGGCCTCCCCAATCTCCCGGCTTGCGGTGTTGATGACAAGACATTGCGGCTTGTGAGAGAGGGCTGTCTCCACATGCTCGGCGGCTGTCGCGACATAGGTTGCAAGGCCACGTTTGGCAAATTCCACCCCGGAATCCAGCGCGCCGGTAAGGTCATCAGCGATGGTGATGACGAGAGGGGGCGTTGCTGGATTTGACATGCCGATATCTTCTTTCTTGGGGCGCTATTGGTTGTGAGTGCTTGTCAGGCAAGGATATTTGTTACATATTTGTGATATGTAAGTTTAATAAATTATATCCAATAAATTCAATTAGATAAATAAATTTCTCCTTGTAATTTGCCTGAATATTGAAATTAGTAGCTTACATATTTACAAATATGGTGTAAATTGTTTTTACTGTCAATGCTGGAGTCTATCGATGAGTGCCTTTCCAACGCCGGTTTCCAAGCTGGCCATCACCATGGGCGACCCTTCGGGTGTCGGACCGGAAGTTATCCTGAAAGCGTTTCATGACCTACCTGAGGAGAAACGCGCGCGCCTCCTGGTGATTGGGGACCTTGCTGTATTGAAGCGAGCCGCACTTGCTTGCAACTTCGAACCTCTGTTTCATGCCTATGGAACCGAGCCGAAAGAGGCAGGCACCAGCCTTGAGGTCTATGATATCCCGATTGAGGGCCTGCCCGACCAATTTGGTGTACTCAGCGACGTATGCGGTGAAGCCTGCTATCAATATATCGCCAAAGGGGTTGAGTTGGCCCAGTCTGGTGCCATTAAAGGCATTGTGACCGCGCCGATCAACAAGGCGGCCCTCAATGCTGCCGGGCATCATTTTGATGGCCATACGGGCATGTTGGCTCATCTGACCCAGTCGAAATCGTCTTTCATGTTGCTGGCTGATCCGAAGCTGAAGGTTATCCATGCCTCCACCCATGTCTCGCTGCGCGATGCCATCGAGCGGGCCACACCGGAACGGATTTTGGCAACCATCCAGGCAGGCGATGCGCATCTCAAGCGCCTTGGCTATGACAAGCCGAAAATTGGCGTTGCAGGTCTTAATCCCCATTGCGGAGAAGGTGGCCTGTTTGGCGACGAGGATGATCGCAACATTCGTCCCGGTATCGAGATGGCGCAGGCAAAGGGCATTGATGTTGTCGGCCCAATTCCTGCCGACACAGCCTATTATCGCGCGTCACAGGGTGAGTTTGACCTGATGGTTGCCCAATATCACGATCAGGGGCATATCCCGATCAAGTTGATCGCCTTTGACAGTGCCGTCAATGTTTCGCTGGGGCTGCCAATCGACCGTGTCTCGGTTGACCATGGAACGGCTTTGGACATTGCTGGCAAGGGCCTTGCCAAGCATGAAAACATGATCTGTGCCATCACATATGGCCTGCGTCTGGCAGACACTTCCACCCAATAAGCAAAAATAGAAGTTTCTCCCACCAACTCCCGCCGCATGCCTTTGGTCTGCGGCGGTTTTTTTTGTTGGCGGTTGGCTTCCCCTTCAGTGTGCGAGGGGAAGCCGTGGGTGTGCCTCATCCCAGAGCAGCAATCGCAGCTTTCACGCCCTGTTGTTTGATCGCCTCATAAGCGTCAATCAAAGCGGTTTTCAACGCCGCGTTGTTGGCCAGCTCCTGCGGGAAAATGCCGGTTTTCTGCATCAGATCACCGACAATTCCGTCCACGTCATTCCCATTGGCAAGGATTTTGAGTTTGTCTGCCATCGGGTCGGACACCTCAATCGGCTGCCCTTCAAGGTCCGTACCGCTGACATAAATCATCCAGCCAGCAACCAGCAAAGCGAGACGCGGGAATGCGGTGCCCTGTTTGAGATGATGGGCAATCGATTCCAATGCGCGTTGTGGCAGCTTTTGACTGCCATCCATCGCAATTTGCCAAGTGCGGTGCCGGATCGACGGGTTGCAATAACGCGCGATCAGGATGTCCGCATAATCTTCCAGATTGACACTGCCCGGAGCTTCTAGGGTTGGTGCCTGTTCAAGAACCATCAGATCACGGGCCGCCTTTTTAAAGACCGGATCTCCCATCGTGTCGGCAATGGTTTCATGCCCCGCAAGATAGCCCAGATAGGCAAGGAAGGAATGAGAGCCATTGAGCATCCGCAGCTTCATATTCTCAAAAGGCAGAACGTCGGAGGTAAAGGTGGCACCGGCCTTGTCCCAATCAGGACGACCAGACACGAAATCATCTTCGATAACCCATTGGCGGAATGGCTCACAAAGAATGCCAGCCGGGTCATCATAACCGAGCACATCGGAGAGAATGCTGTGGCTTTCCGGTGTCATGGCCGGAACGATCCGGTCCACCATTGTGGAGGGGAAACGGGCTTCGGCTTCAATCCAGGCCGCAAGCTCCGCGTCGATTGCTGCGGCAAAGTCGAGCACTGCCCGTTTCACCATATGACCATTGGATGGGAGATTGTCACAGGACAGGATGGTGAATGGCTTTTTGCCTGCCTTGCGGCGACGGGAAAGGCCTGCGGTCAGAACACCGATCACGGTCTTGGGATTTTCAGGATCGGCAAGATCAGCCTTGACCATCGCATTCTCGAGATCCAACCCACCATCGGACGCCAAGGTATAGCCCTTCTCGGTGACGGTGATCGAGACTATCTCGATAGCCTCTTCGCTGATGGCCTCAACGATCGCTTTGGAGCCGCAATCTGCCATATGACGATGGTCAATCACCGAGCCAACCACCCGAGCCTTGCGACTGTCCGCGCCATTTTCAACAACGCTGTAAAGATAGTCGCGGGTCTTAAGGGTATTGAGAGGAGCAGGTGGCCCCATCAGTTCGATTTCCCGATAGGCCCAGTCTGTGGCCCCCATCCCGATCAATTGATCGGTATAGACGGCCTGATGGGCCCGGTGAAAGGCTCCAAAGCCGATGTGACACATGCGAACGGACAAGGAAGACCGGTCATAGGCTGGCAATGCAACATCAGGATTTGGATTTGCGGGGAAGGGAGTGTTTGTCATGAAAGGAAGCTCATCAATAGGAGCGAGGCACTTGTCCCGTTTGAGGTGCCCGTTGGCACATCAAAAAGAGACAAGTGCTCCTCGCCTTAATGGAAGGATCTGAAATCACCTCTAACCAAAGGCCCAATTGGGCAGGAAGAGGACAATCTCGGGAACGAAGAGAAGCAGCAGGACCAGACACAGAATAGCCAAAAGGAACGGCAAACTTTCCTTCACATACTCGTCAATCGGAGTTTCGAGCAGACTGCAGACTGTGAACATGGCCACCCCGACGGGGGGCGTCATGGATCCGAGCGTGACAATGGTCATCATCAGGATGCCAAAATGGACAGGGTCAACCCCGGCACTCTTGATTACCGGCACGAAAATCGGGGTGAGCAGCAAAACCAGAATGGTGCTCTCGAAAAACAGACCCGAGATCAGCAGGAAGATCAGAATGACTCCAACGATTAGATGCGGTTCGGAGATCGAGCTGAGCAGGAAGCCTGCAACCGACTGAGGTACCTGCATGAAGATGATGGCAAAACCGATCATGCCGCTCATCAGGATGATCAGCATGATCATGCCAATATCGCTGAGTGCATAGCCAAAGGCCCGTTTGGCGGCTTCAAAGGTCATGACACCATGCGCGAGGCGACCAATTACGATGGCATAGACCACCGCGAACGCACCGACTTCGGACGGCGTGAAAATCCCGCCGCGGATCGAAATGATCAGCAGAACCGGAAAGAGCAGGGCCCATTTGGCGTCCCATGCAGCAACACCAACCTCGCGAGCGGTGGGTTTCTCGGCTGCGTCAATGACATAGTTGCGTTTCTTGGCGATCAGATAGGCCGCCACCATCAAAAAGCACATCATCATCAGGCCGGGGATCACGCCAGCGAGGAACAGACGCCCAATGGATACCTGCCCGACATATCCATAAAGGATGAGGCCAATGGAGGGGGGAATCGTCGCGGTGATCAGCGAACTGAGCGCAATCACCGACGCTGTATATCCCTTGGTATAGCGGTTTGCGAGCATCTGAGGCCCGAGAATGCGAGCCTCCATGGCAGCATCGGCCACCGCCGAGCCCGACACGCCGCCCATCAGGGTAGAGAGGAAAATCGACACCAACGCCAGCCCGCCGGACATCCAGCCAAGAGCGACTTTGGAAAAGCGAAACAGCCGTTCGGTGATATCGCTCTCATTCATCAGATGGCCAGCCAGCACAAAGAAGGGAACGGCCAGAAGAGGAAAGCTCTGGGACACGGTGGCGATTTTCTGAACGCCAATGGATACCGGCATGACATCGGAGGTTACAAAGAAGGCGAAGCCGGAAATGCCAATGGCAAAAGCCACCGGAGCCCCCAGAACCATCAGAAGAAAGAAGATAAATGCAATCAAGGCCATGGTTCAGAGCTCCGTTGATGTCGTGTCTGTCGCAGCGTCGTTGTCGGAGGATCTGCGAATGAAGATGAGCTGCTGGTTATCAGGGCCAGACCGCCAGGAGATGATCAAATTGGACAGGATTGAAATGGAAAGCAGGATCGACCCAACAGGCACGGCAATGGTCACCCAGGCATAGGAAAGGCCGGAATCGCCAAAAATCCGCTGCCAATTGAGCATGGTCAGGTGATATCCCTCTTTGGCCAATAGCAGCAGAAAGCCGATAAAGACCAAGGCCAGCACCGTTTCAATCAGCCTGCGTGTGCCAAACGGGAAGAGGCGGACAAGATAGTCAACGCCCAGATGCACGCGTTCGCGCATGGCACGCGTCGCGCCGATAAAACACAGCCAGATGAACAGCAATTGTGCCAGATCCACCGACCAGATCAACGGATAGCCAAAAAAGCGCATGACTGCCGCAATGAAGACCAGCACCGTGATGATGGCCAGCAGGATCGCTCCAACGGCAAATTCTATTTTTCCCAGAAAACCCGGCATGACCGCTTCGCCTTTCTACAGGATTGCCGTCCTTGCTGATTTGGCGAGCAACCCCGGATGGTGTTTTTGAACGCTCTCCATGGGGGCGCATTTGGGGGCCCGGCAGGATAGCAATAGTCTAACCGCCGCAAAGGGAACTTCGCGGCGGTTGCTGGTTCATGGTCTATGGGAGGTTATTTTGCTGCCATAGCGCGAAGTTTGTCGCGCAGATCGCCATAGCCCAGATCGTCATAGACCTTGGCGGTGGCTTCCTTGAATGGGGTCACATCGATGTCGCGGACAGAGATGCCCTTGGCTTTGAGGTCTTCTTCGATGCCTGCAAGCGCATCTTGAGTGCCATAAGAGGCAATGTCGCCAGCTTTAAGGGCTTCGTCGCGCAGGATTTTCTGCAGGTCTGCAGGCAGGCTGTCATACCAGGAAGCCGAGGTGACCATGCCGGTGATCAGATTGATGTGGCCGGTTTTGGTGACGTGCGTGATAACTTCGTCAAGCTTGGCACCAACGATCGCAGGGAACTGGGCTTCAGCGCCATCAATCACATTGGCCGACAGGGCAGAATAGACTTCACCCCAGGGCATTGGGGTCGGCGTTGCGCCCATGGCGGCAATGGTGCCGGTCCAGACCGGAGCGCCCGGCGTCCGCATGCGGATGCCATTGAGATCTGCAGGTACATTGATTTCTTTGTTGGTCAGCAGATGACGTTCACCCTGCCACCAGTTGAAGCTGAGAATCTGATGACCGGAATTGTCATGCAGTTTCTTGACCCATTCTTCAAACAGGTCAGAGGTGACGACCTTGCGGATGCCATCATAACCGGAGGCGAGGAAAGGAGCGCCAAGAACGCCAAGTTCCTTCTGGAAAACAGCAAGACGGCCACCATCAACAATCACGGCAACAGGAGCGCCTGCACGGGCCTGTTCAAGTACGTCTTCGTCAGGTCCCAGCTGGGAGTTCGGGAAGAGTTTGACTTCCAGACGACCCTCAGAAGCCTCCTTCATGTTGCTCTGGAAGGCTTCCAAACCTTTGTAAAGCGGATCAGAAGTGGCAAGCGCCGTATTGATGCTAAGAGTATAGTCTGCCGCCATGGCTGTGGAGCCGAGCAAGCTGGCCATTGCACCTGCGAGAATGAGTGTGCCGAGTGTCTTCTGTTTCATCAGGTTTCCCTCCCTGTTGATTGGTAATTGGGGGTCAATTGCCCCCAGGTTCAAATAATTCAGGTTTTTGCTGCGCAATTGCTGGAAGATCATTGATGATCCGCCGCAAGTGAGTGCGCATCGCCTGTTCTGCTGTTGCGCCATCTCGATCAGCAATAGCGACCGTGATTGCACGATGTTGCTCAACCAGTTTCGCTATATTTTGCTGGCCAAGGCTGAGATATCGAACGCGATCCATCTGAGCCTTCTGGCTTTGAATAACCGCCCATGCACCTGCCTTCTTGGCAGCTTCGGCGAGGGTCTGATGGAACAGTTCATCCAGCTCGATAAAGGCATCGGGATCACCCTGTTCAACCGCCTTTTGTTGCTGGGCAATCTGCTGACCAAGCTCACGATCAAGGCTGGCTTCATGCTCTTGAGCAACGAGCTTGACGATGTCCGCTTCAATCGCTTCGCGCACGAAGCGGGCGTCCATGACTGCATTGATGGAGATCTTGCGCACAAAGGACCCGCGATTTGGCAACACATCAAGGAGGCCGTCATTGGCAAGCTTGATGAAGGCCTCGCGAACCGGTTGTCTGGACACGGCAAATCCGGTAGCCAGTTCGGCTTCCGACATGCGGCTCCCCGGAGACAATTGATTGCAAATTATCTGCTGTCGCAGAATCTGATGAATCTGCGGTGCCACGGGCAAGCGCAGGTCAATCTTCGTCTGTTCGAGCACATCCATCGATACCATTAGGTCCTCCAATTGCTAACCACCATACCGGTATGCCACCATACTTGTCAACCGGCATTGGCTGTGTTACGAATCTTGCATTCATTCGAAGCCCGGCTTGGCTTCTTCTTGCATTTCTGCCTTTCTAGCCCGTTTCGAATGCACTTGCCCCCTCAAAATGCCTGAAAGGTTTTTTGACTTTTGAGGGTGCCAACAAGAAAGAGCAGGAGGCACAGATGCGTCAGACGTGGCGTTGGTTTGGTCCGCAGGACCGAGTAATGATCGATGATATGCTGCAGGCCGGCGTAGAAGGCGTTGTCAGTGCGCTACACCATGTCCCGACCGGTGATGTCTGGACACCCGAGGAAATCACCAAGCGCCAGCAATTGATCGCCCGCTGCTCGGATGGTTCGGCCTCCGGTCTTGCCTGGGAAGTGGTGGAGAGCCTGCCTGTTTCCGAGGATATCAAGAAGCAGAAAGGCGACTGGCGCACCCATATCGCCAATTACAAGCAGAGCATGAAGCATCTGGCAGATGCCGGAATCGAAATCATCTGCTACAATTTCATGCCTGTGCTCGATTGGACGCGCACAAATCTAGCCTATCGCTTGCCGACCGGTGCGACTTGCATGCGGTTCGACTTTGTCGACTTCGCGGTGTTTGATCTGTTCATTCTTGAGCGCAAGGGTGCACAGGAAGACTTCCCCCAAGAGGTGATTGAGGCCGCGAAAGAGCGGTTCGCCAAGCTGGATGAGGCGGCAAAGGCCGAACTGGCGGAATCCATCATCTTTGGCTTGCCCGGCGATGCAGAAGCCCCGTCGATGGAAAAGGTCAGGGCCAATCTGGCCGAATATGACAGGATTTCGGAAAACCAGCTCCGATCCAACTTTGTCGATTTTCTTGCGGAAATCGCACCTGTTGCCCAGAGCCTTGGCATGCGGCTTGGATGTCACCCCGATGATCCACCATTTAACTTGTTGGGTTTGCCACGGGTCATGTCAAAAGAGTCAGATTACAAATATCTGATGGATGCGGTCGACATTCCTGCGAACGGAATCACCCTGTGTTCCGGATCTCTGGGGGCAAGGCCGGACAACGATCTGCCGGGCATGATGGAGCGACTTGGGGATCGGGTCCATTTCCTGCATCTGCGCAATGTGGTGCTGGAGAGCAAAGACATCAAAGGATCCTTCTACGAAGCCGAGCATCTCGGAGGCCATGTGGATATGGTCGCTCTGATGAAGGCTGCTCTGACAGAAGAAGCAAGGCGGCGTGAACTGGGGCGCAAAGACTGGTCCATTCCGTTTCGCCCAGATCACGGCCTCGATATCCTTGACGATCTCAAACGCAAGGCGCAGCCGGGTTATCCGGCCATTGGTCGCTTGAAAGGCCTCGCGGAACTGCGCGGCATCATGGTCGCGCTTGAGCATGCCTAGCCTCTAAGCGCGATCAGATTGGTCAATTTGCTTGTTGGCAAGGCCATCCCGCTCGCTGTTGGTACAAAGACCCAGCTGATGATGTCCGTCAGTTTGGATCTTTGCGCTGACTGTGACTGCCGGGAAGGGCACAAATTCCTCTCACAATGCTGCGATCCACGCCAAGTTGGGAGCCATGCTGCTCTCAGCGTGCTGTGGCTCTTAATCGCACGCTAGCGGGCAATCATCCGTCCTACGCTGTAGGTAAGCGCAAACAGATAGGTTCGCCTTGCATGGATCGGCAAAGAACAATTCAGAATTTCTATTGAGGAGAAGAATTGGCTGGGGTGGTAGGATTCGAACCTACGATACACGATACCAAAAACCGATGCCTTACCACTTGGCCACACCCCAGCACGATCAAAGCGCTTGGCTTCGACGCGAAGTAGGCTTTCTATACAGAAGCGATATCAGCGGTGCAATGCCCTTCATGTCTTTTTCACAAAGAAAGCGCCAGAAAAAGCTGCATTGCTTCCTGCCGTAATAGGCGTTCCATTTGCCTCTTATGCTAATCTTTTGAGTAGGTTTTTAGGTCTCTTGAACGATGGGCGTGGAAATCTTGGAAAGTTTCGCACAATTGCCTTCGCAGGCCCTTGCCATACTCGAATAGGAAGGCTATAAGCCGCCCACCAACGGTACGGAGCGTAGCGCAGCCTGGTAGCGCACCTGATTTGGGATCAGGGGGTCGGAGGTTCGAATCCTCTCGCTCCGACCATGGTACTTCCCAAAAAATTGATCACTCGCTTTTGAAAAGATAAGTCTTTTCAACGCTTAACCGAGTGTTGCAAGGATATACTGCACCAGTATGATCACCGCGCAGCTGAAAATGCATGTAAAGGTCAGGATCATGCCTCTTGACCGGAATGCGAGATTTTCGACACTGGTCAAGGTATAGCGCTCGCGGAAGGCAACGCCATAAGCATGGGAAAGACGGCCAAGCAAGAATACCGTGCCAAGCACATGAACGGCCCATGTTGGCAATCCCTGATATTCCGCCAAACCCAGCAGCAAAAGAAAGATCGGTGCATACTCCGCCAGATTGCCGTGAGCCCTGACAGCTTGCTGCATGGCATCCTTGCCTCCATCTCCCAACGCGACTTTCATCTTGAGGCGATTGCGAATGACATTGAAGGACAAGGCGATGAACAGAAAGGCCAGCAGGGAAGCATAAAGTGCGACAGTCATGGAAAGAGCCCTCGTAATTGGAAGAGTCGCTTTAAGTGAGATCGAGAATAAAGATTGCCGTTTCGCCGAACAAGGCATGTTTGCGAAAACTTGAGAAGGGAAGCACAGCAGAAACTTCCCTTTGATTGTTCATCCGATCCGTTGGTTAGGCATTCAGACTAGCCCAGATCCAGAATTCTTTGCCTTGCTGCGGTATATTCCACCTTCAGCCGATCAACAATTGCCTGCACGGGTTCGACGCGGTCAACCGTCCCGATGCCCTGGCCAGAGCCCCATATCGTCTTCCAGGCCTTGGCACCATCAGTTGTCGCCTTGGCAAAATCCATTTTGTTGCGCTCTTCTTTCAACACCTCTTTGGGGTCGATGCCCGATGCAACCAGAGACGGCTTGAGATAGTTGCCATGCACGCCTGTGAAGCGGTCGGTATAGATGATGTCATCTGCCCCGCACTCGACGATCATCTCTTTGTAGGCGTCTTCTGCATTGGCTTCTCTGGACGCAATGAAGGCCGAACCGATATAGGCAAGATCGGCGCCCATTGCTTGGGCTGCCAGGATCGACGCGCCGGTGGAAATGGAGCCAGATAATAAAAGAGGGCCGTCGAACCACTGACGGATTTCACCAATCAACGCCATGGGCGACAGGGTGCCTGCATGGCCACCGGCGCCAGCCGCCACCGCAATCAGGCCGTCGGACCCCTTTTCAATGGCTTTCTTGGCATGGCGATTGTTGATGATGTCATGCAGCGTCAACCCGCCATAGGAATGGACCGCTTGATTGACCTCTTCCACCGCGCCGAGCGAGGTGATAACAATCGGCACCTTGTGTTTGACGCAGGTTTCCATATCCACCATCAGCCGGTCATTGGACCGATGGACGATCTGATTGACCGCATAGGGAGCAGCTGGATGGTCCGGATTGGCCTGATTATGGCGATCAAGCTCTTCCTCAATGTGTGTCAACCATTGGCCCAGCGCTTCCTGTGGCCGGGCATTGAGCGCCGGAAAAGACCCCACGATCCCGGCCTTGCATTGGGCAATCACCATCTCCGGATTGGAAATGATGAACATCGGTGACGCCACAGCGGGCAGGGTGAGTGTGTCAAAAAGAGCTGGCAAGCTCATGCGTGTTCCCCCCAATTACTTTGCACATTACGTTAAGGTGAGGTTAGCGAAGATCAACGCCGCTGTAAATCACTTCGAAGGGAGCAAGACATTTGTCCACCTGACCAAGCGGCAGGCGATAGAAAGGCAAGGGTGTGTTTCCTCAGAATGTCATGCTGCCTTCGGAATGGGGGGCATGCGCCTTGTTTTCCGGCTCGATGTGAATGATCACATCTGCATGCGGCATGCTGTCCATCAGACCATGCTCGATCCGATCGCAAATATCATGGGCGGCATCGACTGACATGGCACCGGGCACAACGAGATGGAACTCGACAAAAATGACCTGCCCCGAATGCCGGGTTTTTAAGTCATGTGCTTCGATGGCCCCATCGGCATTGGCCATGATGATGGTGCGAATCTGCTCTTGCTCTGTTTCATCGACGGCTTCATCCATCAGGCCGCTCATCGAGCCTTTGAGCAGCCCCCAGCCGGCCCACAGAATGCTGAGCCCAACCGCAAAGGCAAGCAGCGGATCGAGCCAGTGAAGGCCCGTTATGGCTGCGATGCCAACGCCGGCCAGCACCCCAATAGAGGAGACGATGTCGGTAAAGAGATGCTTGCCGTCTGCAATCAGGGCAGGGGAGCGCATGCGTCTACCCTGATGAACGAGCACAGCCGCCCAGAGGCCATTGACCACACCGGCACCGGCATTGAGCGACAGGCCGAGCCAATGAATATCGAGCTGCCGGGGAGACATCATGCCTGCATAGGCCTCACGAAAGATCGACAGGGCCGCCAGCACAATGAAAACCCCTTCCGCAACCGCAGAGAGATATTCCGCCTTGTGATGACCAAACGGATGATTGGCATCGGCCGGTTTGGCGCTTAGCCAAACCGCGATTACCACGCCGATGGCAGCGGTGAGATTGACCACCGTTTCCAACGCGTCGGAATAAAGACCAACAGAATGGGTCAGCAGATAGGCCGCATATTTCATTGCCAGAACAACCAGCGAGATGAAAATGGAGCCAATCGCGAGATGCATCGCGGTCAGTTTTGAAGGAGCATATGGCATGACTGGATAGATATGATAGGGAAAACAAACGGGTGATCGCCCTCTTCTTGCATATCGGAGATAGGAATCCCACCCCGCAGGATCTGTCAATCCAAAGCCGTGTATAAGTACGCGAAGCGTGCACCAATCCGGCACCGGCGATTGTCAGTCAGCATCTCACCTCCTAAACTGCCCGCAAAAATCGGTCTTGAATAAAACCAGATCAACCCGCCTCATGCGCAGCCCGGTTTCTCCGCTTCAATGGCGGACACTTCCCGGCGCGTTTCCCGATATTATGAAGAAAGGCTTTTCCATGTCCCGGATTGTTTATGTGAATGGTGAATTTCTGCCAGAAGAAGACGCCAAGATCTCGGTCTTTGATCGCGGCTTCCTGTTTGCAGATGGCGTGTATGAAGTCTCGACCATCATTGATGGCAAACTGGTGGATAATGGCGCCCATCTTGCGCGCCTTGAACGGTCGCTCAAAGAGCTGGAGATGGCGGCTCCTTGCTCGATGCAAGAGCTGGAAGCCGCCCAGCACGAATTGCTTCGCCTCAACGAGGTGAAGGAAGGCGGGCTCTATTTGCAGGTCACCCGTGGTGCAGCCGATCGTGACTTTGTTTTCCCCAAAGAGGCCAAATCATCTTTGGTCATGTTCACTCAGGCCCGCACCGTCATTGACAATCCCGCCGCCAAGACCGGCATCAGCGTCGCCTCGGTACCCGACATTCGTTGGCAGCGCCGCGACATCAAGGCTGTTGGCCTGCTGCCCGCTTCCATGGCGAAAATGGCAGCCCTGAAGGCCGGTGCTGATGATGCATGGATGGTCGAGGATGGGTATGTGACAGAAGGCTCCTCCAACAATGCCCATATCGTCACCAAAGACGGTGTATTGGTGACCCGGGCCCTGTCCAACAAGATCCTGCATGGCATCACCCGCAAGGCGGTCCTGGCATTGGCTGAGGAAACCGACATCAAGGTTGAAGAGCGCAGCTTCACGCCTGAGGAAGTGAGTGAAGCGTCTGAGGCTTTCATCACCTCTGCCTCGATGTTTGTCATGCCGGTGACCAAGTTTGACGGCAAGCCCATTGGTGATGGCCAGCCCGGTCCAGTCAGCAAGCGCCTGCGTGAGCTTTACGTTGCCTTTGCACGCGATAGCCTGAGCTGATAGCGCGGCGTCAGAAAAGACAACTCATACCCCGTGCCGCTGATCTGTGGCGCGGGGTTTGTTATCAGGACAGATAGGCGCTGATCCCGTCAGCCGCGCATAGCCCCTGCGAAAGACAAGCGGTTAGCAAATAGCCACCCGTAGGCGCTTCCCAGTCGAGCATTTCTCCGGCAAGAAACAGACCCGGCAGCGCTCGCGCCATCAATTGTTCGTCAAGCGAAGCCAGCGACACACCGCCCGCCGTGCTAATCGCCTCGCTCAAGGGTCGGGGCCGAACAAGCGGCAGGGGCAGGGCCTTCAGGCTCCTGGCCAACCGGTCGGGATGTTGCATTGTCTCGCGATCGGTCAACAGCTTGACCAGAGACGCCTGCAAGCCTTGCAGACGGATTGTTTTTCGCAAATGGTTCGACAACGACTGCTTGCCTCGCGGTCGGGACAATTTGGCGGCAAGCTGATCCTCACTTTGATGGGGACGCAGATCGATGGAGAGAATCGCCTGACCCTCCCGCTCTATCGCATCGCGCAATGGTGCGCTCAGGCCATAGACCGGTCCACCTTCAATGCCATGGCCCGTAATAATGAAGTCGCCCGCAACATTCTGAGCACCAAAGGAAAGCCGCACGGATTTGACCGGCTGGCCCGCCCATTGAGCAGAGAAATCCGCTGGCCAATCAACATCAAAGCCACAATTGGCCGGACGATAAGGACGGATTGCAAGGCCGCGGGCCTTCAGGGCCCCAACAAAGCACCCATCAGTCCCCAACCGGGGCCAGCTTGGGCCACCCAGCGACAGCAACATGGCATCGGCATGGATGCTGTGTGATCCTTCTGGAGTTGAGAACAGGAGAGCACTCTCCTCATCCCAACCCAGCCAGCGATGTCGCGATTGAAGCCTCACTCCGCGTCCGTCAAGTCTCGCCAGAAGTGCGCGCAGCAAAGGCGAGGCTTTCATGCAAGTGGGAAAGAGCCGTCCTGACGAGCCAACAAACACGTCTTGCTCCAGCCCCTTCATCCACTCGACCAGTTCAGCCGGGCCAAAACGGGCCAGCATTGGCGCCATGAAGGCAGCAGCCTCGCCATACCGCGCAAGGAAGCGCTCCGGCGTATCAATCCCTTCCTGATGAGAAATATTCAGTCCGCTCTTGCCCGCCATCAGCATCTTGCGCGCCGGACTGGGCATCGCGTCATAAAGGGTGATGGCAAGATCTGGTCGCGCAAGCGACAACCGGTCCGCCGCCATCAGGCCAGCTGCTCCCGCCCCGATGATGGCCACTTCCTTTTTGCGATGCGCCGTCATTGCCTTTATCCATCCACGATTCGGATCAGTAATCTTGCCCTTCATAAGGCTTCGAGCACGGCTTGCAAATGCGCAGCAACAAGAAAAGCCTCCGAAGCGGGGGGCTTCGGAGGCAGTTGGGACAGTGTGTGAGTAAAACCGTCCGGCTCAAGAACAATTGGTCTCCCTGAATATGGCCTGACATCCTTTCGGATCCTCCGCTTGGTTTGCCAAAGGTCCATATTCCAGACACCGCGCCCCGCACGGCCTGTCTTCATCCTCCGGGAGTGGGAGGAAGTGATGCATGGCATCACAAACTTGTCTGCCCAGCCTGATCATCAGGCATATATCGGGCTAATTCTCAAAGGCGGGTCTCAAACGAGCGACAGATTGCCCTGTAGGTGTTTTGGGTGCCCCGGCGATGGTTTGCCAGATCTGCGGATTGCCCACCGCCTGGCGTTTGTTCCAGCGATATTGAACCTTTTGCCATGGCAGGATCAGTGGGTTGAGATTGTCGAGAACGAACTCGCCGCGATCCGTCCGCACCACCAACACGGCGTGATATGTACCATCTGGCAAATAAGCTGTGGTCACCAACAGGGCATCAGATGGCCAGCCACGGCTAAGCAGTTCCCTCTGTTTGGTCAGCGCATAATCTTCACAATCACCTGCCGACACATAGACCGACCATTCATCGATGCGGCCATCCGCTTTGGGCTCGATGCTGCGATTGACGTTGCTATTGATGGTGACTAGCTGCTTCCAGCTGGACTGGGTCAGGATGACAGCCCCTCGACCATGGCGCGCGCAGGCCTTGGGTTCTCTGGCGCAATAATATACATGGCCCGCAGGCGGGCTGGCGCGATCCACCACGCGCATGCCCAATTCGGAAAGGGACATATCCGTCGCTCCAGTGGCAGCAGCATCGCTCGCGCCAACCATCAGGCCAGCAACAAGCAGGATCGCTTGCAAAATGCGCATTTGGTTTCGATGGGAATGCAGCCGAAACAAGATCACCCTCCTTGAATTCAGAGGGTCGAGCGTAGGGGTCGGTTTTAAATAAGAGATTTGAAACTATTGGGCTTTTGGAGCCAATCTTTTATCTTCTCTTAACCGTGACAGAAGAAAAAGCGGCCAATAAAGGAGGGCGGCGAAACGGGGTGTCAATTGCGCCTCTCCAAAGTCCTGCAAAGCCGATGCTTTCTCGGTCGTTAATATATCTATGAAAGTCTTTGTTAAGGATGATCGACAGAGGCACCCGAATGAAGCCTTGCCTCAAGGGGGAAAAGAAAAAGAAGACTATCAACCACTTCTGCCGTCCAGCCTTAATGTGACATAAAGCCAAAGCAGCCATTTACTTCTTTCGCGCAAGACTTTGTTCACCATGCCAGGGTGCCATTGTGCGTCCAAATAAATGCCCCGCAATGCCAGAGCATCACGGGGCATCGGGGGCTCGGTCTGTCAGGCCGAGAGGGGGAGACTGGTCACTCCGCCGGAGCTGACGTTGGTTTGGAAAGTGACTTGTCCGCGTTGAGCAGTTTGTTTGTGAGGCGGAACAACACCAGATAGGTTTTGATCTGCAACCACACGACCGGGACATAGAGAAGGAAGTAGGCAATCGAGAATTTCTCGATGACACCGACGCCCACCAGTCCCCAATTGATGAAGAAGTTGGCCATTACCACTGCGGCGATGCCCGGGCAGATCAGGGCCAGCGAGCCGGGCGATTTCTCCGGTCCTGAAACGAAGCGTTCGAAATAGCCGACCTGCTTCATGATGGCATAGCCAATCAGACCAAACACCGCCTGTGTCGAGATAAGCGCGGTCAACAGCGCAAAGATGCCCGCCGGGTCATCCTCTGCACCGAAATTATGCTCAAGCCCCTTGGTGAGACGGAACAGGCCGATCCCGATGACGGTGAGGATCGGAATGACAATCCAGAGGGTCGGCGTGGTTTCCTGATTGACCCCATTTTGCATCATCGAGCGGAAACCGAGGATCAGCTTGATCACACCAAAGACGATCGCCGCAGCAAAGAACAGATTGGCACCAATATATCCGATGGCAGCTGTTTCCTTCACATGGCTCATGGCGGCAGCTGCCGAAAATCCGACCCCGACCATCGACATGGCAAAGACCGACAGCATCTGTGCCAGACTGTTATTCTGCTCGCAATCAAAATGCCCGTGCACCAATGCATTGACCATGAAGCGGGAAAAGATCTTCATGGTGTAAAAACCGATCACGCCAAAGCCGACCAGTGCCGCCGGAAAAAGATATTCCGACAGGCTCCAAAGCCCCGGCACAAAGACCGCTCCGACAATGAAGCCACCATTGAGGGTCATGGCCAGCGTTAGCGGGATCGCCATCAACTGAATGCCATTGTTTGACGCAACGAACGATTCATAGGCCGGGCTGGCACGAAAGGTGCGGAACTCTGAAATATTCCAGACCAGCGTCCGCACATGGAGATAGGCGAAATAGGCAATGCCAATGAGCGCGATCGGGATCATGATCTTGTAGGCGATCTGATCGGACAGGAAGGCTCTCGTCCAGTCCTGATAGGTTGCCAGTGGACGCCCCTTATGCGGCACCATGAACATCAGAAACATGAACATCGAAACCACCGCCCCACCAGATCCGAGCGAGGCGAGAAAGAGCAAGGGGCTATAACTGTCCTTGAGATCACGACGAAAGGCCATGCAAGTCTCCTCCGGTTGCAGCGATTGTTGTCAGTCAGCATTGATGACAATGACGTATAAAATTAGAAATTACTAATATTCGAATATAAAAATATTATAACCGAAGCCTTGCCACAAGAGACAAAAGCGCACACCCGGCAAAGGAAGGCCGCTGCCCCGTCTCCTTGGGAGCCTGAATCAGTTTCTCAAGCAACTGAATCAAAGTCTCAGCTAGTTGAATCAACAGATGAAGGGGCGGAATCAATCTCTTAACTGCCGGAATCAAACTGTTTAAAGTGGCTGCCATCCCTCTGACCGGACTCACTTTTTCGCACCGTCTTAAAGTGAGATTGAGCATCACTTTAAACAAAAAGGGCGGATCCCGAAGAACCCGCCCTTGATTGATGCTGAATTGATGAGCCACTTGACGCCCATCACCGGGAAAGATCTCTTCTTAGAGAAGATCGAGTTTAACGTCCCAGTTGTTGATCTTCATGGTGCCGTTCAGGGCATTGTTCAGCTGCATCTTGAAGACGCAATCCCAAAGCTGTGGTTCGTGGCCAACGCCGCGAGCCAGGCAGTCTTTTTCAGCCTTGTCGAAATAGGCGTTCAGGATGTCTTTGTAGTCCGGATGCGCACAATTGTTGATGATGGCATGTGCACGGTCACGAGGAGACAGACCACGAAGGTCAGCCAGACCCTGTTCGGTTACAACGATGTCCAGATCGTGTTCGGTATGGTCAATATGCTGAGCGTGCGGCACGATGCAGCTGATACCGGTTGGATCGGTTTTGGTTGGACGGCTGGATGGGGTATGCATGATCTTCAGGAAGCCAGAACGCAGGAAGTCGCCCGACCCACCGATACCATTGACGATACGGGTGCCGTTGATCAGGGTCGAGTTTGCGTGGCCATACATGTCGATTTCAACCGGCGTGTTCATGGCGATAACGCCAAGACGACGGGCAACCTCAGGGTTGTTGGAAATCGACAAAGGACGCAGAACGATTTTGTCCTGATACATTTCACGGTTTTTAATGAAGCGTGGCATGCCTTCTTTTTCCGAAAGGGAAAGCGAGCAGGCAGACGCACGTTGCAGACGACCGGAGTCGAACAGATCCAGCATACCGTCCTGAAGAACCTCGGTATAAACCGACAGATCATAGAAAGGACCATTGGCCAGACCGGACACAACAGCGTTGGCGATGGAGCCCACGCCGGACTGCAGAGGCAGCAGGTTGCCAGGCAGACGGCCAGCTTTCACTTCTGCGCCGAAGAAGTCGAGCAGATGGTTGGCAATAGCGACGGAAGTGTCGTCAGCACCACCGAGCGCACGGCCCTTGTCGGTATATTCGGATTCCACGATTGCAACGATCTTGGAAGGATCGCAAGGCACGTAGGTGGAGCCGATGCGGCTGTCAGCTTTGGTGATGCCGATGATTTCACGATGCGGAGGTGCATGCAGAACCATCACGTCGTGCATACCTTCAAAGCTAGGCATCGCAGTGTTGACTTCGATGATGATGTTTTCGCAGGTCTGAACGATTTCAGGGATCACACCAACTGAAGCGGAAGGAATGAGGCCACCATCTTCGGTGATGCCAGACACTTCGATGATCGCCAGATCGAGTTTACCGGACTTGGTGTCTTTGGTGTAGTAACCATAGGCCAGATCCTGCGCGAACAGGGACAAGTGTTTGTCGCCCATGCGGATGCGGCCTTCGTTGATGGCCTTGGCGATGTTTTTACCGGTCTGGTAAGGCCAGCGACGGTCGATCATGTCGAGGCTTGCCCAGCGGTCTTCGGTTTCTGCACCAACAGACGCACCAATAAACAGGTTGAAGCGCAGCTTGCCCTGAAGATTGTTTTCTTCAACATGGTCAGCAAGAGCAATAGGAATCGCTTTAGGGTAACCGGCTGGGGTAAAGCCGGACCAGCCAAGGTTCATGCCGTCTTTGAACATCGGGAGGACTTCCTCGACCTTCTTGACCTTGTTCATTAGGAACGGACAGCGGATGCGTTCTTCCAGTGTTCCATACATACCCATTCGTCTTTTTCTCCTGTTAAGCTGTTGCCCTTGGTCGAGCAACGAATTCGAGGGCCATTTCCAGTGCTTGGTTCCCGATATGCGTGATCGAGCAGAGGAAAGTTCCCAAAGCAAATTTGATTGTTTGAAGTGAAAGTCTGATCTCTTGAGCAGTGTTTCCTGCGTTCGAGTGGGACAGGTGAGGGGCAGCCTCGATAAAAGCTGCCCCGATTGATAGGTCGGTGCGATTGATCAAGGCGAGGACAGCACCATGGTCATGCCCGATCGGCAAGCAGGAGTGCCTCTCATTGATCGCTGCAAACTGCGCATTCGCTGTCACTGTCACCGACATGAACTTTCTTTTTTCCTAAAGCAGATTCGATTTCCGAGCCGCCGCGCGCAGATCCTCGCGGAATTTCGGATGGGCAATCTCAATCAGAGCGGCGGCCCGCCGCTGCATGCATTTGCCCTTCAATTCGGCGACACCATATTCGGTCACCACATTCATCACTTCCATGCGCGGGCCTGTCACTGCGCAATTTTCCAGTTTCGGCACGATCCGCGACACCCTGTCATCCTTGGTCGTCGAATGCAGAGCGAGGAACGACTTGCCGCCCTCCGATGCATAGGCGCCACGCACGAAGTCGAGCTGACCGCCCGTGCCGGAAAACTGCAACCCGCCGACCATTTCCGAATTGATCTGACCGCTCAGATCCATCTCGATGGCCGCATTCACCGAAATCATGCCTTTATTCTGGCGAATGTTTTTCGGGCTGTTGGTAAAGGACGCCGGATAGCCGACAATGGATGGATTATCATCCATGAAGTCGAACATCTCACGATTGCCCAAAGCCAGCGTGTAGACATGTTTGTGTGGCAGGAAGGTCTTCTTGCGTCCATTGATGATGCCTTGCTTGATCAAGCTTGCCATCGAGGGCGAGAAAAGTTCCGAATGCAGACCGAGATCGTTCTTGTCACCAAGGAACCGCATGACCGCGTCCGGAACCGCGCCAATCCCCATCTGGATTGTCGCGCCATCCTGAATTTGTTCGGCAATCAGTTTGCCGATCGTCTCATCCACTTGGGAGCCGCTTTCCACCTCGAATTCCATCAGGGGATGGTCATATTCGACCACTTGGTCCACGTCATTGATATGAACCAAACATTCGCCAAATGTCCGCGGCATTTGCGGATTGACCTCTACAATCACATGCTTGGCCTTGCGGATGACACTGACCGAAACATCGGGGTTGGTGCCAAGGGAGAAGTGTCCAGACTTGTCCATTGGCGATACGGTCACGATATGCACGTCCGGTCGCACATGTTCCGTCAGCAGGCGTCCTGCCTGGTGGAACATGCAAGGCACGAAATGAACCCATTCCTCGCCTTTCTCATGGCCCCGGCGGGCCAACTCACGGTCGGCACGAGACATGAACAGCGGATGAGGTTTAACGAAAGGAATCGTATCTTCCGTGAAGATCGTATTCAAATGCTCGTCATGGCCATGCAGATAATAGACATTGAGACGGGCAAAAGCTCCATTGCGCGCACGATCACCGACGGCCTTCATCAAGGCAAGAGGCTGGCCAGCACCTGATCCCATGATGAGGTTCATATGGTCTTTGATGGCTTCCACAGCTTTGGTCGGCGTGGTCAGCTTAGCCTGATAGTGCGCTTCAAAACTGGACATGCCCGGTTCCTCATCCCTGAAACGGATCGATGGTTTTGCTTCAATCGAAAGTATAACACCGGGTCTTGGGTTTCCCTATCGGACCAAAAGAGAAAAATGAGCCTGTCAGGCGTCCGAAAGGCCAACATTTGTGAGGAAAGATTGGCGTTTTTTTGGGCGTTTTGGGATGAATCAATGTTCCGTCTGACAGGCAGGGAATCGCGCGGCGATTTGCTATAAATCGAAACACCTGTCCATCGTTGCGCTTTGCGTTGGCAGAGACGACGACATCTGATGCTTCGCTTGATGCCATCACGACGGGCGGAGCGAAGTAGGTGCCTTAACGTAAGCTTCCTACGATCTGCTCCCAGTTTTCCTGATCCGCCCGGCTGACCAGTCGAGGCGGGTGATCCTCAGCTATGACCAGAAGGCGATCAGCCAGTTCGGCCTCCGAGCGTTTGTGGGTGACGAACAGCAAAGCCTTGTCTGCGGTTTCCGCACGCAAAACCGACAGGATCGCTGCTGCCGTCTGGCTGTCGAGCCCTTCGGTGACCTCATCAAGCAGCCACAGATCCGGTTTGAAAAGCAACAGCCGCGACAGGGCCAGACGGCGGCTTTCTCCGCCTGACAGACCAAGGCCATCATCGCCCAGCGTCTGGTCCAACCCAGTTTCTGAACGGTCCAGCACCTTGCCCAACTGGGCCTTTTGCAACGTTGCCGCAAGCGCCTCGTCACTGACAGAAGGATCGGCAATGCGCAGATTGAACGCAAGCGACTCCCGGAACAGTTCGGTGCGTTGGGTCAGAAGCCCGATCCGCGGCTGCAAATGGGCCGCCCGTCCATCTTCATAATCAAGCCGGATCCGACCGCATAGGGGATCCAGCAAGCCGGAAACCAACCCTAGCAGGGTTGACTTGCCTGCGCCTGACGCGCCGACAACACCAATTGCTTCGCCGGACCGCAAGGAGAGGGAAAAGTCGGAAAAGATCAAAGCTGCTTTGTCAGAATAGGCGAAATCCACCCGACTGAGCTCCAGAAGGATCGGGCCGTGATCGTTCAGGTCCGTGCTTTCGTCTTTGAGCGGCTCAGCGACCAAAGGCAGGATTCGCTGACCTGCATAAATGGTCTTGCCAATCTGCAACAGACCGCGGCGGATCGGGGCCAGCAATTCGGTCAGCGCCAAAGTCGCCAGCAACGCCATTAGCAACACCGACCCTGAAATGGCCTCGCGCTCATAGGCATAGGCCCCGGTCAGCAGCACCGCCACCAGAGCCGCACCACCCGCCAGACTGATCAGCGCCCGGCCGATCAAGTCATGTTTGGCCAATTGATCCTGCAAGCCGTGAATGCGATCAGCCGCCCGTTGAATCGCAACCACCTGATCGGCCAGTCGGCCAGCCATGATCAGTTCAACCTGCCCACGCAACAAATCGATGTAACGAAGCCGCAAGGCTTCCGATGAAAAGGCTATGCGCCTGCCAAGACCGACGCCGACCCGCCCCGCCTGCCAAGGCAGCAAAATCAGCGCCAGGAGCAAAATGCCGCCAACCACCAGTCCCATCGGACCATTGATGGCATGCAAAGCGACCAGCACCACCAGCGTCGACAGCACAGCACTCACCAGCGGCAACACGATCTTCAAATAGATGCCATCGAGCGCATCGATATCCGCCGTCAAACGGGCCAGCAATTCCCCGGACCGGAAATCCCGCAGGCGTCGGAAGGACAGTTGTGAGATGCCGTCAAATACATAGAGCCGCAGACGGGCAATGAACCGGAAGGTCGCGTCATGGGTGATCACGCGCTCCCCATACCGCCCAAAGGTGCGGGCGAGGGCGGCAGAGCGAATGAGGAAGCCGGGATAAAGGGTATTGAAGGCCAATGCCACACTGGCACCGCTGAGGCCCGAGATGGCAGTCGCGCCAAGATACCAGCCCGCAGTGGCCATCAGGGTAATGCTGGCCAATGCTGCCACCAACCCGATCAACAGTCCCCAGAGAAACCAGTTGGGATAATGGCGCCAATAAAGGGAGAGAACTTTCATCAAGGTCTTCATGATGCTTCCTCCTCTGCACTGGCATGGCTGGTGGCAGAATCCTCTGCCAGAGCAGCTTCATCGAGCGCGGCCAGTTCTTCATGCGAAATGGCTTTCACGCCTCCATTATGGACATAGAGTATCCGGTCGCAGCGGTCGGCGACCGAGCGGTCGTGAGTCGCGACCACCAGCAACCGCCCCTCAGCAATTTGCATCAGGCTATCGGTGATCAAGGCTGCGGTTCCCGCATCCAGATCTGCTGTTGGTTCGTCACATAGAATAAGACTGGCCTCGCTCAGCATCGCCCGGGCAATGGCCAGACGTCGAACCTGACCTCCCGATATGCCAAAGCCCGTTTCCCCCAAAATGGTCAAAAGATCGCGTGGCAGCTGGGTTACAAAATGATCTCCATGGGCCTTTTCAAGGGCCCCGCGCACCGCATTGCGATCGGCTTCAGGAGCCGCCAGTCGCACATTCATCAAAACCGAGCCATGAAATATGTGAGGTCTCTGCCCAATCCAGCCAATAGTTTTGCGAAGCCTCGCCCACTGGTCTGCTTCAACCAACTGGCCATTGATCTGCAATTGACCCGCAAGAGGCGGCAAGAAGCCACACAAAGCCCCCATAATGGTCGACTTGCCAGAGCCCGACGCCCCCAGAATGGCAACTTTCTCGCCTTTCTCGAGCTGGAAGGAGACATCTTGCAAAATGGCTGGTTCGTCCGCCAAATAGCCAAGGCTAGCATTCACAAAGCTGATCGCGTCGATGACCTTCGTGCTGTCACCTGCCTTCAGATCGGTCAGGAAGGCAGCGTCGGTGGAAGCTTTCTGTGCCGCGAGCCAATCGATTGGCAAGATCTGGCTCAAGCGATCCGCTGCCGATTGAGCGGTGGCCTTGTCGTGATAGGCAACGGCAAATTCCCGCAACGGGGAGAAGAATTCCGGTGCCAACAACAGCAAAAACAAGCCGGTACCCAGCGTGATCGGCACGCCATAGGTGCCATAATCAATGCTGCCCAGATAATGATAGGCAACGAAAATGGCCGTGAGTGCAATGCCGAGCGCAGCAAACAATTCAAGCGCCGCAGACGACAGAAAGGCGATCCGAAGTACCCGCATCGTTGCCTTGCGATAATCCGAGGCCAGAGTATCAAATTCCTGCCGCGTCCGCCCAACCGCACGAAACAGTTTCAGCGTCGTCATGCCCGAGAGGCGATCCAGAAAACGGCTGCTCATGTCCGACAGGGCAGAAATCTGATCATCTGAAGCTTTCTTGGCGCGGATGCCGACAATCGCCATGAAAACTGGCACCAACTGGCCACAGATCAGCAGGATCAAGGCCGCAGTCCATGAAATGCTGGCCGAAGCGATGAGGATCGCCAGCGGAATGAAGATCAGTTGCCGTTTAATTGACAAATAGCGAGCAATATAATCATTGATCGCCTCAATCACGTCGGAACCAAGAGCGGCAATTTCACCAGCCGCCTTGCGATCCTTGTCAAGCGGCGGGTGACTGGCCAGCCGAAGGGCCAGAAGGCCGCGCAAATCGCGCCTAACTGCGCTCGACACATGGTGGCCGATCCGGCCCGCCAGATAGGCAAGAAGGGCGCGCAAGGCAATTGAGACAAACAAAGCCAGAGCATAGGGAAGCAGGCCGGAAAGCCCGGCCTCATCAGCGATCAAAGCATCAATGCCAAAGGCGAGAAAAAAGGCAATCGGGATGGCCATCAAGCCCGATGCAACATCAAGCCAGGCTTTGCGCGACAAGCGCGAAGCGTGCGGTGAAAGAATGAAGGCCAGCCATTGGTCTGCTGGCCTTTTGGCTTTCCGCCCTCTGGCTTTGTCTTGTTGCGGGGCTTTGCTCCGCTTGGTCTGGTCTTCTACAGCCTGTATTTTGGTCATCAAGCGAGTTGCAATCCTTCCTCGGACAGATCGCAGCTCTCCGAGCTGGCAAATCGTTGGACTTCAATTTGCCAGCGTCATCTGTCTAATCATGGGATTATCCCATGGATGACAGGGGTCCAAATCACTCGGGCTTACAGATCTGTCGATTGGCTATGGCCTTTGCCGTTCTGAACAGCAGACCGACAATAACTGGAATTAGTAGACCAAAAAGGCCAATGCCCGCAATGAGGTGAAGCTCAGAATGCGCTTTTTCCGCAAACAATAATGTTGCGATGGTCAAGGCAGCCAACGGGAAGCTGTAGGCCCACCACGACATGGCGAAGGGAATTCTGGCCAATTTGGGCAATTGAGTGAGGACAATCAGCAGAAACAGCACCCCGATATTATAAAGAATACGCGCGAAGGGATCCAGACCCCCCGTCATGCTGACATAGGCGATAAAGCCAACCGCAGGCGGAGCAATCAGGATCATCAAGGTTGGCAACAGACGCTCGGGCAGGGGATTGTGAAAGACCAGTCGGTTGAAAACCAGGGTCAGCAGGACAATCCAGAAGACAATGCCAACCGAGAAAAAGAACCATCCCAGTTCCATCAGGCCAAAGTGGCTCGCCGCAATCGGAACAATGATGTTGCCAACCACCGGAATGAACCAGGCGGGATTGAGGGTCAGGGTTTCAAAGGTCCGATGTCCGATCCACGCAGTCAGCACCGCCAGCGTGCCCAGCAAATGCAATCCCGCACCAAGTGACCATATCGCCATGGCCAGCGGATGAGAGAAAGGCATCATGGCCGTGCCCACCAGAATGATGCCAATGGAAGCGGCAGGAAAGAAGCAAATCCGCACCGGGTGATTCCATTCCCATGCGATCTGGTCGGGATGACGCAAGGCTTTCACTGCATAAATCGCTAGCAGCACACCAAAAACAATGATCGTGCCAATCAATAGCAACAGGCTGGCACCATGCTCGGCCCCAAGACTCTTTTCCAGTCGTTCAGTGGCCAGAGTAAAGCCTGCAAGCCCCATCACCATGGCAAAGAAGGCATTGGGGTAATGTGCCAACCAGCCTTCTTCTGATGGTGCCGCTTTGGCCTTTTCAGCCGGTTGATTGGTTTCGCTGATATCCGTGTGCGTCATTGTGCCTCTCCATGGACGGATGGAGTTTAAACAAGTAAACTTGATGCTTCTTATATTAAGTGCTAAAAGGATTGCAACAACTGATCGCTTAGGTCACGGGAAAAAGTTTAAAATATTCGAAAGTATGAATTTACTTCGACCCATCATCGCTTTCCGACGAGGAGAGACGATGGCACTGCCATCCGGGCTTGTCACCCCGGTCTCTAGCTAGCTTGGGTGGCAGTGCATTTTGCTTTGCAACAGACAATCGGATATGTCAGTAAAATTTGGAGAAGCAGCTCAGAGAGTTGGTTTATGAGATGCTTGTACTCTGTGAGACTGTCCGTATAAAAACGAATAAATTAAAAAAATGCGCATACGCATTGGGGAGGTTTCATGCGACTGACACAGCATTCCAACTATGCCATGCGGCTGCTGATGTATTGCGCCCTGAAGCCTGACCAGCCTGTGCGTCTGGCCGAAATTGCCGATGCCTATGACATTTCCGGGCATCATATCAATAAGATAGCGCAACGATTGACCCATATCGGCGCCATTCATGCCATCCGGGGGCGCAACGGCGGGATTCGTCTCGCCAAGGAACCGAGCGAAATCAATATCGGTGAAGTCGTGCGTCAGACGGAAGAGAATTTGCTGATCGTTGAATGCTTTTCAGCTGAAACAAACACCTGTCCCCTGATTAACGAATGCAAGTTCCGACTGTTGCTGATGGATGCCTTGGACGCCTTTTTGAAGGTGCTCGATTCCCACACATTGGCCGATCTCGTTAGCCATCCCGAGTGTCTGAAACCATTGCTTGGTCTTGGCGATCAACTTGGCGCACTGTCTGATATCCACGAACCTGCCTGCAATTGATCATCAGGCCTTGCGCAACCGCGCGGGCAAATGCCGCAACAGCGAGCGGGTTGGATCTGCGGGCATGGGAGGAATGCGCGCCAGCTTCGCTCCACCAATCAGGATCAGCAACGCGCCCAATATGGTGAACCAGCCCGGTATTTCCTCAAAGGCGAACCACCCCAAAAGCGTGGCAAACAGGATCCAGCTGTAATTGACCGGCCCGAGAATGGACACATCCGCCAGACGATAGGCCTTGATGTTGAAGAGTTGACCGATGGTTGCCAACGGTCCGATCCACAGCAATGGGACCAAATCGGCAAGGGTGAGAGAGGACGTCATGAATGTGTGTGTCGCAGGAAACAGCACCAGAAGACAGCTGATACCGGTTACATGCAGGATGACACTATAGGCGGAGTCCCGACGGGCCACCACCTTCAGCACCAGAGCTTCCAGTCCCAAAATGACAGCCCCCGCCAAAGCTACCGCTGCCCCTATCCATTCCTGTGTGGTGAGGGCGAGTGAAAAACCACTATCCCCGAACAGCACGATATAGGCGCCGGCCGCGCAAAGGAAACCCGCGGTCCAATGCGCCCGCCGCACGCTTTCCCCTAGCAACAAAGCTGCCAGGCCGATGATGAGCAAGCCTTCAAGCAGACCAATCGCGGTTGCATCGGCCAGTCGCATATTGGCTGCTGCATAGATGGTCGTGCCAACCCCACCGAGTGAGAGCATCGCCCGCAAGACATGGGGTGCCGGATTGGAGGCCTTGAGGCTCTTGATCGGTGCGCGCGTGGCCAAGGCGAGGCCTAGTGTTGACACAAAACCTCCCAAAAACCGCATGAAGACGATGAGCAGGATCGGGATGTCCGCGCCCATCAGCTTGCCCGCAGCGAAGATCGGCGTAAAACAGGCCGTTCCGACCAATGAAAAGGCAATTGCCTTCATCACATCCTTGTCGATGCCAGTCATATACGGTCACTCCTTTGCCTTTGCCCACCGAGCCTCAAGGGCAGACAATGATCGGGTAAAGGGTGGATTTGCAGTCTCCAATTTGACATTATAGGTATGCGGATTTGCATGAAGAAAATAGTGAGAATGCGAAAATGAATTTAAACTGGGATGATATGCAGCTCTTTCACGCCGCTGCCGTTGCTGGATCTATGACCGGTGCGGCCCGCCGCCTGAACCTGTCGCAACCGCAATTGTCCCGCCGCCTGCGCCAGCTGGAAGATGGCATTGGCGCCCGCCTGTTTGACCGTACGCCGCAAGGCCTGAAGCTGACCCGGGCCGGAGAGACATTGCTGCCCCATGCCGAAGAGATGCGCATAGCCGCGGATGCGGTCTCCCGTGTCACGCCGAATCTGTCCACTCGGGGCTTGCGCAAAGTCCGCCTCTCCGTCGATGACATGCGCATTCAATTCATCAATCGCCACTTGAGCGAACTGCTAGAGGCAGTGGGGGACATCGAGCTGGAATTTCATTCTGCCCACCAGCATCTCAATCTGGTTGACCGCACCAGTGACTTGCAAATACGGACCTGTTTGCCTGACACCGACACGGTGATCATGCGCAAGCTGGGGGATCTGTCCTATGCAATCTATGGCAACAAGGGCTGGATTGCCGCATTACCCCAGCGCAGTTTGGAAGAGCATTTGACAGTCACCCCGTGGATCGGTTTCAGCACCGATACCAAATGGTATCCGCAGGAACGCCTCTGGATGGAAGACAATGTCACCGCGTCGGTCCGTCTGCGCTACAATTGCATTGCCGATTGTCTGGCTGGGGTGAAGGCGGGCGTCGGCTTGGTCATATTGCCACGCTTCGTGGGAGAAGCGGAACCGGACCTGATCAATCTTTCCGGCACTTTGGATGACATGACCAGACCTGAACATGTTTTCGTCAATCGTGACCTGCTGCGTGAACCAGCCATTCGCAAGACCATCGACGCCCTTGCAAAAATCTATCGTCACATGATCTGAACCGCTTTTTTGCGTGGCGGTTGCTGGCAAAAACTCCCCGGTTTGCATTTTGACGCTGGATCGCTATGCTTTCCCCGTCCCACTCTGGGCCTTGGCCTAGCCGATCCGTCATGGAAACGGATTGCGCGCCGCCTTTTCAAAAAACCAAGAATTATGCTCTCAGCTCGATCTGATGTGATCGGCTGCGCGCTGAATGGACGTGTCCTCCAGCCCGGCTTGCCGCCGTGTCTGCGGGAAACGCGTCAATTGAATAGGTGACCAATGACAAATTTTCGTTTGTCCGACTATGAACAGCATCTCAAATGGTTCGCCCTCATGCTGGGCGTGGTCAGCACAATTGGCATCGTGCAGGACTGGTATCCCTACACGATGTTCATCAATCTGCCCTTCTGCATGATCTGGATCTATTGCGCTTGGCTGCACACGGAACGGCAGTTGAAATATATCAATATTGTTTTCTGTCTTCTCTATGTCTATGGCATTGCGCGCTATTTCGTGCTGGGTGCCTGATAGAGTGACAGTCTGATCTTCCAATGCGCGGGGAGGGATCACCCCTCCCTGCGATAAACCAGAAAAGCATGCGGGATCATGCCTTTGCGCCCCGGCGCGTCAAAATGTACCTCGCTGATCAAGCTCAATCCCGCCTCTTCAAAAGCCTTGAATTCTTGCAACATCACCGGCCAAGGCACCGTATCCCATTCGCTTCCGTTGGGCCGGGTTCGAGCATAGACCAGCAAAGTGCCAGCGGGCTTTACCAGACCGGCAATGGCCGCGAAGGCCGGTTGCCGGATGGCATCAGGCAGAGATTGCAACGTATAGCATTCATGCACCAGATCGAACTGACCAAAGTCGGCGGGTAGATCGAACATGTCGGCGACGTGATACTCCACCTCGCTGTCGGGATAGCGCTTTTTCGCCCAGTCAATTGCATCTGCGCTGACATCAAAGGCAAGGGTCTGATAGCCCGCCTTGGCGAGGGCTTCGGCATTTTCTCCAAGACCACATGCGACATCGACAGCGCGGGCGCCCACCTTGACCGGATTGGCTTGGAGCCAGTCCAGCACTTCCGGTTTGGCGTCTTCCGTCGCCCAAGGCACGGCGGCCTGATCTCCAGCCGCTCGCTGATACACGGCTTCGAAAAAGGCAATCCGTTCCTCAAGGCTATAGCCGTCTTTGATATCTTCAATCCTTGGCATGCTTCCTCCCAACTGGACCTCCGGCTTTTCTTCCGGATCGAAATCATGTAGGCCTCATGGTCGGCCCGTCAAGGGTTCGCCTTTACAAGGCGGGTGATCGCTGGAGGATTTTATGAAACCGACCAATTCCATCTATTCGGGTTTGCCAACCACGATTTTCGAAACCATGTCCAGACTGGCCATGCAGCATGGCGCGATCAATCTGGGGCAGGGATTCCCTGATGAAGATGGGCCGCTCGACATCCGGCAAAAAGCCGCTGACTTGCTGATTGAAGGGCCGAACCAATATCCGCCCATGCTGGGTCTGCCTTCTCTGCGTGAGGCCGTGGCAAAAGCGAATCGCCGTTTCTACGATCTGCAAATGGACCCAGCCACCAATGTTCTGGTCACCTCCGGGGCTACGGAGGCTCTATCCGATTGCCTCACAGCCTTGGTGGAGCCGGGGGACGAGGTGATTCTGATCGAGCCGCTTTATGATTGTTATCTGCCGCTGGCCGAGCGAGCAGGTGCGCACGTCAAAAGCATCCGCCTTGTGCCCCCTGCATGGAAGCTCGACCGCGCCGCGCTCGAAGCCGCCTTCAGCGACAAGACCAAAGCCATATTGCTGAACAATCCCCACAATCCGGCGGGCAAGGTGTTTGACCGCGAAGAACTGGAGCTGATCGCCGAACTGGTCAAAAAGCACGATGCCTATGCCATTTGCGATGAGGTCTACGAGCATATCCTGTTTGATGACCGGCCCCATATCCCGCTGATGAGCCTTGAAGGCATGAAAGAGCGCTGTCTGCGGATCGGTTCGGCGGGTAAGACCTTTTCCCTTACAGGTTGGAAGGTTGGTTATATTTCAGGGCCCGCCAACCTGCTCGACCCGGTCGCCAAGGCGCACCAGTTTACAACTTTCACAACACCCCCCAACCTGCAGGCCGCAGTTGCCTTCGGTCTGGCGAAAGGTGACGATTATTATCAGGCGCTGGCCGGTGATCTGCAAATCAAGCGCGATCATCTCAATGCGGGATTGGGCGCTATTGGTTTTGAGATGATTCCTTGCGCCGGCACCTACTTCCTCACCGCCGATATTGCGTCCCTCTGTCACCAGAAAGGCCTGCCCCTTGACGATGTTGCCTTCTGTCAGGCAATGACAGAGCAGGCGGGTGTGACCGCTGTTCCTGTGTCTGCCTTCTATCGCCCCGGACAGAAAAGCGATATCCCCAGCCAATTTGTCCGTTTCTGCTTCTCCAAACAGATCCATATACTCGATGAAGCCATCGCTCGGCTGTCAAAATGGATCAAGGGATGAAACCTGCCACTTGCCTGTCCACAATCGATTGCGTAAATTGGTCGCAACGGGTCAAAAGACCAGCATAGGGGCAAATGTCTAATGCTAATTGAGGTGGTGACCTACGCGTCAGCGCCCATTAAAGTCCACGCGACTTGAAATCTGATTTGGTATTTCGGGGCGTTGATCCGTCTCACAATACAACCTTTTGAACAATCGGGCTTTTTGACGCCCGGGATAGCGGATACAGGAGCAGTATGCGACCCATGCGAGTTCTGGTTCTTGGTGGTTTTGGTCTGATCGGATCGGAAATCTGCCGAACTCTGCTCAAGTCCGGGCATGAGGTTGTCAGTTTGTCCCGAACGCCAAAAGATGCGTCGCGCCTGTTGCCACAGGTTGAGTGGCATACGGGAGACATGCGCCGTCTGCAAGATCCTGCAGAGTGGAACCATATGCTTGTCGGCGTCGATGCGGTGATCAATGCCGCCAGCGCCTTGCAGGATGGCCTTTTGTCCGATCTGGAAGCTGTGCATCATTATTCGGTCAAAGCCTGCCTTGATGCCTGCATCGAGCGAGGAATCATCCGCTTTGTCCAGATCTCCGCCACGGGCGCGGAACCAAATGCGCCGACCCCCTTCATGCGCACCAAGGCTCAAGGCGATGACGCGATCATGGATTCATCCATTGACTGGGTCATTCTGCGCCCCGGTTTGGTGTTGGCCCCGTCGGCCTACAGTGGGACGGCCCTGTTGCGCCTGTTGGTCGCCTTTCCCTATTGGCAACCGCTGGTCATGGCGGACCGCCGCATGCAAACCGTGCATGTTGAGGAATTGACCGAAGCTGCCTTAATGGCCATTGAAGGCCGTATTCCCGCTCACGCAGACATTGATCTGGTGGAAGAGGAAACCCATTCTTTTGAAGATCTGGTGCGTGGCATGCGGGCCTGGCTTGGCTTCCCGCCAGCGCGTTATACCATTCGCATGTCGGAAAAGTGGGCCGGTGTCATCACAAGCATTGCCAATGGATTGGGGCATCTGGGATGGCGCTCTCCGCTCCGCTCTACCGCTCTGCAAGTGCTGGAAGGCCATGTCGCTGGTGATCCGACCCTGTGGCATGCAATTTCAGGCCGCTATTGCCGCTCCTATCAGGACACACTCGGCATTCTGCCCAGCACGACGCAGGAACGCTGGTTCTCCAAACTGTCTTTGATGTTGCCGGTTCTGGTTCTCACCCTGTCACTCTTTTGGGTGCTGACAGGCATAATTACCCTGTTGCAGATGCAGGATGCGACCAACTTGCTGGCAGGGTCGGGTGCCACGATCCTGCAATCGCAATTCCTGCTCGCCATTGCCGCGATGATCGACATTGTGTTGGGCGTGGCAATCCTTTTGCGCAATCTGGCGCGACAGGTTTGTCTGGCCATGGTGTTGATGACCATCATTTATCTGGGGGCTGCAACGGTCCTGGTGCCGGAACTCTGGGCTGATCCTCTCGGCTCATTGCTCAAGGCTGTGCCGGCAATGATGCTGGCGCTGATCACCCGCAGCTTGCTGACGACCCGCTAAGCCCATTCTTGCGATAAATCGAGCGTCGGCCACAGATCGGCAAGGCTGTTGCGGACGCGCCCCTGTTTGCCTATGGTCCGTTTGGCGGCAAATAGAGCCGTTACGATCGCTTCTTCGGTGGCTTCAATCGTCGCGCGAAAGAAGGGATCAAGCGCATTCTCATGCAGCTGTGCGATACTTGCCACCGGGTCTGCTGGCATATCGTGCGGGATCCGGTTGGCCGTCGTGAAGGCCAGCACAATATCGCCACTGCCTGAGCCGAGTTGCGTGCCAGTCCGCGCCAATCCGGCACCCGCCCGGACGCAAAGGCGTTGCAATTGTCGCGCGTCGAGCGGGGCGTCGGTGGCAAGGATAATGATGATCGAGCCTTTCTCTGCCATCGCGCCCGGCTGTTGTTGCGCCTCCAGCATGCGCCCGATTGGCCGACCTGCAACCACCAGATCACGGTGCAAACCCATATTGCAAAGGGTCAGGGCCGCAAGACTATATCCGCATGACCCCACGGGCACCATGCGCGAGGCAGATCCAAGGCCACCCTTCAACTCATAAGCGCTCATCCCCGTGCCAGCCCCAATGGCCCCGTGCCGACACAGCCTCTCCCGTTGCGCCAAGGCCTCAGCGACATGTGCTTCCGTCACATGCAGACCGCGAATGTCATTCAAAAAGGCCCCGTCATTGCATTCCATCACCAGCGGATTGACGGTCCCTGTCGTCTCGCCAATTGTCGGATGATCAGAAAGCATATGACGCACCAAAGCCGTCGACGCGGTGCCAACTGACAGAGTATTGGTCAACACGATTGGCGTTTCGAGCTGCCCCAGCTCGGTCAATTGCATCAGGCCGACGCTCTTGCCAAACCCATTGATCACATGGGCAGCCGCGACGCATTTTTCCTCAAAAACCGAACCCCCATGGGGACGGATCACCGAAACTCCGGTCTGCACAGCCCCTTGAGACAAGGTGACATGGCCAAAGGACAAACCGGCAATATCTGCCATGCTGTTGGAAGGGCCGGGGTCCATCTCTCCAATCCGGATGCCAAAATCTGCGGCCTTGCATTCGCTCATCGCTGTTTGTCCTTCTGAACCATCATTCATCTGTTCTGATCGCGACCCTAGGCAACGACGCGGCCGCGTGCAAGCCAAGGTGGAAGGAAACACACCACAAGGACTATCTCGCCCAATGCGTGTCAGGTGGCGTTCGTCGGAGGATCTTTCCGCTTGCGAATTGCGGAAAAGAGAAAATTTCTTTGACGTTTACGTAAAAACGCGTTTCTATGGCCATCAAACAAAAATCAGGCGTTGCCAGCCAAATCAAGTCACCATGGCTGCCTACGCGAAATGGTCGGGGAGGACCTCATGTCTGCAAGCATCGTTGGTTGGGCACATAGCAAATTTGGCAAACTGGAAGGCGCGACCGTTGAATCGCTGGTGGTTGACGCGGCAACCGAAGCGCTGGCTCATGCGGGCCTTGCACCCGCTGATGTTGATGAAATCTATCTGGGGCATTTCAATGCTGGCTTCTCGCAGCAGGATTTCACCTCATCGCTGGTCTTGCAGGCGAGCCCGGATCTGCGCTTCAAGCCCGCCACGCGCGTTGAAAATGCCTGCGCCACTGGCTCAGCTGCTATCGCGCAGGGCATCAAGGCGATTGAGGCAGGACGCGCCCACAAGGTGTTGGTGGTCGGCGTTGAACAAATGACCGCCACCCCCGGACCGGAAATCGGTGCCAACCTGCTCAAAGCCTCCTATTTGCCGGAAGATGGCGACACGCCAATGGGATTTGCGGGCGTCTTTGGCAAAATCGCCCATCTCTATTTCGAGCGCTATGGCGACAAGACCGACGCCTTGGCAATGATCGCCTCCAAGGCACACAAAAATGGCATTGCCAACCCGTTTGCCCAGATGCGCAAGGAATTCCCGTTTGAATTCTGCCGCGACGAAAGCGAGAAAAACCCGATTGTCGCCGGTCCCCTGAAGCGCACCGACTGTTCTCTGGTGTCCGATGGGGCCGCCGCCGTGGTGCTGTCCGATAATGACTCGGCCCAAAGCCACGACCGGGCAATCCAGTTCCGCGCCAACATTCAGGTAAACGATTTCTTGCCCATGTCCAAGCGCGACATTCTGAAATTCGAAGGGTGCCGCACCGCCTGGTTCCGCGCTTTTGAGGCCAGCGGTCTGACCCTTGACGATCTGGCGCTGGTTGAAACCCATGACTGTTTTACCATTGCCGAGTTGATCGAATATGAGGCCATGGGTCTTGTTCCAGAAGGCGAGGGCGAACGCGCCATCAAGGATGGCCTTGTCCTCAAAGACGGCAAGCTGCCGGTCAACCCTTCTGGTGGCCTCAAATCCAAGGGTCATCCCATTGGTGCGACCGGCGTTTCCATGCATGCCCTGATGGCTATGCAGCTGACCGGGAATGCCGGTGATATGCAAATCGCCAATGCCAATATCGGCGGCATCTTCAATATGGGCGGCGCAGCTGTCGCCAACTATGTCTCGATCCTGGAACGTGTGAAATAACCGCACGCTCTGGATAACATGGACGAAAAGAACGGCTTCGCAGCGCACGGGTTGCGGGGCCGTTTTTGTTCAAAGTCAGGCAATCGCGCTTGTTCTGATTGGCAACGACCGTTAGTCTCCCCCGAACTGCAGCGCCTGTGGCTGCTATAATCATATGTCGAGGGGGCCTGACATGGCTGTTCTGGTTGAAGTCACACGCGGCAAGCGCGTCGAAAGCTGGCACATGGGTGCAATCGCTGTTGTTGATTCAACTGGAAATCTGGTTTCCTCCATCGGTAACATCGAAAGCCCGGTCTTTCCGCGCTCTGCCATCAAGGGTCTGCAAGCGCTGCCATTTGTCGAATCCGGTGCTGTCGACACCTATGGTCTGTCGAGCCAAGAGGTCTCCATCGCTTGCGCCTCACACAATGGCGAGGAAATCCACGTTCAGACCGTCCAGAAAATGCTGGCGGCTTGCGATCTGACTCTGGATGCCCTGGAATGCGGCGCCCACAGCCCGAAATATGAGGCCGATCAGGCGATTCTCCATCGTGCTGGCGTTGAGCCAAATGCTGCCCACAACAATTGCTCCGGCAAGCATGCGGGTTTCTTGTGTTTTGCGCAAAAAGCCGGTCTTGATCATCATGGCTATGTCAAAGCCGATCATCCGGTGCAGCGCGAAATCCGCGCCGTCGTCGAATCCATGACTGACTTTCATATGGATGATCAAACCGCCCATGATCTCTGCGGCATTGATGGCTGTTCAATTCCTACCTATGCGATACCGTTGAAAAATCTGGCCCATGCCTTTGCTCGATTCGGCACGGGGCAGGACCTCTCACCAGAACGCGCCAAGGCCGCCGCCCGTATCCGTCAGGCCGTTGCCAAGGCTCCTTACATGGTCGCGGGTCATGATCGGTTCTGCACTGGTGTTATGGAGATCTTCGGCGAGCGGGCTTTTGTCAAAGTCGGAGCGGAAGGTGTCTTCTGCGCAACTCTGCCGGAGCAGGGGCTGGGCATCGCGCTCAAATGCTGGGACGGGGCCTTCCGTGCAGCAGAAGCGATGATGGCCGCGGTCATCGATGCCTTCCTGCCAATGAGCGAAGGTGAGGCTGTGGCGCTTGACCCATGGCGCAAAACCAAAATGCGCAACTGGAACGGTATTCACTGTGGCGACGTTAAGCTGGCCGATGGCGTCCTGACCCATCTCATGCAGAAGAAGACTGACTAACGAAAACTGAAAGTTCAAGATTGGCCAGAAAAGGAAAGATGAGCCATGCTGCCAGAGGTTGGATATCGCTTCACCCACACGATCAGCCGCACGCCGGGCAACTCGATTGCCGAGGGGCTGAGGGCTGGCAGCGGGCCAGACCCGGATCCAGCCCTGTTCTTGGCTCAGCATCAGGCCTATCTGGCAGCTTTGGCTGACGCTGGGGTCGAGACCCTCTGTCTACCAGCGCTTGAAGCTTTTCCCGATTCTGTCTTTGTCGAAGACCCCGCTCTTTGTTTCCCCGAAGGCGCAATCCTGCTACGCCCCGGTGCCGAAAGCCGCATTGGTGAGGCGGAAGCCATTTTGCCAACCTTGAAAGAGCAATTTGCAACGGTGATCGAACTCAACGGACCGGGCTATGTTGATGGCGGGGATATCATGGTCACGGATCGGGAGGTTCTTGTCGGCCTGTCTGCCCGTACCAATGAAGAGGGGTTTAGAGAGCTGGCAGCGATCCTGACTGACTGGGGCTATAGCCCTCGCATGATGAAGACGCCGGAAAGCATTCTGCATTTCAAAACTGCGAGCAGTTATCTCGGGCAGGACACCATACTGTGCACTCGCGACATGGTGAAAAGTGGCCTTTTTGAAGGCTATCAGACCCTCGAAATCCCGCACGGCGAAGAGGTGGCTGCCAATGCCATTCGGGTCAACGACACAATCCTGATGTCTGCGGGTTTTCCCAAAACCGCCGCCTTGCTGCGAGACGCCCTGCCAAACTTGAAAGTCGTCGAACTGGACACGAGCGAAGCCGCTCGCGTTGATGGCGGCTTGTCCTGCATGTCACTGCGTTTTTACAAGAACTGAGCCATCACATTGCCAGAGTGAAATGCGCCAGTGAAATCTGAGCTAGAGCAAGTCTCGGGAGCACTTGTTCGCGAGAATGCAATCCCATACTGAGAAATGGCGTTTAAATCTAAACCGGTGACCCGGTTTATCTTCAAAACGCTCTAGATCAGAATAAATTCTCTGTCATCCCTGTCAGGATCGGTGGGCACATCGTCAGATGGCTCGCCGCCACTGGCTACGAAGTCCGGATTGGTCAGGTTTGGCTGCTCCAACCCAAGAAATGTGTGCAGCAAGCGGTTGATGTCTTTGGGATAAAAGGGTTTGAGCAGAAAACTGGCCAAACCAATTTTCTCAATATCATCGTTCATATCGGCATTGCTGGTCGACATCAGAACGATACGACATTTGGGGCTGTAACTTGAGAATTTTCCGGGCTGTTTCCAAACCATCCTGAACCCGAATGTTCAGATCAAGAAACGAGCAATAATAAGGGATCTTGCGGCATAGAGACACCGCCATGTCGCAGGAATCCGCTTCCGAAATCGCCAGCGAGAATTCGCTTTCATTCAGAACCTTCATCACCACTTTGCGCATGACGCGCGTATCGTCGACAATCAGGATCGGCAGAGGGTCTTTGTGAATGCTCGCACGCTTTATCACCCGCCTGATGTCTTGCAACTCGACCGGTGCGATCAGGCAATCATAGATCGCAGAATTGACGGCTTTTTCAAACAGGGCAGGGTTTGGAGCCTCGGCAATCAAAACAATCACGGTTTCATCGCCGAAAGCAGCAAGTTTTGAGGGGATTTCAGTCTGATCTACATCTGAAAAGCTGCCAACCAGCGCCAGATCAAATGGGTGCTTCCTGGCTTTTTTTAGCTTGGTCAAACAATCTTCCAGCGCCAATGCTTCCGTTAGGTCAACAGACATGCCTGCTTGTTGAAGAAGCGTTGCAAGTTCTTCCCGGTTGGTCGCGGATTGATCCGCAACCAAAACGCGTCTGCATTGTTGCACCATTGAAACCTGACCTTCCCAGTAAGCTTCACCCCTAGAACTCCCATGGAACACTTGGCAAGCTTATGGTGATTTGAAGGTGTCTAAGTTTAGTCCCCCTCGAGACGTTACACATCTTTTTGTTCTATATGTAGACAAAATGAACATATATGAAATTCATTCCGCCAAATCCAGTTAGGAATTCCCGCTTCTCAGGCTTGTCAGCAAGCGGTCCAGAACATTCTCGACCGCAACAGAGGCAGGCAGCTCACCAATTTCGACGGAATGCTCAACTGTTGCAACAAGCTCTGAACGCTGACATTTTCATGCAACATGGCGCGCATGCGATCTTCCAGCATTGCCCACATCCAGCGCACCTGCTGTTCGCGGCGTTTCGTTTGAAACTCGCCGGTTTCCGACAATTTTTCCTGATGCAGTTCGACCTGCTTCCACATTTTGTCGAGGCTCTCGTTGGCCAGACCCGAAATGGTCATGACCGGAGGGCTCCAGTTCGGGCTGGTCGGCTTCATGATATGCAGCGCGGTGCGATATTGAGCGGCCGCCTTGCGGGCGCGTGCCCAGCCATCACCATCTGCCTTGTTGATGGCGATCATGTCTGCGATTTCCAGCACACCTTTTTTGATGCCCTGCAATTCGTCACCCGCGCCGGGCAGCATCAGAACAAGGAAGAAGTCAACCATGTCAGCAACCGTCGTTTCCGACTGGCCGATGCCAACAGTCTCGACAAGAATGACATCATAGCCTGCGGCTTCACACAGGAACATCGATTCCCGTGTCCGGGCCGCCACACCGCCCAATGTGCCTGCAGAAGGAGAGGGACGAATGAAGGCATTGGTGTCGGTGCAAAGCTGCTCCATGCGGGTTTTATCGCCAAGGATCGAACCGCCGGTTCTGGTCGAGGATGGATCAACGGCCAGAACGGCAACCTTGTGGCCAGCAGCGGTCAGGTTGGAGCCCAATTGATCGATCGTCGTCGACTTGCCAACCCCAGGCACCCCAGTGATGCCAACACGGTGAGCTTTGCCGGAATGGGGCAAAAGCCGGGTCAACAGATCGTGGGCAATCTTTCTATGGTCAGGCTTGCGGCTCTCAACCAGCGTGATGGCGCGCGCCAAAGCTGACCTGTTGCCTTCCAGAATTTGCTCCGACAGTTTCTCCGCATTCAGACGATCAGGTACCATAACAGTGCTTCCTTGGCCCGCTGCA
>CAXXSO010000005.1:0-4423 GCA_963676965.2 uncultured Cohaesibacter sp.
AAGTCTGAGCATCGTGCTGTTTTCAATATTCTTGCCGCTTCGGCCGGGAATATTGTATACAACCATCGGCATATCAATCTCATCCGCGATTGCCATGAAGTGCCTGTAAAAGCCTTCCTGCGACGGTTTATTGTAGTAGGGAGCCACCTGGAGACTGTAGTCGGCCCCGGCTTCCTTGGCATGCTTTGTCAGCCTTATAGCCTCGGCAGTCGAATTCGAACCTGTTCCGGCAATTACCGGTACCCGTTTAGCTGTCTGTTCGATAACGGTTTCAATAACCTTATCGTGTTCATGGTGATCAAGGGTAGGGCTTTCTCCGGTTGTGCCGACCGGAACCAGGCCTGAAATCCCCTTTTCGATCTGAAAATCTACCAGAGACCTGAGTCCCTGCTCGTCAATGGACCCGTCTTCATTAAATGGTGTAACTAAAGCTGTAAAAACACCTTCCAGTTTCATTTTCATATTCCTCCTAGAGAGTCTGAAATAAAATCTTCAATTCTGAAAAAACCTTTTTTACCTGCGAGCCATTCAGAGGCCAGCACAGCGCCGAGGGCAAACCCGCCCCTGCTTCTTGCCGTATGCTTCAGCTCAATGGTGTCCGCGGATGAATCGAGGGTGACCGTATGGGTTCCGGGAATATACCCCCCCCGAACAGACCCGACGGGGAGCTCATGCGGTTCAATCGCCCTGTCGAGTGTTTCTGTAACAATCTTCGTTTTAGAATCATTATTATTAAGAATCTTTTCGGCAAGGGTCAGCGCCGTTCCCGAAGGAGAATCCTTTTTCATCCGGTGGTGGTATTCATCCACCATGATGTCGTAGCTACCGGTTTTATTAATAAGCTCAGCAGCTTTTTCCGTAAGAAGAAACAGGATGTGCGCGCCAATTGAGAAATTTGAACCCCACATATAGGTTCCGCCGGACTTTTCTATCAGACCGCGGACTTCATCCCGGTGCGCGTCCCATCCGGTAGTCCCGACAACAGCCGGAACACCCGCATTCGCGTAAATGCCTGCATTCTCAATCACGGAAGCCGGCAGCGAGAACTCGATAACCATATCGGCCTTTTTAACGGTATCAACCGTCAATTCCGTGTAATCACCATTGCCGGACGGATCAACCCTGCCGGCGATTGTATGATTCCTTTCCCGGAGAATTGATTCAACGAGAAGGCCCATCCTGCCGTATCCAACTAATAATACATTCATCAGTTCATTCTCATTATGATTGCGCCATAGTCACCGCTGATGTGGTAACTATATCCTCGACACTGCAGCCCCTCGAAAGGTCACTGACGGGTTTTGCGAATCCCTGCAGAAAAGGTCCGTATGCCTCGGCGCCGGCAAGTCTCTGTACGAGTTTATAGCCGATATTTCCGGACTGCAGATCCGGGAATACAAGAACATTAGCCTTTCCGGCAACCTTTGATCCGGGAGCCTTGCTGTCCCCAATGGCCGGAACAAGCGCTGCATCCAGCTGAAGTTCTCCGTCGATATTGAGATCCGGTCTTTTCTCCTGAGCCAGCTTTGTTGCCTCAACAACCTTGTCAACAAACTCGTGGTTTGCTGAACCCTTGGTTGAAAACGAAAGCATTGCGGTGCATGGTTCAGCATCAAGAAAGCTCTTGCAGGATTCCGATGCGGCAATCGCGATTTCTGCAAGCTGCTCAGCCGTCGGATTGGGGATCGTCGCACAGTCGGAGAAGACCATGTTTCCGTTGACTCCCCAGTCGGAGCCGGGGATATACATGATAAAACAGCTTGATGCCGATTTTACACCGGGAGCTGTTTTGATGATTGTAAATGCTGCGCGTAAAACATTACCTGTTGAGTTCTCTGCTCCGGCAACCATTGCGTCCGCGTCGTTGAGGCGGACCATCATGGCTCCCCATTTTAGAGGATCAATAATGGCTTCCTTTGCCTCGGCCTCTGTTATGCCCTTGCTTTTTCTGAGTTCGTAATACTCGGCCGCGTATGCATCGAGTTTTGTTGAGGTTGCCGGGTCATCTATAACGATGCCTTCCAGGCTCACGCCTGCATCTGCTGCAGCTGCCTTAACGTCTGCTTCCTTTCCTACAAGTGTAACCGATGAAGCAAGGCCCTGATCGCTGATGATCCTTGCTGCGTTGAGCGTTCTTGATTCAGTTCCTTCCGGAAGTACGAGTTTTTTCTGCAGCTTCTTAGCCTTGTCTTTCATTAATTCTGCAAAAGCCATTATGATTATTCTCCTTGGTTTTATTATCCCTGTTAAAGCGCAGCGGATAAGCCGCCCGCGTGATTTATAAAGAAAATAATAATATAAATCGAATGTTTTGCAAAGTGAGGCTATTTCATAATTACACTAATTGAGCATTTTAACGAAAGCTTTTATTATCTCCATATGAAGATAGCAGTATACGGTATGGGACGTTTCGGAAGCTTCTGGGCGTCTCAGCTTGCGGAGAAATTCGATGTTTCGGGTTTCAGCAGGAGCGGACGGGAGTTCCCGGAGAAGATAGGGCGAATCAATTCAGAGGATGAGCTCGGAGATTTTGATGTTGTTTTTTTATGCTGTGCTATAAGCGCGGTTGAAGAGGTTCTTAAGAGGATTGCCCCGGAACTAAAAAGCGACGCGGTAGTCATTGATACCTGCTCGGTAAAGATTGAACCTGCCAGGCTGATGGAGGCCATACTTCCCGAATCCAACGGCATAATAGCAACCCACCCGATGTTCGGACCCGATTCAGGGCGAAACGGGATCAAAGGACTTCCTATTGTTTTTCATACTATCAGGAATATAAACAACTGCGGTAATTTCTGGTTCAGGGTTTTCAGCGAGATGGAACTCAAAATTCACGATATGACGCCGGATCAGCATGACGAGGAAGCCGCCTTCACTCAGGGGATTACGCACTTTATTGGACGTGTTCTCAAACAGCTTGAGCTAAAAGACAGCAGCATCGCCACTCTCGGTTATGTAAAACTGCAGGAGATAGTTGAGCAGACGTGCAATGATCCCATGCAGCTTTTTCTCGATCTTCAGAAATATAACCCTCATACGGAAGAGATGCGCATCAGGCTGAAAAAGGCTCTTAATGATACCATGGAGCTCATATAGCACCGATTTTCAGGCTTTACTTGACAGCTGCGCTTTGGCTAAGTACATTATGATGTTATGAGCGATATTCAGATACAGATTAAAGATGAAGCCGAGATTGAGACAATACTCTCACAGGATATCGAGTTTACCGGAGAACTGGGATTTGATAAATCCCTTATGATAAAGGGTCGTATGAAGGGTAACGTGAAGGCCGAGGGTGATTTCTATATCGCCGAAACGGCTGAGATCGATGCTCGTGTAGAGGCTAATATCGTCTCTGTCATGGGAACGGTCCGCGGTAATATCTTTGCCTATGATAGGGTCGAGATATTTTCATGCGGACATGTCGAGGGGGACATAACCGCTCCCGATATCATTATGGAAAGCGGATGCTCATTCAACGGTATCTGCACGATGAAATCACCGAGAGAGGTTCTGAACAATGAAGAATAGAAAAGTGTTGTTGGTTCTTGGTCTGTGTATTTTATTTTCTGCGGCGGTTTATGCCCAGGATCGCGCCGACGCGCTTGTAGAATACAGAAACGGTAATTTTGACAGGGCGATCCAGATCTGTCTGAATGAGATTGAACAGATGCCCCGTAACATGGATTCATATACCGTGCTCGGCTGGAGTTACCTCAAGAAGGGTGATTACCAGAACGCGCTCGATGCGGGTAACAGGGCGCTTCAGGTTTCCAGGCATGATGCCCGTATTATTGAGATCGTCGCGGAAGCCAATTATTACCTTGGGAAAAACCTTGAATCACTTAAATATTTCGAAGAATACACGGTTATTGCTCCCACGGGCGACAGGATAGAGCTCGCCTACTTTTTCATGGGGGAAATATTCATCAGGCTCGGAGAATATAATCATGCCGACATAGCCTTCACGACTGCGGTTTACCATTTTCCCAATTCCGCCCGATGGTGGGCGCGTCTCGGTTATGCCCGTGAAATGGCCGAGGACTGGCAGTACTCGCTTGAAGCCTATGAGAAAGCCCTTGAGCTTAATTCCTCTTTTGCGGAGGCCGTGAGGGGCCGTGAGCGCGTTGAGCAGAAGCTGGGGGCCGGTTGATTGTGACAGTTGCTGTATACACACTCGGCTGCAAGCTGAATCAATGTGAAAGTGAAGCCCTGGCATCGTCCTTCGACAGCCGGGGCTTTTTTATCGGAAAGGCCAGCGGTGAGGCTGACATATATATTATTAATACCTGTACGGTGACCACAAAGGCCGAACAGAAGGCACGGCGCATGATTCGGAAACTGTCGGCCGAACACCCTGAGTCCGTTGTTCTCGTTACTGGCTGCTATGCTCAACTCGATTCCGTCGATCTTATACTCGGCG
>CAXXSO010000006.1:0-47373 GCA_963676965.2 uncultured Cohaesibacter sp.
TCTCAATAGCGACAATCATTATCGGCCACTGCACCTTCCTCATTTCCTATGTCTTTATCACGGTCTCCGCGCGCCTTGCGCAAATGGACACCTCGCTTGAGGAAGCCTCAGCCGATTTGGGCGCAAACCCCAGACAGACCTTCTTCAGGGTCACCCTGCCATCCATCGCGCCGGGCGTATTGGGTGCCGCCTTGCTCGCCTTCATCATTTCCATGGACGATCTGGTCATCACCTACTTCATTGCCGGAACAGGCGACACCACCTTGCCCATTCATATCTGGGGCATGCTGCGCAGGGGCATCAAGCCCGAAATCAATGCGATCGCAACGCTCATGTTGCTCTTCACCATCTTGATTGCCGCAGCCGGCCTCTATTTCCGATCGAGAAAAAAATGACGTCGAAAAAGCCTCGTGCCCGCCAAGTCGGGATCAGTCTGCCCGGAATCCCCGGCCCCTTGAATGCAATCACCGACGTGGCCGGCATCAAAGTTGGCACCACAGAAGTGCTGTCTTCGGAGGATCCCTCCCTCGCAACACGCGGCATTCAAGTCCAGACCGGAGTGACCGCAATCCTGCCAAGGGGCCACGACCCGATCCCCAAACCGGTATGGGCAGGTCAGTTCAGCCTCAACGGCAACGGTGAGATGACCGGCTCTCACTGGATACGGGACGGAGGCTGGTTTTGCGGCCCGATCATGATCACCAACAGCCACTCCGTCGGCATGGTTCATCATGCTGCCGTGCGCTGGATGATCGAGACCTACGGCAAGACATGGGAAAGCAATCATCTCTGGGCCATGCCCGTCGTCGCAGAAACCTATGACGGCGTATTGAACGATATCAATGGCCTTCACGTCACAGAGATGCACGCCCGAGAAGCCTTGGATCTGGCCAGATCCGGGCTTGTTGCCGAAGGCAACACCGGCGGCGGCGCAGGTATGATCTGCTATGAATATAAAGGCGGGACAGGAACCGCTTCGCGCTTGATCGATATCGACGGCCAGACCTTTACGATGGGCGCTTTGGTGCAAGCCAACCATGGCTTGCGTCCATGGCTCACCATTGCGGGCCAGCGCGTCGGCGAGCTCGATCTGTCGGATCGCATCCCCGACATCAAGTCAGAACAGGGATCGATCATCGTTATTCTCGCAACCGATCTGCCCTTGTCCTCCGGTCAACTTGAGCGACTTGCCCGACGTGCCTCAATAGGCATTGGCCGCTCAGGCACGCCGGGCGGCAACAATTCCGGCGATATTTTCCTGGCTTTCTCAACCGCCAATGAAATGGATATGCCACAATTATCAGGCAGCTGGCGTTCAATGCGGACATTGAATGACGAGAAGCTTGACCCGGTCTATATGGCTGCCGTCGAAGCGGTTGACGAGGCCATTCTCAACGCTCTGTGCGCAGCAGAAGACGTGCCCCTGGCTCGCCCCGCCAACGGATTATGTCGAGCGATTGACATGGCCTCATTGATGCAAAAGGGAAATATTCAATTGGGTCAGTAATGGTTCACGCCCTGAGGGGACCAGCAACAGCGATCAGTCCTTCGCGAAGGCCCCCAGGTAGCGCATACCGGGCAAAGTCCGCTCATCCACATAATGCAACGCCCCTTCTTCCCTTGAAGGGAAGAAAGGGGATTGCTGATCGGCAGATCACTATGTCCGTGACCTACCCTATTTTTTCCTTTTGCCATAGCCAAAGTCGGTCAAAATGGCGAACAGGCTTGGCACGAGGAACAGGGACAGGACGGTGGCCGTCAGCAGTCCAAAAGCGAGACTGTTGACCAGTGGAATCAGGAACTGCGCCTGAGTGCTGGTTTCAGCCAGCAATGGCAACAACCCTGCAATCGTGGTCAGAGACGTCATTACTACGGCCCTGAACCGGGCTTTGGCAGCTTGCTTGGCAGCACTCATTGGATCATGCCCCGCCTCCATTTCCCCATGAATGAAGGAAACAAGAAGGATGGAGTTGTTGACCACGACCCCCGACAAAGTTGCAAGGCCAACCAGACTTGGAATGGAGATATTAAGCCCCATCGCCAAATGCCCGATGACCATGCCAATCGCACCAAGCGGAATGGCGGCCAGCACGATGAGCGGCAAAACATAGCTGCGGAACTGGAAACTGAGCAAAATAAAGACAAAGGCAAGACCGATATAGAAATTGGTCAGCAAGGATCCGCCCGTCTTCGCAGCTTCTTTGCCTTGCCCGTTAAAGGCCATCGACACACCGGGATACTTTTTCTTCATCGCCGGTGCAAACTTGGTCTTCACCTCCATCATCAATTCACGCGCATTGACAATGTTGGGTTTGATGGCCCCAACTACCGAGACGGTCCGCATGCCATCCACGCGATTGATCCGGGCATAGCCTCGGCTTTCGGTCACATCGGCCACCGTGGAAAGTGGAATTTTGGACCCGTCTGCAGCGGTCACATAAATCGAGTTAATGCCACCACGGCTGTCAATGGCACCATCAGCCAGCCGCACACGCACATCGACCCCATAGCGACCGGTCTGAATTTCAAGGCCGGTATTGCCCTGCACGATGGAGCGCAGTTCTTCCGCCACGCCCTTTCCGGTCAAACCAAGGCTGCCCGCATCATCGCGCAATTTGACCACATATTCGGGCTTGCCGGGCCGCAGATCATCGAGCACATCGACAACCCCGTCATAACCATAGAGAAAGGCCTTGAGCTCATCACCCGCTTTCTTGATCTGTTCCAGATTGCCGCCACGCAAACGCAGGTCGATGGCGTTGCCCGCAACACCCCGCTCCTTGTCGGTGAACTTCATGGCAAGACTGCCCGGCACAGGACCGGTCAATTTGCGCCAACTCGAAAGCATTTGCTGCAAGGAACCTTTTCGCTTCTGTGCCCGGATCAGATCGGCGCTGATGGTCGCCTGATGCGGTCCCTTCTCGTGGGAATCGGCATTCACCCCATAATAAACCAGAATATTGTTGACCAGATCGCGCTGTTCGGTCTGCAAGGGTTTGAATTTCTCATTGACCTTCTTGAGGGCTGCAACGACCTGTTGCACAGCCTCTTCGGTCTCGGCAAGAGGGGTACCCTGAGGCAACAGGATACGCGCCTGAATGGTGTCGCTTTCCAGTTTCGGGAAGGAGCGGAACTTCAGCATGCCGCTGGTAAAGGCCCCAAAGGAAAGAATAAGCATCGCAATGATCAGGCCAGTGGTCAGGTAACGCCAGGAAATGGCCCAATCGATCATGCGACCAAAAACGCCATTGCGAAATCCCTCAAAGCCCCGATCAAGGGCAGCATGGAACCGCGACGGCTTTCTGTCACCCTGTTTCTTCAAAGAGTGATACAGATGGGACGGCAGGATCAAAAAGGCTTCGATCAGGCTGATGGCCAGCGTTATGACCAGAATGACCGGCAACACCTTTAACACCGCCCCGATCTTACCAGCCATCAAAGCCAGCGGGCCAACGATCAATATCGTCGTCAGGAAAGACGAAATGACGCTTGGCATAACCTGCAAGGTGCCATTGACGGACGCCTCCAGTTCTTCTTCCCCCTTGTTGAGGCGCGCACCGATATTCTCCGAAATGACAATGGCGTCATCCATCAGCAAACCGGTGGACACGATCAACCCGACCATGGTCATGGTGTTCAGGGTATATCCCAATCCATGCATGGCAAATATGGCACCAAGGAACGAAACCGGCAGCCCCATCGCCACCCAAAAACTGTAACGCAAGGAAAAGAAGAGCCACATCACGAGGAAGACAAGAACAAGCCCCTGAATGCCATTCTCGGTCAGAATACGCAGCCGATCGACAATATTGGGGGAAACATCCTGCGAGATATTGAGGTTGACGCCCGGAGGAGCCATCGCACGCTCATTCTCAAGAATAGTGTCAATCAGTGCCTTGACCTTCAGCGTGTCCTGATTGGGCGTCTTGGCAATCTCGATCAGGGCTGCGCGTTGGCCATTAAAGGTCACCTTGTCTTCAGCAAATTCAAAGGTGCGGGCAACGGTCGCAATATCCTTGAGGCGCACCAAACCACCATTGGCCGAGCTTTTGACGACAATCTCGCCAAATTCGCGTGGCTTTCTGCGCTGGTCTGCATAGCGCAACACCAGATCACCGCTTTTGGTCTCCAAGGTGCCAGATGGCAAATCCACACTTTGAAGCTTGATGGCATTTGAAACATCCGTGATGCTCATGCCCAGATTCCGTAACGCCGCTTCAGACACTCGAATATCGATCAGAGGATCCGAAAAGCCTTTCATGGTGGCTTGGGCAATTTGCTTGTTGCGCATCACCCGCGATAGCACCTTGTCTGCATAAGCGAACAGTCTGCCCGGATCTTCAATGCCTGTGATGGCAATGGTCGAGATGGTAGCGGTCCGCTCCATCTTGGTGACGGCAGGCCGCTCCACATTGGCCGGGAAGCCGGTAATGGCTTCAATTTCGCTCTTTATGTCGTTGTAGAATGTATCAAAGTCCCGTCCTTCGATCATCGTAACAACGGCGATGGCCAGATTTTCCCTTGCCTCACAGGTCAGTTCCAGCTTGTCGGGGATGATCCCGAGGGCTTCCTCGACGCGCAGACAGACCGCTTCCTCCACATCGAGCGCCGTTGCGCCCGGATAGGTGACGCGCACTTCTACCTGTGTCGGATCAATGATGGGAAAGGTATCCCGTTGCAGCTTGGGCAGCGACAACACGCCGACAAGCAGAATGGCAACCATCAGCAGGTTGGCTGCTGTGGGATGCTTGGCAAAATAGCGGATCATGATCAGTTTGCCCCTTTGCTTGGCGCCTTGCCAGAGGCTTCCGCCATGACGCGTGCGAGCAACTTTTTGTCAGGTTTCGGTTTCACCAGCATACCGTCAACAGGGGCGGGCAAATCCGAGACAATGACCTTCTCTTTGGGGGCCAGGCCTGACCCCAAAACGGCAATGTCCCCTTGAATATACTCCACCTTGACCGGTTTGAAGCGAAGCCGCTTTTCACCATCGACCACCATCACCTTGCCTTTGCGAATGGCAGAGGCGGGAAGAGCGATCTTGCCTTTCCGAGGCCGCCCCTGAAGAATGACCTGCACCGCCGTATCGGTGACCAGAGGGGGCTTCTGACCGGGGCTGGCCTGTCCATAAGGATCTTGGACTGTGAGCACAATGCCGCGCGTTCGGGTTTTAGGATCCATCGCCGCCGTCACGCGATCAACCTTGGCATCCCACATGATATCCGAGCGAGGCGTATGCAAAACCACTTTGGCAGTCAACGCCGCATGCCGATCAGAGACCACCCCAGCCTGTTGCGATGTTTCTCGTCCAGACTTGGCCTCCTTGCCAGGTGCTCCCAACAGCGGCCGCAAAGCACCGATGGGCAATTGGGCGATGATCTCGGCAACAGCAATGCCATCCCCGGAAAACAGCTTCTGCCCCTTGTTGACATATTGGCCCACTGAAATATCGACCGACGACAGCCTTACATCAAACGGTGCCTTGAGTTCGGTCCGCTGAAGATTGAGCAGCGCTATTTCGCGCTGTTGCTGCAAAACATTTTCTTCTGCCTGATTGAGTTTCAGCGTGCTTTTGAGTGTTTGCACCTTGGCATCCTGAGTCAGTAAGGTGCGTTCGGATGCATCAACATTGGCTTGCGAGGAAGACCCACGCGCCTGCAGAGACTTTTTGCGCCCCAGATCTTCCTCCAGCAGCGCCAACGCTCTTTCTTCGATTTTCAAAGAGGCGGTTGTGGTTTCGGTTTTCGTATCGAGCGCCTCAATCTGGGCGCCGATCTGGGCGAGCACCAGTTCATATTCCCGCTCATCGATCTTGATCAGGCTGGTTCCCTTGCCAATCAGCAAGCCTTCCTTGAGGCTGTCCGCCGTCCAGATAACCGGACCGGCCACCTGCGCCACAGCGTCCCATTTGCGGTCCGGCTGCACCTTGCCATAGGCAGACACGGACGGGACAACCGTCATTGGCTTGGCGCCGATGACTTTGACCGGTGTCGGTTTTTCCTTGCTTTGCGTTGCAGCCCGAGGTGATTTGGCAGATTGCCCGGAAACCAGAAACAAACCGATGGCAATCGCAACCGGAGGAACGATCAGAATTTTTTTCAGGATACTCATATCGAAGGTCTTTGCGCAGCGATGGGAAAGGGAAATCGCGCAACCGCGATCATATCATCTTATTTCGAAAATACTGTAATAACTACAGAGCCTCAAGGCGCAAACGGTAACCAAACGTAACGCTTTGTAATCAATTGGAGGTAGATTGCCGCTCACAACCGGTCGTCATGACCCACCGCATGGCAGCAATCCGGGGTGAGAAATGACACGAAACGCCCGCGTCAACGAGCTGTGGCAAACAGCTCACCTTCAGCCATGTTTCCAAAATAGTCTTCTTCCTAGCTGGACAAATAGGAAAAATATGCAAATAGTCGAATATTAGAACCATTAAATTTAGTGACCGGACCAGCTTGTATGATCAGCAAAATCAGTTTTTTGGCGCTGTTAACCGCCGCCTGTCTTTCACCACCGGCCTTTGCGGAAGGCGGAAAAGTGCTTTATGAAGAAAATTGCGCTGCCTGCCATGGGGGCAAAGAAAGGGGCGATGACCGCGTAGCACCACCAATGTTTGCAGTTCAGGGACGCTATTTGTCCGCCTACCCGGACAAGGATTCGTTCGTTAAAGCGATTTCAGCATGGGCCAAAGAACCCGATGAAGCCCGTGCGCACATGCCCGGTGCCATCCGTCGATTCGATCTTATGCCAGCGGTCGAGATTTCCAAGGAAGACGCATTAAAAATTGCAGGCTACATTTATGATAGCCAATTTGACCGTCCCGGATGGTAGACTGATCAATATCGCCAGCAGAATGGGCAAAATGACGCAGAAGAAACGATGAATATTGTGGTCACTTTTAACTTTCGTATAATTTCATCGCGCCCGCCCATCCTGTTTGCTAGGCACAAATCAATGAAATGAAGGTGGAGTCCGGTCCTCACTGGCTTCTTGTTCTCACAATGTATGAACTTCGCAAGGACATTTTGGCATTATGCATCACGCTGATCGCACTGATCAGCCAGATGTTTTTTGGCATTGTCCATGCGACATCGATCTGGACCGCAGCCGCCGGTCCCGTCGCACAGGTCGAAGCCGGATCGGTTGCCTATAATTTCCTTCAGATTTGTTCCGCCGGTGGCCTTATCACCCTTGATGATGAGAACAAAGGCTCAGGAACAGCCGACCCGAGCCTTTGCTCGGTTTGTTCTTCTGCCGCATCCGCACCAACCCTTGACGCCGAACAACCGCTTCTACCACTGGGTCAACAGCATTTTGCGACCATTCAGTATCAGCTATCTGATCAGATTGGTGTGCCAAGACAGGCAAAAATCCGCTTTGCACGCGGTCCTCCGCTCTTTTCCTGAAATTTGAAGTAAGGCCAGGCCAACTGCACCCCTCACATCCCATGGGGGCGCAGGCGTCCGATATTGAGCCATCGTTGGCACCTGCCTGCGGTTGGTCTTGCCATTACCCATTTCATTTTTGAAAAGAAGAGAGAGACCTTATCATGAACCGTCGCACCCTTTTGACCTCAGCCACGCTTGCGCCTGTCGCCCTGGCCCTGTCGTCCCTTGCCGCCTCTGCCAAAATGGTCCCCCCCTGGGAATGGACGAAAAAGAATGGCGTCACTGGCAATATGAAAAAGGACGCCAATCCAACCGACAAGGAATTCGAAAAATATCCACGCTGCCCCTATTGCGGCATGGTCCGCAAGCAATGGAGCCATACGCGCCATCTCATCCAATATGATGATGATTCAACCGAAGGCACCTGTTCCATCCATTGCGCATCCCTGTCACTGGGCCTGAATATGGACCGTGCGCCCAAAAATATCTGGGTGGGTGACGCTGGGTCAGACGCGGAAATCAAGCCACTGATCAAGGTCGAAGATGCCCATTACGCGATTGACCCCTCCAAGCCCGGCACCATGTCGGCAACGCGCAAATGGGCCTATGCCGATGCGGCCAAAGCGGCATCTGTCGGTGCCGAGCGTGTGGTCCCCTTCGAAGAGGCACTGGAAACCGCTTATGCAGGCATGGCAAAAAACACGCTGATGATCCGCAAACGTCGGGCAGAAAAGCGCGCCCACATGGCCAAAAAAATGAAATCGATGAAAGGCAAGGACAACTAAGCCGTGACATCCATCTATTGATGGAATGAGGGACAAGCCACTGGTGGAGTGAGCCCCGCCACAGCTTGTCCCTTATTCGCACAATCGTCCTTCAGGCCAAACTCTTCGTTTAGGAATGTCCCCATGTGCACCAAACCCAAACTGACCAGACGTGGATTGCTTGGAGCCGGGCTGGTTTTTCCCATGATGGCAAGTTGCAAGATGGCTTTCGCCTCGGACACGCTTTCCACGCCCTTTGGCGTCCCCATGCCCCATGATCGTGATGCTTGCCCTGTCTGCGGCATGTTTCCCGCGCGCTATCCGGACTGGATTGCCACCGTGCTCTACAAAGACGGCCATGCCGATCATTTCGACGGCGCCAAGGACATGTTCAAGTATCTGCTCGACATGGAGAAATATGCGTCTGGCCGCAAGGCAGCAGACATCGTGCGTCTGGCTGTCACGGACTATTACGCGACCAAGCGGATCGACGCCCGAACCGCGCTCTATGTCATTGGCTCCGACATTCTGGGTCCAATGGGCCACGAACTCATCCCCCATCCAGACCAGTATGACGCAGACGAATTCCTCAAGGATCACCAAGGCAAACGCCTTATGGCCTTTGAGGAAGTAACAATGGAGATACTGCTCGGTCTCGACAAGGGGGAGTTTGTCCTCAAATGACCGCCCGGCCCTCCATCGTGATTCTGTCGTTGCTCGGTTTTCTGACCATCCTGCTGTGCGTGGCCCTGGCCCATGCGTTCCTTGCGCCCGCCAGCGACCAACAGGGGCGATCACTCGTCAGGCAACTGGGATTGAGTGATCTGTCCCTTTTGACCGAGGCCCGCTACACACGACATCCGACGATGGCCGATCTTCATTCTCCTTTTCAGGATCATCCTGTCTCCATTGATCACTTTCCCGCAGGTTCGCTGATCGGGCCACCCAAGCATTTGCAGAGCACAGGCGGCCAGATGATTGTCAAGAGCGAGCCATTGCCATGACCCTCTCGTCCATCCGGCGTCAATTGAACCTGATCGACTTCACGCTCGCCGCCATGCGTCGCCGCTTGGGCCGCAATGTGGTTCTCTTTGCCGTTTATGTGCTTGTCACGTTTCTGCTGGCATCTGTCATGTTTTTCTCTCACGCAATCCGGCGTGAAGCATCCCTGATGCTGGCAGACGCACCGGAGATCACCATCCAGCGGCTCGTCATGGGCCGTCACGACATGGTGCCGCTCTCCTATCTCGACAAACTCGGCAGGATCCGAGGTGTGCGATCCGCCGAAGGTCGGCTCTGGGGCTATTTTTACGACCGCGGTACAAAGGCCAATTATACCTTGATGGTGCCGGGCAAAGGCGCAACAGATTTGAAACTGGAAAAGGGCCAAACCATCCTTGGCGAAGGGGTTGCCCGCCTGCGTCATGCCCAAATGGGTCGCATTTTGGCGCTCAGCTCCCCAACCGGCAAACCCCTTGTGCTGCGGATCAAGGACATCCTCACCAGCGATTCCGCGTTGGTCAGCTCGGATTTGGTGCTGGTGAGCGAGGCGGACTTCCGCACCTTTTTCAACCTGCCGCAAGAGGTTTATACCGATCTGGTCCTGAAAGTCCGCAACGAGCGGGAGGTTCCAACCATCGTTGGCAAGGTTTCCTACCACCTGCCCGATGCCCGGATCGTCACCCGAGACGACATCCTGCGCACCTATGAGGCCATCTTCTCATGGCGTGAAGGTTTGCTATTGGCCTTGCTTGGCACCTCCATCATTGCCTTCACCATTTTCGTCTTCGACAAGGCGTCCGGTCTGTCAGGCGAAGAAAAACGCGAAATCGGCATCCTCAAGGCCATTGGCTGGGATACCAGCGATATTCTGGCGATGAAATTCTGGGAAGGCGCGGTGGTCTCCGGTTTGTCTTTTCTGGTTGGCACCGTGGCGGCCTACATCCATGTCTTCCTGCTGGATGCCCAAATGCTCAAACCGGTTTTGCAGGGATGGGGTGTCCTCTATCCTGATTTTACCCTCCCCCCCGCCATTGACGGCCTGCAATTGGCAACCCTTGCCTTCTTCACCATCGTGCCTTTCACCATTGCCACCATCGTGCCCATCTGGCGCGTCGCGATAACCGACCCGGAACAGGTGATGCGATGATCACACTCGACAACGTGACCAAGAGCTACAATGACGGCCATCCCAATGAAGTGCATGCAGTCCGGTCTGTTTCCCTCTCCCTGCCGCTTGATCAAACCACGGTCTTCAAGGGACCAAGTGGTTCGGGCAAAACAACCCTGCTCAGCTTGATCGGCTGTCTCGCACGACCGACAACCGGCCGTATCCATCTCAAAGAAGAGCTGATCTCTGGGCTGCCTGAAAAATTCATGACGGACATCAGACGCCAGACATTCGGCTTCATTTTCCAGCGCTTCAATCTCATCCGTGGCATGACAGCGCTCGAGAATGTCATGACACCGGCCTTGCCATTGGGTCAAGATCATGCCGCACTCAAACACCGAGCCCTTGATCTGCTTGGCCAAATGAAGCTCGATCACCGGGCCTCTGCTGCATCCGAACTTCTGTCCGGTGGTGAGGCGCAACGGGTCGCCATTGCCCGCGCCCTGATCAATGACCCCGCCATCATCATCGCCGATGAACCAACCGCCAATCTCGACACCGCCCTCACGGCCGAGTTCCTGTCAACCATGGAAACATTGCGCCAGACAGGCAAGACCCTTTTGATGACCAGCCATGATCCGCGCATCTGGCAGGCATCCCTCGTCGACCGGATTGTCAGCATGGAAGATGGATGCATCACCGGAATTGAAAAGGGAAACCAAACCGGACAGGGCCCCGCATGATCTTTCAGAGCACAATTCTCGCGCTCCTGCTGGTGGCCAGCCTTTCCAGCCTCATCCTGCTCTGGGCGGCGCATTTCTCCTATCAGATCCTGAGGCGCTGGGATCTGGAAAGCGGCCATGCGAACCAGATCCGCATGGAGCGCAAGACCTATCTTGTCTCGACGGCGCTTGCCTTTGTCATGGGGATCGAGCTGATCAGCCTGCTGCTGTTTGTCTATAACGCCGACCGGATGGCCGTGTTGTTCACCGGTGCCATGTGCGCGGTCGGCACCCTCAATGTCAATGCCTATGGCTTCCCGGCATTGCTGTTCAAACTGGCAGCCTTCTTCGGGGCATTTGTCTGGCTCATTCTCAACAAAGTGGATGGCAAAGGGCGCGATTATCCACTCACCCGTTTCAAATATGCCTTCCTGATTGGTCTGGCACCCGTGATGCTCGCCAGCGCCGGGCTGCAACTGGCCTATTTCCTCAATCTTCAAACGGAGGTGATCACATCCTGCTGCTCGCGCCTTTTCACCCCGGAAGTTTCCGGCATTGAAGCCCAACTGGCCTCCATGGATCCTGAATTGGCTTTATGGCTGCTCTTTGCCGGTCTTGGCGTCCTGACCTTGCTGGCAACGCTCGGCCTGTGGCGCGCGCGCCTGTCTGCCCTTTATGCCCTTGCCTGCCCATTTTATTTCGTTGCAGCCATCACAGCAATCATCTCGGTCATTGCCCCCTATATCTATGCGCAACCACACCATCACTGCCCTTTTTGCATCCTGAAGCCCGAATATGACTTTATCGGCTATGGGCTTTATCTCAGCTTGTTTGTTGGCACCGGCTTCGCGCTGGGAGCGGGTTTTCTGTCGCTGCCCATCAAGGCAACCAGAGCCGTGAGCCTGAAATCCCACCTGCCACAAGCCGTCTCCCGCTATATCGGATATTCAATTGCAGGCTATCTGACATTCGGCGCTCTTTGCCTCTTCGCCATCTGGCTGTCCAATCTGGCGCTCTTCAGATAGGGCAACGTCGTGAGCGCGACGATCCCCCACACTTTCGTCATTTCGCGCTATGCCAACAGCAAAGCCCGCCCCTTCTTTGACGCCACCATCACCACGATCAGCTTTGAGAAAAGTAACAACCGCCTGTCGGTCACGTCACCATCGACCTGATCGGCAGGGACAGGGTCAGGCTGGCACCTGCTTCGCAAGGATCAATCCGGATGGCACCACCATGGGTCTCCGCCACCGACGCAACAATAGCCAATCCGATGCCACTGCCCTGAGACGGCTCAACCTGAGAAAAACGCCCAAAGGCCTTTGTTTCATCCTCCGGTTTCAACGTCTTGCCATCATTGGCCACGGTGAGAGTGGCAAATGTGCCCTTGCGTGACGTCTCAACCCGAATTTTTGTTAAATCCGGACCGCCATGCTTTTGGGCATTATCCAGCAAATTCTTGATGGCCTCAGAGACAAAGACACTGTCCGCCTCGACCGGCAACCTTCCTTCATAAGGACTGAATTCAAACTCGATATCCATCCCCATCAAATGAGGCGCAAAGTCGGTGCAAATGTCTGCGGCCAATTGTGTAAGATCAAACTTGGTGCGCGCGGATTCAAGCCGGCTGTTTCTGAGGCGGTCAAGGGACAGCAATTGTTCTGCGGTGCGCGCGGACACATGCGCGGCCTTGATCAAGTCGACCATTCTGGTTTGCCGCTCTTCATCGCTGCCCGCGTCGCGCACCGCTTCGGCCATCGACTGCACGGCGTTGGCCGGATTGCGCAATTGATGGGCGGCATCGGAGATGAAAACCTGATGATCCTTGATACTCTTTTCCAATTGCTGCAACAGACGATTGAGCGTTTGAACCACCCCTTTCACCTCAATTGGCACCGGCCTTTTGATGATGCTCAGATCATTTGGTGAGCGCGACGCAATGGCATTTTGCAAATCGGTCAAAGGCGACAGGCCCTTTTGCACACCAAACCAGACAACCAACCCCAACGTAACCAACAGAATCATGAAAAGACCAAAGGTCCGTACCGCCAGTTGCCGGGCGAAGACATTGCGGTCCGACAGCTCCTGCCACACCGTGACAATGGTCTCGCCGGTCAGTTCCTCATAGATCAAATCCTCAGCAATCTTGAGCACTCGGACCGAATGATCGCGATATCTCGCTTCGAAATAATGCGGCTCACCCTTGTTGAATTGCATTCCTGACGGTGGTGCTGGCGGGTAGGCATAACCGGTGACATAAATCCCGCCCGGCCCTGTAACGTGATAAAAGATCTTTCCACCGGTGGCATCCTGAATAAGGGTCCGGGTCGAGGGCAAAAGGCTGTCGCCGCTGGAATTGGCCACATCGCGTGAGATCGCGAGAGCCGCCGACAAAAGAGATCGGTCGAACAGCTCCTGGACGGTTTCCTGCGCCGATTGATAACGCCAATAGCCCAGCAGACTGGTCATCAGGATCAGCGGCACCATGATCAGACTGAAAAGACGAATGCGAAGGGAGCGCGCCCGCAACATGGCCCGAACCACGACCCTCATCATGGATTACTCTCGATCATGTAGCCCAGACCGCGGGCGGTCTTGATCTTGATGCCATAAACAGCAAGTCGCTTGCGCAGGCGGGAAATGTGCGGCTCGATCGCTGTGTCATCAACCTCAGCGCCGACCCCGTAGACATGATCGGTCAATTGCGCCTTGGACACCAGCCGCCCTCGCCGTTCGAGCAAACATTCGAGCGTCGCCAATTCCTTTCGGGGAATGTCCAAAGCCTTGCCATCGGCCAACACCTGCCAATGTGTTCGATCAAATTCGAGGACACCGAATTTCTCCCGCGCACCAAATTCGAGATTCTTTCGCCGCGACAAGGCCCTTATTCGGGCTTCAAGCTCATCCATTTCAAACGGCTTGACCAGATAATCGTCAGCACCGGAATCAAGCCCCATCACCAGATCTTGCGTTTCCCCACGCGCCGTCAGCAGCAGAACCGGACATCCATCGCCGCGCAAACGGATCCCCTTCAGGATTGCCAGACCATCCATTCCCGGTAGATTGATATCCAGAATGACCAGATCGGCCCCTTCCTGACGCAGAAACCGGTCCGCCTCGGTGCCATCATGCAAAATATCGGTTGAATGCCCACGATCTCTCAGCCTGTAAGCAATGGCATGTGAAAGCGTTTCGTTGTCTTCTACAATAACAATTCGCATTTTTTTCGGCCCGCAAGCTTCGCACAAGGTTAGCGTCCGACTATAGCTACCACGCGGAGGGAACAAAAGCCCCGCAAAAAATATAGAAACATGATGACCGTGAGGATGGCATCATGTTGGACCGGTCTTATGGGAGGAAATAATGACCATTAATAAAATCGGCGTCGCTGCCGTCGCAGCCCTTATTGCATCTACGGCTCTGACCAATGCAGCATCCGCTGAAGTGGATTTTGCTGGCAAAACCATTGAGTGGGTCATCCCCTTCTCCGAAACGGGCGGCTCTGCCAAATGGGCCAATTTCTTTGCTCCACTGCTCTCTGAAGCGCTTCCAGGCAAACCGACTGTTGTTGTGAAATTCATGCCAGGCGCAGGCTCCACCAAAGGCGCCAACTGGTTCCAGTTCCAGGAATATAAAGACGGCACCCTGCTGTTCGGCAGCTCCGGCTCAACCCAATTCCCCTATTTGCTGGGTGATCCACGCGTCCGCTACGAATATAAGGACTGGGTCCCTGTCATGGCGTCCGGCACCGGTGGTGTGGCTTACCTCAATGCAGAAGATGGCAAAAAGTTCGATGGTTCAGCCAATGGCCTGAAAGGCGTCAACTTCATTTATGGCTCGCAGGGCGCAACCCGTCTTGACCTCGTGCCGCTGCTGGCCTGGAAAATGCTCGGCCTCAATGTGGAACCGGTCTTTGGCATCAAGGGCCGTGGCGATGGCCGCCTGATGTTCGAACGGGGTGAAGCCACCATCGATTACCAAACGTCTTCGGGCTATCTCGGTGGGTCCGCTGCGTTGGTAGAGGCTGGCAAGGCCGTGCCAATGATGACTTGGGGAGCACTGGATGATGACGGCAACATTGTTCGCGACCCAACCTTCCCGGACATCCCGTCTTTCAAGGAAGTCTGCGAAGCCACAGACGGCTGTGAAACCTCCGGCGAACAATGGGATGCTTGGAAAGCCTTCTTCGTGTCCGGCTTCCCGGTTCAGAAGCTTGCCTTCCTACCTCAGGGCACTCCGGACGACGTGGCCAAAGTCTATGCCGATGCATTTGCCGCTGTGAAAGCCCGCCCTGACTTCAAGGCCATGTCTGCCAAGCAGGTCGGGAAATATCCAGTCTTCACCGGCGCAGGCGCCAAGAAGGCTCTCAACACCGCAATCACGGTGTCCGATAGCGCCAAAACCTTCGTGCAGAATTGGCTGAAGGAAGATTATGGCGTCTCGCTGAAGTAACGTCTTCCGATCCGATGGCCTCGCGATTGTCCCCGCGCGAGGCCATTTTCATTCCTGCATTCCGGTATATTTAGAAAGCGACTCCCATGGAGATTCTCGCAACGGCTCTTCCTGCGCTTGGAGAAGCGTGGGGGCTCATTCTACAGCCCGTGGTTTTGGGCTATCTCATTCTCGGTGTGGTGATGGGACTTGCCGTTGGGGTCTTCCCCGGGCTGGGTGGCATTGCCGGTCTTTCCCTGCTGCTTCCCTTCATGTTCGGCATGGAACCAGTGCTCGGTCTTGCCTTGATGATCGGCATGGTAGCCGTCGTTCCCACCTCTGACACCTTCGCCTCGGTTCTGATGGGCATCCCGGGCAGTTCAGCCAGCCAGGCGACAGTGCTTGATGGCTTTCCGATGGCCAAGAAGGGTGAGGCCGCCCGTGCCTTGTCTGCAGCTTTTGCCTCGTCGTTATTTGGCGGTCTGGTTGGGGCGAGCTTCCTCACCCTGTTCATTCTCGTTGCCCGTCCCATCGTGCTGGCCTTCGGTCTGCCCGAAATGCTGATGGTGACCATTCTGGGCCTGTCGATGGTCTCCATTCTGGCCGGACGCATCCCATTGAAGGGTTTGGCCGCTGCCGGTCTTGGCCTGATGGTCGGCACCATTGGTGAAGCCGATGCCGGTGGCAGCCTGCGCATGGCTACCTATGACATTCCCTACCTGACCGACGGCCTCAAACTGGTGATCGTCGGCCTAGGTATTTTCGCCATTCCCGAAATCATTTCGCTTCTGCGTCAAGACCGCTCCATTGCCAAGGGTGCAAGCCTTGGCGGGGGTTGGCTCGATGGTGTCCGCGACTGGATGGCCAACATCTGGCTGTCAGTGCGTTGCTCGATCATCGGCGTCATTGTCGGCATCATTCCCGGCCTCGGCGGCTCGGTGGTTGACTGGATCGCCTATGGCCACACTGTCCAGACCACAAAAGACAAGAGCAAATTTGGCAAGGGCGAAGTGCGTGGTGTGATTGGGCCGGAAAGCTCCAACAATGCCAAAGAAGGCGGCGGCCTCGTCCCGACTCTGTTGTTCGGCATTCCCGGTTCCGGCTCCATGGCCATTTTCATCGGTGCGGTTGCCCTGTTAGGGTCCGGTGAGATCGAAGTCGGTCCCAACATGCTCAAGGACAATCTCGATATCACCTATTCGATTGTCTGGCTGCTGGCACTGGCCAATGTGGTGGGCACCATTCTTTGTATCGCAGCCTCGGGTGGTATCGCCAAGCTGACCACCATCCGCTTCACCTACCTTGCGCCTTTCCTGTTCATGCTGATCAGCTTTGCCGCTTTCCAGTCTGGACAGAATTTCGAAGATCTGCTGGCGCTGTTTACAATTGGCTTGATCGGAATTTTCCTGCGCCGGTTCGATTGGTCCCGCCCTGCCTTCCTGATCGGCTTTGTGCTCTCCAATCCGGTTGAAAAATTCACCAATCAGGCCTTCCAGATCGCCTCCTTCCGCTTCCGCAAGAGCTTTGAGGAAGGCATCGATTATATCTTCAGCCCGATCGTCATCATCCTGATCATTATCACGCTGGTATCGATTGTTCTTGGCTTGCGCCAGGCAAAGAGCATCATGACCGAAGGCGACGTGCAGGCGGGCACAAAACGTGCGCCGATGATTTTCCTGTTTGCCATCGCTGGCTATCTGCTCGTCGCGCTGATCAATGCCCAGCTCATCCCTGACTATAACATGACCGACAAGATCATTCCTCTGGTCATCGGCGGTCTGTCCCTGCTGTGCTGTCTGATCCTGTTCATCCAGATGATCCGCAGAGACGAAGGCGACAGCATTTTCGCTGACAAGGAAATATCCGGCGAAGATGCAGATGCCCCCTTTGGCCTCTGGTCGACATTGGCCTGGTTTGCCAGCCTGATCATCGCCACCTGGTTTGTCGGTTTCATTCTCGCCCTTATCGGCTTCCTCACCACCTTCTTGCGCGTCAGAGCCGGCGCTGGCTGGGTCAAAACCTTCATTCTGACCGCAGCCGGCATCACCCTTATGCTGGTGATGGCCGGTGCGCTGAACCGCGACTTCCCTCCGGGTTTGTTGCAAAGCATGGTCGACCTTCCTTGGCCTCTGGGAGGGGCATAATCCGATGACGCAAACAGCCATTCCCTACATATTCATGCGCGGCGGCACCTCAAAGGGCCCATACTTCAATGCCAAGGATCTGCCGCAAGACCGCGAAACACTGGCCGAAGTTCTGATCTCGGTGATCGGTGCGGGCCATAGTCTCAACATTGACGGCATTGGCGGCGGCGCAGCAGTCACCACCAAGGTCGCCATTCTGTCCCGTTCGGATGATGACTGGGCCGATATCGATTATTTCTTCGCGCAGGTTTCTGTCGAAGAAAAGAGCGTCGATTTCAAGCCGACCTGCGGCAATATTCTCTCCGGCGTTGGTCCTGCCGCCTTGGAAATGGGTCTGATGGAACCGGACGGCGAGGTCACCGAAATCAAGATTTGCGCTGTCAATACCGGTGCGCTGGTGGTCGCCAAGATACAAACCAAGGATGGCGCATTGAGCTATGAAGGCGATACAGCCATCGCCGGAGCACCGGGCACATCGGCTCCGATCGCCCTCAGTTTCATGGGTGTTGTCGGCTCCTCCACCGGTGCATTCTTGCCAACCGGCAATCTGAGAGACGAAATTGACGGCATCGAAGTAACCTGCATGGATGTCGCCATGCCAATTGTCATAGCAAAGGCCAGCGCCTTTGGCCTTACCGGCTATGAAAGTGCGCAGGAACTGGATGACAACAAGGCTTTTTTCGAGCATTTTGAGAAAATCCGGATCAAGGCAGGAGACCTGATGGGTATGGGCGACGTCACCAAATCTGTGACACCCAAATTTGCCATTCTCGCCCCGGCCAAGGACGGAGGCACCCTTTGCGTACGCTATTTCATGCCATGGAAAACCCACCCCTCGATGGCCGTCACCGGTGCGCAATGCCTGGCCTCTTGCGCCTTGACGCCGGGCACCGTGTCGGACGGCCTGCTCGAACGTCCCACCGAAAGCCCGGCCACGGTGTTGCTCGAACATGCCTCCGGCATGATTGATGTGCTTGTTGACTTTGCCAATGACGGTGATTTCATACTGAATTCTGCAGGTCTGACGCGGACCGCGCGCAAACTGGCTGCCGGCCACGTCTTTGTGCCCAAATCCGTCTGGGCTGGCCCTGACTCAGACAAGGGAGATTCCTGATGTCCATTCGCAATATTCTGGTCGCCTTCAACGGATCGGACAGTGCGGTCTCCGCTCTCAGATATGCGACTTCGTTGGCCAAAAAGCATGAAGCCCATGTCACCGCTCTGATTGCCTATTCCAAACATGAAGTCGTTGCCAGCGGAGCAGCCTATGTTCCCCTCAAGGCGCGCGAAATCATCAAAGCCGCTAATGCGGAAATCATTGATGGCATTGAAGCCCGTTTCAACCAGCTCAAAGAACAACTGGATCTGGGTGAACGATTGCATTTTCTGCGCGAAGCGGGCCGAGTCGACGCTGTTCTGTCAGAATGTGCCCGCAGCTTTGATCTGCTGATTGTTGGCCAGCAATATCGACAAGAAACCGACGAGCATGTGTTGATCCATCCGGATCGGATCGCACTCATGTCGGGCCGTCCCGTCCTGATGGTGCCCGCAGACTACGAAACCGAAGCGGTCCATAATCATGCCGCTGTGGCATGGGATGGGGGTCGGGCTGTGGCCCGGGCTGTATCGGATGCTTTGCAACTGCTTGAGAATGGGGGGAAAGTGTCCATCCTCACCGTCGGCGACGAACCTGCAGCCCGCCCACTGAGCGAGGTCATGACCCATCTTGTTCGCCATGGTGTTGATGCCCAACACCAATCCTTGACACTGAACCATAATGTCGGCACCACATTGCTGAACTATTGCGCCGAGCAGGATCCGTGCCTTCTGGTGATGGGAGCTTACGAGCATTCCAAATTCCGCGAAGACTTTTTGGGCGGCATCACCGCATCGGTGATGAACGAAATCACCATACCTGTCCTGCTCTCCCATTAAAGGCAACTTCGGGGTCCGACATGAAGGTTCATATTCTCGACGATTGGTTCGATACCTTGAAAGATCTGCCATGTTACGAAAAACTAGACCGGCATCAAGTGACAGTCTGGACAGATCATGTAGAGGATGTGAACCTTCTGGCCGAGCGCCTGAAAGACGCCGAAGCGCTGGTCCTGTTTCGCGAACGCACGACCATCACCCGCGCTCTGGTTGAACAATTGCCAAATCTCAAACTGATCAGCCAGCGCAGCGGCTATCCCCATGTGGATGTCCCAGCACTCAGCGATCATGGCATTCTTCTATGCTCGAAGATGCCCGCCGAAGAACCGAATTATTCGGCGGCCGAGCTGACCTTCGCCCTCATCCTCTCCGCCATGCGGCAATTGCCCCAGCAAATGGCCTCCCTGAAGGCAGGGCAATGGCAAATGGGCGTCGGCAAAGGCCTGCGCCATCGCACATTGGGACTCTATGGCTATGGCAAGATCGCCCGAGCGGTCGCGCACTATGCGAACAGCTTTGGCATGAAGGTGGTCTGGTGGGCCTCCAACGAAGGCCGGTCTCGCGCTATGGAAGACAGCCAGAGCGTCGCACAAAGCCGAGAAACCTTCTTTGCAGACAGTGACGTCGTCTCCCTGCATGTGCGCCTGACACCCGCAACCAGAGGCATCATTACAGCTGATGACCTTGCTCGAATGAAACCCGGTTCCTTGCTGGTCAACACATCCCGCTCAGGATTGATGTCACCGGGCGTGCTACTCGAAGCGCTCAATCAGGGGCGTCCCGGCATGGCGGCCGTGGATGTGTTCGACAAGGAGCCCCAGAGCGATCCAAGTGATCCGCTTCTCTCCCACCCCAATCTCATCGCCACACCGCATATCGGTTTTGTCACCGAGGATGAATTTGACATCCAGTTCGGTGACATTTTCGATCAGGTTAACGCCTTTGCCGACGGCAACCCGATCCATATGATCAATCCCGGCGTCTGGCCTTAGAGCGCCTATCAGACTGTCGCCGATTGATGAAGCTCGCCACCACCGGCGCACCCGAAATCACGATCATGATGCGGGTCAGATGATGGGTCACCACATAGCCCAGATCCGCCCCGGACGTGATCGCCATAATGGTCATTTCCGCCTGTCCGCCGGGCGCAAAGGCAAGGAAGGCCTCAATTGGCTGACCAAAACCAAGCCCGGTGACGATATGGCTGAAAATCCAGCTCAGCACCGCCAGCAACAGCACATAGGCCACCCCGGCCACCACCACCCGGCGCAGCTCAGCCAGCGTCACTCCGACAAAATAGACACCGATCCCCGAGCCGATGAAGAATTGTGCAAACAGAATGGCTTCCTTTGGCGGCCGCTCACCGATCAAACCGGTGAGCGAGAAGAGGGCAGCAACAATCATCGGCCCCAGAATCGTCGCCCCGAACAGACCAATCCTCTCGGCCCCTTTCCATCCCACAAGGGCGGCGACCACCATAAGAACGATGTCAGACAGCGGCAACTGACTCGCATTCTCACCCAAGGGCTGATCAAGGCTCGCCCCATAAAGATGAGTTAGCAGGATCGGCGCGATGGTCAGGATCAGCAAAACCCGCGTCGCATGAATGAGCGACAGAGCCCGCGGATTACCCCCCGCCTCAATGCCGAAAATCACCATATCCTGCAAGCCACCGGGCATCGCCGCATAATAAGCGGTCGCCGGATCAAAGCCCCAGACCTTGCGAAAGAAGGGAACGCCCACCAGCCCGATCACCAATATGAAGATCGGCACCAGCAGGATCGACGCCCCCATTTGCGGCAACATGGCAATGACGGCAGGGGTCAGGGAAGTGCCAATAGCCACTCCCAGTATGGTCCTTGCGCCTTTGGAAACCATGCCGAATTTTTCGAGTGGCATTCCCAGTAAAGACGCCACGAGACAGGCAAACATCGGCCCGAAGAGAAAGGGCAACGGCATGCCAGCGCCCCAGAAGACCGCCACCCCGACAAGAGATATCCCTAAAGTGAGAAACCGATGCCGCCAATTTGCTGCTTGGGCGGCTTTTTGCTCGGCCTGCTGAGTGACCTCATAGTGTTTGTCTGCCATCTATCGCACCTCACCTAAAGGAACGTCGTGAAGGACGTCGCAATGAAAAAGCCATGGCTCCTCAAAAGCAATCCACCGATCAGAAAGGATCATCTTTCGGCTTGTAGCATTGAATGCGCTCGTATACAATAGGATACATCATTCAAACTCCCCTCCCCTCGAAGGCATGCTATGCCCTCAGGCAGCCCCGATTGGCAGGAGAAGGCAGCGATGGTTGCAAAGAAGAAAAACGTGAAAACAAAAGATCAAGACAGCAGTGAGCCACAAGGCAACCATGTCTATCGTGATCTGATGAATGAAATTCGCTTTGGCCACCTGAATGCGGGCGATCGCCTGCGCGAAACAGAACTTGCCGACCGCTTGGGGGTTAGCCGCACACCGGTGCGCGAAGCCATCCGCCAATTGGAGGCAGAAGGGCTGGTCACCCACATGCCGCGACAGGGAGCCTGCATTCGCTCGCTCGATTATACCGAGGTGATGGAACTCTACGAGATGCGCGTTGTCATGGAAGGCACTGCCGCCCGCCTCGCCGCCCGCTCCGCGTCCGATGTTGAAATCGAGGAACTATTCGCCCTCAATGAGCAATCGGCAGATGAGAAAGACCCGATGGAGGCCTTCCGGCTCAACCGTCGCCTCCATGCCGCCATTCGGGATGCCGCAAAGAACCGCTTTCTCACCCACTCAATGATCAGCCTGTCCAAGACCCTGATGATTTTGGGCCCGACCAGCCTGACCGAAGCCGACCGAACCCAAAAGGCAATCGAAGAGCATTTTGGCATACTGGAAGCCATCCGACAGCGCGATGGTCGCCTGGCTGAAGCTGCCATGCGCGCCCATATCGAAGCCGCCCAGAGGGTGCGTGTCCGGGCCTTGCGGGCAGGCTTTAACGATGATGCCTATTGGCAAACTGGCGTCACATAGCCCCGGTCTGCGAGGCCACGCAACGCAACGCCTGCATCAAGGCAGAAGCCGCCTCCGTATGGCGCTGACCGCTGCGCATGATGATGCCAATCGGACGGCTAATGACCGGATCATCCATCGGGCGGGACACAAGACCAAAGGACTCCGCAGTCCCCTTGGCTGTTTCCGGCACCAAGGCTAGACCGATGCCATGGGCCACCAATTCCAGCGCACTGGTCGTGCGATTGACTTCGTAGGTCCAGCGCAAGGCAATCCGCTGACTGGCAAAGGCCTCATCAATCAGCAGTCGGTTGCCCATGCCGCGCGCAGGGACGATAAGATCCTCCCCCTCCAGATCAGCCCAGCGGATCACATCCCGCCCCGCCAAGTCATGCATCTGCGGCAGGGCAAGCGCAATCCGATCGACCACCAGCGACTCAAACTCGATATTCGGTTCAAGGGATGGCAGAGAACTGATGCCAAAATCCGCCTCGCCCTTGCTGACACATTCCGCCACCTCATTTGCGCTCAAATCCAGCAGCCGCAAGCGCGGCGCATCGCCTTCCTGCCGCAGTCTGTCGATGGCTTTGGTCATCAATTTTGACAAAATGGTAGGGACCAAAGCAACCGTCACAATCGCATTACGCTGGTAGGCATGGGCAACGCTGGCATCGCGCATGGCCAGTGCCGTTTCTCGCACATCGGCCAAAATGCTTTCGGCACGGGCCTCCAACCGCTTGGCCGCCAAGGTCGGATGGACCGCCCGGGTCGTCCGTTCAAACAAGAGCGATTGCAATTCCTCTTCCAGTTTCTTGATCCGCCGCGTTACCGCCGACTGCGACAGTCCCAACTGCTCTGCCGCCTGATGAAAGGAGCCACTTTCCTTGACCGCAAGGAAGACCTCCAGATCGAAAATATCAAGATTAATGCGCATACCGCAATAATTATAGAAAACATCTCATTAGTCAAATAAATTGCCCCATGATATCTTCACCCCAAAAGGGGTCAGTCCCCAAAAAACAGACCCAGAAGAACCGTGCCAGGGCCAATCATGGAACAAGAGACAGACATCGTGGTGATCGGCGGCGGCAATGCTGCCCTTTGCGCGGCCATCACCGCAGCAGAGGCTGGCAGCAAAGTGCTGATTTTGGAAACCGCACCCAAAGCCTATCGCGGCGGCAATTCCCGCCATACCCGCAATTTCCGCTGTATGCATCAAGGCCCCTTGGGGCCGCTGGTCGATGATTATGGCGAGGAAGAATATTTTGAGGATTTGCTCAAGGTCACTCAAGGCAAGACGGACGAAAAATTGGCCCGCCTTGCCATTCGCACCTCTGAAGAGTGCCTGCCATGGATGCAGGCTCATGGCGTGCATTTCCAGCCCTCCCTGTCCGGCACTCTGTCGCTGGCCCGCACCAATGCCTTTTTCATGGGCGGCGGCAAAAGCCTGGTCAATGCCTATTACCGCACCGCCGAGACACTTGGCGTCAAGGTGCTGTATGAAGCCCATGTCACCCATCTGGAATTGACCAACGGGGAAATCCAATGGATCGACTATGACCACAATGGCAAGACCCAACGCATCCATGCAAAATCGGTGATTGTCGCCTCTGGCGGCTTTCAGGCGGACACTGAATGGCTGGCCCGCGCCTGGGGCCCCGCAGCAGAGAATTTCCTCATTCGTGGCACGCCTTACAATCGGGGCGTCGTGTTGGCCGATCTGCTCGATCAGGACATTGCATCCGTTGGCGACCCGACCCAGTGCCACGCAGTCGCGATTGATGGTCGGGCACCGAAATTCGATGGCGGCATCGTCACCCGCCTTGACTGCGTGCCATTCTCCATTGTCGTCAACAAGCATGGCGAGCGCTTTTACGATGAAGGCGAAGATGTCTGGCCGAAACGCTATGCCATCTGGGGCCGCCTAGTTGCCGCCCAGCCTGAACAGGTCGGTTATGTGATCATTGACAACAAATCGCTCAATCTTTTCATGCCTTCGGTCTTCCCACCCATTAAGGCGGACAGCCTTGAAGAGCTGGCGGAAAAACTGGGACTGGAACCTGCCCGCCTGACCGAGACGGTTTCCCGGTTCAACGCGGCCTGCGGCGACGACAGCAATTTCCACCCGACCGAGCTGGACGGCGTCGCCACCCAAGGCATCCAGCCACCCAAAACCAACTGGGCACGCCCCATCAATCAACCACCCTTTTATGGCTACAGTCTGCGCACCGGCGTGACCTTCACCTATCTCGGGCTCAAGGTTGATGAAAATGCCCAATGCAGCACAACCAGCGGCAAGGTCAAAAATCTCTGGGCCGCAGGCGAAACCATGGCGGGATCCATTCTCAGCCAAGGCTATCTTGCCGGCTTCGGCATGACCATTGGAACCGTATTCGGACGCATTGCAGGTCGGGAGGCCGCCAAACATGCTCACTGATCTTCTCGCCGAAGCCCGCCGCCAGTCCGAAATCTGCAATGCCTGCCGCTATTGCGAGGGCTATTGCTCAGTCTTCCCGGCCCTGCATCGCGAACGCGCATTCTCGGATGCAGATCTGACGCAACTGGCCAGTCTTTGTCACAATTGCCGTGGCTGCTATTATGCGTGCCAATATACCGCACCGCATGAATTCAACCTCAATTTCCCCAAGGCGATGGCCGAATTACGGGCGGAAAGCTGGCAGGAATTTGCCTATCCTGCAAGCTTTGCCCGGGCCTTCCAGACACGCGGCACCCTGATCGCGATTGCCACCATGCTGGCTTTTGCAGTCCTCTTCGGCCTTGCCAAACTGCTCGGCAATCAGGCGGGTGGCGCAGGATTTTATGCGGTTTTGTCCCACAATATGATGGTCGCAATTTTCGCACCCGCTTTTCTGTTGCCTATTGTCAGCCTGATTTTCAGTCTCCGCCGCTATTGGCAGGCGGTGGGAGGCGGCTCGATCCAACCCGCCGACATCAAACAGGCCTTTGGCATGGCCGCGCAAATGACGGATCTGGCCGCAGGCCATGGACAGGGCTGCAATTTTGAGGAAGAGGACAAATTCTCCCAAGCCAGACGCCACGCCCATCATGCGATCATGTATGGCTTCCTTCTCTGCTTTGCCGCCACATCTGTCGCCACTTTGATGCATTATCTATTGGATATGCCCGCCCCCTATGGCCTCTTTTCTGCTCCCAAATTGCTCGGCTTGACGGGCGGCATTCTGCTGACCATTGGCTGCGGCTTCATGCTGTATCTCAAGCTCAGGTCCGATCGGCATCTGGGCGCACCATCGGCATGGAGCGGCGAGATCGGCTTCATTCTGTTGCTGGGCTTTGTCGCACTCTCAGGCCTGCTGCTTTACGCACTTGGATCAAACCCTCTAATGCCTTTGCTGCTGGCTCTCCATCTTGGCAGCGTGCTGGCCTTTTTCCTGCTTACCCCCTTCACCAAAATGGCCCACGGCTTTTATCGTCTGGCCGCTTTGATCAAGGAAGCCCAGAAGCAGCGACTGGCTAAAGCCTGATTGTCTCCAAATGGGTCCCACCCATTGCCATACCCGCAAGTCGCTCGCATCATCGCGGATTGCGGGTATGGTGACAGGAAGCTGACCCGGTGTCAGCCTTTCGGTACAAAGCCATTATGTTCGGCAATCACCCGCAACATGGCGGAATCATCCTCCGCAGCGACACTGCTCAGAGCCTCTTTGTACCAATCATAAGCCGTCTCACCAATCGACAGGCCGGTCTCGTTGGCCTTGGCCATCGCCATGCAATAGCGGGTGTCCTTTTCGCGCAAACCGATGGCAAGGCCTGCCTGATCAGACAATTTATTATGCGCCATGGCCCGGATCATCCGCACCGTGTGGCGGCTTGCACATGGCCCACTTTCCACCGCCGCCACCAGTGTATCGGGATCAAGCCCCAGCTTGTGCGCCAGATGGGTCGCCTCGGCAATCGCCGCGACATGCACCGCCCCTAGCATATTGTTGATCAGCTTGAAGCTGGTGCCGGTACCCACCTCACCGAAATGCAGAATGGACTCCGAGATTACCTCAAGGACTGGGCGTGCCTTGGTGAGCACATCCCCTTTTGTTCCGACCAGCAAAACGAGGCTGCCACTGGCAGCGCTCGCAGGCGGCCCAAGCACCGGACAATCGATATAGTGCACATCACGCGCCTTGGCTGCCTCATGAAGGCGCCCCACATGAGTGTGAGAAATGGTCGAGCATTCAACAGCCATCATACCGGGTCGGGCACCCGATAATGCGCCATCTTCGGCCATCCAGACCCGCTCGGAGGCAAGATCATCGGCAACCATGGAGATGACCATATCGGCCCCCTTGGCTGCCGCCGCAGGATTATGAGTCACGCTGGCACCCAACGCCTGAAGCGCGGTGCATTTGTCCGCCGAGCGGTTCCACACCATCACCTCGTGACCGGCCTGCAACAAGCAGGCAGCCATACCGCGCCCCATCAGGCCCAACCCCAGAAATCCGATTTTTGCCATTGTCCGTTCCTTCTTGTTGCCCTTTGCAAAAACGCAAGGGACCAACCCGCATCATGGGCTCACAGACAGTTTATAGAGGAAGAGGACGACCAGAAAGCCCGACAAAGCGCCAGCACCACGCACTTGTCGGCATTATGCATTTTTCAACGCCTTATCGATGATAGCAGGGCAGGTTTAGCGTCATGCCCCCTGCAAGGCGACGCCCTGAGGGTTGAGGCTTTCAATCCATTGCCGCTGGGCAATTTGACGCTTCCGCACAAAGAGCCGATCAAGAATCCGGTCTTTGGCTTTGGCAAAGGGGATGATCTCCACGTGATGGATCTCCTCACACAGCAGAATGTGAAAGCCCATCTCGCTTTCCAGCACACAGCTGAGTGCCCCCTCCTCCATTTTGAAAAGCATCTCATCAAGGTTTTTATACAGCGTCCCGCGTGGTACCGCTCCAAGCTTGCCACCCTCCATAGCCGTCGGACATTCGGAATGCTGTTTGGCAAGCTGCTCGAACTGACCCACAGAACCATCCAGCTGGTTGCGGATCGCTTCGATTTTCAGCTGCGCCTTGTCACGGTGATTGTCAGCAAAGTCGTCGTTGATGGTGATCAATATGTGACGCGCCGTCCGTCTTTCAGGCACGGCAAAATGCTCCGGATGACTGTCATACCATCTTTTGGCGTCCGCCACGCTGGGGGGTGAAATATCCTTTACCACACGGCTCAGGGCCGCATCCACCCACAAGTCACGGGAGAGCGCCAGCGCCAGCGTCTGTTCATCCAGCCCATTCACCGCCAGATCACGCTCAAAGTCCTGATGGGAGTCATAGCGCGCCCGGACGGTTTCCACGGCCTCAACGATCATTGTCTCGGGCAGAAAAATATCCCATGCCTCCCGGCTGGCCAAAATCACCGTCTCCATAGCCATGGTTTTTCGAGCGGTCGCCTCGACGCCTTGCTGTTGCTCCGGGGTCAGTTGGTCAAACCGGCACTGAAAGGCCGCGAGCGAGGCCCGCATCAGATGATGGGCAAGGACACCGTCCACGCTTCTGTCCTCGTCACGCGGCCCCACACCGATTACACAGCCTTCAATCATCCTGATCCTCACTGGCACAGCCATCAAGCGCACATTCGGGCACCAACAACGTCCTGCCGGGAAACCGCACATGATAGGCCACGGATCCGACCGCCTCGACCATTGCCTCGTTGCGCAAGACTTTCAGAACTTCCCCTTCTGCACCCTTTTGCACGATGACATCGCCCTGAATGCCCAACGGCAGGCGTGCCATAACCTTCTCGCCAAATTCATAGCGGCTCGGGGTCCAATCCTCGTCAATCGACAGCAATTCCCGGTCGCGACAGCCGACAATCCTGTCTTCATCGGTGAAATGGACCGTATAGATCACCTGATCCTGCAAGAAGGTGCCGACATCCCTGACCACCCCGGTTGAGCCGCGCCGGATCAGCAAGGCCCCGGTCTTTTCACCGGGAAAGGTGCCGTCATTGCGCACATTGCGCTGAACGCGGACGACATCCCCATAGTCAAATCGTGGCGGGGGCAAAGCGATGTCGCTCACTTCAACAACTCCTCAATCGGAACGAAGGCCGGTTCGGAGGCCTTGAAGACCTTGAACACCTTCTCGGTCAGGGCATCTGATTTGACGAAGTCATGATAGGCAAGGCTCAACTGACGGGTATAATAGTCCCACCAGGCTTCGCCTGCGACCGGCCCATCCCGATCCAATGTGAGATAGTCATGAAACCGCTGCAGGATATGCAGCCGGTTGACCGTGACAACATGCGGATCATAGGCAATGTCGAAATAGTCCAGAAAGTCCTCTGCGCTCGACAGATCCACCAGATCCGCTTCAATCTCTTCATTTCTCATCCGTCTCTCCTGTCCATGTCTGCATCTCGACGCCTAGGCGGCATGTCCTTGGGCCATCAGGTCGCGGTGAAAGGCCAAAAGGTCCGCCTCATCCGGCGACCTTTTATAGATTTCCGCAAAGCGCCGCACCCGCGCCAGAATGTCCGTCGCCTCAGCCACCGATAGGGTCAGCCCCAGCTTCTCATAAACATGAAGAACCGCCCGCGCGCCCGAATGCTTGCCGAGCACCAATTCATGCTGGCGCCCCAACGACACCGGGTCGAGGCCCTGATAATTCTTCGGATCCTTGACCAACCCGTCCACATGAATGCCGCTTTCATGGGTAAAGACAAAGGAGCCCACCAAGCTCTTCTGGTGAGGCACCGGACGGCCCGAGGCCTTTGCCACCAACTCCGACAAGGCATGAAAATGCCGCTGGTCAATGTCCGTCTCAAAGCCGTAAAGGCTGGCAGCCGAGGCGACAAATTCCTCAAGCGAAGCATTGCCCGCTCGTTCCCCAAGGCCATTCACCGTCGTATTGACATGGGTCGCACCACCCAACGCGGCGGCCAGACTGTTGGCCGTTGCCAGCCCGTAATCATCATGGGCGTGCATTTCCAGCTCCAGATCGGAATTCTGCCGCAACGTGCGGAAAATCTCCGCCGTACCAAAGGGTTCCAGAATGCCCACCGTATCGGCAAAACGGAATCTCTGGGCACCTGCGGTTCCAGTCACCTCCAGCACCGAAAGCACAAAATCAAGATCGGCGCGGGAGGCATCCTCGCCTCCCACCAGCACCTCAAGACCCGCATCCAATGCCATTGGCACCATCCGGGCAATCTGGGCAAGCACATGGTCGCGATCCCGCCGCAATTTGTGCTTGATCTGCTGGTCGGACATTGGGATTGACAGATCGATCATTGTCACCCCAAGTCCCTTGGCAGCTTCCAGATCCTCTTCACACATCCGGCACCAGACGATGGTGCGAATATCAAGATCGAGCGCCGTAATCGAGCGGATTGTCTCTTGTTCCTCATGGCCCATTGCCGGAATGCCAATCTCAAGCTCCGGCACACCGGCTGCCGCAAGATTGCGCGCAATCTCGCACTTTTCCTGCTGCGAGAAGGCGACGCCAGCCGACTGCTCCCCATCGCGCAAGGTGGTATCATCAATCACGATTGCCCGTCGCTCGCTCATCACACACACTCCTTGTCAAGCATAGGCTGGGTTGAAGGCCTTTTCGGGCGTCTCAACCGGTCCATTGGCGCCCCAACAGGGCGAAAGCTGACGCAATTGGGTGATGATCGGCGGCACGATCTCGATCACCCGGTCAATCTCCGCTTCACTCGTGTAGCGCGAGAGGGAAAAGCGGATCGAACCATGCGCCGCGGTAGCGGGGATATTCATCGCCCGCATCACATGTGACGGTTCCTGCGCCCCTGAGCGACAAGCAGAGCCAGAGGAAGCTGCCACACCCACTTTGTTGAGCAACAGCAAGATGTCGTCCGCCTTGACTGCGTGAAAGGCGATGGTGCTGGTATTGGGTAAGCGATGAGCAGGATCACCGGTCACGAAGCAATGGGGCACAGCGGACAGAAGGCCGCACTCCAGCCGGTCCCGCAAAGCCTTGACGCGGGTCATCTCGTCGCTCATAAGCGCAAGCGCCAAGCTACAGGCCTTCCCAAGCCCGATAATGGATGGGACATTTTCCGTGCCTGCCCTGCGTCCGCGTTCCTGAGACCCGCCAAGTATCAACGGCGTGAAACCGGTGCCGCGTTTGAGATAGAGTACCCCGACACCCTTCGGCCCATGCAGCTTGTGGCCCGACAGGGACAGCATGTCGATCGGCAGTTTTTTCAGATCCACCGGAACCTTGCCCACCGCCTGCACCGCATCGGTGTGAAACATAATCCCTGCATCACGGGCCAGCTCCGCCATCGCCGCGATGGGGAACAGGGTGCCGGTCTCATTGTTGGCCCACATCACCGAAACGAGCGCCACCTTGTGCGACAGCAAAGCCTGATAGGCCTCAAGATCAAGCCGCCCGCGCTGGTCCACCTTGAGATAATGGATGACATAGCCATCTTTCTCGAGACTCTGACACAGGGATAGAACCGCCGGATGCTCCACGCTCGTTGTGATGATTTCCCGCCGTGACGGCTGTGCTTTCAAGGCAGACAGAATGGCCATATTGTCGGCTTCAGTGCCGCAGGATGTAAAGATGATTTCACTCTCATGAGCAGCCCCCAGCAAAGCCTGCACCTGCTGGCGTGCCGTCTTAATCGCCCGTCCCACCCGATTGCCGAACTGATGCAGGCTGGATGGGTTGCCAAACTGCTCGGTGAAATAGGGCAACATCACTTCGACGACCGCCTCAGCGACCTGCGTGGTGGCATTGTTATCAAGATAGATGCTGCCCATGACCGCCCGCCTCAATCCTTGGCCAGAGCGCTAAGGGAAACCATCGCGGGTGATGTCTTTTTCAGCTGACTTGCAGGCAGCACCTGAACAAATTCCCCCAACGCTTCAATCATCTTGTCCTGCACCCGCGACAGGGTGACGGACGCCAGTTGGCAGCCGACACAAGCGCCCTTCATGGAGACAAACACCTTCTTGCCATCCACCTTAACCAGCTCCATGTCTCCCCTATCGGCCTGCAACATTGGCCGAAATGTCTCGATCACCGCTTCGATCATCTCGACACGCTTGCCAACCTTGCGCTCGTGCAAGGCGCCCTCTTTAACGGGGTCCGAATAGTTCCTCATGGCGCTCTCCTTGTCAGGGCAGTCAATCGATCTAGCGGGATCAGGCGGCAAAACTCTTGCCGCAGGAACACATCGATGCGGCATTGGGATTGTTGAAGGTGAAGCCGGAGCCCTCAAGGCTCTCCGCAAAATCGATAACGGTGCCGATCAGCATCTCGGCGTTGTCCGGAACGACATAAAGGGTGATGGCACCCGTCTCGACCACATGATCCCCCTCTTGCGGGCTGGCAACGAGCGCGAGCTTATACTGAAGACCTGCACAGCCACCGGAAATCGCGGCGATACGCAGACCGGAGAGCGGCTCTGATGCCTCGGCCATTAGCCGTTGCAAGACATCCTGAGCTTTGTCGGTAAGTGTGAGCATTCTGTCATCCTTGCAATCTGTCAATCCTACTGATCAGAGCTTTGCAAAGGCTATGCCAAGGCAGAAAATATAGATTAAATATATGAAAAACCTAGCTAAAATCACAGAATACCTTGGCATCTCCGTTGTCGGATTTGCGACAAACAAGCTTCATTCTCGACAGAAACCTTCCGCGATACGATACAAAAAGGGGGCAGACACAGGTCGCCCCCTTTTTGCATGTCAGCTGCCATGGCCAAGCAAGTGAGCCAAACAAGTGGCCAATCAGGCAGCCTCTCCTGTCATGTGCGTGAAGCAACCCTTCGGGCAAATTTTTGAACAAGCCTCGCAACCAATGCAGTCGTTGCGATTTTTCAACGCCATGACCATGCTGGTATCATCAGAAAAACCATCATCATCGTCGTCATCCCCAAAGGGATCATCGTCGTCAAAATCATCATCGTCATCAAGCCCGAGACTTTCCCGCTCGACCAACTCGAAGACATCGCGCGAACAGACGCGAAAGCAGCGACCACAGCCGATGCACTTTGTGGCATCAAGCGCCTCGACAAATTGCGGGGTCCATTCGTCACCGCCCAGAGTCAGTCCAACAATCGCGCTCATATCATGCCCCTTCCATCTTGGCTTCAGCCTGTTTGAGTGTGGCTTCCGCCTCGCTCCAGGTCTTGCAGGCCTGATAGGTTTCCTCTGCCAGAGCAGGCAATTCCTCAAAGGCTCCGGGCAACCGATCTTCAACCAGATCATGCAGCTCCATTGCTTTTTCCGATGCGATCCTCTTGGCTTTCCTGACGCTCTTGGTCAGGGCCTTCCTATCCGCTTCATCCATCTTTCTAAGGTCCTCACAATTTGGCGACATCCCGATGGGCATCGATGAGCGCGGCGGCCCGCTCGATCACCTTGTCCGCCTCGCCTTGCATTGCCTCAAGCGATTTGAAACCAAAGCGATGGACGTCACGGAGATTTTTGTCATAGACAATCAACTTGCCCACCGCGATCAGCGCGCGGCCAAAGCCTTCATGGGTGATATTGACAATGGGTACCGCCATCAGGCCGGTTCTGGCCTCGATGCTTGCGGACAAGGCGTTGTACCAAGCCTTGATACGCGCCATGAGTTCCTCGTCCGGGTCGCCAATGATCGGCACAGCACGCTTGCGTTCCTTGGTCATGATGAAGGGATCGATGATTTCATGCGCTCCCACCTGATCCCATATACCGTAGGAGTCGATGGCCCGCATCTGGCGCAGGATCTCGACAATAAAAGGCGATTTCAACGCAGGATCATCCTTGTCGACCACCAGGTCTTCAGCCATATCAATCAGCATCGTCACTCACTCCAACCTTCCTCTTCCATTGCGTCAAACCGCTTGGCATCTGCCCTGCCACCACCAGCGGCCTTCAAGGCACGCAAGATCCAGATCGCCGGATCATCACGCAATTCGTCTTGCAACAGCGCCAGTTGGGCCTTGATATTGGTGCCATCGGCCACCTTGACCGGCTGCACGCCGGCCTGTTTCAACTGGCCGATGGCTGAGGCCCCCACAGCGCGGCAATAGACGGCGGCGCAGTCTTTGAGGGCGGTCACGCGCACCGCCAGCTTGTCCTCATTGCCATCCATCCGCGCCTCGCCAAAGCCGATGGTCTGATGGAAATGCACCTCATCGCGATTGACCAGAAAGATCGAAAGATAAGCGCAGGTGCCAAAATGCTGGTCCACATGCTTCTGATCCGAGGTGGCAAAGGCCACCCGCAAAGCGCAGTCAGCAAAACCGTCTTCCATGTCTTGATCCAGCAGAGTGAATGTTCGCATGAACTGGGCCATAATCGTCACGCCCCTCCCCAGGGCTTGACATCCTGACCCTGCGCATAGATCGAGCGATAGGGCGCGACCGAGCCGTGATCGGCAGCAACCAACAGATTGGCGATGTCAAACAGGGTCTGACGACTGCCCCGATAACCAACCCAGCATTTGGCAGGTGCGCCAAACTGATCAAACTGCGGGAAACCGGCTCGCAACAGCGGCACCCCAAGGCGCTCGGCGCTGGCAACACAGTGGGAATTGCCAATCACCAGCTCTGCTTCTTCCTCCGCCGCAAACATCTCCAACTCTTCCAGATCACCAATCTTCACCTGATCGGTCATCATCCGCTTGAGGATGGGCGCGTTGGACGGGGCGATGGCCGTCACCACGCGCGCGCCCATACCAACCAACAAATCACTCAGAGCCTTGAGCAGATCAGGTTCGGCTGCCAGCGCCACCCGGCTGCCACCAAGATGGAAATGACTATCCAGCATGGCGTCCTGCAATTGCTGACGCTGGCGCTCCAGACGGGCGGGCACAGGCTGGCCCGAAATTTCATGCAGACAGCTGATCAGGTGATCGGTCGCATCCAACCCCATCAGATGGTCAAAACGGACATCCGGCACGCCGGTGCGCTCAAACAACAAATCGGCGGCCTGCGTCAAGCTGTTGCCAATCACCAGACTTGCCCGCGCCTTGTGCAGAATGTCGAAATCCCCCACGCAGGTCCCCCCTGTCGTCAGCGGATTAAAATCCCGCTCATTGAGATGACCATCAAGGCTGGTGGAAATATCCGGCAAAACCAGCGGGATCAAGCCAAAGGCTTCCACCAGGTCCTTCACTTCGTCAATATCGGCTGGGGTCATCGACCCATTGACCAGAATATTGACCTGCCGATTGCTTGCCACGCCCCCTTTGGCCTCGGCCTCAGGCACCAGCCGATTGATCATTTGATAGACCGCCTTGGCAAAGCCGCTCTCCATAGAGCCGACATAATCAGGCGTTTCCACCGGCACCACGGCGGTTGCCCCACATTCGGGATGTGTCTTGCGGAAAACCGAAACGAGGCCGTTCACATCCGAGCCTTGCGTCTCCGACAGGCCGGTGGTCGGCAAGCCAATCAGGGCCGGAGCAAATTTCTCATGCAGCACCTTCAGCCCCTCGACCACATTGTCGTCAGCTCCCATCACAGAGCTGACCTGATCCATCGCGGTGGTTTGCAGCGGCACCGGTTCGCGAAAATGGCCAATCAGGAAAATTTTCCCATACGCCGTACATCCCTGCGCCCCGTGCAGCATGGCGATGGCATTGCGAACGCCAAGAAAGGCCAGCGCCGCGCCCAGCGTGCTGCTGGCCTTGAGGGGGCTGACGGAAAGCGCTTTGTTGCGTTTGAGTATCTCTGTCATGATCTCACTCCGCTGCCTCGATCGTGGCCTTCGTCTTCCAAGGCGCGGGCGAACGTACCGCCTGCCAGACCGGGCTTTCCATCGCTTGGGCAATCTGTTCGGCAAAGGTGATCATACCGTCATAGCCCGCATAAGCATGCTCACGCTCCTGATTGATATGCAGGAACGGTATGCGGGCCTTCAGCGCGGTATACATGTTACGCCCACCCGCAATCAGCACGTCGGTGCCGGTTTCATAGACCATGTCGATCAGGGCTCTGGGTCCCTGACTTTCATCAAGCATCCGGGTCTTATCGCCCATCAGCTCGCGGATTTTCTGCTTGTCGGCCTCGGTCGATTTGCGGGTCGAGGTGGCAACCACCTCCATGCCCAGATCCTGCAAGGCCGAGACAATCGACCAGGCCTTCACGCCGCCGGTATAAAGCAGGGCCTTCTTGCCGCTGAGCTTGTCGCGCCACGGAGCAAGGGCGGCCGCAATCCGCGCTTCTTCGCGCTCGATCAGGGCTTCGGTCCGCTGGGACAAATCCGGGTCATCAATCAGACGGGCAAAGTCCCGCAAGGCAAGGCTCATGTCGCGGACACCATAAAAGCTGCCCTCGAACCACGGGGTGCCATAGCTATCCTTGAGCTTGCGCGCAACATTGAGCATCGCCTTCGAGCAGACCATCATATTGGCCTCGGCCCGGTGCATGCACTGGATGTCGCGGAACCGGGCATCCCCGGACAAGGCCCCGAGCACGCGCAGGCCCAGTTCATCAAACAGGGGCAGGACATGCCACAGCTCACCTGCAATATTATATTCGCCGATCAGGCTGATATCGTGAACTTCAATGCCCTTCCTCTGGAGATGATCCGGCACGGGATCAGGCTCACGGGTTCCGATCACATGGCGGACCATCGCGTCACCCGCGATCCGGTTGCCAAGATTCTTGGTGCCATAGAAGCCAGCTGCATCAACGGGCACAACCGGCACCCCCCAGCGCTTTTCTGCCGCCTTGCAGACCGCGGCGATATCATCACCAATCAACGCGGGGACACAGGTATTATAAACAAAGACCGCCTCGGGCCGGTGGCTGTCGATAGCCTGCTTGATGGAATGGAACAAACGCTTTTCGCCGCGTCCCATGATCACGTCCTGCTCGGTCATATCGGTGGTAAAGCCAAGCTTATAGAGCTGCTCACCGGAGGATTTGCTGCCCCGATTGTCCCATGCACTGCCCGCGCACGCGATCGATCCATGGACGATATGGGCGACATCGGCAATCGGCAAAAGAGCGATCTGGGCACCATCGAAACAGCATCCCCCCGCCGCAGCACCGGGCTTTGGCCGCGCACAGCCAGACTTTGACTGGTGATTATGCTCGCAGGCCGGCTCATCCAGAAGCTCTGCAATCTCGCTTTGTTTCATCTGCCACAATCCCCGCTTGTCAAATGCATGTCGCAATCATTATGCAAATGCTTTGCAAGGGCTGTGCCAAACTTTAAGCCGTTGATTTATAACTATTTTACAAACAGGAAATTGTCGCAAACCCGACAGACATCAGACCAATCGACCAATCCATCAAAAACTGTAGGGATAGCGGATCCAGTGTTCCAACACCGCCAGATCCTTCTCTGGCAAATAGCGATAGTCATCGCGATGATCCGAATAGACGGTCGTTGCGATCTGGGGCCAGATCTTCTTCTCGGTCAGCATGGCGAAATACCAGGCCATGGGAAAACCCGCCTTGCGATCATAATCATGCAGATAATTCGATAGCTCCGAACCCGAGAGCGCCAGAACCGACGGGCCCGGCACGGGCAGCGACTTGATCGGCAATGGTGTCGCCTCGATCTTGCGCTCGCCGAAGCGATCCATGAAGGACAGGAGCTTCAAGACGAAATGGTCGCAAAAGCGATTCTTGGATGCTGCGCTCGATTTGTCCCATTCTTCCAGAAACCGGATATAGCGCAAGTCGGACCCTTCCGACGACACTTGCCGGGAGACCAGATCACCAATGTCGGTGATCGAGCGAAAATCATATTTTGCGGCCCCAAGGGGCCGCGCCTCCACCCGCGCGGAGAAAGCCCCGACCGGGTCAAGCAGATCCTCGATATCGTCGGGCACCTGATCATCGATGAATAAAGGATGGTCGACCACTTCGGTCAGTTCCTCGACCTCAAGCTGCACGAAATCCGCCGCCCCTTCTCCGTTCGGAGCGACGAAATAATGGGTCTGACCATCAAAGCGGGTGGTGAAATATCCTTCCGCACCAAATTTTTCATAAAGGGCAAAGACATCATGATCGCACTCATCCTCTGCCCATTGGCGCAGATTCATCGCGATCCGGTTAAAGCCAGAATCCACAACACCGCCAATCCGGTGCCAATCGGAACGGGTGGCACGATAGCGAAAGGTGTAATCAGGCAAAATGGTACTGACGGCCTCAACCAGAGACACATGATGCACCCCGGGTGGAACCATCCGGCAAATTCTCTCAAGCGATTTGGTGCGCGGCTGCATGTCTGTCACGATCATGATGGATGTTCTTCCACCTCCCCTTCTTCTTCAATTTCAGCAATCACGATTCCCGTTGCGCGCTCCCCATGACTTGTAAAGGCAATGCAGCCCTCGCCACTTGAGACCAGATAGAGATTGAAGTGCGCCTGCTCGCGCACAGGGTTCGCCGCTGTTATGTCGTCATCCTGACAATAGGTGAAATGAATGTCGGGCCAGAGCGCTCTGAGGCGCGCCGAAATACCCTCCTCAAGACCGCTGCCCACCACCGTTTGCGCGACCTTGTCAAGAACAGCGTCACTGATCATGCCTCTTGCTCCTCCAGAAAACCGGACAAAGTCTGGGCTTCCTGCCCCATCACCCGCGCCAGCCATGGCGGCGGCGTGCCAGCCAAAACCCCTTGCAATTTCATCAAGAGATCGCGCGCCTGTCCCCCTTGCGGATGCTTGATCGGATGGATATTGGCCCGCACGACCTTGGCCGCGGCCGGTCCGCCAATCGACACGACCACCAGCACATCACAATCCGCGATCAGGGAAGCGCGCCATTTATTCTTGTCGTCGTTGTCCTCCGGCTCCTCGGTGCGCCGCACATCAATCAGCCGCAGCTCCACCCCCGACACCTGATAGACCAGAAAGCGCCGACAGGAGCCAAAATGGCCATCCAGTTCCTCGGCACCATTGGACGCGCAAGCCACCCGGATCGAGCCGGGCATATCTCCATCCTGATAGGCATCAAGGGTGAAGTCATCGGCATCCGCACTCACCCCTTCGCCCTTCAGAATACGCAAGGCCGCTTTGAGTTGTTCGGATGGAAGCGGGATCAGCACCTCCCCGCCAGCCTTGCGAAAGGCCTTCATGCCCAGCTTGGAGATCTTCTCCTCGGTCAGCGGCAAGCCCATCGCCTCAGTCAGGATGCCAATCAGTGCGCCCGCATCCACATCGGGCAACTCTTGTGTTGCAAGCCCGATGCGCAGGGCCATTTCTCTGGACAATGTCGCGGTCATTGGCATCTCCCCTGATGATCAGTCGGTAAAAAGGAATTTCAAAAGGTGAAGGAGGGCGCTTGCCAACCAGGAAGCAATTACCAAGACGCACCCCTTCGTCGCATTCATTCAGCCGGAATGATGCAACCATCCTCGAAACACAGCTCAAGGCATTTCGGCGCATCAAAGCTGCCTTCGCATTCGGTGCATTTGGATGCGTCAATGGCATAGACACCCTTGGACGGAGAAATCGCCCCGGTCGGACATTCCGGTTCGCAATCACCACAGGCGGTGCAAATATCAGCGTTAATCATCATGGCCATGGTCTGGCTCCTTTCATTGAGAGGAATGGCTATCCGCGCTTGAAGCGCAGGGTCGTTGGAAAGTCGGGTGGAGGGGAAATCGGGTCGATATAATATTTTGTTCCATCCGACAGCTCGATCATCCCGCCCCAGGCATCCCGTGTATCGATCTCGACGGACGCGATGACCTCTTCGAGATCCTTTTTGGCGACATAAAAGAGCAGTTCACCCTTGTCGTTGTGCCGAAGCATGACATTTGGCATTGAAGCCTCCTTCGCCGCACCCGCATCCCCCGCCATCAAAGCTGACGACGGGGGAGCAAGACGGGACTTATGGCAGCGCCTTAGCGCACCAGATCATAGTTGAAGTCGGTCTTGCCCATGACCATCGTTTCCCTGTCAAGCTGTTCAAGCACCGCATTGGTCAAGGTGGTCAGAATGGTCATGGCCCCTTCATATCCAAGCGTCGTCGCCCGATGCAGGTGATGGCGATCAAAGATCGGGAAACCGATCCGGATCAGAGGCACCCGGAAATCTTCCCCTTTGCGCATCGTGTCACGCTCGATGAACTTGCCGTAGCTATTGCCGATCATGAAGTCCGGACGGTCGGTGAAGATCAGTGACCGCATATGCCACAAATCCTTACCCACATGCACCTCGCACTCGGCCCCATACGGGCTGTCGGCGAGCATCTTGTCCATCGCCTTCTTCCAGCGCTTGTTGGCGTGGTGGCAGAGGATATGCCGTGGTTCAGCCCCCAGCTCGAGCAAGAAGGCCGTCATACCCATGACGAAATCGGCATCGCCCCACAGCGCATATTTCTTGCCATGCAGCCAGGCGTGACTGTCGGTCATCATGTCGACCAGACGTCCGCGCTCGGTCTCAATGGACGCCGGAATCGCCTTGCCTGTGATCTCGGCAATGGTCATCAGGAAATCATCGGTCCATTTCAACCCCATCGGAATATTGATAGCCGGGGTGTCATGCTTCCAGGTATTCTTGGTATATTTGCGCGTCTTGACCGATTGCCATGGCTGCAGTAGCAAGGTGTCCTTGGCGTTGGGCGCGTCTTTCACTTCTTCCTGCGTCGTGCCGCCGGAATACATCCGGTATTTGCCATCGGCAGGCGTATCCAGCACTTCGGACGGGTCGCAAAGCAGTGAGTATTCAACACCCATTTCCTGCATGTAACGATGCATCACGCGATAGTTGCCAAGGTAGGTTTCAAAGCCCGGCACGATATTGATCTTGCCATTCGATCCAACTTCCTTGTCATCCATGCTGTTCAGCGTGAAATAGCGGATCGTGCCTTCAAACATATTGTCCCAGCCCGTCGTATGCGAGCCGACAAAGCTTGGCGTGTGAGCAAAAGGAGTGGGGAAATCTGCCTCGATATGCCCCTCTTTCTTGGCATTGCCGATAAAGGCATTGAGGTCATCACCGATAACCTCGGCCATGCAGGTGGTCGACACCATAATCATGTCCGGCTTGTAGAGCGCCTTGGCATTCTCCAACCCGTCAAACATGTTTTTCTGGCCACCGAACACCGCCGCATCCTCAATCATCGAATCCGAGACGCAGGCAATCGGTTCCTTGAAGTGGCGGTTGAAGTAGGTCCGGAAATAGGCAACGCACCCTTGCGACCCATGCACATAGGGCAAGGTCTTTTCAAAGCCGAGGGAACAGAGCACAGCCCCAAGAGGCTGGCAGGCTTTGGCCGGGTTGATCGTCAACGCCTCGCGCGAGAAGTTGAGGTCTTTATATTCCTCGGTCGTCGTCCACTCGAAAACCTCGTCGATCTTGTCCTGATCGACCCGGTTTTCAAACAAAGCCTGCTTGTTGCCAAGGGACTTCTTATAGTCCTCTTCCCGGAAGAGAGGATAGCTGGGTTTGATAGTCTCTACAGTCTGACTCATTTGGTCCTCCTTCGCGCCACCAATGCGTGAACAGGCGAAGTGTTAGAGAAAATGCGTTCGGCCAGACCCCATCTCGGCTCTGGCCGCAATGAGGGCTTATTCAGCAGCAATCGCCGCTGGCTCGTCACCACGCTTCCAAGGCGGCGTCAGATTGTCCCAGCACGGATTGTTGAGGGTCATATCCATGTCGCGCGCGAAGATGGCAAAGCCGTCATAGCCGTGATAAGGGCCTGAATAGTCCCAGCTATGCATCTGCCGGAACGGGATACCCATTTTCTGGAAAATGTATTTTTCCTTGATCCCGGAGCCGATCAGATCCGGTTTGACCCGTTTGACGAATTCTTCGAACTCATAGCCGGTCACATCATCATAGATGAGGGTCGCATTGCCCATTTCTGGGATCGTCCGGTCATAATCGTCATTATGAGCAAATTCATAGCCGGTGCCGACCACTTCCATGCCCAGATCTTCATAGGCACCGATAATGTGGCGCGAGCGCAAGCCGCCCACATAGAGCATGACTTTCTTGCCTTCCAGACGCGGGCGATATTTGTCGACCACCGCCTGCCATTCGGGGCGATATTTCTCGATGACCCGTTCGGCACCTTCCTTGATCTTGTCGTCGAAATGCGAGGCAATATCCCGCAAGGCTTCTTCGATTTTGGTCGGGCCAAAGAAGTTATATTCCATCCATGGCACGCCGAACTTTTCTTCCATATAGCGTGAAATATAGTTCATCGAACGGTAGCAATGCAGCAGATTCAGCTTGGCTTTCGGCGTCTGTTCCATCTCGGCCAGAGTGCCATCGCCTGACCATTGGGCAATCACCCTCAGGCCCATTTCCTCAAGCATGATGCGCGAGGCCCAGGCGTCACCACCGATGTTATAGTCACCGATGATGGTGACATCATAATCGGTCGCTTCAAATTCCTTGCCCGTCGCCGGATCAATGACCCAGTCGCGGATGGCATCGTTGGCAATATGGTGACCCAGCGATTGGGACACACCACGAAAGCCCTCGCACCGCACCGGCACGACCGGTTTGTCCAGCGCTTCCGCCTTTTGCTTGGAAACGGCCTCGATGTCATCACCGATGAGCCCGATCGGACATTCGGACTGCACCGAAATACCTTTGGCAAGCGGGAACAGCATCTCGATCTCGTCAATCAGCTTGTCGAGCTTCTTGTCGCCGCCAAAGACGATGTCTTTTTCCTGAAAATCGGAGGTGAAATTCATCGTGCCGAAGGTATTCACCCCCGTGTCGCCGACATAATAGTTACGGCGCCCTGCACGGGAATATTGGCCACAGCCAACCGGACCATGCGAGACATGGATCATGTCCTTGACCGGCCCCCAGACCACGCCCTTGGATCCCGCATAGGCGCAGCCACGAATGGTCATGACGCCGGGCAGGGACTTGCGGTTGGAGGTGATGCATTTGCTCGATTTTTCAACCGTCGGATCGTTGATCGCCAAATGTTTGGCGCGATCCTGCTGCGCTTTCTCCGGATAAACCTCAAGCACCTCCTGGATGAGAGCTTCGGTTTCTTCTTTTGTCAGATATGACATGGTGTGTTCCCCATTGTGAAGGTGGGGACCAATCCGTCCCACACCTTGTGCAACATTTCAGGGTGTCTGGTAGAGACAGGCTGCGCGATCAGGCGGCGGCCCCTGCGCTATCGGCGGTCTTGCCAACAATGCTCTCGTCTTCCGGTTCCATGATGCCGAATTCCATCAACAACTCTTCCAGATCGTCCATGGAGATCGGATCGGGAATAACGAATTTGTCGTTGTCGATGATTTTCTGAGCCAGATCGCGATATTCCTGCGCCTGCTTGGCTTCCGGATCAAATTCGATGACGGTCATACGGCGAATTTCGGCATGCTGCACCACATTGTCGCGTGGGACGAAGTGGATCATCTGGGTGCCAAGTTTGGAGGCCAGCGCTTCGATCAGCTCGTCTTCGCGGTCGGTGTTGCGCGAGTTGCAGATCAGGCCAGCCAGACGAACGCTACCGGAGTTGGCGTATTTCACGATGCCCTTGGAAATATTGTTGGCCGCATACATGGCCATCATTTCGCCTGAGCAAACAATGTAGATTTCCTGAGCCTTGTTCTCGCGGATGGGCATTGCAAACCCGCCACAAACAACGTCACCAAGAACGTCGTAGAATACGAAATCGAGATCTTCCTCATAGGCACCCTCTTCCTCAAGGAAGTTGATGGCCGTGATCACACCGCGACCGGCACAACCCACTCCGGGCTCAGGACCACCGGACTCAACGCATTTGATGTCGCCGTAACCGACTTTAAGAACATCTTCCAGTTCCAGATCTTCAACCGAACCGGCTTCAGCGGCCAGATGCATGATGGTGGTCTGCGCTTTTGCATGCAGGATAAGGCGGGTGGAATCCGCTTTCGGATCGCAGCCGACAATCATGACTTTCTTGCCGAGCTCTGCAAGTCCGGCAACGAGATTTTGCGTGGTGGTGGACTTACCAATGCCACCTTTCCCGTAAATTGCGCATTGACGAAGTGCCATAGGTCTTCTCCTTGGTGACTCGTTTGGTTCGTGTGTTCCACGAACAAAAAGGTTCGCGAAACGGCGTCTGCCAATCGAATTTGCAAGGGGTATGCCAACTTCGAATTACACAAATAAATAACTGATATTGAACAATATTTTTCTTATTATACGCATTTTTACTACAAGCCATGGACCCGACAATCCTGATCTTTCTTTGTCGTAGAATTCACAGAATGTCTGCCCATTGTCGGGCATCGCTCAAAATGTCGTCGCGACCGACAATGTCGCCAAAAGCCCGCCCTGATCGCCCCCATTGTCCGGTTTACGACAATCGTCAAAGACCAATTTATCTATCCCAATCAGACAGTTAACCAGAGCCGGCTCTCTTGGTCCGAAACTTGCTCATCCAAAGACACAGAAGATCAACAGCGAAAGAGGGCGACATGGAGCGGTCAGACATCGACATCATCATTGAAAAAGTCAACGCCGGCACGGTGGTGCCTTATCTCGGCCCCGGTGTCCTGTTTGATGTGCGCCACGATCCGACCGGTGAACCGATGCCCGCCGACAGCGACAGTCTGATTCTGGCGATGAACAGGGGGCGGCCAATGGCGGCCAAATTGATGTATGAGTTTCCCCGCGCCGCGATGAATATCGAGCTGAAACGCGGCAGGCGCTTTATCGAACAATTCCTGACCAAACTCTATGGAGAGGAAAAATGGAGCCGTGCCGCCCTGCATGACTGGCTGGCCAGCCTCAAACCCGCCTATGTCATCGACATCAACCGCGATCTGCAATTGCAGCAAAGCTATCAAGATGTGCCCCATCTGCTGGTCAGGGGGATCGCCCGGATTGGCGGCACGGACTATCGCTTCATCCTCGATCAGTTTGACGGCGAGAGTTACCAAACCATATCGCTTGAGGATGCGGATACCAGTCTGCCCGTCCTGTTCAAGCCGCTGGGCTCGCCCCTGCCCCGCCCGACTTATATCGCGTCGGATGCGGACTTTGTCGATTATCTCACCGAATTGATGGGCGGTTTCGGGGTGCCTGCCTTCCTCAAGGATTACCGCAAGACCAAGCAATATCTGTTTCTTGGCATGCGCTTCACCCGCGACACCGAGCGGATGGTGATGTCGGACATCATTCACGGAGCAAGGCAAGACGCGGGCTGGGCCTTGATTGCCAATCCCACCGACAAGGAGCGTCGCTACTGCACCAGGAAAGGCATCAAGATCATCGAAATGGACCTGCCCGCTTTCCTTGATATCGCCCACGCGGCGGCCTTTGCCTGAAGAAATGGTCTAAAAACCGGTTGCGTATCAAGAGGGAACATGCAAGGGAACAGGCAAGAATTGGGCTGACATAGCACATCAAGACCTCAACCGGACGTGCAAGACTGGTTTCAGCCCCCAAAGGACCAGACCTAAAGGACGACAAAATGAGCGAATTGCCACCCTGCCCCAAATGCGGCTCGGCCTATTGTTATGAAGACGGCCCCCTGATCATCTGCCCCGAATGCGCCCATGAATGGTCGCCAGCCGCTGCTGCTGCCGAAGAAGAGGCCAATGTCATTCGCGATGCCAACGGCACCCCGCTTGCCGATGGCGACACCGTCACCGTCATCAAGGATCTGAAAATCCGCGGTACCAATGACGTGGTCAAGGTCGGCACCAAGGTGAAGAATATCCGCGTCGTAGGCGGTGACCATGACATCGATTGCAAAATTCCTGGCATCGGGCCAATGGGTCTGAAATCGGAATTCGTCAAGAAAGTCGCCGACTGACCTCAGTCAAGGCGCAGGAACATCAAGCAAAGGGCATGACCGATTGCATCGGTTGTGCCCTTGTTTTTGGCGCAATGCCAGTCATTCAAACATCCCGTCTTCAGCAAAACAGACCTTATATTCCGAGCAGGTCTCGCAAGAAGGCGAGCGACACAAAATGAAGCCCTCCTTGGCGCAAAGCTGGCGATAGAAGAATTTCTTCCAGCGCATATTCTTGTCATTCAACTCGGCCAGCGGACGGAAATTCTCCATTAGCATCTGTCTCAGAAATTTCCGCGAAAACAGCCCCAGATCCGACCACAGATGGTCCGACCCCATGCAGCCGGTCGCAACGATCTGGGCAATCCAGATCTCGCTCTCTGATTGCCCGCTGCGATGCTCAAGCAGAAGGGCGCGCACATCATCAAGCTCGGGTGCCCGTTCCGGTTCGATCTCAAGATGGATATTCATCTCAAACCGGTCCAGATGTGGGAAATGGGTCACCAGCAAGGCATCGAACTGGCTGAGTTCCAGCCCCAGATAGCGGGGCATTGTGCCTTGGCCCGCCATCCAGCTGGCCAGAATCTGAGTGAGCCAGTCAGCATTCGGATCAGGCCGCGCCGCGGCCCTCAGAAGCACATAATGCTCCTGAGGGCTGAGGGGCTGATCCTGCGTCAAGGCAGAAGAACAGCTTACCATCAGGCACGCTCATAGGTGACGCGAATATCTTCATCGCGCACGATCATCTGACAGGCCAACCGCCAGTCGCTTGGCATGTCATTGACGATGATCTGTTCAAGCTCATCCTTGCTCACTTTGCCAATCTCGCGCAGAACGGTCTTTTCCTTGTCGGTCATATGCACGCCCATATGGGTCGGGCCACCGTCGAGATCGGTCACCCTGATCACGCAAGAGCCGCATTCGCCATCACCGCAATCAAAAGCGATGGGCACCTTGAACTCCTTGGCCAGCGACAGAACGGTTTTCTTGTGGCTGCCCGCAGGCGCATAAATTTCCATCTCGTCAAATTCGGGATGCTGGAAGATGATTTTCGGCATCGTTTCTGTCCTTCATGGTTGGAGGAAATCAGGCAGGCTTGACGATTGTCTCGCCTTCGCCAATCACCTGCGCCTGACAGGCAAGGCGCATATCCTTGCCTGCCATATTTTCCTTGAGCACCTTGTCCTCAAGCACCGACGGTTCGGACAGATTCTCCATCCCGTCATCAACCGTCATCAGACAGGTGCCGCAATCCCCTTCCCGGCAGCCATAAATGATCCCGGCTCCCACTTTTTCAGAGACCTCGATCACCCGCGTCCCGGCAGGCACATTGACCGATACGTCGATATCTTCAAATGTCAGCTTTCCTTTTGCCATCGTCTTCTCCTTGGTCGATATGGCCCAAACCCCATCTGCAAATGCGCGGCCCATGCCGCCCTGAGATGGGCATAAAATCAGAATTCCCGGCATCGGATATGGCCATCGCCTGACCGACGCCTAAAGGTCTGCGAAGTCGATGACTTTCGGCTTCGCCTTGCCAGACAGGGACTCGGCAATCGACCGGCCAAAGGCCGAGCAATCTTCAAGCTCCTGTTCGGTTGGATGAAATTTGATCCGCACACCCTTTTCCGGCACCCGCATCTTGAGGCCGCGCAGGCGATCCTCGATCATCGGCACCGCTTCCCCGGACCAGCCATAGGATCCGAATGCGCCTCCCATCTTGCCTTTTGTGTCGATGGAAATGAGCGATGCCAACACGTCCCAGACCGGTTTCACCGCATCACCATTGATGGTCGGTGAACCAAAGACCAGACAATCCGCTTCCTCGATCAAGTCAACGAAGGGCTCGGTTTCGCCCCCTTGCAAGTCATAGAGCGAGACACGCACTCCACCGACTGCGCTCGCCCCTTCATAGACCGATCTGGCCATGTCGGCGGTGGCCCCATAGGCGCTCATATAAAAGATCAGCAGGCTTTTATCCGTGCCCTCCAGCTCGTTGGGCAACCGCGAGGCTGACAGTGAGCGATAGCTCAACACATAGTCCATCGGATTGTCCCTGAGGATCGGGCCATGAGAGGGGGCAATCATGGCCGGCTCCAACGGTTCAATCTTGTCCATCGCCTCCAGCACGAACCGCTTGAAGGGCCGCATGATATGCTTGAAATAATATTCAAACGAAAAGCGGAAATCCCCGACCAGATCGTTATAGAGCCGCTCGTCG
>CAXXSO010000007.1:0-24808 GCA_963676965.2 uncultured Cohaesibacter sp.
TTTGCCGTAGCGACACTGCTCATCAACTTCTTTGCCGATATCCTGACCGCAGCCCTTGATCCGAGAGTGAAATTCTGATGGCGCAAACCATGTCTGTCTTTCCCCGCCCAAACTGGCGCGCCTTGATCGGCAGCAATGCAACCTTGAGTCTTGGGCTTGGCATTCTTGCTGTATTTATCCTCTGTGCGCTCTTTGCGCCTTTGCTCGCGCCATTTGATCCCTTGGCCCATGATGCCTCTGCTCGTCTTCAGGCCCCTTCCCTGTTCCACCCGTTTGGTACCGACAATTTTGGCCGTGATGTACTGTCTCGGGTTATTTGGGGTGTGCGGATCGACCTGCAGATCGCTCTCTTGGGCGTTTTGTTTCCAATGATCATCGGCACGATACTGGGCACCATTGCTGGTTTCCTCGGCGGGCTTGTTGACACAATCCTGATGCGGATCATCGATATCGTTCTGGCTTTTCCGTTTCTGGTCTTGATGCTGTCGATCATCACCATTCTGGGCCCCGGTCTTGCGAGCTTTTATATCGCCATGGCGCTTGTCGGCTGGGTCAGTTATGCCCGCTTGGTTCGCGCGCAGATTCTTGTCCTCAAAACAATGGATTTTGCCGTCGCAGCCCAAAGCCTTGGTTATTCCAAGCTGCGCATCATGTTCCGTCATTTGCTACCCAATGCGCTGACAGGTTCGATCGTGTTCGCCATGTCAGATGTCATTCTGGTGCTGTTGAACGGCGCGGCGATCAGCTATCTGGGCCTTGGCGTTCAACCACCTGCTGCGGAATGGGGGATCATGGTGGCCGAAGGACAAGGCTTTATCACCAAGGCTTGGTGGATCACCTTTTTTCCAGGCTTTGCTATTGTTTGCCTTGCCTTGGGCTTCTCACTGCTCGGCGACGCGCTGGGTGAGATGTGGGAGGCAGATCTATGAGCCTTCTTTTTGTAAAAGACCTGTGTGTTGTCTATCAGGACAAGGTGGAGAGCCGTGTCCTTCTGGATAAGGTCAGCTTGACGCTAGGTAGCGCTGAAATTCTGGGCCTTGTTGGTGAAAGTGGTTCAGGCAAAAGCCTTTTGTGTCGCGCCATCATCGGGCTTCTGCCTTCTGCGCGACTATCGGTTACCCAAGGATGTGTCGCGTTGGGCGATACATCGCTTCTCGACCTTGACGAAACCGCCATGATGGATGTCCGCGGCGGGCGGATCGGCATGATCTTTCAGAATCCAACGAGCCATCTGGATCCGGTTATGCGGATTGGCAAGCAGATTTGTGAGGGACTTTTCCGCCACGGCAGCTACAGCGAGGAGCAGGCAAAAGCGGAGGCTATCGATTTGCTGGCACAGGTCGGCTTCCCAGATCCCGCGCGCGCATTCGCGAGCTTTGCCCACGAATTTTCGGTGGGATGCGTCAGCGGGCAATGATTGCAATCGCTTTGTCCTGTAATCCCGACATTCTGATTGCAGATGAGCCAACGACCGCTCTTGACGTGACTGTGCAGGCGCAAATTCTAGAGCTCTTGGTGGACCTGCGAGAAAAGCGCGGCCTTTCCATCATCCTGATTACCCATGACCTAGGGGTCGTGGCGCAGACCTGTGACCGAATTGCAGTCATGCAGGCGGGGAAGATCGTCGAGATGGGAGAAAAGCGGCCTTTGCTTGCGGCACCCACCCACGCTTACACAAAGGCGCTGATTGCGTCGCATCCTTCCTTCGACGGTCATCTGGAGAGCCCTGCGCCCCCACACCCGGACGAAGCAGAAGAAACACAGATTAAACCGATCTTCGAGGTCGATGATCTAGTGGTTGAATTCAATGCTGGCAAGGGATGGTTCAAGTCCAAGGAAGCATTTCAGGCGCTGGCGGGTGTAAGTTGCCAGATCTTCCCCGGCGATAGCGTTGGCATTGTGGGGGAAAGCGGCTCCGGCAAAAGCACCATGGCGCGCGCCATGCTTGGCCTTACGCCCATCACATCGGGCCATATCACCTATGACGGCTCGGTCTTAACGCTCAAGCGTGATCTGACGCTGAAACGGTTACGTGGCGAAGTGGCCATGGTTTTTCAGGACCCGTTCAATGCGCTTAATCCTCGCATGAGCGTGGAAGCCTGTTTGCGCGAAGTGCTAGAGGTGCAAGGCACCACGGCCAAAGACGCCATTAATGCGCGCATCGATGCGTTGCTCGATCTGGTCGGACTTGATGCGAGCTTTCGCAAAAGAAAGCCTAAGAGCTTGTCCGGTGGGCAATGTCAACGTGTCGGCATAGCTCGAGCTTTGGCGGTCAATCCGAAAGCCATCATCGCAGATGAATGCGTCGCGGCGCTTGATGTGACCATTCAGGCGCAGATCATCGCTCTGTTCAAAGAGCTGCGCGAAAAAATGGGGCTGACAATCCTGTTCATTGCCCACGATCTCGCCATCGTCAGAGAGCTTTGCGACACCGTGATCGTCATGCATCACGGTCGCATTGTTGAAGCAGGAAAAACCAAGGACGTGTTTGATCGTCCAGAGAAAGACTATACCGCCAATCTGCTTGCTGCGATCCCGAATATCGATCCGGACAAGCCGATCGGCCACAAAGAGAATGCCCTCGCAGAATAGGGCGACCATAAAATCACTTAACAGAAGGAACACAAACAATGCTTAGAAAGCTTTCCCGTATGGGACTTCTTGCACTGACCCTCACCATGGGTGCGGTCAGTGTGGCAGAAGCCGCAGGTGTCGTTTCAATCGGACGGCGTGAGGATTCCAGCACCTTCGATCCGATCAACACCGCTCAGAATATTGACTTCTGGGTCTTCATGAATGTCTATGACGTTCTGGTCCGCGTCGACAAGTCTGGTGCCAAGCTGGTACCCGGCCTTGCTGAAAGCTGGGATATTTCCTCAGACGGGCTGACCTATACCTTCCATCTGCGTGATGCCAAATTCTCGGATGGCGCTGCGATCACGGCTGAAGATGCGAAATTCTCCCTTGAGCGCGTGCGCGACAGCGAGCTTTCTCTCTGGTCGGACAGCTACAAGATCATTTCAGACATGAAAACCCCAGATGACAAAACACTTGTCATCACCTTGTCGGAACAGTCCGCTCCGTTCCTCTCCACTTTGGCCATGCCTGCAACATCGGTCATCTCCAAAGCCAAATTTGAGGAAATGGGTCAGGAAGCCTATTCCCAGAATCCTGTCGCGTCGGGCGCCTTCACCGTTAAGGAATGGCTGCGCGGTGACCGTGTGATCCTCGCCAAAAACCCTGAATTCTGGCAGGCTGATAAAGTCAGCCTTGATGGCGTGGAGTGGATTTCCATGCCCGATGACAATACTCGCATGCTCAGCGTACAGTCCGGTGAACTGGACGCTGCGATTTATGTGCCTTTCTCCCGTGTGGAGGAACTCAAAGCTGATGAAAATCTGACGGTTCACATCGAACCTTCGACCCGTGAAGATCATCTGCTGATGAACCACGAGCATGAGCCGCTCAACAATATTCACGTGCGCGCTGCTATCGATTATGCAATCGACAAACAGTCCATTGTTGATGCTGTAACCTTCGGTCAGGGCTCCGTCGCCAACAGCTTCATTCCCAAAGGCGCGCTGTACCATAGCGATGACAATGGAGCGCGTGCTTTTGATCTTGAAAAAGCCAAAGCCGAAATGGCCGAAGCTGGCATCGAAAGTGTTTCCCTTGATTATCTCGTCAATGCTGGCAACGAAGTAGACGAGCAGGTTGCTGTTTTGATCCAGCAGCAGCTGGGTGCTATTGGTATCACAGTCAATCTGGTGAAGATGGATCCGAGCCAGACATGGGACATGCTGGTGGATGGCGAGTATGATCTGTCCATGATGTACTGGACCAATGACATTCTTGATCCGGACCAGAAAACCACTTTTGTTGTCGGCCATGACGTCAACATGAACTACATGACCCGTTACAAGAATGACGAAGTCAAGCAACTGGTCGCAGACGCCCGTCTTGAGCTGGATCCAGCGAAACGCGAAGCGATGTATGTGAAAATCCAGAAGCTGGCCAAAGCTGACGCGCATTGGATCGATCTGTTCTACAGCCCCTTCATCAATGTGAGCCAGAAGGGTATCGAGAATTTCGATCAAAACCCTCTTGGTCGTTTCTTCCTTGAAGATACGGTAAAAACTGCAGAATAGAGCTTTGCTTGCTCCGCTTCATTTGAAAGCGGAGCGGCATCAAGAACAAACAAACCCGCCGCGATCATCTTGACCGCGGCGGGTTTTCTTATGTCTGTTTTTCGGCGTTCTGGCGAGCAACAGGCATTACAGGCGGCGATAGGTCAGCTTGCGGGCGAGCCAGCATCCAACGGTGAGGTTGCCGATCTTTCCGTCCTCTGTGCGCACTGCAGTGATTGTCCATTCGCCCGGAGCTGGGGCATCCATGGAACGGCGGGTAACAAATATCCAGGTGTCAGGTCCGACCGGATGGACTCTTTCCATGATACCGGTTCCCAAGACGCCTTCACAGACTGCATAAAGACCGCCGTCTTGGGCCACAATGCTCAAGGTCGCATCCAGCTCGTCGCAATAATATCGGCCAGCGAATTCTGCGTTTGGCGTGAAGGGAGCAGTGGCCAGCTCGGTCAGAGTGGTGACAAGATTTTCATCCTTGCGCTCCATAATTACGCAGTCATTTTCCTTGCGTAGCGTGCAGGTTCCACCTTTCAGCGTGCCGTCGGTCGCGGCGACAAGCGTATCACCGCCAGTGGTGAAATGAAGATGTGCATCGGTCTTTCCGCTTTCCAGTGCTGTTCGTAGCTTGGTTTCGGGGCAAAGCCACTGCCCGTCCCATCCCTCCGGCATGGCTTGCGGTGCGGGTGCCTCGTGCCCAACCGCTGCATGGAACAGCGCTTCTGCTGCGTCGAAGGCACTGCCTTCATGGTTGAGTATCACGACCACCGACAAGCGCTCTTGCTCGCAATAGAGGCGGAAGGCGCGAAAGCCCCTTAGCGCTCCAGCATGACCTGTGACTTTACGGCCAGCCAATTCCATGTGAGCGAGGCCATAGCCATAGTTTGCCGGAGTGCCATCCTTGAAGCTTGGCGGCGTGGCTATGCGCTGATAAGGGTTGTCAGGATTGTCTCTGTTGGCATCAATCCAGTTTTCATAAGCCAACATGTCCTCAAGCGAAGCCGAGATGCCTGCATCGCCAAACCAGTAGATGCCATTATCGGCAGGCATGAAACCGGCTTGCTCGCTGCCTTCGTAGCCTACGACACCATCGGCTGGTACACGGCTATCGGGCAGGAGCGCAGCCGTTTGCATGCCAGCAGGTCCGAAAATCACTTCGCTTAGTAGCCCGCCAAGGGCCCGCCCGCTTGCCCGCTCGATCAGTTCGCCCAGAAGGCGGAAATTGCCATTGCAATAGGAATAGCTGGTGCCCGGTTCGAAATGGGTTGTCTTGATCCGGTCAAACATCTTGAAGGCATCATCGCGGGCAAAGGTCTGTTCCGCTTTCGCCCCTTGCAAAATGGTCAAGGCCCAATAGTCGCGCAGTCCGGACTGGTTGTGACAGAGCTGCTCGACGCTTGGCAACGTCTCCGTAAAGTTGGGAAGAAGCTCGGAAAGACCCGGGTCAAGCGCTTCAGTGGTGCCGAATTGATCAAGCAGAACCGCACAAGTGAACTGCTTTGAAATCGAGCAGATAGGCAGGCGTGTGCCTGTTGTCATTTTGCGACGGGATGCAAGATCCGCATATCCCCAAGCACGCGAGGCAACGACCTCCCCGTCCTTGACGATACCGGCAACCCCGCCCGGTCCGCGAAATCTGTTTGGAAGCGAATCGAGCATCTGTTCCAGTTTTGGGGAAGCAATCATTTTCAGTCCATTCATTTGCGAAAATACTGACCCCACGCTAGCAGCAAAGCCATGAGGTTTTTAGATGTGATTTATTATAGGTTTTTCCGAAGCACCGATTATGACAGCGTGTTCCGAACGATATTGGAGCGGGTGCTGGTAATCAGGTCACTTGCGCCGATTTTATCATTCAGCGCTGTCAGCGCCGTGACGTCGGGCACCACACATCTGACAAGCGCGTCAGTGACACCCAACCAGTGATAGGGAACGCTTCTCGGCTAGCTCGACAAGAAAACAGCGAAGTGCAATGAATCAGCGCGTGTTCGCCTATCTCTTCTGCTCACTTGGGTTGCTGTCGATAATCTACCTTTGAGGATGGTAGCAATCGAATGGCTGGGTTGAGGCGCTATCGCCAAGTTTAGCTTGTTGCCCAAGAGTGGTGGCATTACCTTTCGATGTCCACAAAGGGCTCGAACTGCCCTTGCGCAGCGCATCATCACCCGAAAATTGCTCATCCAGGATCGTGATTGGTAATGGCGGCCCATTAGCGGACGCTCGTCGGGAGCTACTTTCCAAAAGCCTACTTCTCCATTCCTGACATTCGTTTGAAGCGCAGCAACTTTTAAGAATTAGAAGAATGCCCAAGCGTGCCAATCTCAATTTTCTTCATATAGCGATGGGCCGGTGAGGTTCAACATTTTCAATGAGGTTGGCGCTAAGAACACTTATCAGCTGGGCATCACTGATTTCAATCATCCTTAATCCGACAAGAATCCAATTGATTTTCAAGATACTTCAGAGCCTGACCGAAAAGTAGTTGAGTGATATCAGGACTTTCTTTTCTCTAATTCTGCCGAGACTACCATCTGGTACTTGGAACTATAGCCAGCTCGATAATATACATTTTTACGGACTAATGGATTGGTGCGCCTGAATTCATGCATTGGGTTCGGAAGTCATTCGAGCAATAGCTGTTTGCAGCCATGCCTGAACACAACAATCAGGCCAGAAAAAATCAAAAAATAGGGATTTTACTTGAACCATTTTTAGACATGAAGCGTCTGATCGATAGGTGCGAAAAGATGACTATCAAAGGAATTCCAATGAAACATGTTCTTACACTTGTTGTTTCAAGCATTCTGGCGACCTCAGCATTGGCTTCTGATCCATATCGATTGGTCTAAATCCGCACAGTCAGAAGACCCGGTTTAAAATCAAGGAAAACATTATGAAAGCTATTTTTGCATCACTGGCTATCGCTCTTCTGGCCACCTCTGTGCAAGCCTCGGATATCAAGGTCTATGCGAAAGGGGAAAAGGCAGAAGCTGGCAGCCAGTCCCATGGCATCGCCTTATCCCGGGCTGAGCACAAGCGTCGCAAGTCAAAAAAATGGGGTCGGGTGACTGATCCTGACACAGGCACGGCAGAAGCGAGCCAGAGCATATCTGGCCATCGCAAGAAAAAGAGCCCCAAAGAAAGTGGACCGACCAAATTCTGATAGGGCTATTTCCATCTGAAACGACCTCAAGACCATAGAAAAAAGATAAGGAATATTGACATGAAAGCAATTTTTGCAGCCTTCGCCCTAATGATAGTGGCAACTTCCACCCAAGCATCAGACATCAAGATCTATGACAAATCGAAGCAAGAGATAAAAATGGCCAGTGGCCACAAGATCGGGTCTTCAACAGACCGTACTCATGGTCGCGCAGGTTCAGGATCCAAGGCCAAGGGAGTTGTTTCCCAAAGCAAAGGTGGCCTTAACCGGGTTCAGGAAAGCGCTATCAAAGGGGACAAGCATAAAAAGAAGGCGAGCAAATCCTCAAAAACCAAATTCTGATCGATTTTTCAGCACCCTAAGCATTGGCGACCCCTTCATCGGGGTCGCACCATTCTTTTGGAACTCAAAGTGCCGCGTCAGTTGCGCTCCTCAAGCTTTGCGTTTCACAGCCCCTTTCCCTCTCTCTTAAAACGTGCGAATTTTTGCCATGCCCGTTCTGTCCAAGTTTATTCTTTCCGTCGCTCTTTTGTTTTCCTCTGCATTCTCTTCTCATGCTGCCAGCCTGACAGACGGTCTGGCCTCCAAGAAGGAGGCGACAACAAAATCGATCAAGGTCAATTTCAATCAGGATTTTGTCAATCAAGCACACATGCCCGGTCTTGATCTTGCAGACAGGGATGCTGTTCTTCGGCATGTCCTGGTCGCTATGCGAGATGAGATCACGGTTTATCCCAGCGAAGGTTATTACTATTTCGACTTCTTCAATGAAGGCGAGAAAATCCGAGGAAACTTGCGTTTTGATGCGAGCTTCCGTGATGAGGGGCGCGTGTCTTTTGTATATTTCAAGGCCCATGGCAATGGCAGCAACCCGGACTTCTTTCACATGCTGTCAAAGGACAATGGGGTCAGTTTCAAAAAGCTGTCGCCTTTCATCTATGAGCTTCGCTTTGAAAGTTTGGTCAAAAAAATATACATTTATGATGCCAATCGGGAGCTTGCCGACAAGCCGAAGTTACCCGAGAACGAAGAATATATTGGGCCAAGTTTTGATGAATCTGGCGTCCGCTTTGATGTGATCTTCGATCATGATTCAAAGGTATTTTTTCTATCAGCACAACACGCGATTGGGAGCCAGTGAGACCTTTCGCTCTGTTGACCTTGACAGGCATTTGATCGTAGGGAACCGGACCGGCTTTGCCTATTACAATGATACTGAGAATAAGCGCAGAATTCTTGTGGGCGTTCTTGGTGCCAATGTAGCCAGCAATAGCTATTTTGATGGTCCGTTTGATCAATTGCCTGATAGCTTTCTTGATCCGATGCACTTAAAATCCCTGATCGAAAAATCCAATCCCAGCACTATCGGAAAGATTGGCGCCTACGGCACATTCATCAAGGATGAGGACAGCCGCTATGCCATTTCTCCCTATATTGAATACGCGCATGACGGTGACCTCTACGCTTTCCTTCAATGCCGAGACAAAAAAAGCAGGTCGGATCTCAATAAGTGCCTCAGTTCGGGCAAAACCTGGTAGCCCTGCAAATCTTCATTGGCCCGCTCTAACGGATGTCGTAATTCCTCCACGGCTTCCACTTCGGAGTTCCAGGGATTTCTATGAAAAATGATGCTGGAAGTGCAAGATTCCCTTTTCAAGAAGGTCAATTTTGGGCTTCGAGCGGCCAATTGCGGTGCAATATATTTCCATGTAAAGTTCGTTTTGGAGGCGTCACAATCAGTGCGATCTTGCCATTCGTCGGCAAGCTTTTACTGCGCGGCAGCTTCCCCATTTCTACCATCGGCTCTGTCCTCATCGCTTTGCGAAAACGGTCACCTAGAGTACGACCTCTGGTAAGCCAGAGCCGCCGCTAGATCACATCACACTTCTACACGCAATCCTTGTAAAGGATAGTCATCCGGGCCAGCTTTGGGCGAGAATCTCCACCGCCCGAACAATCTGGGCTTCATCCAGCGCCGCATAGCCAAGACGAAGCGATTGCGGTGCGGCTCGCTTCAGGGCGAAGCGTGTTCCGGGCAAAAGCGCAAGCCCTGCCGCCTCAGCTCGTTCCGCCCAGCTTTCTGCTGATACATTCTGACATTGCAACCACAGAGCCAACCCGCCCGCAGGGCTGTCGAAGACGATCCGCTCGCCCAGATGGTTCGACAACGCCGAGGCAAGAACATCGCGGCGGGTGCGATAGACACGGCGCGCCTTTCGTGCATGACGGCCGAGATCGCCATTGCGGATCATATCGGCAAGGGCAGCTTCAAGCGGCGCGTCGCCCTGCCGATCAATAGCAGCGCGGGCTGTGGCCATGCGGGACAGCAGGGGCTCCGGAGCCATGGCATAGCCCAAACGAATGCCCGGCGAGAGCAATTTGGAGAGCGAACCCACATAGATTAGCGGCAGGTCGGCAGGCGCGCGGGCGGCAAGTGGCAGGACCGGGCGACCCTCGAAACGATATTCGTGGTCGTAGTCGTCCTCAATCAACGTGACCCCATAACGCTCGACCAGTTCCAAAAGCTGCAGCCGCCGCGCAGCGCCCATGGTCACGGTGGTCGGATATTGGTGATGGGGCGTAACATAGACCGCCGCGATGCGCGGATCGTGCGTGATCGCCTCTTCAAGTGCTGCAACCGACAGGCCACCCTCATCGACGGGAACTCCCCGCACGGCGGCGCCTGCTGCCCGAAATGCCTCCCATGCGAGCGGATAGCCGGGTTCCTCCACAGCAATCACCTGACCGGGCTTCACCGCTGCCTTTGCCGCCAGAAACAGCGCCATCTGGCTACCCCGGGTAATGAGAAGCCGTGTCGGATCGGCAACCACGCCCCGGTCTGACGCTAGATAAGACGAAAGCGCGTGGCGCAGAACCGGCGTACCGCGGGCATCACCATAGTCCGCGCCAGTCCTGAAGATCGGTGACAGCAATGCGCGACGGAAGGCGCGGGCCAACGCTTTGTTCGGCACCAGCTTGGGATCGGGCGCGCCATCGGTGAAAGCCAGTTGGGGGTGAACCACCGAAGGCTCGACGGGTACAGAGACTGCAACAGGCTCCGCTATGCTATCGGGAAAGTCTTTGGCAACGAATGTGCCGCGTGCGGGCTGGGCATACAGCCAGCCCTGCATTGTGAGTTTCCTGATAAGCAGCGTCGACCGTGTTGCGGTGAACGCCGAGTTCACGCGCCAGCGCGCGCGTTCCTGGCAGGCGACTGCCGGGTTTCAGGCGGCCGCGCATGATATCGCGGGTGATTGCCTCGGCTATTGCCAGGAACAGCGGACCGTGCGGCTCTTTCTCGATATCCAGCGCAAGCGGATCGGACGTCATGATAACTGGCCTATTTAAATTTTCAAAACTGGATCTTTTGTACAGGCCGGATATTCGCGAAACAAATAGAAAAACGCAAGAGGCCCCCATGTCGAAATCAGCCCTGATCCTGCGCCATCTCGCTTTCGAAGACCTCGGCAGCTTTGGCCCTGTGCTTGAGAAAGAAGGCTATCAGCTTGTCCATGCCGAAGCGGGTATTGATGCCTTGCCGGATCCACTCAGCCCCGATCTCGTGGTGGTGCTAGGCGGCCCAATCGGCGCGAATGACACACATGCCCATCCCTGCATGCAGGCAGAGCGTGATTGGCTGACCCTACGCCTTGCTGCCCGCCGTCCGACACTCGGTATTTGCCTTGGGGCGCAGCTCATGGCGGCAGCCCTTGGCGCAAGGGTTGCCCCAATGCCGCACAAGGAAATCGGTTTCTCCACCCTGACGCTGACGGATACCGGCGGTAGTAGTCCGCTCAGTCATCTTAAGGATGTGCCCGTTCTCCACTGGCATGGAGAAGCATTTGATATCCCCGACGGGGCGGAGAAACTCGCAGAAACCGCAGCCTGCAACACTCAAGCCTTTGCCATGGGGCCAACCATTCTGGGGCTTCAGTTCCACCCCGAGGCTGGGGAATTGCCCGCCTTCGAACGCTGGCTTATCGGTCACAGCGTGGAACTGGCCTGTGCCGAGATCGCTGCAGCAGATCTGCGCCGCGATGCGGAAACGCATGGATCAACTTTGAGGCGCGCTGGCCAATTGATGCTGCGGGCGTGGCTGCGGGGCTTGTCGACATGAACGCAATCACCCTACTCACCGGCAGCACCCGGCCCCTGCCCGGAAGCGACGCGCAGAGCGGCATTTTCAAGACACCGGCGGACAGGCCGCTTCGGCTCGGCCTTGAAGGCTTCGAGGGTGACGAAACAGGCGGACCGGCGCGTTCATGGCGGCATTGAGAAAGCGGTTCATCACTATCCGCTGGATCATTATCCGCTCTGGCGCGAAGACCTCGGTGAGCTTCCGGCGCTGGGCGCACCCGGCGGTTTTGGCGAGAATATTTCCGCATCCGGCCTGACCGAGGCCACGGTTTCTGTGGGAGACATTTTTCGGCTTGGCACCGCATTGATCCAAGTCTCACAGGGGCGGCAGCCTTGCTGGAAACTCAACCTCCGTTTCAACGTGCCGGACATGGCGCGCCGCGTCCAGAAGACAGGCCGCACCGGCTGGTATTACCGCATATTGGAACCCGGCCTTGTGGCAACAGGCGACCGGCTCGAACGTATCGAGCGCATGGCCCCGGACTGGACTTTGCACCGGCTTTGGCACGCGCTTTATGTCGACCGAATGAATCTCGATGAACTCAACGGCATCGCAGCGCTTGATGTGCTGGCCGAAGGCTGGCGGAAATATGCCGTCCGTCGGCTTGAAAGCGGCCGAGTGGAAGACTGGCGCAACAGGACTGGACGGCAAAGCATGACCACCCCTCCCTTCGTGATCTCGATCCAAAGCCAGGTCGTGTTCGGCCATGTCGGCAATTCCGCGGCACTGTTTCCCATGCAGGCGGCTGGGTTGGAAGTGGCGGCGATTCCGACCGTGATCTTTTCCAACACGCCCGACTATCCGACATTGCGTGGCCGGGCGCTTCCGCCGGAATTCTTTTCCGATCTGCTGCAGGGCGCACGCGAGCGCGGCCCTGCCAGAACGCGCGGACTTTATTCTGACAGGTTATATCGGCTCGCTCGACGTGGCGATGATGGTGGCGGATTTCGTTACCGAGGCCAAAGCTATCAATCCGCGCCTCACTTATGTCTGTGACCCTGTAATGGGAGATGCCGGTCCCGGCCTCTATGTACCGGAAGCGATTGCCGACGTGATGCGCGACCGCCTGTTGCCGATAGCCGACATCGCGACGCCGAACCCGTTCGAGCTGAGCTGGCTGACTGGGCAGAGCATCGCGACCCTGAAAGACCTCGAAGCCGCCGCAACCCTTCTTGGCATTGCGCCCGACGCGAGCCTCATCGCAACGGGTTGCGCACTCGAAGACACGCCCGCCGGTCACATCGAGAGCGTTATTCTCGGTGCGGACGGTGCAAGCCGCCATCCGGTGGAGCATCTGCCGATCGCGTTGCCGGGCACGGGTGATTTGTTCGCCGGACTGATCGTCGCGAGTCTCGCGCGCGGAGTGCCTCTGCCGCAGGCGGTCGAGAAAGCCCAGCTCCTCACGTCCCGCGCCCTGAATCATGCCCGAACCCTCGGCGCCAGCGAAGTTTGTACTTAGCGATCCGGAGTTCCGCTACAAGCTTCTGACTTTTGATTCCCGCTGACCCTTGCCTGTCGATGCTTCTGGTACAACCGATCCAATGTATGGACCGGCAGCTGTTCGCAAGAGACCGTTTGCCCGCCAGTGGAATAGACATTGATTGAAGGTACCGCGTTTAAACATGAAAAGCACCGGCTCCAATGCTTTTGTGTGGAGCGATCCTGCCAACTGCATCCGAAACCGTGTAAACTTGAATATGATACTCTTGATTTAAAGATGGATTGCTTGTAGTCGATAACTTGAATTTTATATTCATGATTAGGAGCTATCATGTCTATCAGGTCTAACACTCTTGTTGCGAGTGCGGCAATCGCCATTGCCTCTTCTGCCCTGCATGCAGAACCAACAAAATATCCTCTGACGATCAAGAATTGTGGTCAGGCTGTGACGTTCCAAAAGGCACCCCAGAATGCGGTAGCTCTTGGACAGAACAGCGCTGAAATCATGTTGTTGCTCGGCCTTGAGGATAGCATGGCAGCAACCGCCTTCTGGCCAAACAAGGTGTTGCCTGAGCTCGCTGATGCCAACAGCAAGGTCGATCTGATCTCCGTTGAATTTCCCACATTGGAAGCGGTGTTATCGAAACAGCCGGATTTTGTGGCAGCGATGCTGACGACCCTACTTGGGCCTGACAGCAAGGTGGCCAAACGAGAGGATTTTTCGGCGCTCGGCATTCCTTCCTATCTCTCCCCAAGCGCCTGCTCCACCAAGCTCGATGCCGGTGATGCCTATGGCTCCCGCGATGCATTATGGAACATGGATCTGCTCTATAAGGAGATTGAAGACCTGTCCCGGATCTTCAATGTGGCAGATCGCGGTCAGGCTCTGATCGACAATTTCAAGGCACGCGAAGCCAAATTGCGGGCCGAATTTGCCGACCAAAAGGATCTGACATTCCTGTTCTGGTTCTCCAGTCCATCGCCTGCAGATGACGCCTATCTGGGCGGCGGAAACGGACCTTCTGGTTATATCGCAGACATTCTTGGCGGATCAAACGCGATAAAGACCAAAGCCGAGTGGCCCGCCCTTGGCTGGGAAGGCATTGTCGCGGCCAATCCCACTGTGTTTGTTGCCGCTCAGGTGGATCGCAATCGCTGGAATCTGGACACCGCTGAGAACAAGATCAAATTCCTCAAGTCCGATCCGACGGTCAGCCAGATGGAGGCCGTCAAATCAGGACGCATTGTGGTGATGAGCGGTGCGGCGATGAACCCAAGCATCCGCACGCTCTATGGCGCGGAGCAGATTGCCAAACAACTCAAAACGCTTGATCTGCCGTGACTCGCCTAGAAAAGCCGAATGCCGGAACCCTACGTTTGTTTGTGTTTCTGGGTCTGTCCATCGCTGTGCTTGCTCTCGCCGTCGCTTTTGCGACGGCGATTGGTGCCTATGACATCAGCATCAGGACCGTGTTTCTGGCCATCACCAATGAGCTTGGCTTCACCCATGCCGATATCCCTCCGCTGGAACAGAGCGTTGTCTGGAGCCTGCGCCTGAGCCGAGCGCTCGTGGCCGCGCTCGCCGGGGCCGGTTTGGCCATTTGTGGTGCCATTTTGCAGGCCTTGCTGCGCAATCCTCTTGCGGAGCCGTTTGTGCTCGGAATTTCCGCCGGTGCGTCGTCCGGTGCGGTTTGTGTCATCGTGCTGGGGATCGGCGCGGGGAGTCTGTCCTTGCAGCTCGGTGCCTTTGCCGGGGCCTTTGCGGCGTTCGGGTTGGTGGCCTTGCTTTCGAACGGTGCGACCAGCGGGCCGAACCACACCATTCTTGCCGGTGTCGCAGCCTCCCAACTGTTCAATGCACTGACCTCCTACATTGTCACCACTTCGGGGAACGCCCAGCAGGCGCGGGATGTCATGTTCTGGCTTCTGGGCAGTTTCGGCGGTGTTCGCTGGCCCGATTTCCAGCTTTTGCTGATTGTGATCGCGATCAGCCTCGCGATCTGCATCTGGATGGGCCGGGCGCTTGATGCCTTCACCTTTGGTGACGAGGATGCCGCAGCGCTTGGCGTACCCGTGGCGCGGATCCGTCTGATTCTGTTTGGAGTTACCGCCTTGATGACAGCCACGATCGTCAGCATGGTAGGGGCAATCGGCTTTGTCGGATTGGTGGTGCCCCATGCAGCGCGTTATGTGGTGGGGCCGATGCATCTGCGCCTGTTGCCAGCATCAGCCATGGTGGGTGCCATCTTCATGGTTGTCGCCGACATCGCATCGCGCGTCGTTGGAGGTCAGCAAACGGTTCCCATCGGGGTCGTGACGGCTCTTGTTGGCGTGCCGTTCTTTGCCATCATCCTATATCGTGCGAGGCCACAATCATGAGCGTGAAAGCCCGAAATCTCGTTTGGGGCGTCAAGCGCAGAGAGATCGTCCGTGATGTTTCGCTTGATGTGAGCGAAGGAGAAACCGTTGGTCTGATCGGGCCAAATGGATCAGGCAAGTCGTCGCTGTTGCGCCTGCTCGCAGGTCTCAAATCCCCGCACTCCGGTCATGTGAAAATCAGCGACAGAGACATTGTCAAAGTGCCAAGGCGTGCATTGGCACGCGAAGTCGCGTTTGTGCACCAGAATGCAGCGACGGACACCAATGTGACGGTGCGCGACGTGGTGCGGTTGGGTCGGACACCGCATCGCTCCGCTTTGTCGGGCTGGACGGATGCTGATGAAGGTGCCGTAGCAACCGCTCTTGAACGCGTGGATATGACAGGCCTCAGCGGTCAGGCATGGCAAACCCTCTCAGGTGGCGAGCGTCAGCGTGTCCATATTGCCCGGGCCCTGGCTCAAGATCCGAAAGTCATGTTCCTTGACGAGCCGACCAATCATCTTGATATCCATCACCAGATCGAAATCTTGCGTCTTGTGCGTGACCTCGATCTGACCTGCGTGGTTGCCCTGCATGATCTCAATCTCGCAGCCATGTTCTGTGACCGTATCCTGATCCTTGAAGCTGGCGCCCTTCACACATGCGGCATGCCTCAAGAGGTATTAACGGAGAAATTGATAAGGGATGTTTTCAGAACCAATGCCGAAGTGATGAATGACAACGAGGCGCTGCATATCCGCTTCAGGCCATGATGAGCCCACTCACTTCACGCCACATGATCACAACACCCAGAATGAGTTCGAACCGAACATATGCAGCACATCGCCGATTGCAACCGATCATCCTGCTTAGTGATTTGCAATCGCGGCTCAAAGGGGCAGTGACAGGCACCACTCTGCCCCCCTATTTCCCGAAGGTAGCAAATTTGCGCGGTTTGCGCACAAAGCAGCTTTGATTTAGCTTTGGGTACATGGATCAAGCGCTTCAAGGTCAATTCTGATGACAGAAACATGTAGGATTACCAAACGCATCCTCGCGCTGCGACCAATTTGGGGCCAATGTGTTTGTTGCCGCGTATGAGTTCAACACGGTCCAACATGTTTGAAACGACACAGGCGTGATTTGGCACGATCTGCACGCGATCTCCAACAGAAAGATTTATGGGACCGGAGGCTACAATACGGCCATGTTCTTCGCTCAGCTGATCAATAGTGAGGTCATCCCGCCCGACCACGTGACCGTAACCGTCCAAACCAAGCAGATCGGACGTGAGCACCTTCGAGCCGGCGTCAATAATTGCACGATGCTCCGACGGAACGGAAACGACCGTTGCGAGTACGGTCAGCGCACAATCTTCCCATTTGCACGTTCCCCTGACAACAAGAGACCGGTCGTTATAGACGTATGTGCCGATCCGGTATTCCGTCGCCAACGACATTTCGTGAGCCGACCACATATCCGGCGATCCACCGGATGATACGACCTCGACGCCGATACCGCGAGATTTGATGAGCGAAATCGCCCGTTCAAGCCATGCCGATACCGCTGAAGCCTTGCCAACAGGCGGGTAGGTCATCAAGCCCTTGAAGGACAAATTCGGCAATGCTTCGATCAACTCGGCGAGGGCAGCCGCGTCCTCAGGCGTTGCAACGCCACATCTGTCAGCACCCGTGTTGCATTCAACAAGAACAGACAGGCTCGAAGGAGCATCCTTAAATGCTTCATTCAGTCCGATTGCGACTGTTTCATTGTCTGCAACAACGCTTAGTTTGACTCTCTCGGCGAGTGCGCGAAGTCGGCTCGTCTTTGCGGGGCTAAGGATGTTGTAGGTGATCAGAACATCCTCGACACCACCCTCGGAGATCATCGCTTCGGCTTCACTTATCTTCTGACATGTGATGCCGATTGCTCCCATTGCGATCTGGGTCTTCGCGAGATCCGGCAATTTGTGGGTCTTGATGTGAGGACGAACCTTGAGGCCGTGCGTATCGCAATATTGCTGAAACTTCTCAATGTTGGCCTCTGCGATATCTAGATCCACAACGACTGACGGCGTGTCAATTTGCGTAAACATGATACGACCCCTCTGACCTTTCACCTTGTCTGACCAACAGGCGTTGGCCTCATTCCGACATTCTTGTTGACAACCCACTATTAGCGTGCAAACAATTATTACGCAATACCGAAATTAATTCCGGTATACCGGAATACACCAAACGGAGAGGGTTTAATGTTGAAAACACTCAAGACTTCCTTTCTGGCTGCATTGCTTTTGAGCGCTGCTACCGGAAGTTCATATGCTGATAAGCTCCAGGATGTTCTGGATCGTGGTTATCTGATCGCAGGCTCCGGCAGCACCAATGCACCCTGGCACTTCAAAAACGAAAGCAACGAGCTGGTCGGCTTTGACATCGACATGCTGCGGTTGATTGCCAAGGGGCTTTTTGATGATCCGACCAAGATCGAGTTTGTCAATCAGTCTGGCGACGCACGCATTCCAAACCTCGCAACCGACAAGGTCGATGTGACCTGCCAGTTCATGACGGTGACCGCAGGCCGTGCGCAGCAGGTCGAATTCACCATTCCCTACTACCGCGAAGGCGTTGGCTTGATGCTGCTAAAGGGCGGCGAATATGCCGACTATGACGCATTGAAAGCGGCTGGCAGTGATGTAACCGTTTCGGTTCTTCAAAATGTCTATGCCGAAGACATGGTACATGCGGCTCTACCGGACGCCAATGTTGATCAGTATGAAAGCGTTGATCTGATGTATCAGGCGCTGAATTCTGGTCGCTCTAACGCAGCTGCAACTGACCAGTCTTCCCTGAGCTGGTTCATGGCGCAAAACCCTGATCGCTATCTGGACGCCGGTTACGGCTGGAACCCGCAGAGCTATAGCTGTGCGGTGAAACCGGGTGATCAGCGTTGGCTGAACTTCGTCAACTCTGTGTTCCATGAAGCCATGACGGGTGTCGAGTTCAATAGCTATGCGGCATCTTACAAGAAATGGTTCGGCGCTGAATTGAGCCCGCCGCAGATCGGCTTCCCGGTCGAATTCAAATAACCAGCATAGCACCAAGAGTAGCCAATGGATTATAACTTCAACTTTGCTGCAGTGTGGCGCGACTTCGACTTGTTGTTGTCGGGCTTGGGTCTTGGTATCTTTCTGGCAATCATATCAATTGCCATAGGATGCGTGATTGGTCTATTGGCTGCTTTTGGAATGCTGTCCAAACGTCGGGCAATCCGGTGGGTATCGGGTTCCTATGTCTCGATGATCAGAAACACGCCCATCCTGGTGCTGATCCTGTTCACCTTCTTTGCCCTTCCGCAACTCGGAATACGATTTGGGAAAATTGAGTCCTTCATCGTGACTTTGTCCATCTATTCGGGCGCATATCTCACGGAAGTGTTCCGTGCTGGTCTCGTTTCTCTTCCAAGCGGCTTGCGGGAGGCCGGGCTGACGATCGGGCTGACCGAGTTCAGGACCAAATTACTGATCACTATTCCGGTGATGCTCAGAAACGTTTTGCCTTCGCTCAGCAACAACTTCATTTCGTTGTTTAAGGACACCTCTCTGGCAGCTGCAATCGCTGTGCCGGAGCTGACCTTCTACGCGCGAAAAATCAACGTTGAATCTTTCAGGGTGATTGAAACCTGGATGGTCGCCAGCCTGATGTATGTCGTTGCCTGCTACGTCATCGCAGCAGCGCTCCGCCAGGTTGAATCCCGTTTGGCCATTCCGAGGTAGTTGTCATGGAAATAGCACAAGCACTACATGCCATTTGGGCAACCCGTTTTGCCATCCTCGACGGACTTTGGAACACGCTTCAAATTTCTATGCTGTCGATTTTCCTTGGCACCATCCTTGGTGTCGGCGTCGGGCTTATTTTGACTTATGGACATGTTGCCGCTCGGGTCGTTGTCAGGATCTATACCGACTTCCTGCGTGGCACTCCGGTTTTTGTTCTCATTCTGGCTTGTTTCTACATTCTGTCAGTTGTCGGCGTTGACCTGACCGCATTTCAGGCCGGTGTCTTCGCACTGACCTTGTTCTGTAGTTCCCACGTGGGAGAAATCGTGCGCGGCGGACTTCTGGCGATCCCGAAGGGCCAGACGGAAGCGGCCATGTCGATCGGGCTGACATTCTCGGAGACCTTCTTCTCGGTGCTTCTTCCGCAGGCTCTGCGTCAGATTCTTCCAACATGGGTGAACACCGCAACAGAGATTGTCAAAGCCTCCACACTTCTGTCCATCATTGGTGTGGTCGAGCTGTTGCTCTCTGTACAACAGATCATCTCGCGTACATTCCTCAGCCTCGAGCTCTATTTCTTTGCAGGCTTTGTGTTCTTCCTTATCAACTACGCGATCGAAAAAGGCGGGCGCTACGTCGAACGCAAGGTTGCAATACCAAACTGAGGTCTCGAATGTCATCAGAACTCCTGCAAATTCAGAACCTGCACAAACGCTTCGGAGATCTTGAGGTTCTCAAGGGCATCGACTTGACTATGCAACAAGGTGATGTTGTGAGCCTGATAGGCTCCAGTGGCTCCGGCAAAACAACCCTTCTACGCTGTGTCAACTTGCTTGAAGACTACGAAGAAGGCGTTGTTGCCGTCGATGGCGAGCAGATTGGCTATAAGCAAAAGGCCGGAAAACGCGTTCGGCTGTCCGAAAAGGAAATTGCACGGCAACGTGCCATGACCGGTATGGCCTTCCAGCATTTCAACTTGTTCCCACATATGTCAGCCATCCGAAATGTGATGCTGGGCTTGATCAAAACGAAGAAAATATCCAAGGACGAGGCATATTCCATAGCGGAGAAATGGCTCGGGCGTGTGGGAATGCTGGAGCGGAAAGATCACTTTCCCGGACAACTGTCGGGAGGGCAGCAACAGCGTGTCGCAATTGCGCGTGCAATCGCCATGAATCCCAAGCTGATGCTTTTTGACGAAGTGACATCGGCGCTCGATCCCGAACTGGTCAACGAGGTACTGGCGGTCATTTTGGATCTCGCCAAAGAAGGCATGACCATGCTGCTGGTGACCCATGAGATGCAGTTCGCCCACGACGTCTCGAACCGCGTGATATTCATGCAAGACGGCCGGATCGGCGAAGAGGGTCCACCTCAGGAGATGTTCAAAAATCCAAAAACGGAACGTCTGGCAGAGTTCCTGAAAAACTCAAAGTTCTAAGAGAGGTAATTTAAATGACAATCAAGAGACACGGACTAAATGAGTCAAAAGGGTCCGGACAACAAGCGCTGCCCTTTGCAAAGGCGACCGAGGCAGACGGATGGCTCTATGTGTCTGGACAAACTCCGATGGTTGATGGAGAAGTCATTGACGGTGGCATTGTTCCACAAGCACACCAAGCCATTCGCAATATGATCGCAATTGTTGAAGAGGCAGGATACTCTACAGCGGATATCATGCGGATTGGCGTTTGGCTTGATGATCCACGAGACTTCTGGAGCTTTAACAAGGTGTTCGCTCAGTATTTTGGCGATAACCCGCCAGCTCGTGCGTGTGTTCAATCCGCGATGGTTGTCGATTGCAAGGTGGAAGTTGACTGCATCGCATTTCGCAAAGCAGTTTGACAAATAATGAGTGTAGGCGAGCAGTAAGCAATGACCAATAGTGGCAGAACGAAAGCGAGAGGGCTGGATCGAGCCTTCGACATTCTGGATCATCTGTGTCAGGCTGGGTCGCCACAGCGGCCCATCGAAATTGCGGAAGCCATGCGTGCTCCCAAATCTTCGATTTACGATCTGGTCGCCTCACTCATTGCGTCGAATGTGCTAGAGAAAGTCGACGGCGATGGCAGAGTGTTTCTTGGACCGAAGCTCAATTTCTGGAACACCAATTACCGGAAACACTTTGACCTCGGGGCGACCGTTCGGCCAATTCTGAAAAGCATCACCGAACGGACGAGAGAAACATCCCAGCTCTGCACGCTGGACGGCAACAAATACTATGTTGCGATGATGAATGAGGGCAGCAGGCCGTTTCGCATCAGTGCCGAAATCGGTGAGAGAGTGCCTATTCCCTGGACTGCATCGGGGCGGTTGCTGCTCACCCATATGTCCGATCAGGAGATCCTGGATTTCATCCCGCCGGCAGATTTTGAATTGCCGGATGGATCGCAGCTTGACCCTAAAGATTTTCTGATGAGCGTTCGCAAAGCTCAGCATGAGAAGTTTTTTGATTTTGATAGCTTGGCAGATACTTATACGCATTGCTTTGCTGCACCAGTGCTTGGCCCAGATCGCATTTGCAAGTATACCTTGTGCATCATCGCCCCCAAGGATGATGCGATAGCACACTATGATGATTACAAGAACTCGTTAAGAGATGCAGCGGATCATCTGGCCACGAAACTTCTCAATGGCAAGTGAGTTATTGGTAATATCGAAGCTGAAGGCTGATGCGCTGGTTGACAGTCTTCAAGAGGCTGGGCTTGTGGCTTTACACCAGATCGGACTGCGTCTTCTGCAAAGTGCCTTGCGGTGGTTGTTTTGAAATCTAGGGATTTCTGAACAAGGTGGCTGAATGACACGCCGCAGACCTGATACATATCAGCGAATTCCAAAATCCTACAAAATTCTTTTTGCAAACCGCAGTTGGTCCATACATCGAGCCTCGGTTTCAAAATACTGCGCAACGTTTGGAGGTCTGCTATCCTTCCAGTTCATTCTATGGGGTGTGATTGATTGTGTCTGTTTCCAGAGTAATGATTATTGGGGGACCTGGTTCAGGAAAAACCTGGCTCGGTTTGCAGTTAGGCCGACTGCTAGACCTGCCTGTCCATTGCGTTGATGTGGCCGTCTGGGATGAAGACGGCAATCTAAGACCGGAAACGAAAATCGATGAACTTGTGCGCAAGCAAATCTCGAATGATCGCTGGATCATTGAAGGTGGCAATTCACGAACCTATGCTGAACGGGCAAGGAGATCAGACCTGATAATAAGGATGAACCCTCCAATATGGCTTCGTCTAATCAGAGTCTTGTGCCGCGATGGCCTGAATTGCTCCATGCGTTTTTGGACAGTTAGGTACGACAAGGTCTTTGGGAATAAGGATCAAGCCGTTTTAAGGTCAGAAAAAGACACCACAAACTGTATCGAGATCAGATCCGGCAAAGACTGCAAAGCTTTGCTCAACGACCTCACGACTGATAGCTGATAGGAGAGTCATCGCAGTGAAGGTCGGTCAGCCGCCCACCAGATGAGGAAACAACATGATGTCAGAGAGAGAACAAGTCGTCAGATGGGGTATTCTTGGCTGCGGCGATGTCACTGAAATCAAAAGTGGTCCGGCCCTGCAACAGACGAACAGATCCACGCTCTGTTCTGTCATGCGGCGTGATAAGGACAAAGCTGCTGATTATGCCAGTCGCCACAACGTCCCTCGTTGGACCGATGATGCCGACAGCCTGATCAATGATGCAGAACTGACGGCCATTTATGTAGCGACCCCACCCGACACCCACATGACCTACGCGATTCGTGCCCTGCAGGCAGGCAAAGACGTTCTGGTCGAAAAGCCAATGGCCCTTGATCCCGGCCAATGCCATGCAATGGAGGTCGCGGCGAAGGAGACGGGACGGAAACTCAGCGTCGCCTATTATCGCCGGGCCTTGCCCCGTTTTGAAACCTTCAGGCGGATTGCAGCGGACGGAACGATCGGGACCTTACGCATGATCGAGGTCCGGCAATTCGTGCCGCACGCGAATGTGCCGGACAATAGCTGGAAAGTCGACGCGACCATCAATGGCGGCGGGCTGTTTGTTGACATGCAGTCTCACACGCTTGACTGGCTTGCCTATCTGTTTGGAACGCCTGTATCTGCGGCTGGCCTGAAGAAGTCTCAAGGCAACAATTGTGCAGCAGAAAATCTGGTCAGCTACATCATGGATTTCGGAGATTTCCCGGTGATCGGCCTTTGCGCCTATTCAACTATGAAGGAAGAAGAATGCGTCATCCTGTATGGCGACAAAGGCTCCGCTCGGATGAGCTTCTTTCAGCACTCTCCCATCATCCTGACACTGGAGGGATCGAAACAACAACAAGAAATTGCCGATCCACCCCATGTACATCAACCCTTCATTGAGCGGGTCATCTCCCATTTCCTTGATGACGCGCCCAACCCCTGCAGTCCAGCTGAAGGTCGCTTGGTAGCAGAACTGACCAAGACGATTTTCACGGGGCTGTCGACGCCTTGCCTTCCAGCCTAGCCAGACAGATACATGCGCCAGCTGTGTTCTGGCTGGAAGCCAAGCAACCTCTTGGCCTTGTCGTTGGAATAAAAGGTCTCCGTCGGCCCCATCTCTCGACAAGGCACACCCTGATAAAATGTCTCGATCAGGTCAGTCGTGCTTGCTGCGACTGAATGATCGTCATTTGATACATTGAAGATCTCGAAACCGAGTCCGTCAGTTTGAAGGCAGCGGTCAACCATTTGCCCCAGATCCCGCGCATCGATATAGGCAAAGATATTGCGACGCCGCAGCGAAGCGTCGGCCAGATAGGCCGGGAAATCCTGCTCATATTCATGGGGTTCGATCACATTATTGATGCGCAGCCCATAAATGTCGAAACCACTGCGCCGCTGAAACGACCTTGCCGTCACTTCATTGGCGACCTTCGACATGGCGTAGCTGTCTTCGGGAATGACAGGATGCTCTTCATCAATCGGCAGATAGTCCGGTTTGCGCTCGCCGTCGGCAAAACAGATGCCATAGGTCGTCTCGGAGGACGCAAAGATGATCTTGCGCACGCCGAATTTTACCGCCGCGTCGATGACGTTATAGGTTCCGATCGTATTGACCCGATAGCATTCATTGTCCGAGGTCAGCAGCAAGCGCGGTATCGCTGCGAAATGCACAACAGCGTCGAACTTCGGCACCCCATCGCCCGGCTCCAGTTCATCAAATCCGGCATAACTCGCCATGACATCGAACATTTGCCCCCGCATCGGTGACATCAGCCAAACGGTTGTCGACACCGGGTAGATCCAGTGGAATCCGGTCCACATTGAGGACACGATGGCCTTTTTCGACAAGATAAGCGATCGCATGACGTCCGGCCTTGCCAGACCCGCCAGTAAACAAAATGCGCATGAGAGTTCCCCTCCGATTCTCGTGACTGCAACATACGCTCAAATCCCTGACCACTCAAATGGATACAACAAGAGAGTGAACGGATTGGTAGGGAAAGACACAGGGGCGCAACCCGCCCTCTGCCTGAACATACGGCGTTGCAGTATCACCCAATGGCAGCATGTCGTTGCTTAGCGCATCAGCACTGCAGACAAAAATCTGCATTCGGCAATAGGCCTGACACTCAACAAAATCCCCAATTGCCTTCTCTTTTCAGATGGATTCCGCGGACCGGATTTCTGTCTCATTTTCGCTTCCTAAGGTGGATCTACGATGAGCCAAAATCCTCCTTAGTCAAATCAGCTTGATTTATCTCATAAAATTGAGGTGGGATAGATGCAGTTATTCTAATTCTAATGTGAAGAAATATGCGCTTTTTGTTAAGT
>CAXXSO010000008.1:0-93523 GCA_963676965.2 uncultured Cohaesibacter sp.
GCCCACCCAGCGCATCTGGGGTTATGAAACCCCGGACGGATCATTTGCGCAATTCTCCCGCGTTCAGGCGCAACAGCTGTTGCCCCGCCCGACGCATCTGACATGGGAAGAAAGCGCCTGCTATGTGCTGACTCTGGCCACCGCCTATCGCATGATGTTCGGTCACAATCCCCACGAGTTGAAACCTGGTCAAAATGTGCTGATCTGGGGCGCATCCGGCGGCCTTGGGGTGTTTGGCGTCCAGATTGCAGCGGCAGCAGGAGCCAATGCCATCGGTGTGATTTCGGACGAGTCAAAGCGCGATTTCGTCATGAGCCTTGGTGCCCGTGGTGTCTTGAACCGCAAGGATTTCAGTTGCTGGGGCCAACTGCCCAAAGTCAATTCGCCCGAATATAACGACTGGTTCAAGGAAGTCCGCAAATTCGGCAAGGCCATTTGGGACATTACCGGCAAAGGCAACAATGTCGACATGGTGTTCGAGCATCCCGGCGAAGCGACCATGCCGGTCTCCACCTTCATCGTCAAACGCGGCGGCATGGTTGTCATTTGTGCTGGCACCTCAGGCTTTAACCTGACCATGGATGCCCGCTATCTCTGGATGCACCAGAAGCGCGTTCAGGGCTCCCACTTTGCCCATCTCAAACAGGCCATGGCCGCCAACCAGATGGTCATTGAGCGTCATGTGGATCCCTGCATGTCCGAGGTCTTCTCATGGGACCAGATCCCCAAGGCCCACGATCTGATGCTCAACAACCGTCACCAGCCGGGCAACATGTCCTGTCTGGTCAACACCACCCACACCGGTTTGCGCACCATCGAAGAGGTGATTCTGGCAAGCCGCGGCGAAGAGATCTGATCAAAAGCACAAAGCAAACAAAAGGCCGGTCAAACCGGCCTTTTTTCTTATTCCTTGTTTCCCGTGCTTGGCATCCTGACCAGTGCCCGGCTGACCTTATTCATCCGACCCATTGTCATCGGTCAGGACACTGCCACTGGCCTTGACATCGTTTTCTCTCGACTGAGACTTGTCCGGATCCTCTTTCACCACCCGGTTGTGATGAACCCGTTGCAAGCGAATCCGCCAGGCATTCACCTCCGCCCCGAACAGGAAAATCATCGAAATGATTTGGAGGAAAATCAGCGTCGCGACCACCCCGGCCAACCCCGCATAGATCTTTGCATATTGCGCAAAATGCGAGAGATAATAGGAATAGCCCTCCGCCGTGATCCACCACAGAACAAGGGTTGTCAGAACCCCCGGCCACAGATCATTCCATTCGATCACCCGCATTGGCAACCAGCGGTGACTGGCCACAAGAAACGCCGTCAGAATGGGCAAGGCGATACCCAAACGCACCACATCAAATGTCACCTGAAAATCCTGCAGCCAAGGCAAATGTGACTTGGCGATTTCCCAAGCCAATGGCGCCACGAACAATCCCGCAGCCACCGACACCATCACGAAGATTGCCCCAATCACCGCAACCAGCCCCATCGCCCGCCGCGACAGGATAGACCGCCGCTCATAGTAGCCATAGGCACGATTGAGCCCTTCACGCAGGCTTTCCACCATAGAGGTCAGGGTGACAAGAAAAATCAGCAAGGACAAAGACAGCAGGCTACCGGTCCGCTCAGCGATCACCGCATCCACATCGGGTTGCAATATCCGGGCAATGGGATCAGGCAGCAGGAAAGACAGCAAATCTTGCAATATTTTTCCAAGTTCCTGCCCTCCGGCCCAGACAGTCACCCCGGTGATGATCAGCAGAAAGGGAAACAGGGATAACAATATCGAGAAAGCAATATTGCTCGCCAGAGCAATGCCGTGATTGTCTGAAAACCGCCAGAATATCCGAACCGGAACCAACAACCATTCCCAAATCTGAGACATTCCAGACACCCTGACGCAAAGACGCTATCCGATTGCAATCCATATAAGCCTTGATCACAAAAAGCAATCCGTCACAAAAGCGCGAGACCGCAAGGAGATGGATGGACAATCCGTGTTTGACCGGATAGGAATCTGAGACCTACCGCCTGCCCTCCCCGCTTCGACCTGCCACAAAAGAGCCTTTCCATGCCCATCAGGACAAAACCAACTCTAGCGCAAGCAACCCCTGCACTATTTGTCGTCTTGTGGTCCACCGGCTTCATTGGCGCGCGGATGGGTGCCCCCTATTCCGAACCGATGACGTTCCTGACCTTGCGTTTTACATTGGTGCTGGCCCTCCTGTTACCGATTTCACTGGTGCTGCGTGCCAAATGGCCCAATCCAAAACAAGCCTTTCATGCCTTCATCACCGGATTACTGATCCATGGCGTCTACCTCGCTTGCGTCTTCTGGGCTATCGACAATGGCATGCCCGCCGGGCTCGCCGCCCTGGTGATGGGTCTGCAACCGGTCATGACCGCTTTCTTTGCCCGAGGCATTTTGGGAGAGCGGATCACCCGCAATCATATCAGCGGCTTCATGCTTGGGCTGGCGGGCATTTGTCTGGTGCTTTATCCACGCTTGAGCGGTGGGGCTTTTTCTGTCACCCCGCTCCAGATTGCCGTGGTTTGCGTCGCCATGCTGTCCATTTCCTTTGGTACGGTCTACCAGAAACACTTCGCTGCCAACCTCGACATGCGCGCTGCCACCGTCTGGCAATATCTTGCTGCCAGCCTCCTCTGCGCCGGATTGAGCTTTGCAACCGAGACCCAGACGGTCATCTGGTCGGGCGAATTCATCTTTGCGCTTGGCTGGCTGACTTTGGTCCTGTCGATCGGTGCGATCTTCCTGTTGCTCTGGTTGATCGAGCATGGGGCCGTCTCCAATATTGCTGCGCTCTTTTACATGATCCCGGCAGTCACCGCAGTCATTTCCTATTTGCTGTTTGACGAGCCGATCACCCTGATGCAGATCCTTGGCATTATAGTCACTGCCACCGGCGTGGTCATTGCCAGTCGCAAAGCCAGATAAAGCCGCAAAGGAAAGGGAAAGCACAACGAGGCGCCCTCTCCACTCCTCACCTGCATCCAAGTGCCGCGCCCGGTCCTCGTCCCATTGGCACCATTGGCAAGCCCGTCAAATCGCTTCCCATCCGCCGTTCCAACTGCACTGCAACATGGCCTTCCATTAATCCATTGGCCAATTGCCAAGTGCTTGCCCGCCCTTCACTGTGCAGTGCAGCATAAACGGATTTTCGACAGCGCGACCCAATCGGCATTCAGACCGACGCGCAGTCTTTAAGGAGGAGGAAGATCCATGACCCTGACCATTCAGACCGAAACCATCGCCACCCCTGACACCTTCATAGAAGATATGGGCACCGCCCTCACCGCTATCGAGGGCCTGCTCGAAGCCATCAAGACCGAAGTACGGGCCAAGGTAATGGTCGATGATCGCATCAGCGCCGAGAGGATCGAAGCTGAACAGCGCGCCACCCATGGTTTTGCCTGGTTCGCCACCTATGTTGAAGCGCTCAAAGAAATGCGCGGCTATGCCAGCACCCTGTCCGACGAAGGCCGCTTTGGCGAGATGGAAATGCTGATCACCCGCATCGCTTTTGCCGAATATCTTGCCCAGATCTTTGGCGGCATCCCGATGACCCAAGGGGAAATTGTTCGTCTGTCGGATTTTGGCCTGCCCATTGACGCCATCAAAGAGGCTTATTGCCCACCGGTTGTGCGTCTGATCACGGAGGGCAACAGCCCGACCATCCGCAACCGCCTGATTGCCCTGATCGAAGCAGCCGAAGGGGCCGCCTCCTATGGCGATGCCGGTCTTGATGAGACCATGGAAGCCTTCCGCGAAGAAATGCGCCGCTTTGCCGAAAGTGAAGTCAAACCCAATGCCCATAAATGGCATCTGGAAAATGCCTATATCCCCCTCGATGTGGTGGAAAAAATGGCCGAAATGGGTGTCTTCGGCCTGACCATCCCCGAAGAATATGGCGGACTTGGCCTTGGCAAGGAAAGCATGTGCGTGGTGTCCGAAGAATTGTCCCGCGCCTATATCGGCGTCGGATCGCTGGGCACACGCTCGGAAATCGCCGCCGAACTGATCATTTGCGGTGGCAATGACGCACAGAAGGAAAGCTGGCTGCCACGCATCGCTACAGGTGAAATCCTGCCCACCGCGGTTTTCACCGAGCCCAACACCGGATCCGACCTTGCCAGCCTGAAGACCCGCGCTGTGCGCGATGGCGACAGCTACAAGGTGACCGGCAACAAGACCTGGATCACCCACCCGGTCCGTGCGGACTTGATGACCCTGATGGTCCGCACCAACCCCGATGAGCCGGGCTACAAGGGCCTTTCCATGCTGCTGGCCGAAAAGCCACGTGGGGACGACGCCAATCCCTTCCCGGCAGATGGCATGGATGGTGGCGAGATCGAAGTGCTCGGCTATCGCGGCATGAAGGAATATGAAATCTCGTTTGACAATTTCGAGGTCAAAAAAGATGCGCTCCTCGGCGGCGTCGAGGGACAAGGCTTCAAGCAATTGATGCAAACCTTTGAATCCGCCCGCATCCAAACCGCCGCCCGCGCTATTGGCGTCGCCCAATGCGCCATGGATCTGGGGTTGCGCTATGCGCAGGAACGGGCCCAGTTCGGCAAATCGCTGATCAATTTCCCGCGCGTGGTCGACAAGTTGGTGATGATGGCCGTTGAAATCATGGTCGCCCGCCAGCTGACCTACTTCTCCGCCCGCCAGAAAGACCATGACAAACGCTGCGATGTGGAGGCAGGCATGGCCAAACTGCTCGGTGCGCGCGTTGCCTGGGCTGCGGCAGACAATGCCCTGCAAATCCACGGTGGCAACGGCTTCGCCCTCGAATATGAGATTTCCCGCGTGCTGTGTGATGCCCGCATCCTCAATATTTTCGAAGGGGCCGGCGAAATTCAAGCCCAGGTCATCGCCCGCCGTCTGCTTGGCTAAGACGGTGGCAACCTAGCAAACTTTGGCAAAATCTGTCGAAGACGTGAAAAGAGAAAGGGTGTTTCAGCAAGAAGCACCCTTTTCTTTTTGCCAAGGTCTGGTAAACCACTATTAGCTGAAAGTATGAGACAGGATGAAATGGCTCAAAGATCAATACTCATCACAGGTTGCTCCACTGGCATAGGACGTCACTGCGCGATGCGCCTGCACGAAAAAGGCTGGCAGGTTTTTGCCACCGCTCGCAAAGTGGAAGATCTCGATGCATTACGCGACGCAGGCATCACTGCGATCTATCTCGACTATACCGATCAGCAATCCATTTCAGCCTGCAAGGAAGCGGTCCTCAATCACACTGGCGGCAAGCTGGACGCCCTGTTCAACAATGGCGCCTATGGCCAGCCCGGTGCGGTGGAAGATCTGCCTACCGATGTGCTCAGGCAGCAATTTGAAGCCAATTTCTTTGGCTGGCACGAACTGACCCGGCAGATCGTCCCGGTGATGCGTGCGCAGGGCCATGGCCGGATCGTCCAGTGTTCCTCGGTTTTGGGCCTTGTGCCTCTGGCCTTCCGGGGGGCCTATGTCGCCTCGAAATTTGCGCTCGAAGGCCTGACCGACACAATGCGCATCGAGCTTCACGGCTCCAACATCCATGTCTCGTCCATCGAACCTGGCCCGATCACCAGCCAGTTCCGCGAAACCGCCCGCAAGCGGTTCCTCGAATCGATCAACATCAAAAGCTCGGCCTACAAGGACCGCTATCACAAGCGCCTTGAAAAAATGGAATCCGAACTGCCCGACCGGTTCGAAAAATCCCCAGAAGCGGTGTTCGAAAAACTCATCCATGCGATTGAAAGTCCCTCCCCAAAACCTTATTACCGGGTCACGGTTCCAACCCATTTGATGGCCTTTTTGAAGCGCATTTTACCCAGCAAGCCGCTTTTGGCCTTCTTGCGTGCTGCCGGTGACTGATCACAGGTCTCCCCGATCCTCATCCGGTGGCAATCGACAAAAGTCGTGCGCCCGAGGACTTTTCCGGCATCCGTAAAACCTGCTAGAGTGGAGCAAGCCGCCAGCGACATTTGATCGCACATATCGGCAGGCCCGGCGCATCGCCCGATGCCTCTCCCTTAAAAGGAACACCCAGAATGTCAGCCCTTCTGCCCGCTCTCGTCCCCCTCGCACTCATCGCGGTCGCCATCGTGCTGGGACTAGGGCTCTACAACATGATGCGCGGTGGCAACCCCAGCCGCTCCCAGACCCTGATGCGCTGGCGCGTGATTCTGCAATTTGTCGCCATCGTGCTGGTCATGGCCAGCCTCTATGTGATGACCTGACATCCGCGCCTCATTTGACGCCCTCCCCCTGCGCCACCCCCACCTTTTCCCAACCGCTTGTGAAGGGGAACCCGTCAGGTTTCGCACCGGCCTTGATCATCGCCTGACGAGAGTTATGTAAAAGGAACAAGTTGCATGTGCAGGCATGCTTACTAAACTGAGCCGCGCACATGAACTGCATGATTCTTCTTGCCATCAGCCGCCAACAGGGCCGGCTGGCCTCACCTTTTGACTGCTCACCCACCCGCTTGGCAAAAGCCACGGGGTCGGGTGCAAAATACGGAAAAACTGCTCCATGGTCCGCCTGAACAAGATCTATACCCGCACCGGCGACAAAGGCACTACGATGCTCGGCAGCGGCGACCGCGTCGCCAAGCACGACCTGCGCGTGGAAACCTACGGCACGGTTGATGAAACCAACTCCATCGTGGGGCTTGTCCGGCTGGAGCTTGCGGACATGCCTGAAATGGATGCCATGATGTCGCAGATCCAGAATGACCTGTTCGATTTGGGCGCCGACCTCACCACCCCCGACCGGGGACAGGAATTCAAGTATGAGCCCCTGCGCATCACCGCCGCGCAGGTCCAGCGCCTTGAGCAACAGATTGACCAGTTGAATGCCGATCTCGAACCGCTCAAAAGCTTCATTTTGCCCGGCGGGTCCCGCGCCTCTGCCTATCTGCATCTGGCCCGCACGGTCTCGCGCCGCGCCGAGCGTCTGATGACTGCCTTGGCCGCCACCGAAGGCGAGCAGGTCTCCAACATCTGCATCCAATATGTCAACCGTCTGTCCGACTTCTTCTTTGTGGCCTCCCGCGTGGCCAACAATATGGGCAAGGAAGATGTGCTTTGGGTTCCGGGTCAAAACCGCTAAACTGGTCATCAGGAGGCCTTCACCCCGAAGGCCCTAGGGGATCGGAAGCGCCAGATGTTCATACCGTTGCATGACAAAAATGATCTCATTCATGTCCGCTGGCAATATGTAACGCTTGGCCTGGTCCTTGCCAATGTGGTGGTCTTTCTGATCACCACATCCGGCTCCGGTGGCCTTGTGCTGCAAGATTATGCCTTGGCCTATGGCCTTATCCCCAGAGACTTTGCCCAGCATGATCTGAGTAGGATTGCGCTGAGCGAGCCAATCCTGCTGACCGCCCCCATCTCCTATGCCTTCCTGCATGCCGACTGGATGCACCTGATCGGCAACATGGCTTTCCTCTGGGTCTTTGGCGACAATATCGAGGATGCCATGGGTCATGGGCGCTTTTTGCTCTTCTATTGCCTATGCGCGATGGGGGCCGCTGCCCTCCACATGATGGTAAATTGGGGCTCGCCTGTTCCGCTGATTGGCGCATCTGGCGCAACAGCGGGCATAATTGCCGCCTATTTGCTGCTTCATCCCAGTGTCAAGGTCTGGATTTTGCTGCTTGGGCGCATTCCGTTGCCAATCCCGGCGCTCTATTGTCTGGGCGCATGGATCGCCTTGCAGATCTATAATTCCGTGACCAGCGTTGATGAAGGGGTGGCTTGGTGGGCGCATGTCGGCGGCGCTGCCACCGGTGCCATTCTGATCCCTTTCTTCAAATATCCCTTCGTGCCACTTTTCCAACGCAGTGGATAACTGACGTATACGTAACGTAAACATAACCGAAAGTCATGCGACTGCGACGGACGGATTGTTGACAGCCCCAATCCATCCCATTACCGTCCTCCCCAACTTGCAGCCGCCGACACACGGACCGCCCCTTTCCCATTTGGGAAAGCGCGCCTCATGGTGTTGACCGATGCGCAATGTTCTACGCAATTCAAGCAACTTCTGAACTGGCCCGAGGCTGGTTCATGTGGGAGAGACGATCCATGAAGATTCTCGTACCCGTGAAACGGGTTGTCGATTACAACGTCAAAATCCGCGTCAAAGCAGACGGATCCGGTGTTGATCTTGCCAACGTGAAAATGTCCATGAACCCGTTTGACGAGATCTCGGTGGAAGAAGCCGTTCGCATGAAGGAAGCGGGCAAGGCGTCGGAAATCATTCTGGTCTCCGTTGGTCCGCAGCAGGCACAGGAAACCCTGCGCACCGGTCTGGCCATGGGTGCCGATCGCGCAATCCTCATCAAGACGGATGCCCATGTGGAGCCTCTTGGTGTTGCCAAGCTGCTGAAAGCCGTGGTCCAAGAAGAACAGCCAGGACTCGTCATTGTCGGCAAACAGGCCATTGATGATGACAGCAACCAGACCGGTCAGATGCTCTCTGCTCTGCTGGGCTGGCCTCTGGGCACGTTTGCTTCCAAAATCGACATTGAAGGGGAAACCGCATCCGTCACCCGCGAAATCGATGGCGGCTCACAGGAAATCAAGATTTCCCTGCCTGCCGTGGTCACCTCTGACCTTCGCCTTAATGAGCCACGCTATGCGTCCCTGCCGAACATCATGAAGGCCAAGAAAAAGCCGCTTGATGCCAAGGAAGCCGCTGACTATGGCGTCGACATCGCGCCGCGCCACGAAATCCTTGCCACCGCCGAGCCGGCAGCCCGCGAAGCTGGCATCAAGGTGGAAAGCGTCGCCGAACTGGTCGACAAACTGAAAAACGAAGCTGGCGTGCTGTAAGGCAGAAAGAGGAGAGAAAAGATTATGACAACCCTTCTGATTGCCGAACACAACAATGCGGCACTGAATGAAGCCACCAGCAAAGCCATGACCGCTGCCGTCGCCCTTGGCGCAGACGTTCATGTGCTGGTCGCAGGCAAAGGCTGTGCTGCCGTTGCCGAGGAAGCCGCCAAACTGAGCGGCGCTGCCAAAGTGCTGGTTGCCGAAAGCGATGCCCTTGAGCATCAATTGGCTGAAGCGATGGCCGCCCAGATCGTCGCACTGGCCGATGACTATGATGCCTTTGTTGCTGCAGCCACCGCCAACGGCAAAAACTTCATGCCACGCGTAGCAGCTCTGCTCGATGTTATGCAGCTGTCCGACATCACCAAAGTGATTGCCGCCGACACGTTCGAACGTCCGACCTATGCAGGCAACGCCATCCAGACCGTAAAAACCAGCGATGCGAAAAAGGTCGTCACCGTACGGACCGCCAATTTCGCTGCCGCTGCCACCGATGGTTCCGCCTCCGTTGAAAGCGTGACCGCCGCCGATGCTCCGGCAGGCTCCAGCTTCGTCAGCGAAGAATTGTCCCAGTCCGACCGTCCGGAATTGGCAGCTGCCCGCGTCATCATTTCCGGTGGCCGCGGTATGGCATCCGAGGAGCAATTCAACGCTGTCCTGACCCCGATTGCCGACAAGCTGGGAGCGGCTATTGGTGCATCGCGCGCAGCCGTTGATGCAGGCTATGCACCCAACGATCTGCAGGTTGGCCAGACCGGCAAGGTCGTCGCGCCTGAGCTTTATATCGCTGCGGGCATTTCCGGTGCCATCCAGCATCTGGCAGGCATGAAGGATTCCAAAGTCATTGTTGCCATCAACAAGGACGAGGAAGCCCCGATCTTTCAGGTGGCGGATTATGGCATTGTCGGCGACTTGTTCGACATCCTGCCCGAGTTGGAAAAAGCCCTCTGATCGGAGGCAATTGCCTCTGTCATCCGACAGATTTGAACAAAATTCGAAAGGGTGCCCTATCGGCGCCCTTTCGTGCTTTTCGCATTTGCGAAAGAAAGCATAATCTGCCACTATTCGGCCCAGACCATGCGACGGTGCGCCTTGGGGCAGCCCACGCAATGGAAAAGAACAAAACCCCAAAGGAATAGCCGCACGAGCGGCAAGCGGTGAGCAGAATGATTTCTGAAATCAAGAAAGTCGGTATCATTGGCGCAGGTCAGATGGGCAACGGAATTGCCCATGTTTGCAGCCTGTCCAACTATGACGTGGTACTCAATGATCTGAGCGCGGACAATCTCGACAAAGGCATGGCCACGATCAAGAAAAACATGGATCGTCAGGTCTCCAAGGGCGCGATCAGCGCAGAAGAACGGGACAAGGCGATGTCCCGTATCGTTCCTGCCACCGACCTGAAAGCCATGGCCGAGATGGATCTAGTGATCGAAGCCGCCACCGAGCATGAAGAGACCAAGCGCAAGATATTCGCCGCAGTCACCCCGGTATTGCATCCCGATGCGATGATCGCATCGAACACCTCCTCCATCTCCATCACCCGTCTGGCCGCCTCCACCGACCGGGCTGAACAGTTTATCGGCATTCACTTCATGAATCCGGTACCGGTGATGAAGCTGATCGAGCTGGTGCGCGGCATTGCTACCGATGAGCAGACCTTCATCACCTCAAAGAAATTTGCAGATAGCCTTGGCAAGACCGTTGCCGTCTCAGAAGATTTCCCCGCTTTCATGGTCAACCGCATCCTGCTGCCAATGATCAACGAAGCCATTTACACCCTCTATGAGGGCGTCGGTTCGGTCGAATCCATCGACACCGCCATGCGCCTTGGGGCCAACCACCCGATGGGCCCGCTCCAGTTGGCCGATTTCATCGGTCTGGACACATGTCTCTCCATCATGCAGGTTCTTTATGACGGCTTGGCAGACACCAAATATCGCCCTTGCCCGTTGTTGGTGAAATATGTCGAAGCTGGCTGGCTGGGCCGCAAAACCAAGCGCGGTTTCTATGATTATCGTGGCGAGGAGCCGGTTCCGACCCGCTAATTGAGGTCAAGGAATCACCAGTCTTTGCATAAGGCATCCGGTTTCAGCCGGGTGCCTTTTTTGTCACGCCCGAACCCTTTCATTTGCCAACATTTCACCCTGGCTTGCAGGTCTTGAGCCTTGATGCTATGGAGGCTCCGAAAATGTTGGAAAGGGCTTTATGTCATACCGTCCCACAAAAGAGATTGTAAGCGCCTAGCATCGGCCATTGATAGGTCGATGCCGATGGTTGCATGACGTCTGACCCCCATGCTCGCTTCCGGGCAGGATCAGACGTGCGCAGCCCTTATGGCAGCAAAATCTTCTTCTCCCCCACAGTATAAACAGGCCACAGGCACTCCCCAGCACCTCGCTCGGGACCAGATTGTGCTCTGTTTACCGCATCATTTCTTCCCGCATGCCCAACCAGGAAACGATGGCATGTGCCCAAAGGAAGAGGTGCGCCTTGTGCACCCCGATCAAGGGATCTGTGACTGGTGGAGCCAACCCATCCCAAGATTTTGGTCTGTCCAATCATCCATCTGATGATGAACGGAATAGACAATGAAACACTCCCATTCTTGCAGCAAACAGCGCAAGCGTCCCTTCACCTATCACCCCAAAGACAACCGAGACAATAAAAAGAGCCGCAAACGCTGGCACACAACAAGTGAGGCCTTTCGCTGCCATCATTGCCAGCAAATGGTGTTTCCGGCAGAGCATATAGGCACGACCCAACGCAATCATTGCCCTCATTGCCTCTGGTCCTGTCATGTCGACACCAAACCCGGCAACCGCGCCTCCACCTGTCACGGTGGCATGGAACCGATCGGCCTGACCTTCAAGCATAACGGCTTTGACAAATATGGCCGCGCCCGAACCGGTGACGTAATGCTCATTCACCATTGCCACAGCTGCGGCACCATCAACCTCAACCGCATTGCCGGCGACGACTGTCTGATACATCTGTTTGACATTTTCGACCGGGCAGAACAGCTAAGCCCGTTGATGATGCGCAGACTATCAGATCAGGAAATCTGCCTGTTGACCCGAACGGACACGGATCGATTGCACCACGCTATCTATGGCAGGTCCTACCGATCGGACACTCTGACAAGGGCTCCATAAACAGTGGGCCGCAATCGGCCCCTGACATCCACGAAGGCCAGCCGGGTCAACGGCACCCGCCACTGACATCCCAAAAGACCTGCCGGGTCAACGGCACCCGGCAGATCATTCACTCAAAACCGACCAATCTGTTTAGCATTTCATTTACCCTGACTTAAGAAAGAGATGCGACACTGGACTTTGAATCAATCCATCAATCTGGAGTTTGTAGCCCATGTCTTCCATCGTATCTCTGGCTTCGGCAATGGTTGCGAAAAACGCAGCAGAGACCAATATGGATCTTGGCAGCACTCTGACCAAGATCGCGAACAATGCCGACAATGCCATGACCGGCATTCTCGACAAGCTGGTCCAGCAAGGCATGCAAAACAATGCTGCAGCCCCAGAAGGGATGGGCAGCGCCGTTGATATCAAGGCCTGACAATCGGCCCGATGCCACCAAGCAAACAGCCTCTCCCATCAAGAGAAGATCCAACCCGGCCCCTTGCGCCGGGTTTTGCATGCCCAAATCCTTGCGGCAAGACACACCAATCAACCTGTCAACTCCACCACGCTGACGCATTTGTGATAGCAGCGTGAGCTCTTCTTCAGTGTCGATTAACGACAAAATTCAAAAATCAATGGGCATAACAACCGATTGAGGAGAAAGACTATGTGTGGAGTATCAGCCGCGGGTGGCGCCAGCCATGCCAGCTATTCGCCCCCAACCCCATCCCCGTCACCGGCAGCCAGTGCCGCATCGACATCAAGCCCAGCCAAGTCGGCACCACCACCAGCCCCGGCAGGGCTTGGGGGCTCGGTGGATCTGTCAGTGTAAAGACAAAAAGCCCGGCAATGCCGGGCTTTTTCCAACGAAACGCGTCATTCGGCACGGATTATTCCTTGCCGATCACCTCACGCACCATGATTTTGGCCTGCTCGTCAGCCCAGGGGGCCGAACCCGACATATGGGCCAATGAGCAACCATCCTGATCGATGATCAGGGTCGTCGGCATGCCAAAAGCCATCCCCTGCTTGCGCAGGACCGGGAACAGCGCCATACCTTCGTCATAAAACAGCTCAAGATCCTTGAGCTTTAAGGCATCAAAGAATTCCCGCGGCTTGGCAGGTGCCTTGCGATCCAGACTGACGGTGACTACCTCGAACTGATCCCCCCCAACACTCGCTTGCAGGGCATTGAGGTCAGGCATCTCATGTCGGCAGGGCGCGCACCATGTGGCCCACAGATTGAGCAGCAGAACCTTGCCCTTGAAATCAGCGACCGAAACATCACTGCCATCTTCGCGCTTGAAGGAAAGGCCGGACATATCCTTGGGGTGACCGCTGATCTGAAGCGCCGCAATCGCGCCCTTGATATGCGGATCGATCGCATCGATCCGCGCCTTGGATGCCGGACAGACATCCGCCGCCCAACCGATGGTCGGCAGCAGCAGCATACCCAGCATCAAAAAGACCTTGCCGGCCCATTGCTTCGTTCCCTTCACCATAACTCTCCTACCTTATTGGTCTTTCGTATTTTTCATGCCTTGATCCAGCCCGATTTCTGTTGTCCAGAAGTCTGCAGAATTTTCTACCTCAAAAGCGCTGACAGCCCAATTTTGTTGTGGCATAAAGCACGGCAACAAGAACATACAAACTGGAACATCTATCATGAGCAACAAAATGTGGGGCGGGCGCTTTTCTGAAGGCCCAGACGCGATCATGGAAGAAATCAACGCTTCCATTGATTTTGACAAAAAACTCTATGCCCAGGATATCTCCGGTTCGAAAGCTCATGTAAGCATGCTGGCCGAGCAGGGCATCGTCACGGGCGATGATGCCAAAGCCATCAAGGATGGTCTAGACACAATCGCGGGAGAAATTGAGGCAGGTACGTTCACTTTTTCGCGGGCACTGGAAGACATTCACATGAATGTGGAAAGCCGCCTTGCAGATTTGATCGGTCCGACAGCTGGTCGCCTGCACACGGCACGCTCCCGCAACGATCAGGTCGCAACCGATTTCCGCCTCTGGGTACGCGAAACCCTCGATACCCTTGATGGGCAGCTCATGGAGCTGCAACAGGCTTTCGCCGACAAGGCCGTGGAATTTTCCGCCAGCGTCATGCCCGGCTTCACTCATCTCCAGAGCGCCCAGCCTGTGACCTTTGGTCATCACATGTTGGCCTATGTCGAGATGATCGCCCGCGACCGGGGCCGGGTGCAGGATGCCCGCAAGCGGATGAATGAAAGCCCGTTGGGCGCAGCCGCGCTGGCTGGCACCTCCTTCCCGATCGACCGTCACATGACCGCCAAGGCACTCGGCTTTGATCGCCCGACCGCCAACTCCCTTGACAGTGTATCGGATCGTGACTTCGCACTTGAAGCCCTGTCAGCCGCCTCCATTTGCGCCATGCATCTGTCGCGCTTTGCTGAAGAGCTGGTCATCTGGTCTTCGGCCCAATTCCGCTTCGTGAAGCTTAGCGATAAATTTTCCACCGGCTCCTCAATCATGCCGCAAAAGCGCAATCCGGACGCCGCCGAACTGGTTCGTGCCAAATCGGGCCGCATCATCGGCGCCCTCAACGCTTTGCTGATTGTCATGAAGGGCCTGCCGCTCACCTATTCCAAGGACATGCAGGAAGACAAGGAACAGACCTTTGATGCCCTGCAAAATCTGTCCCTGTGTGTGGCAGCCATGACGGGCATGGTCAGCGATCTTGAGCCAAATGTCAAAGAGCTGAAAAAAGCCGCAGGCTCAGGCTATTCCACAGCCACCGATCTGGCCGACTGGCTGGTGCGCAGCCTCAATATGCCGTTCCGTAATGCCCACCATGTCACCGGCACCCTTGTTGCCATGGCAGCCGAACGCAACATCGAGCTGCACAAACTGTCCCTTGAAGACATGCAATCGGTGGATCCCGAGATCACCGAAGATGTGTTTTCTGTGCTGTCGGTGGACAAATCGGTCCGCAGCCGCACCTCCTATGGTGGCACCGCGCCAACCAATGTCAGAAAACAGGCGAGAAGCTGGTTGAAAAAGCTTGAAAAAGAAAGAGCAGCCAAGCAATAGTCAGACGAAAGCCGCCGGGCGACGAGACACGCGCCCCGGTGACCTTCTGATCTGCGCGGGTCATATGCCGTTCATCTGATGATGATCTTTGACCGCAAGCAGCCACCACCCGGCCCAATGGCCAAAATGAAGGCACAAGGAATATTTCGCGATGGCTCTTACGTCCCTCACCCTCGCCCCGGCAAAAAAACTTGCCAAAAATCTGTGCCTGACCGCTCTGGCTGCAGGATTGGCCGTTGGCCTGTCCGCCTGTGGCCAGCGCGGCCCGCTGGTGCCTCCATCCGCCAAGACCCCGGATGCTGGCATCGAAGGGAAAGCTGCACCTGCGACCACCAAAGACAATCCGAATGTGCCTGACGAAGGCTTCGTTCTGGATCCGCTGCTCTAGGCCCCAGCGCCTTATTCCCCATTTCCCGCCCGCGCCCCTGAAAGGCACGCGAGACAAACCGGCGAGACGATTATGCACCATTTTGATTATGTTAACGGCGTGATGCATGCCGAGGATGTTTCCATCCCCGAAATCGCCCGTCAGGTGGGCACCCCTTTCTATGTCTATTCAACAGCGACATTCGAACGTCATTTCAAGGTCTTCTCGGAAGCCTTCGGCGATGTTCCGTCTCTTGTCTGCTATGCGATGAAGGCCAATTCCAATCAGGCGATCCTGAAAACGCTGGCCCGTTTGGGCGCAGGGGCCGATGTGGTCTCGGAGGGCGAAATGCGCCGGGCATTGGCCGCCGGCATTCCGGCAAGCAAGATCCTCTTTTCCGGCGTTGGCAAAACCCGCCGCGAGCTGACCTTTGCGCTGGAAAACGAGATTCTCTGCTTCAATGTCGAATCAGAACCGGAACTGGAACATCTCAGCCGCATCGCGTCCGAGCTGGGCAAAGAAGCCCGCATTTCGATCCGCATCAACCCCGATGTGGACGCCAAGACCCACGCCAAAATCGCCACCGGCAAATCCGAAAACAAATTCGGCATTCCATGGAAGCGGGCACGTGAAGTCTATAAGTGGGCCAACGATCTACCGGGCATCAAGGTCACCGGCATCGACATGCATATCGGCAGCCAGATCACCCAGCTGGAGCCATTTGACAATGCTTTCCAGCGCCTTGGCGATCTGGTCCGTGACCTGCGGGCTGATGGCCATCTGATCGACCATGTGGATCTGGGCGGCGGTCTGGGCATTCCCTATGAAGCCAACCAGTCTCCCCCTCCCTTGCCACGCGACTATGCCGACACGGTCAAGAAGCATGTCAAGGATCTTAACTGCAAGGTCTATTTCGAACCGGGCCGTCTGATTGCGGGCAATGCGGGTATATTGGTCAGCGAAGTCATCTATCGCAAGGAAGGCGAAGGCAAGACCTTCGTGATTGTCGATGGTGCAATGAATGATCTCGTTCGCCCAACCCTTTATGACGCCTGGCACGAGGTCAAACCGGTCACCGAACCGGGCTTCGATACCCCGGTGACCAATGTCGATGTGGTGGGTCCGGTTTGCGAAACCGGCGATTTCCTTGCCCAGAACCGCCCATTGCCAAAAATGGAAGCGGGCGACCTGCTTGCGGTCATGTCGGCTGGCGCTTATGGCGCGGTCCAGTCCAGCACCTATAACAGCCGTCTTCTGATCCCCGAAGTGCTGGTCAATGGCGATCAGTGGCAGGTGATTCGGGCACGCCCAACCTACGAAGACCTGCTTGATCTCGATACCATTCCAACATGGCTGGAGGACTGATCCAGTCCACCTGCCTTATTTCTCACTTGAAAAACAGTTTGGCTGATATGATCGAGCCGACGAACAAGGCCGACAGGACATTGGCGGCGATCAGCGGCGGTGAGCTGATCGCAATGCCATAGATCAGCCACAGGCTCATGGTGGTGAAGAGCATCAGATTCGTGGACAGCGAGAGGTCCTTGGTCTGCCGTGTTTTCCAGACCTTTATAAGTTGCGGGATCCAGCACACTGTTCCCAGCAAGGCAGCAAAATAGCCCAGCAGGTCGATCATGTCGATTTGCCTTCTTAAGTATGGCTTGGCAGGCAACGACCTGCCCAGCAAGTCGATTGCACACCATCAATATCGTGATGGAAAATGAGCGCATCCTTGCAAAGCCAACGAAGAGGGCGGACACGCATATATGAGGATTTTCCTTCTATCATATTCGAAACCGCCTGTAGACCAAAAAAATTCAACCGGCTCGAAAAGATCTCAAAAGGGTCCCACAAAAAGCAAAAAAGGGCGGCGCAACGCCATCCCTTTTTCAAGTCTCTATCCGCATTCAAACGCAGAAATCAGCCATACATGACATGGGCCAATGAGGCCGGCCCGGAGGCTGCACGCCCCGACAGGGCTTCACGCACCGCATTGCGGATTTCTGCCAGAGAAAATGGCTTGGAAACCACATCATGAACGATCGCATTCAGGCTATCGCAGCGTTCCCGTTGGTCAGCAAATCCAGTCATCATCAAAATGGTCAATTCGGGATACTCTTGCGCAGCGCTCTTGGCCAGCGCAATGCCGTCCATGAAGGGCATCTTGATATCGGTCAGGAGCAAATCAAACGCCCCTTCACAATCTGTCAGCACATCAAGGGCATCCCCACCATCTTCTGCCGTTCTGACATCATGTCCGTCCATCATCAAGGCTCGTTGAACAAACATACGCACGCCATCATCGTCTTCGGTCAGAAGAATTCGGGCCATATGTCCCACTCCCACTATACTCTTTTCGTCACACCAAGATCTTTTGCCGATCTTGCTTGCCCATTTGACAGGAAAAAGGTTTACCAAAAGCGAAGGCAATGACGAAAAGTAGCAGATGGATGCGGCAAACGAGCCCACCGGCGGGATAAGCAGACAGAGATATCCTGAGTCCCGACCAAGCCGGAACCCTTTCATAAGCAAGCGAATTTCAGGAATATCAAGGCTGTTCGAGATATCCGACAAACGGCACTTCGCGATAGGAATGCGCCTTGTCCATACCATAGCCAACCACAAATTTATCCGGACAGACAAAGCCGACATAATCGCCTTCAATGTCGGCCACCCGCTTGCCGGGCTTGTCGAGCAGCACCGCCACATCGACCCGATTGGCGCCGCGATTGGACAGCAGATCCTTGGCAAAGGCCAGCGTCCGGCCGGATTCGAGAATGTCATCAATCAGCAGGACATCGCGGCCATTGACCTCTTCCTCGACATCACGCACCACCTGCACATGGCCGGTGGATTTGGTGCCCGAGCCATAGCTCGACAGGGACATGAATTCCACTTCGAGTTTCACACCTGCCCGATAGAGTGCACGCAACAAATCGGCAGCGAAAACGAAGCTGCCCTTCAGCACAGCAATCACCAGAAGATTTTGATAGTCCGCTTCCGCGATAGATTTAGCCAGCTCGATGTTGCGATCAGCCAGTGTCGCCTCGTCATAGAGGACGTGAATGGTGTCTGTCATGCTTTTGTCCGGATTCCTGTTGCCGCTGGTCGGATGGCCCTGTCATGGCCAGATGTGAGCCACAGTGACTCTTAAGACATGACGGATCAATGGAACATCCGCAACGATACGAATTTCGCTTGTGAGGGCGCGGCAACCGACGTCTTGATCGTCTTTCGCTCGCCCGGCCCCAATCCCTTGGTGTCAGGATCGATATCCCATGAATAGAGTTCTGAATCGTTGTTGCCAAGGACCGAAAACCGAACAGAGGGAAGACTCACAGGTTCTGTCCCAAGATTCACAAGTTCAGCCTCCACTGCAATGACCGGAGCCCCCGCCTTTTGGACCAGTGCCACATGCACCGCATCGATTTCGACCCCGGTGACATTGATATCCATGCCCAACATGCCATAGAGCGACGCAAGATCCGGGAAGCTCCTGGTCCAGAAGTTGGGTGCCGCAAACAGACTGATGACGAGGATAAGCGTGGCCACCAACGCCGACCCGCCTATGGCCCATTCCTTGCGCTGGGTCGCCTGTGTCTTGAATTTACTGCTGGATTTTGCCCTGATTTTCTGTTTTTTGCGCTGCTTGCGCTGGACACTTGATTCAATGTCGTTGCCGCGCGCCTGTTTCTTTTGTGCTTCAAAGGCAGCCGCATCCATCAAATCCATGACAGGTGATTCGAACCGGTCATCGCCACCGGTCACCACCATCGGATCATCGCTATTTTCAGGCGTGATCACGGTTGGACCGTCACCAGCACCCCCAGCGTCATTGTCGAACAGTGAATCAATATCGTCCTGGCTCTGCTCTTCTCCTCCCGATGGACTGTCAAACAGAGCATCAATATCGTCCTGATTCTGTTCCTCCCCCCCAGATGGGCTATCAAACAGAGCGTCAATATCGTCCTGACTTTGATCCTCTCCCCCTGACGGACTGTCAAACAGGGCATCAATATCGTCCTGGCTTTGCTCTTCCCCTGCCGACGGGCTGTCGAACAGGGCGTCAATATCGTCCTGACTCTGTTCTTTGCCTGCCGACGGACTATCGAACAGGGCATCGATGTCGTCTTGGGAATTGTCACCATCCGTTTCAGGTGCAGCAGGAGGTGGAGGGGGGGACGCTTTGGGGGCTGATGCCTCCGGCACCGCATGCCATGTATCCCCGCAATTGGCGCAGCGCACCGAGCGCCCCTCGGCACTGATATAATCGTCGGGCACCTGATAGCTGGTCGAACAATTGGGACAGGTGATTTTCATTGGCGCACAATCAGTTGAAGCCACGGTCACGGAACGTCCGCATTTCTGGTCTCAAAGAAGGGAAAGCGGGCGAATCATCCACAAGTTAGGATATCAGCCCTTAACGCTTTGCCAAGACCTGTCTAAAGATCAGGCAGACGGGGCATAAATCGGGTGAATTCACGCAGGAAATCAGGCAAGCTCGGCACCAACAGCAAAGAGGGAAACCGGTTTGATTCGCTTTGAAAATGTAGGATTGCGGTATGGCATGGGACAGGAAGTCCTGCGCGACGTCTCCTTTAACATTCCGGCCAAATCCTTCCAGTTCCTCTCCGGACCTTCCGGCGCAGGCAAGACTTCCCTCTTGCAATTGATGTTCTTGTCACTCAAGCCCAACCGTGGCCTGATCAAAGTCTTCGGCAAGGACACGGCCCGGCTTGATCATGACGAATTATCCCAATTGCGCCGCCAGATCGGCTTTGTGTTTCAGGAATTTCGCCTGTTGAACCATCTGACGACCTTTGAAAATGTTGCCTTGCCGTTGCGGGTACAGGGCAAGTCCGAACAGGACTATCGCACCGATGTCGCCGAACTGCTCCAATGGGTGGGTCTTGGTCATCGCATGCATGTCTACCCGCCGGTCATGTCGGGCGGGGAAAAACAACGCGCCGCCATCGCCCGCGCCCTGATTTCCCAGCCCAAGCTTCTACTGGCCGATGAGCCGACCGGGAACGTCGACCCGATTCTCGCCCGTCGACTGCTCAGGCTCTTCATCGAGTTGCACCGCTCCGGCACCTCCATCATCATCGCCACTCACGACACGGGTCTGATGGATCAGGTCGATGCGCGCAGGATCGTGCTCAATGATGGCGCGCTCTATGTGTATGATTGAGGGGTGAAACGTGGCGCGTGACAAACCAGACAGCAACACCAGCAATGGCATCAATTCAGGGCGAGGCGATGGCCGTCCAGCGGGTCCAGCCATTCATGGAGCCCAAAGCCTGCCGCCCATGCCCTCCAACTCTCCCCGGGTCGGCCCAAACCTCAGTCCCGTCGACAGCCAGTCCTTTGCCCCCCCCAACAACAGCGCCAAGAACGGCTCGGGCAAGGCCAAGTCCAAATCCGCCAAACCGAAACGCCGCAAACGCCGTCTTGGTGACCTCAAGCCCAAAGCGATGCTCGAAAGCTCCAGCTTTGCTGTGGCCAACAAAGCCGGACCGATCGTGCCCAAAGGCACCATTGCGGGCCATGCCCTCGTGTTGGTCATTGCCATCATGAGCTTCCTTGCCGCCCTCACGGTGGCGGGCGTGTCGGTTGTTTCGGATGCCACCCGCGACTGGCAATCGGATATCTCGCGCGGTGCCACCATCCAGATCCGCCACATTGAAGGAGTTGATATCGATGCCGAACTGGCCAAGGCAGTCCGCATCGCCCGCCAGGCCGATGGCATAAACAGCGCCAAAGTGCTGACAGAAAAAGATTCCAACGCCCTGTTGGAACCGTGGCTCGGCCTTGATCTGGCCTTTGACGATTTACCGGTCCCCCGATTGATCGAGCTGACGATTGATGACCCCGGCGTGGTCGACTTCGCCGCGATCAGCGACGCCCTGCAACAGCAAGTCCGCGGGGCAATCCTTGACAATCACCGCTTCTGGGTCGACCGCCTCAAATCGATGGCCGAAACCGCCATCCTTGCAGGCGTAGCCATTCTTGCGCTGGTGATTGCCGCCACTGTGCTGATCGTCGTCTTTGCCACCCGCTCTGCCATGGCAGGCAACAAGGAAACCATTGAGGTGTTGCATTTTGTCGGCGCCAGCAACCGTTTCATTGCCAGCGAGTTCCAGCGCCGCTTCTTTGCCCTTGGCATCAAGGGTTCGATATCGGGCGGTGGAGCAGCCATGCTGACCTTTCTGATCATGCAATATGTCGTCCGCGAAGATGAAGGCTCGGCGGCTGCGGATCAGATGCAGGCTTTGCTCGGCGTGATTGAACTTGGCTACAGCGCCTATCTTGGCACCTTGGCGCTGGCACTGGCCATTGCCATCTTCACAGCCGTCACGACACGGCTAACGGTTATCAACACCTTGAGCAAACTGAGTTGACCTGAGCAAACACTCGTTGTCCAACTCAATCCAGCAATGCCACACCCGGTTCCACAAACACACAAAGCAGATCGCCCCAATGTCCAATCAGGCCAACAGCAGCAGCCTTGCCAAATCGGAGCTCCACCGAGCCCGTGGCTGGTCGCTCCTGTCCTGGCGCAAATTGGCCCGGCTGGTCGCTCTGTTGATCCTGCTGTCCATTGCCATGCTCACCATGGGATTGGTGGGATATACCGGTTATGTACTGCTGGCCAGCGAACAGAACCCGGAGCCAGCCGACGCCATTGTGGTCGTCACGGGTGGCGCAGGTCGTCTGGAGAAGGCCATTGACTTGCTCAAGCGCAACAAGGGCAAACGGCTTCTGATTTCCGGCGTCCATCCCGGATATGGCCCAACCACCCTCGAGCGCCGCTACAAGCTGACCAAGAAGCAAATTGCCTGCTGCGTTGATCTCGACAGCCGGGCACTCAACACGGTGGCCAATGCCACCCAGACCGCCGAATGGGCACACCGCCATGGGTTTCATAGCCTGATCATCGTCACCAGCGCCTACCACATGCCGCGCACCATGCTCGAAATGCGCCGCGCCGCGCCGGATATCCGTCTGCAGGGACAATTGGTCACCCGCTCTGATCGGTCGCTGCTCACCCGGCTGTTTGATTGGAACAATGTCCATTTGCTGACCAAGGAATATGGCAAACTGCTTGGTGCCATCGTCTATGGCAGCTCCGAGCGCCTAACCAAAGGCTGACGCGCCAGCCGCCCAATCCATGCGCCTTTCCCCAAAATCCGCCATCCCTTGCTGGACTCCTCGCCCAATATGGCCGATAACAACCGCGCATGGCGGTCCATCCGCGCTTCCCGCCCGGTGTCATGCAGATGAAAGACACATGATCAGGGACAGCAGCCCCGACCTTGCCTGCGCTGCCCAAAGCCCTGACCACAAGGAATTACTGCATGCTGTTCGTCCGGTCGTTGCTCTATCACATTGCCTTTTATGTGGTTACCTTCATTCTGCTGCTCGCCTGCATGCTGACCTTGCCGTTCCGCCGCTACGGCGTGATTGCCATTGGCCGCTTTTGGGCCGCTGCGTGCATCAAACTCTACACATTGATTATCGGTGGCAGCTATGAGGTGCGTGGCCGCGAAAATCTGCCGCAGGATCAAAGCCTGATTCTGGCGTCCAAACATATGAGCGTGTTTGAAACCTTCTCGCTGGTGCCATTGGTCAAGGATCCGCTTTTCATCCTCAAGCGCGAATTGATGTGGATCCCGCTCTTTGGCTGGGCTGTGGCCCGCGGAGAGATGATTCCGATCAACCGGGGGGCTCGTGCCAAGGCCCTTCGTGACATGCTCGACAAGGCCAAGAAGCGCATGCAGGAAAATCGTCAGTTGATCATTTTCCCCGAAGGCACCCGCCGCCCGCTGGACGTGGCCCCGGTCTATAAATATGGCATCAGCCATGTTTACAAGGCCCTCAATGTGCCGTGCTATCCGGTGGCCCTGAATACTGGCCTTGCCTGGCCGCGCCATTCCTTCTTGCTCTATCCGGCCAAAATCATCGTCGAAATTCTGCCTCCTATCGAGCCGGGTCTGGAGCCCGATGTTTTCTTCGCCGAGGTATCAGAAACCATTGAAACCAACTCCAATCGCCTGATCGCTGAAGCGCGCGCCGAACAGGCAACCCTCACATCGGTTAAATAATGTGTGATCTGCTCACACCAGATCTTGTATTCTGTACAAGAAAAACTACATGATTTTGAGATAGCCACTGTTGCATTCAGAATAAATATGTTCTATTTTTGTTCTGAATTCTGATCGTATGTGACCTCGGGGGACGTCATGTCATCCAGACCAATTGGAAATCTGGCCCTAGACAGCCTGAACAACCGCTTCTGCTATTGGCAGGGCAGCGGTGAGGCACGCTATGTTTTTTCCCAAATTGCCATAGATGACATTTCAAGTTTCAGCGAATGCGTCCTGATTCTCGCCAGCGAAGAAGGCCCACACCCGCAAATCCAGTGGATCGGCATGATCGAAGATTTAACGCCCATGGCCTTGAGTGAAATGAGCGATTCCGCCCTCATGCATCTCTCCGCCTATGTTCATCTATTGGCCGGTGGTGAGGAAGAGCGCACGCGCGTTGTGGCCGATCTTGGCCAGAGCCCGGGTCGCAGTGACTTCAAGATTCCAGCCTGAAGCCACTCTTCAGTCTCTCATCAGTCGCCTGCGCGCAACCGATCAGCCAGCGCGAACAAATCCGCATCTTCGATATCGATTTCCTTGAGGTGATCAACCGTGTTGAGCACATACTCGATATTTGGCCCCGATTGGCCATGGCCCCGCAGCACAAAGCCTTCCTGCTCATCAAGGGACAACTTGCCAGCATATTGCGGGTGGCTGTGATCGGCAACATAGATCACCGCTTCAACCATGCGCCCCCCTTCTGCGGTGGGACCATCGAGCAGTCGCACCATGCCCACACGTTCCAGATAGACCATTGTCACCTGCTCCCGCGCCCGCAAATAAGCCATCACCTCGTCGCGTTTTCCCTCGGCCACCCGGAAAGCCATACCCATGCTATGACCGCCCGTATCAAGCCCCAGAACCAACCCGGGAACCTCCGGCGTGCCGCGATGAATATGGGAATAGATACACAGTGAGCGGTGATAACCCTGCAAATCGGCAATATGGGCTTCCAGATAGTCAAAGCCCGGTCGCCACATCAGGGATCCATATCCAAACACCCAAAGATCACTCATCAATCCATCCCATTCCAACTGTCTAAGGCCCCTTGAGGCCGCCAATTCCCTTGATAACGCCTTGGCAAACCACACCCGGCCTTGATTGCGCCACAGGATCGGGCGACAAGGGCTCTGGATACCAATCAGTCCCATAATTTGCAAGAGACGAGCCCAGCAATGTCGAACAGCCTGCCAACCGCCCCCAAACAGCCTGCCTCGAAGCGGAAATATATCCTGCTCGGCGCTTTCATCATGTTGGTGATAGTGGGCTGGAGTGCCTTTTGGTATGTCAGCTACAACCGTGCCCAGGAGATTGTTGATCACCTGATGGCCCGCACAATCGACGGCCAGCAACTGTTGCAATGCGACAACCAGACCTTGGGTGGCTACCCATTCCGGCTTTCGCTCGCTTGCTCATCCTACCGCATTCAGGATCCGCGCTCCGGCTGGCAGGCGGAAGGAGGGCCTCTGCGTGCCATCTGGCAGGTCTATGCCCCCAATCTGGCCGTGATCGAAACGGAAAACCGTGCCACGCTCATCCATCGACCAACCGGCCAAAGCTTTGAAATGATGGCCAGCCTGATGCGCGGCTCGGTGCGTTTCAGCCCGACTGATTTCATCACACGCGCCTCGTTTGAGGCCACAGAACCGACCTTCACCTCGAACAATCCACAACTGGCCGCTCTGCTGGGCGACATCACGGCCAAGGCGATGGAATTCCATCTCCGCCCGACCCCGGAGCAGCCGGGCGATCTGGATGTGTCCCTCGCAGCCACCGATTTTACCTCCCGCGTCCTGCCGGACCTCTCAGGTCAAGTCTCCTTCACGCTGGTTGGCGGACTTGACGCCGCCATGCGCGATCAGGGCAATCCAGCCCGCGCTTGGCTTGAACAATCCGGCAAGATCAACCCGCTGGCAGGCATGATCGAAATCGGCCAGAAAACCATCAAATTCTCTGGCGATCTGGCCTTTGATCGCCTTGGCATGGCCAATGGCCTGATCAAGGCCCGCATCCTCAATCCGTCCATCGATCAGGCCAATCCGGTTCAGACTTTGACTGCCAAGAAAGACGGCCTCAATGGCCCCCTCACCGCGCTGCAATTGATGGGCAAGCCGATGAAGGATGGCGACCTGATCGGATCGGAAGTGGAAATCAAACTGACCAACGGCCAAATGAAGGCTGGCTTCATACCGCTGGGCTCGGTGCCACCGCTGCGTTTCTGATTGGCACGAAACGCCTCAAATAACAAAAAAGCCGCAGACATCTGCCTGCGGCTTTTTCTTTTGTAGATACATGTCCCAAGCCTAACTGCCCGTAAAGGAGTGGTCATCCGTGGTCAGTTGATCGGCATGGGTCTCCCCGTCCTTGATATGACGACCAAAGTCAGAGGCGTCAATTTCCTGACCCGCATCAATGATGCTGCGGCGGATGGATCGGGTGCGTGTGAACAGATTGAAGAGGGCGTCCCCATCTTCCCAGCGAATGGCCCGCTGAAGGGCTGTCAGATCTTCGGTGAAGCGACCGAGCATTTCCAGAGCCGCCTCCTTGTTATGCAGGAACACATCCCGCCACATGGTCGGATCAGAGGCCGCAAGGCGGGTGAAATCCCTAAAACCACCTGCGGAATATTTGATAACCTCGGAATCCTTCACCATTTCCAGATCTGACGCCGTGCCGACAATATTGTAAGCAATCAAATGCGGCAGATGTGATGTGATGGCCAACACCTGATCATGATGCTTGGCATCCATCACCTCGACATTCGAGCCTAGCACCGTCCAGAATTGCATGGTCTTGTCAATCGCGGCCTGATCACTCTCGGGAGGAGGTGTCAGAATGCACCAGCGATTGGTGAACAATTCAGGAAACCCCGCATCCGGGCCAGACTCTTCAGTACCGGCAATGGGATGGCCGGGCACAAAATGCACATATGGCGGCAAATGCGGCTGCATCTGCTTGATGATTGACGCCTTGACCGAACCGACATCGGTGACAATTGCCCCTTCGGCCAGATCGCCGGCAATGGCTTTGGCCACTGTCTCGCAAGCCCCGACTGGCGTGCACACCACCACCAGATCAGAGCCGCGCACACTCTCGGCGATATCGCTATGATAGCTATCACCGAGATTTAACTCTGCGGCCCGATCAAGGGTTGATTGGGATCGCGTATGGATCGCAATATGCTCAACCACCCCACGCAGGCGCGCCGCCAACGCAATGGAGGAGCCAAGCAAACCGATCCCGATCAGTGTCATGCGTTTAAAAAGAGGATCAGTCATTCCGGCTCCCCTTCATAAAATCACCCAGCAAGGAAAGCACCCGCTCACAGGCTTCCGCCGAGCCAACTGTCATCCGCAACGCATTCGGGAAGCCATAATTGCCAACCTGACGCAGGATGCAGCCATGGGACAGCAAATAGTCATCGGCTTCCACGGCGCTCTTGCCCGGCGCATCGGTGAAATGGATCAGAATGAAGTTGCCCACACTTGGCGTGACGGTCAGGCCGAGATCTTCCAGCCCCTTGGTCAGCTTTGGCAGCCATTCATCATTATGGGCCACCGCCGCGCGGACAAAATCCTGATCACGGATCGCCGCGATGCCAGCGGCCTGCGCTGCACCAGACACGTTGAACGGACCGCGCACGCGCTCCATCGCCTGAATCACTGCTTCAGGACCAAAGCACCAGCCCAGACGCAAATTGGCCAGACCATAGATCTTGGAGAAGGTACGGGTCATCAGCACATTTTCCGACGCACCAGCCAGCTCGATGCCAGACTGATAATCATGGGCCGTGACATATTCCGCATAGGCCGCATCAAGCACCAGCAGCACCGAACCCGGCAAACCTTCATGCAGACGACGGATCTCAGTGAAAGGCAGATAGGTGCCCGTCGGATTGTTCGGGTTGGCGAGGAACACCACCTTGGTCCGCTCGGTAACCGCAGCAAGGATGGCGTCTACATCGGCAACGCAATTCTTTTCCTTGACCATAACCGGCTTGGCGCCAGCGGCCTGAATGACGATCGGATAAACGAGAAACCCATGTTCGCAATAGATCGCCTCATCGCCCTTCTCAAGGAAGGTGTTGGCAATCATTGTCAGGATTTCGTCAGATCCGGCACCACACAGGATGCGACCGGGATGGATGCCATGGACGTCCCCGATCGCTTCGCGAAGGGCCGTGCTGGCCCCGTCCGGATAATATTCCAGTTGTCCCGCTATCTGTCGATAGGCGTCCACGGCCTTGGCGCTTGCCCCCAAAGGGGTTTCGTTCGACGAGAGTTTGTGAACAGGACCATCGGTTTTGACCTTGGACTTGCCAGGGACATAAACGGGAATGCTCATCACACTGTCACGAGGTTGCGGGCGCTGAGGCTGTCCGGACATGGACATGGGATTACTCCTGAACTTGTGCGATCGACAGGGAACCTGCTTATCAGGACTGTTCGATCACAAGACTTGATTATGGAAGCTGCACCCTGCTCGCAGCAAAGGCGCAACCCGCCACTCTTAACGCCAAGATCCCGCACCATTCAAGAGAAAAGGCGGGATCCAGCGCATATAAACCGCGCAGAGAAACTCTCAAAGCGCGGAATTCACCATTTCTGATCAAGACTGAGAACCAGAGAGCGCAATCGGGGTCCAATAACCACCGACCGGGCCGCGAATGAGCATCGGATTGTCAGACAGGCGGGTCAGGCCCTCGACCTGCACCTGAGAGACAGAGAAAGGCACCGCAGCAAGAATTTCGCAATGGCCTTCTTCCATCACCTGACTGACGATATTGCCGCCAATCCGGGCAATCGCCGCTTCAGCCCCCTTGGCCGACGGTGCGGACAGGGCCATGAGCCGAATATCCGGCACTGTGGTATCCATCAACGGCATTGAGAGAACAAAAGCAGTTGCCGCCGCCGGACGTCCCGGTTGGGCAATCACCGGCAAGCGCGAAATCACCTGCACTCCATCGGCCGCCAAAGGCAACCACCAGGCCCGGTCAGCTTGGCCCTTGACGCCGACCACTCCGAGCACCGACCCTTCACCTGCCCGCACCCGGTCAACCACGCCCTGGCAATCGGCCGCTTCATCAAAGCCGACCGTGAAGCCAAAATAGAAGCGGGCCACATCACGCAAATCTGACCCCGGCTCCACCACCACTTCGAAGGGGGCTTGCATATGGGTGAAGGTCGCGATGATCTCGCGCCAGAGATGCTCAACGGCGGTGATCGGCAAAATGCCCCGATGGCGCCCGACAAGGCGACGCATCATGTCCATTTCGCGCCCGGGCCGGAAGGCCGCACCGGGTTTGTCAGTCCGTTTGACGGCGATCAGCGCTTCGACAATCTCGCTGCGCTCGATCAGATTAAGATGGATGGTTTCATCAATGCGGTCGATACGCTGCCGCAATTCATCGAGCGTTGGCTGAGGGTCTTTGGTGTTGCCCGTCGGGGTCTTGCTCATCACTTCGTCCTGTCGTCTCGCCTTCTGTCACCAAGGCAAAGGGTCATTTCGCAACCGCCAAAGACATATCCCGAGCGTGCGCACCACCATTGCCTGATATGTTGGAGCAGATCCTATCGAATATTTTTCTCAAAGCCATACATAAAAGAGGCTAAGACAAAAGCAAAGAAAACAATTGACACTTACCCTTGCTCTGCCTAGCTACAAAGCAAGAAAAACAAGATGCGGGCCGCCCGGACCTGCAGAAAATATGGCAGACAAATCTGCCAGTCACCAATTCTGTTCACTGAGGAAGCATTCATGATCGGTCCAACCGACGGCGACAATCAGGACACGTCTTCCCATCCGCGCGACGACATCGCGCTGAGGGAAGCCCAACACCCATCCAGCAAGCATGTCACTTTTGGGAAAGACATGCCGTTGATGCTGGATGCAGGTGTCGCCCTGTCGCCCTTCACGATTGCCTTTGAGACCTATGGCACGCTGAATTCGGATCGCTCCAACACCATTCTGATTTGCCATGCCCTGACCGGTGATCAATATGCCGCCTCCCCCTCACCGGTGACCGGCAAGCCGGGTTGGTGGGAAAGCATGATCGGCCCCGGCAAACCGATTGATACCGACCGCTTTTTCATTGTCTGCGCCAATGTGCTCGGCGGCTGTTCCGGCTCCACGGGGCCTGCCTCGATCAATCCGGAAACCGGCAAGGCCTATGGCCTCGATCTGCCGGTCATCACTGTGCCCGATATGGTACGGGCACAAAAGATGCTGCTTGACCATCTTGGCATCGAGGAATTGTTCAGCGTCATTGGCGGTTCCATGGGCGGCATGCTGGCCATCCAGTGGGCTGCGGAACATGGTGACAAGGTCAAATCGGCCATCTTCATTGCCACCGCTGCCCATCATACCTCGCAGAATATCGCGTTCTACGAAGTGGGTCGACAGGCCGTGATGGCCGATCCGGACTGGCATGGCGGTCGCTATTACGATTATGACGTCACCCCGCGCAAGGGCCTGTCGGTCGCGCGCATGGCAGCCCACGTCACCTATATGTCCGAGCAGTCGCTGCAAAACAAGTTTGGCCGCAATCTTCAGGATCGCAAGGCCAAGACCTTTTCCTTTGACGCCGACTTCCAGATCGAATCCTACCTGCGCCATCAGGGTATGACCTTCGTCGACCGCTTTGATGCCAACAGCTATCTCTATGTCACAAGGGCGATGGACTATTACGATCTCGCCGGGGATTATGGCGGCCAGATGGCCAAGGCCTTCATGGGCACCAAGACCCGTTTCTGTCTGGTATCCTTCACCTCGGACTGGCATTTCCCGACCAGCGAGAGCCGCAAGATCGTCCATGCGCTCAATGCAGCAGGGGCTTCGGTCAGCTTTGTCGAGATTGAAAGCGACAAGGGCCATGACGCGTTCCTGCTAGATGAGCCGGAATTTTTCGACGCCATGCGCGGTTTCATTGGCTCTGCGGCCCGTGACTTTGGCCTGACGGATCATGCCAGCGACGAAGAGGAGGCATCATGAGCCTGAGCGAAGACAAGAAAGCGCTGGTCGTTGGCCGCCGGACTGACAATACCCGCATCGACTTTGAAATCGTCGCCGACATGATCGCGCCCAACAGCAAGGTCCTTGATGTGGGCAGCGATGATGGCAGCCTGCTTGAATTGTTGCAGACCAAAGAAGGCGTGGAAGGGCGCGGCATTGAGCTGTCTCAACGCGGGGTCAATCGCTGCGTCTCCCGTGGTCTGTCGGTCATTCAGGGCGATGCGGACGAGGATCTCATCTACTATCCCGACGACAGCTTTGACTATGTGGTTCTGAGCCAGACCATTCAGGCCACCCGCAATCCCCGCAACGTGCTTGAGCATCTGTTGCGCATCGGTCGCAAGGCGATCGTTTCCTTCCCCAATTTCGGCCATTGGAAGGTTCGCTCCGATCTGGCATTCCGTGGCACCATGCCGGTCAATGACTATCTGCCCTACAGCTGGTATGACACGCCGAACATCCATTTTTGCACCGTGCGCGACTTTGTCAATCTGTGCGGTGAGACCAATGCCACCATCGAGCGCGCCCACGGTCTGCAAGGGGATGGCAAGCCCATTTCCTTCTCGGCCCCATGGTGGTTCTGGAATCTCTTTGCCGAGCAGGCCATTTTCCTGCTTTCACGCAAACAGGACTGATGACGAGGCTAACAATCAGGGCATGATCAGAGGCGGCGGCAACGCCGCCTTTCTCTTGGCCCCGTCCTTATAGCCCGGCCAAACTCTTGACCCGATCAGTCTTCAATCTCTTTCATCCGACGCGGATGCGCGCCCCGCTGTGGCAGATTGGGTGCGGGCAAAAAGACGGGACGGAAGCGGCTTTCAAACATCGTCGTTTCGGCCACTGGCAGACCTTGCCGCAGCAACTTGGTCGCTTCGACCATAAGCACCCCGGATAAGGCGGGCCAGAAATGCTGCCCCAGCCGCTCCACAACCTTGGCTGAGCGCAGAAACGCTTTTGCGCTGAAAGGCCCGAAATGCAAAGCCTCACTCCACTGCACTGGCTGGAACATGGTCTGACGCAGCAAATGGCTCAACTGGCCCTTGGAGAAAGGGCGGCCATAGGCAAATGGGGTCTGATCAAGCCGCGCCCACAGACCGCTCCGGTTGGGCACAATGATTAGAAGCTTGCCGCCGGGGGTCAACACCCGCCAGATCTCACGCAGATGCTCCGCCGGATTGTCTGCCAACTCCAGCATGTGAACCAGCAGGATGCGATCAACGCTGGCGTCGGGCAGAGGCAGCGCATCCGCGTCCACCAGGGTCGTCAGTGACGCGCCTGAAGACGGCCAGTAAACCGCTCCCTGCCAGGACGGCATGAAGGCGATGGTCCGCTCCGCATTGCCGCGCAAATCGCGGATATAGGGGGGCGTATAACCCACGCCCAGCACACTCAATCCCTTCAGATTGCCCCAATGCTGCCGAATACATTGATTGATGTGAAAGGCCGTGACCAGCCCCAGAGGCTGCGCATAAAAATCTCGCAGATCGAGGACATCAAGAAACATGCAACACCACTTTCACATTGTCGGTTGGCGCGGGATCTCATGGCGTGAGAGGCGGCCGCAACGCCTCGTCCCCATCTTAGAGCGAATTGACCTGATAGCCCAAAATGATCGGACACGCCTCAATGTGGCATCGAACCACCAGAAAACCAACCCTTGAGCCGGGAAAAAGCCACCTCACGTCGCCACTCCCAAGCCATGTCGGGCGCGCACTTTGTCCCCATAGGGTCATCTCAACCCGCTTTTTGAGAATCAAACACCCATCTACACCATTTTGCGACTATGGTTCGCTCCCTACATATGCCACACTGAATACAATCACCATCTCGCCCTTTTGGCTTGCAAATCAACGACAAAGGACGGGACCGGGCCAAACAGAGCGGTGTAACCTGCTGTCCTTCAGCGAAAGTCAGACCCTAGCGCAAGGCCCGACCAATTGATCGTCGAAGGAAGGAAGCCCAGACATGCCGAAGCACGCTTTGGAAACTGTTCTCATCCCGTGTCTCAATGACAATTATGCTGTTCTCGTGCATGACCCCGAAAGCAAATCGACCCTGCTGGTCGATGCGCCCATTGCCACCCCGGTGCTTCACATCCTTGAAGACAACAACTGGAAACTGACCCATATCCTGCTCACCCACCATCACCATGACCATATTGGCGGTCTGGCGGCTTTGCAGGGGGTGACAGGGGCCACCATCTATGGCCCCGAGGAAAGCATGTCAAAGGTCCAGACTATCGAGACGGGCGTCAAGGATGGCGACAAGATCAAGTTTGGCGATCTCGACATCACGGTCATCGCCACACCGGGTCATACCCGCGATCATCTGAGCTTCTGGATCCCCGACGCCGAGCTGGCCTTCACCGGCGACACCCTGTTTGCCATGGGCTGTGGCCGGGTGTTTGAAGGCACCATGGAAGATATGTGGTTTTCGCTTGATCGGCTGGCCAAACTACCACCGGAAACCACCATCTATTGCGGCCACGAATATACCCTGTCCAACGGCGAATTCTGTCTGACCATCGAGCCGGACAATGAGCTGCTCCAGCTGCGAATGGAAACGGTCCGCGCCAAACGCGAGCGTAGCGAGCCAACCATTCCAACCACCCTTCTGGACGAGCTGACCACCAACTGCTTCCTGCGCGCCAACAATGCCGAAGTCAAGGAAGCCCTCGGTATGGCAGACGCTTCGGACTTGGAGGTCTTTACCGAAATCCGGTCCAGAAAAGACAATTTCTAAACCACTCTCCTCGCAAAGCAAAAAAGCGCGCCGTCCATCACGGCGCGCTTTTTTGTGTTCTGATCGGATCCAACGATAGATGCTTTAAAACGGCTCGCCACCAAACAACTTCTTCGCCGTTTCATTAATCAACGTATGGCGACGGTCAAACTTCTTGGCCAAAATGATGTTGGTCATGGTCCGCGCGACGCCGTTGATCTCGCCAATCTCATCAAGCAAGGCGTCGAGATCTTCCAGCTGCGGCATCTCCACGATCAGCGACAGATCGAATGACCCATTGACCGTGAAGCAGGATGAGATTTCCGGGAAATCCTCCAGCTTCTGAACAATTGGCGCCTGCAATTTGGGGTCAATCTCGACAAATACGATGGCCCGGTTCAGCGTCTCCAGCGGGTCGCTATTGAGCAAAACGGTGAAGCCGTCAATCACCCCCTCGCGTTTCAGACGCTCAATCCGTTCATGCACGGTGGAGCGCGCCACCGACAATTTTCGGCCAATCTCGGAGGTCGACAATCGGGCATCAGCTTGCAGAATCCGAATAAGCTTTCGGTCCAGATCATCAAGGGAACGCCGCATCATCACTCTCCATCTTCTAACAGTCGCACTGCAATCCAACACGGCCCATTTGGGCATCACAAAAGCAACGCGATGGAATCATCGCGGTCCACTTATTCATATTTTACCAAGGGACGCCAACAACATTTTGTCACGCAATCCGACTTGTCCAGCATTTTGCCGATACTTCCCGGCAATCTATCATATTAGATAGGACAGCCTCTATGACTTATTTCAAAGCAAGATTATAGTGCCTCAGAAAAGAAGAATTTAGTAAGATAAATCAATAAATTAAAGACAAAGACGCGTCCCCTTCAAAAGCATTCTTCCCTTCCCTTGGAGAACCCTATGTCCGCAAGTCTCGCGAATGAAACCAAATCCCTGCTCGAAAGTCTTGGCGTCGACAGCGCCATTTTGTCGGGTCCCATCACGGTCACCAGCCCCATCGACGGCTCGGCCATCGCTCAGGTTGCCGAACAGGGTGCCGATGCCATGGATGCCGCCGTCACCGCCGCCCATGAGGCCTTCCTGTCATGGCGCACCGTACCTGCGCCTGTGCGCGGCGAGTTGGTCCGCCAGTTGGGCGAGGCCCTGCGCACCCACAAACAGGCCCTAGGCAAACTTGTCAGCATCGAAGCGGGAAAAATCCTGTCCGAAGGCTTGGGCGAAGTACAGGAAATGATCGACATTTGCGACTTTGCCGTTGGCCAGTCCCGCCAGCTCTATGGTAAGACCATCGCGTCGGAACGTCCCGGCCACCGAATGATGGAAAGCTGGCATCCGATGGGCGTCTGTGGCGTCATCTCCGCTTTCAACTTTCCCGTCGCCGTCTGGTCATGGAATACCTGTCTGGCGCTCATCTGCGGCGATGCCGTGGTCTGGAAACCATCGGAAAAAACCCCACTGACAGCTTTGGCTTGTGACGCGATCCTTAAAAGCGTGTTGGCCGATTTCGACCAGGCCCCCGAAGGACTGCATCAGCTGATCATTGGCGGCCCGGATGCAGGCAAGGCCTTGGTCGACAATCCGCTGGTGCCAATCATTTCCGCCACCGGTTCAACCCGCATGGGCCGTGCCGTTGGTCCCCGTGTTGCCGACCGCTTCGGCCGCTCGATCCTTGAGCTGGGCGGCAACAATGCGATGATCGTCGCCCCGAGCGCTGACCTCGACATGGCCATCCGCGCCATCTGTTTCTCAGCCGTTGGCACCGCCGGCCAGCGTTGCACCTCCCTGCGCCGCCTGATCGTCCATGAAAGCATTGCCGATCAGTTGGTTGACAAGATCAAAAAAGCCTATGCCTCCCTGCCGATCGGCTCCCCCCTTGAAGCCACCACTCTGGTTGGCCCGCTGATCGACGAGACCTCCTTTAACACCATGCAGGCCGCCCTCAACCAGGCCAAAGCCGAAGGCGGCGAAGTGGTTGGCGGGGAGCAGGTTTCTGTCGAGGGTGCAGAAGGCGGCTTCTATGTCCGCCCGGCCGTCGCTGAAATGCCTGATCAGACCGACGTCGTGAAAACCGAAACATTTGCCCCGATCCTTTATGTCATGCGCTACACCGATCTCGGTGAAGCCATCGCCATGCATAATGATGTGCCACAGGGCCTGTCTTCCTGCATCTTCACCCTCGACATGCGCGAAGCCGAAACCTTCATGAGTGCAGCAGGCTCTGACTGCGGCATCTGCAACGTCAATATCGGTCCATCCGGTGCAGAAATTGGCGGTGCCTTTGGTGGTGAAAAGGAAACCGGCGGCGGTCGCGAATCCGGTTCGGACGCCTGGAAAGGCTATATGCGCCGGGCGACCAACACGATCAACTATTCTGCCGAATTGCCGCTGGCTCAGGGTGTCTCCTTCGACGTCTGACCGGCAGTCCGTCAATCGGTCCATGTTCCCTGACTTAAGTCCCGGACATGACCGCCAAAGCAACAAGAGGGCCCCAAGCGGGCCCTTTATCATGTCAAGGATGTCACAAATGCGTGTTCCAAAGCCCATAGAGGGCCCCATCCGACGGCTTGGCTGTGATTTGCGCCCATTTGCTCCAAATTGGGAAAGGCAATGGTTGCACGAACAAAAAATTGTTATAATGTAACACTCCCAATTCACCAATCCACTTATTTCAGACCTGTGGCAAGCCCGTGCACATCTCTCAAACGCTTCTTTCAGGTGATAACCTGACGATTGTCAGCGATGGCAAAACCTTGCTCGACAAGGTCTCCATTTCCGTTGATCGCGGCGAAATCATCACCATTATCGGCCCCAATGGCGGCGGCAAGACAACCCTCGTCAAGGCTCTGCTTGGCCTGCGCTCCATTTCCTCTGGCACTGTCGAGCGTCAACCCGGCCTCAAGGTCGGCTATGTGCCCCAAAAGCTGGTGATAGATCGCACCATGCCGCTGACGGTGGAACGGCTGATGCGCCTCACCGGCAATCACAGCCGCGCCACCATGCTGGCCGCCTTGGATGAAACCGGCGTCGCCCAAAAGATCGGCTACAATGTCCACACCCTGTCGGGTGGAGAAATGCAACGGGTTTTGCTGGCCCGGGCTCTCGTCGGTCAGCCAGACCTGATGGTGCTCGACGAGCCGGTTCAGGGGGTGGATTATGTCGGTGAATTGGCTCTCTATCGCCTGATCGAGGATATTCGCGACCGCCACAATTGCGGCATCTTGCTGGTCTCCCATGACCTGCATATGGTGATGCGCGCTTCAACCCGGGTCCTTTGCCTCAACACCCATGTCTGCTGTGATGGCCAGCCCGCCGATGTCGCGCAAAATCCCGATTATCAGCGTCTCTTCGGTGCCAAGGGTCTTGAGACCATGGCCCCTTACAATCATCACCACGATCACAGCCATGACTTGCAAGATGCGGACTTGATCGACGAGGGCTGCTCCTGCGGCCACGACCACAATCACGATCATGGCCAAGGACAGAAGAAGGAAGGCACCCATGCTGGATGATTTCTTCACCCGCGCCCTTTTGGGTGGCATCGGTATTGCCCTGGTCTCTGGCCCGTTGGGCTGCTTCATCGTCTGGCGGCGGATGGCCTATTTCGGCGAAACCATGGCCCATGCCGCCCTGCTCGGCATTGCCTTGAGCCTGCTGTTTGATCTGATGCCGATTGCCGGGGTCTTTCTTGTCTCCATCGTCATCGCGCTCATTCTCTATGGGCTGGAAAAGCTCGACCGTCTTTCAACCGACACCCTGCTCGGCATCCTGTCCCATGCCTCGCTGGCCATTGGCCTTCTCACTCTTGGCTTCATGACATGGCTGAGGGTCGATATCATGTCGCTGCTCTTTGGCGACATCCTGTCGGTCAGCAGGCTTGATCTGGGTGTCATTTGGGGCGGAGGCGCTTTGGTTCTCTGTATGCTCTTTATCCATTGGCGCAGTCTGTTGGCCAGCACCATCAGCCCGGACATAGCCGCGGCGGAAGGATTGCCGACCCAGCGGGCCAATCTGGTTTTTGTGCTGCTGATTGCTCTGGTGATCGCAGTCGCCATGAAGCTGATCGGTGTGTTGCTGATCACTTCGTTGCTGATCATTCCGGCTGCCACCGCACGGCAATTTGCCAGAAGTCCCGAAACGATGGCCTTGTTTGCAGCAGGGATCGCCTGTTTGTCGATCCTTGCGGGTCTGAATGCATCCCTGATCTGGGATTCCACCCCCGGCCCGTCCATCGTGCTGGCCGCCTTCCTGCTCTTTCTGGGGGCACTGGCAACCGCCCCGTTCCTGCGCAAATTGCGCAAGAGCTGAGAAAGGCGCTATTTCGAGCCCAGGATCATGTCCTTTGACGCCAGAACCGCGCCAAAGGTGATCAGCATAGCGGCAGCGGCAATCATCCAGGTGAAGCTGGCAAATCCAAGCAATGTAGCCAAAAAATGTTTGGACATGGCGCTTTCTCTTTCATTTTGTGAGGCAGACGGCAACAGCGGCTATGAAGCCACAAAAAAACCGCGGGAAACAAGATCCCGCGGCACTTGTCAGAGGCCTATTGCCTCAAAATTTCAGATTGCAAAAGAGAGTCTAGCCGTTGGCGATATATTGACCACCATTGACCGTCATCACCGCACCGGTGATGAAGCCAGCTTTCTCCGACGCAAGAAAGGCCACCATCGCGGCAATCTCTTCGGCCTGCCCCAAACGGCCCACTGGGATGCTCGCCACGATGCTTTCGAGCACCTTCTCGGGCACCGCAGCCACCATGTCGGTGTCGATATAGCCAGGGCAAATGCAGTTGACGGTCACACCCTTGCGTGCTGTTTCCTGGGCCAATGCCTTGGTGAAGCCGATGACACCTGCCTTGGCGGCGGAATAATTGGACTGACCCATCTGGCCTTTCTGGCCATTGATCGAGGAGATATTGATAATCCGGCCATGGGCACGGGCGCGCATTTCATCAATCACCGGCTTGGTCATGTAATACATCGAATTGAGGTTTGTGTTGATGACTTCATGCCATTCATCAACCCCCAGCTTGTGCAGCATGCCATCACGGGTGATGCCCGCATTGTTGACCACAACATCGATGATTCCAAGGTCTTCCTCGATCTGCCGCAGACCTGCCTTGCAGGCTTCGAAATCACCCACATCCCACTTATAGGTTTTGATCCCGGTCCGTTCGGTAAAGGCACGGGCCCGCTCGTCATTGCCACAATAATTGGCGGCTACCAGAAAACCGGCTTGTTTGAGTTCAATCGAAATGGCTTCCCCGATACCACGGGTCCCACCGGTAACTACTGCAACTTTAGACATCTCTCTCCCCTATGTCAGTTTTCGAAAACCGCTCTCTCCTGCGGTCTGCCGGCACAGATTGGTCTGAAGTCGGCCCAAGCCATCCAAACCGGTTGTGCAGAGCGGCACCGCCGCCCTACAATCTTGTTCTTGGACCGTGACAAAGGTCAGGCACTCTTGTCTTTTATTCTTTGGTACCTGCCGAACTTTGCCCAAGTCCCGGATCAAAGTGATCAGGCCCACATCCTCTTTGGACCCTGATCACCATTTCCTCTAGCGTTCGACGCAGAGCGCCACACCCATGCCGCCACCGATGCACAAGGTCGCCAGCCCCTTCTTGGCGTCGCGACGCTTCATTTCATGCAGCAGGGTGACCAGCACTCGACAGCCCGACGCACCGATCGGGTGACCGATGGCAATCGCGCCACCATTCACATTCACCTTCTCGACATCCCAGCCCATATCCTTGTTGACGGCGCAGGCCTGTGCAGCGAAGGCTTCGTTGGCTTCGATTAGATCAAGGTCTCCGGCGTTCCAGCCAGCCTTTTCCAATGCCTTGGTAGAAGCCGGAATCGGACCGCTGCCCATAACGGCCGGATCGACACCGACAGAGGCCCATGCCTTGATGGTGGCAAGCGGTGTAAGACCGCGTTTCCCAGCTTCCTCGGCACTCATCAGAACGACAACAGCCGCGCCATCATTGATGCCCGACGCATTGCCTGCGGTCACCGAGCCATCCTTGGTGAAGGCCGGACGCAGTTTCTGCATGCCTTCAAGGTTGGCGCCATGGCGGATATATTCATCATCCTCGACCACCCGCTCCTTGCGGCGTTCGATAACCGTCACCGGCACGATCTCGTCCTTGAACTTGCCATCCTTCTGAGCGGCCTCGGCCTTGTTCTGCGAGGCAACGGCAAACGCGTCCTGCACATCTCGGCTGATGTCCCACTGATTGGCAACATTCTCGGCGGTCTGGCCCATATGATAATCATTAAAGGCACACCACAGGCCATCCTTGATCATCGTATCGGTGAATTTCGCATCCCCCATCTTGGTGCCCGCACGCATATTGGCGGCATGCACCGACAGGGACATATTTTCCTGGCCACCAGCCACAACGATCTTCGCATCTCCCATTGCGATCTGTTGCATGCCGAGCGCCACGGTGCGCAGGCCCGAGCCACACACCTGATTGATCAACCAGGCAGGAGCCCGCTCGCCAACACCGGCTTTCAGAGCCGCCTGACGGGCCGGGTTCTGCCCCTGACCTGCTGTCAGAACCTGACCCAGGATCACCTCGTCAACATCCGCCGGATCGACGCCGGCTTGGGCGAGCGCCCCTTTGATTGCAATGGCCCCCAGCTCGGATGCCGGCATGTTGGCAAATGAGCCCAGAAAAGACCCAACAGGGGTACGCGCTGCCGCGACGATGACAATATCAGTGCCTTGAGTCATAATAGTTTCCCTATTTGTTTGACAGAAAATCTCTCTGAAGCTCGCCTTTGTGCTGCACTGCCGCAAACCTCCCTGACGAGCATACACTTTCAAACACTCCGCCATAATTCGGCTAAAATCCGGCATAGTGTCAATTAAGCCATGGGCCTAGTCTGAAAGACCAATGGCCAAGGGCGCACTTTTTAATTTGTCTCATATGCCCCTTGACTGCAAGTCTATGGCCGGTTGCACAAAAGGCAAGCGACAGGACTTGGCAATGCAGCGCGAAACCACTAAGCTACAAGCTCTTTTTGGAACCGGCATGGTGAGGAGAACGTGCCGGTCACTTGTAAAAAGGCACCCACATGACAAAAAAGTCTGATCAGACTATCATCAAGAAATATGCCAACAGACGGCTCTACAATACGGGCACGAGCACTTATGTGACGTTGGAAGATCTCTCTGAGATGGTAAAGGCGGAGGAGGATTTTGTCGTATTTGATGCCAAGAGTGGCGACGACATCACCCGCTCGGTGCTCACCCAAATCATTTTCGAACATGAAAACAAGGGGCAGAACATGCTGCCCATTGCCTTCCTGCGCCAACTGATCCGTTTTTACGGCGACAGCATGCAGACCCTTGTGCCAAGCTATCTGGAATTCTCGATGCAGAATCTCACCAATGATCAGGACAATCTGCGCAAGCAATTGTCTGAATCCTTTGGTGGCTCGGCCTTTGAAGCAATGGAAGAGCAGGTGCGCCGCAATTCCGAAATGTTCGAAAATGCCATGAAAATGTTCATGCCCTTCGGACAGGCCGCCGCAGCTGCCCAGCCAGCGGCCCCTGAAGAAAAGAAATCAACCGAACTTGATGCCTTAAAAGACCAGATTGCCGACATGCAGAAAAAGATCTCGGAGCTCGCCGACAAAAAAGACGGTTAGAATCGATCCTTGCAAGCGGACATGAAAAACCCTCTGAGACGCAAGTCCAGAGGGTTTTTCATATTCCCAAAAGGGATCTTGTTGGCAGCGCGCAAAGGTTGCTCACCCCAGCGCCGCAGTCTCCTGATTAGCACCCCAGGGGATAGCCGTGCTGGCTTTGCCAAAATGATACCCCTGAAAGAAGCCAATCCCCATCTCGGACAGGATATCGGCAATCTCCTGATCCTCGACCCATTCGGCCACGACCCCAATATCCAACTCACTTGCCAGTTCGGAGAACATGCGAACGAAGGCACGATTCTGCCGGTTGGTGACGATGTCCCGCACGAAGGAACCGTCAATCTTGACCAGATCAACATCCAGCGCCTGCAAATTGCGAAACGAGGTATAGCCCGCGCCAAAATCATCAATCGCAACCTTGGCTCCCAGCGCATGGAGGTTATGGACGAATTGCACCGCCACATCCATGTTGCGGATGGCCGCGGTTTCGGTGATTTCCACCACCAGCCGCCGCGCGACATCAGGATTGGCCCCGACGCGGGCTTGCAAATAGGTCGTCCAGTCTTTGTCCATGCCCACATCGGGCGATACATTGATGCTCAGCCGCGCTTCTGGATAGGTGAAGAGAACATCCAATGTCATTTCCAGAATGCGGTGATCAAGCATCGCTGCCAGACCAAGACGCTCGGCATATTGCACAAAGGTTGCAGCAGGAATCGGTTCGCCTTCGCTATCGTCGACCCGCATCAGCACTTCGTGATAGGAAACCTTGCCGGTCTCGGCTGTCACAATCGGCTGGAAGGCCAAGGCAATGCGCCGCTCATTGAGAGCAGAAATCACTTCATCCGCCATGCGGATTATCTTTTCGCGCTCATCCAGAGCAAAAGGCACTGAATGGAAGGATCGGAAAGCCCCACGATTATGGCGCTTGGCCCGATCAAGCGCATCCAGAGCGCAAATTTCAGCGGTGCGCAGATCCGGTACCGTATCGTTCAGATGCACGCCGCCCATGGTCAGGGTTACATGCACAGGCCCCGCATCGGTCTGGATCAGATCATCGCGGGCCGCTTCCAGAAAACGCTCCGCCGTCGCTGCCATTTCCTGCTCGGAGCAATTGTTGATCAGCAGCCCGAATTTGGTTCCCGAAATCCGCCCCACCAGATCGCCATCGCGCAAGCGCAGCGATATCCGCTTGGCGACCTCGCGAATCACCTCATCAGCGACATCAAATCCATAGGCTTCATTGACCACTCTGAAATTGTCGATATGGGCCACCAGATAGCAGGCTGTCGTTCCGGTTTTCTCGCGCCGCTGAATGGCCTGAATCAGCTGATCGCAGAAAAATGTACGGTTATAAAGGCCGGTCAGTTCGTCAAACTGGGACAGAAAGCGCTGCCGATGCTCGCGACTTTGTCGCTCATCCACGATCCGCATCAAGCCATGGATCCGCTCCGCACGCCCATCAGCGCCAGCAAACCAGCGCCCGCTCTCTTCCAACCACAGGCGTTTCTCTGATTGCAGCCCTTCAGGCGCAAAACAATAGATGCATTCAAATGGCACGCCAGAGCCATCATCCGCCCGACCGGATCCAAAAATGGCGCGGTAACGGGTTGCCAGCGTATCCGGTGTTACGCAATCGGCAAAGGCCTGGCCAGTGGCCATACGCGCGACAATGTCCACATCGAACACGTCGCGCACATTGCTACTCCAGCGCAAATGATCTCCACTTGCCTGCCAGTCATAGATCACTTCACCGATCGATGTGAGAATATCACGCGCTTTCAATGCCATCTTCTTATTCTGGAATGGTTGTCGGGCCTGTTTGATTGATTGCTCGCTGCCTTCCATCCAGCCATCCATGCTCTGGTTGAGCCCCAAGCTCGCCATCAGACCATTTCAGACCACACGCCCCCCAACAGACATACAAAGCGACCATCTTGCTCAATTAGACGCACTCAAGGTTAATTTTTTCCAAATCGACAGCCTTTTCATACGCTCGCCTTTACCAATGTCTTAACAAACTCTTAACGACTGGCCCGCTTCTTGCTCCATTTCTCCTGAGAAGACGAACAAACGTCTCAATTGTCCCAATTTGGAACAGTTAGCAGGAAGGCAGAGAAAATGTCCGGATTGATCCTTGCAGCAGCGTCTCAAAATCCGACGGGTCACAATCCCTACGGGACCCCTTTGTTGACGGACGCGCGTCACGAGCCCCTTTCTCAGCCACAAAAACAGGCCGAACAGGCCCGACCAAGCCAGAACGAGCCTCCCCATGCCACACCGGCCATGGGCACCTACGCACATATTCAGGCACAAATTCTCGGCAGCAACGGTCTTGGCCCCAATGGTCAGCGCAGCTTCCGCCGCCCGACCGCCAACAGCCCGCGCGAAGCAGCCCGGGCCTATGGACAGGCACGCCGCCGGCCGCAAACCGTATCCGACATGCCACGCTTGCAGAATGTCATCTAAAGCCAACTGAGGGACTTTGGGGCTAGATCCCGATTGCCATCCCGTCTTTGCGACAGTCGGATGCACCGCAATAAAATCCGGTTTTCTCATCGCGTGCAATGATCTGTCCGCCCCCATGGGGCTTTTCAGCCCAGACCATTTTATGACCTTTGGCCTCCAGCATGCTGAAGACCGCCCCATCAAGCGACGTTTCAGCGACGATATCTCCTGCCTCATTCCAGAATAGCCGCGGCGCATCCAGCGCCTCCTGCGGATCCATACCAAAATCAACCATATTGGCAATCACCTGCGCATGGCCTTGCGCCTGATAGGACCCACCCATCACGCCAAAGGACAGCCATGTTTTGCCGTCCTTGCGGGCCATTGCCGGGATGATGGTATGCAAAGGGCGTTTGCCCCCATCAATGCAATTGGGATGATCCGGGTCGACCACAAAGCAAGCGCCGCGATTCTGCAACATCACGCCACTTTTCTCCGTGCAGACCCGCACCCCAAAGCCGCGATAGACGGAATTGATGAAAGACACCATCCGTCCGTCCCGGTCTGCGACCGACAAATAGATTGTATCAGATTGAGACGGCACAAGACTTGGCAGGCTGTCATTGCGGGTCTGTGTCGAAATGGACGCTGCCAATTGACGAGCATAGGCATCCGATATCAGGGTTTCGACCGAAACACGCATATGTTCCGGATCCGTGATATGCGCATCACGCATTCCATAGGCCAAACGCCCTGCTTCCAGCTGCAAATGATGGCGTTCCGCGCCGTGGGGATCAAGAGATGCCAGATCAAACTGCTCAAGGATCTTCAACAGGGTCAGCGCGGTGATGCCCTGCCCGTTGGGCGGCAACTCGACAACTTCCACGCCGCGGTAAAAGGCAGAAACTGGCGACAACGCGTCACACGTGATGCCAGCCATATCCTCCTCGGTCAACAGACCACCATAATGCTGAACCAGAGCCGCGATCTCGGCAGCAATCGCCCCGCGATAGAAGGCTTCACTCCCCCCCTCGGCCACCGCCCGCAAGGTCTTGGCCAATGCTGGCGCCGCGTGACGCTCGCCAGCCCGTGGAGCTCTTCCATCCATGAGATAATGCCTGGCCGCACCGGGATCACGCTGCAAAGCTGCCGCCAGATCCTGCCAGTCCCACGCGACACGAGAGGTGACTGCATAGCCCCTTTCCCCATAATCAATCGCCGGCTGGAGGGCGGCATCAAAGCCAAGCTTGCCATGGTCACGCACCAGCCGTTCCCAGCATTTGAGCGCACCGGGCACGGTCACAGAATGAATACTGCTTTCGGTGATCTCGGTGATGCCCTGCGCAAGGAACCACTCGGTCTTGGCAGCCGCCGCTGCTCGGCCTGATCCGTTATAGCCATGCACAGAGCCATCCGGCTCGCTGACAATGGCAAAGCAATCGCCGCCAATGCCGGTCATATGCGGTTCAACCACGCACAGGACCGCTCCTGCAGCGACCGCAGCATCCACTGCGTTGCCACCTTTCTGCAGCACCGACTGGGCAACCTGACTGGCAATCGGGTGCGAGGTGGCACACATGCCTGCCTCGCCATAAACAGGGGAACGTCCGGGTAACTGAAAATCCCGCATGGTCAAGCCTCCTCCTCAGGCCGGACTGGTTTCTGTCCGGTTCATTCTCTGGCCCTTGTTGAACGCTTTTGTGACTGGGTCGCATGTCAGGCCATTGTCAGGATAAATCGAGGGATCAGGACAATCCCCAAGGAACCATCGCCGATATCAATCTCAAGCGCAATGCCTTTTACCGAAGCGGGGCCTTATCAGAAATCAGGCTTGATATAACAAAGGTCCCGCTCGTTCAAACGGGACCCGTCGCTGTTATCAGAAGAGCTGGCAGGAGAAAAACTGACACGAGGAGAAAAGCCAAAGACGTCAGATCACCAAGCCGCGCCTAGAGCACACCGCCCGGCCCGATGGCTACATCACGTGTCGCCCCGCGAATGGTGATCGAATAACCCGCAATCACATCAATCAGCGAAATGCACATCAGAATGAAGAAGACGCTGGTTGCAGTCTGCGGCACCAGCAAAAACTCCACAAGATAAGCAACAAACAGCAGCGTCGAGAGAATATGATCGACAATCGAGCTAACCCCGGTACGCGTTGCTTTCAGGATCTCGACAAAGAGCAGCGCCAGCGCCGCCACGATCATCACATCCCCCAGTGTCAGCGTCCAACGTGCTTCCGACACCATCTCGATGGTAAAGATCGGCGCGCTCCACGGATCGCCAATCGCACTCCCCATCAATCCAAATGCAAAGGCATTGTAGACAAGCAAAGGGGCAATCAACAGCGGGATATTGAAGATCATTGAAAGACACTCCAAGCCAAAGAATGAATGTAGAGAACAAGGCTGCCAGCCGCAAAGGCCATGGCCATCATGCCATACAAGGAAAATGGGCATAAAAAAAGGCCGGACAAGTCCGACCTTTTTTACACTTTAATCGTCAAGGAGCAAAGACTTAGTCTTTGGCTTCCAAAATCTGACGACCACGATACATGCCGGTCTTCAGGTCGATATGATGAGGACGGCGCAGCTCGCCAGAATCCTTGTCTTCGACATAGACCGACTGTTTTAGTGCATCCGCAGAGCGGCGGAAGCCACGCTTCATGCGGGTCACTTTTTTCTTTGGCACAGCCATGGTCAAAACTCCGTCGTCAATAGTCCACAGTCCGGGGCGAGCCCCGATGCGGAACCTACTCTGTTGTAAGAGATTGCGGGCCTTATACAGAACCCAAGCGCGCTTGACCAGAGCAATCTTGCAAAAATGATTGCTTTTTCCGGATTCTCTCGTCAAACATCCCGTCTTTGCACCACTCTTTACCTTGCCCGGTTAAAAATTCAAGCCCTTTTGTGGGATTCCCCCTTTATACAAAGGCGGTGAGATGGTTTGCCAACAGCCGGATATTGCCCTCCATGGCTGAGCGTGGCCGCCATACCATCGCAATTTCGCGCACCGCCGATGGCTCCTTGAGGTCGCGCACGACGATATCCAGCCCGTCCACCAAACCGGCCCGCAAGGCAAGCCCCGGCAACAAGGTCCCGCCCAGCCCATTGGCCACCATCTGAACGATTGTGATCAGACTGGTTGCCTCGATCTCCTCATCCACGGTTTGCCCCGGTGTTGGATCGCCCCGTTTGAGGCTGGCAAGGACATGATCGCGAATGCAATGACCATCTTCCAGCAGAATGAGCGCCTCACGTCGCAAATCGAGCGCATCGATCTTTTGGTGTTTGACCAGAGGATGGCGCAAGGGCAAGGCAACATGAAAGCGATCATCCCCCAGCGACTGGCTGTCAAAGCCGTCAATACGGTAAGGCAGAGCGATCACCGCTGCATCCAGTCGCCCGGCTTTGACATCTTCAAGCACATGGCGAGTCAGTTTTTCATGCAGATAGAGTTTCAGATCCGGAAAAGCCCGGCGCAAGCCCGGCAAGGCCCTTGGCAACAGAAACGGCCCGATTGAGGGGATGACCCCCAACCGCAACCGCCCACTCAAGGGCTTTTCCTGCCTTTGAGCCACTGCCACCAATTCATCGGTATCGCGCAGCAAGGTCTTGGCCCGCAACAGAATTTCAGTACCCAGAATCGTCAGCCGAAATTGGTCACTCTCGCGATCCACCAGCTTGACTTGCAAAATATCCTCGAGCTGACGAATGCCAGAACTCAACGTCGATTGCGACACACGACAAGCCTCTGCAGCGCCCCGAAAAGACTCCTTCTCGGCCAGAGTACAAAGATATTGCAACTGGCGCAAAGTGGGGCGAATAGGCATCAGACATCTCCATCAAAGGGGGGCAAACAGGCAGAGCCGATCGCAAAAAATCGGACCAGATCGCGGCTTGTTTATTATATGATCGATTTTTTCGATCATCAAATTCGAAATTTGAGATTTGATCTATCGCACCAAATGTGGTTCAAAGGGGCAACAGAATTTGAATTGTTCTAAAAGACAATTCGTCCTTCGCACCCTAGGAGATATGTAATGCTTGGTATTGGCGATAAACTTCCTGAATTTTCTATCACTGGCGTAAAACCGGGCTTCAACGAAATCGTCGAAAATGGCGAAGAAGCATTTGAAACCCTCACCGAAAAAAGCTTCGAAGGCAAATGGAAGGTCATCTTCTTTTACCCAAAAGACTTCACCTTTGTCTGCCCAACCGAAATTGCTGAATTTGCACGTCTGAACGAAGAATTCGAAGACCGTGATGCAGTGGTTCTGGGCGGTTCCACCGACAACGAATTCTGCAAACTGGCTTGGCGTCGTGATCATCCGGATCTCAACAAACTGCCAATCTGGATGTTTGCCGACACCAACGGCTCCCTCGTGGATGGCCTTGGCGTGCGTCATCCGGACGGCGTTGCCTACCGTTACACCTATGTTGTGGACGCAGAAAACACCATCCAGCACGTCTATGCAACCAACCTCAATGTTGGCCGCAACCCCAAAGACACCCTGCGCGTTCTCGATGCATTGCAGACCGACGAACTCTGCCCATGCAACCGTGAAGTCGGCGGTGCGACCCTCGGCTAAGCCGAACCGATCAAGCCGGATGGGTCAAGCGCCCATCCGCACCCTGAGCCCAAAGGCTTCCCTTCTCCCAACAGTTTTTCACCATTGCCCTGCGACTGCCAAAGGCGCGGGAATGGTCTCTGACACCCAAATTATAGGATATGCATCATGACCATCGACGCGCTGAAATCCCAAATGCCTGACTTTGCCAAAGATGTGAAGCTGAACCTGTCGAATATGTCCGGCGATGAAAGCCTCACCGACCAGCAGAAATATGGCCTGATGGTTGCCTGCGCCATAGCCACCCGTAGCGCGGCTGTCCGTGAAGCCTTCCTTGCCGAAGTCGCCGACAAGCTCTCCGTCGAAGCTTTGAGCGCTGCCAAAGGGGCTGCCACCCTGATGGGCATGAACAATATCTATTACCGCTTCGTGCATTTGGCCTCCAACCCGGATTATGGCTCCATGCCTGCCAAATTGCGGATGAACTTCATCGCCCGCCCCGGCGTTGACAAGGTCGACTTCGAGCTTTGGAGCCTTGCCGTCTCCGCCATCAATGGCTGCGGCATGTGCATCGATTCCCACGAAAGCATTCTGCGCGACAATGGCCTGACCACCGAACAGATCCAGACCGCCATCCGGTTTGCTGCCATCATCCAGTCCGCAGCCATCGCTCTGGAAACGGCCTGACACCTGATCGGGCCTGACGCCAGATCGGACCAAACACTAGATCGGGTCTGTCTTACCCGTCTCAAACAAGACGCCAAAACCGTTTTGACTGCCCCCTGATTGTGGACCATCAGGGGGCTTTTTTTGTTTCCTTATCCTTTGGCGTCACGACGCTTGCAATCTCTCCCGCGCCTGTGCGATTGCTCTAGTATCATTTTCGATGAACCAAAGCCCCGATCATGTCTCAAGCGCCCGCCTCTCATTCATCTCTCGATACGCCTTCCTTTGCCAGCAAATTGGAGGCATCCGCAGCGATCGTCGCCGATCAGTTGCAAAACCTTCTGAGCACGGCGACCAGAGACGCGGAACTGCACCGCCCGGACCGATTGCTCCAGGCCATGCGCCACGGGGTGCTCAATGGTGGCAAGCGCATCCGCCCCTTCCTGATGATTGAAACCGCCCGCATGCTGGGGCTTGAAAATGATGGGGTGCTGCGCGCGGCCTGCGCTTTGGAATGCGTCCATTGCTATAGCCTCATTCACGACGATCTGCCTGCCATGGACGATGATGACCTGCGGCGTGGCAAGCCCACTGTCCATGTGGCCTTTGACGAGGCGACCGCCATTCTGGCCGGGGACAGCCTCTTGACCCTTGCCTTTGACATTCTGGCCGACGACGCCACCCATTCCGATGCATCCGTTCGGGCTGAATTGGTGCTGGGTTTGGCGCAAAATGCCGGGCTTGGCGGCATGGCAGGCGGCCAGATGCTCGACATAGAGGCCGAAGGTCGCGACCGGACAGAAACGGACATTCTGCAAATGCAGGCGATGAAAACCGGTGCGCTTCTGCGCTATGCCTGCGAGGCCGGGGCAATTCTGGCCAAGGCCAGCCCGGATGATCGCACCACCCTCACCCGGTTTGGCACCATCATCGGCCTTGCCTTCCAGCTGGCCGACGACCTGCTGGATGTCACCGCCACATCGGAACAATTGGGCAAAACAGCTGGCAAGGACCTGACGTCCGAAAAAGCCACCCTCGTCAGCCTTTACGGCATCAAGGCAACGCGGCAAAAACTCACCGCTCTGATCGAGGAAGCCGAAAGCCTGCTCGCCCCTTACGGAAAACGGGCCGAGACGCTGATCGCCACGGCCCGCTTCATTGCCGAACGGGAAAAATAAGCCGGATCGCACCTTGATCAGGACGCACCCGCTCCAAAGCGCTGTTCAATATAATCGCGCACCATCTGATGGAATTCCGCAGCGATATCATCGCCGCGCAGGGTCGCTTTCTTCTCCCCGTCAATGAAAACCGGTGCGGCAGGCGCCTCTCCGGTGCCCGGCAGGGAAATGCCAATGTCGGCATGCTTTGATTCACCCGGCCCATTGACCACACAGCCCATCACCGCAACATTTAGCGCCTCAACACCGGGATATTGCTCGCGCCAGAGAGGCATATTGGTGCGGATGTCATTCTGAATATCCTGCGCCAACTCCTGGAACACCGTCGAGGTGGTCCGACCACAGCCCGGACAGGCCGCAACAATCGGAATGAAGGAACGGAACCCCATGCTCTGGAGCAATTCCTGCGCCACCTGAACCTCACGGGTACGGTCCCCACCCGGCTCCGGTGTCAGGGACACGCGGATCGTGTCGCCAATGCCCTGTTGCAACACCATGCCCATGGAGGCAGCAGAGGCGACAATGCCCTTGGTGCCCATGCCCGCTTCGGTCAGGCCCAGATGCAGCGCATAATCGGAGCGCCGCGCCAACTCGACATTGACAGCAATCAGATCCTGCACCTGAGACACCTTGGCCGACAGAATGATCTGATGGGGCGACATGCCCAACTCTTCAGCCCGCTCGGCCGACAGCAAGGCGGACTGAATGATGGTTTCATGCATCACCTTCTCGGCGGGTTGCGGATTGGCACTGGCGGAATTCTCGTCCATCAGCTTGGTCAGCAATTCCTGATCCAGCGATCCCCAATTGACCCCGATCCGCACCGCTTTCTGATAGCGATTGGCGGTCTCGATCATCATCGAAAATTGCTGGTCGCGCCGCGCCTTAAAGCCAACATTACCCGGATTGATCCGATACTTGTCGAGCGCTTCGGCGCAGGCTGGATGATCTGCGAGCAGCTTGTGGCCGATATAGTGAAAGTCCCCGACCAGAGGCACATCGATCCCAAGCCGCACCAATCGTTCCTTGATCTTCGGCACGGCGGCGGCTGATTCGTCCCGGTCCACCGTGATCCGCACAAGTTCCGACCCTGCCTTGTGCAAAGCGGCCACCTGCGCCACCGTACTGTCCACATCGGCTGTGTCCGTGTTGGTCATCGACTGCACGACAATCGGTGCGCCGCCACCAACGGTGACGGACCCCACCTTCACCGCCTTGGTGATGCGGCGTTCAAGGGGAGCGGTTAGAAAGGCCATAGATCCTCACTTTCCCGGGAGATCCGGATCGGCCCACCCTTGCAGGCCTGTGCGTCACGACCCATTGAGCCAACGGTCGGTGAGCTGGGGAAAATTTCAAGCAGGCCTTATATGGCAAATCACACAGTCAGGTGCAAGAAGCGACCGCCCTTCTATGCACGCTGAAGGATCGCAAAAAGCCAGACGGACTCACTCATCGGTAGCAACAAAGCCGCGGCAATCGGAACAAATGCCGCGAATTTCCAGCACCGGCGCATTGGGGGTGAATTGGGCCGTCGCCGCAATCGTGTCGATCAGGCCGCTCAGGCTCTCGGACTGGAATTCCGCTGCCCGACCGCAATCGTCACACAACAGAAAAATGATCACATCCCGATGCCCTTCAATGCAATGGGTACAGGCGACATAGGCGTTGCGGCTTTCGATGCGGTGAATGATGCCATTCTCCATCAGGAATTCGAGCGCCCGATAAATCGAGATCGGCGCGAGCATCGTCTCGCCCTTTTCCTTGCGCACCCGATTGAGCCGATCAAGAATATCATAGGCGCTGGCGGGCACATGGCTGGAAGAGAGCACTTCGAGCACTGCCTTGCGCTGGTCGGTCAGTCTCAAGCCCCGGTCCTTGCAAAGCTTTTCCGCAGCCCCCAGCATCTGGCTGACACAATGGCTGTGGTCATGGTCTTCCAGTTCGATCATTGCCACACTCCTTCTTTCAGCCTTCTGATGGGCGAACGAGCCCCTCGATGATGCACTGCACTTTCGAACTATGCACAACCATATGCCCTTGCCAAGCCTCACAGGCCATTTAAGCTGCCCTGCAATCAGAGATGCCATCATAACTGGAAATCCAGATCCGGCATATCAACTTTATGGATCATGAGACATATGGCCCGCCCTCTGCCCAATCGCAGAAAGCGGCACTGTGACAGGAGAGAGACAGAGATGACAACCCAAACCACATCCCGCAAGGGTGCCCATCAGGGTCAAACCGCCTTCATCACCGGATCGACCAGCGGCATCGGCCTTGGCGTCGCCCGCGCCATGGCCAGTGAAGGGGCCAATGTGGTAATCAATGGCCTTGGCGACGCCAACGAAATCGAACAGATCCGCAAAGCCATCGAAGAGGATTATGGGGTGCGCGCGATTTACAGTGCGGCCAACATGCTCGACCCGGAAGCCATCCAGCACAGCATTCGTGTCACCGAAGACGAATTTGGCATGATCGACATTCTCGTCAACAATGCAGGCATTCAGCATGTCTCACCGATTGAGAAATTCCCGATCAATCAATGGGATGCCATCATCGCAATCAATCTCAGCTCCAACTTCCACACCATCCGCACCGCCCTGCCCAAGATGAAACAGAAGGGCAAAGGCCGGATCATCAATATCTCGTCTGCCCACTCTCTGGTTGCCTCCCCTTACAAAGCGGCCTATGTCGCTGCCAAACACGGCGTGGCTGGCCTGACCAAGACTGTTGCTTTGGAAGTGGCCGAGGAAGGCATCACGGTCAATGCCATCGCGCCGGGTTATGTCTGGACGCCGTTGGTGGAGCGTCAGATCCCCGATACGATGAAAGCGCGCAACATGACCGAGGAAGAAGTGAAGCGCGACGTGCTGCTGCAGGCCCAGCCAACCAAGGAATTTGTCACCATCGAACAAGTGGCAGATCTGGCGCTCTATCTTGCAAGCGATTCAGCAGCCTCCATCACCGGCACCACCATTTCCATGGATGGCGGCTGGACCGCAAAATAAGCCCCACAAGCCCCCAAATTACAAAGGCCGGTTGGAGCCACCCCAAACCGGCCTTTTTATACATCAAATTGCCCCGTGCAACTCAGCTGGCTGCAACAGAGGGTGCGGCCTTCGGCTCGGCAATATTAAGTAGATTGCGCATATCGCCTTCCTTCTGAGTCAGATCGGCAAGGGTATATTTGTCGAGCGCCTTGAGGAAGGATTCCAGCGCATCATTGAGCGCCTGATTGAAGTCGCACATGGACAGAAGCGGGCAGTCATAGCTTCCCTCGTCAAAGCAATCGGCGAGATGGAAATTCTCTTCCGCCGCCCGAATGATCTGGCCAAGAGTGATGTCAGAGGGGTCTTTCGCCAGCTTCAGGCCACCATTGCGGCCCCTATGTGTGGTGATGAATCCGTTCGATACCAGAATCGGCAAAATCTTGAACAAGTGATATTCCGAAATATCATAAACCCGGGCAATCTCGCTCACCTTGGCAAAATCGCCTTTCTTGGCCGCACAATACATCAGAATGCGGACAGAGTAATTGGCCTGCTGGGTCAGTCTCATGATCGGGTCACCTAATGCTCTCGATTTGGATCTCTTGATACGCGCCGTCCGGGCCTGCAGATCTGATCGGTCAGATCGGACAGTCATACCCTTCATCGCGCTCAGGACCATTTTTCTCAGGCCTGACACGACATGCAAGCGCTCTACGCCTTGCTTATGATGGCGCAGATCTAATATGGGGTAATTTGGGTCATTTTTCCATAGCTTAGAATAGAAACAGAGACGCAGCATTTGCCCACTGGGATAACTTGGCATAGTTTTCGAGGTCTGACAGCCTTTTACAGCCGCCCCGATGGCCAACAACGAGCACCTTCATGTTCAATTATCTGCCGTCCCTATCCGCCTTGCGCGCCTTTGAAGCCGCGGCTCGCCATCTCAGCTTCACCAAGGCTGCAAATGAGCTTGGCGTCACCCAAAGTGCCATTTCGCGCCAGATGCGGGCGATGGAAGAGTTGCTCGGCTTGCGCCTTTTTGAGCGCACGGGAGCCGGGCTGGTATTGACCGAAGCAGGCGCGGTCTATGCCGACAAGATCCGATCGAAATTGCAGGATATCGAAACCGCGACACTGGAATTGCTGGCCTATCGTGGCCAAGGGGGCGAGCTGACCATTGCCTGCCTGCCGACGCTAGGTGCGCGCTGGCTGGTGCCGCGTCTGAACAAATTCACCACCGCGCATCCGGAAATCCTGATCCATATCGTCACCAAGATCGCGCCATTCGAATTCAGCGATCAACATATTGACGCTGCCTTTCATTTTGGCGATGCCACCTGGACCGGCGCGCTGACCGATGCCTTGATGCCGGAATTCATCGTCCCCCTCGGCCACCCAGATTTGCTCAAGGAAAAGGAAGAGCTGGGCCTCTCCACCTTGCTGCACAAATATCCCCTGCTGCAGGCGTCATCACGGCCAACCATCTGGCCTCATTGGTTCAACCAGACCGGCCTTAGCCATGCCAACCCTCATGTTGGCCCGCGCTTTGAGCATTTTCACATGGTGATTCGCGCGGCGGCGGCCAAAATGGGCGTTGCCATCCTGCCGCGCCTGCTGGTCGAAGAAGAGCTGGCCTCCGGCGAACTGGTTGCCCTTGATGACACGGCGGTGCAATCCAACGGCAATTATTATTTCGCCTATCCCCAGACCAAGCGCGCCAACCCCAATTTGCAGACCTTCCGCACATGGGTCATGCGCGAAGCTTTGGTCACCAAGAAACAAATGCTGAAAGCCTATAAAGGCAAATAGAGGCGCGCCCTCTTGCCGCATAGGATAACCATCTTTCATGACCAAGGCCTGTTTTAGGGCAAATTTGACCTTCAGCCATTACCAAAGCTCATGGGTCTTTGAATATTCGTCGCTTCTCCAAAACCCGTGCGACCATTAGGATGGCCACAAAGCTGGCCGGACAGATGAGCGCCCCTGCCTTATGATGTGACCAATCGCTGCCAACAGGCACGATTGCACAGGTTCGAAGGTATGGTCGCCAGATTCACTCTCCCGGGCTAAGCTCACCACAAGGCGATGCCCTGAGGACCGGACCCTATGGCGGTGCGGCCCCAACCAACGAGACATCGCGCAATTTTGTTAGGAAACACAGCCTGTCTCGCTTGCCGATATTTGGCCAAGTGCAAAGGCTGCCAGTCAAGGAGCCGGCTCTTATGTGTGCCAAACCGCAATTCACCTGGGATGATCCCTTCCATTTCCGCGATCAGCTGGACGAAGACGAGCGCATGATCACCGATGCCGCCCGCGCCTTTTGTGACGACAAGCTGATGCCGCGCATTCTGGAAGCCAACCGCAACGAGACCTTCGATGTCGAGATCATGCGCGAATTGGGTGAAGTCGGCTTCCTGGGGCCAACCATAGCCGAGGAATATGGCGGGGCTGGCGTCAGCAACGTTGCCTATGGCCTGATTGCCCGCGAGATTGAGCGCGTTGACTCGGGCTATCGCTCCGCCATGTCGGTGCAGTCTTCCCTCGTCATGCATCCGATCAATGCCTATGGCACCGAAGAGCAGAAGAAGAAATATCTGCCAAAGCTTGCCACCGGCGAAATGATCGGCTGCTTCGGGCTGACCGAACCCAACCATGGATCCGATCCGGCTTCGATGATCACCCGCGCCACCAAGGTCGATGGTGGCTATCGCCTGACCGGTGCCAAAATGTGGATCACCAACAGCCCGATCGCTGACATTGCCATTGTCTGGGCCAAATCCGACGCCCATGACGGCAAGATCAAGGGCTTCATCGTTGAGGCGAGCACTGAGGGCTATTCCGCACCCAAGATCGAAGGCAAGATGAGCCTGAGAGGCTCTATCACCGGAGAGATCGTCCTCGACAACGCTTTTGTGCCCGATGACAATCTGCTGCCAAATGTCCAAGGCTTGGCAGGCCCCTTTGGCTGCCTCAACAAGGCCCGCTATGGCATTGCCTGGGGCGTGATTGGTGCGGCAGAATTCTGCTGGCATGCTTCGCGTCAATATACCCTCGACCGCATCCAGTTTGGCCGCCCGCTGGCCCAGACCCAGCTCATCCAGCTCAAACTGGCTGACATGCAGACCGAAATCACCCTTGCACTGCAAGCCGCCCTGCGAGTGGGTCGCCTGATGGATGAAGACAATTGCCCGGTCGAGAATGTCTCGCTGATCAAGCGCAACAACTGCGGCAAAGCGCTGCATATTGCCCGCCTAGCCCGCGACATGCATGGCGGCAATGGCATCTCCGATGAGTTCCACGTGATCCGTCACATGGTCAATCTGGAAACCGTCAACACCTATGAAGGCACCCACGATATCCATGCGCTGATTCTGGGTCGCGCCCAGACCGGCCTGCAGGCTTTCTTCTGAGCTGGACACAAGATCCGACCTGAAGAAAAAGTCTGATTTGGACGTAAAGGAGGAGACCGTCCATGACAGGAGCCCTGTCGCATATTCGTGTGCTCGATCTGTCCCGCATTCTGGCTGGCCCATGGGCCAGTCAGATCCTTGGGGATCTCGGTGCCGATATCATCAAAATCGAACGACCCGGCAAGGGCGACGACACCAGAGGTTGGGGGCCGCCTTTTCTGCCCGACGCCATGGGTGGGGCGAGCCATGACGCCGCCTATTTTGCCTGTTGCAACCGCAACAAGCGCTCGCTGGCCCTCGACATCACCAGCCCGGAGGGACAGAAGATCATCCGCGATCTGGTCAAGACCTGCGATGTCCTGATCGAGAATTACAAGGTCGGTGGCCTTGCCAAATATGGCCTTGATTATGACAGCCTCAAAGCAATCAAGCCCGATCTGGTCTATTGCTCGGTCACCGGCTTTGGCCAGACTGGGCCGGATGCCCATCGCGCAGGCTATGACTTCATGATTCAAGCCATGGGCGGCCTGATGAGCGTTACCGGCCAACCCCAAGGCACTCCCGGTGGCGGTCCGGTCAAGGTCGGCGTGGCGCTGGCAGATGTGATGACCGGCCTCTATGCCACCATCTCGGTACTGGCCGCGCTCAATCATCGCACTGTCAGCGGCGAAGGTCAGCATGTTGACCTCGCCCTGCTTGATGTGCAGGTGGCGACCTTGGCCAATCAGGCCACCAATTATCTCATCACCGGCAAGGCCCCGACCCAGATGGGCAATGCCCATCCGAACCTGATGCCCTATCAGTCCTTTCCGGCCAGTGACGGCCATTTCATCCTCGCAGTGGGCAATGACAGCCAGTTTGCGCGCTTCTGCAAGCTGACTGGCCTTGATGGTCTGGCCGAGGATGAGCGCTTTGCCACCAACCGCGCCCGGGTTGAGAATCGCACGATCCTGACCGCCAAAATTTCCGCCATCACGGTGGATCGCACCATCGATGACTGGCTCGCTCTGTTTGACCGCGAAGGCATTCCGTGCGGTCCGATCAACACCCTTGATCGTGTCTTTGCCGAACCACAGATCCAGCATCGCGGCATGCAGGTGGAACTCCAGCGGCCCGATGGGGCCCGCCTTCCCGGTGTTGGCAGCCCAATCAAACTGAGCAAAACCCCAGTACGCTACGAGATCGCCCCGCCCTTCCTTGGCGAGCATAGCCGCGACGTGCTGGCCCACGATCTGGGGCTGAACGAGACTGAAATTGAAGATCTGATTGCCCGTCAGATCGTCGAAGCAAACGAAGAACCCAATCAGAATCACCCGGTCCTTGAGGATTGAAGCCATGAGCAACCGCAAAATCACAGGCGCCACCCTTCTCGTTGACAGCCTCGTCGCCCAGGGCGCGTCCAACATCTTTGGCGTTCCGGGCGAAAGCTATCTGGCAGTGCTCGACGCGCTGCATGACGCCCCTTCGCTACATTTCGTCAATGCCCGTCAGGAAGGCGGCGCAGCCATGATGGCCGAAGCCCATGCCAAAGTCACCGGCGAGGTCGGCATCTGCATGGTCACCCGCGGTCCCGGCGCGACCAATGCCAGCGCCGGCGTCCATGTGGCCTTTCAGGATTCCACCCCGATGATTCTGTTCATCGGGCAGGTTGCCAGTGACCAGATCGAGCGCGAAGCCTTCCAGGAGATCGACTATCGCCGGATGTTCGGCCAGATGGCCAAATGGGTTGCCCAGATCGATGACCCGGCCCGCGTCCCCGAATTCATCGCCCGTGCCTATCGCACCGCCCTGTCCGGTCGCCCCGGACCGGTGGTTCTGGCCCTGCCAGAAGACATGTTGACCACAGAGGTTGCGACCCCCAAAGCCCTGCCACCGAAAGTCAAAGCCGCCGACAGCGCCCCGTCACCACAAGCCATGGATGAGCTGAAAGCCTTGCTGAAGGCGGCCGAACGCCCTTTCATGATCATCGGAGGCGGTGGCTGGTCGGCTGACACCAAACAGGCTGTGACCGACTTTGCCCAGGCCAACGCGATTCCCGTTGGTGTATCGTTCCGCTGTCAGGATTATTTCCCGAACAATCACCCCAATTATGCAGGCCATGTGGGGATCGGCATTGACCCTGCCTTGGCGGCGCGCATCAAGCAGAGCGATCTGTTGTTGGTGCTTGGTGCGCGGCTGGGAGAGATGACCACCTCCGGCTATACCCTCATCGACAGCCCGGTCCCGAGCCAGACCCTCATTCACATCCATGCTGACCCCGAAGAGCCCGGCCGTGTCTTCAGCCCGGCCCTGTCTATTGCCGCTCGCCACGCCACCGCCGCCAAAATGCTCGCTGAACTTGGCACCATCCGCAGCGAGACGGATGCCAAATGGGTAAGCGAGGCACATCAGAACTTTCAGGCCTTCCATGCCATCCCGGCTCGCAAAAGCCCCGGTGACATGCAAATGGCCGAAGTGATGAAGCATATCGATGCCAACACCCCGGACGACACCATTTTCACCAATGGTGCGGGCAATTATGCCATCTGGGCCCATCGCTTCCTGACCTATCGCGGCTGGCGCACCCAACTGGCCCCTACCTCCGGCTCGATGGGTTATGGCCTGCCCGCTGCCGTCGCCGCCGCCATTCTTGACAAGACCCGCCCGGTCATCTGCTTTGCAGGGGACGGCTGTTTCCAGATGACCTGTCAGGAATTTGCCACCGCCGCACAGGAACAGGCCCCAATCAAGGTGATCGTCGTCAACAATGGCATCTATGGCACCATCCGCATGCATCAGGAGCGCGAATATCCCGCACGTCTGTCAGGCACCAGCCTCACCAACCCGGACTTCGCCGCCATGGCCCGCGCCATGGGGGGCATGGCGGAAACCGTGACCAAAACCGAGGATTTTCCCGCCGCCTTCGCACGCATGATGGACCATGGCGGCCCGGCCCTGATCGAAATCATCACCGACCCGCAAGCCCTGACCCCGGTCAAGACCCTTGATGAATTCCGCAACGGTCAATAGAAGATAAACCACAATTAAGTTTATCATAACTGAATTGTGGTTCTTTTTCCCGCCTCCATCGGCTGCTTGCCCTCCGGCTTCCCCTAAAGAGCAACCGCAAATTTTGCTCGCCCTCTCGACAGATCACGTTTTTTTACGCATTCTGTTGCCTCAAATCCAAAAAGAGCAGGCGCACATCTGCGCGGCATTTTTCGAGAGGGACACCGGTGCAACAACTGATCGACTGCATCGAGGCCAAACGCGATGACCTTGTTGCTTTGACCCAGAATCTCATTCGCTTCCCGACGATCAACCCGCCGGGTGAGGCCTATGAGCCTTGCGCCCGTTTCATTGGCGACCGTTTGGCCGCCAAAGGCTTTACCGTCGACTATATCCGCGCTTTCGGCACCCCCGGCGACACCGACAGCTATCCGCGCCTGAATGTGATTGCCCGCGTTGTCGGCAAAAATCCCGGCCCCTGCATCCATTTCAATTCCCATATCGACGTGGTCGATGTGGGCAAAGGCTGGACCAAACCGCCCTTCGAGGGTGTGGTTGCCGATGGCAAGGTCTATGGCCGTGGCGCCTGCGACATGAAGGGCGGTCTCGCCGCCTCGATCATTGCAGCAGAAGCCTATATCGAAACCTTTCCCGACTTTGCCGGAGCGATTGAGATTTCCGGCACCTGCGACGAGGAATCCGGCGGCTTTGGCGGCGTCGCCTATCTTGCCGAACAGGGTTATTTTAACAAGGATCGGGTTGATCATGTCATCATCCCCGAACCGTTGAACAAGAACCGCATCTGCCTTGGCCATCGCGGCGTCTGGTGGGCGGAAATCGAAACCCATGGCCACATCGCCCACGGCTCAATGCCGTTCCTTGGTGATTGTGCCGTACGCCATATGGGTGCAGTGCTTGAATCCTTTGAAGACAGCCTGTTCCCGGCCCTCGCCGCCAAACGCACCGATATGCCCGTCGTGCCGGAAGGCGCACGGCAATCCACGATGAATATCAACTCCATCCATGGCGGCCAGACCCGTCAGGCCGAAGGGTTACCCTCACCATGCGTGCCGGATTCCTGCCGCATCGTGATTGATCGCCGTTTCCTGATCGAGGAAGATATCGACACGGTGAAAGGGGAAATCACCGAACTGCTTGAGCAATTGAAGCAAAGCCGCAAGCGCTTTTCCTATCAATTGACCGACCTGTTCGAGGTCCAGCCGACCATGACCAACAAGGACCAGCCGGTGGTCCGCGCGGTGCATGAGGCGATGCAAGAGGTGCTGGGCACCGCTCCGGACTATGTCATTTCGCCCGGTACCTATGACCAGAAGCATATCGACCGCATCGGCAAACTGAAAGATTGCATCGCCTATGGCCCCGGCATTCTCGACCTCGCCCACCAGCCAGACGAATGGGTCGGCATTGAGGACATGGTCGATTCTGCCAAGATCATGGCCCTTGCTATCGCCACACTTTTACGCAATACACAACCAAGTTAACCACCCCTCAGAACGAGGGAAACTGGCCGTCAGACCCCATGGTTTGGCGCGGCATTGACCACCAGGTTGGGAGAACCTTCATGATCAAATCAGCCCTGAAATGGACTGCAGCGATTTCCATGGCGTCCGCTCTGTTCGCCTCAAGCGCCTTGGCCGCCCGCACGGATCTGATCCTCGGCGTCCGATTGGAGCCGCCGCATCTTGATCCAACCGCAGGCGCTGCCGCCGCCATCGATGAAGTCGTCTATGCCAACATTTTCGAAGGCTTGACCCGAATTGACGAAAATGGTGCCGTAAAACCGGCCCTTGCCGAAAGTTGGACCATTTCCGAAGATGGCAAGACCTACACTTTCAAGCTTCATGCTGGCGTCAAGTTCCATGACGGCACAGACTTCAATGCCGACGACGTGGTCTTCACGCTGGATCGGGCGCGTGGCGAAAAATCCGTCAATGCCCAGAAAGCCCTGTTCGAGCCAATCGAAAGCGTCACGGCGATCGATCCACTGACCGTCGAGGTCAAATTGAAGCGCCCAACCGGCAGCCTGCTGTTTAATCTTGGCTGGGGTGACGCCATCATGGTGGCACCGGAAAGCGCCGACACCAACAAGACCAACCCGGTCGGCACCGGCCCCTTCAAGCTTGGCAAATGGGTCAAGGGCGATTCCATTTCCCTGACCAAGAATGCAGACTATTGGGGCGAAGCTGCCAAGCTCGACAAGGCAACCTTCAAGATCATCGCAGATTCCGCCGCCGCCCTGTCGGCCCTGATGGCCGGTGACGTTGATGCCTTCCCGATTTTCGCCGCACCTGAAATGCTACCGCAATTCGAGGCCGACCCTCGCTTCAAGGTGGTCATTGGCACCACCGAAGGCGAAACCATCCTGTCGACCAACAATGCGCAAAAGCCATTTGATGATGTCCGGGTGCGCAAGGCCATGGCCCATGCCATCGACCGTCAGGCCCTGATCGATGGGGCCATGTTCGGCTATGGCACCCTGATCGGCTCCCACTTCGCGCCTCACAATCCCGCCTATGTCGATCTGTCCCAAGTTTATGATTTTGACCTCGACAAGGCCAAGGCCTTGCTGAAGGAAGCCGGTCTGGAAAATGGCTTCAAGGCCCGCCTGCATCTGCCACCAACCGACTATGCCCGTCGCTCGGGCCTGATCATCGCGTCCGATCTTAAGAAAATAGGCATCGATCTGGACATCATCAATGTCGAATGGGGTCAGTGGCTCAAACAGGTTTTCAAGGGCAAGGATTATGACCTGACCATCGTCTCCCATACCGAGCCAATGGATATCGGCATTTACGCGCGCGACGACTATTATTTCCAATATAAGAATCCGGAATTCAACGCGATCATCAAAGAGTTGAACGCCACCTCGGATGAAGCCAAACGCACCGAGCTTCTGCACAAGGCGCAGAAAAAGCTCAATGACGATGCGGTCAACGGCTTTTTATTCCAGTTGGCCAAAACCGGCGTCTGGAATGCCAAGATCAAGGGCCTGTGGGCCAATGCGCCCGTTCAAGCCAACGACCTGACCAAGGTCGAGTGGATGGACTAACGCTTACAGACAAGCTACAAGGGAATAAGGCATGGCGGTCATCGCCGTGCCTTTTCTCATCCTTCGCCCTCTATGTCACGCTTCTGAAAGCCAACGTCGCCCCTCATGATCGCTTACAGCCTGCGCCGCCTTGTCTCGCTATGTCTGACCCTGATCGCGGCGTCGCTCTTTGTCTTCGCTATCATGGAGATCCTGCCCGGTGACCCGGCGGAGCTGATTCTCGGCATCAATGCACAAGAAGACACGCTGGCCGCCCTGCGTGAGCAATTGGGTCTCAATTTGCCGCTGACCGAGCGCTATTGGCTCTGGATAACGGGCATGCTGTCCGGCGATTTTGGCACCAGCTACACCTATTCGGTTCCGGTGACCGAACTGATCGGCGAGCGCTTGACCGTCTCCCTGCCGCTGGCGCTGATCGCTTTGCTGCTCTCCACCCTCATTGCCCTGCCGCTTGGCATCATTGCCGCCGGCAACCACAACAAATGGCCGGACATTTCGCTGATCGGCGCGACCCAATTCGGCATTGCCGTGCCCAATTTCTGGTTTGCCATGCTGCTGGTTCTGGTCTTTGCCGTCACCCTGCGTTGGTTCCCCTCAGGCGGTTTTCCCGGCTGGGAGGCGGGTATTCTGCCGTGTCTTCAGGCCCTCATGCTGCCGTCCATTGCCCTTGCCCTGCCGCAAGCCTCGATCCTTGCCCGTATCATGCGCTCTTCAATGCTTGAAGTGATGCATGAAGACTATATGCGCACCGCCCGCGCCAAGGGTCTGACCTTCACCCAGACCTTACAGCGCCATGGCCTGCGCAATGCCCTCATCCCGGTCGTCACCATCCTCGGCTTGCAATTCTCCTTCCTCTTGGCAGGCACCGTCATCATTGAAAATGTCTTTTCCCTGCCGGGCCTTGGGCGGTTGGTCTTTCAAGCGATCAATCAGCGAGACCTGATCACCGTCAAGGCAGTGATCATCCTGTTGGTTGCTACCGTCATATTGGTCAATTTTCTTGTCGATCTGACCTATGCCTTCATCGACCCGCGCCTGCATCGCAGGAAACGCCCATGAGAACGCCAATGAGCAGGATGACGGACACCCCGATGCATACCGAAAGAAGACAGCCTTCCTTCCTGGCCCGCGCCCTGCGCTCACCTTCCTTTGTGGTTGGCAGCCTGATCACGCTGGTCTTTGTGCTAATGGCGCTCGTCTCCTTTGTCTGGACACCCCATGACGCCTTGGTGGTCGACATTGCCAACCGCCTCAAACCGGTCAGCGCCAGCCACTGGCTTGGCACCGATCATTATGGTCATGATCTTTTCTCGATGATCATGCTGGGCGCCCGCAATTCCATCGCCGTGGCTCTGGTCGCCGTTGGCATCGGCATGGGGCTTGGCGTGCCGATTGGCACATGGGCAGCGGCGCGCGGCGGCTGGCTTGATGAAGCCTTGATGCGGGCAGGCGATTTCATCTTTGCCTTCCCGGCCATCATCTCCGCCATCATGATCACCGCCATCGCCGGCCCCGGTGCGATCAATGCTATCATCGCCATCGGCATCTTTAACATCCCGGTCTTTGCCCGCCTGTCGCGCGGTGCAGCCTTGAGCCTGTGGGAGCGGGAATTCATCTATGCCGCCCGCCTGTCCGGCAAGAGGGCAGCCCGCATCACCTTCGAACATATCCTGCCCAACATCGCCAATCTGCTGATTGTGCAGGGAACGATCCAGTTCTCCCTGGGCATTCTGGCTGAAGCGGGTCTGTCCTATGTCGGCCTTGGCACCCAACCGCCGATGCCAAGCTGGGGCCAGATGCTCTCTGAGGCCCAGACATGGATGGTGATGGCGCCGCAACTGGCCATCATCCCCGGCCTTGCCATCATCCTCACGGTCCTTGGTCTCAATCTGCTTGGCGATGGCTTGCGTGACATGCTGGACCCGAAAACCCGGACCAATCTTGATATCGGCGGGAGCAAAGCCTCATGACCCTGCTTTCCCTCGATCAGGTCAGTTTGACCATTGGCCAACATCAGATTCTCGCCAATGTCTCCCTGTCGCTCGATGCGGGGCAATGCCTCGGGCTGGTCGGTGAATCCGGTTCTGGCAAGAGCCTGACAGCCCTCTCGATCATGCAATTGCTGCCACCCAAAGCCCAGCTCAGCGGATCCATTCAGCTTGGCAGCCACGATCTGATGGCCATGAGCGAAGCCGACTTGTGCGGCCTCAGAGGCAATGACATGGGAATGGTGTTCCAGGAGCCGATGACAGCGCTCAATCCACTCAAACCCATTGGCGCGCAGGTGCTCGAAGCCATCCTGTTGCACACATCCTGCACCCGCCGCGAAGCCGAAGACAAAACCCATCGCCTGCTCGAACGGGTCGGCCTGCCGCCTGACCAGATTTCGCCCCAGCGCTTCCCGCACCAACTGTCCGGCGGCCAGAAGCAGCGGGTCATCATCGCCATGGCCATTGCCATGCAGCCCAAACTGATCATCGCCGATGAACCAACCACCGCCCTTGATGTCACCAGTCAGGCAGAAATCCTCAAGCTGCTCCGCGCCCTGATGGAAGAAGACCAGTCGGCTTTGCTGCTGATTTCCCATGATTTGGCGGTCGTTGCCGACATGGCCGACCAAATTGCCATCATGAAGGAAGGGGAAATTGTCGAGCACGGGCCCCTGCCGGATCTGTTCAACACCCTGTCCCATCCCTACAGCCGGAGCCTGTTTGACGCTTCGACCCATGTGCCGAGCCGCGCCAAGCCGCCGCTTTACAATGACGACCAGGCACTTGAGGGTGCAACGCCGATTCTCTTTACCCGCGACATCATCCGCGACTATCCCTTGCCGCGCCAGTTCCCCACCTTCCGCCGCAACCATTTCCGCGCCGTCGATCACGTCGATCTGACCATTCACGCTGGGCAAAGTGTTGGGTTGGTGGGCGAATCCGGCTGTGGCAAGTCCACCCTTGCCCGCGCCCTGCTCGGTCTTGAAGCGCCGCAAAAGGGCGAAATCCGCGTAGGGGATCGCAATCCTTACGCCAGTGATCAGGCGGCCCTGATGGAAATCCGCAAGGATATCCAGATCGTCTTCCAGGACCCCAACGGCTCCTTCAATCCCCGCCACAAGGTCGGCCGCTCCATCGCCGAGCCGCTGCATCTTTATCGCCATGGCCTGACCAAACAGGAGCGCAACCAGCGCATTGCCGAGAGCCTCACGCAAGTGGGCCTTGCCCCCGATGTCGCAGAGCGATTCCCCCATGAATTTTCTGGCGGTCAGCGTCAGCGCCTTGCCATTGCCCGCGCGCTGATCACCCGTCCCAAAGTCATCATTGCCGACGAGCCGGTTTCCGCCCTTGATGTCTCAATCCGCGCCCAGATCCTTGATCTGCTGACCGATCTGCGCGACCGGCTCGATCTCGCCTATCTGTTCATCAGCCACGACCTGTCCGTCGTCCGCGCGATCACCGATGAGGTGCTGGTCATGTATCAGGGCAAGATCATCGAGCGGGGCCGAACAGAGACGGTCTTCTCCAATCCTCAGGCGCTCTATACCCGTCGTCTGATCGCCGCCGCCCCGGACTTGCATGAAACCATAGCCAAGCGAAGGGCGAACGAGCGCTAAGACATAAAAACGGGCGGAATAGACCGCCCGTTGCTGTTTCAAATTTTGCGTCACAAGTCAGCGTGCGCGATAGGCTTTCAGGCGATCAAGGATCGCAGGTTCCCCATCGCCGCGCTCGCCACTCTCCACTGATGGGGCCAGCTTGTTGGCCAGTTCCTTGCCAAGCTCAACACCCCATTGGTCATAGCTGTTGACGCCCCAGACCACGCCTTGCACGAACACCTTCTGCTCATAAAGAGCAATCAGACGACCAAGCATTTTCGGCGTCAGTTTGTCATAGAACAGCAAGGAGCTCGGGCGGTTACCCGGGAAAACCTTGTGCGGCGTCAGAGCGGCAACTTCTTCAGCGGATTTGCCGGACGCTTCAAGCTGGGTCTTGGCTTCCTCAGCGCTGCGGCCAAAGGCCAAAGCTTCCACCTGCGCAAAGCAGTTGGACAGCAACAGATCATGCTGATGCTGGTCCGCGTCGCTTGGCTTGGCAGCAACCAAGAATTCGCACGGCGTGATGTCGCTGCCCTGATGCAGTTCCTGATAGAAAGCATGCTGGCCATTTGTACCCGCCGCACCCCAGATCACCGGACCGGTCTGGCGCAGCACCGGCGAGCCATTATTGCGCACCGACTTGCCGTTTGATTCCATATCAAGCTGCTGGAGGAAATCAGAAAAATAGAGCAAGCGCTGATCATATGGTAGCACCGCCAGCGACGAACAGGCCCAAACATTGCGATACCACAGCCCCAGCGCTGCCATCAGCATCGGGATATTACGGCGGAAAGGTGCGGTTTCGAAATGGCTGTCCATCGCGCGGCCACCTTCAAGAAAGGCTTCAAAGCCTTCTGGCCCGATCGCAATCATCACCGGCAGGCCAATCGCCGACCAGACCGAATAGCGACCACCAACCCAGTCCCAGAATTCAAACATCCGATCGGTATTGATGCCAAAGGCTTCCACGCCCGCCTTGTTGGTCGACAGGGCGGCGAAGTGATCGGCCACCGCATCCTCACCAATCGCCGCCGTCAGCCACGCCTTGGCTGCCCGGGCATTGGTCATGGTTTCCTGCGTGGTGAAGGTTTTTGATGCCACAAGAAACAACGTGCGCGCCGGATCGAGATCTTTCAGCGTGTCACCCATATGGGCGCCATCGACGTTGGAGACAAAATGCACCCGTGGGCCATCGTGATAGGCAGCGAGCGCTGCCGTCACCATATGCGGCCCCAGGTCAGACCCACCGATACCAACATTGACCACATCGGTGAAAGGCTGGCCGTCCTTGGCCGAGATCGACCCATCACGCACGCCCTTGGCAAAGGCATAAAGCCGTTCCTTGACGGCATTGATATCCGCCATCACGGCCTGCCCATCAACGCTCAAATCGTCCGCCACCGAGCCGCGCAGCGCAATATGCAGAACCGCGCGCCCTTCGGTATTGTTGATCAGCGCACCGGACTTCATCGCCTGATAACGCTCGGCCACATCGGCCTGCGTGATCAGGGCTTCTAGCAGCATCAGGGTCTTGTCATTGATCCGGTTGCGGGAATAATCAAGGGTCAGGCAATCGTCCATCTCTGCGGAATAGCGAACAAACCGCTCCGGATCCGAGGCAAAGGCGTCCCTGAGATGAAAAGACGAAAAGTCCCCACGATGGCGAACCAGATCCGACCAGATGACTTCCATTGAACTCATTTTCTTCTCCCTTGCCCCAATCGAGCTTTTTCAGACAGAACAGGACCGAGCCAGACTGCCTGATCGGTCTACGCGTTGATCTGTATCATACATAAGTCGAAACCGGACGCATTTTGATCTGCCGAGTTTTCCACTTTCCCATCCATGACGGGTCAAAAATATCCGTCAACCCGCCCAATTTCCCCATTCCCCGGGTGCCGCCACGCTGCAGCCCCATGCGACGACGAAGTTGGTGCCATGGGTTGCGACGCAGTAAGATGGGTTGCGTTGATTCGTTTGGTCAATTCACACCAAGCGCCTGCTGCCCATTTGTCCAAATTTGAGACTGTCCGATGCGTAACATCCTGATCTCTCTGCTCTCTACCGTCTTTCTGGTCATTCTTGCTTTGGCGATGGTCCCAGTCTTCGTCTCGACCGACTTTCTCAAACGGCAGGTCCAGCAATTTGTCCAACAGCAATCCGGCATGAAGCTCGACATATCCGGCGATGTGTCCCTGTCGCTTTTGACCGGCTTGCGCCTTTCCACAGACAAGGTTGCCCTGCGTGATCAAAATGATCAGCCCTTGGTGAGCATTGGCCAGTTGGACTTTTCCCTTGCCCTGTCGCCGCTTCTCTCGGGCAAGGCCGACATTACCGGCATCACGCTGATTGATCCGGTTGTCACGCTCACGCAAAAGACATCAAGCAACCCGTCGCAAACAGGCCAAACACCTGATGAGACATCAGATGCGACAGCAGACACGACATCGATCTCTGGTGACGAGATCGATCTTTCCGCGCTCAGTCTGCGCCAGTTGGGCCTGCGCAATGCAACGATTGTCCGGATGGATGGTGGTGGACATCAGACCGTTCTACTGTCCGGCCTGGATATCACCTTGCGCGCACCAGACTTTGACGGCGCGGCCAGCCTTGAGGGTTCCCTGCCCTTCGGCGGCCAGACGATCGGCTTTTCCGGCGAAATTGCCAATGTCCGCAATGCCATCAACGGTCGCACCTCCGCCCTTACACTTGATGTGTCCAACGATCTGCTCAAAGCCAGACTGATCGGTGAAGTGGCGCACAAGGGCAAAGCCCCATTGGTCGCCAATTATGCGCTCAATGCAGGCAATGTAACCCAATTGCTTGAATGGCTGGGGGCCACCAATGCACCTCTCTCCATTGGCAAGATTGAAGCCGATGGATCTCTCGTTGTTTTTCGCAATGAAATTCGCCTGCCAGCGCTTAACCTCGCCTTTGATGATCAGGCACTCAAGGGCGCGGCCCGCATCTTCACTGACAAGTCCCTCGCCCGCCCTCTCATTCGCGTGGCGCTTGATATGTCGACCTTCAATGTTGATGCCCTGCTCGCAGACACAGCATCCAGCAACAACGCAGCATCAACAGCGAACGACAATGAGACACCCCCCCCCCCATCAGAGCCAGACCTCTCGGCCTTGCACGAATTTGACCTGACCGCCGATCTGCGCGCTGGCCGCGTGACCTATCAGGGCAAGGATCTGCGACAATTAAAGCTGCTGGCTCAGATCATTGATGGCCAAATGCGCGTCGATCTCAAATCCGCCAACATCGCCAAAGGCAATCTGCAAGCCAGCCTGTCAGGGGATCTGGACCAATTGCTGTGGAACGGCTCGTTGAAGGCGCGGCAGATCGACATTGAAGAAGTTGCCCGTCTGGCGGGTCAATCAAGCCCGCTGTCAGGGATGATTTCATCTGATCTCAATTTTGCCGCCAAGGGCCTGTCACCAGACTCCATCCGCAAAAACGGCAATCTCGCCGGGCAGATCATACTGGCCAATGGCAAGATCTCCAATCCGGCCCTACAAGCAGCCATCCCCGGTCGAGACTCTGGCACCATCGACAATCTCAGCTCCAAAATCACCATCAACAGCCTCGACAAACCCGTCGACATTGCAGGTGCCTTTGGCTGGAACGGAGAAACGATCCGTTATTCAAGCCGCGTCGGACTGGCCGAGGCATTGAGGCAACAGCCAATCCCGGCAAGCTTCTCCCTTGCTACCCGCCCGCTCTCACTGGCCCTTTCCGGTCTGGTTGACCCGGCAAAGGTCAGCCTGTCCGGCTCGACCCTGTCGATCAAGAGCCCGTCGAGCCGCACTTTGCTCAGTTGGCTCGGACAACCTGTCACCAGCGGCACACCAGATCTGCCGATCACCCTGTCGACCAAACTTGCGCTGTCGAACGACAGCACCAATCTGCAAAATCTGTCGCTGCAAATGGGTCAGTCCCGCGGCAGCGGCAATCTCGCCTATCGGGCAGGTGCCAAGCCTGTGGTCAATGGGAAACTTGCCTTTGAGACACTGGATCTCACCCCCTTCATGGGCGACGGAAAGTCACAGGGGCGCACCGACAGCACGGCGCGCGCTTCCACGTCAACGACCTCGCAGGGTTGGGACACAAGCCCGATCGACTTTTCCGGCCTCAACAACCTCAATGCCGACCTCACCCTGTCCGCCAACTCCCTTGTGGCCCACGACATCAAGACCGGCTCGGTGCAAATGGCCATCCGGCTGAAAGACGGACAATTGTCCGGGTCTCTTGATCGCCTCAATCTGTATGAAGGTCAGGGGACCGGTGGTTTCTTCGTCAATGCAACCGGCAAGCCGGCGCAATTGTCGGCCAATTTTGCCTTGTCCAATATGCAAATGTTTGGCTTCCTGCGAGACAGCATTGACATGAAAGCGCTGGGCGGTCGTGGCGGCGTGAGCCTTGAGCTGACAGCCAAGGGTGCAAGTCAGGCAGAGATCATTCGCCAACTGAATGGCTTTGCCAAACTGGAAATGCGTGATGGCCAGATCCGTGGCATCAATATCCCGCAAATGATGCGCCGCCTGAGCGGCAATATTTTGGAGGGCTGGTCCACATCCCAAAGCCAGACCACCGACTTCTCGTCTCTGACCGCCAGCTTCCAATTCAACAATGGCGTCGTCACCAATCAGGATCTGTTGATGCTGAGCCCGCTCTTGCGCCTCGCAGGGACAGGCAAGATCGATCTGCCCAACAAGCGCATCGACTATAAGGCAACACCAAAACTGGCCACCACCCTCAAGGGTCAGGGCGGTCTGGTCGACGCGCAAGGCGTTCCGATCCCCATCATCATCAAGGGGAACCTGACCAAGCCACGCATCTATCCCGACATTCCGGGCATCCTGGAAAATCCCGACGCCATCTTCAAAGGCCTGCAACAGCTCGGCGCTCCGGGCAAGGCCGCCAGCGAGGGCCTTAAGCGGGTCGAGAAAAACATCACTAAGGAAATCCAGAAACAGTCGGACAAATTTGGCATCGATCTTAACAAGATCCTCAAGCCGCAATCGGGCAACAACAATCAGCCCCAGCAAAATCAAAACCAACAGCAACAACAGCCTGTTGAGCAAAAGTTGCTGCGCGATCTGACCAAAGGCCTGTTTGGGAATTGACCCCGAACCGGGCTTTGCTCACCACAATTCAGTCATCCCCTTGGCGGGGCCGCTCTCATGCGGCCCCTTTTTGATCCCCTTGGAAAGGACCTTGACGATTCGAACAATCACACCTGACAAATTGCCAGAAGTCTGATCAAATTTACCAGACTTGCCGCCTTCAGATTGGCAGCCCGGTCGGATTAATTGACCCTATCGGCAGCCATGCAAAAAGTCTGAAATCGGACCCATGCCCACATTTGGCTGTTGCGAAAAGTCACGCATGATCAGGGATGAAGCGACAGATGTTCGAGCACAAATCGATTGGCCTGCTAGGCGTTCCAGTGCAGGATGGCACCCATGAGAATGGTTGTCTGATGGGACCGGATGCCCTGCGCACCGCAGGCATCATCGAAACCCTGACCGGCTTGGGTTATGCCTGCACCGATCACGGCAATCTCACCCCGACCATCCCAGACGCCACACCACCCGAAGAAGGCAATGCAATCAATTTCAAACAGATTGCTGGCTGGACCCGAGCCCTTGCCGATCGGGCCCACGCAATGGCGAAAGAAAGTTTTCCGATTTTTCTGGGCGGTGACCATTCCCTATCGATGGGCTCTGTCGCAGGCATGGCCCGCCACGCAGCCGAACTTGACCGGGACCTGTTTGTCCTCTGGCTTGACGCCCATCCGGATTTCAACATCCCCCAAACCTCTGAATCCGGCAATATGCATGGCATGTCGGTCGCGGCCTTCTGTGGCCTTGAGGGACTGGAAGGCGTCTATGACGCGCCGCTAGCCCATCCGGTCAACCCGGCTCAGGTTCATATGATGGGCATTCGCAGCGTCGATCAGCAGGAGCGTGAACTTTTGAAGACCCACGGGGTCCATGTGCATGACATGCGTGTCCTTGACGAAGTCGGCGTGATGCAGCCCTTGCAGCAGATGCTCGCGGAAATCAAATCCCGCAAGGCTCTGCTCCATGTCAGTCTGGATGTGGACTTTCTCGATCCTTGCATTGCTCCTGCTGTTGGCACCACGGTCCCCGGCGGCGCAACCTTCCGCGAAGCCCATTTGATCATGGAAATGCTCCATGAAAGCGAATGCGTCACATCGCTCGATCTGGTCGAACTCAATCCGTTCCTTGACCATCGTGGCAAAACGGCAGAATTGCTGACCGACCTGACCGCGTCGCTCTTTGGCCGCAAGATCTTTGACCGTCCAACGCGCCGCCCCCGCCCGTCGCACGGCCCCTATTAATCAGATCCCGCCAACCAACATATATCTTTGATGAAAGAGCATTTTTTCGCCCTTTCCATTTGTCAGAACGCCCGTCCCATCGAGCATAACCACACCCGATAATCCAAAGCCAACACAGATCGCAGTGCGGCAATCCGTCCCTCATCAAGCCAGCATGTCCGACCGCGCTGTCCCCCTCCAGCTATGGACATCTCACGCCGAATGCCGCTAGACTGCGCCCGGTTTTCAAGATCGGCAGAACCGCTCTGGCATGGCCTATGCCGCGGTTTTTATTTCTGATGCTGATCGCCAAACGGCTAAAGGACACAAGATCCATGCAAGAGACACAGAACCAAGCGGGCAAAGACATCTTGCGCATTGCCCTGGTCGCTCATGACGCCAAGAAAGACGACATGATTGACTGGGTTGGAGCCCATCTCTCCCTGCTTGAAAAGGCCCAACTCTTTGCGACAGGCACGACCGGAGGGCGCATTCTCAAAGCCTATCCAAGCCTCAACCTAACGCCGCTCTTCTCCGGTCCCCTAGGTGGCGACCAGCAGATCGGCGCGATGATTGCCGAGAAAAAGCTCGATGGCCTGATCTTCTTTGTCGATCCCCTGTCCCCGATGCCTCACGATGTGGATGTGAAAGCTCTGAACCGCCTTGCCATTGTCTATGATCTGCCCATGGCCTGCAGCGGAACGTCGGCCAACTATATCATGAAGGGTCTGATCGAAACCCATTACGGCTCGATAGAGGCCGCAGAATAGACCGATCCGGCGGCACACAACTGACACAAACAGAAAGGCCACCCTGATCCATTCGGGGTGGCCTTTCTTCTTGCATGACATGCGAGGCGTTACTTGTTGCGGACCACATAGACCGAACAATTGGAATGGCGCACCACCCGGGCCGCGTTCGGGCCAAGCAGATATTCGCGCAAATCCGGCTTGTGCGCCCCGATGACGATCAAATCAATATCGGTCTGCTCTGCCAGTTCCAGAATCTCCTCATAGACCGAGCCGGTCGCAACGATATGGCGGATTTCTTCATTCCGCTCTTCACCAAGAATGGCCCCGACCCTTTCGCGCAGTTGCTCTTTGGCTTCCTTGACCGCCTGCTGCTGGAAATTGTCGTCAAAATAGGAGCTGACGAGGGTCATGCCAAAATTCGGTACGACCGTCACCACATCGAGGCTGGCATCATCGAGCCGCGCCAACTTGTCTGCCTTGCGAAGCACCTCGATATCATTGTCCTGACTGATATCGAGCGCACATAGGACTGATTTAATCATCACACAGCCTCCTCTTCACGGCGTACACGCGCACGCTGCAACATATAGATCAGACCCAGCAACAGCAGGCCCGGAATGAAGATCAGTTCTTTGGGCAATTGATCCGCCTTGACCTTGGCTGATTTGATCACCACCGGATTATCGCCATAGAAGTCAAACGAGCTCATTTTGTCAAAGAGTGGCGTCCCCGGGAATGGCTCATCCATCTTTGTCACCCCGTCTTCATCCATCAGGGTCAGACCGGCTGCAGACAGGCGGGCATCACCACCTGTCTGATCGCCAGCTTCCAGCACGAGCGTGGTTTGCTTGATCTGACTGGTGTCGAAATCAGGCCCCGAAACAACCAGACGCATCTCACCGCCCTTATGCAGCGAACCAAAGGTTTCCGAAATTGCCGATGGTGCGACCGTCTCATAAGGCGGTTGCAGGTGATTGATGAAATAGTCCGGGCGGAACAACACAAAGGCCACCAGCACCAGAGCCACACTTTCATAGATCCGGTTTTTGGTGACAAAATACCCCATCGTACCGGCCGTAAAGACCAGAATGGCTATGGTCGCGATAATGAAGACCAGAATGCCCTGATACCAGGTCACATCGATCAACAACAGGTCTGTGTTGAAGATGAAGACGAAGGGCAACGCCACCGTACGCAGGGAATAGAAAAAGGCCGTAAAGCCGGTCTTGATCGCGTCCCCGCCGGACACCGCCGCGGCCGCGAAGGAGGCAAGCCCCACCGGCGGCGTCACATCCGCCATGATGCCGAAATAGAAGACAAACAGATGCACGGCAATCAACGGCACGACAAGCCCGCTTTGCTCGCCCAGCGACACGACAACGCCCGCCATCAGCGACGAGACCACGATATAGTTCGCGGTGGTTGGCAGCCCCATCCCAAGCACCAAGGACAGCATGCCGACAAAGATCAGCATCAGAACCAGGTTACCGCCCGAAATCAATTCCACAAGGTCAGCCATCACCTGACCGATACCGGTCAGCGTCACAGTGCCAACAATCACCCCGGCAGTCGCGGTCGCCAGACCAATGCCGATCATGTTGCGTGCACCTTCAATCAACCCGCTGCCCAGATCCTTTACCCCTTCGGCGAGGACATTGGCCGTGGCACTTTCACCACGGAACAGAGCCTTCAGCGGACGCTGGGTCAACAGGATGAAAAACAGCAAAGCCGTTGCCCAGAATGCGGACAGACCCGGGGATTTCTGCTCGATCATCAGGAAATAGACCAGCACAACAATCGGCAGCAGAAAGTAGAGACCGGACTTGTAGATCTCGGACATTTCCGGCAGCACAATTTCCTTGGCATTGGGATCATCCGGATGCAGGTCTTCGACGGTGGACGCAAATTTCAACAACGCCACATAGGCGACAAAGACCAGCAGCGCCAGAATCCAGCTCGCCCCGTCCGGCACAGCCGCAGTTATCCATCCAATCGGATATTTGATGCCATAACAAATGGCCGCAAAGCAGAAGAAGAAGGCAAACATGCCAAGCACGGTCCGCAGCGTTGAAACGCTCTTGTTGCCAAGGGTCGGCATGTTGCGCTTCACCGCTTCCAGATGGACGATATAGACCAGTGCGATATAGGAAATGATCGCGGGAAGGAAAGCATGGGTGATCACCTCGACATAGGAAATGCCCACATATTCCACCATCAGGAAGGCAGCAGCTCCCATCACGGGCGGCATGATCTGACCATTCACCGAAGAGGCCACCTCGACGGAACCAGCCTGCTCAGAGGTAAAGCCAACCCGCTTCATCAGGGGAATCGTGAAGGTCCCGGTGGTCACCACGTTGGCGATCGAGGACCCGGAAATCAGGCCCGTTGCAGCGGAACCAACAACGGCGGCTTTCGCCGGACCACCCTTGAGGTGCCCAAGCGCAGCAAAGGCCATCTTGATGAAATAGTTGCCTGCGCCCGCCTTGTCCAGCAAGGCCCCGAACAACACGAACAGGAAGACGAACTTGGTTGAAACCCCAAGCGCAATGCCGAACACGCCCTCGGAGGTGATCCACATATGGCTCATGGCTTTCTTGAGGGACGCGCCTTTCCAGCGGATCACCTCGGGCATCCATTCCGATGCACCGAAAAAGACATAGAACAGAAAGATCGTGGCAATGATCGCCATGGCTGGACCAAGAGCACGCCGGGCCGCTTCAAACAGCAAGATCAACCCTGCCAGCGCAAACCACTTGTCCATGTCATCCGCCAGACCGCCATTGTCGACGATCTTTTGATACATGAAGAAGCCATAGAGCGCGATGAAGGCACCAGACACCGCGAAGATCCAGTCCTGAACCGGAATGTGATGGCGCGGGCTTGATGACAGCGCGGGATAGGCCATATAGGCGAGAAAGATCGCAAAGGCCAGATGGAACTGTCGGGAGTTGTTGATCAGATCACCAGGCAGCACATAATTGGAGATTGGAGAGGCCAGAACGACCTGAAAGAGAGACCAAATGAGAGCGACGGCTGCGAGGAAGGTCCCCACCATGCCGACGGGATTGCGCGAACCGGCATCGGTGGACGCGACCAGATCCTGAAGTTCTTCTTCAGAAAGGGGACGCCCGCTTTCCTTTTTTTGTGACATTTCAAACAGCTCCCTGCAGTCGCAACTGTGCGGCTGACCAAAGAATCTGTCAGGAGATTCTCACCGCAGGGCATATGTCTCTGGCTATCATGCGAACGCGCTAAAGCGGATTTCGTCAGGAAGAAATCCAAAAGCCAGCCCAAACAGGGCAGCCATGGTAGCAAGCATGAAAAGCATGCAGAGGCCGCGGAATGTCACACCTCAGTCTGCAACAGCATTCTATCGAGTGGTTTTCAGCACGCAATCAAGATGTGCTGTACACTTCTGTTGAACGAAAAAGGCTCCGGGACTGACTGTCCCGAAGCCCGGCATCAAAATGGATTATTTAATCCAGCCTTTTTCTTTGTAATATTTTGCAGCACCTGGATGCAGAGGAGCAGACAGACCGTCTTTTGCCATTTCTTCAGGCTTCAGGTTGGCAAATGCAGGATGCAGCTTCTTGAAAGCGTCAAAGTTTTCAAACACGGATTTCACGAGGGTGTAAACGGTGTCTTCGGAAACTTTGGAAGAGGTTACGAAAGTTGCGCCAACGCCGAAGGTTTTGGTGTCTTTGTCGTTGCCACGATACATGCCGCCCGGAATGGTCGCGGTGCGGTAGTAGCTGTTGTCAGCGATCAGCTTGTCAACAGCGGCGCCGTCAACGGTAACCAGAACGGAATCACAAGCAGTGGTCGCTTCCTGAATGGAACCGGATGGATGACCAACGGTATAAACCATGGCGTCAATCTGGTTGTCACACAGAGCGGCAGACTGTTCAGCAGCCTTCAGCTCGGTTGCCAGAGCGAAATCGTCGGTTGTCCAGCCAAGAGCGTCCATCAGAACTTCCATGGTACCGCGCTGACCGGAGCCAGGGTTACCAATGTTGACGCGTTTGCCTTTCAGGTCCTGGAAGGACTTGATGCCGGAATCGGCACGGGCAACCACGGTAAATGGCTCTGGATGCACTGAGAAGACAGCACGCAGCTCTTTAAACGGACCTTTGTCCTTGAACTTGGAGGTGCCGTTGTAGGCATGATACTGCCAGTCAGACTGAGCAACGCCAAATTCCAGCTCGCCTTCGCGAATGGTGTTGATGTTGTATACGGAACCACCAGTGGATTCGACGGAACAACGAACGCCATGTTCCTTGCGGCCTTTATTGACGAGACGGCAAATTGCACCACCGGTTGGGTAATACACGCCTGTAACGCCACCGGTACCAATGGTGATGAACTCTTCCGCAAAAGCGGCTGGCGAGAAGGTGACACCGGCAGCCAGTGCTGCGGCCGTCAAAGTTACTTTTTTCAACATTTCGTTCTCCCTGAGTTGAAAAGGTCCAGTGTGCTTGTTTTAGTCCCAAAACTCACCGTGAAGATGGTTTCGGGTTTCGACTTCTTTTATTCGCGCACGGGCTTGCTTGCCAGCGCGATGAACCAACATCCCGACTATTGTTTCAATTAGCACAAGAGTGGCAGCATAAGAAGAGAAGAATTGCGGGCTTTCCGTCGGAACGATGAAATAGGAAGAGGCAGATTCCAACGCCGGACAGGAATGTTTATCTGTTATTACAAAGACATACGCACCAGCCTCGTGCGCCATCCTGGCCGCGAGGATCGACTGTCTGGCATAGGGAGACTTTGTGATGATGATCAGCGCATCCTCATCGGTGAGATCCACTAACGACGAACTTAAAGACGCACCCATACGCCCTGCAACCTGCCAGTTTTTGGCAAAATACCGGGCTAGGTAAGCGAAATAATCGATGAGCCCGGCAGAGCTGAAAGCACCAAACAAATGCACTTCGCGCGCAGCATTCAGTGTCTTGACCACATCGAACAGCCGGTCCCTGTCCAGCTCGCCGCCCATCATGCTCAGATTGTTCAGGCTTGCAGCAAGATGCCGATCAAAAAAGGCAGGTACATTTTCGCCATCCTGTTCTTGCACAAGAAGCTCTGCTCGCTGTGCAAAAGTCAGGGTCTGGCGCCCAACGGCTGCGCGACACAGATCGCGCATCTCTTCATAACTGGCAAAGCCAAGCGCTTGTGAGAGTCGTGTGAAAGTGGCTGGCGCCAATCCGGCCCGCCCCGAAACAGCGCGCAAGGAGTAGGTCGCAACCTCCATCTCATGGGCCACCACATAATCGGCAGCCTGACGCAGGCGCTCACTCAGCTCTCCATAATGACCAGCAATCCGATCCTGTATTGACGGTGCGTCCAGTGCTCTGCTCCCCCTGCCGAACAAACCTGCGCATATGCGCAACCATCCAAAGCGCTTTGCGATCAAGGATCGCCTGCATCGCCCATCAGGCGTGTCCTAAAGTTTCAATTGTGCGATCCAAAGTCAACACTTGAAACATATGTTTCTTTGATTTACATTCTCAATTCGAAATTTCCCGCAAAAGATCCACATTCCTACACAAATCTTCACACTTCAGGCAGGCATAAACATGTCTCATATGTTTCCCCGACATACAAAAGCCATTCTCCCCACGATAGCCAAGGGAGACGGCGTCTATTTGATTGACACTGATGGAAAGCGCTATCTTGATGGGTCGGGCGGCGCTGCCGTCTCCTGCCTCGGTCACAGCGATATGGACGTGATTTCCGCCATTACCGCACAAGTTCAGACCATCCCTTTCGCGCATACCGGCTTCTTTACATCTGCCCCCGCAGAGAAGTTGGCGGACAAGCTTATCGCCCATGCACCGGGCGACCTCAACCGGGTCTATCTGGTGTCAGGCGGTTCGGAAGCCGTTGAAGCGGCCATCAAGCTTGCCCGCCAATATTTCCTTGAAATCGGCCAGCCACAGCGCCACCGCATCATTGCCCGCCGCCAGAGCTATCACGGCAACACCCTTGGTGCCCTGTCCGCTGGAGGCAACATGTGGCGTCGCGAGCCTTTTGCCCCGCTGATGATCGAAACCAGCCACATTGCCCCTTGCTATGAATATCGCGACCGCCGGTCAGATGAGAGCGCCTTTGACTATGGCCAGCGGGTTGCCAATGAGTTGGAAGCCGAAATCGAACGGGTCGGCGCTGACACGGTGATGGCCTTCATTGCCGAGCCTGTGGTCGGAGCCACCGCTGGCGCCTTGCCGCCGGTCGAGGGCTATTTCGAGCGCATCCGCGAGATCTGCGATCACCATGGCATTCTGCTCATTCTTGACGAGGTCATGTGTGGCATGGGCCGCACCGGCACCCTGTTTGCCTGTGAGCAGGACGGCATCGCACCGGACATCCTGACCATTGCCAAGGGGTTGGGCGCAGGCTATCAGCCAATTGGAGCAACCCTTTGCACCCAGACAATCTACGACGCCATTGAAAGCGGTTCTGGCTTTTTCCAGCATGGCCACACCTATATGGGCCATCCAACGGCAGCAGCAGCAGCCCTTGCCGTCGTCACCAAGCTCACCGATGGCGGACTGGCCGAACGCAGCCGGATGATGGGGGAGAAGCTGAAGACCGCGCTCATCGAGGCCTTTGGTCAGCATGCCCATGTCGGCGACATTCGTGGCCGAGGCCTGTTTATCGGCATTGAGATTGTCGAAGATCGCGAAACCAAAGCCCCGTTTGACCCGGCCAAGGCCATTGCCAAGCAGCTCAAGAAGGAAACATTCCAAGCTGGTCTCGTCTGCTATCCCATGAGCGGCACCATTGATGGTGGTCGTGGCGACCATATCCTGCTGGCTCCGGCCTTCATTATCGACGACCGTCATATCGAGGAGTTGGTTTCCAAGCTCCGCATTGCCTTTAACAAGGTCTTGCCATGACCATGTCGCCAATCACAGATCTACCCAACATCATGGTCGCGCCCAACGGGGCGCGCCGCACCAAAGCCGACCATCCGGCCCTGCCCATCACCATCGCCGAGGTGGTGGCCACCGCAAAAGCCTGTCAACAGACCGGTGCAGACGGCTTGCACGCCCATGTCCGCGACGCAGAAGGTAGCCATGTGCTCGATAGCGGCCTTTACAAGGAATTGCTGGCCGAACTGGCCCACGTGACCCCGGATCTTTATGTCCAGATCACCACCGAGGCGGTCGGCATCTATACCCCGGAACAACAAAGGGCCTTGGTCCGGGCGGTTCAGCCCAAGGCGGTGTCCATTTCCATCCGCGAAATGATGAGTGAAGGCGAAAATCCTGAGATTGCACGCTTTTATCACGACCAATGGCATGCTGGCACAGGCATCCAGCATATCCTCTATGGCACCGATGATATTGCCCTGCTGCAGGGTCTGTGTGAGCGCGACATCGTGCCGAAGAATGATCTCAAACTGCTTTTCGTGCTGGGCCGCTATACGGCGGGACAAGTCTCCAGCCCGTCGGACTTGCACCCGTTCCTTGAGGCCCTCAAAGCCTTTGACCAAAGCTGCGGCGCATCATCCGACTGGGCCTGTTGCGCCTTCGGCCAGGCCGAAACAAGCTGCCTTGCCGCAGCTGTCTCCAACGGCGGCAAGGTGCGCATCGGCTTTGAGAATAATCTCCATCACAGCGATGGCTCACTGGCACGAGACAATGCGGACCGGGTCAGCCATTTGATCAGCATTTTGCGAAAACAGGCCTGATTCTCACAAACCATGCTCTGGTTCGGCGGGCATCACGCGAGCCCGCTGTTAACCCAATCTTTGCCATAAACGACGAAAAGGCCGATAAATCGCGCCTGACAAAAGACTTGCGCAAGAATTTTGCCCCTAGACTTGCCGAGTTTCTCATGTCGACGTCTGGCAAATCATGAAAAAAGTCCTCCTCAGCCGCATTCTCCTTCTGGTCACAATCTTCATAGGTTGCCTCTACGCCTCCAAGGCGGGCTCACTCTATTATATTGACCATTATATCGCTGAAAAGCGCATGATGCTGTCGCAAAAGCCCGCAACCGGGGCGATTGTTCTGCTGGAAATTGACAGTAAGAGCCTGACAGCCATTGGCTTATGGCCATGGAAGCGCTCGATTTATGGCCAGATTGTCGAGAAAGCATTTGCTGCGGGTGCTGAAGAAGTCGCCTTCGATATCGACTTCAGCGCCTCTTCATCGGAAAAAGAGGATCGCGATTTCCAAGCCGCCCTAGAAAAGGCGTCCGGACCGGTCACCTTGGCGATTTTTCAGCAACATACGACGTCCAGCAATCTCAAGTCGGCCCTTCAAACCAACCGCCCCATCGCTCAACTGGAAGACAGTGCATGGCTCGCCACCGTCAATATGCTGGCCGATAGGGACGGGGTCATCCGCCATTTTCCGTATGCTCAGGAAATTGACGGCGAATATATCCCGTCACTGACCAGTGTTTTAGGCGGCGTTCAGCATGTCGTCCCCTCGACCTTCATTGTCGATTACGGTATCGACCCAAACAGCATCCCCACCTATTCGGTCATCGATCTGCTCAAGGACAGCTTGCCGAAAGATGTCCTGCGCGGCAAGAAACTGCTCATTGGCGCAGGAGCCGCAGAATTGCGCGATACGCTGACCGTACCGATCTACGGCATGATTTCCGGGCCAAAGATGCAGGTTCTGGCAGCAGAAAACATTCTGCTGGGCCGTAGTCTCAATTATGCGCCGCAAAACTGGACCCTCGGGTTGACCATCATGTTGCTCGGAATGGGTATTTTTATCAGCATCCGACGGACCTTGAACACCTTTACCAAAATCGGCATCCTGGCCCTGCTGGGCCTTGGTGTCGAAATCATCGGCGGATGGGTCTATTTCAGCCAACCGCTGATCCTGCGCACCGGTTTGCCGCAAGCACAGCTGGCCTTTTCCGCGGCCGCCATTGTGCTGGTTGAAATCCGTTTCAAAGACCTGATGCTAAACCTGTCCAGGCGCCGCGCAGACAGCATTTCGCGCCTGTTGCAAACCATCGTCGCCGACAGTTTCTCCGGCATTCTGATCGTCGACCAGAAAGGCCATATCCACGAAATCAGCCAACAGGCAGAGGCTGCCTTCAAGGCGTTGGGACATGACATTGACAGAAATGTCAGCATTGAGGGTCAATTGCCTGAAGCCTTCCACGCCCTGCTGACGGATTGTCTGCGCTATCCATTTCACTATGACCGCAATCAGAGCCTGAAAACCCTGCAGGTCCATCAGGGAGACGACATCCGCTATTTCGAATATTCCCTCACCCCGTCACGCATCACCGCCCACACAGAAGAAACCCATGAACCTATTCAGGTCGCAACCTTGCTGTTCCATGACGTAACCGATGCAAAAGAGGAACAGATCCGTCTGGAATATCTCGCCGACCATGATCAATTGACCGATCTGCTCAACAAGTCCGGTTTCTGCAATGAAATAGACGAGCGGATGATTGCCATGATCGAGCAGGAAGCTCTGATTTTCGCCTGTCAGTGCCCGCAGATCGACAAGGTCACCCAATCGCTCGGCGCCGAATATTCGGACCTGTTGATGCGCCATATAGGGCAGCGCCTTTCCCAGCTTGAAGCCTTTGATCTCATTGGTTGCTCGGAACAAAAGGAATTTCTGATCGCCAAGATCGGAGCGGGGGAGGAAGACATTGACCGCCTGTCTGCAATCATTCTCGACTGTCTGGACCAGCCCTTTGATGTGCGAGGCCATCGGATCATTGTTGGATGTCATGTCGGCGTGGCAGATTTCAACCAAGGAGGGGCGCTCGCCGAAGAAGTGGCCAAAGCGGCAATCGTTGCCCTTTATCGGTCCAAGGAAACCGGCAACAGGCACCTTTTCTACACCTCACAGCTGGCGGACAATGTGGTACACCGCCGGGTCCTTGAGCGCGAAATCATCGATGCCAACGATCGCAAGGAATTCGAGCTGCATTATCAGCCTCAGGTCAATCTGAAGTCCGAAGACGTGGTCGGCTGCGAAGCCCTGATCCGTTGGCGGCATCAGGAAATGGGCATCATCCGGCCAGATCTCTTCATCCCGATCATCGAAGAAACCGGAATGATCGTCGATATTGGGCGCTGGATCCTCGAACAGGCCTGCAAGGATGCCATGAGCTGGCCAAAACCAGTTACGGTCGCGGTCAATATTTCGCCGATTCAATTCATGCGCTCGGATATCCGCGCCGACATCCAGCATGCCCTTGACGTGTCAGGTTTGCCTAAGGAACGACTCCATATCGAAATCACCGAATCCCTGTTCATCGCCAATCCTGAGCCAATAATTGAAACCTTGAACGCAATCCGCTCCGATGGCATCAAGATTGCCCTTGATGACTTTGGGACGGGCTATTCGTCACTGAGCTATATTCACCAATTCCCCCTCGACAAGCTCAAGATCGACCGCGCCTTCATCAAGGATCTGCCCCATTCAACCGATTCGCTTGCCGTTATCAACGCAGTTGGGGCGTTGGCACATGGTCTTGGCATGGATGTCATTGCAGAGGGCATGGAAGACGCTGATCAGGTTGAAGTCCTCAAGATCGCCCGCTGCGACATTGGGCAGGGCTATTATTTCGGCAAACCAATGCCTCAGGCTGATTTCACCGCCTATTTGAACCGGAAAGCAGAAGACGAAGCCACCCCCGATAGCGGCAAGGCGGATATCAAAAAATCCGCCTGATTGGCCATTTTTCTGCGTCTGCGGCCATCCAAGGCTGGATTTCGCTCAGACTTCTGCGCATAATATATCATAATATTGCAATATGATTGATTGTGTATGCACTTCGTTTTAGAGGAACGGCCCTTGGAGGAATGGCGCAGGCAGCCAGAACCAATCTAAATGCCAAGCACAAGTCGCCAGAAGCAAGACACAAGAAGCAAGACACAAGAAAACAACGCACCAGCCGTGACCTAAAGGCGTGCGAGAGGGGGAGACATGACCACAAGACGCGAATTTCTGAAAGGCAGCGCAACCATGATGGCTACCATGACCTTGACGCCGCCCGGCCTTGCTTGGGCGAAAAACAGCCTGACGCTAGGCAAGAAGCAAATCGACACGATCCATGATGGCACCCTTCTTCTGCCCGGAAGCTTCATCTTCGAACCGATGCCTGAAGACAAACTTGCCCCGATCCTCAAGCAATATCATCTCTCCAAGGATCGGCTGGAACCTGAATGCAACATGACCCTCATACGTGATGGCGACAAGGTGATCCTGTTTGACGTTGGGTCCGGACCGAATTTCCAACCCACCGCAGGCAAGGCGCTAGACGCCCTCGACGCCCTTGATCTCAGCGTCAATGACATTACCCATATTGTCTTCACCCATGCGCATCCAGACCATCTGTGGGGCCTGCTCGACGATTTCGATGATCCGCTCTTCCCCAATGCCACCCATATGATCGGCAAAACGGAATGGGATTACTGGATGGATCCCAACACCGTAAACACAATCGGCAACGCCCGCACGGCCTTTGCAGTCGGAGCCCGCCGCCGCCTTGAAGTGATCGAAGACGCAATCACCTTCTTTAAGGATGGTGAGGAAATTCTACCCGGCATCGCGGCGCGCGCCAGTTTTGGTCACACGCCGGGACACATGTCCTTTGAGGTACGCGACGGCAGCGAAAGCCTGATGATCATTGGCGATGCCATCGGCAACCACCATGTCGCCTTTGAAAGACCTGACTGGTCCTCGGGTTCTGATCAAGACCAGCCAACGGCTGCAAAAACCCGCCTTGGCTTGCTTGATCAAATAGCTGCCGAGAAAATGCGGTTGATCGGCTTCCACCTACCCGATGGTGGCATGGGCCATGCCGAAAAGCATGACAGCGGCTTCCGCTTTGTCAGCGAGGCCTGAACCATGAACAGACGCATCCCTTCCGTCCTTGCCGCCAGCCTTCTTGCTGTTAGCCTCACCCCGCCCCTGATGGCCAGCGAAGACATTGCCGATCAATATCCCGGCTCAGTGCTTTATTCCAAACCGGTCGAATTCCTCCCAAATGTCTATTCCGCCATCGGAGCCACCGCACCGCCAACCTATGAGAATAGCGGCCACAACAACAATCTCTCCTTCATCATCACCGGCGACGGCGTGGTGGTGGTCAATAGTGGCGGCGCCTACAGTCTCGCCAAAGCACTGCATGAGGAAATCAAGGCGCTGACTGACCAGCCGGTAAAACTGGTCATTTGCGAAAATGGACAAGGCCACGCCATGCTTGGCAACAGCTACTGGGCCGAACAAGGGGTGAAAATCGTCGCCCATGAAGCTGCGGCTGAAGAATTTGCCGATCGCGGTCCTCAAAGCCTCACAGCCATGCAAAAGCTCAATAAAGAAAAGGCCGAAGGCACAACACTCACCCCGCCGACCGAGACATTCACGGACGAATATGTGGTGAATATGGGCGGCATTCGCATCGAAGCCCGCTATCTCGGTCCCGCTCACAGCCATGGGGACATCGTCGTCTGGCTCCCCGAGCAAAGCCTCGTCATTTCCGGCGACATGGCTTTCCATGAACGCATGCTGCCGATCTTCGAGGACACCATGACCGCCGACTGGCTGGAAACATGGGACACCGCCTTTGAACCCCTGAACGCCACCTATGTCATTCCCGGCCATGGTCACCCGACCAACATGGATCAGGTGCGACGTTACACGAAGGGCTATCTGGAATATCTGCGCGAGAAGATCCGCGACCATCTCGACAATGACGGTACGCTGGAAGATGCCTATTATATCGACCAGTCGCCCTACAAGCATCTCGACACTTTCGAGCAACTGGCCAGAAAAAATGCTGGCCGCGTCTATGAGCAGATGGAATTTGAATAGGCAAAGCGCCATTTTCAGAATCGTCAGGCCCGGATCCTTGTGGGCCTGACGGCAGACTGCCTCAGGCTTTGGCGCGAGAGCGGAATGGATTGATTCCATCAATCAAGGCCACGGCCAACAAGCCACCCATCCACATCGAGAAGACCGCGACCCATGCCGTGACGGCGAAGATCGCCCCGCCGGTCATGCCAGCCCCGACAGCACAGCCACCTGCCAGCATGGCCCCGAACCCCATGAAAAAGGCACCCAGCAAATACCGTTCCATCTTGACGTCTGAGCCAAATCGCTGAATCTCGAATTCCCCGGTCACAAGCGACATCAGGGCGGAACCGATAAACACCCCGGGCACCAAGCCAACACCGAAACCAAGTTCGACCTCGGACTGATTGACAAAGGTCATCAAGGTGTCTGTCGATGGCCCGGTAAAGGTGACGCTTTGCAAGGCGATCGGCTCAAATGACACTTGCGAAATCTGATAGGTAAAACCCCAGCCAAGGGCAACCGCAAAACCCACCAGCAGCGCGCCGACTATATGGCTCCAACGCACCGACCGTCTGATTGCCAGCCCCAGCGCGGCGACCATGACAAAGAGGGTAATCAGGGCCGCACTTTGAGACGATAGCCCCATGAGCGAGAGCATGTTTCGCGCTTCGCCGCCTTCAACCAGCCACCAACCGCCAATGACTTCGCGCAAGGGCGACAACACCCCGCGTAAGGAAGCCTGCGCCACCAAAGTCAGCACCAGCCCGGTCACCAAAGCCCGCAAGTTGCCCGTTGCCGAAAGAACCAGCAGGCGGCTTGCACAGCCGCGCGACAGGATCATCCCAACGCCAAACATCACCCCGCCGACAATTGCCCCGGACATGCTGCCAACGGCCGCCAATTGTCGCGATTGACTGGCATCAAGATAGCCAAACAGAATGGAAAGCTGAACAAACAGGACAGCAGCCGTGAAGGCCAACAACCAGATGGCCAACTTGCCACCAAGGCGCGCCTCTGCTGTTTCGGCAATCGAAGCCCGCAGACAAAAGCGTGAATGCTGCGCCGCTGCACCAAACAACAACCCGACACAAAGCCCCGCCAGCATCATCACGCCGTCGTCACCAAATCGTTCAATCAGAGCTTCGATGAAGGAGTCCATAGCAGAGTCTTTCCGATACGTAGCCCCGATACGCAGCCAAGGATGCCCGGCGCTCCCTCGCTCATATCCCGATATGGCCGGGCCATTTAGCCTCTCCCAAAAGAAGCAAAATGGCCCGGCCAACAAACCGACCTAACAGATTGTCCCGGCAGGAATGTCGATCCCCTCACATCTCCATCCGCCTGCCCACTCTCTCAAAGGCAGTCGAGACAATCGATGTCCTGCAGTTTGTCGGCCACAAAATATCAAATCATTCGAATAATTGAATTATCCCAAATGCCTATTATCCGTCACAATCAACGCGACACACCTCAATCATTGAGCGCCGACTTGACGATATCATCCAGCAGGGCCTGCACTTCCTGCATCGGACCTTTAGGCATATTGCGATACCCGACGCTCACCTCGCCGTCCCGATCCGTGACAAAGATGCTATAGGGGCAATGGGCAATATTCATCGGGTCAGCTTCCATCACCTTGCGCGAGACAACCGCCGAGCAAAACAGAAACACATCTGCCCCATCAAACAGCTTCTTGTCGCTGCCGACATCAGCTGCGGTGCGCGCCAGCATATCGCCGGTGTGACTGACATGATCAATCACCAGCCCCTTGTTGACAATGGCGCTTTCCACCGCAAAGGTCGCATCATCAAACGAGCCTTCAAACGGGTAGATCGTCGCCACCTTGGTCATTTGATCATCCGCCATGACAGCTTGCCCAGACAAGCCAAAGGCCAGCATCGCGCCAACCGCAATCCATTGTTTTCTCATGTCAGTCCTTCCGACAGTCTTCGTGCCCGGTGCGCCCACTGACGCACCAGCTTGTTTGTTTCCGATAAGGGGTTTAGCCAAACATATCCTTGGTGATACCCGCATACCAGCCTTCGGATTCCTTGAAATTCTGTGCGCGAACGGCAGAAGACTCGCCGGTTTGAGAAATAAATCCATCCACCTTGGCGATCTTTTCATCCGTTGCCTTGTAGGTCGCGCCGACCTTGACCCCATCATTGGTATCGATCAGCGACCAGCAGGTGTTGGAGAATTTCGCCGGGAAAACCTTCGAACCGGTCAGCGCCCCGCGAATGGCCATCGCCGCCACCTTGGCCTGACTGTTGGCAGCAAAGCCCGATTTTGGCATGTCACCTTGGGCTGCCGCATCGCCGAGCACGTGGATATCACCGTCAATCTTGGAGGACATATCCTTGGCATTGACCGGTGCCCAATTGCCCTCAGTCACTCCGGCAATCTCGGCAATGCGCCCCGCCTTCATCGCCGGGATCACATTGCAGACATCGACCTTGTTTTCTTCGCCATCAATGCTCAGCATCATGGTATCGGGGTCGACCGACACCTTGTCACCACCAAAGTCAGGCCCGACCCAATCCACCATTCCCTCATAATGCGTGTTCCAGCCTTCCTGAAAGAGCGCCATCTTGGAGAATTTCGGCTTCGGATCGGCAACCAGAATCTTTGCCGTCGGATTCACCTGCTTGAGCACATGGGCAACCATCGAAATCCGCTCATACGGCCCGGGAGGGCAGCGATAGGGATTGGGTGGGGCAACCATGGCAAAGGTGCCGCCTTCGGGCATCGCCAAAATCTGCGCCCGCAGCAATTCGGTCTGTGACCCGGCTTTGTAAGCATGGGGCATCTTGTTTTGCGCAGCCACGCTCCAGCCTTCGACGGCCCCGTCAACAAAGTCGATCCCCGGCGCGATCACCAGCTTGTCATAGGCAAGTTTGGAGCCACCAGCCAGGCTGACCACTTTGTTGGCCCGATCCACTTCAATTGCCCAGTCATGAATGACATTGATGCCATACTCGGCAGCCAGCGTGCCATAGGAATGACGGATCGAGGAAAGCTCTTTCACGCCACCAATCACCAGATTGGAGAAGAAGCAGGTATAATAATCCCGGGACGGCTCAACCAGAGTGACATCCAGTGCCCCCTTGCTGTCCTTGGCCAGATAGCGAGCGACGGTTGCGCCCCCGGCCCCCCCGCCGATCACCACGACGCGGCCTTTCTTATGGCCATCCGCCAAAACGGCAGGCGCCGCCAGCGTTCCCGCCGCAGCTGCCGCAGTGCCCAGAAAGGCACGTCTATTCAATTTCATTGCCTCTTCCTCCCTCTTTTTTAAATTTTATTCTGGTGTCAAATCTCCAAAATAGGCCGCCAGAGCCGCGATCTCGTCATTGGACAAGCGCCCCGCCACCATTTGCATCACCGGATGCACTCGCAATCTCCGTTTATAGGCATGCATGGCGATGACGAAATCATCTTGAGGCCAAGCCACGATGGACGGCACGCCCTCATCCGCCCCGCTTGTCTGATGGCAAGTGATGCATTCGCTCGACAGATATTCTCCATAGTCCGGATCGCCTTTCAACGCCAGAATCGCCGGGTCCAGATCATGCCCTTTATCCGATGCGGTCGGCGCGGCTTCTGGAATATCCGCAGGATTGTCAGAAAAGACCCGCAAATAGGCAAGCAGAGCCATGCGTTGCTCCTTGTCCTTGACACCACCAAAATTCATGCGCGTGCCGGTCACCAGATTTTTGGGATTTTCGATATAGGCATCGAGATTGGTCGCCTTCCAGACCATACCATCCTGCCCCTGCCGGATGATCGCCTTGGAATATTGAAAGCCCTTTATGCTGGCCGCCCGACGCCCGAACAGTCCATTCAAATGGGGGCCGACGCGATTTTTCGCGCCAGCCCCGATGGAGTGACAAGCCATGCATTTCTTGAAAACGTTCTTGCCAGCCATTTCCAGTGCGGTGAGTTCCTTGCTCACCCCCACACCAGACATGCCAACCACGCCCCACATACAGGCAGCAACCAGCAGAATGCCTCTCGAAATGGCCATCACGTCCTCCTTATTGGAATGACTTGAGATACTCAATCACCGCCTTGATATCCTTGTCCTTCTTCAATCCGGCAAAGGCCATCTTGTTTTTTGGAATGAACTTTTTGGGCTTGGTCAGATAACCAGTCAGATTGGCCTCATCCCAAACAAAATCACCCTCTTCTTTCTTGGCCTTGAAAGCCTTGGAATATTTGAAATCATCAATCGAAGCGATCGCGCGACCGACAACACCGTTCAGCACCGGACCAACCTTGTTTTTCGCCCCTTCGCCAATCTGATGACAGGCCTTACATTTCTTGAAGACCTTCTCACCATCCTTCACCAGCTCCGGATCAAGCGCGCCCATCTCAGGAGCGGCAGGTTTTTCCTCCGCCTTCATCTCTTCTTTTGGCGCGTCAGCCGAGGCGACTTTCATGTCCTTGGCCGCCTCTTGGGCTTCCTCTGCGGCCTTGGCGGCGGCGGTTTCCTCAGGCGTCACATCAAGGATCGCGGCCCGTTTGGTGATTTTGACCGACGCCTTGCAATTGCTCATGCAGGGTTCTGTGGTAAATTCCTTCAATTCGCCATCAGCCCGATCATCCATGAAGAAATTTTCTTCGTTTTCGAGCTTCACATCCTTGAAATTTTCATTGCTGAGGACGAAATCCGCATCCACTACGTCATTCATGTTCAACAAATACGCGGTGATCGCATAAACCTGATCCGGCTTCAGCGTCTGGGCCGCGCCAAACGGCATCGCCCGGTTGATATAATCAAACACGGTCGACGCATAGGGCCAGTAAGAGCCAATCGTCTTGACCGGCCGATCATCGGTCAAAGACCCGTGGCCACCGGCCAGCACGGGCCAACGGTCAACACCTTCACCAAAATCACCATGACAGACGGCGCAATTCTCAACGAACAGTTCTTCCCCTTCTTCAACGGAGCCACTGCCCACCGGCAACCCGAGCCCATCGGGGCGCACATCAATGTCCCATGCCTTGACCTCATCCGGGGTCGCCGGACGACCAAGACCGAGCTTCTCCGCCTGCGCTTCAGCCAGCATCAACGGCGAAACAATCAGGGCCGTTGCCATCAATCCTTTAAGAAATCTCGACATTTTCCGCTTGCCCTTCTTCATTGACGGCCCAGGTTTGGATGCCATTATTGTGATAGATGGAATTGACCCCGCGGAACTTGCGCAACTGGTCCTTGGTCGGCTGCACATAACCGGTGCTGTCTTGGGCCCGGCTCTGCAGCAGGAGCGGTTTTCCGTCCCAGTCAAATTCGTAATAGAAACGATGCATTGATTTTTCGAGGCTCGGCCCGGAAATCCGCGCCTTGTGCCATGTAATGCCACCATCGATGGTCACATCGACCCGTGGAATGGTGCCTCGTCCCGACCATGCCAGACCGGTGATGATGGTCGAACCCTTGCCATGTTTGATCGGGGCTTGCGGGCTGGGATTGGTGATGACCGATTTCGCATCCATCTCCCAGGTGAAACGCCGCGCCCGGCCATCCGCCAGCAGATCGGTATATTTCGAGGTTTCTTCGCGATGATGCCAAGGCTTGTCACCCACCTCAAGGCGGCGCAGCCACTTGACCCACATATTGCCTTCCCAGCCGGGCACCACGAGACGCACCGGATAGCCCTGTTCGGGACGCAAGGCTTCCCCGTTCATCTTGAAGGCAACAAGACAGTCATCCAGTGCCTTTTCCATCGGGATGGATCGGGTCATCGCAGCTGAATCGGCCCCTTCTGCCAACAACCATTTGCCACTCGTCTTGACACCCGCCTCTTCGAGCAACAGACGCAGGGGCACACCGGTATACATCACATTATGGATCATGCCATGGGTGAACTGACAACCATTGAGCTGTGCTCCGCGCCACTCCATGCCGGAATTGGCCGCGCATTCAAGGAAATAGACATGATTTTCACGCGGGAAGCGCATCAGGTCTTCCATCGTGAAAACCAGCTCGGTATCCACCAGACCATTGATCATCAGACGATGCTTGGACGGATCAATCTCGGCAGCCCCGCCGTGATGACGCTCAAAGGCCAACCCGTTTGGCGTGATGATCCCGTCAAGCTCATGCAGCGGGGTGAAATTGATCGACGAGATCGGATCCGCCGTCAGCCATTCCACCGTCCGACGCTTCACATCACGTTCAAACGGGGACGGGCTGCCATAAGGCGCCGCATCCACCGGAGCCCCGGATTCCGACATCCATGGCTGCACTTCCGTGATCACTTTTTCACCGGCAGCCAAAGCTGCCCCGCCGCTCAATGCGGCACCGCCAGTCGCCACAGCCCCTTTCAGAAAGGCGCGGCGGGACGGTTTTTTCCCTTTGAACAATACAGGCATAGAGTCTATCCCTCCCTCGAATGCGAAGCGTTGAAGCGCCGGGTCATTCAGACCCCGGTCACCTTGACGCTGGTATTTTCCGGCACGCTGACCGTGCCCTGTTTGCGAATATGGGTCTCGACGACATCCCAGATCTGCGGACCTTGAGTATTTTCATTCACGCTGGCCCAGCCAGCCACCATATAGGTCTTGGCCGGATCGATCCGCTCACCGGTTTTCAGCAAGGTCAGATCGGAGATCCGCTCGCCCTGCTTTTTGGAAATGTCGATCGCATAACCAAGCCCACCGGTGCGCACCATATCGCCACCTTGCTGATAATAAGGGTCCGGATTGAACAGATTGTCGGCTACGTCTTCCAGAATCACATGGATGAATTCGCCAGTCATTTCCGTGCGATAAGCCTGTCCATAGGTCATCGAGGTGACATTCCAGATATCCTCACGCGTGATATCCTGCCCGGGCAACAGGCTTGGCCCCCACCGCACGCCCGGCGACATGGCAATATCCGCCTCGCGTTCGGACAACAGGGCCGCGCAAATCAAGTCATCCCACGAACCATTGAAGTTACCCCGGCGATAAAGCAAGCTGTCGGTCTGTCCGATCACTTCGCCCATGGCCTCCTCATGCGGTGCACGCACATCGTCGATCAGTTTTGTGACGACCGGATCGGGCGCAATCACATCGGAGAAAATCGGGATCAGCTTGTGGCGGATACCCTTCATTGCCCCGTCTCGGACATCCAGATCGATCCGGCTGACAAATTTGCCGTTGGACCCCGACGCAATGATGAATGTGTTGCCCACCTGCACCGGCTCGGGCAGCGCATCATGGGTGTGACCGGACAAGATCACGTCAATCCCCGTCACGCGCGATGCCATCTTCTTGTCAACGTCAAAGCCGTTATGGGACAAGCAGACCACCAATTCGGCGCCCTCTGCGCGCACTTCATCGACCATTTCCTGCATCCGTTCATCCCGGATGCCAAAGCTATATTCAGGGAACATCCAGCCGGGATTGGCGATCGGCATGTAAGGGAAGGCCTGACCGATCACGGCAACCTTCACCCCGCCGCGCTCGAAAAATTTGTAGGGCTTGAACAACTCGGCCGGTTCGTCCCATTCCGCATCAAAGATATTCTGCGCCAGAGCTGCAAAGGGCAGCTCTCCAACAATCTCATTGACGCGGTCCGACCCAAGAGTGAATTCCCAATGGAAGGTCATGGCATCTGGCTTCAGCGCATTCATCACATCAACCATATCCTGCCCCTGCGTGTGATAGCAGGTATAGGAGCCATGCCAGGTATCGCCCCCATCCAGCAGCAACGCATCAGGCCGGT
>CAXXSO010000009.1:0-22188 GCA_963676965.2 uncultured Cohaesibacter sp.
GCCCGGTGGACACCCCTGCACCACCACCCCCAGGCCCGGCCCGTGGGATTCCCCCCAGGTGGACACCTGAAATACTTTTCCAAAACTGCTTCCTGCCATGTTCCCCTCCTTATTTTATAACTGATCAAGAATATCCCAGAAGCCGGGAAAAGATTTGGCAACACAGCCCTGGTTTTCAATGGTAATTCCTTCCACCATCAAACCGATGATGGAAAAGGCCATGGCAATGCGATGATCATTAAAGGTTTCGATGATGGCCCCTTCCATGGTGGTATTCCCGGTCACAGACAACCAGTCATCCCCCTGACGGGCGTCCACCCCCAGTTTTTTCAACTGAGAGACCACCGCAGAAATGCGATCACATTCCTTCTGACGCAGATGGGCAATATTATTGATTTTTGTGGTCCCACGGGCAAAACAGGCCACAACCGCAAGAGTGGGCACCACATCGGGAATGTCGGACATATCCACCGTCACCGCCGAAAGATCTTTACCAGAAACGGTGATGCCGTCGGCTTCGCAGAAGACAGTACACCCCATTTGTTTAAAAATATCCAAAAGCCGGATATCCCCCTGGAGGGAGGATTGATTGATGTGGGCCACCTTGATCTGTTGACCGGACACCGCCCCCATGGCCCAGAAATAACTGGCATTGGAAAGGTCCGGCTCCACTGAAAAATTTCCGGGAATATAGGTTTGGTTTCCGGGAACCTCATAGTGGGTATCATCCACCCGCTTTGCCTTCACATTAAATTTTGCCATGATATCCATGGTCAGATCAATGTAAGGAGCAGATACGGCCGGGGCCGGAAGGGTGATTAAAAGGCCTTGATCAAGCATCGCACCCATCATTAAAAGCGATGACAGATACTGACTGCTCTGGGAACAATCCAGGGTCACCCCCCCTCCTTTTCTGATGCCGCCCTGGATGCACACCGGAGGGGTGCCATCTCCTTTCCGGGAGCTGGCCTTCACACCTATCATCTGCAATGCAGTCAGCAGATCCCCCATGGGACGTTCCTGCATACGTTGATCTCCGGTGAACACATAGGGAGTGCTGCCCAAGGCCGCCACACCGGCCAGAAGGCGCATGGAGGTGCCTGAATTCCCCAGATAGATGTCAGGCCCATGGGGGGTTGGCCTGCCCTTCACCCCCTGCACCGTTATGGTACCGTCATCGCCCACCGTCATGGCTGCCCCCATGTCAGAAAGGGCGCACCGGGTATGGGCCAGATCTTCACTTTCCAGTACATTTTTAACAATGGAGGTGCCATGGGCCAGGGCCGCACAGATCAACATGCGGTGGGAAATACTTTTTGAGCCCGGAATGGTCACGGTTCCAGGGGATATTTCTCTTTTCTTTATGGATTTCATTGGAGTTTCATCGCTTTTATTAGGGTGTTTTTCATTAAATTCAGGGGAGGTTCCTGTCCGGTGAACAGACGAAACTGATGGGCCCCCTGATGTATGAACATGGAAAAACCGTCAATGGTGGTGCAGCCCGCAGCCCTTGCGTCGGAAAGCAGACGGGTGTCAAGGGGATTATACACAATGTCCATCACCACCATGCCGTCATGGAGGACATTGGTTTTTACCGGGCTTGAATGGATATCCGGCACCATGCCACAGGGGGTGGTATTAATAATAATATCGGCATCTACTCCCGTAAAATTTTCCCAGGGCACAAAGGTGCCCTTTACATGATCACAAAGGCGTTGCCCCCGGTCTCTATTGCGGTTCACAATAAAGACACGCCCCTTTTCCCGGGCAATGCCAAAGGCCACGGCCCGGGCAGCCCCACCTGCACCCAATATGTAAACATTTTTGTTTCCGAGGGGGCATACCTGTTTTAAAGGGTCCACGGCACCGGCACAATCGGTGTTGTATCCCCAGAGCTGGCCGTTGCGATTTATAACGGTGTTCACCGCCCCGATCTCTGCTGCCATGTCATCCACCCCGTCAAGGCATTCAAGGATCTTTTCTTTAAAAGGAATGGTCACCGAAGCCCCCTTGATATTCAAGGCTCTCATGGCATCCATTCCCTGGCGGATATCCCCTAAGGCAAAAGCCATGTAAACTGCGTTGACCTTGCAATGGGCAAACCAGGTATTGTGCATAAGCGGTCCCATGGAATGGGACACGGGATTACCGAACACGGCATAAAGATCGGTGACGGTATTGGCGATCATCGCTGAATATCCTCCACAGCAGGCTTTCCTGCCGGATAAGAACCCAGTTCCTTTAAGTACAGACAATGGGGTTTCATCCGGGACAGGGTGTCCGCCACCCTTTTCTCCTGAATATGACCTTCAACGTCCATGAAAAAGTAATAACTCCAGTTCTGGTGCCTGGTGGGACGGGATTCCAATTTCACCATGTTCAGCCCGGCCAGTTTCACCGGCTCCAAGGCCATGAAAAGGGCCCCGGGCACATGGGAGGTGGCAAACATGATGGAGGTTTTATCTTTGCCCGTGGGTGCTTTTTTCTCACGCCCGATGGACAAAAACCGCGTAATATTGCTGACATGGTCTTCAATTCGGGATGCCACCACCTTCAGGCCGTAAATATGGGCGGCCCTTCTGCTGGAAATGGCTGCTGCCAGGGGATTTTCCGCCACCAGTGCGGCAGCCCGGGAAGTACTGCTCACTTCCACGGTTTCAATACCCGGCATTTTTTTTCGAAGCCATCCCCGACACTGGGCCAGGGCCTGGGGGTGGGAATAGATGGTCTTGATAGCAGACATCTCCCCGGAAAGGGATAATAGATCATGGGAGATCCGTTCATAGTGCTCTGCCGTGATATACACATCGAACTCGGAAAAAAGATCCAGGGTATGATTTACGGCTCCCTCAATGGAGTTCTCCACCGGCACCACCCCGTAATGACTGTTTTTCTTCTCAATTTCCAGAAAAATATCCCTTATACTGCCCTGCTCAATGAATTTACCAGAATGGCTGAACAGATTCAGAGCCGCAATGTGGGTATAACTACCCACGGGTCCCAGAAAAGAAATCCGATTGGACTTCTGGATTTCCCGGGTGGCCGTCATGATCACATTGAACAGATAGCGCACCAGATCTTCGGTGGCAGGGCCGTCATTGATCCTGGCCAGACGTTGCAGAAGACGCTTTTCCCGTCCCTGGTCCAGCACCCCGGCCCCCTGCTGATCCTTAATCCTGCCAATTTCCTTTCCAATGCCCAAGCGCTGGTTTATCAGGCCCAGGATGTCAGCATCAATGACATCAATGCGGGCTCTCAACTCAGCCAGTTGCCGTTCAATCTCTTGTTTTTTGTCTTCCATGGGACCACTCCTTTCCAGAATAAAAAAGGGCTGCAGGAAACCTTTGTCCCTGAACCCTTTTCCATAAAAAAAGCCGCAGAGACCATCTGTTTAAGGTCTGCTGCGGCTCATTCTTGCTATTTTTATCTAACTCAATTTTCTTTTAAGCGCACCGCCTGCAGACCGGTTTTAAAATAAAACCAGAAATAAAAAAAATACCGACCTGCAAAAAAGTGAGTCATCATGGGTTATGATATTTATATGCTGGGCTTTTCCCTGTCAAGTTATTTTTTGGGGGGGCCTGATCCCATCGCCGTGGATTTGTTTCAGCATCAAGCCTCCCTCACAACTGGGGGACCAATGGGACAGAGCCAGTTTTTTTACAGGGCCTTAAAAACAAACTTGCGGATACGATTGCCTTCCCGTTCTTTTACGGTGGCGGTGTATTTCCCGATTTTAATACTTTCACCCACCTTGGGAATTCGGCCAAGTTTATCCAGAATAAATCCTGAAAAGGTGTCGTAGTCGCTGGATTCAGGGATGGACAGTTCCAGAGCCTTATTGATCTCATCTATTTCAGTTTTACCAAGAACAATCCACTTCTGACCGTTTAAAGTAACAATGTGGGGGTCCACACGATCGGTTTCATCACTAATCTCCCCCACAATTTCCTCCAGCACATCTTCCATGGTGACAATACCCGAAACACCGCCATGCTCATCCACCACAATGCCAATGTGAATCTTGATGCGCTTGAAAACATGCAAAAGGGAGTCAAGTTTTTTTGATGCCGGAATGAAATAGGCATCCCGGATGATCTCATGGATATCCAGGGTTCCCATGGGATTTTCACAGGTATCATGATAGCTTGCAAAAAGATCCTTAACGTTCAACACACCAATGATGTTATCTATGTGCCCATCCATTACAGGAATACGGGTAAATCCGGATTTTAAAATGGTTTTAATGTCCAGAGGATCATTAATATCAATGACGTACATGTCTGCCCTGGGTGTCATGATCTCCGATGCACTGGTGTCATCAAATTCAAATATATTGGAAATAAATTCCTTTTCTTCCTCTTTTATCTCCCCTTCTTCTTCCACCACTTCCACCATGGTCATCAATTCATCTTCGGTGACGGCAGGTGCCCCATCAACACTTCGAAGCAGTTTGGGGATAAAATTTAGAACCAAAATCAGGGGATAAAAGGCCTTTGACATCCAGAACAAGGGAATAATAACCGCCCTTGACACAAAAATATTGTTCCGGGCCGCAAAGGATTTGGGGAAAATTTCTCCCACCACAAGGATAATCAAGGTCATGATTCCTGTGGATATACCAACTGCATTGGATTGAAAAGTATCCATGGCAAGGGCTGTAGCCAGGGAAGACGCGCCGATATTTACAAGATTATTACCAATGAGAATTGTGGATAAAAGCTTGTGGGAATCCTGTTTCATCCTGTAAATAATTTCATCAACCCGCTTGCCCTCTTTGGCAAGATGAAGTGCACGGATTTTACTTATGGAAAACAGGGCCGTTTCGGCGGATGAAAAAAAAGCTGAAAAAATGATGCACATCAACAAAAGTGTCAACTGGCTGGTCATACCATCCTGATTTATAATCGTTTTTTACCAGAAGCATCAAACTTTTAAGGTATGACGCCGCGCTTACCATCCACCGGGATGCTGGGCCTGTTAAGCATTGCATTGTGCAATATCAACGGATACGTTCTTCCCGTCATAACACGAAATTAATTACTTAAGAATAAAGCAATATGCCATTTAATCAAGTATCTGACTTAAAAAAAGTTTAGTTCGGTCATGCTGGGGATTATCAAAAAAGGCCTGGGGCGTATTCCCTTCCACAATTTCACCATAATCCATGAACAGTACCCGATGGGCCACACTTCGGGCAAAACCCATTTCATGACTCACCACAATCATGGTCATGCCGTCATTGGCAAGACTGATCATGACATCCAGCACCTCTTTAACCATCTCTGGATCAAGGGCAGAGGTGGGTTCATCAAATAGCATGACATTGGGCTTCATGCAAAGGCTTCTGGCAATGGCCACCCGCTGCTGCTGCCCCCCGGAAAGCTGGCCTGGATATTTTTTTGCCTGCTCAGCAATGCGCACCTTTTCAAGATAATACATGGCTATATCTTCGGCTTCTTTTTTGGGGGTCTTTCTCACCCAGATGGGACCCAGGGTCAAATTATCCAGAATGGTCAAATGGGGAAAAAGATTAAAATGCTGGAAAACCATCCCCACTTCCGCCCGGATTTTTTCAATATTTTTCAGATCATTGGTCAGCTCAATGCCGTCCACCACAATTTTACCCTTCTGATGCTCTTCCAGGCGGTTGATGCACCGGATCAATGTGGATTTTCCGGAGCCAGAGGGGCCGCAGATAACAATGCGCTCCTGTTTTTTTACCCGGAGCGAAATATTTTTAAGGACATGAAAATCCCCGTACCACTTGTGCATGTCGGTAATCTGTATGATATCGGAATTTTGATCAATTTCAGGCGTTTTTGTCTGGGTATCGTTCATGGGTTTTATCCAAATGTCTATGGTTATTATTTTCCAGAGCCAGTTCCTGGTTTATTCTGGCCTTGCCCGCCGACGGTCCGGGGTCGGTTCAATGGTCCCTTCGAAGACGGTATCTTGCCATTTTCATTCTTCGCTGTGACAGGATGTTCTGCCATGTGAGCTGTATGCAGTTACAACTCTCGGTTAAGCTCCTGCTCCAGCCTGCGGCTGTAATTGGACATGAAAAAACAGCAGACAAAATAAATCAGGGCCACAAAAATATAGGCTTCGGCGGAAAACCCCATCCACTTTGGGTCAGACAGGGTGGACTGGGTGGTTTTCAAAAGATCATACAATGCAATGATCACCACAAGGGAGGTATCCTTGAAGGCCGAAATAAGAATACTCACAGAAGGTGGAATAACAATTTTCAGGGCCTGGGGCAAAATAATCAGACGCATGGTCTGAAAATAATTAAGTCCCAGGGCATCGGCGGCTTCGTACTGCCCCTTGTTCATCCCCTGGAGTCCGCCGCGCACCACCTCGGCAATGTAGGCGGCGGTGAACATGATAATGGCCACCTGGGCACGAAAAATGGCGTTGATGCTCACCCCTTCGGGTAAAAACAGGGGAAACACCACCGAAGACATGAACAAAAGGCTGATCAGAGGCACCCCGCGGATCAGCTCAATATAAACCACGCAAAGGGATTTGATCACCGGCATTCTGGACTGCCGTCCCAGGGCCAGTACAATGCCCACGGGATAGGCCAAAGCAAGACCAAACACCGACAACAGAAGGGTTAAGGGCAATCCGCCCCATTGGGAACTTTCCACGGATTTAAGCCCCGGCACCCCGCCTTTCATCAGTAACCCCATGATGACAAGGCCACAGATCCACAGATACATCAATGATTTCTTCCAGCGCCTGCGATCCTGGCTGTAAAAAAGCAGAACCACCAGAATCACCATGGCCAGAAGGGGCCGCCACTGAAGATCATGGGGATAAAAACCGAAGATAATAAATCGCAGGTTGGCGGGAATCACCGACCAGCAGGCACCGTCAATGTTGCGACATCCCTCGCTTGCCGTCATCCATACGCTGTCTAAAAAGGCCCACCTCACAAAGGGAGGAACACTGATCCACAGCAGGTAAAGTACCACAAGGGTCAGCAAAGAATTAAAGGGGCCGTTGAAAAGATTGCTTCGAACCCATCCGATGACGCCCACACTGGTGGCAGGGGGTCTCACCATGGGAATGTCCGGTTGCTGAAATTTGGATTCCATGATTTCTTTATCTTTCCACAAGTTTGATTTTCTTATTATACCAGTTCATGAACGCGGAGGTGGATAAACTGAAAATGAGGTACACCACCATGATCATGGCAACCCCTTCAATGGCCTGGCCCGTCTGATTAATGGTAGTACCGGCCACGGAAACAAAATCAGGATACCCGATGGCCACGGCCAGGGAACTGTTTTTGGTAAGATTAAGCATCTGGCTTGTCAAGGGCGGGATAATCACCCGCAGGGACTGGGGAAGAATCACCAGATTAAGGACCTGGCCGGGCTTGAGCCCAATGGACAAAGCCGCTTCGGTCTGCCCCTTGCTCACGGACTGAATACCGGCCCGGACCACCTCGGCCACAAAGGCCGCCGTGTAAAGCACAAGCCCCAGTAACAGGGCACTGAATTCCGGACTGACGCTGACCCCGCCCTTGAAGTTAAACCCAGAAAGTCGGGGAATATTCATTTCCATGGGGGTCCCGCCAAGAAACCAGACAAAAGCCGGCAACCCCAGAAGCACAAGAATGGAAACCTTGAACACAGGAAAAATTTGCCCCGTGGCTTCCTGTCTCTTTGTGGCCCATCTTTTAAGAAAAAAAACAATAATACCCGCCATGACAAATGCTGCGGCCATATAGCCATGGGCAGGATGCCACTGGGGAATACCAAAAATCATGCCACGATTACACAGGAAAAAACCGGAAAAAGGCTTGAAGGCCTGGCGGGGGGATGGCAGGATTTCATAGAAAAAAGCGTACCAGAAAAAAAGCTGCAACAGCACCGGTATATCTTGGAACACTTCAATATAAATGGCAGACAACCGGGAAACCAGCCAATTGGACGAAAGACGGGCCACTCCCAGAATCGTCCCCAGTATCACGGTGAGCACAATACCGAAAAAAGACACAATAAGGGTGTTTAACACCCCCACAAGAAGAGCCTTGGCATAGGAGTCCGCTGCAGAATATGAAATCAGGGATTCGCCGATCTCAAAGGAGGCTTCCTTGTCAAAAAAGGCAAAGCCGGTGGCAATTGATTGCCTCTCAAGATTGGCCAAGGTGTTACTGACAAGATAAAATGCCAGCAGAGCCACCCCCGCCATGACCACAAACTGATATAAAAGAGCCAGCTTTTCGGGATCACGAAAAAAGGATGTTTTTTCAGAAGAAACGTTGTCCATAGTGACCTTTTGTAAAAAACAATGTCTGGAAAGATAGCGACCAGGCGTATTCCATATCCCCGGCATATATATCATACAATTCCATGAGCTTATTTCAGGAGCAACCTGGGTGTCAGGCCTTAGTTATTCGCGTTATGAACCACAGCCTGTACAAACGCCGCTCCCACGGATAATGCCAATAACGCAGGCTTGGCACCATAGTTGATTAAGCCTGAAACCTGGAAAATGGGAATACCTCCATATCGATCTGTATTCCGGGCATGGGATCAGGTGTGAATACCTGACCCCATTGGATCCCATTTATTTAAACGGAGGAGAATACATCAACCCCCCATTGGTCCACAGGGCATTGAGGCCTCGTTCAATCATCAGTGGGGTATCTGTTCCCACATTTCTTTCAAATACTTCGCCGTAATTTCCCACCTGCTTTATGATGTTATAGGCAAATTTTTCGTCCAGACCCAGGGATTTTCCATTACCCGGGGACACGCCCAGGAAACGTTTCACTTTGGGATCGGTACTCTTCAGGCTTTCATCCACATTCTTGGATGTAATACCAAGCTCTTCTGCGTTGATCATGGCTAGTACGGAGTAATTGACAATATCCTTCCACTGGTTGTCACCATGGCGAACAGCAGGGGCAAGGGGTTCTTTGGAAATGACTTCTGGCAGGATCATGTAATCACCGGGATTGGGAGCAACAGCCCGGGTGCCTGCAAGCTGGGAGGCATCAGAGGTGAGGCAGTCACATCTGCCGGCAAAAAAAGCCTTGGCAAGTTCTGCTGTGTTTTCAATGACCACAGGATTCATCTTCATGCCGTTGGCACGAAAAAAATCCGCCACATTCTGTTCAGTGGTAGTTCCAGGAAGGACACACACAGAGGCACCATCAAGTTCTTTGGCACTCTTTACTCCCAGTTTTTTATGAATAAGAAAGCCTTGGCCATCATAGAAATTGACCTGGCAGAAATCAAGCCCCAGGGCTGTATCCCTGCTAAGGGTCTGGGTACAGTTACGGGTAAGTACATCGATTTCGCCGGACTGAAGGGCAGTAAACCTTGTTTTGGCTGTGAGTGGGGTAAATTTCACCTTGGTGGCATCGCCGAATACAGCGGCGGCAACGGCCCTTGCCGTATCCACATCCAGTCCCTTCCATTCGCCTTTTTCATCGGGCTTGCCGAATCCGAACAGATCTCCATTAACCCCTGCCTGGATATATCCCTTTGCCTTTACATCATCAAGGGTCCCTGCCAGAACCGCAGTGGATGATAAAAGGGCAAGGGCGAGCATGACGGTCAAACCGGTTTTCAAACATTTCATGGATGGTTCCTCCCTATGGGTTTTAAAGGCTTGGTCACAACATGGGCTACATAAGTGTGGATTCAGGCTTGCAATATTGACGCTTTTGTTGAAATCCACCTTAAAACACAGATAGTTGTCAAAGCCACAATAGCACAAGCCTGACCCCGTCGGCCCGTCAACGATGACGAGCAAGCCAAGTTATGACCAAACCCGGTTTTAAATTACGCCAATAATATATATTCAACAGCTATAAATTCTCCAATCAACCCCATACAGGCTGTATTAAATATAAGTTCAAAGCAGCAAAGGCAGTATAAAAAATAAGAAGTTATAACTCACGAGCAACTTAACTTTCGGTTTGGATTAGTTCGTGAGGGAGGCTGACGTGTTTCATTGGGCTTTTTAGGAATAAGCAATTTTCCATAAACCCACATGGCTGTGAGCACCACCCACAACGAAAAATAAAACGCTTATTATGCCAACCTCTTGGATTAAGTTTCATATAAAAAGACATGAAGCCTGCTAAAAGCCTCAGCCTTCCATCAAAAAGCCAGTCCTCGTTCGCCCACATTTAAGTCCAGCAATTGAGCGAATGATATAGCAGACCTGCGATATCACAGACCTTATTTAAGCGAAATTCAAGGATGCTTGAAACAAAAAATGATGTTTTTATTTATGACAATTATCGGTGACCCTGTCAAGGGATTTGAATGAACAATCCGGGTCCTTATGTGGGTTCCATCAACTCAAAGGCAAGGGCTGCCACCCGCCGGGAAGCCCCTTTGCCACCCAACAGAATGGGAATCATTTGAAGTTGCCTGTGCATGGACAACAGCAGGTTCCCCTCCAGCAGATGAAGTGCCATATCACTTATTTTCTCCGGGCTGGTATTGTCCTGGAGCAGTTCAGGCATGATTTCCTTGCCTGCAATTATATTGGCAAGCCCCGCATGACGAATCCGAACAAACAGACGGGCAAGGGCGTAGCTGATCCGGGACATTTTATAGACAATAATGGTGGGAACTGCGAAAAGCGCCGCCTCCAGTGTTACTGTTCCCGATGCAGCGATGATGAGATCTGCCTGGGTCAGTACCTGGGTGACATCTCCCGGGATTACCTGTAAATGATGGTGAGCACTGTGGCGCGTCAAAATCAGATCAAAATGCTTTTTATCCACAGCATCTGCCCGGGAAAGAAGAAATCGGACCCGGGGATTTCGGTGGATTATCTTCAATGAGGCCTTTAAAAGTGGCTCCAGTAGCATGTCAATCTCGCTGTTTCTGGAACCCGGTAAAAGACCAATGACAAAGTCCCCGTCCTTGGCACCGGGCACATTGGAGACCGCATAATCACGGCAGTCCAAAAGGGGGTGCCCCACAAAGGTATGGGGAATTTTCCACCTCCGGTATAGGGGAACCTCAAAGGGAAAAATCAGGGCCACATGATCCACATTTTTTTTTATTTTTTTCAGCCGGGACTGCTTCCAGGCCCATACCTTGGGAGATATATAATAAAGAACCATAATCCCCATGGCCTTTGCTACACCAGCCATTTTAAGATTAAAGCCGGGATAATCAATGAGGATAAGCAAATCCGGTGCCCATTGTTCCAGATGACGCTCCATGCCACGAAACACCCCGGCAATACTTCGCATCTTTAAAAGCACCTCGGTGACCCCCATGACTGAAAGATCACGGATGTGAAATCGTAGATCCATCCCTGCCCGGGCCATGGCATCCCCGCCGATGCCGGAAATACGAATATCCGGATGTTTTTTTTTCAAGGCCCCGACCACATTGGCCCCGTGCAGGTCCCCCGAGGGTTCTCCGGCAATGATCATTATTTTTCTGGCATTTTTCATGTGGCTCGAAATACAATTAATATTTTTTGGGAAAAATTTCCCGGTAACAAGGCGGTAAACTGCCCTGGATTTTCCTCATGATACCCCATCTATTTCGTCCATGGCCACAATGGAAATCCCCTTTTCATCGGCCAGACGAATCATCTCGGTGCGGTCAAAGGAAAGACTTTTCTGTGCCTCCAGCACCAGTACGTCCACGCCGGATTCCGCCATGGCCCGGATGGTTTCCACCCCCGATGCCGGCAGATCAAAGCGAAGATCCTGATGGGGCTTGGCAAGTTTTACAAGGACTGCCCCCCCGGAGCTTAAACTGCCCCCCCTCCTTATGGTGGCATCAGTGCCATCTGCTGCCTCCACGGCCAGAACGGTGCCATTGGACACCACCACACACTGACCTATGTCCATCTGCCCGATGCCCCTTGCCATTCGCCAACCGGTAACAATGTCTTTTCTGGCTGCCCGGCTCGGTTTCTTCCGGGTCCAGCAACCTTTGGGGGAAAGCAGATCCGGCAACAGAAAGGTGGAGGGACAAATGGTAATCCCTTCTTTTTCCAGAAGATCTGCAAATGTACTCAGTATACCGTCATCATGGGTATGTCCCATGGCTGCAATAAAGGCAAGGGCCTTGAAGTCGGGCCGGATATCGGTGAATATCCGTGTCTTTTTAATGGTACCCAGCATCACGGCCCGGGTCACCCCCTGTTTTCGAAAATATTTAAGAAGTTTTGTCACCTGCCCGAGGTGCAGCCATTGAATGGAAACCACCTCATCTGCAAGCTTGGCACAGGCTTCATCGACATAGGCTGCAGCGTGGACGTTTATTCCACTCTGCCTGGCCTTACGGGCAAACAGCAAAGGAAACTGCCCTCCCCCTGCAATGAGACCAATGGATTCCATTTATCGGGTAACGCCTCGGCTGGAACGTTCAATGAACTGAATAAAATTAACCACTTCCGGAATCTGTTCCACCTCGGCCCGGACCCGCTCCGAAGCCTGTTTCACCGTAAGACCAATGCGAAATACAATTCGATAGGCCTTTTTAAGGCTGAGCAAGGTCGATTTAGAAAAATCCTTGCGCTTGAGGCCCACATTGTTCAGGCCATGGAGGCTTGCCCGGTCCCCAGCGGCTATCACATAGGGGGGGATATCCTTTACCACCGCGGATTTCCCCCCAATATAGGCATGCTCACCAATTTTGACAAACTGATGAATGGCCACAAGCCCCCCCACGGTGACGTTGTCCCCAAGTTCAATGTGCCCGGCCAGGGTGGCATTGTTGGCCAGAATCACCTGCTTTCCTGTTTTGCAGTCATGGGCAATGTGAGTATAGGCCATGAGATAATTTTCTTCACCCACCTCGGTGTAGCCTCCGCCAAAGGCCGTGCCCCGGTTGATGGTGACGAACTCTCTTATAATGGTACCTCTGCCTATTTTAAGATAGGTCTTTTCTCCATGATATTTAAGATCCTGGGGGGCTGCCCCGATGGAGGCATATTGAAAAATACGACAATTTGGCCCCACACTGACATATTCGTCAATGGTGGTGTATGGGCCAATTTCAGTGCCTGCACCAATGGTGACATTGCCCTTGACAATGGCATAGGGACCAATGGTCACATTGGGACCGATTTCTGCTTCGGCATCAATGATGGCCGTGGGATGAATCATGGGATAACTCCGTTTCAATGCTGTTCTCAATGACTTTTATCTTTCGCTCCAGGGAGAGCAGCAGTTTTCTCATTTCAGGCAGTCGCGGCAGGATGCGTCCCACCTTTAACCACAGTTTATGGGGCATGTCCGGAACCCCGGAGACAACCTCCCCGGGGGGCACATCTTTGGTCACACCGGCACCCGGTCCCACAATGGCACCGTCACCGACCTTAAGATGCCCGGAAATGCCGGCTTTACCAGCAATTATGACATTGGCTCCAATGGTGGTACTGCCGGCAATGCCCGCCTGGGCCACCATCAGGGTGTTGGGACCGATGGTGACATTGTGAGCAATGTGCACCTGGTTATCTGTTTTCACGCCGGAGCCAAGCCAGGTGCGCCCCATGGTGCCCCTGTCAATGGTATTGCAGGCACCGATTTCCACATGGTCGTCAATCTGAACAAACCCGGCATGGACAATTTTTTCATGGGCATCGCCACTGGGGGTGAACCCGAACCCATCACTTCCGATGACGGTACCGGAATGCACAAGAACTCCGGAACCAATACGGGTTCGCTCCATGATGGTTACATTGGGTTTAATAACGGTGTCATCACCAATTACCACATGATCCCCAATGAAAACCCCCGGCATGATCCATACCCGATGGCCCAGGGTGACATGGTCCCCGATGAACACATGGGGGGAAACGATATTATCCTGTCCACAGGTAAAATCCATGCCCGTCACGGCCAGGGAGGAACAGCCGGGAGAGGGTCTTTTTTCCGGATGAAACCAGGACAGCACCTTGAAAAAAAACAATTTAGGGTGTTCACACACAAGAAAGGTGCCACCGGCATCTTCCAATACGGGCAGAGAAAGGCTTTCAGGAACCATAACTGCACCGGCACCGGAGTTTTTAAGCTGTTTCAGGCACCCGGCATCCACGGCAAAGGTTAAATCCTTGGGGCCTGCCTGATCAAAGGGAGCCACCCCATGGATTTTCCGGCTGGCATCCCCTACAACAACTGCATTAAATTTTTGTGCGATGTCCGCAACTGATAACACCATCAGTTTGCCGCTGCCGCCGTTTTGTTATAGGCTTCTATCAGCTGGTCGGTGATGTCAATGGTATCTTTATAGTACATTACGCCCCCTTCATTGATTTCCAGGACAAGATCAAATCCTTCCTTTTTCCCAAGGGTTTGTGCCAGGGCCAGCACCTCGGTTTTGATTTTATTAAAATACCGGGCCTGCATCTGTTTGAATTCTTTAAGATAACCAGCCTTCATGGTCTTGTAATCATTGGCCTTGATGCGGAATTCCCGCTGTTTTTGTTCACTTTTCTCTTTGCCCATGACCAGTGCTTCCCGCTCCAGGGTTTTTTGCAGCTCCATGAGCTCCTCTTCCTGTTTTTTTACGGTTTCCTCCATTTCCTTGCCCTTCTGATTCATCTCCGCGCTTGCCATCTTTCCTTGACTTGAACTGGAAAGCACCTTCTGAAAATTAACCACTCCGAGCTTGAATCCTCCGGCGGCCAAGGTAACTCCCACGGTACACAGAAGAAAAACCACTGTCAGCAACATTGCCATACCTGTCTTTTTCATAACGTCCTCCACAGTTTATTCTATTAAATAGTCAAATCTAAAAATCAGGGTTGCACATCCCGCACTGGAATACAGCACAACCTCTTTTAAAAGGTGCCGCCCATGGAAAATTCCCATCTTCCCCCGCTGTACTCCTTGCCATTTAAAATACTGCCGTATTCAATGCGGATGGGCCCCATGGGAGAATACCAGCGGATCCCCCCACCAAAACTGGTATAAAGATCATCCCACACGATATTCTCGCTCTTTTCATAGGCATCCCCGGCATCATAAAACACCACACCCACAAGCTTCATTTCTTCAATGATGGGGAAACTGACTTCGGCATTGAACTGGACAAATTTTTCACCACCCCGCTCTTCTGTCTGTCCTTCGGGAGTGGCGTTAATATCCTGCCAGTCATATCCCCGGACGGAATTGATGCCTCCCAGATAAAACCGCTCATAGTCAATTTCAATGTCATCACTGGAACGGTCATCCAGAAATCCGGCCCGTCCATGAAGAAAGCCTGTAAACTTCCAGAACAGAGGATAATACCAGCCGGTTTCCACAATGTATTTTGTAAAATCAATCTCGCCACCCAGCCAGTCCCCGGCATACTCCACCGAAGCGCTGTGCTCGGATCCCCGGGTGGGATTAAAGGCGCTGTTTCTGGAATCATAGCGAAGAGAAGTGGTGATACTGCTGGTTACGTAGTTGCCAGCATCCACATCGGTGTAATCTTCTTCCACATTTTCAATGGTGAAATCCTCATATCCGTATTTAAATCCCAGCGAGGTGTAGTCAAAAATTTTATACCCGAAGCGCAAGGCTCCCCCCAGGCTGTCCTTGTCATAATAATCGTACTCTTTATCCCAGTTGTAGAGATCAATACCGGCGGACAAAGGAATATCAAACAGCCAGGGCTCTGTGAAACTGAAGGTATATTTGGTGGAGGAACCGGATACCTCCGCCTTCAATGAAGCAATCTGTCCCTTGCCCAGAAAATTTCGCTCGGACACGGAGATCATCCCGAACAGATTGTCCTCACTGCTGTATCCACCGCCAAAACTGAAGGCCCCGGTGGCTTTTTCCGTGATGTTCACATTTAGATCCATTTTGTCTTCGCTACTTCCCCGGGTGGGCTTGACCTCCACATTTTCAAAATAATCAATGCGCCTCAGGTTGGCAGTGGTTCTTTGAATCTTGGACAGGGAATAAAGTTCCTGCTCTTGGGCGGTGATCTGTCTGCGGATAACCTTGTCCCGGGTTTTGGTATTTCCGGTAATAAGAATCCGTTCAAAATAGACGGGCTTACCCTTCTGGATGCGAAACAAAATGTTAACCTTCTTTTTTTCAACATCCCTTGCCACCGACGGGGCCACATCGGCATTGGCAAACCCCTTATCAGCATAGCGGTCGGTGAGGGACAACATGTTACTTCTGAGAAGGTCCCTGGAATAAAGATCCCCTGTTTTAAAGGTCAGAGCCGCAAGCAAAGCCGATTCCGGGTCAATGAGATCACCTTTAAAGGCAATGTCGCCAATGTGGAACTGGTCTCCTTCCTGGATTTTAAATTTCACGGAAATACCCTTTTCATGAAATTCAACCTCCGGATCAGACACCCTGGCATCAATGAATCCGTTGTTTTTATAAAAGGCCTCAAGACGATATACATCCTGGGCCAGTTCATTGCGATCCAGATCTCCAGATGAGGTAATCCAGGACCAGAAGCCTTGCTCACTGGTTTTCATCTGTTTGAGAAGTTTTTTCCTGTCAAAAAAGGTATTTCCCTCCAGCACCAGGGTTTCAATGCGCAGCTTTTTGCCCTCTTTAATTGTGAAAACAATATCTGTCTGATTATTTTCAAGGCCTTTCATCTCATAGCTGATATCACAGTTGTGATAATTTTTATCCGTGTACAGGGTCTGAATGGCTGCCACATCGGCATTCAATTTGTAAATATTCAAGATAGAACCCGTGCTGGTGGATATCACATCAAACAGCTCCTGTTCTTCATATATGCGGTTGCCCTGGAACCTCACCTTTCGGACACTTGGTTTTTCATCAACAGAATAAATAATTTCAAGGCCGTTATCGTAATCCTGACGTTCAATGCGGACATCATCAAAATAGCCCATGCCGTAAATGGCCTTAAGATCCGTATTAAGACGCTCCGGGCTGTAAATATCCCCGACGGCGGTGTGCACCATTTTTATGATGGCATCTGCCTCAATACGGATATTGCCTTTGACACTTATTTTTTCAATGAGCTTTCGGTTAAAAACCTCACCTGATATCTGGGTACTCAACAAATTCACGGCGGAAAAGAGATTTTCCAGCCCCTGGCCTCGGAAAAAAAAGACACCGGGGCGGTGCCGGCAATAACATCTTTAACCTTCACGTCCATGCTGATCTTCTGGCCGGCTATAAACACCGTTCCCCACAGCAGATAATCCACCCCCTGACGAAGCCCCATGGTCTGAAGGGTTGAATCGTCAACCATGGTTATATCTTCATGGGATTCCATGGATGTTACAAGGGCACCCTCAACCACGATATTTTCTGAAATCATTGATTCAATGCGGGAACCAAGCTGTCCGCTATCTTGTTCGGACAGCACCTTCAGGGGAAACATGCCAACGCTTTTTTGATCTGCGCCCATAGCATTTGCAGGCAACACAGCCACCACAGCAATCAATATTAACCCAACCACCGCTTTTTGTATCCATGTCTTCATGATATCACATCCATTTTTTAGGATTGGTTTCAACTTCCACCACCCCAGTCATCCGGTGGCGCCACAGGTTAAGACTTGTGTCATTTCTTTTTCAAATAAAAAAACTACATGGCAGCAACCACCTGACACTTTTTAAGGGTCACCCGAGTGTCCATGATGGCTGCAAGTTCCGGGTTATGGGTCACCACCACAAGGGTCATGCCAAGTTCCCGATTCAGCTGCAAAAGCAACTCATGCACAGCCCTGCCGTTCTCCTTATCCAGATTTCCTGTGGGTTCATCTGCCAGAAGAAGGGGCGGGTTTAATACAAGTGCCCGGGCAATGGCCACTCTCTGCTGTTCCCCACCGGACAGATCCTCCACCCTGTGGGCCAGACGGTGGTCCAAACCCACCCGTGTGAGTATTTCCGCGGCACGGATGCCTGCCTTGTCAGGCGGCTGATGGTCTATAAGACAGGGAAGCATAACATTTTCCAGGGCAGTAAACCCCTGGAGCAGATGATGAAACTGAAAGACAAACCCGATGCTGCGGTTTCGAAACTGGGCAAGGGCCGTCTCTCCCAGTTTAAGGACCTCACTGCCGTTAAAACAGATACTGCCGCGATCCGGTCGATCCAGGGTGCCCAGAATATGAAGCAGGGTGGATTTTCCGATACCAGATGGCCCCACAACCGCCATGGTCTGCCCCCGGCCGATGGAAAAATCCACTTCCTCCAGGATATTAATGGTGGCATCTGCTGTCTTAAATCCCTTGCATATACCCTTTAAGGATACCAGTAGATTTCCTTCTTGTTCATCAGCCATATCTAAGGGCCTCCACCGGGTCCATAACCCCGGCTCTTCGGCAGGGATACAAGGTGGAAAGAAAACAAAGGGCCATGGATGCCGCGGCAATCATGAACACATCAAGATATTCCAACTGTATTGGCAGGGTGGAAAAAGGATAGGCCGCCGGCAGGGTAATAAAATGATATTTTTTCAGAACCACGCAGATAACCACCCCGGAAAGGGTGCCAAGAAAAGTTCCTGTCATGCCCACAATCATTCCTTGAAAAATAAATATTTTTCGAATCATGGCAGGGGTGGCTCCCATGGCCTTTAAGATGGCAATATCCCTGGTCTTTTCCATGACCATCATGATCAGAGCACTGGTGATATTAAATGCCGCGACCAGAATAATAAGGGTCAGAATGATAAACATGGCGGTTTTTTCAAGCTTCAGGGCAGAAAAAAGGCTCTGGTTCATTTCCATCCAATCTTTGGCATAATAGGGGTAGCCAAGATCTTTCACAAGGACATCCTTGACATGGGACGCGGAAAAAATATCCTTCACCCACACCCCCATGGCTGAAATTCGGGATTTTGTTCCCAGAAGTTTGCGGGCTTCATCAATGTGAACCCAGGCAAGGGAACTGTCATACTCGTACATGCCGGAATCAAATACCCCGGTCACACTGAAGCGTTTCAGGGAGGGCATGTACCCCATGGGAGAAATCATCCCTCCCGGGGACATCAACACCAGGGTGTCCCCGGGGGACACGCCAATGTTTTTTGCCAGTTCCCGGCCAAGCACAATGCCGGGCAACGCACCGCCCGGAGCACCGGCAACAAGTCGTTCCTCCATCTGTTCCCGGGTATAGCCCTTTATCAGACTGACCTGACCATGGGGATCAATACCCCGGATCACAGCCCCGGAAAGGCCCACAGCGGTTTTAATCATGGCCTGGGTAAACACCATGGCCGATACCGCCGTCACGCCGTCAATATTCCTGATACGCTTTTCAAGGCCATCCATATCCTGGTAATTTCCCGAGGCATCCATCAGGAGAATGTGAGGCTCCACCCCCAGAATCCGGTTGCGAAACTCCGTTTCCGCGCCACTCATGACGGCAATGACAATCACCAGGGCCATGACTCCAAGGGTAACTCCGGCAATGGACAGCAGGGTGATAAGAGAGATAAATCCCTCTTTTCTTTTTGCCTTCAGGTATCTGCCGGCTATGAAGGTTTCAAATGACATTATGGATCAGATGATCTTTTTCATGTGGGGAAACAAAATGACCTCACGGATGGATGGAGAATCGGTCAACAGCATCACCAACCGGTCAATGCCGATGCCCTGGCCCGCCGTGGGGGGCATACCGTACTCCAGGGCCTCAACGTAATCTGCGTCCATTATGTGGGCCTCACTGTCTCCGTCTTCTCTCTGGGCGACCTGGCCCAGGAAGCGTTCATACTGATCCACCGGATCATTGATCTCGGAAAAGCCGTTGGCAATTTCCCTGCCGGCAATGAACAGCTCAAATCGATCGGTGAGTTCGGGGTTGATCTCACTTTTCCGGGACAGGGGTGACACCTCCACCGGGTATCCAGTAATAAAGGTGGGCTGGATGAGCTTGGGTTCCACCAGGGTATCAAACAGCTTGGTCAGGATTTTGCCCGGACGTTCTTTCTTGGTGATCTTGATATTATTTTTTTCGGCATGGTCCAGCATGCCCCTGGGGATCTTCCAAATTTAAAACGGCGGGATCAAGCCCCCCGATTTCCACCAGGGAATCCATCATGGAAATCCGTCGCCATTTTCCGCCAAAGCAAATGGTTTCTCCTTGGTAGGTTATGGTGTCGGAACCGGTAACCTGTCTTGCAATGTGGCTGAACATCTCTTCGGTGAGATCCATCAGATCTTCATAATTGGCATAGGCCTGGTAGAATTCCACCATGGTGAACTCGGGATTGTGCCGGGTAGAAACCCCTTCATTGCGAAAATTCCTATTAATTTCAAATACTTTTTCAAATCCACCCCACCACCAGGCGTTTCAGATACAGCTCCGGTGCGATGCGAAGGTAAAGCTCCATACCAAGGGCATTGTGCCATGTTTTAAAGGGGGTGGCTTCGGCACCACCGGGAAGGGGCTGCATCATGGGGGTTTCCACCTCCATGAAATCCCTGTCTTCAAAGAAACGACGCATGGTGCTCACGGTTTTACTTCTCTTTGTAAAAATTTCCCGGGCTTGGCTGTTCATGATCAGGTCGAGATACCGCTGGCGATATCGCTTTTCCGGATCTTTAATGCCATGAAATTTTTCGGGCAGGGGTCGCACGGATTTGGACAGCAGACCGAAGGGTCTTGACAAGCAGGGTCCATTCCCCGGTGCGGGTCTGGAAAAGAACACCCGTCAGGCCCAAAAAATCACCGATATCGAGTTTTTTAAACAATGCATAGGTGTCATTACCCACCTTGTTTTTCTGGACATAGGCCTGGAGCTGTCCGGTTCGATCTTTAAACCGGATAAAGGCCGATTTCCCAAAACTGTTCACAGCCATCATCCGACCGGCCACGGCAAATTCCCGCCCGTCTTCCCCGAGGGTGTCCGGCGCGGTTTCGGCGATACCCTGAAGCACATCAATGGTGTCAGAGACCCTGAAATCATTGGGATATAAGTGTACACCGGCATCCGCCAGTTCCTGATTCTTGTCTTTTCTTGCCTTAAGCAGCGCGCTTGAGTCTTCCATGATTTATTATATTTCCCGCATTACATGCATAAATGGGTTAAGTGTCACTCAAGGGTCAAATTTTTCATATCCGCACAATCCAGAAAGGGGGGAGCAACATAAATCCACTTGACCATCAAGTGTGAAAAATCTTCATTAACTACTCCATTTTAAGGCACAGTGTCAAGATTTTGTTTATTGTCCGTCAGTTTGAAAATCAGGCTGAAACGGGTTCCCTCCCCGGGCACACTTGTCACATCCACCCTCCCCCCATGGGTTTCCATGATGCGGTGGGTGATGGCAAGCCCCAGACCGTTACCATGGCTTTTGGTGGTATAAAAAGGATCAAACACCATGGCCAGCACACGGGGTTCCATGCCGCACCCGGTGTCGGTGATGTGAAGCTTCACCATCTTCTGAGCCGGTGCAGCCAGATGGATAGAAATGGTACCTGCCCCCTCAATGGCCTCTGCAGCATTTTTTAACAGGTTAAACAGCACCTGGCGAAGATGCCCGGCATCCATGTATATATGAACGGCACCGGCCACCTGCACATCAATAAGAATACGCCCCCGGCACAGTTCATCCTGTTCAAACAGGGCAACGGTGTCACGCACCGCAGTGTCCAGGCGGATCTGTTTTGAATCCATGCGATGGGGAGTGGCAAAGAGCAAAAAATCCGTCACCAACTTACTCAACCGGTCTGTCTCACGAAGTACGATCTGCATGAGCCGGTAATTGGGACTCCCCGGCGAAAGATCCTCTTTCAGCAGCTGAATGGAACCGGAAAGGGATGCCAGAGGATTTTTAATTTCATGGGCAATCCCGGCTGCCAGCTCACCGATGGCCGCCACCTTTTCCACCCGCTTTAAATGGCTTTCCATGAGGGCCAGTTCATGCCTGGCCCGCCGGGTCTGCACTGCCAGCATACCCGCCAGGAACGCCACGGCAAAACAGGCGGCCATGATAATCACCATGCGATAGATGATATGAGTCCAGGCATAGGCCGAGGCTAGATCTCCACTGGTACCCAGGGGAACCAGAACCCCATAATATTCCAGATCAATCATCAACCCGTACTGAACGCTGCTCAGTGCCGCCATCACCAGACTGCCCGTTCGGTGCAGGATCATGCTCACCCCGATGATCACCCAAAAGATAAAGAAAGGTAAACACGCTGGAAAAACCACCAGTTAAAAACAAATAATGGTCACCGTCACCGTGTCCAGAAACACCTGGCCATATACAAACCACTGGCTTGCCCCCCAGA
>CAXXSO010000010.1:0-67369 GCA_963676965.2 uncultured Cohaesibacter sp.
GCCAGCCTCTTGGCTCTATACATCACCGTCGCGACCCCGATATCCATTCTTTCGACCACCACGCTCTTATGCGTGCCCCTGCAGAAAGCGACGGACGAAGTGGATATGAGGGAGAAGCAGTCAGCCATCATTGAAGGATATATTATCACCTATAACAAGCAAAAGAGGGCTGCAGCCCTTTGCCGTCTGACAAAGGTTTCTGACCTCATGCTGATTGGTGGGATCAGCAATGGATCAGGGAGCTTGCAGTTTAAGGGAAAGAGCCTCGAGAAAACCGCCGCCAAGAGGTTGTCTCGCGTCCGGCTGAAGGCCGCCAAGGGGATTCAAGGTGGGCATGGCAATCGCTCCCTTGGCCGGAGTTGGTCTGGCAGAGAGGATCGTCTGCCAGTCGCCAGACAGGTCCGTCGGAGACGAGTGGGAGATCCAAGAAGGTGGGCGCGATAGCCCCCTCTGGTCCGGCTGATGGCCCCGGTCGGGTTTGGGTAGGCGGCGCGCTACCCATGCGGCGATATCATCGGCGCCGGGGTCGAGGGGGATACCCCCTTGCGAGCGCAAGTGAAAACAAATGTTAGTTTGTTGTCACTTGCTTAGTGAGTAGGAAGGAACAAAAAAATAAAGTGCTGTGTAAACGGAGGCAATTTCGTTCTTTGAAATTTTCTGCATGCGAGATTTCGCGATGACCCCATCTCCCTCCATGCGATAAACGTGGAGAGATGAAATATGGACGACGACCATCCCATCGTGTTGAGGTTTGAGGAACTGACACCCGGTTGTCTTGGTCGCATGCAGATGCATGCCAGTCGAGCAGGCGGTGATCCAAAAGCAGAAGACAAAATGTTATTTCAGGAACAGGACCTGGAAAACATGATGGCCAAGGCGCCAGATCCGCGTAATGCAGAGCGACGTGCAAGGCAGGATCGAAATGCCAAAGGTGACAAGATGGATCGATAACCAGGTTTCACTAATATCGTCGGTGTCAGCCTTTCCGGGTATTGCAGAGCAATGTTATGCATAGGGCTGATAGCTCTGCCAAGATTCCGATATATAGTGGAACCAAGAGATCGGGAGCAAATGGATCATTTCGAAAATGTTGCAGGACTTTCGCGATCCGCTCAACCACCGTTTCGTCTGATGACGGTAAATCTTTGTGGCGACTGTCCGCCTTTCTAGCTGCTTCAATGGCCTCTGCTGCCATTGCCTCAGCTTGATTATACTGCCGTTCATATTCTGCGGCCTTTGGTCCGCATCTATCGCGTCGACATTCCGTCTCTCATTCATCATGGTAACCGGATTGTGCGCAGCGGGTCTGGTGACGCCGCGCCCGATCCGGTTCGCCAGAAAGAGAAACCAGGAAAGGCAGGTGTCAAAATCCCTTCAACCAAGGTCGGAGATATTGATGACCAGCGAAAATATTCCATCCACGACGCACACCAGCAACTGGCAAGACTCTGTCAGCTGTGGCGACATTGTTGCCTTTGAGATGCCTTCAGATCATAGCGACAAGGATCGACAATCACCCAATGAGGCATTGCCATGTCTCATCGTTGACGAGGCAATCTATATCGGCACCCGTTATCTGACTCTCGCACGGGGGCATGCAGTCGGGACAACTTTCAACCACGGAGCCGAATTCCGCGTCGAACATTCTGCCGCCTTTGGCGCTGCAGGTCTCACGCAGCCAACGATCTACAATCTGCGGGGGCTTGTGATCGTCTCTGTCAACCATGAAGGCTTTGCTCCCAACAAGGATGGGACTCCAGTTCTTGGCCGGTTGGTTGGCGATGAGCTCGTTCAGTTGGAACGCCTTAGAGCTCTTATCCATGCCATCAACGTTGAGCACGCAGAAGGACGAGCCGAACTGCTCAAACGACAAGCCCTGCTTGCCAAGAGATCTGGCCGCCCAATGTCCGGGATGATTATCCCAGCGCCGATTGCCATCCCAACACCCGATCCCCAGCAGTAGTCACAGAGTGCTTTGAGATTTGTCCGACCAGCCACGGTGTCGGCCGGACAAATCACTAAACCAATCTCTACGAAAGGAAGTTACATGCCCCTTATTCCTGAAACCTATCGCCACAATATTTCGCTTCTTGTCGATCAGCACAAGACCGATGCCAGCCGCATCATCGATATCGGAGCCGATGCAATCTTCGCGGCCCGAAGGGCGCTATCCTCTATGCCCGATATTGCAGTTGGCGATATTTTCGACGACATCAGGCCATTACATGCCCTGATCGATGCTGTCAGCAATCGCTGTGTTCTGGATCCGCAATTTGACGAGATCGTCGACGATTTGCTGGAGGCTTTGCCCAACCTGGATGAGGCCGATCCACTGGCGCCAGCCTACGCCAGTGCCCGCGCCGATTTGCAAGAGGCACAGTATTTTGCCAATCGATTTCTGGATCTCATTCACGCTGAGAAGCAACGGGCACAATCGTTCAGAGAGATGTAAATCAAGTAAAGCGCACCGATCAACCTCGCCATACATACCGTGATGGCGAGGCCAATGAGACAGCATCGACGGCAAAGCAGATCGTTGCGGCGAAAACGGCAGAAACCAAGAACAAACCCTCATGAAATCAATCGGATAACTTTATTATCAATTTCATTTGGGCTTGTGAAATTTTTGCCCTATGCAAAACCGCACATAGCGCACCCGCTACCAACGACAATAGCGATGCAAATACTGCGTGTCGGGACTGACAAGATCCCTGACCACCTCGGTTGTATCAGGAAAATGCGGTGATCAAAGAGCTTTTCGGCACCAATCGCGGTCTTGAGAGCGTTTTTCACGCGAAATAGACGCATTCTGGTTTGGGTCCAGCTCTCAGCTTTTCTACTTCCCTTTCAGTTCACGCAAACGCAAGGAGCCGTCGGTTGGCATTCAGCCGGGCGGTAAAGCGATGGAATTCGCCGAGAAAGCAGACAGGAGCCGTCATGAAAACCGCAGCGACATTTAAGCAGGCAGACATAAAGCGGGCCATCCGAGGCGCACAATCTGCAGGTGTCGCTATAGCGGCAATCTCTATCACCGTCTTCGGCGAGATCACTCTGCAGATCAAAGACCCAGATCAACCGGGACTGAAAGACGCAAACGACTGGGACAACATTCTGGAAAAATGAAACGTAATCCTTATCCCGGCGTTACCAGAGTCACGGACCGCCACGGCAAGACCCGATGGCGCTTCAGGCTCAAGGGATGCAGCTCCTGCTATATCCAAGGAACATATGGTTCGAAAGAATTCGAGGCTTCTTATCAAGCAGCAAAACTGGACAAACCATTCGAGATAGCAAGGACCAAGGCGAAACCAGGTACTTTTGACTGGCTCATCACTCAATGTATGCGGACAAAAACCTTCCGCGATATTGGGGATGTTTATCGTCGAAATCTCAGTCTGGAGATGGAGCGCTTTCGGAAAGATCACGGGCACCGCAGCATTACTGGCCTCAAGAAGAAACACGTTGAGGCACTGATGGAAGAGAAGCGTAAGACCCCTGCAGCGGCCAACAAACTCAAAAAGCTCATCGGGCGCCTATGCCGCTATGCCATCAATGATTTTGGCTATGTGATGACGGATCCCACCCAGGGCGTCAAACCTTATAAGATGAATGCAGATGGCTACCATACATGGACAGACGCCGAAATTTCTCAATTCCTGGCTCATCATGGAGAGGGCTCTTTGCCGGCAATCGTCTTGCATCTTATTCTTTACACTGGTGCTGCCCGACAGGATGTCAACCGGATGGGATGGCACAGCATTTACGAAAACAGGATCTGCTATAGTCGGGGCAAAACAGGCGAATTGGTTGACCTGCCGCTTCATCACAAACTCAAAGAGTTTCTGATCAACATTCCAAGCCATCGGAAAACCTTCATCACCCAAACCAAATCTGCTGATGAAAGTTATACGACTGAATCGTTCGGCAATTGGTTTGGGAAACAATGCAAGGAAGCCGGCGTTCCTGGAACAGCTCATGGATTGCGCAAAGCCGGTGCAACAAAGCTGGCGGAAGCAGGCGGCACCGAGTTTGAAATCATGACTTTCCTGGGCCATTCGAACCCGGGAGAAGCACGGAAATATGTAAAGAAAGCAAACAGAAAGCTGATGGCAGACAATGCAATGGCAAAGCTGAAATGATGTCCAACCTAGGGACCCCGGTTGGACAAAAGCCCTCGCAACTACCTGAGCTGCAAGGACTTTTTGTGCAAAGTGGCACGCCCTACGGGACTCGAACCCGTGTTACCGCCGTGAAAGGGCGGCGTCCTAACCGCTAGACGAAGGGCGCTCATCAATCGGTGAGGCGGTTTATATGAGGCTTTGTCCCAAAGCGCAAGCGTCAAAATGACTTTTTCAAAGCGAAGATCAACTTTTCCATATCCTGTGTGAAACGCAAGAAAACCCCGATGCGACTAAGCATCAGGGTTTCATTTTTTGGAGCCAATATGGCCTTGGTCTGGGCGGTTAGCCGACAACCTTCAGATTGTCAGCATTTTCCTTGCCGTTGCGACCTTCGACCATTTCATATTCAACCTTCTGACCTTCAGTTAGGGTTGTCAGGCCGGAACGTTCAACCGCAGAAATGTGAACAAAAGCGTCTTTGCCACCTTCGGCTGGCTCGATGAAGCCATAACCTTTTGTTGGGTTGAACCACTTTACAGTTCCGGTTGCCATCTTCAATTTCCTTTTGACTTGTGGGCCTTCCCCTACGCACCTCATATACGTTGGGATGTCAATTTTCCCTGCACCAGGAAAACAAAACCTCTCCGAATTTTTGCGAGCGCCCGACGCCGGATGAAAAATCAACATTAAAAGAGTACATCAAGAAATATGTTTTCGGAAGAATAGAATTTCATCTGCAACTAAGTTTCATGAAATTTTTATAATTTATACCATTTGAACCAAGTCTAATCGGCGCTATCTCAATGATATATAGAGGAAAAACACGCCCTAACCTTTTTTGTATCATCGTATTTAAATCAGAGGTGACGGCTGAAAATGGGCGAAAAATGAGACCGCTGCCCTTAATATTGTCAGCTGGGAACGAAAAAAATAGGCAATTTTGAGGCCGGGATCAGAGTGGGGATTTTATCGCTCAACCAATCAAGCATCGTGCTCAAATCATTGAATGTGCAACAAACCGGAAGGTGAGGGCGCTTGATCATTACGATCTTTAAGTTGAGCGATTGTGCCGCGGTCACTTTGTGAAAAGAACGTTCACCACCTGAATTTTTGGTGACAAGACACGTGATTTTTTCTTCTTGCAGAAGCCGAATTTCTTCTTCTTTAGTCTTGCCCGGCATGGAAAGGCAAAAGGAAAAATTCTCGCCCAAGGCAGCCCCGTCAGCGGGGGCAATGGAGCGCAAAAGGAACTGGCAATCCGGCCTCATGTGAAATGGATGAGCTGACTGTCTCCCCACGGCCAACAAAACGCGCGCGCCTGAGGGTATCAGAGTGGCAGCCTCAGCAATGTCCTCAGCCATGATCCAATCGGATCCATCCGGTGCATCCCATGCGGGGCGCTCAAGACGTGCCAGGAAGACACCGCATCTGGTGGCAGCCTCAAAAGCATTGTGACTGATTTGGGCTGCATAGGGGTGCGTGGCATCGACCAACACATCGAAACACTCTGAACGCAAATAGTCGGCCAACCCGTCCACACCACCAAAACCACCAAGCCTGATCTGCAATCGCGTCGGATCAACCTCGCTCAGACGGCCCCGAAACGCATCTTCTGTTCCTGCCCCAAGGGCACCCGCCAGCGAGAGGGTGACATTAAAGGCCCCATCCTTGAGCAGCGCCTCAAGCAGATGCCTTGCCTCGGTCGTGCCGCCCAAAATGAGTATTTTCTTGCCCATGATGCGTGAACCTAACCCAAATCAGAAGAGTGCCCTGTGGCGGCAGGGCTGGCGACGGGTGTGCGCGCCAGCAGGCGGCCATCACGGCTCACAACAACGATATCGACGCCAACGGGTGCCTCGCCCAGTATGCGCAAAGCCTCTCGCTGAGCCCGCAAGGCAATGGCATTGGCAACATCCACGCCACATTTTTCAGAATCTTCCAATATCGCCATTGCCGTATTGGCTGTGCGCGTGCGTTCAACGAGGCCGTCATCAGCTCCCATTTCCGTCAGAAAGTCTGCCATCCAGTCAAAATCCACTTGGCTGCGGCCTGAATGCAGATCCATATGGCCTTGCGCCAGCTTGCAGAGTTTGGCAAAGCCCCCACCAATCGTGAGACGTGGAATGGGGTTTTTGCGCAAATATTTCAGCATGCCTCCGACAAAATCACCCATGTCGAGTTTCGCGAAGTCAGGGAAGTCATAAAGGCTGCAAACAACCTTTTCAGACGTGGACCCTGTGCAACCGGTCACATGGTCATGGCCTTCGGCGCGCGCCACATCGATGCCTCGGTGGATTGAGTGAATCCATGCGGAGCAGGAGAAGGGCACTACGATTCCCGTCGTGCCAAGAATGGACAGCCCACCAACAATACCAAGCCTGGGGTTCCACGTTTTCTTGGCAAGTTTTTCTCCGTTACGCACTGAAATCGTGATTTCAACATCTGGCGAGAAGCCAAGTTCTTGTGATAAATTCATTACCACTTCGCGCATCAATTGCCGCGGCACCGGATTGATGGCCGGTTCCCCGGCAGGAATCGGCAAACCGGGGCGTGTCACCATGCCCACACCATCCCCCGCCTTGAATGTAATACCAGAGCCGGGGACACCCCATGACACTTGAGAAAGCACAAGGGCACCATGGGTTACATCAGGATCATCGCCTGCATCTTTTACGATACCGACTTGAGCTAGATCATGCTCAAGACGCTCAAAGCTCAACGTAAAGGCAGGTTGTTGCCCCTTTGGCAAAGTGATAGTTACAGGGTCAGGAAAAGCACGGGTGACAAGAGCCGTCAACGCCGCCTTCGTGGCAGCTGTCGCACAAGCGCCAGTCGTCCAACCTCTACGCAGGGCCGTGCCTTCTTCTGGTTTTTCTTCAACTTCTGACATGGCTCAGATATACACCGCATATGAGCGTGGTGACCACGCTTTAGATGAAATAGCAGGAAATAAGATGTCGACTGATCCCAAACTCAATACCGACAGCATGTCCCTTTTTGAAGGTATGCCGGAATTTCTTCCCGGCTGGGTATGGCTCGTGGGCGCGGGCCCCGGCGATCGCGGATTGTTGACATTGCATGCCATCAACGCGATCCGCCAAGCCGATGTGATCGTGTATGACGCTTTGGTCGATAAGTCCATCCTCTCTTTGGCGCACTCGGGTGTTGTGACCGAATATGCAGGCAAGCGTGGTGGCAAGCCGTCGCCGAAGCAAAAAGACATCAATCTACGGCTGATAGAGCTGGCAAAACAGGGCAAACGTGTGTTGCGTTTGAAAGGGGGCGATCCTCTGATCTTTGGTCGTGGCGGGGAAGAGGCTTTGCAGCTGGTTGCCGAAAAAATACCTTTCCGAATCGTGCCGGGCATCACTGCTGGTATTGGTGGGCTATGCTATGCCGGGATTCCTGCCACCCATCGCGCGGTCAACCAGTCGGTCACCTTCCTCACCGGGCATGACCAGACTGGCGAATTGCCCTCCGCGCTGGATTGGGATGCGTTGGCCAAAGGCTCGCAGGTCCTGGTCATGTATATGGCCATGAAGCATCTAAGCTCAATCGTTGACAAATTGATCGCCGGTGGACGTCGCCCGCAAGAGGGGGCCGCAGTGGTGTGCAATGCGACCACCCCGGACCAACGAATTCTGGTCTCCACCTTGGGCGAAATCGTTGACGATCTTGAGAAAACAGATCTCGCCCCACCTGCCTTGTTCGTCATTGGCGATGTGGTCAAATTGCGCGCGGGCCTTGATTGGCTTGGGCATGCGGAATATGGCAAGGTTCTCGTCGCCGATCCGCTTGCGGCTCCCGCTTTGCACGAGACTGTGAACGCATGACGGAAAAGACGGGTATGCCGGGCCTGATTCTGGCGGCAAGCAGTTCCAATTCAGGCAAAACCACATTGTCGCTTGGTTTGCAGCGGCTTTTCATGCGCAAAGGCTTGAAAGTTGCACCCGCCAAAACAGGGCCGGATTATATCGATCCGGCCTTTCATGCAGTGGCATCCGGCCATCCTTCCATCAATCTCGATCCTTGGGCCATGGCGCCAGATGCCTTGCGCGCTCGCAGCCAGAAGCAAGCATCAGGCTTTGATATGTTGTTTGTCGAAGGGGTGATGGGTCTGTTTGACGGCGCGGCCAACGGGCAGGGCTCCACCGCGACTCTTGCCAGTATCCTAAAGCTACCGGTCATTCTGGTGCTTGACGTGAAGGGGCAGGCTCAAACGGCGGCAGCCATTGCCAATGGCATCAAGCTCCATGACCCCGATGTCATCATCGGGGGTGTCATTCTGAACCGGGTTGGCAGCGAAATACATGAAAGCATGTTGCGCGAAAGCTTTGCCAAGGTCGATATTCCTGTCGTCGGCGCGGTGCGCGTGTCCGAAGACCTCTCTTTGCCATCGCGTCATCTGGGATTGGTGCAGGCGAGTGAACATCATGAACTGTCGGACAAGATCGACCGTATCGCAGACCATGTGGGCCAGTATGTCGATCTTGATCTCATGCTGACCATCGCCCAATCGGGCGCCACCACTTCAGAGCCTGCTCTGTCGGATCACACCTATCAGCTGGCCCCGCTAGGGCGTCATATCGCCATTGCCAAGGATGCAGCTTTTACCTTCATTTACCCCCATCTGGTATCCGAATGGAAAGAACAAGGGGCTGAAATCTCATACTTTTCGCCTCTCAAAGACGAGACGCCATCCCCCGATGCGGACGCAATCTACTTGCCCGGCGGCTATCCGGAGCTGTATCTCGAACAGTTGGCTACTGCCCAACAATTCAAGGCGAGCATGCGGTCTGCGGCAGACGCTGGAATTCTCATTTTCGGGGAATGCGGAGGCTATATGGTGCTGGGGAGTGAGATTACCTCAAAAGAGGGCGCCACTTATCCGATGTTGGATTTACTGCCAATTGGCACAAGTTTTAATAAGCCTAAGTTAAAGTTAGGCTATAGAAAACTTAGTCATCATTCAAACTTACCGTGGTCTAAAGATCTCAATGCGCATGAATTCCATTTCTCCCTAATCACCTGGATGGGAGAGGCGGAAAGCCTGTTTGATGCCAAGGCTGCAACAGGTCGCGATGTTGGCCCCATGGGGCAAAAAGTTGGCTCGGTATATGGCTCCTTCGCCCATATCATCGGTCCAACCCGAACAAACTGATCATATCAGGCGCGGTGTAATCCCTCACATCAAGCACTCTCATTGAGTGGATCACAAAAAGGCCGCCCCTTGGGGGCGGCCTTTTTCATCGCCATCTGGTAAGGCCGCTTTGTGTTTTGTTCATTGACTGGGCAAAGAAAACCCCGGAGAGAAAAGCTCACCGGGGCCGGGCGTCGAAGTGGTTCCCATAAAACGTTTTGGGTAACGATTCTTTCGCTTTACGCGTCTTCTTCGACAGCGCCCTTTGTTCCCACGCGCAGGACATGCGAGAAGTCTGCGTCATAGAGTTTGGAATCGGCAAAGCCCTTTGCGCCCATGGCCGGTCCGACCAGAATCAGAGCGGTGCGGGTAATCTTGGCTTCGCGCACTTTCTGACGGATGGTCGACAAGGTGCCGCGAATGAAAGACTGGTCTGGCCAGCCAACACGATAGGCGACAACCGCGGGGCAATCTTCACCATAATGTGGGATGAGATCGCGCTCGATCTGCGGAATGTTGCGGACCGAGAGATGGATTGCAAGGGTGGCGCCAGACGCACCCAGCTTGTCGAGGCTTTCCCCTTCCGGCATGGACGAGGATTTCATTGCGGTCCGGGTCAGAATGATTGTCTGGGCAATGCCCGGAACAGTCAGTTCGGTCCCCAAAGCAGCAGCGGCTGCTGCAAAGGCGGGTACACCCGGCACAACTTCATATGGGATCTTTAGGTCATCAAGGCGGCGCATTTGCTCCGCAATCGCCCCATAGATCGACGGGTCGCCGGAATGGACCCGGGCCACATCCTGACCCTTGTCATGAGCGTCCTTGATGTCAGCGATGATTTCATCAAGATGCATCGGTGCGGTATCCTTGACCAGAGCGCCGTCCGGGGCTTCTGCCACGGTGGATTCGGGCACCAAGGAGCCTGCAAACAGGCAGACCGGGCATTGCTGGATCAGTTTCAAGCCGCGAACGGTGATAAGGTCGGGCGCTCCGGGTCCGGCGCCAATGAAATAGACTGTCATGTTTCAAATCCTGTCTGGGAGAGAGAAGAGGGCGTATGCGCTCTCTTTCTGTCCCTTTATTTGTCAGCGTCGATACGTTTGGCATAGCCGCGCGGCGTGAAGGCCATCCAGCCATTGTCGCCGACCGACCGGTCGCCATTTTGGAAAATGCGGGATTGGGACGAGCCAACCAGCACAACGGTCAGCATGTCCACTTCATCCACTTCCAGATCACCCAGTGTGCGGATGCGGAGATTTTCCTGCGGACGGCCCAGATTGGAGGCCAGCAGAACCGGGGTTTCCGGTGGGCGTTTGGTCAGCAGAATTTCCTTGGCGCGCGCCAGCTGGGTGCGGCGTTTGATCGATACCGGATTGTAGAAGGCCACCACGAAGTCACCCAAAGCCACGGCTTCAAGGCGCTGCTCGATGGTTTCCCAAGGGGTCAAGAGGTCTGACAGCGACACCGTGCAGAAGTCATGGCCCAAAATAGCCCCAAACCGCACGGAGGCGGCCTGAAGCGCCGAAATGCCCGGTACATTGATCAACTCGATCCGTTTCGCATCGTCAGACACGCCGCCATTGTCGGCATCACGATCGAGCAATTCCATCACCAGCGCACCCATGGCATAGATGCCGGCATCGCCTGAACAGATAAGGGCAACATTCTTGCCTTTGCCTGCTTGCTCAAGAGCATAGCGACAGCGATCCTCTTCACCACCCAGCGGGAAGTCACTGCGCGATTTGCCCTCGCCCAACGGGCCCAACAGATCGATATAAAGGCCATAGCCAACCAGTTCTTCGGCTTCGGCAATCCGGTTGGTCGCTTCCGGCGTGCGCCATTCCGACTGACCCGGCCCGATGCCAACCACGGAAAGGCGACCACGCACCTTGCCCGGCAGTTCTCCTACAAAAGGAGCCACGGCCATGCCAACCGCACAGGTGGCTTTGTCCGATTTCACTTTCTCGACCAGCAAAGAGCCACAGGCCCCAACGGCTGCCAAGGCAGCGCCTTCAGCCACCCCATGGCATCCAACTTCCGAGAAGACCACATCGGATGGATTGGCCAGACGATCCTTCTGGGCTTCCAATTCAGCGGCCGGGAAAAAGCGGGCAGGGACACCAAAATGCTTGGCTGCGGCATGAATAGCCGCTTCATCCATTTTTACATCGATGGAGGCAATCAGACCCAAAGCTTCCACGGCGAGATTGTTCGCGTCCAGTACCTTGGTAATGTGATCGATCAAGTGAGACGCAGCCACACCGCGCTCACAGCCAACCCCAAGCACCAGCTTCTGAGCGCTATAAACCAGCGCATCGGCATCGCCGGAGGCTTTCTCGATGCTGCTTTCCAGACGGATAACTGCATCGTCGGCAAGGGTGAGTTTGTCTTTCTTGACCCAGTCAAGATCATCTGCAACTGAAACCGCTTCGCCATTGACCATGCGGGCCATCAAAGGACCAGCAGCGCGGGAATTTTGCAGCTTCCAGCCTTTGGGGGGATTATCAATCGCCATGCTGAATTTGCAATCGCCCGCGGTGGTGACTGCGGCATGAGATTTCAATCCCTCCGCAATCAGACGTGCAAGACCGTTCGAGCCATGGTGACCGCCAAGAAGAGGCACCACCGAGGCTCCATCACGGGAGACGGACAAAACGGCAGGCTCATCAAATTTGCTGTCGAGCAAAGGCGCGACCGCACGGATCACGATCCCGCTGGCGCAAATGGCGATGACATTCTTGCCTTCGGAGAAGAGCGAGCGGATGTGGGTGATGCTGTCAGAAAAAATCTGATCCACCCCTTCGGTGCCTTCCTTGCCATGCACAAGAGCCACTTCGCCAGCGTTTTTCAGAATCGTGCGGATCGATTTGGCAAGATCTGCCGTGCCCGCGGTAACACAGACGATCACATTGGTGCGATTCATTTTTTCCATGCTTCGCCTCCGTCATAAATGAGGATCATTGAGAAATAAGGCACGCAGCTTTCATCGACATCGGCAAGGCGCATGACCTTTTCCGTTGGCAAGGTGGCGCGTTCGACATAACCGGCATTGGCCAACAGGCCGTGTTTTTCCAAAATGGCGCGAATGCGCGGCATGTGACGACCAACCTTGATGATGACAAAAGAGCCACCCATCGCCAAGCGCCGCTCCATCTCCTCGCTTTCCATCGGTCCGGGCAGAATGGTCAGCACGTCATTGCGACCAGCCAATGGCTGGGCCAGACGGCCTGCGCACGCCACCAGCGAGGAAACGCCGGAGACGATTTCAATCTCGAATTCTTCATGCAGGCGATCGTGCAAATACATGAAGCTGCCATAGAAGAAGGGATCGCCTTCACACAGAACCACCACATCGCGACCAGCACGCAGATGTTCGGCGATGTCCTTGGCGCCTGCATCATAGACCGTTTGCGCTGGAAACCGCTCTGTTTTCATCGGTACAGGCATTTCGATTTCCATGCAACCGGTGGAAATATGAGCCTTCGCAATCGACCGGGCGAAGCTCTCGCCACCTTCCGGGGCGGGATAGGCCACCACGTCAGCTGCAACGATCAAGCGAGCGGCTTTCAGGCTGATCAATTCCGGGTCACCGGGGCCGACGCCGACCCCATAAAGTTTGCCATTTCCATTCTTGTTCATTGTTTTCTCTCGGATCAACTGGTCTTGGGAGGACCGCCTTATTGTTTGAGAAAGACCCATTGGGTCACGGGCATTGCAGATTTCCATCCATGGAGCGGGCCGACGGGCTCAGCCTTGGCAATTGACAGGCGGGTCAGGTCGCCCCCATGGTTTTGATAGAGATTGAGAAGGAGCTGTTCGGACCCAAGCGTGACTGCATGGGCAACGAGACGACCTCCGGGCTTCAAGGCTTTGAGACAGAAATTGACGACGTCATTGCTCAACCCACCGCCAATGAAAATCGCATCGGGTGCTTCCTCACCGCGCAATCCGTCAGGCGCTGTGCCATTTAGTAGCCGCAAATGGGGCACACCCAGCATTTCGGCATTGTGAAGCGCAAAGGCGCGGCGCTTTTCCTGTGGCTCGATGCCAACGGCACGGCAGGTTGGATGCGCACGGAGCCACTCAATGGCTATTGAGCCGCAGCCAGTGCCCACATCCCACAAAAGTGCATTGGGGTGCGGCGCAAGCTTGGCCATTGCGCTGGCGCGAATATCCCGCTTGGTCATTTTGCCATCATGCTCAAAGGCATCATCCGGCAGACCCGGCGTGACCGGTAGCCAATGGGCCATCTGTTGGGGCAGAGAGACTGCAATCACATTGAGATCGGCAAAGCGGAACGCATCGCCACCCGCAGCAATGGCAGCGGCACTGCTGGCGATGATCTTTTCCTTGTCACCGCCCAGATGCTCCATCACCGAAATGGAAGCCTGCTCCAGACCGCGCTCAACCAGTTGTTTGGCGACAGTGGCCGGAGACGTGCCATCCTTGGACAGGATCAGCAACTTCGCTCCGGGCAAATAGTGCGGCAACAAGGCCGCCGGATTGCGGCCATGGATCGTTAAAAGCGTGGTTTTATTGAGTGGCCATCCCATCCGGCTGGCGGCAAAGCTCAACGAACTGGGGAACGGCAGAACCCGCACTTCCTCCCACGGGAAATGCCGCGAGAAGGTGCCGCCAATGCCAAAGAACATCGGGTCGCCACTGGCCAAGACCACAACCTTTTTGCCCCGCAGGCGTTTCAACCGGGCAAACACCTCGGACAAGGGGGAAGGCCAGACGATGCGCTCTGCGTTCGGGGCCAGATCTTCCGGCACCATCGCCAGATGGCGTGCACCACCCAGAATATGCTCCGCATCCGCCAACAGGGACCAGCCAAGGTTGCTGATATCATCGACACCGCTCTCGCCGATGCCGATCACGCTCAACCAGGGTTCTTTTGCTTCATCATTCATTCTATCACTCAATCAACCGAGATTTTCGCGCGGTTGATCCTTTGCGCCAAGCGCTGCAATGGCCAAGGCATTGACGGCTGCGCTGGCAAGCGGCGTACCGCCGCGGCGCCCCAGAAGGGCCATATAATCAAGTCCCAGTCCGTCGGCTTCATCAACCAGGGCCTGCTTGGATTCAGCAGCCCCTACAAAGCCAACCGGGAATCCGAGCACCAGAGCCGGTTTGCCAGCCCCTTCGCGGATCATTTCAAGCAACCGGAACAGCGAGGTGGGCGCGTTGCCAATGGCCACGATCGCGTCGTCCAGATGGGGCCGCCATAGCTCCATCGCTGCTGCGGACCGGGTTGTGCCCATCTCTTTGGCCAAGGTTGGCACCGTCGGATCATTCAGCGTCACCATCACGTCATTGTCCGAACCGCCATAGGCCTTGGTTAGGAAACGGCGGGTGATGCCACCTGCAACCATTTGGGTGTCGACAAGGATTGGCTTTCCGGCTTTCAAGGCTGCAAGACCCGCCGCGACCGCATTGCCGCTGTAGCGCAGATCCGGCACCAGATCGGTCATGCCCACTGCATGCATCAACCGCACGGCAATAGGTTCAAAATCCAACGGCAGACCGGACAGGACGTCGCTCGTTTCATTGCGGATGATCTGAAAGGATTGCTCGTAAATCGCAAACGGATCTTTTTCATAAGAGTGGGACATCGAATACTCAAAAAGCTCGGTCTTGATTGCCATTGAAAGGCATGTTGATAAGAGCGGGATAAAGCGTGGAAGAGGGGGCTGCCAGACGCGCTGATACCCACAAGCCATCAACAAAGATCTCACAGTGGGCGATCTGTACGCCGCCAAGCGGGCTTTGTCCGATATCGGCATCCTGTATGTGGTGCATTGCCATGGCTTTGATCTCTATCCCCTGAGGCACGCTGACATTGCGGGCCGACATTGGGTTGCACGAACCAAGGGCACTCGATAGCGAGCACCCGGATTAATCATTCAAGCAGGGAGAGAGCATCATATGGGTCGTGTGTCCCCCATATGGTAATCATTCCTGCAGGTCAGTCTTGGTCTCCGACTTGGATCAACCGCACTGACATGTTTTTCAGCTTCCGTCTCGGGAAGCGCTGCGAAGTTGAACAAACAATAACGCTGCGGCACCGACTGGCAAAGCGCCTTAGCTGATTTGTCCACCCTCCATCAGAATAGTACGTGTAACTACTTCCTCGCGGAATGCCCTGTCGTGAGACACAACAATCATGGCTTGGGGCAGAGAAACAAGGATCTCGATCAAACGCAGACGGGTCTTTTCGTCCAGTGCGTTGGTCGGTTCGTCCAGCAACAGGATGTCCGGCTTCATGGCAAGCACAGTCGCCAGTGATACGAGACGCTTCTGCCCGCCGGATAATTTGTGGGTTACACGATCGCGAAATTCCGACAGGTTGAGAGCGGCAAGCGTCTCATCAACGATGCTCATCGCATCGTCCTTGCTGTAGCCCAGATTAAGCGGCCCAAAGGCCACATCTTCCGCCACAGTCGGGCAAAAGAGTTGGTCGTCCGGGTCTTGGAAAACCAGCCCGACCCGGCGACGCAGCAGACGAAAATCGTCTTCCGTTTCATAATCCCGCCCAAAGGCACCGATCCGCCCGGCGCTGGCCTTGTTCAACCCGACCAGCAAATGCAGCAAGGTGCTTTTGCCTGCCCCATTGTGGCCAACCAGACCAAGGCGCTCTCCTGCATGAAGCGCAAAGGACACCCCATTCAGACAAGCCGGAAACCCATGATAGCCGAAATGGAGATTCTCTGTTTCAAGCAACGGGGCCATTCAGAACCTCGATCATCAGCATGGAAATCATCACCAGACAGGCAAAGGTAAAGAACACCGCATCCCGGCGGGTGAAGGCCATCGTGTCGAGCAAATGGAACTGCCCCTGAAACCCACGGCATTTCATGGCTTTCATGATGCGTTCGGAGCGTTCGAACGAGCGGATCAGCAACATCCCGACCAGATAGCCAACGCTTTGATAGGTATGCCAGCTGTTGGACGGAACAAAGCCCCGGCATTTCATCGCAGTTCTGAGGCGGTGATATTCCGCATGCAGCACTTCAATATAGCGCACGGTAAAGAGAAGCAAATGGACCAGAGCCTCCGGCACCTTGAGCCGTGCCAGGGCATGGCCCAACGTCACGGCTTCCATGGTGCCTACCAGCGACATGGTCACCATCACGATGGCATTGGCCTTGAGCAGAATGATAATGGCCTTGTCCAGCCCTTCATAGCTGGCAGGGAACCCCCAGAGGGTGAACATTGCCTCGCCGGGGGTGGTGAAGGGCAACATCACCAAAAGAAAGGCGATGAAGCCATCCATCATGGCAACACGTTTGGCGGTCGACCAGAAGGGCAACCGCGCCTGCGCTATCAGCACAATGGCGAGCAGCAGAGCGCATGCCAAAATCGGCATGCTCGTTAGTTGAACCACCGTGATCGCAAAGGCCGCGACACTGAAGATCCGAACACGAGGATCCAACTGCCGGATCCACAGTCGATTCGAGACGAGCTTGATCGCCTCTTGCGACATTCCTTGTTCGGTTTTGATCTGACCGGCCTGTTCCAGCAAATCACTCATGCATGCGCTCCACTTTAATTGCCCGTCAGTTTTTGGTCTTGGTACGGTTTCGGCGTGCGGCCACATAGAAGCCGACTCCGAAGAGACCGAAGATATAGCCCAGACCGCCAAGAATTGACTGCATGTCATTCTTTTCTTTATAGGCTGCGACCTCTTTGTAAAGAGGTTTGACTTCCTTGCGAACTGCCGAAGCGATTTCGGATTTGAAAGCCTTCAACTCGACTTTGACACCTTCGCTGATCATGGCCTGCAAAAGGGCCGGATCAATGGCGGCGCCACCGCTCTTGCTCGTTTCAGCCTCGGCTTCCTTGATCAAAGCTGCCTGCTTGGCCTTTTCTTCCTCTGCTGCCTTCACTTGGTCAGCAGAAAAGATTTCCGGCAACTCATCGATTTCCATTCGGTAAGTGGCAATATGACCTTGCCCCAAATTGGCCCGAAAGATCAACGGAGTGGCTTTTGTCGGCGTAAATTGAAAGATACCGTCTTCGTCGGTCTTGGTTTCGCCGAGCTTGTTGCCCGCATCATCAAACACTTCGACAACGGTATCTGTTGCCATATCACCGCTGGAAAAACCGATTTCCCCTTCGATGTAAGTGCCGTCAGCATAGGCGGATACAACCACCTTATGGGCATGGGCCGGCAGTGTCATGAGGCTCGCCATCATGAGTACGCCACCGGCAGTCGAGATTATGGATTTTTTCAGTTTCATGACTTCTGGCTCATAACATGGAAGAGTTCCGGCTTGACGCGATAGATCAGATACATCGCAGCGGCACTCAACAATCCTTCAACAATCATCACCGGGATATGGGCGATGAACACCAGCTTGGCTGCGGCAACAAAATTCTCGCCTGAAAGGCCGAGACAGACCGCAACAAACAAAGTGGTCAACGACACAGCCAGTCCGCCCGCAATCCCGCCAACAATCGCAACGGTTTTGGCAGAGGTGGCCCGCAGGATCATGGGACGCGCCACAAGGCCGACAATCACCGCCGGACCTGCAATATTCAGCGCGTTGACCCCAAGCACGGAGATGCCGCCAAAGGCGAAAAACACCGCTTGCAGCAACAAACCGACAAACAGGGCAGGGAAGGCCGCCCAGCCGAGAATGATACCCGCAAGGCCATTCATGATCAGGTGAACACTGGAAAATCCGAGTGGCACATGGATGAGTGAGGCGACAAAGAAAGTCGCACTCAACACACCTGCTGCCGGGATCAGCTCCATATCCAGTTTGCGAAGCCCCATGACCAGGCCGCCCACTGACAGGACGGCACCAGCAATGACAACTTCGTTGGTTAGGGCGCCATCAATGATATGCATAATTTGGCTCCTTCACCAATGAGGATGAATTATTTGACATCATAAGCCCGGATCCAGATTACAGCGTCCTGAGACAGTTCTTTGCCTTCAAATTCGGTATCAGGACCGGAACCCAATGCCGCAAAGCCCCAGAAACCGGCTTTTGGAACGCCGAAGGAGAAATAGCCGTTGTCATCGGAAATCGCGACAATCGCGCCACCGGGCATGGGGCCAGCCTTTGGCTCGGTTGCGGCGTTGGTCACCATGTCAGGCTCTGCTGTCAAATATTCGATTTCAATTTCCGCACCAGCAACCGGCTTGCCATCGGAAAGAACCCGACCCGTGAAAGTCGAACCAGCCAGGATGTTGGTTGGTTTGTTCAGCGGAACGATTTCGGTTTTCAGGCCAACAGGTTCATTCCAGTTGGTCGGAATGCCGCCCTTGTTGATGTAGGACTTGGTGATCTGCTGGATGTAAATGTCTTCGCTGCCTTCATAATAAGGCGCAGGCTCGACAACGACGATATAGTCGCCATTGCGCTTTGCTTTCAGCGTGCCTTCGAAGGCGGCCGCTTCGTTGCTTTTGCCTTTGAAGGTGATGGGCTTGAGGCTATCCATCAGATCGATTTTCTTGTCTTTGAAAACCGCAAAGAAGGCATTTGGCTTGCCCATGTCCATGGCATGTCCATTGTCCATTGGGTGCCAGAAGATCAGCTTGAAAGGGACTGTGCCCGGCTTTGCAAGATTGACTTCCGGCGTATATGCCAGCTGAAAATGCGCCTGTGCGGCGCTGGACAACAGCATGGTGGCTGCAACGAGAGAGGCGGAAAGAGTTTTAATCATGATATCTCCTTTGGCGGAAAGCCAATTTACGGAGACGCATTGGAGGTATTCAGTTTTTTGGAAAGGGACCCTGACAAGTGTGAAGCTGCCAGACCCGCTCTTCACCAAACGCACACCCCGGCGTCTTGTTGAGAGTGCCACAATCGACGATATTGTCTCATGTGACGGCCTGATGGCAGGTCTCCTGGCTCACGGGTCTCGGCTTCGGCATCTCACCTTCCCAATCTTTGCAAGATCAGTGGTATATCGAGATACCGGCTATCCGTTTACAGTTACGGGGGTAGCCATGGATTCAGCCCCTGTTGGGTACGCCTCACCATGTTCCCTTTTCATCTCTTTGCCGCGCCTGGGCAAATGAGAACCATCATGCAATCAGTTTTAGAACCGCCCCTCTGTGCAGTCAACGGCACAAAAGGCGATCCTTATTGCATTTCCCTTTAGGTATAGCTTTTAAGCGTGTAATTACCTAATACTTTGGCTTAAAGCATTTGACGGCTCTGTGACTTGAGTAAGATCAAATCACAAGAAAATCATACGATTCTATCAGAATTCAATGCCTTCCTGCGCCTTCACACCGTCGCGGAACGGATGCTTGATCAATGTCATTTCTGTCACAAGATCAGCCACTTCGATCAGTTCATCCTTGGCATTGCGACCCGTGATGACGACATGGGTGTCTTGTGGTTTTTCATTGACGAGAAATTCGACCACATCCTCGATCGGCAGATAATCATAGCGCAGCACGATATTCAGTTCATCAAGAAGCACGAACCGATTCTCCGGGTTGAGAATTTCTGCCTTGGCAGCTTCCCATGCAGCCTGCGCATTCTCGATGTCTTTTTGGCGGTCCTGCGTTTCCCAGGTAAAGCCTTCCCCCATCGATTTGATGGTCACCTGCTCGGGAAATTTTTCCAACATGGCTTTCTCGCCCGAGTTCCACGCCCCTTTGACAAACTGGATGACCGAGATTTTGTGGCCATGCCCCAGCGAGCGGAATGCCATACCGAAAGCAGCAGAGCTTTTGCCTTTGCCCTTACCGGTGTGAACAATGATCAAGCCTTTTTCGATGGTCTTGGTGGCAAGGATCTTGTCACGTGCGGCCTTTTTCTTTGCCATTTTTGTGGCATGTCGGGCATTTTGCTCTTCTTCAGTCATTTCTTTTTTGATCATCAATTCAGTTCCTCAATTGTGCCAGCGGATTTACGGGAAAGCTGGCTGTCTTCCAAAATGAAGGCGGCGCTATTGGAGCGCGGTACCCAGAGGCCTCGCTCGATTGCCTCCAAAAACCGATCCACCATGTCGTCATAGGCGGGCCGGTTCTTGTCTTTCAGGAAATCAGCGACGTCCTCGTCCTCGATATAGGATTCGTACAATTGGTCGAAATGGTGGTCGCCGACCGCATTGGTGGTTGCCGCGAAGGCAAACAGATAATCGAGCGTCGCTGCCATTTCGAACGCGCCCTTGTAACCATGGCGCATGACACCGGCAATCCATTTGGGGTTCGAGGCACGACCACGGACAACGCGGGCAATTTCCTCATCCAGCGTCCGGATGACCGGCCGCTCAGCCCGCGAATGATCATTGTGATAGACCTTCGGTGCCGTGCCCTTGAATGTTTCAACGCTCGCTGCAAGTCCGCCTTCAAACTGATAATAATCATCAGAATCAAGCAGATCATGTTCGCGATTGTCCTGATTTTGAATGACCGCATCAACCTTGGACAGGCGGGTCTTGAGATGATCTGCTGCCTCTCCGCCAAATTCGCCCGCACCATAGGCAAAGCCGCCCCATGCTACAAAGGCCTCGGCAAAGTCGGATCGTTTGTCCCAGATTTTCTCGTCGATCAGGGCCTGTAGCCCCGCACCATAGGCTCCCGGCATGGAGCCAAACACCCGGAAGGTTGCCTGTCGCTGGGCCATGTCACCGGACAGCCCCTTGGCTTCGGCTTCCACCCGTTCGCGTTTGACGCGGGCTGCCAGCGGGTTGGCATCTTCAGGCTCTTCCAAAGCAGCAACCTTGCGCACCGCACTGTCGAACAGATCGATCTGGTGCGGGAAAGCATCGCGGAAGAAACCGGAAATTCGCAAGGTCACGTCCACACGCGGTCGCTGCAAGTCTGATAGCTTGATCACCTCAATGCCGGTTACCCTGCCTGAGGCGGCTTCCCAGACGGGACGCACCCCGAGCAGGGCCAGTGCTTGGGCGATATCATCGCCGCCGGTACGCATATTGGCCGTGCCCCAACAGGTCAGCACGATGGCTTGTAGCCATTCCCCTTCGTCCTGAAAGTGCCGCTCCAACAAACGGTGAGCCGACAATTCCCCAATGGCCCATGCGGTTTTTGACGGCACGGACCGCACATCGACGGCGAAGAAATTCCGCCCCGTCGGCAAAACATCGGGTCGCCCGCGCGTCGGTGCGCCGGACGGGCCGGGTGGCACGAAGGCCCCGGACAGACCCGCTTTCAAGTGGCGGAATTCGTCAACGCCACAGGCGGCAATCGTCGGTGTCAGTTCATTTTCAATCCAGCCAAGCACCGCTTTGGTGTTGGCCCATTCGGCAGGACACGCAATCTCCTTGGCCACCAGCTTTTGCGCCAGCAATTCGATGCGCTCCACCGCATCACCCGCATGACGCCAAAGGGCATCGGATTGCGTCATCAGGATCGCGGGTTTGTCGCCATCCCAAGGGGTGGCAAAGTCGCAATCGATCGGATTGAAGCTTTCATTGGCAAGCAGAAGACCCAGATCATCACTGATGGCGCGATGGAGCGACTGATCCTTGTCATCATTGCCGCGCGGCACCGGGCGATGGCCACCATCAGGTCGGTTAGATAAGTCCCTTGAGGTGACTGCCCCAAAATATGCAACCCGTCTCGGATTTGCAGTTCTTTGAGGTCGCACAAATGGGCGTCTAGCTGCTGCAAGGCGGCCTCATTGTCGTCTTCCATCACCACGCCAGCATCCTTGTCGAGACCCGTGCGGGTGGCAAGGTAGCGGATTTCTTCAAGCAGCTTTTCCGAGCGTCGTGGATCAACCCCTTGTGCGGTGTAGAATTCATCCACCAGAGCCTCAAGTTCTTCACCTGCGCCGTGGGATTCTGCCCGTGTCAGCGGTGGCGTCAAATGGTCGATAATCACCGCACTGGTGCGGCGTTTGGCCTGACAGCCTTCACCCGGATCATTGACAATGAAAGGATAGAGGTGCGGCACGGGCCCCAGAATGGCTTCTGGATAACAAGCATCGCTCAAGGCCAGAGCCTTGCCGGGGAGCCACTCAAGATTGCCATGCTTGCCCGCATGAAGAACCGCGTGAATTCCAAACACATTGCGCAGCCAGAAGTAGAAGGCGAAATAATTGTGCGGGGGTACCAGATCCGGGTCGTGATAGGTCTCCTTGGGATCAATATTGTAACCACGGGCTGGCTGCACCCCGACGACCACATTACCAAAGCGATGGATGGCAAGTTGGAAGGCACCCTCACGCACCATCGGGTCCTGATCCGCAGTGCCCCAGCGCTCGGTGATCTCGGTTCGAACCTTTAGAGGCAAGCAGTCAAACATCGCCTGATAGTCAGCGCACGACAATTGTATATCGCTCACCCGCTCCGCTTGGCCCAAGGCATTGGTCGGCCCGGCCAAAATCTGTTGCATCAGGGTATCGGAATCCACGGGTATATTGTCCGATCTGATAGCCATCAGCGCGCAAAGACTGCATCAAGCCAACCGCAGAGGCCGGGCTATCAAGGCCCACCCCGTTGGCAATGCGGCTATCCTTGTTTGGATAATTGGCCATGACGATTGCAAGTTTACGATCCGATGCCTCGCTTTGACGCAACCGCGCCCAGCCCGCCGCCATTTGGGCAACAAACGCCACCCGATTGTCGTGGGGCACCAGACGAACCGGCTTGAATTCCGTCGCTTCATCAAGCGTGCCTTCTTCCTTGAAGGCAATGGCACGGGACAGAATGCGCCCATCAAGCTCTGGCAACACCACATGCATTGCCAAGTCCCGAGCGGACAGGCCGCGCGGGCTTTCATCCCATGCTTCCTGGCTGGAACCAGACAGGATCACCTGCAGGATCGGGCAACCATAGACATCAAGGAAGGTCGGCTCATATTGTTGCCCGGCCTTGGACAGGGCAAAGGCGGACGTGTTGAGGAAGACCGACGGCTTGAAGGTCTCAAAGGTCTTGTTGAGGAAGTCCTGTGCCTCAGCGTCTTTAAGGCTCGGCACGAAGAAAGCGATGGCATGAAGTCCATTGGCTTCCAGCGCCTTGCACAAAGCATCAATCGGCGCGGTGAGCGCACTTTGAATATAGGACCGATAGACAAAGATCGGCACCACCGGGCGCTCCGCTTTGCCCTCGAACAGCTTGATATAGGCTTTAAGACCGTCGTCGCCGCTAAAGCTGCGCCCTTCATGCAAAATGCCGACGCGGGGCAGGGCGAGGGGCTGGGGGGCATCCTCATAGTCTGGATCAATCAGATGGCTCGCATAATCAAGAGCATGGATGAGATTATCCTGCCCACCTTCAACGCAATACCGCCAGAAGCGCCGCACAATAGCCGCATCAACGCTCGACCAGGAGGCGAGATCTTCATCCCATTTGTTGTCCCCCGGCATGACAAGCAGATGCATGCCCGTGCCGCGAGACAATTTTTGTAACTGTTCAAGGCCATAGCGCCAATATTCCGCCCCGCCAAGCAACCGCAGCACAATCAACTTTGCATGCTGCGCCGTCTGTTCCACATACATATCGACCGAATAGGGATGCCCCAGCGCCATCAGGCTTGCAAGGCGGACCTTATGGTCTTGCGACCGGCGATAGCGGCTGGATTCAACAAAGGCGGAAAGCTCACTGTCGGCCGCTGACAGAATGAGAATGTCACCGGGGCTCTGCCCCAGATCAATGGCTTCATCCTGATCATCAATGCGACCGGCTTGTGGTGCGAGAATATGCATGGGACTTGCTATGACCTTTCAAAGTCAGGAAAGCTTGGCTTCTGCGGCTGCCTGATCAAAATCTTTAAGGCCGATCACCACCAGACCGGTCTTGTCTTCGCCTGACGTGTCAAACCAGCAATCGACCCGACGGCCAACCGCCTGAACGACAACGCGTGCTTTCTTGCCCTCAAGCGCCACATAACCCTTGACCCGCAGCACTCCCGGCAAAGCCAGAGCTTCTTCGACACAGGCCTTCACGTCATCCATCGAGGCAAAGCCGCGCGGCGGTACAACAATCGAGTGGAACTCATCATGATGATGGTCGTGGTGATGATGATCATGATCGTCGTGGTCATCGTGATCGTCATCATGGTCATCATCGTGATCGTGATGGTGATCATGCGCGGCTTTGCGGCTTTCCAGATCATCTTCGGCCACGGAATCAAGGCCCAGCAAAACAGCGGCTGAGACATCGCCATTACGCGAATGAATATTCTTGACGCCATTGCGGGCATGTTCCCCGATGATCGCCTCAACCCGCGCCATGCCCTCGTCATCCACCAGATCGGCTTTGGAGATAACAATCATGTCAGCGCATTTCAGCTGATCGGCAAACAGCTCCTCGATCGGGCTGTCATGATCAAGGCTGTCATCCTGTGCGCGCTGCTTGGCAATTGCATCTTCATTCTGGCTATAATGACCATCACTGAGCGCGGAGGCATCTGCAATGGTAACAACCCCGTCAACCGTGACAGACGCCCGAACGCTCGGCCACTGAAAGGCTTTGACCAAAGGCTGTGGCAGTGCAAGACCTGACGTTTCGATGACGATATGATCCGGCTTTGGCTCCCGGTTGATCAGCATTTCCATGGTTGGCAGAAAATCATCTGCGACCGTGCAACAAATGCAGCCATTTTTCAACTCGACCACATCATCTGCGCTGCAATTGGGGTTGCCACAATCGCTCAGCAACTCGCCATCAAAGCCCATATCGCCGAATTCGTTGACGATCAGCGCAATTTTCTTGTTGCCGGCCTGTTCAATCAGCTTGCGGATCAGGGTCGTCTTGCCAGCACCGAGAAAGCCAGTCACGACAGTTGCAGGAATTTTTTTTATTGGAAGAAGAAGCAAAGGACATGACGAACCTCTAATCTTTCATATCGGGAAATTCGGGAGACGGATGCAGCCGCACAAGCGTGTTTTTGCGAATATGTTCAGGCCGCTCGCGCCAGACGGGTGCGCCAGTTTCGGAAGCCACATAAAGCTTGGAGAAGGTGATGAGATCCTCGACCCGGTCGTCGGACTTGTCGAGATCGGCGATCACATAGCCATATTTGCCAGCACTGCGCAGACTGACGGTGCAGGATTGCTGGCAGCTATTCATGCATTGAACCGGCTCAACAGACAGCGCGTCTTTCAAGGTGTCATCTTTGTCGATCTCTTCGACCAACCGGTCGTGTAACAACTGGCCTTCGACGGGCCGCACGTCTGCTGCCGTATCCGTGTGATCAAAGCGCCGACAGGTTACGCAGACCTGCAATAGCCCGGACTTCTTCGCCATTTCACCTCCTGATGACCTGATGATACAGGCCAATAAGCATGATTTGACAGGCCAGATGAGCGGAGCGTGCGGAAAAGGTTCCACGGCTCCGATCCTCCCCGACCGGTCGTGAATTGCAACGGTAGGCAGGTCTCCTGGCTCGCGGTTTGACGCCCTTTCACCTTCCCGGGTTAGCTCCCAGTGGCGTGAAGAAAAGGCAATCCGCTTACAGTTGCGGGGGCAGCCACGGTCTAGGCCCCGAGTTGGGTCATCCGGCACCGTGTTCCCTTTTCATCCGCCTTGCCTTCATGCAAAGCAGAACCTTCCGTAGCTTCCCTTGTGCGGGATAACCCTAGCATTGTCAATCGCAGCCGTCGGGTCAAAAGGCGAAGTCTGTCAAAGGTCGAGCATTCCATGGCCATAGAATGCGCGCCCATCTGCCGGGGATATGCGCTGCCGACAAAAAGAAACCCCGCCAATCCAAAGGGACGGGCGGGGTTTCGATATGTCTTAAGGGCAGGGGCGATTATCCTGTGTAGAATTTCCGCCGAGCATCCTGCTCAACACCAAGCACCATTTGCAACTCGGCGAGCTTGCGAAATTCTTCTTCGCGCTCTTCCTGACTGGTGGCGGCATTCAGGCGTTCATACTGGACGGCTATCGCCTTTTTTAGCTCGATTTCCTTGGGCAGAGCGCCGGTTTCCTCCAGAATGCGGTAACCCGCCTTCAAAAAGGTGTCGTCACTTTGCTTGGGAGGTTTGGGCTTGCGTGCCCGCTTGTAGTCATCAAGCAGACCATCAGCCTTGATTTTGGCTACGAGATATTCTGTGACGTCCTTGTTCGGCATGGTTCACTCCCTCAGAACGCTTTGTCTTACTCTTCTCAATATATGCGTTCAGTGATGCTTTTACAATCATTTCAGCGTGTTGAATGGACGCGTCCTTCAGGATAGCAAAGACGCATAATCCAGATCGTCGAGCCCGGCAGACCGGCGAGCCGCTGTCAGTGTATTGGCCATCAGCAGCGCAATCGTCATCGGACCAACACCACCCGGTACTGGCGTGATGAAGCCGGCCCGTTCCGCTGCGCTGTCATAGTCCACATCACCCACCAGACGGGTCTTGCCCTCGCCACGCTCTGGCGCGTCGATCCGGTTGATGCCCACATCGATCACACAGGCGCCTTCCTTGATCCAGTCTCCCTTGACCATTTGCGGACGCCCAACCGCAGCGACCACGATATCGGCCCCACGCACCACATCCGGCAGATCCTTGGTCCGGCTATGCGCAATGGTCACGGTACAGCTTTCCGCCAGCAACAAGGCTGCCATGGGCTTGCCGACAATGTTCGAGCGGCCAATGATAACGGCATTCTTGCCGGACAGCTCGCCCAATACCCGTTTGGCCAGAATCAACGATCCGGCAGGCGTGCAGGGCACCATCGCCTTGTCTCGTTCCCCGGCGGTCAACAGGCCCACATTGATGGGATGGAACCCGTCAACATCCTTGTCCGGGCGGATCAGGTTCAGCACTTTGGATTCGTTGATGTGATCGGGCAGGGGCAATTGCACCAGAATGCCGTGGATGGCCGGATCGTCATTGAGCTCACCAATCAAAGTCAGCAGCGCCTCTTCGGCTACATCATCGGCCAAGGTATGCTGCACGGAATGAAAATTACATTCCTTCGCGGCCTTGCCCTTTGAGGCGACATAGACCTTGCTGGCGGGGTCTTCTCCGACGATCACCACAGCGATGCCAGGCACCACGTTTGTTTCCTTGATGAGTTTCTCGGCTTCGATCGCGATTTTCGCGCGCAAATCAGTGGCGATGGCTTTGCCATCAATACGGGTGGCGGTCATGCTGTTCCCCTCAAACCCATTGGCGACAAAATGATGCCGCTATGCTCTCGATTCACGCCTACCTATAGCGTTGTTAAAACAGCCCTTCAATGTCGCCCTTGTTATTAAGGTGGATAGATAGGGCCGCCGGTTTGCGTGGCAGACCCGGCATGGTCATGATTTCCCCGCAAATGACAACGACAAATCCGGCCCCTGCCGACAAGCGCACTTCGCGGATCGGCACAGAATGGCCACTCGGTGCCCCGCGTAAATCCGGGTCTGTCGAGAAGCTATATTGCGTCTTGGCCATGCAGATCGGCAACTCGCCATAGCCTTGCTCTTCCCAAGCCCGCAGTTGATTGCGGATTTTCTTGTCGGCCAAAACCTCGTTGGCCCGATAGACCCGTTTGGCAATCGTTTCGATTTTCTCAAACAGGGGCATCTTGTTGGGATAAAGCGGTGCAAATTGCGTATTGCCGCCATTGGCGAGCTTGGCCACCTTGTGGGCCAGATCAAGCGCACCTTTGGATCCTTCCGCCCAGTGGCGACAGACAATCGCCTCAATGCCAAACTTGGTCGCATAGGCTTGAATGACAGCAATTTCCTCATCCGTATCAGCGTCGAAATGATTGATTCCGACCACGACAGGCACGCCAAATTGCTTCACATTCTCAATATGGCGACCGAGATTTTTCAAACCGGCTTTCAGTGCCTCAAGATTCGGTTGATCCAGCTCTTGCTTGGTTGCGCCACCATTCATCTTCAGCGCCCGAACCGTCGCCACGATCACCGCGGCATCCGGAACAAGACCTGCTTTGCGGCATTTGATGTTGAAGAATTTCTCCGCCCCCAGATCAGCCCCGAAGCCCGCTTCGGTCACCACATAGTCGGACAATTTAAGCGCCGCCTTGGTCGCCACCACGCTGTTGCAGCCATGGGCAATGTTGGCAAATGGACCGCCATGAACGAAAGCCGGGTTGTTTTCCAACGTCTGAACAAGATTTGGCTGCATCGCCTGTTTGAGCAAAACGGTCATGGCACCATCCGCGCCGATGTCCCGACAATAAACCGGGCTCTTGTCGCGGCGATAGCCAACAATGATATCCCCAAGCCGTCGCTGCAGATCTGTGAGATCGTCGGCCAAACAGAGAATCGCCATCACTTCGGACGCCACCGTGATGTCATAGCCGCTCTCACTGGCAAACCCATTGGTAACACCGCCAAGGCCCGTTGCAATATGCCTAAGCGAGCGGTCATTCATGTCGACCACGCGCCGCCATTCCACCCGGCGATTGTCGATCTGCTGCTCATTGTCCCAATAGATATGATTGTCGATCATCGCGGAAAGCAGATTGTGGGCCGAGGTAATGGCATGGAAGTCGCCGGTGAAATGCAAATTCATCTCTTCCATCGGCACAACCTGCGCCAGACCGCCACCGGCCGCACCGCCCTTCATACCAAAGCAGGGCCCCAGCGACGCTTCGCGAATGCAGATAGAGGTTTTCTTGCCAATGGCATTGAGCGCATCGCCCAGGCCCACTGTTGTCGTCGTCTTGCCTTCGCCCGCGCTGGTCGGGCTGATGGCGGTGACAAGAATCAGCCTGCCATTTTTGCGTCCATTCAGGCCGTTCAAAAAAGAAGCCGACAATTTCGCCTTGTCATGACCAAAGGGAACCAGATCTTCCGAAGGAATGCCCAGTTTTGCACCAATTTCTGTAATCGGAAGCGCGTGCGCTGCGCGTGCAATTTCAATATCCGTGGGCATGCAAACTCCTAAAAAACGACTGTTTCGCGCCAAGTCTGACCGCAGGGGCAGGGATGAACTGCATATCAACACATAAAGTTCCCCAACTTGCCATCCATCAAAATGGAGAAAATTACAATCTCTTCCACAAGCTGCTGGCAAGCTCTTTGCAGATTGGATCCAAAATGTTCTTATAGCGCCAACAATAATGGAGCAATACACCATGGCAAATATTCATTGGCTGGGGGCTGGTCTGTCTTCGGTCCCCGGCATTCGTCGTTTGATCGAACATGGCCGTCCGGTAACACTTTGGAACCGTACTGTCGAAAAAGCAGAGGCAGCCACCGAGGGCCTGAGCGGCAACTTTTCCATCAAGGCATTCTCGCTCGATGCATTGGCTGACAATGTGATGGCGGGCGATGTCGTCATCTCGATGCTGCCTGCGACCATGCATTTACAAGTCGCAGAATTGTGTCTTACCAAACAGGCTCATTTTGTCTCTTCTTCCTATATCAGCCCGGAAATGGCAGCCCTTGACGGTCGGGCCAAGTCTGAGGAGTTGTGCTTTGTCAATGAAGTGGGCCTTGACCCGGGTCTTGACCATTTGCTGGCTCATCTCTTGATGGCGGACTATCGTGCAAGCAAGGCCTTTGATCCGACCAACAGCCACGACTTCCGCTCTTATTGCGGCGGATTTCCCGCAAAGGCCAACGACTTCCGCTATAAGTTCAGCTGGTCACCCCTTGGCGTTTTGAAGGCGCTGAAAAGCCCCGCCAAGGCGATCCTTGGCGGGGAAGTGGTCACCACTCAGAAACCTTGGGACGCGATTTCCGATTTCACCGTCGGTCTTCCAACTGGCGCGGAAACGTTCCAGTCTTATCCAAACCGTGATTCCCTGCCTTTCATGGATCAATATGGCTTTGAAAGTGACTGGTCGGTAAACACCTTCGTGCGCGGCACTCTGCGTTTGAATGGCTGGTCTGATGCATGGTCTGGCATCTTCAAATTTGTTGAGGAAGAAGCCCTCGGCCCGGATGGTGAAGCCAAATTGGAGGCTTTGAGCGACCAGCTCTGGACCGATCATGCCTATGACGAAGGCGAACCGGATCGCGTGGTTCTTGTTGTCGACCTGAAAGCTTCCAAGGATGGGGAAGTCGTCTGGCACAAGGATTATGTGCTCGATGCAAAAGGTGGCGAGCACTTCTCAGCCATGGCGCGTCTGGTATCCATTCCGGTCAGTCTCGCCGTGGAAGCCGTGCTCGACGGTGAATTGTCCAAAGGCGTGCAAGCCGCCCCAAGCAGCCCGACCATCATTCATCGCTGGTTCGAGGCTCTCCAAGCCCAGGGTGATGAATTCCATCTGAGCGAACATGTGGGATAATCTGCCCAAGCAAAGGCGCGTGTGACTCATCTCTCTTAAAGCCCGGCCATTGGTCGGGCTTTTTGTTATCCTCAATGCATGGCTGGCCATCGCCAGACGCTCGGCAATCTGTCTCCCGCCAACCAAGCATCAAGACAGATTGCCAGCCACCACCCGGCAATCTGCCGAACCATGCGGTCATACCTCTTGCCCAACCCCCAACTCTCCCGCAAAGCTCTGTTTCAAAGACAGTTTTAAAAACTGCGACCAAGCATTCACCTTGTTGGAGACCCACATATGACCACTGATGCAAAGACGATCCATTGGCTTGGAGCGGGGCTTGCTTCTGTTCCCGGCATTCGCAGATTGATCGCCAAAGATTATCCATTGAAACTCTGGGAGCGCGATCTCGACAAAGCCACTCTGGCGACCCGTGGACTTGTGGGGCAGTTCGAAATTTGCGAGGCCAACGATGGCGCGCTCGAAAGTGCCATCCGGGCAGGCGATGTGGTGGTCTCCATGCTGCCAACCGCGATGCATCCCTCCATCGCAAGACTGTGCCTTGAGCTGGGGGCGCATTTCGTCTCGTCCTCTTATATTGGGCCGGATATGCTGGCTCTTGATGCCATAGCCAAGGAAAAAGGGCTGGTGCTGATCAATGAAGTTGGTCTAGATCCCGGTATCGACCATCTGCTGGCCCATCTCCTGATGGATGACTATCGCAAAAGCAATTGGTTTGATCCTTCCAACGACCATGATTTCCAATCCTATTGCGGCGGCTTCCCGGCCGTTGCCAATGACTTCAAATACAAATTCAGCTGGTCACCCCTTGGTGTTTTGAAGGCGCTGAAAAGCCCGGCACGTGCCATCAAGGACGGGCGCGAAACGGTGATTGACCATCCATGGGATGCGGTTGAAGACTATCCAATCGAGTTGGCTGGAGGCTTTGAGACTTTCCAGTCCTACCCAAATCGGGATTCTCTGCCATTCATGGCCGAATATGGCATTGGCAAAGACTGGAATGTCTCGCGCTTTGTGCGCGGAACCTTGCGTCTGGCGGGCTGGTCGGACGCATGGGCCGACATTTTCAAAACCATTGAAACGACCCATAGCGAACATGACGACGCCGAGCTGGCATCCCTGTCCGACCGACTCTGGGCTGACCATGCCTATCATGAAGGCGAGCAAGACCGAGTGGTCATGTCCGTGGAATTGAAAGTGATACGCAATGGCCAAACGCTTTGGCACAAAGCCAAAAGCCTCGATAGCTACGGAAACAATCAAAGCAGTGCCATGGGCCGTCTGGTTTCCATTCCCGTCAGTCTGGCGGTGGAAGCTATTTGTCATGATGAACTGACTGCTGGCATTCAGGCCGCGCCTCATCATCCGGCAGTCATCCGCAGCTGGCTTGAGACTATCGCTGAACATGGGGACATGATCCATCACACCGATTATTGCCTCAAAGCCCGAATGGAAGCGGCAGAATAAACAAAAAGCCCGAAACATCATGTGTTTCGGGCTTTGTTATATCCAATGAAAAGAAGGGTCAGGAGACCTTTTTGATCACTTCCTGCTTGGCCTGCTGCTTTGTCAACAATTTGCCTTGCTCATTCTTGGCAAGCAGCGTGCGGGCTTTCTCATACTTGTCGTCATACCAGAAGATTGTGCAGCCATTGCAGCCACGGCCACAGCACCCCTCGGTGCCCAGACGCGGGCTCTTGGTGGACCGCTTGGTCTGGTCCGCATCGATTGCCGCCTGAAGCTTGACATTCTTGCGCTCATAAAGCCCTTCATCGCCTCGACCCAATTCCATATCGTGGGCTTCGGCGTCATGCTTGAGCCGTTCCCATTGGGCTGGCGTCAAGGCGCGTTCCTTGCGCAGAACTGTCATCACCGGCACATGGTGGCGCAGGATCTCAGGGTCTTCATGGTCAAACAGAGAGAAAGGAATGCGCACCTGCGGCTTGGTCCCCGGATTGACGATCGTCTGGATCTTGCCATTCTTGGCATCTTCAAATTCGTAAAGGCGAATGGCAATCGGCGCACGCAGATGGGGCGAGACCAGCTCAATCACATCACCGGCTTCAAGACGGTTCTTGACGTCGACAATGAAAGCATCGTCGCGTACCTCGCAGACCATGCCGGCAAATTCCCATTCGGCAAAGGTCGAGGTTTCCTCATAACCATGGGCATAATTGGTCAGGCGGCCATCATGAAAGGCGAGGGTATAGCCACGGTTGGGCACCGTCGCCAACTCTTCCATATAGGCCTCCGGGTCCCAATTGTCCCGGTCTTCATACCAGTCGTCAATCGCCATGCGATAGGCTCGCGCCACCAAAGCCACATAATAGGGGCTCTTGCCACGGCCTTCGACCTTGAGACTGTCGACACCAATGGAAAGATAATCTAACAACTTTGGCATGATGCAGAGATCGCGGCTATTCAGAATATAGGACCCGCGCTCATCTTCGGTGATTTGCATCAGCTCACCGGGACGCTGTTCCTCTTCAAGGAAGAAGTCAAACAGCTCCATATTCTCTTCAGACAACTTCAATTCACGCACTGTGCCGTCGCGCAGCTTCATGTGGACCTTGTATTTCCAGCGGCAACTGTTGGCGCAAGACCCTTGGTTCGCGCCGCGCTCGGCCATGAAATTGGACAAAAGGCAGCGACCGGAATAGGTCATGCACATCGAGCCATGAACAAAGGCCTCAAGCTTGATGTCTGGACATTTCTCGCGTACCTCTGCCAGTTCCTTATAGGAAACCTCACGCCCCATCACCACGAGCTTGGCGCCCTGCATTTCCCAGAATTTGACCGACTGCCAGGAACAGACATTGGCCTGTGTCGAGACATGCAGCTCCAGCTCCGGTGCCTGTGCCTTGACGAACATGAAGACGCCGGGATCGGCAACAATCAGTCCATCCGGCTTCACCTTGCGCACGGTTTCGACATATTGCGGCAGCTTGTCGATATCCTTGTTGTGGGAGAAGAGATTGAGTGTCAGATAGACCCGCTTTCCGTGCGCATGGGCAAATTCGATGCCCTCAACCACATCATCCAGACTCATCTGCGACTTGGTCCTGAGCGACATGTCTGGCGTGCCCATATAAATGGCATCCGCACCATAAAGGACGGCCATCTTGAGTTTTTCCAGATTGCCCGCAGGCATCAATAATTCGGAACGCTCTGGACGGATGGATACAGGTTGATCCGAGTTGATAGGGGTCACGCTGGTCATCTGTGTCTCCTCAATGCCTCGCAAGGCGTGACTGATACCAAAAGATCCAGCCAAAAACCACCCCAAACCGCGACATTCTTGCTGTGGGGATCACCAGATTTCTCACAACGATTGAACAATATCAAACAAGACCGGTGCTGTATTTCCTATACTTGCGATGATAGTAATATTTCGTATGTGTTTAAAGTAAATATGGCTGTTGCGTTAAAAGGGGTTAAAAATGGAGCTGACTGGTGAAGTGTTGTGTGCGGCAAACACTGCGCAGGTGCGAGAACGGTTTTTCAATCCGGTCCTCCTGAAAGCCTGTTTTCCCAATTGCCAAGAGATGAAGGAAATCGCTCCGGCTCATTTTCACGTCCGCTTGCTGCGTTGGGGGGATGGCAAACTCGAAACTGAGCAGGAATTCCGTCTGATTCCCGGTGATAGCGATAATGAATTCACCATGATCTCCAAAGCTATGGACGATAATGCAACCATCTTGAACAGTCACACCAGCATCCGACTGGAAGAAAGGGAAGGGGGAACTCTTTTGACCTATCATGTTTCCCTCGAATTGGGAACCATAACCGATGATCCTGCGTTTGATCCAAAGAGAACATTGACGCTTGCCTCAAAGCTTTTTGAAGCGGTCGGGGACAAGGTGAAAAAGGAGAAACTTCCAATGCCAGATCCAAAAGCAAATGTTGAACAGGAAACCGAACTCGAACAGGCCATGAACAAAGCAGAAGGTGCTGTGATGGAACTCGAACAGGAAGCCGAGCAGGCCGCTGCGAAAGGGTTTCTTGGCGGTGCGCAAGGCTGGGGCCTGATCGCGCTCGGTATTCTGGTTTTGGCGTTGCTGATATTTTACCGTTGATGACCAATTGACAGTCAACGAACCGAAAAGACCTTGAATAGGGAGGGGCGGATGCGTGCTGCCTGCAAACGGCATTTTTGTGTAGCGGCGTATGAGACGAGTTGCACGTGGGTACGGAGTCTCATTGTATTATTAATCCTGACTTTGAGCCCCTCCATTGCTTTGGCAAACGGTCCCTTGGTGAGTGCTGACTGGGTGTTGAACAATCTGGAGCGTGACGGCGTAGTTTTTGTCGATCTTCAACCCGTCAATGGTTATGCCCGCGTGCATCTGCCCAATGCGGTGAATACCCAATATAGTTTTTGGCGCAAGCGACGAGCCGTCGAGGGCAAAGCACTGCCAGACGTCGCCTATCTTGAAAAACTTCTCGGCAATATGGGCATCACGCCAACAGATCACATCGTCCTTACTCCAATTGGCATGAGTGCCAGTGAAATTGCCGTTGCTACAAGGATTTATTGGACCCTCAAAGTCATTGGACATGAAAAGGTCTCGATCCTTGACGGCGGTCTGATCGCTTATAGCCAATTGCCCAAACCCCTATTCACCAATCGAGCGACCCGTTCCAAACCGACCAAATATACCGCAAGCCCCAATCCCGCCATGGCACCATCAATGGAAACTGTTTTGACAAACTGGGAGAAGGGAACTGCCTTCTTTGACTATCGCTCTCATGAGGAATATGTCGGCAAGGCTGGCGGTCCGCGTCCTGGCACGATACCGGGGGCAAAAAATCTGCCATTTGATAAATTGGTCGAGGCAAAACAGGGTGGCAAATTTATATCACCTGACCGCGCCAAGGCACTTTTCTCAGCGCAAGGACTCGATCCGATGCAGGCGCATATCGGCTTCTGCAACTCCGGCCACCGGGCATCCCTTGCCTGGTTCGTGACACACGAATTGCTCGGCAACAAGCAAGGGCTGCTCTATGATGGGTCCATGGCGGAATGGCAGCAATATCCCGACAATCCGATTGTTGTGCCGGACTAGCAAGGCAAAACGCTCGGAAAAATGGCCTAATCCGGGGTCTTGCGTGGTGGTAAGACCCGTCCCAGATTGGCCTCTTGTACATCACCTGCCTTGAGATGATACATCAGCAATTCCAGATCACGTTCGCGCACATCGGCCTCGATGTCCTGTATTCGTTCGGTTGAAATGCCCAAATGATCCAGTGCGGCGCGGCCAAAATTAATGCCGCTTTCAAAGGTCTCGCGCACCTGAAAATCAACTTCCAGCTTGGTCAGATCCACCGCATGGGCGCGATCTGTTGCCCGACAGAAAATCGCGGCCTTGGGGAAATGCTCCTTAATCAGCTGAACGGATTTGGCCATCACAATCGGATTTTCCACGCAAAGGGCAATCAGCAAAGCTTGCTCTGCCCCGGCCAATCGCAACACATCCTCGCGCGTGGCATCCCCATAATAGACCGGCAGACCATGGCGACGGGCCACGGCGATACGTTTGGTATTGTTGTCGATGGCAACAATACGCAAACCTTCTGCCATCAGCATTTGCGAGACGATCTTGCCAAACCGGCCAAAGCCAACCACCAACACATGCGGTTCACTTTTGTCGACCATCTCCAGTTCCGGTTCAACATGCTCTGGGTACCGATCAGCCAGATAACGCATCAAAGCATCATGTCCCTTACCGGCCAGGGGTGTCATCACCATCGTTAAAATGACGATTGCGGTCATGACTGTGAAAGCAGGGCTTTGCAATCCTGCCGCCGCCGCCGCGGCGAACAGCACGAAGGAAAACTCACCAGCCTGCGGCAAGGCGACGGCGATATATCCTGCGTCAGTGCTCGAAGACCCCGTCACACGAGCCAACAACCACAGGATCCCGCCCTTTACCACCATCACAATCACGACGCCAACTAGAATGATCGGCAATTCCGCCAAGGTCACCGGCAAGTCGAGTGTCATGCCGACCGTCATGAAAAACAATCCCATCAACAAAGACCGGAAGGGAAAGATGTCAGCTTCCAACGTATGGCGAAATGTCGATTCAGCCAGCATGATTCCGGCCAAAAAGGCTCCCAATGCCATCGATAAACCTGCCCAATGCATGATTCCGGCACTGCCCAACGCCACCAATAAGGCGGCCGCGAGCATGATCTCGCGCGCCTTGGTCGCGGCAAGCATGGTGAAGACATGGGACAGCAAATAACGCCCAACCACAATCACGATCAGAACAGCTGCTACAGTCACGCCAATCTGGCTGGCAACACTCTCATGCAATGCCACGCCCTTTGACGGCGCCACAATACTGACCATCGCCAGCAGTGGCACAATGGCGATATCCTGCATCAACAGAATGCCGAAGGCACGTTGGCCATAAACGGTTGAAAAATGGCCACGCTCCTGTAAGAGCTGAACCGCAAAGGCGGTTGAGGACAAGGCCATGCCGAAGCCCCCCACGAAGGCAATAGGCCGAGAGAGGCCGAAGCCTGAAAAGATGCCCCCAAGGATGACCCCTGTCAGAACAATCTGGCTGGTCCCGAGGCCAAATATATCGGCCTTCATGCGCCAAAGGCGCTCTGGCTTAAGCTCTAGTCCCAACACGAACAACAACAGCACCACACCCAATTCGGCAATGGGCACGATGTCTTTGGTTGAAGGAATGAAAGACAGCCCAAAGGGACCAATGATCATGCCAGCGATCAAATAGCCAATGATCGATCCCACCCCAAGCCGTTTGGCAAGAGGCACCGCAATCACAGCAGCGCCAAGAAACACGATGGAGTCGGTCAAATAGGAAAAATCGGCTGAGCTGGCCATGGAACCTCAAGTCCGGGACATGGGGAGCGGACAATGCCTCAATCCCCAAAAAGGCAATGATTCTGGCGAATTATAGCCTGTAGCCATGCTGGTGAATATCGCTTAGCTGCCATTTATACGAAAGCGGCAAAAGAAAAGACCCGCCACCAATAAAGGTGCCAGGCCTTAAGGTTCAAATGAGGTGAGGGAGGCTTATCGCCGCGCAACCCGGCGGCGCTTTTTCTTGCCGCATCCCCAATACCAGTCCCGGCGGCTGCCCACATCGACATGGACATAGGACGAGCGACAATAGAGCCCGACGCCACCAATGCCGGGCAGGGTGCGCGCAAATTTCACCAGTTCACGTTTGCTGACACCGGGCACCCGAATATCAGCCGCCTTGCAATACATATGCTGGGAATTCCTCGCACCACGGACCCGACGATTGTAAGATTTGGACCGATAGCCGGACGTGATGACGACTTTCTTGCCATAATGCTTCTCAACTTTGGTCAAGAGCTTTACAAGTTCAGGCTTCAGGCAGCCCAACTGCACTTTGGAATGGACCACGAGAAAGCGAGACGCGCCGCTTCTCACAGGTTTGGTATTCAACCCCGTGGCATAAGCCATCATGGTTCTGTTGGACATTTTTGCGTGTGTACTGGTCGACATGGTCACGCCATTATTTCCGGTGGTTTGGCACCCAGCCAACAAAAGAGCGAAAATAGCGATGAGCCCTGATTTCAAACTCAGCATTTGATATAACCTCACAATGGGCTCCGAGCGCCCTGGTCTTCATGCGCAGCGAGGCAAATGCTCTCAGCCACGCGCAAGTGCTCCTGTCACGCGACACTTTGAAAAGCACGCGAGCGAAAGCCGACAAACGTTCGCTTGCAGGCCTGACTGGCGCTTTGGCAGCGAACAAAAAAATGGAATTCTGGCCCTTTGAGGGTCGTGTTGGGTGCGCTCGGCCGTCAACGCCGCGCATCATTCCTTCAAACCTTTTTATTCTTGCGAAGGAGGACACAGTCACCATAAGGGCCATATCGTTAGCCCCGACGCAATCGCGAGGGCAGCATCACGCATGCCCGTCAAGAAAGCGAGACTGCAATGATGGTCAACTGTGACAGCAATATGGCGTGGATCCTGCCCAAAAGGGGGATATTTACGATTTTGGGCGTCAAAAAGCGGCGTTTCATCGATAATTGGTAAAAAAAGACCCAAGTGACCGGTCTGATCACTCGGGTAGAATGCGCTTTATATCATTGCAGCTGAAATGGAATTACCACTTGCCGGTATTTGCCATCGAAGCCCAAGGCTCCTGAGGTGGCAAACGATCACCCTCCTGTAGCAATTCGATGGAAATATTATCCGGCGACCGGATAAAAGCCATGTAACCATCACGAGGGGGACGATTGATCGTCACGCCGGCTTCCATCAATTTCTGGCAAGTCTCGTAGATATTGGGAACACTATAGGCAAGATGTCCGAAATTGCGGCCCTCATCATACTCTTCCGGATCCCAATTATAGGTCAGCTCAAGACAGTTCTCGTTTTCCCCGTCCACCGACAAAAAGATCAGCGTGAAGCGACCGCCCTCATTGTCCGTACGACGTACTTCCTTAAGGCCCAGCTTGTTGCAATAAAAGTCGAGAGACTTTTCAATATCGGTGACGCGCACCATAGTATGCAAATATTTCATGCGATGAATTCCTTCATTCAGACAGGGATACGTATCAGTAGGTAAGCACAGGGAGCGACGGATGCAAGACACAAGTACAAACCAGTTGCCCGACCACCAGTTGTCAGACAATGAGAGCAAGCAGCTTCAAGGCCTGATTGATGAGGCTACATCCATCGTCGCCTTCACCGGCGCGGGCATCAGTACCGAAAGTGGCATACCGGACTTCCGCTCACCCAATGGCATCTGGTCCAAAATGGAACCCATCCAATTTGGAGATTTCGTGCGGTCCGAACAGGCGCGTCTTGAAGATTGGCGCCGCCGTTTCGTCATGAATGAGGAATTCAGGATTGCCGAACCGAACGAGGGACACAAAGCGCTCGTCCGGCTTACGGAATCCGGCAAACTCACTTGCACCATCACCCAGAATATCGATGGCCTGCATCAAAAAAGCGGCCTGTCCGATGACAAGGTCATCGAGATACACGGCAACAGCACATATGGTTCTTGCCTTGAATGTAACGAAACCATGTCGTTGGAGGTCGCCAAGGCCCATATCGATAAACATGCCAAGGCTCCTTGTTGTCCAACCTGCGGCGGATTGGTCAAGGCAGCGGTTATCTCATTTGGGCAGGCTATGCCGGAAGACAAAATGCAGGACGCTCTGACGCATATTCAAAAATGCGACCTGTTGATCGTGCTTGGCTCTTCTTTGGTGGTCTATCCTGCGGCCCGGTTGCCAGAAATCGCCAAGCATTATGGTGCAAAGTTGGTAGTCATCAATCGCGACCCGACCCCACTTGATGACCTCGCAGATCTCTGCGTGCATGGGGAAATAGGCCCGGTGATGCAATCCATTCGGTAAGAATAACGACCATCGACACGCTCGCCGAAGGCCTGCGGCTCACCGCAAGATATTCAAAAATACGGCCAAATCTTCGGAATTCTGCGTATTTTTGCGCTCGAGCCCTTTGCCATTTGGCCAACAAATTCAAGAAAACACGCAGTCAAAACCGAAACCTGCAAAAAGTAAAAAAATTATTGATGCACTCCCGGTAGCAGATGGTATCCTCCAATTGAGAATCGACCATTGTATTGAGTCGGGAACGAGGCTACGCAGAGCATTGAGGCACTAAGATGGGGGTGAAAAACGCACCGGAGCGGCAGCCCGTTGAAAGTGAAACATCTGAAGACAAGTCAGTTGATGTCTTTCAGGTCGCAGGCAAAATCAAATGGTTTGATGTGGCCAAAGGGTTCGGTTTCATCATGGCCGACGATATGAATGCCGACATCCTTTTGCATGTGACTTGCCTACGGCGCGATGGCTATCGCACCGCTTATGAGGGTTCGCGGATTGTCTGCGAAGCACTCAAGGGCCCCAAAGGCCTGCAGGCCTTGCGCATCCTGTCCATGGATGAAAGCACCGCCCTTCATCCATCCCAAATGCCTCCCGCCAACACCCATGTTAAAGTGACGCCAACGAGCGAACTTGAAACGGCTTGGGTCAAATGGTTCAACCGCGAAAAAGGGTTTGGATTCCTCACGCAAGGTGAGGGGACCGACGATATCTTCATTCATATGGAAACGCTGCGCCTTTATGGCCTGACCGAGTTGCGGCCCCATCAGGAAGTCATGGTTCGTTACGGCCCGGGACCAAAAGGCAAAATGGCAACAGAAATTCGCCCCGCTACTGGCAGCCATATTCCGCCGTCCCATTAGGGCGCCATTTCCAACGATTGTTGAGTTGATTGGTTCAAGTTGGCAAAAGTCAGCGCACGTCATCGCTTTGCCTGATTGCTGATCAAGTCTGAAGTCCAGTTGCACCGATCATCAATGAGTTGAGACGAAGCCATGTTGTCTTCCAGATATTTTGCGCACTCCTTTTCCTTGCTCACACAGTGCCTTGCGGTCGGTCTGTTGGCCCTGTCTTTTAGCTTCGTCGGGGGTTTCGGACCTGTTATCGCTCATGCAAATTCTTCCACGAGCGTCGACAAGTTGAGCAATTTGGCAGACCTTATCATCCAGTCCGATGGTAAGGATCATGTCTTTTCAGTTGAAATTGCCGCAGATGACCCGGCACGCGCCAAGGGCTTGATGTATCGAACCAAAATCGATCCCGATCATGGCATGTTGTTCGACTTTGAGCAGACCGAGCAGATCTATATGTGGATGAAAAACACCTATATTTCACTCGACATGCTGTTCATCGACAAAGCTGGTGTCATCAAACATATTGTCAAAAACACAACGCCTCTGTCCCAGACCATCATCAGCTCCGGAGGCCCGGTGCGATATGTGCTGGAGGTCAAGGCAGGAACGGCACAGCGCCTCGGGATCAAAAGAGGCGACCGCCTCAAGCATCAATTGTTCACACCTTCGAAGGCAAAATGACGAGCAGGGCGACTTTGCACTTGCCCCACCACCATGCTGTTGCTATGCAGTCGCCATTCTTCGTTGGCTTCTTTCGTCAATTCCAGAAGAATCCGTCGGAGCGTAGCGCAGCCTGGTAGCGCACCTGATTTGGGATCAGGGGGTCGGAGGTTCGAATCCTCTCGCTCCGACCACTTCTTTCAGCAAATCATTGAAATTGATGAATTCGGGCAGTATCTTGCTCCAATGTGGTGACTCGATGTCTCACACCACAAAGCGGAGGGCCCTGAGTTTGAAAGCACGCATTTATCAACCAGCACGCAATGCAATGCAGTCCGGCATGGCCAAGGCCAAGCATTGGTGCCTGAAGTTCGAACAAGAACAGAGCAAAAGGGTCGAGCCCCTGATGGGCTATACCAGTTCGACCGATACGCGCCAGCAGCTCGATTTGACCTTCGATACCAAGGAAGAGGCCATCGCTTATGCCAAGCGTCACGGCATCGACTATCAGGTCAATGAGCCAAAACCGCGCCGAAGAATCGTAAAAACCTATTCGGACAATTTCGCCACCAATCGTGTGGACGGCAACTGGACACATTGATCCAAACCGAACACAGGGCAAGTGGCATGTCTTTAGGAAAGGCGCTCAAAGCGCCTTCACGTTTCGTCAGACAGATGTCAGACGTATGCTTTTTGCGGCCCGGAATGCTAATCACCCACTCTGCGCGTGCATGAAGGCAGTATTTTAAAAGAGCTGATCCGAAACCTAAATCGCTCCATGATCTCACTACGAACCCATCATCCAGCGCTCTTCGGTCTACCAATCTTGGTTGCATTCAATTGATTGATTGAGAAGCTTGATGAAAAGCACGACAAATAGATTGAAATTGCAAAACTATGGCCTTAAAAGTGGCCTCCAAATTGCGAAAGTCTCTCATGGGACATGAGACGATCTTGTTCCGTCTCATGATACAGGTAACCAGACCTAAATTCTTGCGCAATTTCAATAGGCTGGCCCCTTAGCTCAGTTGGATAGAGCAGCTGACTTCTAATCAGCAGGTCGAGGGTTCGAATCCTTCAGGGGTCGCCACTTTGGATTTGGTGTAAAATATTGAATTTAAAAGATAATTCAGGTTATACACTTGCCAAAAAGCAGCCAATTTGCAAATTTGTACGACATTTTGTACGACAAACTGTACGACATTTTTGTATTTTGAGGCAGAATCGCCATGAAGCTCTATCTTCAATTGCGCGGCAAGACCTACTATTTTTCGCGTCGGGTTCCTGCGAGCCTTGTTAAGATCGAGGGGCGGCGGGATCTCAAGATTTCCCTTAAAACCGATAGCCGGGAAGAGGCAAAGGCCAAAGCGGCCAGCATCAATGCACGCATTGAAAAAAGGTGGAATGCTCTGCTTGCCTCTGATTCCGAAAATGCAGAATTGCACTGGCGGGCCGCTCACGACATTGCCAAGTCCTTTGGCTTCGCCTTCACCTCTTCCGAGCAAATGTTGGCAGCGCAAGACGTGAAGTCCATAGGCGTGCGTCTGGATGCGCTGGAACAGGGGCGCAAACTGACACACAGGCCAACGGTCGGGGCGTTGCTTGGTACGGCCAAGAAGCCGTCGCTATTGCTATCTGACGCGCTGGATAAATATCTGGGCCTGACCGGCGAAATTCAATCGCGCAAAAGCGAAAACCAAATCAGGAAATGGAAGAATCCACGCTTGAAGGCGGTCAGAAACTTTTCCAATCTGGTTGGTCGCGATGTGGCTCTGGAAGAAATCGACCGCGATATGGCATTGGACTTTCGCGATTGGTGGCTTGACCGGATTTTGAATGAAGGCTTGAAACCGGAAACAGCCAACAAGGATTTGCAGCACCTCAATTCGATTGTGACCACTGTGTCGGACGCCCTGCGGATTAAAGACACTGCGCCATTCAAAGGCTTGCGCCTGAAACCGGGGCAGGGTGAGCGCACGCCACCTTATAGCAATGGCTTTGTGCAATCGCGCCTGCTGGCGGCTGATGCGCTGGACAAGCTCGACCTTGACCATAGGCTAATCATTTATCTGCTGATCGAGACAGGCGCACGCCCTGGGGAGATCGTCAATCTGCGGCCGGAAAATATCATGCTCAATCATCCGGTGCCCCATATCCGGATTCGAACCATTGCAAAGCGCGAGGTTAAAACCAAGAATGCTGAGCGGGATATTCCATTGGTCGGCATTTCGCTATGGGCAGCCAAGCAGCGGCCTAACGGGTTCCCTGCCTTGGCGGACAGGGAGGACAGCGTTAGCGGCAATATCAATAAATATCTTCGCAACAATGGATTGAAGGAAGGGCCCAAGCATCGGCTCTATTCGCTGCGGTCAGCGTTTCAGGATCGCATGATCGCCATTCGCCACCCAGACCATGGGCAAATGCCGGAGCGCATGCAAGCCGATTTGTTCGGCCATGGCATCGGCAGGCCGAAATATGGGGCGGGTTGTTCCAGTCAGAATTTGGAAGTGTTCAGCCAAGCTGCTGACTATTTGCAGGCGATGGCGTTTGCGCTGCCGGAATGGGCAACCTAAACAGAACTGCGATATCGAACACGGTAAAGTTCACTGTTTAAGTAGACTATGTATGTATCTAGTTTGTCTAAAATTAATAACATGTCATCACGGCTTGACTTATACGTAATATTTTCTAAAAATGGCTCTTGAATCAAGTCTTTTCGTATCATTTCAAGATAAATTTTTATTCTTCTTGAGTAAATATTTAATGCATTACTGCTTACAGCACTTTTTGATAAATAGGATTCTAATTCAATAATAATCTTTTTTAAATTTATAAATAAGTCACCTTTGTTTTTCAAATCATCATCAAAGGAAATTGCAGAAAATCGAATTTCTTTAATAAAAGGAAGAACAAAGCTTCCAAAAAATATTATTGATGCTTGAGTTTTACTGACATTTGAAAATAAATCTTCGAAAATCGGCGAGATTAAATACTTTTGATCGCATTTTAAATGTCGATCTATTGAGCAACCTTTAAACGTAGCGCCGTCCAAGTTATACCCGCGCAGGTCAAGACCGCGCAAATCTAACCCATCAAAGCAGGCTCCTCGAAAGAAATCTTTGTCCCCGGGGGCTGCAATTTCAGCCAAGGACACCAAATCGTCGGTATCTGCTTCCAGTATCTTCGTAACCGCTTCAAACATTTTTATTCCACGTAGGGTGAGGCATCGCCAAGGACTATGGTTGAGAATGGCTCTGATAAATCACCGCAAAGCAAGCCAATTCTCTCAACTTCTGCCTTAAGTGCTTGTTCAACTGCTAATTTTTTCTTGCCCGGCAACGTCGGAAAAAGAGGATATTTCTCGTCCTTGAACTGAATATCTTCAATGAGTAAATCTTCTCGTTTGCAGTGGATCTCGACAAGAATTTCAGGCGGTTCGCCTTTTTTGCGAGCCGCTTTGGTGTCCTTTAGTTTCATTCTTGGCTCATCGCTTTGCCAAGGTTGCCCGTCTAAAAATGCACTTCGGTTCGGCTCAATCGTAAAAGCATATCCATTGCCTGTCCGCTTGTGTTGGACTTTCATTGGAGAGACATCATTCGATTCAACATACTTCTTTGTCACCTGTGTCTGGGCGGTCGCTTCGCCACCCAATTCACCAGAAGCCTTAACGGTGCTTACTTTGGCCTTGCCATGAGCCTTTGCATCAAGCTTTGTTTCCTCGCTGATGTCTTGCTTACCGTGCGAAATTTCCTCACGTTTAACATGTTGAGGCGGGATCTTGATAACTCCTCCACAATCGGTCTTTACACGAATCTCAGCACGTTTCAGGCTCATCCTGAACCTGACAGGGGAGTCTTTTAGTTCGTCGCCTCCAAATCGGCCAGTTCCAAAAACTACATCAATGTGCAGGTCAGCAAGCGCCGTACCATCTGCATATTGATTTCTCCATACATCAATCGACACTGTATCTGCAAAGAAGCGGGGATTGTTGGGCTTGTGCATACATTTCTCCCAGAACGGCATAACAACGGAAGTACTGGCTTTCGACTTCGGTTGTAAAAGAAGTTTGCCGCAATCTTGTTAGGGGGTCAATGAATGGTGAAGGAAATGAACATAGCTATCTAAAGCTCAGCGAACTGCAAGGCGCGGTCCAGATCGTTTTCAGTGGCTTCCATGCGCTGAATTTCAGCATCGAACAGCTGGAAGAATGGCAGATATTCAGCGCCATGCAATTTGACCAAGGTCGCCGCCTGCCTGCGGTGGCGCTTTAGATCCTCCAATGTCAAATCATGGGTTTGCATGGTTCGGGCTTTGCTCTAGCTGGCCTGATCGTAATCGAAATAAAGGGCGTCTTCGTTGGATAAAGTTTCAAGTCGGCTTAAGCCGTTTGTTCCGGGTATTGTCTGATCGATGCTGACGGTCTGATAGCATTCAAAAGCGTGGTTATACTGAGCCTTGTAGTCCCGTGCTTTTGCCGCGATATCATCGATCGACAGTTCGCCCTCCAGCACCGCGAGCGTCATGGCGCTGATTATGTCGTCGCGCATATGTGGGGCCAAGGCGACAGGGACGGCAGCGTTGATGGCTGCATAGAGATCGTTTTGGGCGAGTTGGCGCATGAAGGCTTCGCCAATCTGTTGCGCGTGCTGCTTGCTGTTTCTCGATCTCTTGGCCTTGGCTTGCGCTCTGGTGGCCTTTCCAAGTTCGAGGGCCTCATCTGCTGCTTGCGCAAAGGCCTTGTCCTTGCGGCGGCGGTAGTTCCACTGTGATTGTGTCGGGCGGTTGTCTTTGCCGACATGCCGTGCGATTGAGTGACCTTGTTTCACCGCATCAAGCAATCCATCCCAATCCAAGGACAGGTCGAATTGAGCCTTTCTTTCCGGCAGGCTTGACCACCAGAGGGCCGCAAAGTCCGGGTCCATGCCGCGCCGATAGGCGATCATCCCTTGCTTTGCTGCATTGGCGGGAAGGTTTTTCACAAGGCCACCGCTTTTGACGTGGTCAAGAGCGTTTGAGAAAAGCTGCTCAACCGCGCGCCTGGATGGGCGGCGCTCTTCCCATATTGCATTCACCTTCTTTGCGAAGGCTTTGTCTTTGGACATGCGCACATACCAACGCTGCATGACAGCGGGTGATTTCGTCGCTTCCAAAAGGGTGAGGCGGGAAGACTGCCAAAGCTCGAAAGCTGTGTCGACTTTTGCGTCGGCGGCTTGGCTTCTGCGGTCCCATTCTTCATTGATCTGTTGGCGAAAGGATGCATCCCGCTCCATTTTCGCATTCCACTGCTTCGCGGTGGGCCAGTCGCCACCGGTGCAAATGTCCTGCTTGCTTTCACCAGTGCCGAACCGTGCCAGCACCTTTTGCCACATCGTGTCTTGCAAAACGGGATTGCGAGACTTGCGGGGCACATATAGTGGGCTGTCTTTCAGGCGCATTGCAAAAGTGTCAATGCGATGCACTGCATTGTGCCATTGCCTCAATGTTGGCAAGCCGTCTTTGCCTGCCCATTGGCTGGGCGGGTTGCCTGCTTGCCAAAGCGCAAATGCTCTATCCCAGACATCCATGCTATAGCCTGAGACTGTATGCAGGCCGCAACAGTTGGGGCATCTGTATTTTTGATCGATGGTATCACGTACCCACCATGCCGCGTCGGCGCGCTTGCGCAGACGTTCCCATGCGGCTTGCAGCTGTTCAACACCATGTTCGGAATGCTCAAAGAGTGAATGATTTTCAGGGCAGCCATTTGACCCATGCTTTCCGGGGCAGTGCAATTCAAGCTTTATCATGGCTGCTCCTATGGTGCGTGGAGTCTTGAGAAAAGCACCGGACGGCTGGCCCCTTGATCCAATGGTGCTTTGATCTGCCGTCCGGCATAGTTTTGGTTCATTTTCCTTGCTCTCGTTGATTGCTGGGCAATCAATTGGCGAAGGCTTTTGTTGGCGGCGCTTTGCGCCTTGTCTTTCCTGCTTGCCAGCCTTTCACGGCATGATGCTCCCTTTTGCGGTGCTGATGGACGCTACCACGCCCGTCATTTTTGCGCGCCTGCGAGGCTGGCCTTTGTTCACCCGGCCCGATGCAGGAAGGTCCGGGAAGATAGCGGCACCGCTTGAAATTGGTTATTCGGCTGCTTGGGCCGTGAAAATCATGTTGTGTTGATTGGGGTCTTCTTTGGCGGCGTCTCTGGTGGCGCTGGCCATGCCCAGGGCGTGCAAATAGAGGTCAAGCAGGGCTTCGATCTCTTGGCGCTCGTTGGCGTCCTGCTTGCGCAAGCGGACCACCTGACGCATCACCTTGACGTCATAGCCATTGCCCTTGGCTTCGGCGTAAACGTCTTTGATATCGTCGGCGATACACTTCTTTTCCTCTTCCATCCGCTCGATGCGCTCAATGAATGCGCGTAGCTGATCGGCTGCAACGCCACCGGGGTTGGTCATTGCATTGCTCCAGTGATGATGTCCGCCCAAATTGCAAGCATGGACATGAATGAAATGAGGCTACCGAGGGCCAAGATGTCGCGAATGATCATACTGCTTGCTCCATCTGGTCGATGTTGCAAAGGAAGGGCTTGAAGCTGTAGACCGCTACCCAAGGGTTTGTTTCCCATGCGTAGGCCGGATTGGTTTGCAGGTTTTGCCACAAGGTCATGAAGCCCCAAATGCAGGACCGAATGTCTTCCATCTCTTCGGGCGCATTCTCTGGCCAGAGAGGTTGCGCACCTTCGGCTTTCGCATCGGCTTCGGTTATGTCCTTCAAGCGCTCTATGCGCACGTCTGTGATTTCGAGCGTGATGCGAGAAAAGCGGCGCGGCATATGGATGGAGGGTCGCCAAAGGGCTTTCCCGTGTAGTGGATGGTCAGGAATCGCGCCGTCAGCTTTGAAGCCAACGTAGCTGATCAAGTCGGGCTTAGCCGGGATGCCTATGCGCCCGCGGATTTGCCTGCTACGTTTCGGAGGGAGTTCATTGTCGAAAAACTCTTGCCAGGTTTCACGAACATAGAGGCGGTCGCCTATGTCATATGGCAGCGCTTGCTCGGTAATGATGCCGCATTGGTCGCTACCAAGGGCGATACGGCGACGCGCCTCACCTTGGACTTGCATCGGAAACGCGCGACATTCTTTACCCGGTGCCAGATCAAAGCTTTCGGGCTGAGGGGTCAAGGCGCGGCGGGTTTGGGTTTTGCCGGTGCCGGGGGCTTCGATTTCGCGCAGGATGGCGCGAACCATCTCACTAGAGAATAGGATTTGTTTTCCGGTCACATCATTTCCCCTTTGCTCTAAGGCTCTCGTTGATTGCTGGGCAATCAACTGGCGCGCTTCGCTTGCTTACACGGCGGCGCATTGCGCCTTGTTGTGGTGGGCGCAGGGGATGTGGGAGGATGGGCATCCCCTGCGCGTTGGCTGCTCTCGGTGTGGGGACCGCGAGCGGCTGCGATAAAGGGGATATTAGTTCAATAATTTTGAACAGTCAATGAGTAGTCCATTTAAAATGAACAATAGTGCAATGTTCTTTGTTAAATAAGGTGGGCTTTAGGGTGCTTTAAGCGAGTCGGAGTCTTGTTTGGCCTCTGTTAAGGCGTCGCTGAGAAGAAGCGCTAGGACAGGGCGATCGATCTCTATTGCTTTTTTAAGGGCGCTTGCTAGGTCGCTTTGAATTTCGAACAGCTTTGCATCGCGAAGGTCGGAGATGTCGCTCTTTTGTGGTGTCTGGTTCAAGTGCTTGTTTGTGCTGCCTTGGTCAGCAGGGTTTTGAGCTTTGGCATTGGCCCGATTTGGTTTGCGGAAAACGACTGTGAGGACAAAGGCGAGCGCAAGCGCGAATGGAAGCGCAAACAAAAGGATCGTGAGCAACTGGAGGGTTGATTGGGACAATGGAGGCTCCAATTTTTACCGGGCTGGAATAGGGTTGGGTTGTATTCGCTCTGATTGCCAATGCAGGCTGAGTTTATCAGAAAATCACAGGATTCGATATCATCGTAAAATCTCAAGTTGCAAAGTTCCTATTTTGTTCTCATAATAACCACGACTGAAAGGCGTGGTATGGGTAATAGAGAGGCCAGATTGTCGATGATGATTGACGCTTGTCAGGCGTCCGGATTCTCGCTGGATTTGTTGGAGCTTATTTCGCGCGGTCTTGATAGCCACGCTGTTCGCATATTGTGTGGCAATGTGTCGGCTCTGCCTAAAAATAGGAAGTCCAAGGAAGTCCCGTAAAGGGCATTGATCTTCAGTGCTCCATCTAGGGAAAGACGGCCAGGGCCGTTGATCCAATTGCTCAGTGCAGACTTTTTTGTGTCAATGCTGCGCGCAAATGCGTCTCGACTTATCTCCAAATAGTCGTCGATAAGCCATTTCAGTCTGTCGGCAATTTTATGCTGTGAAGCTTCGTTCGTGTTGCTCATCGTGACAGATTGCCATGGTCCACAAAAATTGAACACAATTCATCACTGAACTTGACATAGTTCAATAAACATGAACTATGGGTGTATGAGCAACGCTGAAACAATCGTGAGTGCATTGGGCGGACCTGCTGCCATTATGGAAGCGCTGGGCGTCAAGAAGGCCGCAGTCTCCAACAATGTGACTGCGGGTTCCTTTCCGCCTGCATGGTTTCTCCCTCTTCTTCTGATGGGAAAAGAGGCGGGGGTTTATGTGCCTGTTTCCTTGTTTCGCTGGCGCTCTTCTGATGCTTGCAGTCTGCAAGACTGCAAGGTCGAGATCCATGTTTCAAACGCGGCTGGTGACACATGAGCGCAGACCATTCCTATTTGATTAGCCCTGAGCGCGACATTTATAGCGAGCTGCTTGCCGCCAGTCGGCAGGATGTGAAAACGGTCGGCTCCGGGGCGCTGGCGGCGCTGTCTGGCTATAGCTCTAAAAGCATTGACCGGATGGTTCGGCGGCGCTCTAGCGAGGCGGACGGGCGGCAACAGTCGCTTTCGCTGTTTCTGCTGGCTGACCTGCTGGTCTTTTCTGACCGGGGCGCATTTCGGGTTTTGCAGCTTTTGAATGAGCTGGCGGGTTTGATTGCCGTGCCGATGGCGGATGGCAAGGCCATGCCTTGCGGCGCTGCGTCGGTCGCCTGTGTGTCCGGTGATTTTGCCGCGTTGCTGGAAGGTATGTCAGCGGCGCTGAAAGATGACAATCACATCAGCGCAGAAGAGATTGTTGCCCTTGATCTGATCGAGAAGGCGGGCGAGCTGGAACGGGCGGGCGCGGCGTTGCGTGTGCGCTATCGTGAGCGGGTGGCCGATGCCGTTAAAAAGCCGACTGGTGGGGGGGATCATGAGAGAGCCTTGTGCACCCTGTAACCCGGCGATTGATGACGGCAAAGGCCTGCCGGTGCCGGAATTGCAACTGAGTTTCGACGTTTTGGGATTTGGCCCGGAATTTCTGCAACAGGTGCCCCATGTGCGTGTGCCTGCCAAGCCGAAAAAGGGACGTAAGCGCAAGGCGTTTGCCTGCGCGGTGCCGGGTGACCCTTATGGGCTGATCGCGCTGCGCTATCGGCGGCAATTTGGCCTCAGGCATTCCTATGCGTTGGCGGACTTTGCCAAGGCGGCGCTGGTGGTGGGTGATTTGCCCGATGAACGGCAGTTGCGGTGCTTTGCCTATTGCATCGTCGTCGCCCATGCGGTGGCAAGCCGGTATTTTCTGACGCCTGAGGAAACCTTTGCCAAAGAGCGCAATGTGCAGCAATTCAGCGGCATTCGGCACATTTGCCAATATATCGCTGTGAAGAATGGCGGCTTTACCACTGGGCGCGTCGGGCGCGTTTTTGGACGCCATCATGCCAGCGTGCGCCATGCGGTCGATGAAGTGGAAGACAAGCGCGAGCATAGCGATTCCGTCGATTGCGAAATCACCAATCTTGAAAATGTGATCCTCGATTTGTGGGCCTTGGCCGGGAATGGCGAAGGCATCCGCGAGCGGCTGGATTTGATCGTGTGAGGAGGGCAAACGCGTGCAACGAGTGACGTCCCAGCAAGCGCCAATCGGTTTTGTCGCGGTCGAACGGGTGTTTTTCGGCAGTGCCGATGAGGCCTTGACGCATTTTGACCGGTTGGTCGAGCCGCGCATGGACGCTTGCAGTGCTGCCACGGTGCTGGTTTCGCACATCAAGAGCGGGCTGGGCAATCGGTCAGAGCAGGTCTTTCATTTTGACCATTGCGACGATGTCGAGCGGTTTGTTGACCTGATGGCGCAATGGGCGATCGAGGGCAGGGCGCGATGCTGAAACCCAAGGGCAGACCCTACAGGCCATCGGTTGAGCGGCTGGAAACGCGGCGGATCCGGGTGAACCTGATCGAAGCGCGCGGGTTGAATGCGCCTGTTGTCAGCATGCAGGGGCCATGGACTGCGCGTGACCCACGTCAGCGCAATCTGTTTTTGCATGAGGCGATTGAGTTGCGAGACAAGTTGAACGCGGCTTTGTCGCGAGAGGGAGAAGGGATTGAGGATGCCGTTTAAGGATCGAAACAAGACAGCGGCGGAGTTGCCCTCTGGTGGGGTGCCCTTGTTGCCGCCAGATCTCATTGGCGTTGCGCCTGATCATGTACGGGCGCGGGTGCAGGCCGAACGCGAACGGCGTGGCCTGCCGGTGCTGGACGAGAAAGGGCGGCGGCGCGTGTCTGTCCTGCGGGCTGGCTTTGGCTGGAATGTGATCACCCTGCCAGCCTTGGCGGCGCTTGATGCTGTGGAGGCAAAGGAACGGGCGGAAAGTAAGGCGGAGCGGGTGTGATGACGGTCAAGATGTCAATCAAGCCTGCGCAGGTGGGTGCGCCGCATACTGCCGATGAATGGCGTGCAAGGGTGCGCAAGGATGATCAGGCGGCGGCTTTGGCCCTTGTTGGTTCGGTTGTCTATCTGAGCTTGGCTGTGACCGGCTTTGCCTGGTGGCTTGGCTGGTTGGGGTAGTGGGTATGTTTGATCTGTTTCCCCAAACCGCTGAAGCGGATGACCTGGCCTTTATCGACGGCTTTGCCGGTGGTGGCGGTGCGTCAACCGGCATTGAGATGGCTACGGGCAAGTCGCCAACCATCGCAATCAATCATTGTCATTCTGCCATTGCGATGCATGCTGCCAATCATCCGGACACCATTCACGTCCATTCGGACGTGTGGGCGCTGGATATCAAATCTTACACCAATGGTCGCCAGACGTGGGGCATGTGGCTTAGCCCGGATTGCACCCATTTTAGCCGGGCGCGCGGTTCGAAGCCGACAAGCAAGCGCGTGCGCGGTCTGGCTTGGATCTCGGTTGAATATTGCCAAAAGCTTGGACCAAAGCGCCCCTTCGTCATCTTCCTTGAAAATGTCGAAGAGTTTCTGACATGGGAAGACTTCCCAGCGTGGAAAGCGGCCATGGAACGGCTGGGCTATCGGCTGGAATGGCGGGTGTTGCGGGCCAGCGACTATGGCGCACCGACAATCCGCAAGCGGCTGGTGATCATCATGCGGCGCGATGGCAAGAAAATTCGCTGGCCAGACGCGACCCATGGTGACCCGAATGCAAAAGGTTTCGAGGCCTCTGGCTTGAAGCCATGGCGCACGGCTGCGGAAATCATCGATTGGTCGCAGCCATGCCACAGTATTTTCATGGGCAAGGAAGAGGGCCGGGCGCTGGGTATCAAGCGACCGCTCGTCGAGAACACGCTCAAGCGCATTGCGGCAGGAATCAAGCGCTATGTGATCGATGCGAAACAGCCTTTCATTCTGAATATGAGCCATGGTGGGCGGTTGGAGCCTCTGGACCAGCCAGCGCGCACAATCATGACCGAGAAGGGCGGCTCGCGTGCTCTTGTCGTGCCAACGATGGTGCAAACTGGATATGGCGAGCGCGAAGGGCAAAAACCGCGCGCCTTGGACCTGCACAAGCCTCTGGGAACGGTGGTGGCTGGTGGCGCAAAGCATGCACTTGTGACGGCCTTCATGGCGCAGCATAATCTTGGTGTGGTCGGTCGGCCCATGACTGAGCCGGTTTCCACTATCACGACGCGCGGCACACAAACCCAGCTTGTCACCTCCAATCTGATCAGCCTGCGCGGCACACGCGAGGCGCAGCTCGACAAGACGGCTTTGCCGATTGATGCACCATTGCCGACCATTTCAGCCGGTGGCAACCATGCGGCTGAGGTCCGGGCCTTCCTGATAAAATATTATGGTGCCGGCATCGGGCAGGGCGCTGATGAGCCGTTGCATACAGTGACCACCAATGACCGCTTTGGACTGGTGACTGTCGATATCGGCGGCGAGCCTTATGTGATCACCGATATAGGCATGCGGATGCTGACCCCACGTGAGCTGTATCTGGCGCAGGGCTTTCCCGACGACTACAAAATCGACATTGAGCATAACGGCAAAAAGCTGACCAAGACCGAGCAGATCGCCAAATGCGGCAACAGCGTTTGTCCACCAATGGCAGAGGCGGTGGTCCGGGCCAATGCAGGGAGTTATGTGCAATGACTGGCAACAGTTCGTCAGCCGTTAAGCAACAGAGGCATGTTTCGCGGGACGGGTTGGACCTGTTCCCGACGCCGCCATGGGCGGTGCGGGGTTTTATCAAGCATATGTTGCCTGAGATCGAGGGCGCGAAGGTTTGGGAGCCTGCTGCGGGCAAGGAGCGTATGGCGTCTAACAGGGCATAAAAGGCTTTGGCGTCCGGTTTGGCGGGATGAATGCGCAGATCAACCCACAGCCGCAAGGTGTCATCATGCTGTTTTTGAAGGGTTGCCAGCACGTCAGCGCGGCGTTGATCGGGCAGGGCCTTATTCCATTTTGCTCGTTGGGACATGGTGCGATGTTCCGTTTATGTTCTCAAATCAAACTAACCTCTAGCACAGAGGGGAAAGGCGCTGTCAATGGCTGATTTGCTTTCCGTTTCTCAAACCAACTTGGAGTTGTTCATTCTGCGCAGGCTGGATGCTGACCACTGCTATTCAACGCTCAAGTATTTGGCGGGTGACAGGCTGAATGTTGAGATTGTTCGAGGTCTCCTGCGGTCGTTGCGGGCACGAGGTTTGGTCTCGTATGGGTGCGGGCTGTTCAATGATGATGGTGAGTGCTTTGGGTCCGGTTATGCGATCACAGAAGCGGGTTGCACCTTTCTCGTGACGTTCGAACAGAATGAAGCTGGCGGGCATGAGGCAGGCGTTCAAGCTATTGCACGCGAACGGGCACGACAGGTTGAACAAGAGGGGTGGTCGGCTGACCATGACGACGCTTACGATGCGGGTACGCTTGCTGTTGCAGCAGCAACCTATGCTTTGAGCGCAGGATGTGAGCTAAACCCTCATTGGGGCCAGGGGATCCAGCAGGACGAACTGCCGGATTATTGGCCTTTTAATTCGGCTTGGTGGAAGCCAACTGATCCGCGCACTGACCTTGTGAAAGCTGGCGCTCTGATAGCTGCAGAAATCGACAGAATAGATCGTGAGGCCAAACGGGAAGGAGCGGGGCAATGACCGAGGAAATCAAAATCCAATGTCATGCCGATGACGAGCCGGTCTTTAGGCAAGTATCGGGCCGGTCTGTTTGGTTGATCTTAGGGCCGGAAAAGGTGCGCTGCTTTATCCATGGCCTCAACCTTACGCATTATGCGTCGGGCTATCTTCTGGCAAGCGTCAACCCAACAACGGGCCTTGAGCTGGACGAAGACCTGGCGCAAGTGATGCTGCAAGACAAGGCCGAACAGTTTGGCGCTGATGCGATCCTGGCGCGGATGTCGACGCTGCCAGTGCTCAATGAAGCGAGGGTGGTGTGATGGGCAACCCGGTCGATTTTACAGGTGCAAATATGGTGTTTCGTGCGCCGGAATCCATGACGTCAGATGAATGCAGCGATCTGCCTGTTCTGAAGTCGAACGGTCAGATTGTCAGTTGCTGGCGACTGTCAGAGGCAGAGATTGCGCGTGTCAATCAAACGGGCGTCGTTTGGCTTTCGGTTTATGGCCAATCCACCCCGCCTGTTGTTGTGGCTGGAACGGGCCTGTTCGAAGGGACGGACCCTATCGCAGAGCCATATATTCCACCAGCTAAGAGAAAGACGGGCCAATGAGTAAGTGTTTGTTGATTGGCGCTGTGGTGGTGCTGTGGGTGGCTTTCCTTGGATGTGTGTGTGGATTGCCGCTGTTTATCTGGTTGTCGCCTGCGCAGGCTGTAAGTGTTCCTGATGGACTGCCAATGGCAATGCATTGGGGCGGCTATGGCGTCTTGGCGCTGTGGGTGATCCTGACTGACATTTATGCGCGGCAAGGGGGCTGACATGAGCGTGAGGGCAACCAATTGGGTTTGGGGGCTGCAATGTGTCAGCGGCAATTCAAAGCTCGTCTTGATGGCGCTGGCGGATTGTGCCGACGATATGGGCAAATGCTGGCCATCGATGGCGACGATTGCAAAGAAAGCCGTAGCCAGTGAAACAACTGTGCGGCGGGCCATTGCTGGCTTGATCGATGCGGGCTTGCTTAAGAAGGAAGAGCGGACGCGACGCGATGGGTCACAGTCTTCAAATGCCTATTTCCTGATGATTGATGCGGTTGGTGATGGCTGGCAGGGCAACGGTGATGTCGATGGTTTGCGGGATGACACCCCACCCCTACAAAATGACACCCCACCCCACCACAATGGGGAGGCCACCCCGTCACCAGCGGCACCCCATGAACCACCAACTAATCATTTCCCCCCTAATCCCCCCGGATCGGTAAAATCGGGCAATGGTGTGAGTGGCAAGCGCACACGGCGTCGGAAGAGCAAGCAGGAAACGCCATTGCCACCAGACCGTCAGCAAGTCTTCATCGTCAAGGATAGTCCGCAATGGGTGGCATGGGCCAAGGCGAGGGCTAGGCCGTGGCCAACGACAGACCAGCGCAACCCTGAAACGTTCAAATATGAAACCGGGTGGTGGTTTCCGAGTGAATGGCCGCCTGGACATAAGCGCGGTGAAGCATCGTAGGGCTTGGCAAGAAGGGAAAAAGGGGCAGGGCATGCCGGTAGCACCAAAATTATTCAAGGCACCATGGGCACCAGAGCGGTCAGCGACAGAGCGGAACAGGGATCACGACAAGCAGAGGCGCAAGAGCAAACCATGGCGCAACTGGTACAAGCTGGTCGACTGGAAGCGCATTCGGGATCGGCGCATGAGAGAGGATCCGCTTTGCGTGATGTGCTTGGCAAAGGGCGTCACCAAGGCTGTCGAGATTGTCGATCATGTGGTTCCGCACAAGGGCAATCGGGAGCTGTTCTTCAGCTACGCCAACACGCAAAGCCTCTGCAAGGCCTGTCACGATGGCGAGAAGCAACGCATGGAAGCGCGCGGCGAAGTCAAAAGCCCATCACGAGATCCAAAGCCGGAACCTAGAATCTTCATCTGATGGGGAGGGGGGGATCAAATCTCCAAATCCCCCAACATCCGGGACCGGCGGGGTAGTCGAATATTTGCGAGGCAGGAATTCAGAAGAAAAAACCCATAGAATGTCTCAAAGTAACTAACCATTATTAAATGTTAGTTGGTAAATGCAATATTTCGAAACTCGATAACCCCAGTGTAATAAATTTGAAACTGTAGAGCTAGAAATCCTTTCGCTTCATCTGGGATATCGGTAAATGAAAGAACAACTTTTGTGGGTATGCGGCTTGGGAAATTATAAGATAAATTGTCGTTATCTGAAACCGAGCCAATTGTAATGCTGAAGGCTTGTAAACTTTCCCCCGAAGGTAAAATCGCACGAGTTTCGCTCTTTGCTTTTACGCTATCGAGATAATCTTTTGATGTATTGTTGTTAAGTAAAAAATTGCAATTTACTCTTGAATTTGATCGAAAGCACCCCATCAAAGATACGTCGAAGTGTTTTAGCGATTTAGTCCGAAATTTTGTTTGATAATCGCTTTTGATTTCGATTTTTCCTGAATTGATTTTCGGCGCTGCTTGGAGATTTTTGACTCTCGTTTCCAGTGATTTAATCCGAGTGTTCACTTCTGTCAAATCAACGGATACGGGTGTTCCATTGCTATCTCTTGCCGATAGAGATTTTATAGTTTTTGCTAATTGGCTTTGGGCTGATGCCAAATCATTAATCCTGGCCTCAAGGTGTGAAGTCTTCGCCTCTAATTGATTACTGCTGTTGCTAGGAGCCTTTTCGAGATTCTCAATTCTGTTTTCAAGCTTTGCAGTATAATGAATTGGAACCGCTACAGCCGTAACGATACCTACCAATACTCCAACACCAGCCACCGCCTGGTACAAAAGTTTGTTTGATTGATTGTTGTTGGGCATAATTATTCTTCCGTTTGGCTCAGCTGTACGTACTAGAATTTTTGTGAATCATTAACGTAGAAAGAAAGATTCAATGCTCGGTTTCACAAGTCAAGATATGTGGATAGAGGTTGTTTGAATGTCACTGAATTCTGCAGCTTTCGATTTTCTGTTTCGATACTTATCAACCGATCTGAAGCCTGCGCCATGATGCCTGCATGGCTAGAGGTAGAAAACCAGATTTGAAGAACGTCATACCGATGAAATCGGATGATGGATTGAGTTTGCAGGAGCGCGCAGAGCGTGCTGCTGCGGACTTGAAGCCGTTGGAGGAGCTTACTGAAGAAGAAGGCAGGGTTTGGGATCGGTTAGCCCCTGAGCTTTATAAAGAAGGTCGCCTAAAGGGGCTCTTTGTTGACGAGTTGGCGGAGTATTGTCGGGTCTATGAAGAGATAAAGCGAATTAGAGCTTTTCTTGCTGAGAATGGCGGGAGCTACAGACCTGGTGAAGGCAGAAACGGCAACTTAATTAAGCGACGACCAGAAATCCAAGATCTCAAAGAGGCAATCGACAATTGGAAATGGCATGTCGGGCGGCTTGGTCTGTCTCCAATGGACGAGCGTGGTTTGATCGCTGGGCAGGGCAATCTCTTCCCCGATGGAAATGATTTTGCCAAGCTTGGTCGATCGCGAGGGGATGCGTCGTGACTGACTTTGGCGTTGATGCTTCCTTGTATCCACGCACGGCAGCGGGCTTCCAATATGCAGAAGATGTGCTGTCTGGGAAAATCCCTGCTTGTCGTTGGGTGCGCTTGGCCTGTGAGCGCCACAAAAAAGATCTAGAGCGTCAACTTGATCCGAATTGGCCCTATCGTTTTGACCCTGACCGCTCTGAGGATGTTCTCGATTTCATTGAATTGATGCCTCATACCAAGGGCAAATGGGCAGCCAAGCGGTTGCTGATCGAGCTTGAGGGCTGGCAGTGCTATTTCGTTGGTTCAATCTTTGGGTGGATCCATAAGGAAACCGGCTTTCGGCGTTATCGTGAGGCGCGGCTGAAGGTGCCGCGCAAGAATGGTAAGTCTGCCATGGCAGCGGGGATCGGCAACTATATGCTGACCGCTGACAATGAACATGGCGCAGAAGTCTATAGCGGCGCGACCAACAGAAAGCAGGCCTTGGAAGTTTTCAAGCCTGCAAAATTGATGGCTAAGAAACGCTCGGACTTTTGCCAGCATTATGGCGTTAGGATCTTTGAAAACTCCCTCACAACCAAAACAGATGGTGTCTTCGAGCCGTTGATTGGCGATCCCGGCGACGGTGGCTCGCCTTCCTGCGCCATCGTTGACGAATATCACGAACACAAATCAGACAAGCTCTATGACACGATGAAAACCGGCATGGGCGCGCGTGAGCAGCCGCTGATGCTGGTCATTACGACAGCAGGCACGGATACATCGGGCCCATGCTTTTTGAGCTTTGAGGAATTGAAGAATGTCCTTGAAGGGGTGATCGAGGATGAAGAGCTTTTCGGCCTCATTTACACGATCGACAAGGGCGACGACTGGACAGATCCGGCTGTCTTGCGCAAGGCCAATCCGAATTTCGGTGTGTCAGCCTCTGCTGATTATCTGGAAGGCGAGCAGGCGAAGGCGGTGCGCACGCCCCGCAATCGAGCGCGATTCCAGACCAAGCACTTGAATATCTGGGTGTCTGCCAAGGATGCCTATTTCGACATGGAGAATTGGCAGAAGCAGGCCGATCCTGATTTGCAAATTCCAGCCGGGGCCGATGTTGTTTGCTATGGCGCGAGCGATATGGGCAACAAATGGGATTTGACTGCCCATGTGCGGATCTGGCGGGCCGAGATCGAGGGCAAGGCGCACTATTATGTGAAGTCCCCCAACTTCTTTTTGCCGGAAACAACAGCAGAGCTTCCCGAAAAGAAAGCCTATCACCAGTGGGTCGATCGCGGCTTTATCACGGTGACCGATGGCAACATCATCGATTATAGCCGGATCTTTGATGAGGTCGAAGCCAATCACAGCGAATGTCCCTATGAGCGGATCGGCTACGATTCATGGAATGCGACGCAATTTGCGCAGCAAGTGCAAGACGAGTTGCAAATCGAGATTGTCGAGATCCTGCAAAGGGTCAATTTCCTTTCCGAGCCAATGAAATGGATACAGGCCTTTTTGAAGGATGGCCGCCTGCATCATGACGGGAAGACGTGTTTACCTTTGTGACATGCGTTTTGAAATCAAACTCTATGAGGCTTGTGAAACATGACAAAGCATCTTGGACAAGAGCTGTTCATTCAAGTTGAAGACCCTGAGAATGCAGGAACCTATGTGGATTTTTGCGGCATTACATCGACTGACTTTACGATGGGGCCGGAATTGGTTGATCGGGTGGTGCCGGAATGTGACGGGGACCGCACCAAACCTGCTGCGGTCACAAAGCGGGCTGGCAATATCAATTTGAACTTTTCCGGGTCTGGTATTGCGGAAATGAACACCCGCACAAAGGCTATTTTTGATGCGGCGCGAACCGGTGTCACGATGAATTTTCGCGTTACGGTGCCTGCCTATGGCACGCTGACGGGGCCGGCCTATGTGTCGGTCACCTTCACCGGCAACACCAATGAGGATTTGCAAATCTCTACTGAGTTCGGTTGGGAAAGCGTGCCGGTCTTTGCGGCTGCGGTCTAAGGGTGAGTGCGATGAATGTCAATGAATTGACCGGTGAAGTCAGTGTCACGCTTGGTGGCTCTGATTTCACGTTGCAGGCGACCTTGCCGAATGTGGCAGCGCTGATGGCAGATTTGCAGATTGGCGGACTGCGTCAATTGCAAATGATGGTGTCTCTTAACGATCCGCGTTTGACCTATTCCGGTTTGAAGTGCCTTTGCGTTTCCGACAATCGGGCGCAAATCGAGACACTGCTGTTTGGTGCTAACAGCGTTGAAGCAAATGCAGCCGTATCAGCGGCCTTGGCGGCGGGCATGCCGGAGGCCATAGGCGAGCCGGGAAAGCCGGAAGAGGCGACGACAGAATCCCCTGGCAACGCATAAAGCAGATTGCTTATTCGCGCCTTGGCTGGGGGCCGTGCGATCTCGCCTGCGCGACTTTGCGCGACTATGTGGACGCCATAGACGGCATCAATGAAATGCATTCACCGGATAAATCAGGCGGCATGAGCAAAAGCCGCTTTGAGGAATTGAAGGCGCAATATGGAACAGACAGACCTTGAAAAGCTGGTGCTTCGGATTGAGGCCAATACGACGCAGTTCAACAAGGCGCTCAAAAAGGTTGAGCATAATACGGCTTCGAGTTTCAGGAAGAGCGAGAAAAGTGTTGATCGCTTTAGCGGCAAACTCAAGGGGCTGGGGTCTGTTGCCCATGATACGGTGGGTGCTTTTGCCGGTTTTGGTGGCATGGGTGGCCTTATCGGGGGCGGTGTGGTCGGGACCATCACCGCCCTTGGTGCTGGCGTCAAGGCGGCTGCGGGTGACGTTGCTCGCCTTGCAGCGGAAGCAAAGCGGGCGGGTGTCTCGTTTGAGGCCTTCCAAGAGCTGCAATATTCAACGGCCAAAAGCGGTGTCGGGATTGACGCGCTGACTGATGGCCTCAAAGAAATGCAGCTCAGGGCAGATGAATTTATTCTGACCGGCAAGGGCAGTGCCTCAGAGGCCTTTGAACGGCTGGGTTACACGGCTGGTGATTTGGCGGTAAAACTCAAGGAGCCTGACAAGCTTTTCGAAGAGATCATCGGGCGGTTGCAGCAGCTCGACAAGGCGGCGCAAATTCGCGTTGCCGACGAGATCTTTGGCGGCACCGGTGGTGAGCAATTTGTGCAGTTGCTTGATAAGGGGGTGACTGCGCTGCGCGACGGTCGGAAGGAAGCGCGGGCGCTGGGCGCGGTGCTAAAAAATGAAGTGGCTGGCGAAGCGGCGGCAATCAATCGCGAGTTTGACAAGATTGCTACATCGTTAGGCACAAAACTCAAATGGGCAGTTGTCAAAATGGCAACGGGCGCTATTCAGCTTCGCAACCGGTTTGACGATAGTGTTGTGGGCGATTCAAACGCGGGTGTCGCTGATACGGTCTTTCGCCTCGGCGATGAATATCGACTGGCTAAAGAGCGGTTCGAGCAGGCGCAAAAAGACCTGATCGGGGTGCGGGCGCAAGGGGCACACGCACAAGGTCTAAGCCAAGCAAGAGCCAAAGCGGATGAACTCTATCAGGAGGTCGCCAGACTTGAGAAGTCGATTGCACAGGCTGATTACGACTTGGGCGGCGGTGCCATTTCCGTTGCCGGATTGGATCTGAAAGCCATTCAAAAAAGGATGGGCTTGGTCGCCAGTGCCGTTGAACCCTTTACCCCGATAACCCCAAAAAAGCCGGGAAACAAACCCGGAAGCAAGCCAAAGAAAAACAGCGCTGACGATCCTGTCAAGCAGGCGGACAAGGTGCGGCAAGTCATTCTTGAGCTTGAGCATGAAGCGGCGCAACTGGGTCGGGTGTCAGACGAGCAGGAGCTTTACAATGCGCTGAAAAAAGCCGGGGTATCGCTTCATAGCGAGCAGGGGCAGGCCGTCGCCCAAGCTGTTGCCGGGTTGCAGGCTGAGCGGGTTGTTATTCAGGCGATTGCCAATGATCAAAGTATGCTGGCTTTGCAAGTTGATGAGCTAACCCATTCCTTTGATTATCTGGGGCAAACGGGGCTTAACACCTTGCTCGCGATTGTCGGCGGGTCGGAATCGGCAGGGGATGCTATAAAGCGGATGGGCCTGCAAATGGCCAACGCAGCAGCGCAAGCGGCCTTGTTTGGCTCTGGGCCAATGGCTGGCATGATGCAAGCCTTGACCGGCGCGTCTGGTGGGTTCCTGACCAGCATATTCTCTTCTATTTCCCGTTCTGTCATCGGGTCCGGTGCGTCGCTTTCTCCTGGTCATCTATTCGGGAGTGGCGGATATACCGGGCCGGGGCCAAAGAATGCGCCTGCGGGTGTCGTGCATAAAGGCGAGGTTGTCTGGTCGCAATTGGATGTCGCGCGAGCCGGTGGCGTGGCGGCTGTGGAGGCCATGCGGCTTGGTCGACGCGGCTTTTCTGGCGGCGGCATTGTTGGCGCGAACTTGTTCGATCCGGTGATCGGCGGGCGGGTGGAACCCCATCGCCCCTTTGGCTCTGCCAATGCGCAGGTCATAGGCAGTGGTGACACGCATCACTGGCATATTTCAACGCCTGATGTGGCGGGCTTCAAAAGGTCTCAAAGCCAGATTGCCGCGACCATTTCCCATATGGCCGCGCGCGGTCGTCGCAATTCGTGAGGGGATCATGGCTGCATTTCTAGAAATTGAATTCCCCCTGGCAATCGGCTTTGGCGCGACAGGCGGACCACAGCGCAAGACGCAAGTGGTTGAAAGTGGATCGGGCAAGGAAGAGCGCAATCAGCAATGGGCCAATTCGCGGCGGACGTGGGATGTTGGCACCGGCGTGCGCGACATTGAAGAGGCAGAAGCCGTGATTGCTTTCTTTGAGGAAGTGCGGGGCCGGTTGATCGGCTTTCGGTTTTGCGATCCCATCGATTTGAAATCCTGCGCGGTGACGGGCAATCCAAGTGCATTTGACCAGCCTATCGGCATCGGTGATGGTGCGGAAACAAGTTTCCAGCTCGTCAAGACCTACGGCACGGTCAACCCCTATCAACGCAAGATCCAAAAGCCGTTTGACGGTTCGGTCAAGATTGCTGTTGCGGGCGTCAGTCTGGATGCGTCGGCTTTCTCGGTCGATCACGCCACAGGCCTTGTCACGCTGGATAATGCGCCAGCCCAAGGGGCGGTGGTGACCGCTGGCTATAAATTCCATATCCCGGTGCGCTTTGACACTGATGACATTGCGATCAGCTGGGAAAATCACAAAACCATTTCCGTGCCATCCATTCCGATTGTGGAGCTGAAACTATGAAGACTTTGCCCGATGGGTTGCAGGCGCATCTTGATACCGGCGCGACCACCCTTTGCTGGTGTTGGAAACTGACCCGGCGCGATGGTGTGGCCTTTGGTTTCACCGACCATGACGTTGATTTGTCATTTGGTGCTGTGACCTATGCAGCCGATAGCGGCTTTACTGCAACCGAGCTGCAATCCAGCCTTGGCCTGTCGGTCGACAATGTGGATGTAGAGGGGGCGCTGTCGGCAGACCTGATCACAGAAGATGACATTGCGGCGGGTCTTTATGACGGTGCAAAAATTGAAGTATGGCGGGTCAATTGGGCTGATACTGATCAAGCCGTCTTGATGCGCAAGGGCCATCTGGGCGAGATCACGCGCGGGGATACTTTCTTTCGCGCTGAGCTGCGGGGGCTGGCGGCTGAATTGCAGCAAAAGCAGGGGCGGATATTTCAGGCCGGTTGTGATGCTGCACTCGGTGATGCTCGCTGCGGGGTCGATGTGAACGATCCAAGCTATTCAGCATCGGCAACCGTGGCAGCGGTCACGGGCGGGCAAGTGTTGCAGCTTACCGGGGCAGACGCTTTTCAGGCGGGCTGGTTTAATCGTGGTGTTCTGACCTTCACCAGCGGGGCCAATGCCGGGGTGAACTATCAGCTACAAAGCCATGTTGTCACAAGCGGTATTGTCTCGGTGGGTGTCTGGTCGGCCTTCCTGAAGCCGGTTGAGGCAGGAGACACGCTGACGCTGATTGCAGGCTGTGACAAGCAATTCGCGACCTGCATCAAGAAATTCTCAAATGGGGTCAATTTCAGGGGCTGCCCGCATATGCCGGGGAATGATTTTGTCACGACTTATCCAAGGCCTGACAGTGATGATCTGAGCGGGGAACGACGCTATGACCGCTATTGATGGCGCTGAGATTGTCGCACTGGCACGCGATTGGAAAGGCACGCCCTATCATCATCAAGCCAGCGTCAAGGGCGTTGGTTGTGATTGCCTTGGGCTGGTGCGTGGGGTCTGGCGCGCGCTTTATGGCAGTGAAGCGGAAACCCCACCCGCTTACAGCCCGGATTGGGGCGATGCGAGCGACGGGGAAGCCCTGCTTGCGGCTGGGCGTCGTCACCTTTTGGAAATCCCGCTTGCGGACATGCAGCCCGGTGATGTGTTTGCGATCCGCTGGCGCGGGGCCAAAAGCGCCAAGCATCTTGGAATCCTGACCACAACAACAAGCTTTATGCATGCTTACGAAAAGTGCGGCGTAGTCGAAGTGACCTTGACCCCGCAATGGCGCGGCAAGATCGCTGCGGCTTTTCGGTTTCCAGACAGAAGGGATGACTAATGGCGACTTTGGTTCTCGCGGCGGCTGCGCCATTGGTCAGCGGTGCATTTGGGTTTGCGGCTGGTTCGGTCGGTGCTGCACTGGTTGGCACCGCCATGGGTGTTGGTGGGGCTGTCATCGACACGATGCTTTTTGCCGGTGGCAAGGATACCACGACAGAAGGACCACGGCTTGACAGCCTGCAAGTGACAAGCTCGACCGAAGGCAGCGCGATCAATCGAGCCTATGGCCGCGCACGCATTGGCGGTCAAATCATTTGGGCCACGAGTCTGGAAGAGGTCAAGAATACCCAAACCCAAAGCGGCGGCAAAGGGGGCGGGCCAAAGGCAACATCCACCACCTACAGCTACTTTGCCAATTTCGCGATTGGCATTTGTGAGGGGCCAGACGTTTATCTCAACAGGATCTTTGCGGACGGCAACGAAATCGATATGTCGAAAGTGGAGTTTCGGTTTTATGACGGGGCAGACAGCCAGCAACCCGACAGCCTGATCGAAAGCATTGAAGGGCAGGGGCAGGCACCGGCTTATAAGGGGCTGAGCTATATTGTCTTCGAGCGTCTGGATTTGACTGACTATGGCAACCGGATTCCACAATTCACTTTTGAAATCTTCAGGCCGTCACCTGATCGCCAGTTAGAAAAGGCGGTGCGTGGCGTCAATCTCATTCCCGGCTCAACCGAATTTGGTTATGAGCCGGGGGTGGTGCTCAAGCAGGTGACCTCTGAGGCAGGCACGGTGGTGTCTGAAGAGTTTGAGAATGTCCATCAAAAGCAGGGCGTCTCTGATCTGTCTGTGTCGCTCGATCAGCTTGCAGCGGCAATGCCAAACATCAAATCAGTCTGTCTGGTGGTGAGCTGGTTTTTTGATGATTTGCGTTGTGGTCACTGCGAGATCAAGCCAAAGGTTGAAGTCAAAGGCAAGTCAACCAGCCCTTACAATTGGGCGGTTGCGGGCCTGACACGAGACAGCGCGGCTTTGGTGACGCAGTTGACCAATGACGATGGTGCGACCTATCCCGCCTATGGTGGCAGTCCGTCAGACAAGGCGATCATTCATGCTATTCAGGAACTGAAAATACGCGGCTATGATGTGATGATCTATCCTTTCATCATGGGCGACATTGCGGCGGGCAATGGCTTGCCTGACCCATGGGGCGGGGCAGAGCAGGCGGCTTTCCCATGGCGCGGGCGCATTAGTTGCCATCCAGCGCCGGGGCTGGCGGGCAGTCCAGACCAAACCAGCGAGGCAGCAAATCAGGTTGCGGCTTTTGTCGGCTCTGCCTTGCCTTCCGATTTTTCCATTTCAGATGAAACGGTTGTCTATTCTGGCTCTGATGATTGGGGTTATCGGCGGTTCATCCTGCATATGGCCAGCGTGGCAGTGGCGGCGGGCGGTGTCGCGTCCATTTGTGTTGGCTCTGAGTTGGTGAGCCTGACGCGGGTGCGCGATGGGGCAACCACCTATCCCTTTGTTGCGGCATTAAAGGCGCTTGCCGGTGATGTACGCTCGATTGTCGGGACAGGCACCAAGATCGGCTATGCGGCGGATTGGTCGGAATATCATAGCCATCGGCCTGCCGGTGAAGTGATCTTCAATATGGACCCTTTGTGGTCTGACGCGAATATCGATTTCATTGGAATTGACAATTATTTCCCGCTGAGCGATTGGCGGCGGGGGCGTGACCATCTCGACTATGACAAAGAAGCTGGTCATGTGGTGCCCTATAGCAGCACCTATTTGCAAGCCAATATCGAGGGTGGCGAATATTTTGATTGGTATTATGCGGACAGTGCGGCGCGTGTGTCGCAGGATCGCACGCCAATCTTTGACGGTGACCATGGCGAGCATTGGGTATACCGCCAAAAAGACCTTAAAAACTGGTGGCTGAATGCGCACCATGATCGCCCGTCTGGCCTGCGGAATGCCGGGGCAACGGGATGGGTGCCACAGTCAAAACCAATCTGGTTTACTGAGGTTGGGTGCCCGGCTGTCGATCTAGGCAGCAATCAGCCCAATGTCTTCTTTGATGCCAAATCATCTGAATCCGCCTTGCCCTATTTTTCTTCCGGTGCGCGGGATGATGTGCAGCAACATAGCCATTTGAAGGCGACGATTGATTATTGGTCGGATGCTGCCAACAATCCAACCTCTGGCACCTATGGCGGCAAGATGCTTGACCTCGACAATGTGCATGTGTGGAGCTGGGATGCGCGGCCATTTCCATCATGGCCGCTGGATGGCGGGGCGTGGGCTGATGCTGGAAATTGGCAATATGGGCACTGGCTATCATCGCGCGTCGGCATGGTCTATATGCCTGACCTGATGCGCCACATTGCGACAGATTATGGCTTCACAGACTTTGATTTTGATGAAGCCTATGGGGCGTGCGACGGTTATGTGATCGATAGCACAATGAGCCTGCGGGCTGCATGGCAACCGCTTGAGCTGGCCTTTGGCTTTGACCTCATCGAAACGGCGGGCGCAATCAAGGCGGTGTCGCGCAAGGCCATACCGGTGATGGCTGACCTTGACGCGGACAGATTGCAAGACCTG
>CAXXSO010000011.1:0-6383 GCA_963676965.2 uncultured Cohaesibacter sp.
ACGGTTACCATCTTTCAGTCCTCCTGTATAAGAAGTTACTAAAAGATTTCCATGTGTGGTGTTACCTATGTCGTGATTAAAAGTGTTACCGATGTCGTGATTCGACACTTTTTCTACAGGCTCAACGCCCCGGGAATATGAGAAGTCGACTTAGTCGATTTTGGCGAAAGCCGAATGGCTGGAGCCTCATATTCCGCTGTTAGACGAAGTCTCCAAGGATATTCAATCCTACACTGAAATTATTGTTAATACACCTAAAATCGTCATAACTGGACCTGCTATAGACAACAAACCTAGGTATTTCAAATATCTTATTTTACTAGATGCAAGTCGGAAGTAAAAGAAATATGCAAAGAAACAGAACCCAAGAAAAAAACATGGATTTTGTAATGAAAATGCTTGCATTCCTAACATCCCCATAAACCCCATGAATCCTAGGTGATAAGTTTTGTTGTCTTCATTCAACTTCATATCATTCTCCTTTTTTAATTATTCTCTATTAAAAAATATTTCTATTAAATGCTTGAAATTCTGAGATTTCGTCTAACGTTCCAGGGTTATATGACGTTCGGCGAAGCCGAATGTGGCGCAGCCCGGAGGCCGTATGGCCGGAGCGAATAACCCTTGTTATAGGCAGTAAGCGCCTCTTTGATTACATGTAGTGAGGCCCGGATGCCGAACGGAAATCTTTCTTCTTAATCTTTCTTCTTAACAACATCTTCATAAATCATTGAAACAGCATCTGGAATGGATAAGTTTGAATTAATTCTGCTCTCAGAAATAATTCCAATCAAATCTTCTTCTCTCCACCACTTCCTCATATCCTCTTCTCCAAAATCAGAACTATTTGATTTCGATTTATGTCGTCGTATTGTCTCTTCAAAAGATAAATCATAATAATAAGCAAATATTTCAGAGTCAAATTCTTCCATTGCTTTTTTAAATAATCTAAGATAATAATCTGAGTATAAAATACCTTCTAAAATTACAAATTCTGAATTTCTCTTTCCATATTTAATTAATTCCTCTAAAAGTGGGATTGCCTTATTTTCAATTCTATCATGAACCCATAACATCTCTCTTCTTATATAATCCTGAGAAATCATCATAGTATTTCGACCCAATTTTCTTTGTAATGATTTTGCTAAGGAAGTTTTTCCACTTCCTGAATTACCTCTAATAATTATTAGCTTTGACATCTAATTTTTATTTCCCTCTTAGAATCCGCCACGGAAGGCGGATTTCTTTCTTCTCGAAAAATCTTGGCGCTTATTGCCTATAACGCGCCCGGAATATGCGAAGTTGAAGCGCAGCCAAAGAAGTGTTTTGCCAATGAGCAAAACCGACGGACTTGCTATTCTCCCTCGCAAGCTTCAATTTGGGCGTAGGCCGAATGGCCGGAGCCGCATATTCCGTTGTTATAGGAAGTGTTTTGGCTCTTTAACCAGACCGCACGGCGGAGCCAAGGACTGGTTTCTTAATTATTTATTCTCCATTATATTTCATTACCCATTAACACTTTCTTATAATAAAATTTTCTAAACGATGATTTAAGTTGAGTAAATTCTGGTTATAACCGCATCAACTTTATTCTCATCAACCTTAGATAGTTTATATTTACCTAAATTTATATCTTTTCCTCGAATATAAGCAAGCATAGTATTATTTAAATCAAACATATCTATAGTTCTTTCTCCTTTATCTGTTTTATGCTTCAGTATTATTGAATTTTCTTCTTTTGCGTAAATAATGTGATCTAAAAAATCATCAAAATATGGATGTACTATATTAAAAGAACATTTACTATAATTAATATTATAAACTGTTATAGTATTATTTTGTCCTTTTTTTGAACTTCCATTACAACCATGACAAGCCAATACTAAATTAAGTGGTTCAAACATAAAATTAGGATATTTCCTCGAATTCTTTGGTGCTATATGATCTCTTTCTAAATGTTCACCTAGAAATTCTTTATGCCGCCCACAATAAATACAGTATCCATCCTGGAGCTTATCTAATTGAGATTTTATAAAAGCTTTAATTTCATTCATCTCATTAGTAGATATTTCCCATTCATTACCTTTGAGACTTCCTAATGAATTTATATATTTTAGTTGCTTCGTAGTAAATTTAATTGTCTTCTTTAAGGTTTGATATTTAATTATTTCTTTCATTCTTAATTTTGCTTTTTGCTTCATTTATTAATAGATTTAATGGATCATTATCATCAATAGAAAAAGTACTTACATGCTCTAAGATATCTTCAATTTCTCTTCTCTCACCTACATTTGATTCAATATATTTTATTAATTTTCTAATATCTAATTCAAAGTAATAATTACGAAATGATGTAATACCGAACACATTGTAGAGTATATTCTCTGGTGACCAGCCTGCAACATTTTGTTCAAGAGAAATATATTGATTTTCATTTGTAACTTTAACAATTCTTGAAGATTTTTGTTTTAGATTAGAAATAATCAAATGTGAATGTGTGGCAATAATAATATGTATATCTTTATACATCGAAAGTACATTATATAGTATATTCAAATACTTAATTTGCCAATTTGGATGTAAGCTAGTTTCAGGTTCATCTATTAATATTAAGGAATCATTATTTACATTTATCATTATCCTTAAAAATTGAAATATTAAATTATATTCACCAGAACTAATTCCCGAATCAGAAATATAGTCATTTTTTTTAAATATTATTTCAGGAGAAGTTAGGAGATCTAATTTAGATAAGCTTATTATAATGTTATAATCGTCGACAAAACTATTAAACTCATCAATATCCATAATATTATATTCTATATTTTTAGAATTTGTCATTTTATTATCAAAAAATTTTAATATTCTATATTTATCATCCTTAGATAAATTTTGATAATTTGAATAACTAAATGGAACCGTTTTTCTATCTGAACGTTCTTTCCAGTTTATAAAGAAATTATCCATTTCGTCTATATTTTTAAATTTTGTAATATTGTTGTAATATCTAAATTCATAGACAACATTAAAAAACTCTTTGAATTTTAATTCAGATAATACATAATTTAATGTTTTTATTCTTTCATATTCACAAAGTGATAATGACTCAACTATTTGTTTTATAATCGATTTTGTACCTGCATTATTATTGCTACTCCGTGTTCCTGCATATTTATAAAAGCCATCACCTTTGCTAAAAATGAATTTATCATTAAACATAGAAGATATTGCGATAATTCTACTAGGGAAATGCCAATCAAATAAATTTGCTTTTTTCCCATTAACAAAATAATTTCTACCATTTTTATCTTCAACTACCTCGTTCAATATATTATCTGAGAAAAATCTTATTGTTGATTTATATTCAAGAACTCTTTTCTGATATGCACCTCCTCTACGTCCACGTAAATCTTTAAAAACGCGAATTATTTCTCTAAGGAGGAGACTTTTTCCGGTTCCGTTCGGACCGATTATAATAGTAGTATAGATACCAGAATCATTCTGCGCAGGTAATGCAAACTCAATTTTTTGATTTTTAAAGAATTGATGATTCAAAAATTCTAATTCATATAATCTCATTTACACCTCTTATATACATTTATTTTTACAATCTTTTCGCCCGTCGGCCGGAGGTCCGGGCGTCTTTCTCTTAGCCAAAACATTTCCTATAACGTCCCGCGGTTATATGACGTTTGGCGAAGCCAAATGTGCCGCAGGCCGAGGCCGAATGGCCGATGCAAATAACCGCTGTTATATCCAGTTCCAAACTCTTTTTATTACATGCTTTTCAGTACATGGAGGTACTGAAAAGTTAATATTCCATAATATGTCTTTTCAGAGTGAAGATAATCTTATTTTTGCATAACCATCTTTTTTATCTTCTGGATGCGGTTCTATTCCAATTATTGTAATATCATTTTTATCCGGTCCATAAACCCAAAACAATCTTCCTGCAGATGGTGTGTTATTCTCAAGGTATGATTGCCAGACTTTTATTCCATATCTTTTACTAAGTTGACTTATCTCATGTGTTCTCAATCCAGGATATTTTGGATCATTTTGAAGAAATTTCAATGATTTAACCAATTTCTTAAATATTTTCTTTTCATTCCCTTTTAATTCTTGATCCTGTGATTTTTTACATAATTTGTTCCAATATTCTTCCATCTCTGGAAGACCCATTCGTATTTTATAACTCATTTTTTTCTAATCTTTGTTAAATGATTCTAAATTAATAGGCTCTGAAACTTTACCTTTTTTAAGATTAGCAATTGATTCATCCATCATTTTTAGAGTATTTCCCGATATCTCCTTCGGATCTACTAAAACTCTTGGTAATAACTCTAAATGACCATCACCATACTGTTTTACCTGAAAGTATTGAAAATCACTTCCTCTGATTGTGATTCTATGTTTGCTATCTAATTTGGCTTCATATTCCTTTACAATATTCATAACAGTTACACTCCTGTGGGAAATCCCACTATGAATATAATACAATTTATGGAATTTATCAATGTATTATTAAGAAATACATCATTCATCATTTATAGTCTCTTCATCTCGAGGCATGGATGCCGAGTCTTCCAAGCCACTGAGTTTGGTATTGGATATAACGTTCCGGGGTTATGTGACGTACGGCGCAAGCCGTATGTGGCGCAGCCCGAGGAGCGTATAGCGACGATGCACATAGCCCCTGTTATCTGAAGGTTTTGGTGAGTTGCTCCCCAAAAGACAAGGATGTCTTTTGGGCTTTAGTGTAGAATCAAACGATTGCGATTTTAACCTTCTTTCCTAAGGCTTTGGCTACTTTTTCAATAGTTGATAATTTTATATCTTCAGAATGATTCTCCATCCTTGAGATTACACTTTTAGTTGTATTGATTCGATTTGCTAACTCTTCCTGCGTTAACCCACTTTTTTCTCTTGCTTCTTTTAAGAATATCCCTATCTTATAATCTTCATAGCCATCCCAAAATTCTTCTTTAGAGATTCCTTCATTCTTTATTCTTTTATCTACATAATCATTGAGGTTCATTTTCTTTCCTCCTGAAATATTCCTTCTTATAACTTTCTGCTATTTTGATCTCGTTTTTTGGTGTTTTCTGAGACTTCTTAATCATCCCATGGGTTAAAACAATCAGATTATTCTTATCCCAAAAACTAAAGATCCGGTATATATTTGTTCCAACTTTAATTCTGACCTCCCATATTCCATCAGTAGATTCCAACTTCTTGAAATATGTCTTTGGAACTAAATCCATCTCCTCAATTATTTTCAACGTCCAAACAATCTTCTTAACAACTTTTACCTCAAGATTATTGAGAAATTCTTCTACAAGGCATTTTCCTGTATCTGTTGTATAGAAAATCACTTTTCGACTCATACTCACATGTTAGCCTACATGCTAACCTTAGTCAAGATAAATCTTACAAGAATAGCCATGGATGGCTATTCTATATAGAATCACCAAAAACCAAAACTTTCAGATAACGTCCGTGGTTAAGCGAAGCTGATGCACAACTCAAGGAGTGTTTTGCGAATGCGCAAAACCGACTGCTCCTGCTCTACTTCTTCGTAAGCTTCAGTTTGGGTGAAGGCCGAATGGCCTGAACCGCTTAACCATTGTTAGCTGAAGTTCCCCCGCTCTTCATCCAGGCCGCACGACGGAGTCAAGGTCTGGATTCTTCAATTCTTTTTCAATCATTTTTAAAGACCTATCATATCAAAATATTAACTGATTACTTCAACCGTTTGATTTACGGAATCTCCTTATTATTATACCACATCCAATATTTCTCTTGCTGTATATATTCTATTTCTTGATCTCTTAAAATCTTTTAAATTTCTTGTTACGATGTAATCAATTCCTTCATTTATAGCCAATTCATCAATTACAGCATCTTCATAATCTTCTAATTCTGACATCAAAGATTTTCTTAAGATTTCCTCGTGTGCCGTCAAAACGCTTAAGTTATCTAATAAATTCGAGATTATTTTATTTCTTTTTACTCTTTCATATTTTTCTTTTTCCAGGAAATATGACAAAGTTGTTATTTCATGAGAGCTGACATATCCCTTCACTTCTTTTTTTACACATTTATCATAAACCGCTAAAGCGGCTTCATGATCATCTCTTTTATTCAGAAAATCTATTATTATATTTAAATCAATCAATACTTTTTTCATATAATCTCTTTCTCATCTCTTTTTTATCCGGTAATTCATTCTTGCTAATTATTCCATATAATTCTCTTGCCTCTTCAGAGATTTTTATTTCTTTTGTTTCAGTCTTTAACCGGATTAAATATTTTTCAAAGATGTTGGATATTGATTGATTACTTTTTTTCGAATAAGTTTTTGCAAAATCAATTAATGATTC
>CAXXSO010000012.1:0-29578 GCA_963676965.2 uncultured Cohaesibacter sp.
AGCTTCGTCCGGGTCGCCAAGCACATCGGTCAGATTGGAAAGAACGGTCAGATGTTCATCGCTCTTGGCGGCGATGCCGACCACCAGATGGGCCATGCCGCCGTCATTCCATTCGACGCCTTCTGGCAATTGCAACACGGCGACGCCGGTCTCAAGGATCAATTCGCGGTCTTTGGGAATGCCATGGGGAATGGCAATGCCATTGCCCAGAAAGGTGTTGGCGACCTCTTCGCGGGCCATCATGCTGTCGATATAGCCTGGCTCGATATTGCCAGACTTGACCAGCAATGCACCGACTTTGGCAATGGCTTCGGCCTTGTTGTCGGCCTTTGCGCCGATCTCGATTGCTGATTCCTTGAACTGCATGTTGTCCTCCGATTGTGTCCCGTAAGAGCGCCTTGCTGGCTGCTTTCCTCTTCGCTGCCAATTTCCTTGCAAGACCCGTTTTGCCGGTCTGCAGGCTGGCGGGATAATAAATCTACTTATATGATTTATTAGGCAATGGATATTTGATTCTGATCAAAATTTCATCGATACAACGAAAAAAACGACCGTTTTGTCATGAAAATTCCATAAGTCACGCCTATGAAAGAGGTTTTTTTCGGAGGATTAAATCCATAAAAAGTGTTAATTGTTGTGCGTAGAAGCCCAGATGACAGGGAAATATTCTTCGAAAGACGGGAATTCAGCCAAGAAATGGCGTGTTTTGCGGCACCTGTTTCGAGAATCTGTCCTTATATTACGGGTCAATAAGTCTTCTTAATTTAATTATTTGATCTGTTTCATGGATTATGGAAAAAATGCAGATCTATCATGCCCCGGCTTGCCGTCTTTCTGCACGGACGGGGCATTTGGGGGGACTTGTTCAAGCCGCTGGAATCATGTCCAAAAGCCTGTCGAGACGGTGTTGCATATGCTTTGTTTGATCGACAGTTCGTCCAGAGATTTGAAACGTTGCAATGAAAAAGACACGGCCCGCTGGGCATCTGTTTGATGTCGTCACAGGATGAGGCCGGGAGGAAATGGTCAAATTGGCATCCCGTTCAGGCCGCAATCGTGGCTCCGCAGGCGGCTTCAATCAGCGCAAGGTCAGGGCCTATAATGAAAGGCTCGTGCTGTCGCTGATCAAACGCCACGGGGCACTGGCAAAATCCGAAATTACCAGACGCTCCGGTCTGTCGGCGCAGGCCGTCTCCGTCATCATTCGTGAGTTGGAGAAGGATGGCCTGTTGCTGAAGGGGGAGCCGGTGCGCGGCCGCGTTGGTCAACCATCGGTGCCGATGGCGCTCAATCCTGAGGGTGCCTATTCGCTCGGTGTGAAAGTCGGGCGCCGCAGTGCCGATCTGGTGCTGATTGATTTTGTCGGCTCAATCGTGCGCTCGATCCAGATCACCTATAGCTACCCAATGCCGGACATGGTGCTGGCTTTTGCGGTGCAGGGAATCAAGGATCTGGTGCAGGCGATTGATGAAGAGGATCGCGACAAGATTGCAGGGATTGGCGTTGCCATGCCCTTTCATCTGTGGGACTGGGAAGAGAAAATTGGAGCACCGGAAGGCACGATGCATGTCTGGAAAGATTTTGACTTTGCCGAGCAGCTTGAAGAACGCGCCGGTTTTCCGACCTTTACACAGAATGATGGCACGGCGGCGTGCGGGGCGGAGATCTCGTTTGGCCGCGGCATCGAATTCAGTGACTTTCTCTATATCTTTGTTGGCACCTTCATTGGCGGCGGCATCGCGCTGAATAATTCCATCTATTCTGGCCGCACACGCAATGCAGGGGCCTTGGCCTCGTTGCCGCTGCCCGAACCGGGGGCAGAAGAGGCGCAATTGATTGATTATGCCTCATTGTTCTATCTCGAAGCGATCCTGAAAGAGCGGGGGTTGGATCCCACCCTGTTGCAGCAAAGCTCGTTTGAGTGGACTGAACTTGGTGAGGTGCTGGAGGAATGGCTCGACAAGGCGGCGCGGTATCTGGCCTTGGCCATTGCCAATGCCACTGCCATTCTGGATATCGAGGTGGTGATCATCGATGGCACGATGCCGCCCAGCATTCGCGAAATGCTGATCGACAAGGTGCGATTGGCGCAGGAGCTGAAAAGCTGGCGCGGTATTGCGAAGCCGGTGATCCTTGAGGGCAGTCTGGGGGCTCCCGCTCGGGCCTTGGGGGCAGCTAGTTTGCCGCTGCTTGTGCGCTATCTGCTCGATCAGAATATGCTGCTTACCCATATGTAAGCCGGTTTATGCCGTCATTGCTTCGGACATGAAAAAGGCCCTCTCCAATCAAGGAAAGGGCCCCTTTTGTTTGTGCCTCGTCTCAGTGCTTAATCCGCAGAGATTTCCTTGAAAGGCGCGATCTTGCGGATCAGGACATAGAAGAGCGGCGTGAACAGGACCACCAGAATGGTGGCCGCGATCATGCCGCCGAGCACGCCGGTGCCAATCGCCTGACGACCCGCCGCACCAGCTCCGGTGGAGATGACGAGCGGCAAGACGCCAAGTGAGAAGGCCAGAGACGTCATGACAATCGGGCGGAAGCGCTGCTTGGTGGCTTCCACAGCGGCGGCAAGTGCCGTGTCTCCCAAACGTTGCCTGTCTCGGGCAAACTCGACAGATCAGAATGGCGTTCTTGCCGGTGAGGCCAATGGTGGTCAACAGGCCGACCTGGAAGAAGACGTCATTGGCGTGACCGCCCAGATAGGCCGCGATCAGAGCACCCAGCACACCCAGTGGCATGGCCAGAATGACCGCCATGGGAATGGCCCAGCTTTCATAAAGCGCAGCAAGGGACAGGAACACCACGGCCAGAGACAGGGCATAGAGCAGTGGTGCCTGATCGCCTGACTCGCGTTCTTCCAGTGACAGACCATTCCAGGCAATGCGGTAGCCCGGTGGAAGCTGACCGGCGAGGCGTTCAATTTCCGCCATGGCTTCCCCCGCTTGAGACACCGGCCTTTGGCGCGCCCTGCAATTGCAAGGCTGGCACACCGTTATAGCGGTAGAGCCCCTGCGCCCCGAAGTTCCATTTCCCATCGGAGAAGTTGTTGAATGGCACAAAACCGCCAGATGCATTGCGGACACGCCAGTCTTTCAGACTTTCCGGTGTGGCGCGGGCATCGGCTTCGCCCTGAATGATGACGCGCTTGATGCGGCCACGATCAAGGAAGTCGTTGACATACCGGCCAGCCCAGGCAACGGACAGGAGGTTGGAGACGTCAGCGGCGGATACCCCCATCGCCCCGGCGCGGCGCCAGTCGATGTTGATCTTGTATTGGGCGGCATCTTCAAGGCCACTGGGGCGGATCGAGCCAATCAGCGGGCTTTGGGACACCATGCCCATCAACTGGTTTCGGGCTGCTGTGAGTTCTTCATGGCTTTGGCCATCGCGGGCCTGCAGATAGAAGTCAAAGCCAGAGGCGTTGCCCAGTTCGATGACAGCAGGCGGCACGATCGGGAAGACCATGGCCCCCTGAACATGCATCAGGGCACCGAAGGCTTTGCCAGCTTCTGCCTGCACGCTATTTTGCGGGCCCGGACGCTGCGACCAGTCTTTCATGCGGACGAAGGCGAGGCCGGCATTCTGGCCGGATCCACTAAAGGAGAAACCAACGACGGAGAAGAGTGACTGGACGTTTTTCTGAGCCAGAAAGTGCTTCTCGGCCTGTTTGACGACGCCGAGTGTATGTTCTGCGGTGGAGCCAGCCGGGGCCTGAATGAGGGCGAACATGATGCCCTGATCCTCATCCGGCAAGAACCCGGTCGGGGTTTTGTCAAACAGCCAGCCCATGCTGCCGGACAGGCCGAGATAAATGATCACGAACAGCACCGGCAGACGGGCGACGCGCGATGCCGCACCGGCATAGCCATTGGTCAGTCCGTTGAAGCCACGGTTGAACAGGCCGACCAGGCCGCGATCCTTGGCCCCATGCTTGATGGGTTTGAGGATGGTGGCACAAAGGGCCGGGGTCAGGGTCAGAGCGACCACGACCGAGAGGAACATCGCCGAAACGATGGTGATGGAGAACTGCTTGTAGATGACGCCGGTGGAGCCGCCGAAGAAAGCCATTGGCACAAACACCGCCGAGAGCACCATAGCGATGCCGACCAGAGCGCCGGAAATCTGCCCCATCGACTTGCGTGTCGCTTCGCGTGGGGGCAGGCCTTCCTCTTCCATGATGCGTTCCACATTTTCCACCACGACGATGGCATCATCCACCAGCAGACCAATGGCCAGCACCATGGCCAACATGGTCAGCACGTTGATGGAGAAGCCAGCCGCCGCCAACACCCCGAAGGTGCCGAGAAGAACGACGGGCACCGCGAGGGTGGGAATGAGGGTGGCGCGGATATTCTGCAAGAAGAGCAGCATCACGAGGAAGACAAGGCCGATGGCCTCGAACAGGGTTTTGACCACTTCCTCAATCGACAATTCGACGAAGGGGGTCGTGTCGTAGGGAATGGTATAGGTCACGCCGTCGGGGAAGAATTGGGACAGTTCCTTAATGCGTTCCTTGACCAGACGGGCGGTGGAGAGGGCATTTGCACCGGATGCCAACTGCACGGCCATGCCTGAGGCTGGCTGGGCATTATAGCGGGCGATTGCACTGTAACTCTGTGCCCCGATTTCAACTCGTGCAACATCACGCAGCAGCACCAGACCGCCATCTTCATCAGCCCTCAGAACGATCTGTTCGAAATCTTCCGGGGTTTGAAGCAGAGACTGGGCAGTGATGGTGGCGTTCAATTGCTGACCCGCAGGAGCAGGGCGCGAGCCAAACTGACCGGCAGTGATCTGGGCATTCTGGGCGGAGACCGCGGTCAGAACGTCGGACGGGGCCAGTTCATAGGCTCTGAGTTTTGCCGGGTCGAGCCAGATACGCATGGCATAGGGCGCACCAAAGACGCGCACCGAACCCACACCTTCCAGACGGCTGATTTCATCGACAATGTTGGAATTGAGATAGTCGGACAGATCCGCCTGTTCCAGATTGCCGTCCTCGGAAATAAGACCGATAACCATCAGGAAGCCGGCGGAGGATTTCTTTACGCTGACACCCTGACGCTTTACGATTTCAGGCAGCAGAGGGTTGGCCTGAGCGACCTTGTTCTGGACCTGAACCTGCGCAATGTCAGGATTGGTTCCGGTCTCAAAGGTCATGGTCAGGGAGGCTTGGCCATTGGCGGCCGAGCTGGAGGAAATATAGCGCAAGCCGTCCAGACCCGTCATCTGTTGTTCCAGAATCTGGGTCACGGTGCTTTCGACCGTCTCGGCAGAGGCGCCGGGATAGCTGGCCGAGACCTGAACGGATGGCGAGGCGATCTGCGGATATTGGGATATCGGCAGAGTAAAGATGGAAAGCACGCCGATGCCCATGATCAAGAATGAGATCACCCAGGCAAAGACGGGCCGGTCAATGAAGAAACGTGCCATGATCGGGTCCCTTATTCTGCCTTGGATTTGGCATTAGCAGCAGGCGCACCTTTTGGTGCTCCGGCTTGCGGGGCTGCGGGCGCTGCGCCTGCTTCCTGTGGCGCGACTTTGGCACCCGGGCGAGCCTTGGCAAAGCCATCCACCATCAGTCGTTCACCATCGGCGACGCCTTCGGAGACGATCCACTGATTGCCTTGATTCTGCACGATTGTCAGCGGACGGGGTTCAACGACATTGTCCTTGTTGACGATCCAGGCGATTGGCTGGCCACGGCGGTCACGCATGACGGCTTTTTGTGGCACTTTTGCACCTTGCTTGATCAGGCCTTGTTGCAGGCGGACGCGGACATACATGCCCGGAATGAGCAAGTGGTCCGGGTTGGCAAATTCCATGCGCAGCGTCAGAACGCCGGTCGCCTGATCAACCTGAGTGTCAGCGGCGGCCAATTGCCCCTTCAATTCATAGGTTGAGCTATCGGCCAGGATCAGGGTTGCTTCGCGGTTTTTCTCGCTACTGTTGTTGTTGGCGCGCCTGAAGGCCAGAATTTCGGCCGCAGACTGGGTCACATCCACATGCACTGGATCAACGGTACGGATGATGGCCATGGCAGATGCCGAAGCGCTGGAGACCAGCGCGCCTTCGTTGATCTGGGAGAAGCCGATAACGCCAGCAAGCGGGGCCTTGATGATGGTGCGATCAAGATTGATCTGGGCACTTTTCAACTCGGCCTGAGCGGACTGGACCTGTGCCTCAGCAGATTTGCGGCTGGCAACGGTTGTTTCAAAGGCCTGCGTGCTGACCAGCTTGCGCTCCAGCAGCTGGTTCTGACGGGATTCTTCGGCCTTTGCCAATGCCAGTTGGGCTTCTGCCTGTGCCAGCTGCGCTTTTGCACGGCTGACCTGTGCCTCATAGGTGGCGGGGTCAATCTGATAGAGCGGGTCGCCAACGGAGACCAGATCGTCTTCGACAAACAGGCGTTTGGTGACGATGCCTTGCACCTGCGGGCGGACTTCGGCTTCGCGAGAGGCGGAGACGCGGCCCGGCAAGGTGACAGTCAGCGGAATGTCTTCCAGCTTGATGGTCTGAATGGTGACCGGTGTGGGTGGCCGCTGTCCGCCCGGGGCTTGAGCAAATGTCGGCAATGGCAGGGACAGCATGGAAATGGCTGAGGCGGAAAAAATTAATCTGCGTATCTGTGAAGGAAGGGCCATTGTATGGTCTCGCATAGGGTTGTTCCATAGAGGTCGGACGCTGCTGCTTGTCTGTTTGGGAGACAGACCATTGATATTTCAGGCGGTGTCACGATGATCTAAGTAAGTCTTATGGTTGTTGATCCATGGCATTCGGTGCCCGGCTCCATCGGGCAGAAAGGTCATGGATGCTGTGTTGTTAGACATTCAGGCTTTATTATTCGGGTCTGTATAACGCCATGAACATGGTCACGGCGTCATCAATGATCTTGTCAATTTGCTCTTCAGAGGGTAGGGACTCGCCTGCCATCAATTGCGGCCAAAAGAGGAAGGCCTTGATTGTTGCCATGAATTGGGTGGCTGCATAGCCAACTTCGGCTTGTTTCAGTTTGCCGGCCTGCATGGCATCGGCGATGATTTGGGCAAAAGGCCCCTGGCGTACCCGGTCGCGCTCAAAAAGGCGGCGGCTCATCTTCGGGTTGCGAATGAATTCAGAGGTGACCACTCTGGCCAGCGCCAGAGTGTTGGGGTCTTCGATATAGGGCACATAGGCCTTTGCAGTCTTGCGCAGCTGGCTCTCAACCGAGCTGCTGGGGTCATGGGTTCCAAAATCATAGCAACCAGCGTCGCTCATCAGCTTGTCGATGATTGCATCAAACAGAGCTTCCTTGCTTTCGAAGTGGTTGTAAAGGGTGCGTTTGGAGACCGAGGCCAGTTCCGCAATGCGGTTGATCCGCGCGGCGGCAAATCCGATCTCACCGAATTCAACCAGCGCGGCGTCAAGAATATCCTGTCTCTTGCGGTCTTTGAGCTTCAAACAGTGGGTCTCCGGTTTATTGTAAACTGATGAGTTTACTTTTTGTAAGTCGACCTCTATGGGTACACTAATCAGTTTACAATTTAAAGAGCCGATATGCGAAATACTCAGAATTGGTGGGTGTTGTCTGCCTTATTGGACAGGATGCGCAATCATGGCCGGAAAGTGCGAAAGGTGTTTGACAGTCTTTGAGCTTTTGGCGATGGTTGGCTTTACAAAAGAAAATCAATCCTTTGTCCGGCTGGGAGGTGTGCTGGGCAAAGGGTCGGCAGTCCTGACTTTTGGGTGCTGGTTTGCCGAAAAAGACTTCTGAAGGGGGAGACGCGCATGAGCGCCAATATACGCATGCCATGGTCCACCAGAACCATGAATCTGGCTCATTATGTTGAACAACAGGCGCGTCGCCTGCCGGATCGCCCGGCTTTCGTCTGGGGTGAGACTATCTGGGACTGGCGGTCCTTTGATGATCGGGTCAAGCGGATGGCTGGGGTGTTGACGAACAAGGCGGGGGGTGCGCAAGGGGCGACCGGGGTGATGATCCAGTCGCAAAATTGCAATCAGTTGTTTGAATCCTTTTATGCCTGTCTGCGGTTGGGGGGCGAATCTGGGTGCCTGCCAATTTTTCGCTGCTCGCCGGGGGACTTTACCTGGATGGCGGAATTGTCCGGGGCCAAGGTGATGCTGTGGCAATGCTGCCCTATCCAGAGCATGCGGCGATTAAGGCGCCCAAAATCGAAACCCGATTGTCGATTGGCCCGTCTGATTTTGGCGAGGATATAGAAAGCCTGATGGCGGATTATGACGGCGCGGTCCCGCCGCTTGCGGCTGTTGACCCGCGATGATATCTGCTGGCTATTTTTCACTTCCGGGACCACGGGCAAGCCGAAGGCGGCGATGCTGACCCATGGCCAGCTAGGCTTTGTGATCAATAATCATCTTGCCGATCTGGTTCCCGGTATCACTCATGAGGACGCTTCCATCGTGGTGGCTCCGCTGACCCACGGGGCAGGGGTGCACCAGATGTTGATGGTGGCTCGCGGGGCGGCAACCATTCTGCCAGCTGCGGCCAATTTCGATGCAGGTGAAATCTGGTCGCTGATCGAACAATGGCGGGTCTGCACCATGTTCACCGTACCGACCATCCTGAAAATGATGGTCGAGGCGCCGCAACGCGCCGATTATGACACATCTTGCCTCAGCCATATCGTTTATGCGGGTGCCCCGATGTATCGCAGCGATCAGATCACCGCTTTGGAGGCTTTGGGGCCGGTGCTTGTGCAATATTTTGGCCTTGGGGAAGTGACCGGCACCATCACCCAACTGCCAACCTATGAGCATAGCGTCGGGGCCGATATGCGGGTTGGCACCTGCGGCTTTGCCAGAACCGGAATGCAGGTGGAGATTCAGGGCCCTGAAGGTCAGCCTATGGCGCCGGGGGGAAACCGGTGAAATCTGCGTGCTTGGGCCTGCGGTCTTTGCGGGATATTGGCGCAACCCGGAGGCCAATGAGAAGAGTTTCCGAGATGGCTGGTTTCTCACCGGCGATCTGGGGCATATGGATGAGGCGGGCTATCTCTATATCACCGGGCGGGCATCGGATATGTATATTTCGGGCGGATCGAATATCTATCCGCTGGGAGATTGAAGAGAAAATCCTTGAGCATCCTGCTGTTACGGAAACCGCCGTGTTTGGCATGCCGGACCCGAAATGGGGTGAGATTGGGGTCGCGGTCTGCACCCTGACGCCGGGCCATAGCTTGCGCGCGGAGGAGTTGGAGACTTATCTGCGGGCCCATGTGGCGAGTTACAAGATCCCGAAACAGTTCCATTTCTGGCAGGAAATCCCCAAATCCGGGGTTGGAAAACTGGCCAAGCGTCTGATCCGGGCGGAACTTGAACGGCGGATCGAGGCGGGCGAAGCATGAGGTCTGGTCCGCGCTCAGTGACCCATCCGGGACCGAAGGCCGCAGAGCGTCTGCCCTTTGCCCTGGTCGCGGGGACGGGGCGGTGACGCTTGCCTTGCGAGGCGGTCAGGATCTTCAGACGGCCATCGCCGGGGCCTTGGCCGATGTTGGCCTTTATAGCGGCTGGCTGGAGTTGGAGGCTGCATCGGTGGATGCTTTGGCTTATGTCATTCCCGACAAGGCACCCAATGATCAGACCGTGGCATGGTATTCGCAGACCTACCGCCTTGGTGCACAGGGGCGCATTCATCATTTAGGGCTGGTGGTTGGACAGGCGGATGGGGCTTTGTTCCTGCATGGGCATGGCTCATGGTCTGAGACTGATGGTGCGGTTCGGTTTGGCCCATTTGTTGTGTTGGCGAAACCATACTGGCGCAAGATGTGATTGCGCTGCGGCTTTTTGCTGGATGATGCCTGTTTTGAACGATTGCCCGATGCGGAGAGTAATTTTTCCCTGTTTCAACCCAAAAGCCTGTCCGCAACCAGCGCCGGATGACGCTGATTTTGCGTTGTTGCGGATGCTGCCAAATGAGGATCTGGCCTTGGGGCTTGATGCGGTCTGCGCCCGGCTTGGCTGGCGGCAGGCACATGTCTTTGGACTTGGTAGTCTGGTCGGGGCGGAATTTGACGATGGTCGGCTGCTTGACAGTTTTGCCACGGAATTTGTTTTGCTTGATGCCATTGCGTATGGAGAAGCCCATGGCAAGGATGGGCTACATCCCGGACCCGAGATTGAGGATTGTGGGCGAAGCGGGCGGTGCGGGACTGCGCGGACGGGTGACGCGTGGGGTCAATCCGGTTTTGGTGACGGCGGAGATCCTGCTCCAACGGATGTCGTGAGAGGAGCCAAAGGGCATTTCCTCCTGTGTGAGATGGAGCCATTGCTTGAAGGGGGATGCTTCCCGGTTTAGATTGCAGTCGACTGATTGTGCTGGCAAATGTCTGGCCAGCGAAAGCCCAATGAGGAACCGCATCCATGACCCAAGCGCCCTTGATCATTACAATGGGGGATCCGTCCGGGATCGGCCCGGAAATCTCGGTCAAATCCCTTCTGGGCAAGAATGAAGATTGCGTTATTGCTGGCAGTGCCTTTTGTGATTTCAGAGCGTTGTCAAAGCCCTTGGTCTGCCGCTCGGTGTCCACCCGATTGATCGAATCGGGGATGCCCAGTTGCAAGACGGGATGATTGATGTGTTGGAGACCGGGGATCCGAGCTCTGACTTCCCTGTTGGACAGATTGTGGCTACCAGTGGCAAGGCGGCCTTCGATGCAATTGTCAAAGCGATCGAGCTTGCCAAGGCGGGGGCCGTGTCAGGCATTGTCACCGCGCCAATCCATAAGGAAGCTTTGTCGGCCGCGGGGGTGAATTTCCCCGGCCATACGGAAATGCTGGCCGCCTTTGGTGGCTCGGATCGGGTGGCGATGATGTTGGCCAATGACGAGATCCGCACGGTTCTGGTCACGATCCATTGCTCGATGGCCGATGCCATTCGGCGCGGGGATTATGACGCCCAGATCAATGCAATCCAACTGGCCCATGAGGGATGCCGGGCGCTGGGTATTGAGAAGCCGCGCATTGCCGTGGCAGGCCTCAACCCCCATGCGGGGGAGGGCGGTTTGTTCGGCCGCGAGGAAATCGACATCATTGCCCCGGCGATTGAAGCCATGTGTGCGAAGGGCATGGATGTCTCTGGCCCATGGCCGGGGGATACGGTTTATATGGCCGCGCGACGCGGCAAGTTCGATGTGGTCGTGGCGCAATATCATGATCAGGGGTTGATCCCGGTGAAATATCTGGGCGTTGAGAAGGGGGTTAATATCACCCTCGGTCTGCCCTTTGTCCGCACCTCGCCAGACCATGGCACGGCGTTTGACATTGCCGGGCAGGGGATTGCCGATGAAAGCAGCCTGTCTCTGGCGATTGATTATGCCCGCACCCTGATTGCCACACGGATCAAAGCCGAGGAGACTGTCTGATGGGCCTTCGTTTTATATTCATGCTGACCCGCGACGACCGCACGGTTGAAGATGCGGTTGATCATTTGGCCACGGCGCTGTCACTTGGGGTGCGCCATATTGGCTTTAAGGATGTGGGGGCTGCCGATTGCGGCCTTGAAAGATCTCAATGCGATGATCAAGGCCAAGGGGGCGACGTCTTATCTGGAGGTGGTCTCGCTTGATCGGGACAGCGAGATCCAGTCAGCCAAGGCTGCTTTTGATATTGGTGTTGATGTGCTGCTTGGTGGCACGCGGGTTGAGGATGTGCTGCCAGTGATTGCGGGCAGCGAGATTGCCTATTTTCCGTTTCCCGGTCGCATTACGGGGCCATCCAAGTGTACTTGAGGGCTCGGTTGAGGAGATTGTCGAGAGCGGCGCGCATCATGGCGGCTCATGACGGGGTGCATGGTCTCGACCTGTTGGCCTATCGCGCCCAATTGCCGGATATCCCGGCGCTGATCTCTGCGGTTTGCAAAGCTGCAGGCAAGCCGGTGATCGTGGCAGGATCGATCGCTGACAAGGATCGCATTGCTGCGGTTCACAAGACCGGGGCGGCTGGCTTCACCATCGGCACGGCGGCGCTTGATGGGGAATATCTTGGACCATCAGAACCGGTGGAAGCGCAGCTGTCAGCGATTGTGCGGGATGTTGCGGCGCTTAATGGCCATCTGTCGCCCTTTGGCAAGAAAAGTCTCGATCTGGCCTTTGGTGGCTTTTCTGATTGTTGGGCGCCACGGATCGCCGGGCAGGTCAACAATATGCAGATCAAGCTGGCAAAATTTCAAGGGGCCTTTACCTGGCATTTTCATGAAAAGGAAGATGAGCTGTTTCTCGTTCATCGTGGTCGCTTGCTGATGCGCTTCAGGGACCGCGAGGAGATTGTCGAGGAAGGGGAATTCATCGTCGTACCACACGGGGTTGAACATTGCCCCGTGGCGCTGACCGATATTTGCGAGGTGGTTTTGCTCGAACCGGCAACGACCGTCAATACCGGTACAGCAGAGGATGAGCGGCGGCGGGTGGAGCTTGACAGCATCTAGGTTTTCGAGCACTCACTGCTCGGCTTCGGGTGCTTTGTTGCTGATCTGGTAGGCCAGAGCCACGACGATGGACTGGATCAGGCATTGGGTGGCAGAGGTTGAGCGGAAAGCGTCGATATGGGGCTCGTCGATGGCAAAGCAGACATCGCCCAAAGTGGCGATGGGGCTGATCTGGCTGTCGGTCATGACGATCAGGCCTGCACCCGCTTTCTTGGCGGCTTCCGCGGCAGCGCGGGTTTGGTCTGAATAGGGGGCATAGCTGATGGCAACGAGCACATCATCGCTGGTGACCTTGTTCATCTGTTCGCGATGCATGCCGCCCAGACCGTCGATCATCACCACGTTGCGTTCAAGATGATAAAGGGCATAGCGCAGAGAGACTGCGAGGCTGAAGGAGCGGCCCATTCCGGCAATATAGATGGTGCGGGCATCGGACAAGAGATCAATGGCCCGCTGCAGATTGTCCGGCAGAATCGTTTCGTTGAGATTTTTCAGCGACAAAATGGTGGCATCGGCAAAGTCGGTCAGGATCTTGCGGGAGCGGTCCGCCGGAGTCGCTTCGGCCACGAAGGCCTTGGTCATCTTGGCCCGCTCGGTATAGCTGGGCGTCTCCTCTAACAGCTTGTCGCGGAATAGCTGTTTCATCTCGTTGAAGCCGGCAAAGCCGAAGCTTGAGGCAAACCGGATCATGGTTGAGGGCGGGACGTCGGCCTTCTCGGCAATGATCGCGATGGTGTCAAAAGCAACACTGTTTTGATTGTGGGTCACATATTGGGCGACCTGCTGTAGGCGCTTGCTCAGATTGTCATAGTCGATACGGATCTGGTCAAGCAATTCTGCGACATTCTTGGCAGCGGGCATATCGGCATTCATCCAGAGCGGTCCTGATGGTCTGTGGGCTAGGGGATTACCCGAAGATATTGAACCACCGAGGCGATTGCCAGAAGAAGTTTCACGCAACGATCTTTATCAGCACAGACTGGGGTCTCATCAGGAAAGAAAAAGAGGGGAGCGTTGCTCCCCTCAGAGGGATTGATCAGTTTCTCGTCAGGGTGCCGTCCCAGGTGGAGACGGACTTCTTGGCATCTTCTTCGGAGAACCAGACCGAGGTGACGGACTTGGTTTCGGTGAAGAAGGCGACCCCGTCCTTGCCCAGCGCATGCAGATCGCCAAAGAAAGACTGCTTGTGACCGGAGAAGGGGAAGATCGAGTAAGGCACCGGAATGCCAACATTGATGCCGACCATACCGCCATCGGTGCGGCGGGCAAATTCGCGCGACAGGTGGCCTGAGGTGGTGTAGATGCAAGAGCCGTTGGCGAAGCGGTTGGCATTCATGATGGCCAGACCTTCTTCGAAGTCTTTCACCCGCTTGATGCAGGTAACAGGGCCGAAGATTTCTTCGTCGCCGATCCACATGCCCGGTTTGACATTGTCAAAAATGGTCGGGCCAACATAGAAGCCACCTTCTGCGCCTTCAATTTTGATGCCGCGCCCGTCGAGCACCAGATCGGCACCTTCGTCGACACCGCGCTGGATGGAATTTTCGACAAATTCCTTCTGGCTGGCGGAGACGAGGGGGCCAAGCTGGGAGTCTGGCAGATAGGCCGGACCGACTTTCAGCTGCCTGGCTTTTTCCACCAGCAGGGCGACGAATTCATCAGCGATGGACTCTTGTACGCAGACAACAGGCAGGGCCATGCAGCGCTGACCTGCGCAGCCATAGGTGGAATTGATGATGCCGGCAACAGACCGTTCCAGCACGCAATCTTCCATGACGAGCGCATGATTTTTGGCTTCGGTCAGGGCCTGTACTCGTTTGCCGTGGGCGGCTGCGGTCTGGTAGATATGCATGCCCACCGAGGTGGAGCCAACAAAGGTTACACCCTTGATAACCGGATGCTTGAGCAGGGTGTCAGCTTCTACACGTGAGCAGGTGACAATGTTGACCACGCCTTTTGGCAAGCCTGCTTCAATCAGCAGTTCGAGCATGCGTGAGGCGGTTTGCGGCACCATCGAGGCGGCTTTCAACACGACCGTGTTGCCGGTGGTGATGCAGAATGGAATCATCCAGCCCATCGGGATCATGGCCGGGAAGTTGTAAGGGGCGATAGCTGCAAAAACGCCCAGCGACTCGCGGTAGGAGACGGTGTCATAGCCGTTGGCGACATTCATGCAAGTGTCGCCCTGCATCAGATAATGGCTGGAGCAGGCACATTCGACCACTTCAATGGCTTTGAGCACATCGCCGCGGGCTTCGCCCAGACATTTGCCATTCTCAGTCGCGACCAGTTCGGTCAACTCATCGAGATTCTGGTCAAGCAACTGCTTGAAACGGAACATCAGCTGGATACGGATCGGAAGCGGCGTGTCACTCCATGCGGGATAGGCGGACGATGCTGCATCAACCGCCGCATCCACTTCGTCCTGCGTGCAGCAGGGGGCCTGGGCGATCAACTGACCGGTCGATGGGTTCATCACCGGCATGTATTTTTCGGTTTTCGATTCGCGCCATTCGTTGTCGACACAAAATTTCAAGCGTTTAACATCCATCCTAGGATCCTCCAGTCAGACAGCGACGCTGCCAAAAGCACTTGGATACGGTTTGGGTGATCAGATCTGGTCTGGCTGAAAAGGGGCGCAACGCGCCTTCATGTCCCAGTCGCCAAGAGCTCCCCCCTTTCGCAACCTGCATCAGCGATAGGCGCGTGGGGGGCGAATGAAATTGAGCGAAATCAAAAATGAAATATATATTTCATAAAATAAATTGATCGGTGAATATATTTCATTTCTGCTTGACCCATCCTGTCTACAAGCATTTACTTACCTTGACTTTGTGCGCCTTGGCCGCGGCGATGACCACCTTGAGGAGAATGAGCGATCCGGTGGTGGGCGGCTGATGGAGAAGGGCGCACCAAACTGTTAGGGCTGTCAGCGGAAGGCAGCGCTCAGACCATTTGCAAAGGAACTGACATGAGCATCACTTCAGAAATGCCAGAGCAATTGCGCTGTCCTGCCGAGCGTGAGGTGGATTGGAGCAATTTGCGGACCTTCGCCTTTGATCACCGTATGCAGCTGGAAGACATGGAAGGCTACAGTCTTGAAAAAGGCGGGCGGTTCAAGGCGCTTTGCCTTGATGCAGCGCTTAAGGTGCAGCATGGGGGGCATGGCTTTGGCATTCTGTGTGATTCACGGATTGGCATGGATGCACTCGAGAAGGCCACTGGATCGGGGCTGTGGATTGGTCGCCCCTGCGAATGGCCGGGCTCGCGGCCATTGGAACTGGAGCCGCAGGTGGGGCCAGATGGCGCTGGATTGTCCCGAATGGGCGTCAGAGCATGTGGTCAAGGTGCTGTGCTTCTGTCACCCCGATGACGATGCCGAGATGCAGGCGAGACAGGAAGCGACCGTCAAACAGCTGTTTTTGTCGGCACGGGCCAACAAGCTTGAATTTTTGCTCGAAGTCATTCCGTCCAAGGTTGGGCCAGTTGATGCGGATACCAATGCCAAGCTGATCCGGCGTTTCTATGACATTGATGTCTATCCCGACTGGTGGAAGCTTGAGCCGATGGTTGATGCTGTGGCATGGGCCAATGTGGTCAGCGCGATTGAGGAGAATGACTCCAATGTGCGCGGCATTGTTGTGCTGGGGCTAGATGCGCCAGAATCCGAACTGGCCGCTTCCTTCGAGGTGGCTGTTGCCTATCCGCTGGTCAGGGGCTTTGCTGTGGGACGCTCGATCTTTGGCGACGCAGCCCGGGCCTGGATGGTCGGCAAAATGAGTGATGAGGAGGCCGTCTTGCAGATGGCAGCGCGCTATGAGCGCCTTTGTTCCATCTGGGACCGTGCCCGCGCGCGTATAAGATAAATCAAGCCAATTGCTTGTCATTTTGAAACACGTCAGGGAGTAGAGACGATGTTGGAAGCCAAACTGGGGATTGCCCCGATTGCATGGTGGAATGATGATCTGGAAGAATTGTCCGATGACGTAAGCCTTGAGGAATGCTTGCGTCAGGCCTCGGACGCTGGCTTCACAGGTATGGAAACCGGTCGTCGGTTCCCGATGAATATGGAAGAGCTGGGGCCGATCCTTGATCGCTTCGGCATTTCGGTCTGTGGCGGCTGGTTCTCGGGTCTGCTGCTGGATGGTGACATCGAGGTTGAAAAGGATCGCATTGCCGAGCAGATGGCCTTCTTCAAAGCCGCCAATGCCCCATGCATCGTTTATGGCGAAACCGCGCGCTCGGTGCAGGGGCTCAAGGACACCCCCCTCACACAGAAGCCCAAATTGAGCGAAGCGGAAATGGAAACCTATGGCCGCAAACTATCCGACTTTGCCGATTGGTGCGAAAAGCAGGGCATGCCGATTTCCTATCACCATCATATGGCCGCTGCGGTGGAAACCGAGCCGGAGCTGGATCTGTTCATGAAGCACAGCTCTGTGCCATTGCTGTTCGATGCCGGACATATGGCCTTTGCTGGCGGTGACATTTTCCGGGTGGTGGAAAATCACCATGCTCGCATCACTCATGTGCATACCAAGGATGTGCGGATGGATGTGATCAATGGGCTTGATCGCAGCAAGGAGAGCTTCCTTGACGCGGTGGTCAAAGGGGCCTTTACGGTGCCGGGCGATGGCTCACTGGATTTCGAAGCGCTGACCAAGCTGCTGGCCGAGAAGCAATATCAGGGATGGTTTGTGGTTGAAGCCGAACAGGATCCCAAGGCAAATCCTCCTTATGACATGGCGGTCAAGGGTCACAAGGAATTGCTGCGGGTGATGGCTGCCGCTGGCTATCAGGTCGTGCCGTAAGTCTCTTTTACTCTGTGGTTCTCTCACGTCCCATGTGGACATCTTCCTTGAGACTCTTTGGATAAAGCGAAGCCTCGCTGTGCTGCTGCAGCGGGGTTTCTTTGTTTTGGGGTGGTTCTGGGCTGAAAATGCGATCGTCAGTTTACGTCGCGTAATATTCGCCTAGCGAAAGGAATGAGCCTATGAATTCCCGTCATATCATTTGGGAATTCAATTCACTTCTTTCCGCATGGGAAGCTGTGGTAACTCAGTGTCATGTCGCATCCGAGGGAGGGGTAGACGACATACCCATTTCTAGGAGTTACCCCATGTTTCTTATCTTGAGTCTTGTCCTTGCTAGTCCGTTTATGGCCGCTGTCTACTTCTATGTTGACGAACTGGCCTATGATGTTGGTCCCCTGCCAGAAATGGCTGCATGATGGATGATTTTTCAAAAAGGGGCTCGTCCGGATGGACGGGCCCTTTTTGCGTTTCATGGTTCGTATTTTGTGGCCGTGGCCTCGTCTTTTAGGCCATTGATGCGGGGGAATGATTGTTCTATTCCTCGCGAGATTAGCGGTTCTGTCCTTATAGTCTGAATAGTCCTATGGAACGCCTCAATCTCAATCAATTGCTGACCCTGCGGATCATGCTCGAAGAGCGCAATCTGTCGCGTGCGGCAGACAAGCTGTTTTTGACGCAATCGGCGATCAGCAAGCAGTTGAGCCAGTTGCGCAGCTATTTCAATGATCCGCTGTTGATCCGTGAAGGCAATGTCTATTGGCTGAGCGTCAAGGCGGAAATGCTGTTGCCAAAGCTGCAACGGATTTTGTCCGACATCGATTCCCTGACCGAGACGAGCGAATTCCGTCCCCATGACTGTCGGCGTCAATTCCGGTTTGCCAGCACCGACTATGTGGCGCAGTTCATCTTTCCTGCCATCGCAAAAAGGCTGACCTATGAAGCGCCGCTTGTTGATGTTGCCTATGAGTTGATGAAGCCGGAATGGATGGGGCAGCTTGGCAAGCTCCATCTGGATTTTGTCTGTCTGTCCAACCCGACGCTATCTGAAAATGTGCATTCGGTGCCATTGGGGGGGGATCGGTCCGTGTGTGTGATGGCGGATAATCATCCTCTGGCGGCGGTCGACAGTCTCACACTTGATGGCTTGCTCGACTATCCCTTTGTGTTGATCAATAGTGGTGGCGACAAAGACCGCTTCTTTGACGGACTTCTGGAAGCCCAAAAACTAAGCCGGCGTGTGGCGCTTGAAGTGCCGTTTTTCTCTGCATCCTTTGAAATTGTCGCTGGCGGTGATTTTCTGCTGATCGTCTCCGAACATGTGGCGATCAAGGCACAGCAACGCTATGCCGTGACCTACCGCCCCTTGCCCATGCCCACCCATAACAATTGTTATCAATTGTGCTGGCATGCGATCCATCACAAGGATGAGGCCCATGCCTGGATGCGGAACCTGATCGCTGAGGAAATCAGCGGAGCCCTCGCTTCGCCGTATAATTGAGTTGGTACAAAGTTGTCAGAAAATGAGGGCTGGCAGCGTTGTGGCAATCCATGGCATTGACCAGATCAACAGGATTCCGACGACCTGCAAGCCGATGAAGGGCATGACACCACGATAGATATCGATGGTGCGCACATCATCAGGCGCCACGCCCCGCAGATAAAATAGCGAGAAGCCAAAGGGAGGCGTCAGGAAGCTGGTTTGCAGGTTGATGGCGATCAGAATGCCCAGCCAGACCGGGTCATGGCCCATCAGGATCAACTGGGGGGTGACTAATGGCAGGACGATCACGGCGATCTCGACAAAATCAAGGAAGAAGCCGAGCACGAATAGCAGCAGCATGGTGAAGAAGAGGGCACCGGTCGGACCTCCGGGCATCTGGTTGAGGATCTCGGCCACACGCTCTTCGCCGCCAAGGCCGATAAAGACCAGCGAGAAGAAGCTGGCGGCCAGAATCGTGGCAAAGATCATGGCCGTCATGGTGGTGGTCGAGGTGGCCGCTTCACGCATCATGCCAGAGCGCATGGCGCGGCGCAGGCAGATGCCTGCTGCGATGATGCCGATGACCAACAGGATGATATTGGTCGCACCGAGTGTGATGTCGGTGATGTCGAGATTGTCTCTTTGCAGACGCACCGGATGAAAACCGGAGAGAATGCCTGCCAAAAGGAAAGCTGCAGCCCCCAGAATGACCAGTTTGCGGGAGATGCCATAGCGCTGTCCTGCCATCAACAGGGCACCAACCGCCCCGACGGAGGCGGCCTCGGTCGGAGTGGCCACGCCGCCCAGAATGGCACCGAGCACAGCAAAGATCAGCAGAATTGGCGGAATAATCGCTTCGAACACCGTGTTCCAGCCCGGCCGCACGCCATCGGTGGCGACAGGGGGCATGTCATCGGGGCGCAGATTGGCGCGAATGACGATATAGATCAGATAAAGCAGCACCAGCAACAGACCCGGAATGAGGGCGGCGGCGAAATATTGACCGACCGACAGGGCTTCGACGGTGAATTTGCCCTGCTCATATTGGGCCTGCTGATAGGCGTTTGACATGACGTCGGAGAGAATGATCAGCAGGGTGGAGGGCGGAATGATCTGGCCCAGAGTGCCGGAGGTACAGACGATGCCTGCGGCGAGTGGCTTGTTGTAGCCGGTGCGCAGCATGGTTGGCAGGGCGATCATGCCCATTGCCACCACGGTGGCCCCGACAATGCCGGTGGAGGCGGCAAGCAAAGCGCCAACCAGCACAACCGAAATGCCAAGACCCCCACGCATGGAGCCAAACAGGCTGCCCATGGTTTCAAGCAGCCGTTCAGCGACGCGGCTTTTCTCCAGGATTGCCCCCATCAGGATGAAGACGGGAATAGCGATCAGCACCTGATTGGAAAGCAAGCCAAAGGCTCGCTGGCCAAGCGCACCAAGCAGCTTGATATCCATCGCGCCAACGGACCAGCCCAGATAGGCAAAGATGACGGCGGTGCCTGCAATGGCAAAGGCCACCGGGAAGCCGGACAGAATGGCCACGACCAGCGTGGCAAACATCAGGAGATCAAGATATTCAACCATTCTCAATGCTCCCGTTGGTCAAATCTCTGATATGGCGGAGGAGGCAGGCCAGAGACTGCAACATGATGAGGCAGCAGAAGGCCGGGATGAGGGATTTCATCAGGAATACCGCCTTGATGCCACCGACCGCGATCGGGCCTTCAAGAATGGCCCAGGAATTGGCAACCGAAGGCCATGACCAATAGAGCAGTGCCAGCATTGAGGGGAGCAGCAAAAACAGATGGCCTGCAATGTTGATCGCGGCACGCAGGCGGGGAGAGAATTTGGCATAAAAGACATCGACCCGCACATGACCATCAATCAGCAGGGTATAGCCCCCCGCCAGCATGAAGAGGGTGGCATGCATGTAGAGCACGCTTTCCTGCGCCGCGATGGAATTGACGCCAAAGACATAACGTCCCAGAACGATAATGAACTGAACCGCCACAATCAGGACGGCCAGCCAGCGCACAAAGGCCATGACGGCGCGATTGACGGCTTCAAGGCCGGATATGACCTTATCCATGCTGTTCCTTTCCTTCAGTCCGGCGCAAGGGTGCGCGCCGGACCAAAGATAGGCATATTATTGATGGTGTAAATGCGTGGATCTGAGAGCGATCAATAGCCCATGATGGACGCACGGGCGTTCATCTGGCCATTGTCGGCATAGGTCATATAGCCACCAACGCTGTCGCGGTATGCGACGAAGCTTTCGGTGATGCGCTTGACCAGCTCGTCGTCATCCTGACGCAGTTCGTCGATCACTTCACCCGCTGCCTTGCCCATGGCCTTGATGACGCTATCAGGGAACATCTTCACCTGAACGCCTTCCTTCTCGACCATGTTTTTCAGAGCCACTGCATGTTTGGTCGTATATTCGGTCCAGACCGGATTATAGAGGCTCTCGCAAGCAAGGCTGACGGCCTGCTTGAGATCGTCCGGCAGGCCTGCATAGACGTCGGCATTGACGCCGCATTCTTCAGCCGAGGATGGTTCGCCAACGCCGGGCCAATAATAGTTTTTGGCCACCTGGTAGAAGCCAAGGGCGCTGTCGGTCCATGGGCCGATGAATTCACCGGCATCAAGTGCCCCTGTCTGCAGGGCCTGGAACATGGCCGGGCCGGACATGGCTTCAGCGGCCATGCCGAGCTTGGAGGCCATCTCGGAAGCGAGACCGGTGGTGCGGAATTTAAGGCCTTTGAGATCGTCTGGGGAATTGATCTCGTTGCGGAACCAGCCACCCCATTGCGGGCCGGAGTTGCCACACAGGAAAGGCTTGATCTTGAAGCGGCCATACATCTCGTCATAGAGCGCCTGACCGCCGCCATGATAGAGCCAACCGAACTGTTCGTCGGCACGCAGGCCAAAGGGTTGGGAGCCAAACAACAGAATGCCTTTGGATTTGGAGCCCCAATAGGCAGGAACCGCATGATAAAGCTCGGCGGTGCCTTCGCTGACGGCATCAAAGACGCCGCGACCGGGGACGAGTTCGCCTGCGGCAAAGAGTTTGACCTCGATGCGACCACCGGACAGGGCGGTGATGCGATTAGCCAGCATTTGGGCGGCAACGCCGGGGCCAGGCAAGTTCTTTGGCCATGCGGTGACCATTTTCCACTGCATCTTGCCCTGGGCGATGGCAGGTGTGGCGAGGGCTCCGGCTGCGAGACCGGCAGCGCCGGCTTTCAAGAATGTTCTTCTTTCCATTTGATGTCTCCTCTGGGAAGGTGGATTGGATGGTGGGCGTTTCTTTGCCCTTATTCTTGTTATGTCTTTTGAATTGCTTTGTTTGTTGGTCAGGTGCCCAGAATGCCCGGCAGTTTAAGGCCATGCTCGCGGGCACAATCCAGCGCAATGTCATAGCCTGCATCCGCGTGGCGCCAGACGCCGCTGGCAGGGTCATTCCACAGCACCCTTTCGAGCCGTTTGGCGGCGTCCTTCGTGCCGTCGGCGACTATCACCACGCCCGCATGCTGGGAGAAGCCCATGCCGACGCCGCCGCCATGATGGAGGCTGACCCATGTGGCGCCGCTTGCGGTATTGACCAGTGCATTGAGCAACGGCCAGTCGGACACAGCGTCCGAGCCATCACGCATGGATTCGGTCTCGCGGTTGGGGCTGGCGACCGAACCGCTGTCGAGGTGATCGCGGCCAATGACAATCGGGGCTTTCAACTCTCCCGAGGCAACCATTTCGTTGAATTTGAGGCCCGCGCGGTGGCGATCCCCCAGACCAATCCAGCAAATGCGGGCAGGAAGGCCCTGAAAGGCGATGCGCTCGCTGGCCATATCAAGCCAATTGTGCAGATGTGTGTTGTCCGGGAACAGCTCTTTCATTGCCTGATCGGTCTTGCGGATGTCTTCCGGGTCGCCGGAAAGTGCGCACCAACGGAACGGTCCGATGCCCTTGCAGAAGAGCGGGCGGATATAGGCTGGCACAAAGCCGGGGAAGGCGAAGGCATCCTCCAAGCCTTCTTCCAACGCCATCTGGCGGATATTGTTGCCATAATCGACGGTGGGGACACCATCCTTGTGGAAGGCGACCATGGCTTCAACATGGACCTTCATCGAGGCGCGGGCGGCTTTCTCCACTTCCTTGGGCGCAGACTGGGCCTTTTCCTTCCATTCAGCAACAGTCCAGCCCTGTGGCAGATAGCCATTGACCGGGTCATGGGCCGAGGTCTGGTCGGTGACGATGTCAGGGCGGATGCCACGGCGATGAATTTCGGGGAAGATGTCGGCAGCATTGCCGAGCAGACCGACGGATTTGGCGACGCCAGCCTTGGTCCAGCGCTCGATCATGTCCAGGGCTTCATCAAGGCTGTCGGTTTTCTCGTCGAGATATTTGGTTCGCAGGCGGAAATCGAGACTGTCGGGATTGCATTCAACTGCCAGACAGCAGGCCCCGGCAAAGACGGCTGCGAGCGGCTGCGCGCCACCCATGCCGCCAAGGCCACCGGTGAGGATCCATTTGCCTTTGAGGTCGCCGTCATAATGCTGGCGACCGGCTTCGGCAAAAGTTTCATAGGTGCCCTGCACGATGCCTTGGGTGCCGATATAGATCCAGGACCCGGCGGTCATCTGGCCATACATCATCAAGCCCTTTTTATCGAGCTCGTTGAAATGGTCCCAGTTGGCCCAGTTGGGCACCAGATTGGAATTGGCGATGAGCACGCGCGGGGCATCCTTGTGGGTGCGGATCACGGCGACGGGTTTGCCGGACTGGACCAACAGGGTTTCGTCTTCTTCCAGATCCTTGAGGGTTGCAACGATGCGGTCGAAATCCTGCCATGTGCGGGCCGCGCGACCGATGCCGCCATAGACGACCAGCTCATGCGGATTTTCGGCCACGTCGGGATGCAGATTGTTCATCAGCATGCGCATCGGCGCTTCGGTCAGCCAGCTTTTGGCGGTGATTTCGGTGCCGGTTGGCGGGAAGACATCACGGGAATTCTTACGCGGGTCATTTGTTTGGCGCGGGTCGGTCATTAGGGCCTCCATTCGATAAGCATGCTCACGATCGTGCGCAGATGGTCGCGCAGGCATTCGGCCTTGGCAGGATCATAGGTCCATGGTGCGGCTTCGTTTGCGAGATAAGTGGATTGGGCCAGTTCCATCTGGATGGCATGGATGCCGTCCTGTGGCTGACCATAATGGCGGGTGGTCCAACCGCCCTTGAAGCGGCCATTAAGAATGCTGGAATAACCTTCGGCTTTGCCGCAGATGTCGACCACCGCTTGCTCGATACCCGGCGCGCAGGTCGCACCGAGATTGGTGCCGATGTTGAAATCGGGCAGGGTGCCTTCAAACAGGAACGGGATGTCCGAGCGGATCGAGTGACAATCATACAGAATGGCAAAGCCGTGGATTGCCTTTACCCGGTAAAGCTCGGCCTGCATTGCCGCATGATAGGGGGCGTGATAGGCAAGGCGCCGGGCTTCGATCTCTTGAGGCGTCGGTTCACTTTTCCAGATCCCGGTGCCATCAAAGTCGGTGGTTGGCACAAGGGTGGTGGTATTCTGACCGGGATAGAGGCTGACGCCGCTCGGGTCGCGATTGACGTCGATCACATAGCGGTGGATCTTGGTGCGTACAGACGTAATATCGGCCGCAAGATCATCATAGAGCGTATGAATATGCCAGTCGGTGTCGCTGAGGGTTTGGCCGGTTTCATTGAGGTCTTTGGCAATGTCCGCTGGCACTTCGGTGCCCGTATGCGGGAAGCCCAGAACAAGCGGTGACGATCCCTGTTTGATGGCGAGGTGGCTCATGGCTGGATTTCCAGATTGACGGTCTTGACCAAAGTTTCATCCGCTATGAGGCGTGCGGCTTTCTCGATGTCGGGGGCCAGATAGCGGTCGTCATCAAGGGTCGGCACATGTTGGCGCAGGGCATCAATCGCCTGTTGCAGGCGCGGGGCGGTTTTAAGCGGCGCGCGGGCCTCCACGCCTTGGGCAGCGCAAAGGGTTTCAACACCGAGGATGACAGAGAGATTGGCGGCCATTCTGTCAAGGCGGCGGGCCCCATGGGCGGCCATGCTGACATGGTCTTCCTGATTGGCCGAGGTGGGGGTGCTGTCCGTCGAGCAGGGATTTGCCAGATGCTTATTCTCGCTCATCAGGGCGGCGGTGGTGACTTCGGCGATCATGAAGCCGGAATTGAGCCCCGGCTTGGGCGTCAGGAAGGGCGGTAGATCGAAGCTGAGAGTTGGATCAACCATCAGGGCGACGCGCCGCTGGGCAATGGCCCCGATTTCCGAGAGGGCCAGCGCGATCTGGTCGGCGGCAAAGGCAACCGGTTCGGCGTGGAAATTGCCGCCCGACAGAATGCCATCTTCGGTGACCAGCGGGTTGTCGGTGACCGCATTGGCTTCGATTTCCAGAGTCCGTCCGGCAAAGCGCAGCAGATCAAAGGCTGCGCCGGCGACTTGTGGCTGGCAGCGGATGCAATAGGGATCTTGCACGCGCGTATCGCCTTCGCGGTGGCTTTCGCGGATTTCACTGCCATCGAGCAAGGCACGCATTTCGCGGGCCACATCGATCTGACCGGGCTGGCCACGCAAGGTGTGGATGGCGGGCTGCAAGGGTTGGGTGGACCCCATGATGGCATCCGTCGACAGCGCGCTGCTCAGCACTGAATTGCGCAGCATGGCAAAGGCCTTGAACAGGCCTGTCAGGGACAAGGCGGTGGAGAATTGGGTGCCGTTGATCAGCGCCAGACCTTCCTTTGGTCCCAGCACGACAGGGGTCAAACCGCATTGGGCCAAAGCGTCGGTGGATGGCATGCGTTTGTCCTGATAGACGACTTCGCTTTCGCCAATGAGAGTGGCGGCAAAATGGGCCAGAGGGGCAAGATCGCCCGACGCCCCGACAGAGCCTTGCACAGGAATGACCGGAGTGATGCCTCTCTCCAGCATCGCCTCGATGAGGGCGCAGATGTCCCAGCGAACACCGGATGCGCCGCGGCCCAGAGAGAGGAGTTTTAAGGCCATCATCAGGCGGGTTGAGGCAACATCCAAGGCTTCACCAACACCGCAGCAGTGGCTGAGGATCAGATTGCGCTGGAGGGTTTCGGTGTCCTTGGGGGCAATGCGGATCGAGGCCAGTTTGCCAAAACCGGTATTGACCCCATAGATCGGGACCGGCCCTTGGGCGGCTTCACGGATGATGGCGGCTGCGGCATCGACATCTTGTCTGGCATTTTCATGCAGCCGACAGGTTGCCCCGCGCCAAATGGCTTCGAGTGCCGCCAGATCGGTGCTGCCGGGTGTCAGGGTAATGCTCATGAGAGCCCTCCGAAAATACGTTTGTGCAGCGGATTGGAGCCAATGCGGTAGGACAATTCCGCCGGATCGGTGACGTCCCAGATGGCAAGATCAGCCCGCATGCCCGGTGCGATCACGCCGCTGTCCGTATGGCCCAAGGCGCGGGCTGCCTGTTTGGTGGTGCCTGCAAGGCTCTCTGCCGGGGTGAGGCGGAAAAGGGTGCAAGCCATATTCATTGCCAAGAGGAGGGAACCCAGTGGCGAAGACCCCGGATTCCAGTCGGTGGCAACGGCCATCGGCACGCCTTCGGTGCGAAAGGCATCGACCGGCGGGGCCTGGGTTTCGCGCAAGGTATAGAAGGCACCGGGCAGCAACACCGCGACCGTGCCGGACTTGGCCAATGCCTTGGCGTCCTCTGGGTTGGCATATTCCACATGGTCGACGGACAGGGCTTTGTAGCGGGCTGCGAGCTGTGTGCCGCCAATGTTGCTCAGTTGCTCGGCGTGGAGCTTGACCGGCAGGCCGAGGGCTTTGGCGCGCTCAAAGACCCGCTCGATCTGGGCGGGGGAAAAGGCAATGCCTTCACAAAAGCCATCCACTGCATCGATCAGCCCCTCAGCGTGGCAGGCCTCAAGGGCCGGAATGCAGACCTCATCCAGATAGGTGTCAGGATCCATGCTTTTGGGGGTTGCATGGGCACCAAGGAAGGTGGTGCTGACTCGGATCGGGCGCATGGTCTCCAGCGATTGGGCGACACGCAGCATCTTGCGCTCGGTTTCAAGATCAAGGCCATAGCCGGATTTGATTTCTATGGTGGTGACGCCTTGGGTAATCAATTGATCAACACGGTTGAGGGCGTCGGCCAGCAGGGTGGCCTCGCAGGCGTCACGGGTGGCGCTGACGGTCGAGACGATGCCGCCACCTGCGCGGGCCACTTCTTCATAGGTTGCACCATTCAGGCGCATTTCAAATTCGCGGGCGCGGCTGCCGCCATAGACCAGATGGGTGTGGCAATCGATCAGGCCTGGCGTCACCAGCCGTCCGCCGAAATCCGTGCTTTCCAGTCCGGCATAGTCAGCGGGCAGGGCATCGGCGGACCCGACCCAGAGAATCGAGGACCCATCGATGACAATCGCGCCATTGTCGATCAATCCATAGCCGGATGGATCGCTCATGGTGGCGATTGTGAGATTGGTAAAAGTGCTTTTTGGCATCGATGGGCCCCTTGTCATTTTGTGCCTATTAATATTTAATATGTAGCAACATAATAATGTCAACCGCAATTTTGCTTCCATCTCCCAAGGGGAAAATTCATGATGAAAATCCGAGCAAAATCGGCGCTTTTGACCAATGGTTGGGCAAAAAATGTCGATATTTTTCTCACCAAGGCGGGGAAAATCGAGCGTATTTCTCCACAAGCCGGGGCGATGGGGGATGGGGATCATCATGCGGATCTGGTGCTGCCAGCGCCGGTTAATCTGCATAGCCATGCCTTTCAGCGGGCCATGTCCGGGCTGACCGAGGCCAAGGGGCCGGATCCGAAGGACAGTTTCTGGACCTGGCGGAAATTGATGTATCAATTTCTCGATCAGTTGACGCCGGACCAGATGGAAGCGATTGCGGCTCTGGCTTTTATGGAAATGGCCGAAGCGGGGTTTGGCTCGGTGGCGGAATTTCACTATTTCCACCATGCCCAACGGGGTGTTGCCTATGATCGGTTGAGCGAAATGTCTGACCGGATTGCAGCGGCGGCGCATAATACGGGTCTTGGTCTGACCCTGTTGCCGGTTTTTTATCAATATGGCGGCTGCGATCTGCGTCCTCTGGCCGGTGGACAGCAACGATTCGGCAACGACTTTGACCAATTTGCCAGACTGTTTGAAGAAGCTGAAGCCACGATCCTTGCCGGGCCGGATGACTGGGCGATTGGTGTTGCACCGCACAGTTTGCGGGCCGTCGATGGGGAAGGGTTGAAGCAGGCTGTGCAGCTGGCTGGTGACCGGCCCTTGCATATGCATCTGGCCGAGCAAGTGCCGGAAGTGGAAGAACTGGTGGCCCATCGCAAAGCGCGTCCGGTGGAATGGTTGCTTGCCAATCACGAGGTGAAGCCCAATTGGTGTCTGATCCACTGCACCCAGATGAACCAAGCGGAAACCGTCGGGCTTGCCAAAACCGGTGCGGTGGCTGGCTTGTGCCCCATAACCGAAGGCAGCTTGGGGGATGGTGTCTTCAATGGCGTGGCATTTGCCGACGCGGGCGGACGGATCGGTATCGGTTCGGACAGCGATATCCAGATCAGTCTGTGGGAAGAGTTGAAGCAGCTTGAATATTCCCAGCGGCTGCGGGATCGGATCCGCGCGGCCTATGCCACGTCCGAAGAATCAACGGGTCGTTTTCTGTTTGATTCTGTCGTCTCTGGCGGCGCTCAGGCAGCCCAGCGGGCGGCAGGTGGTCTGGAGGCTGGTGCTCAGGCCGATCTGATTGCGCTGGATACGGACAATGAGTGCATTTGTGGACGCGAAGGGGATGTGGTACTGGATAGCCTGATTTTCTCAGGACGAGGGCAGGGCTGCATCACAGATGTCTGGAGTGCTGGTCGCCATATCGTCAAACAAGGCCGCCATATAGCCCGCGATTCCGTGGTGGATCGCTACAAGGCGGTCATGAAGCAACTGGATCATTGACCTTGAGCATAGACCATAAACACAGCTGGTCCGATATTCGGGAGCTTATCCATTCACGCATTCTCGATGGCACCTATGGGCCGGGTGACAAGCTTCCGCGGGACGAGGATCTGGCGCTGGAGCTGGGATGCGCCCGCACGACGGTGCATCGGGCCATGCGGTCGCTGGCAGAAGGGGGAATCGTCGATCGCCGGCGCAAGGGTGGCACAATTGTCTGTACTGCCCCGGTCACGCGTACCCGGCTCGATATCCCGGTAACCCGTTTGGAAGTGGAAACAAGCGGGGCAGTCTATGCCTATCATATGGTGGATTGCCAGCGGCTGTTGGCACCTGCTGCCGTCACAGCGGTGATGGGGCTGGTTGAGCGCGAAGAGATGCTGAATATCAGGGCGTTGCATCTCTCCGATGGCAAGCCTTTCATCTATGAAGATCGCTGGATCAGCCTTAATACGGTGCCCGAAATTCTCAAGGTTGATCTCAAACGCCAAAATGCCAACGAATGGCTGGTGCGCAATCGACCTTACAATCGCTGCTCCGTGCAGCTTTATGCGGAAGCTGCCCTTGGGGAAATTGCCGAGCAAATGCATGTGGTGCCCGGCGCGGCCTTGCTGAATATCGAACGAACCACCTGGCTGAATGATGCTCCCATCACCCATGTGCGGGCGACCACCGCACCGGGTTATCGCCTGTTGACCAGCTGACCGTCTTGCAGGGTAAGTCTTATTGCTTAAGGTTTTACACAAGTGGCAATCGTCGACTTTCGCTTTTTGCACCAGATCATTACAGTCGCTGCCAATCAACAATGCAGCGCCGTGAATGTGGCGCCGACAAGGGC
>CAXXSO010000013.1:0-199456 GCA_963676965.2 uncultured Cohaesibacter sp.
GCCTCATTCTTTTGCTCCCTGTTGGGATTGCTTGCCTGCGCGATCAGCGCCGGGCTTGCCACTCTTGCCTCGTTTGCCTTTTTTAGGTGAGGATCCGGGGCGTTTTTCCTGACTGCCGGGCAGCAAGACTTTCAGACCCGGCCCCGCCTCAGCAACACGGGTCGATACGATCTGATCTTGAGAGGTGAAGTCGGCCCCATCCACCAGAACATTGTCACCGAGATAGGCAAGGATGGTCACTTCGCGTGGTTGCATGCGGCCTTCTTCGACAACATAAACAAGATTGCCCTGATAAATAGCAGCCTGCGGCACGGTGATGGCATTGCGGTAAATCTTGTCAGGCACCTGCAACTCCACGAAAGTGCCTGACCGCAAGTCAGAGCCTTTGGCAAGGCGGGCATAAACCTCGATCCCGCCATTGGCAGCATTGACTACCGGGGTCACCCGCTCAATCACCGCATCGTGGCTATCAACCACCTCACCCAACTTCCAGCGGACGGTGATCTGGCGACCTCGCAAGTTGTTGCCGACCGAGATCAAGCGGCCATATTGGGCGTCAGACAGGGTGAAGCGGACATCCATCTGGTCGGGATCATAAAGCGAGACAAGCGTATCGTTGCCTGATACGGACCGTCCGAGATCGACATTCTTGGTCTGCACCAGGCCGGTAAAGGGTGCCTTCAAGCTGGTGTCGGCGAGATTGCGACGGGCCTGTTTCAGCCGCCAGTCAAGGCGTTCGATATTGGCATTTTGCTGTTCGACCCGGGCGCGCAGGACCGCCAAGTTATTGACACGCGCATTGACCGCCTGCTCCCGCTGGGACAGGGTCAGTTTGCGATTTTCGAGCGCCTGTTTGGTCAGACTGCCGCTTTTCACCAAGGTCTGGGCACGTTCCAGATCATTGGCGGCGAAATCGCGTTGCTCGGCCAGAAAGGCAAGCGTGGCCTCATCGCTGGCAAGCGTCGCCTTCGTTTCGGCGAGTTTGGCCTTGGCTTCCAACAGGTTGGCTTCCGCTTCCGTCACCCCACCCTCATACTCAAAAGGGTCGATGCGGACCAGCTCTTCGCCTTCGCGCACCAGCTGGCCTTCTGCCAGGTCCGGGCTGACCCAGATGACCTCGCCATTGACCAAAGCGCGCAGATCAACCTTGCGACTGGCAGACACCGTGCCATAAAGTCGCATCATGGGTCGGAAATCACTTGCCACTGCAGGACTTGCCTGCACCGCATAGGCCTTTTCGCGTGATGGCCGTTTGTTGACCTCGGGCTTGGTGGCGACCAATTGCCAAGATAAAAGCCCCGCCCCGGCAATGACCAGCAGCGGCAAGAAGAGCTTGAAGAAGCCATTGACAGCACCCATCACACCGCTCGACTGATTGGGTCGGGAGCCTGAAGCCTCGGTTTGGCTCTGGTCTGCCAGATCGGGTCCATCGGCACCAAGGGCCGCTTTGCCCCGGCTGGATTGTGTCTTGTTGGTTTCGTCCGTGTGGTAATTCATGATGTCGGGTCAATCGCTATGGCCAAAGGATCAGATTGGATCGGGCTGGTCCGGATTGGCGGGGTCGTCTTGTCAATTTGGTTGTCTTGTCAATGTGCCTAAGAGCAGTCTTATACACTTTTTACGCTCATAAGTCTTTTACGAGGCAAGCAGACAAAGAGATGTATGGTTGTCGCACATAGCTATGAATCAACCCCTTCTTTTCACCTCTCATGGAGCCAAAAGGGGCGCGCGCCAACCAGTCTCGCATCGCTTTGGTTGCAAAAATTACCATCATTTTTCCAGCAAAGCGCCGAATTCTGCCCATTTCAAGGCATTTAACAAACAGGGGTCGCAAAGGCACCCGGGTCTGATCCCATTGCTGCTTGCCAATTATATCCCAAGCGCCCCTGCATCTGGCAAACACTTCTTTGCATCAAAGTGTATCAACTTTCTGGTCAACTCACATGACCGGCCTGATCAAAGGGGCTTTAAAGCATCTCAGGCACAGCAAAAAGGCCGCAGGGAACCCCACGGCCTTTTCAATTGTGCTTCATGCTTCTTTTCACACAGAAATCCCGTCAGCAGGTTATTCGCTGCGGCCGGTTACCTGATCACGATCGAAGGCATATTGGGACGAGCAGAATTCGCACGTAATTTCAATCTTGCCATTCTCAATCATCCCATCAAGCTCTTCTGGTGTGAAATTGTTGAGCATGGTTTCAATCCGCTGATGGCTGCAGCTACAGCGATCAACGATTGGCATCGCATCATAGATACGCGGGCCATTTTCATGGAACAGACGATACAGCAAGGTCTCGGCAGAGACGCCCGGATCGGTCAGCTCATGATCATCGATGGTGGCCACCAGTGCTTCACATTCGCGCCAGACATCCACTTCGTCGACATGCAGCGTCTTTTGCTGTTCCGGATCCGGATGATCGCCGGGATGGAGATCCCGGTGCGGAATCTTGTCGCCGGATGCGGGCAGATATTGCACTAGGAGACCACCTGCTAACCATTCGGATTTGGGCTCTGCGCCTTCCTGCCGGGTCATCATCTGGGTTGCGGCCAGCCGCACACGTGTCGGCAACTGTTCAGATTGCATGAAGTAGCTGTGAGCCGCTTCCTCGAAGCTTTTGCCGTCAAGCACGACAACGCCCTGATAGCGGTTCATATATTGTCCCTGATCGATGGTCATCACCAGATGGCCTTCACCAAGCAGCTGTTCGGGGCGGGTTTCACCCCGTTCGATCAGCTCTGCCACGGCCTCATTGTCAAAGCGGACATAGGCGCGCACGGCGTCAGGTGCAGTATAATCAACGACAAGCATGCTGACCGCACCCTTGGACTGAACCTGCAGGATCAGCTTACCCTCAAATTTGAGGGACGATCCAAGCAGGGCCGTCAGCGCAATGGCTTCGGCAAGCAGTCGGTTCACCGCATCGGGATATTGATGACGGGTGATGATGTTGGTGACGGTCTCGTTCAAATGCACCACCCGGCCGCGGACATCCAGTCCGTCGACCTGAAAGGGCAGAACGCGATCCATCTGCTGCGCAGTTTTGGCCATCTGGGTGGCAGTTTCGGTCTGTTCGGTCATTGGCATAACTCTCCTGGCACCAGATCTCGGCTACGGCTTCCTACCATCAACCTGTCTCTGGCCCTTCTGGATGCATTGCTGCGCTCGCATTTCATCGCGCAGCCATGCGTCTTCTGTTGCCCGGCAAATGGCAAAAGGGTGGATGTGTTTCCATCCACCCTTTTCAATATTATCACATCAGCGTCAAGTCGCGGGATCTCCCGAAACGACTTTGCCAGCCTCAGTCACCAATTGCCTTGTTGAAACACCAAGCCATGATGCCTTTTTGCGCATGAAGGCGGTTTTCCGCCTCATCAAAGACCACCGACTGCGGACCGTCAATGACCTCATCGGTCACTTCTTCACCGCGATGGGCAGGCAGGCAATGCATGAACAGCGCATCATCCTTGGCATGGGCCATCAATGTGGTGTTGACCTGATAGGGTTTCAAGAGATTGTGCCGATGCTCGGCATCCTCGTCACCCATGGACAGCCATGTGTCGGTGATGATCAGGTCAGAGCCATCGGCAGCTTCGCCGGCCGTGTCACACAACTCGATACGAACACCACGCTCACGCAGGCGATCGATAACAGCGGTTTCGGTCAGCAATTCATCCGGAATGGCAACGCGGATGGTGAAGTTGAAATGCTCGGCGGCCTGCATCCAGGAGACCAGCACATTGTTATAGTCCCCCACCCATGTGACCGTCTTGCCTTCGATGGAGCCACGATGCTCCTCATAGGTCATGATGTCGGCCATGATCTGGCAAGGATGGGAATAATATGTCAGGCCATTGATTACCGGCACATCAGCATATTTGGCCAGCTCTTCAACGGCCTGATGATCAAGCATGCGGATCATGACGCCATCGACAAAACGGGAGAGAACGCGCGCGGTGTCTGGAATGCTTTCGCCGCGACCAAGCTGCATTTCCGCGCCGGTCAGCATCAGGCTGTCACCGCCCAACTCACGCACGCCAACGTCAAACGAGACGCGGGTCCGGGTGGAAGGCTTGTCAAAGACCAACGCCATGACCTTTTCATCAAGGATATCGGTGCGGCGCTTTTCCTTCCGGTCAGCCTTGATTTTGTGTGCTGTTGCCAGAATGGTTTTCAGATCTTCGGTCTTCTGACCTTCAAGATCAACAAAGTGGCGAATAGGATCGTTCGACATCAGCGCAATCCTCCCTTACTTACCGTTATGTGCCCGTTGCGCAGCACAGGACTGCAACGCCTTTTCCAGGGCTTTGACTGCAATTTCGATTTCGTCCTGACTGACAGTCAGGGGTGGCATGATACGCAGGACATTGTCCCCGGCAGGGACGGCCAGCAATCCTTCGGCCCGGCAGGCTGCGAGCAGCTCGACGGGCGGCATGGTGAGTTTCAACCCCAGATGCAGACCACGGCCACGCACTTCGATAACCTGGTCGGGGTAGCTGTCTATCAAGGACGCAAGTTTTTGCTTGAGCAACAGGCCCGATTGACGCACATGATCGAGAAAACCGTCTTCAAGCACCACATCCAGCACGGCATTGCCGACGGCCATAGCGAGCGGGTTGCCACCATAGGTTGACCCATGTGTACCGGGGATCATGCCTTCCGCCGCCTCTTCGGTTGCCAGACAGGCACCAAGAGGGAAGCCGCCACCAATGCCCTTGGCAATGGCCATCAGGTCGGGGACTGCACCGGATTCTTCATAGGCGAACAAATGGCCGGTCCGTCCGACTCCGGTTTGAACCTCATCATAAATCAACAGGATGCCACTTTCGTCACACACTTGGCGCAAGGCACGCAGGAATCCCGCTTCGATTTCACGGATCCCGCCTTCCCCCTGAATGGGCTCAATCAGGATCGCTGCGGTTTCATCATCAATTGCCGCCTTGACCAGATCGATGTCCGGAGCGGCGATACCGACAAAGCCAGGCGCTTTCGGGCCGAAGCCTTCCAGATACTTTTCCTGCCCACCGGCTGCGATCATGGCCAGGGTCCGACCGTGAAACGCGCCCTCGAAGGTCAGGATCGTGGTTTTTTCCGGATGACCCTTGGCGAAATGGTACCGGCGCGCGGTTTTCACCGCACATTCGAGGGCTTCAGTTCCGGAATTGGTGAAAAACACCTTGTCGGCAAAGCTTGCCGCACAGAGCCGTTCCCCCAGCTTATGCTGGCCGGGAATGTCATAGAGATTGGAGACATGCCACACTTTCTCGGCCTGATCCTTCAGGGCCTCAACCAAATGCGGGTGGGCATGGCCAAGACTGTTCACGGCGACACCGGCCGCAAAGTCGAGAAAACGTCGGTTATCTTGCGTTGTCAGCCAAGCGCCCTCTCCTTTGACGAATTTGAGGTCTGCACGTGCATATGTGGCAAACAGCGAAGATTGGGTCATTGTCTTTATCCTCGTCCCAAGGTCTTGGTCTCCAACGCGCTTCCCCGGACTGATCCGGGCTGTGATACACGAGCCCTCATCAGCAAGGGCGTTGTGTCATCACATCGATTGCAAGGGGTGAAGGCAATGCCGCAATTGCGATATCCCCACATCCTCACAGCCAGAAGGCTTTCAACAAAAAAAGCTGCCCTACTGGCAGCCAAGAAAGCACCACTTGTGCCGTATGGCTAATGCTTTGTCAATTGCGCGTTCTGGGTACATTTTCGATATATTCTGCTTTTGATGACGTAATCCACAGAATAATCTGCGTCAAAAGTGACCAATGCATCCAATCCAAATCAAGACGATCGGATGAGACCACCTGCACAAGGTTCCGGACGCCATTGAACTCCCTTGCCCAATATGCACTAATTGCACAGCATCACCTTTGGGAGACGTTTCTCATGTGATAGTGATGTGATGTATTGCGGCGCACGCTGGTCTGAGGGCTTTTAAATGCCCAACGCGGAACCGGTTGTGCGTGAAACATTTCTGCCGTCTGGAAAGTTATCACAGGGCAGTTCAAGCCTTACCAACAGGTTTTCCACAAGGTACGAACAGTTTTCGGGGAATAACCGCAAAAATAGATTGTTTCTTCTTTTTTGGACACGGTTTGATTCGAAATTCTGGGGAAAAGGACTAATTCAAACCCGCCTGCTGTTGTAAGGCCGAGTAACCATATAGTAGTTTACAAATTATTAACGACTATATATCGTGCGGCAAAACCAGAAATCTCATCAGAAGACAAAAACCTTTGGTTGCAAATACGTAGCCGGGGTGCGGCGGTACTTTTTGTCTTTTGACCAGTCTAGACGGAGGCTAAATTTATGTCTTGGACTGACGAACGTGTAGAACTACTTAAAAAGCTATGGGCCGATGGCCTGAGTGCCAGTCAGGTAGCAGCGGAACTTGGCGGAGTGACGCGCAACGCAGTGATTGGCAAGGTTCATCGTCTTGGCCTGTCCGGTCGGGCAAAAACAACCACCACTGCGCCTCGCGCGCGGCGGAACCGGCCACAAACCTCGCGTCCGGCTCGTCCCTCGAGTGGAGCTGCGCCAACAGTTGGCGCCACAGCTCTCAAGGCCGATGCGAAACCTCAGGCTGCCCCACAGCCAAAAGCAGAACAGAAGCCAGAGGCAGATGCTGTGGTCGTGCCGATTTCCAAGCGCGCCACGATCCTGACCCTGACCGAGAATACATGCAAATGGCCAATTGGCGATCCGGGAGACAATGATTTTCATTTCTGCGGACACAAGTCAGAGCATGACTCTCCTTACTGCAAATACCATTCAGAAATTGCCTATCAACCGAATGCAGACCGGAGACGGGCCAGAAAGGCTGGCTAATCTCCTTCGTCGTCGTTCGATATAGACTACAAAAACCGCTCCGATCCTGCATCGGGGCGGTTTTTCGTTGTGGGATGCAGAAAACAGCTCCAGCCGCCCCAAGAGAAGCCGCATTTTCGCGGGATGCTATGGCGGTTCCATGTTGTACGGACAGCCACAATGCGTTTCCTGCCTCTCAACCTGCGCTTCCGCCGCCCGATCACCGGGCTCCTTCTGTCTGCCCTTCTCGTTGCTCCGTTCCTTTATCTGGCCCTATATCTGGCCAGCAGCTGGTTGACAGACGATGCAGTCCACGCGGCGCCCTTGCTTTTGCCAGCTGACCAGTTGGCCGATGCGGTGATCGTGCGCAAGGGTGAGAGGGTGATGTCCTTGATGCAGGATGGTAAAGAAGTGGCGCGATACAAGATCCGACTTGGCTTTTCTCCAGAAGGGCAAAAAGGGCAAGAGGGAGATGGAAAGACACCGGAAGGGACCTATCGTATCAACCGCCGAAATCCACGATCGCGCTTTTATCTGTCGATCGGACTTGATTATCCGAATGCCGAGCAAAAGGCTCAGGCGCGCCGCAAGGGCATCAATCCGGGAGGCGATATCTTCATTCACGGCCAACCCAATGCACTGCGTTTCCTGGGCCTGACCCTGCCATTTGACTGGACCGATGGCTGCATTGCAGTCTCCAACAGGGAAATGGAAGAGATCTATGCGCGCATAGCCATTGGCACGAGGGTGACAATCCTGCCCTAAAGCATTTTTTTAACGGCAATGACAAACAGGAAGGCCTGCAACGACCCCGGAAATCAGATCCTTCTTGAAGAAGGCTCAGACTCGCCCCATATTGGAGAAGACCCGGATGCTCAAGTGAGGTCCGGAAAACAGGGTGTGGCTATGCCGGCCCGTCATTTCTCGTCTTGCCTATTGCTCAGGTTCCGTGTGTGAGACTGGCCGTAGGCGCAGCGCGTCGCTTAACCAGAAGGACCGCCAATGTCTCGCATGTCTGCCTTTTCCAGCCCTTTTCTGCTTGGCTTTGATGAAGTCGAGCGCGTTCTTGACCGTGTCGCCAAGGGCGCCAATGAAGGCTACCCGCCTTATAATATCGAACGTTTGGATCCAACCGACAGCAAATTGCTCGAAGGTGATGGGAGCAGCGGCGATGTGCTGCGCATCACTCTTGCCGTGGCAGGCTTCACCCGCGACCAGCTTGATGTGACACTGGAAGAAAGCCAGCTTGTCATTCGCGGTCGACAGGTAGATGATCAAACGCGAAAATATTTGCACCGTGGAATCGCCGCCCGCCAGTTCCAGCGCTCTTTCGTGCTGGCCGAGGGTATAGAAATTCTTGGCGCCGAGTTGAAAGATGGACTGTTGTCCATCGATCTGGCCCGGCCGGAACCGGAGAAAGTTGTCCGCAAAATCGCAATTGATGTCAAAGACTAAGGCCCTTCCCTCAGGTCCTTCGGCCCATTCACCCTCCCATGAATGCCACGCCGTCAGACCCAACATGTGAGCAACGCTATGTATGAAGACGAAATGTTTGAAAGCGAAGAGATGGAAGACGGTTTGGAATCCATCATGCTCGAGCGCCGGATGGCTTATGTGCGTCAGGTGTCAATGGAAGATGTGATGGAAATGTTCCCGGACGCGCCGGAAATTCCGGTCAGTCAGGAATTATGGGCCCTGCTCGATGTGCAGGGGCAACCCATTGCTCTGGCAGGCTCGGAATCGGCGGTCAAGCTCAGCGCCATGCGTCATGACATCGAGACTGTCAGCGTCCACTAAGCTCTTGCCTATTCATAGATGATCCCAACAGATACCGGTCCAGCCTCGCTGGATCGGTTTTTTTATGGCATAAAACGGGCGCAGCCTATCAAGACAGGCCGGGCATCAGAGACATCAGCACACCAAGAACACTGGTCACGGCGAGGCAGGACAGGATTGACCATTTGCGCCAATGGAGCAGCAAGCCTGCGACCAGTGCCAAACCAAAGACTGCGGGGTTAAAGCTCGTCCAGTCAGGCAGGTGCAACAGGATCGGCCCAAATGTCTGCTTGTGCACTGTGCCAAACAGGACGTGCAGGGCAAACCAGACCGAAAGATTGAGGATCACGCCAACCACCGCCGCGGTGATGGCACGAAGAGCCTCGCGCAAGCGCGGTCGGTGAGCGATCCATTCGATATAGGGTGCGCCTGCAAAGACCCAGAGAAAACAGGGTGCAAAAGTTGCCCAAAGGGTCACCAAGGCCCCGGCAAGCCCTAGCCAGAGATTGATACTTCCCTCGGCACGCGCCGCTGCGAGAAAGCCAACAAATTCGGTCACCAGAATGAGGGGGCCGGGGGTGGTTTCGGCCAAACCCAGACCATCCATCATTTCGCGCGCGGAGAGCCAGCCATAGGCGTTGATGGCGTCCTGCGCCATATAGGCCAGCACTGCATAGGCCCCGCCGAAGGTGACTGTCGCCAATTTGGCAAAGAAGAGTCCGATGGTGCCGAACACATTCGGCTCGACCAGCCAGCCAATCAGACCAAGAGGCACGAGCCAGAGGACAAGCCAAAGGAGAATTGTGGAGATGGTTTGGCGCACGGGCACCGAGACAGGCAACGCGCCGTCTTGCTCGGTCACCGTCTCCGTCATCTGCCCTGCATGCCAGACACCATATGCGGCAGCGAACGCGATAATCAGCGGGAAAGGCCACTGCAGGAAAAAGATACCAACAAAGGCCAGTCCGGCAATCAGCCAATGAGCAGTGCCATTAAGGGCTTTGTTTGCCACCCGCAACAAGGCTTCAAGCACGATGATCAGGACAGCGGCCTTGATGCCCATGAAGAGAGACGCCGCCAATGGGTTCTGACCAACGAGTGCGTAAAAAGCCGCAAGCGCCAGAATGACAATCGCGCCGGGAAGAACAAAAGCCAGGCCGGCCATCAATCCGCCGAGCGTTCCATGCAATCGCCAGCCGGAATAGGTGGCCAGTTGCATTGCTTCTGGGCCAGGCAACATCATGCAGAAAGACAGAGCATTGAGGAATTGACGCTCGCTGAGCCAGCCTTTTTCCTCAACGATCATGCGATGCATCAGGGCGATCTGGGCCGCCGGGCCGCCAAAGGACAAAAGCCCAATGCGCCACCAGACGCGATTGGCATCGGTCAGCGACGGCTGAGGGCTTATGGTCGGGGTGATCCGGGGCTGATCTTGGAGATGGTCTGACACGCTTTCTTCCTCAATTGGCACGCCAAAAGGCCATCGTCGCCCATGGCAGACGTCATGCCTGCTGCAGTTGCCTTTTTGGCCTCTCTATTTGACAGACCGATAACAAGGAGAGGAATTGGATGCTTTTGGCGCGATTTGGAAGAAGACAAAGCCAAACTGACACCAAATGCGTCAGCGTCAGGCTGCGTCAGATTCCTGAATGCCACTCAGGACCGCGCGAATTTCGTCACATTCGGACGCTGCACGTAGCTTTTTCAGCGTCGCGTCGCTGCGCAGGACACGCGCAATACGCGCCAGTGCCTTGAGATGATCAGCGCCTGCGCCTTCCGGGGCAAGCAGCAGAAAGACGATATCGACCGGCTTGTCGTCCATGGCCTCGAAGTTGACCGGCTTATCCAACAAGGCAAAGATACCCTGAATGCGGTCCAGATCGGCCAATTTTCCGTGCGGAATAGCCACCCCGTGCCCGACACCGGTCGAGCCGAGACGCTCGCGTTGCAGCAATTTCTCAAAAATTTGACGCTGAGGCAGGCCTGTCAATTTGGCGGCTCGCTCTGACAGCTCCTGAATAACCTGTTTTTTGCTACTGGCCTTGAGCAGCGGAATGATGGATTCAGGTGCGAGAAGATCGTTCAGTTCCATGAAACTCTCATCTGTCAAACAGTTTGCCCCCGCATAATCTCTACGCTGGCAAGATGCTTCTGTTTCTTGAGCGACCAACCATACTGCCCCCGACTTGACAGTTCGGAGGCAGGTTGATCTCGAGCTGGCACCATCGGTACCGGCGATGTAGGGCTTATTATTTGGTCAGAGAAGGATTAACCCAACCCACATGACCGTCTTTGCGCTTATAAACCACGTTAATAGCATCATCGCCCGCATTACGGAAGACCATGACCGGAGCATCGGTCATGTCAAGCGCCATCACGGCGTCGCCAACGGTCATTGTGCGAATGGGGGACGTGGATTCAGCAATCACCACTGGGGTAAAGTCTTCAGGAACCTCTTCCTGGGTATCAGGATTCTGGAGGATGCCATAGGCCACTTCAATCGCCTCTGGCGATCCAGCGCGTTCGGTTCGATGGCTTTTCAGACGACGTTTATACCGCCGCAAACGCTTGTCGATATGTTCGTTTGCGTTTTCGAAGCTTTTCTGCGGGTCGGAGTCAGAGCCGCTGGCTTGCATGATCATCCCGGTATCGAGATGAATGACCAGATCGCTTTTAAAGCCGATCCCCTCTTTCTCCAAGGTCATATGACCTTTATAGCCACCATCGAAATATTTTTGGACGGTTTCGGCAACGCGATCTTCGGCGTAGCTGCGCAGTGAATCACCAACATCTACTTGTCTGCCTGATACTCGAAGCGTCATGGAACCCCCTATTTTTCTTGGGTCAATGGGATGACCTACCTGTCTTCATCCATCTATCAACGGGCACCGTAAGGTCCTGACCTTGGGTCAGGCCGCAGCCATCCACGTCATTACATGGTTGAGTGTCGGGTCGGCCAAAGCATGGCAAAAGATCCCAGAACAGTTACACGCAACCGGGCAGCGCACACATATGCGCTGGGCAATTGAATGTCAATGTATGGGAAAATCTGTCATGCATAATGATAGTCTGCCAAATAAATGTGGCATTGACCAGAAGTCATGACAATCAAATAGAAGAAAGCGCATGGCATTCATATTTATCCACTAACTTTCTATTATTGAAATGAATGAAAAATTGAAACTCAAAAATTGTTAAGAAAATTTCACGAAATCAACCTGATGCGTTTTTCTGCCTAGCGATTTCAAGTCTTGACAGCTTACTTTTTTGATTGTTCAAAACTGCCCGAATACAGCGATTCAATCGGCACCTGTATGGGTCCGAATGCAAGAATCAATCACCCCTGAGCCGATTTTTTCTCGCGCCGCCGCTGGACGGAAGAGGGTATATGCATCGCTTCGCGATATTTCGCGACCGTACGGCGGGCAATATCAATGCCGCTGTCGCGCAGCAAGGTGACAAGCGCATCATCCGACAGGATCTTGTTGACGCTCTCCCCATCAATCGCCTGCCGAATGCGGTGCTTGACTGCCTCTGCCGAATGACTGTCTCCACCTGATGTGGCATTAATGGCCGAGGTGAAGAAATATTTCATCTCGAAGGTGCCGCGATTGGTGGCGATGAATTTGTTCGAGGTGACACGACTGACCGTGCTTTCGTGCATCTGAATGGCGTCAGCGATCGTGCGAAGATTGAGCGGTCGCAAATGGGTCACGCCATAGCTGAAGAAGGCATCCTGCTGTTTGACGATCTCGGTTGCGACCTTGAGGATCGTCTGGGCGCGCTGATCGAGGCTTTTGACCAGCCAATTGGCGCTTTGCAGGCAATCGACCAGAAATTCCTTCTCTTTCTTGCCCGAGGTGGTCTGGTTGATCTGCGCATAATAGGTGCGATTGACCAGCACCCTTGGCAGGGTGTCGCTGTTCAGCTCCAGCCGCCAACTGCCATCATTGACCTGTTTGACGAAAACATCCGGGATAACCGGCTGAACCGTCAGATGACCAAAACCACTGCCGGGGCGGGGATTGAGTGCCCGGATCTCTGCGACCATTTCGGTGAGGTCATCCTCATCCACGCCGCAGAGTTTGCGCAGAGCGGCAAAATCCCGCTTGGCCAACAGTTCCAAATGATCAAGCAGGGCTGATATCGCTGGATCGAAGCGGTTTTTCTCTTTCAATTGCAACGCCAGACATTCTGACAAGCTGCGGGCAAAAACACCGGCCGGCTCGAAGGTCTGCAGCACCTCCAGAACGGCCTCGACCTCTTGCGTGTCAACACCAAGGCGATTGGCAACGAGGGTCAGGTCGGATTGCAAATAGCCGAAATCGTCCAGCTCATTGATCAGGAATTGACCAATGATCCGGGCTTTCGGATCAAGGATTGCCGTCATCAATTGCTGTTCGAGATGATCGCTCAGAGACAACTCGCCCGCCAGCACCGCTTCCAGATCATAGTCGGGATTTGCGCCACCATTGCGCATGGGGGTCGACATCCACGGGTCGTTCAATTGCGGTCCGGCTTGTTCCCCGGGGCCGTTATCGTCCGGAAAAACATTGTCGAGGCGCGCATCAAGGTCATTGGAAATGGCTTCCATATGCTCGGGGCGCTCGTTGCCAAATTGGTCGGACAGATCGGGGCCGCTATTGTCATTGCCAAATGTGTCACTGGCAGATGGTTCGCTTGTGACCTCAGCACTGTTGCGTCCACCCTCTGTGGAAGCATCGCGATTGCCTTCAGGGTTTGCGCTGTCAGAAGCGTCCCTGCCATCAGAACCCGATGGTTCATTGGCAAAGTCACCACTCACCGCCTCAAGCAACGGGTTGCTTTCAAGCTCCTGCTGAACATAGGCAACCAAATCGAGATTGGACATCTGCAACAACTGGATGGCTTGCATCAGTTGCGGCGTCATCACCAGTGATTGGCTTTGGCGAATATCCAGTCTGGGTGTCAGAGCCATTCTTGATCCCGTTCGGAGTGAATTGGTACGACTTTTGCTTGTTCTTTATACCAGCCATTTTGGCATTTGCACAATTTCTAAAACCGTCCAGCGGCGCAATTTGGCATTCGATTTGCTTTGCAGTGTTAATCGCGCCGCATTGTGAATGGACAAGTCGCTTTATTTTCAATGAGTTAATCAAAAATAAAGCCGTCAAGAAAATTTATTTATCTTGGCTGCGAAGCTCTGAATTGCCGTTGAAAACCGACGCGGAGGTGCCATAATCGCCATTATGTTTGCACAAATTCCAAGCAACTGCAGCGGCTTTTTGACCCATTGCGTGAAAAGCAGGCGCACCGCCTGATCGATTACATCGAGAAGCTTTCACCCAGATAGAGGCGACGGACATCCGGGTTTTGGATGATCTCTGTCGGTGTGCCGTTGGTCAGCACATTGCCTGAATGAATGATGTAGGCGCGGTCGATCAGCGACAGGGTTTCGCGCACATTGTGATCAGTGATCAAAACGCCAATGCCGCGGGCCGTCAGATGGCGGACCAATTGCTGGATGTCGCCAACCGCGATCGGGTCAACGCCTGCAAAGGGTTCGTCGAGCAGCATGAAAGACGGGCGGGATGCCAAAGCACGGGCAATTTCCAACCGGCGACGCTCACCGCCAGACAGGGCAATCGCCATCGATTTGCGCAAATGGGTGATGGAGAATTCTTCCAGCAACTCGTCGAGCTGCTCATGCCGCTTCTTTCGATTGCGCTCAACCAGTTGCAGCACCGCCATGATATTATCTTCCACATTCAGACCCCGAAAGATCGAGGCTTCCTGCGGTAGATAACCAATGCCAAGCTTGGCCCGGCGATACATGGGCATACGGGTGATGTCAAAACCGTCGAGCGAGATATAACCCTTATCCGGGCGCACCAAGCCGGTAATCATGTAAAAGACAGTGGTTTTACCCGCCCCGTTGGGACCGAGCAGACCAACCGCTTCGCCCCGCTTGACCGCCAGAGAGGCAGAGGTGACAACCGTGCGACGCTTGTAGCTTTTGCCGATGTCATGCACGACCAGCCAGCCGGGACCATCTTGCATCAGGGGATCGAAGTCCTGATCGGTCTCGGCGCTCATATCAATCTGGTTTGAATTGCTGGTCTCTTGCATCAATTACGCGGCTCTTCCTGATCCCGACGATCAGTGCCGACTCCTCACTGTCACCATGGGGTTGAAACCAGTCACTTGCACCGGGTTCGGGTTCGATGTCCGGGGCCTTTCTGCACCGAACAGATTGTCTTTGCTCTTAAATCCTATGTGACGAATTGTCGAGGAGTTTTGGGTCAGATCCTTGTAAATCCCTATTTTCGATTGGGTATGAACAGGCCTTGAACCCGACCTTTGCTTTTCCCGTTTGCTGCGCCAGCCTTGGCAGCGGACAACATCTGGGCCGCGCCGCTTTTCATATTGACCGTCAGCTTGGAGCCGCGCAGGACATTCCTACCTTGGGTCAGCACCACGTTGCCGCTCAGTGTGATGACCTCACGCACCATGTCGACATAGGCACGATCGCCTTTGGCATTCTGGTCCTTTTGCGAAATTCGAACACCACCGTCCGCCTCCAGACGAGTGATCGATTGAGCCGTCCCAATGCCCCCGCCAGAATAATGCACCGTCAGGCGAGCAGCGCGCACGACGGTTTCGCCCTGTTTGGCGCGGACACCGCCCTTGAAGACCGCAATTTTTTTCTTATCGAACAGGTCCAGCTGATCCGCTTCGATTTCAATCGGCGCGTCCGGGTCTGTTTTGAGCCCGGATGTGACCTGTGCCATGCCTTGCGCGGACACCCCGACTGTCATGAAAGCAACCAGCAACAGCATGGCGAGGGTCAGCGACGCAATCAGCATTTTGGCCGGAGCTGTGTCTGTCTTAGCCATCGCTTTGGCGCGAGATGCGTGGTGGGTGCGATGATCCATACCGTGAAGATCCATGATTAGTTGCTCCCCTGTTCCGCATTGGCGCTGGTCGCACTCTTGGTCAAAGCGGCATCGATGCGCAGTTTTACATTGCCCTTGAAGCGGATCAAATCACCGCTATCGATGGCTTCGAGCGTGTCGGCCTCAAGCTGGATATCCTTTGAGGCGATGCGGACCGGCGCGTTGGTGCGCAGGTAATTGTCCTTCATCTTCACTTCCACCGCTTCGGTCTTCAAGCCGTAACCCTGCGAGGAATTGACATTGACCTTGCCGCTCAATTCGAGAAATTCTTCCTTCTGATTGAAGCGCCCTTCATTGGACGTGAAGGTGACCCAATCAGCGTTGGGCATGGTGATCCTGGCTGAAAGGTCCTCAAGATTGACCACATCCGGCTCGGACAATTTCTGAATGGCCTTGACCGCCTTCACCTCATAGGCCCGATTGTCCGAAAAGCCGTTGAGGTTGGGGTGTTGCATGATGATCTCATCCTGTTGGAAGGCCTGCTCATTGCTGGCGATCTCTTCAGGCACGGGCACCGCTTTTTGGTTGACGGCCCATGTGGTGAAGCCACCGATGATCGCAAGTGCAATCAACGGCAAGAGCCATTTCAGCCACGTCACCCTGCGGGTGTGGCGCTGGGCGGAGCGAAAGGCCTTCTGCTGCTCATCTTCCGAAATGATGCGCATATTCGAGAAGCTGGATGCGCCATCCTTTGTCGGCTCAACCGACGTTGGATGCAATGCTTCGGGTCCCAGATCAGCCGGGATATTGTCGGCTTCCAGGTGATCCGCAGCCGGATAATCCGAGGACGCACGACCAGTCACCTCACGACGCACCGGTTCCGCAAGGGCGGGACCTCGGCGCGCAGAGGGAAACGGGGCGTCCTTCGGATGGGTCATGAATGGTCTCTTTTGGTGTTCGGCTTGCGGGTTGTCTTGTGCGCTTTTCGATCTTGAAGGCCGAATGATTGTGTGGCCGCAACCGGACCATATAAGTCAGGCCCCTTATCGCAGTGGGCTTCTTTCTTGCGGTGACCTGCTAGGCATATGGCGTATAAAGCAGCAAAATCAAGGTACAAATATGCTGATTGTAGCCTTATCACAAAGACTCCATAACCAAACAAGGGGCAGTGATGCCTGCCCCTCTTGTATGTGATACAAAGTCCATTCCGTCAGGAATGGGCGAAAATGTCATTTTCGTCCCAACCGGCCAGATCGAGCTTGGCGCGGGTCGGCAGGAAGTCGAAGCAGGCCTGCGCCATTTCTTTGCGATCCTCGCGGGACAGACGGGCACGAAAGATGCCCATCAGACCATGCAGATAGAGAACATCGGACGCAGCATATTTCTTCTGGGCGTCGGTCAGCATGTCAGCGCCCCAATCAGAGCTTTGCTGCTGCTTGGAAATGTCCACTTCGAGAAATTCGCGGCAGACATCCTTCAGGCCATGGCGGTCGGTATAGGTGCGGGTCAGCTTGGATGCAATCTTGGTGCAGAAGACCGGGTTCGGCATAACCCCGAAGGTATGATAGAGCGCTGCGAGATCAAAGCGGGCGAAATGGAAGATCTTGGTGACCTTGTCATTGGCCAGCAAGGTGCAAAGATTGGGCGCTTCGGTCTGCCCCTTGGCGATCTGGATCAGATCAGCAGAGCCGTCGCCGGGGGACAGCTGGACAACACACAAGCGATCGCGATGCGGATTGAGGCCCATGGTTTCGGTGTCAATCGCCACCGCATTGACCTGATCATAGTGGGTGAGATTGGGGAGATCGCCTTGATGCAGCCGTATGGTCATCTATTTGCAAAACCTTGGATAATGCAACGGGCAGACACCGCGTTGCATGATTGTCGAAGGGGCGACAGGCCCGCATGGCCCATCGATGGTGAAACAAAGCTTAAAAGGTTCGCTAACGACACTCAAGACTTGATCGGCGATAGCGCACATGATCGCCTCTATCTTTTTCGTGCGAAGCGCGGGTTCAATAATTGACCTTGCAGATATAGCGCTCGAATACCCAGCCGGATGGATAGTCATCATGCGGGGCGAAGAGATAGGGCAGCACCTGAACCTGACGCCAGCCACGGGTGCCGCTTGGCTCGTAGGTTCGCAGCGGAGTTTCAGGTCCAAGGCGCATGATTTCTTCGCAATTGGTAGACCCGCAACTGCGTAAGGAGAGAAAATTGTCGCCGTTGGGATCAAGACGGCAGGTGATATAATCCTCACCATCATAGGCCATGCTTTGAGGGGCCATGAACAAAACCGAAGTGGCAAGGACCGCAGCCAAGCTCAGTGCGGTTCGTCGGAATATCAAACAGGGCATCATCAGCCTCTCTTTTTTCTACTGTCATACAAGCCGAGCGCAAGCCAAGCGCTTTGATGCCATTGATCTTAGCATCCCCTTTCGCACGAAGGGCGAGTAAGACGCCGCTACAATTGAGCGCAGGGAAAACTGCAAAAACAGTAAATTTGTCTTCTGTATTGGCATTGTCAGTGTCTGGGAGCGGTGAGTGCATCCAGCACCAAGGCATCCGGCAAGGTGGTATTCGGGTTGACCATGGCAAAGCCGTCGGAGAAATCCCAGTGCGCCCAGCCAAGACAATGATCTTCCGCTGCCTCACGTACTGCGCGCAGCCAGTCTGTGCGGGCAAAGCGGTCGACATCGAAATCGAGGACACCGAATTCATTGATGATGACCGGCTTTTGATTCTGGTGAGACCATTTGGCGATGGCGGACAGCTCCGTCTTGATCCGGGCTGCATCCCATGGCTCCGCATAGGCATCGCGGATTTCCTTCACGGCATCCGTGTCGTTCGCTTTGGAGAAGATTTTGATCTGCTTCTGGACCGCAAGATGGTCGATGCTACCCGGAAAGGGCAGTTGCTTGAGGCGGGACATGAAGGAGCCCTCCGCCCAAGTCATGGCCTGATGGGTAAAGACGAAGGGGTCGTAAAAGTGAATGGCATAAATGATATGCTCGCCTTTGAGCGGAGTGGCAGCTTCCAAAGGTTCGTGGCGCTGAAAGACGGCAGGACCAACCACCAGCCGCCGCCCCTTGTCCGCCTCATTCAACCAGGAGACCAGCTTTTGCGCCTGTGGCCACCAGACATCTTGCGGCGGGGTCGGTTCATTCAGAAGCTCGAAATAGACCTTATCGCGGGGCCAGTTGCGCCCTTTGTCGACAACTTGCTGCCAGATCTCCTGCAATTGATCATAAGCGCGGTCCGGTTGCGAGTTATGAAGACGCTGAAAGTTACCGCCGGGATGCATGTCAACGGTGACCGCAAAGCCAAGACCAACCAGACGGGTGACGGTCTCGTCGAGTTGATCGAGATAGGCTCTGGCAGTGTCGGCATCATGATAAGGAGCGATCACATACTCACCGTCAAACGGCAGCCGGATATGCTGAAGCCCTTGTTGTCTCAGAGCGATGAGCAAGGCATCATCGGGCTTTAAGCCCGTATAGAGCGGGTCCCAGTTGGGCAGATTGAAACCGCGCGCCAGCAAGGCCAGATCATTGCCCTGTTTTAGCGGGTGATCTGCCGGACAATGGGCATAAGGGTCGGAAAGCATGTCCTTGTCATCGGCCCAAAGCGGCGTGGAGGATGTGGCGACAAGGACGCCTGCTGCCAGCAAACCGGATGCCAATCCCTTTTTCAGACATGTGCGCATGGGAACCTCAGCGGGTTTTCGTCAACAAAAGCCAAGCCGCATGGGGGTTGGTGGAGACATAGCGCCAGAAGAGCCGCTTTGGCTCCTGACCGATGCGATAGGCCCATTCCAGTCCCCAATCCTGCATCCATTGTGGTGCGCGCTTATTCTTGCCGGACAGGAAGTTGAATAGACCGCCAGAGGTCTTGATGACGCCAACACCGGTGAGGCGGGCCTTGTTGCGAGAGACAAAATCCTGCTCACGCGGTACGCCCATGCCGATCCAGAGAATGTCCGGCTTGGCGGCATTGACTGCCTCAATCACAGCATCCTCTTCGTCTGGCTTGACATAGCCATTGCGATAGCCAGCAAAAATCAGCTTGGGATAGCGTGCCTTCATCTTGGCGACGGCGCGTTCGATCTCGTCTTGGGAAGCGCCCAGAAAATAGAAGCTTACGGCTTCCGCCTCGGCCATGCGGGCTGCATTATGGACCAGATCGGTGGTCGCAACACGCTCGGGCAACCTGGATTTGGCGAGCAGTTTGGACGCATGGACAAGCGGTTCACCATCCGCATGGATGATGTCGGCTTCCTCGAACAGAGCCTTCACATCGGGCTGCAGTGCGCACATTGAAAGGACCTGACCATTGGCCGAGGTCGAATAAAGCGGAGGCTGATCTTTGCCGCGCGCTGCCACGGCATGATCGATCATCCGCCGGGCGGCCCCTTCCAGATCTTCGACCGTGATCGGCAGGCCACCAATTATGGATTTGGAATGGTCTGTCATGGCTTATTGAAATCCCCCAAAAATTCGTTTCACAAGTCCGAAAGTCCGGGGGATTATAAGTAGGAAAGCTTAATTTTGGGTTTGGTCCATCACCAGCCCGACAGCATTTTCCCCTGCCCAATCCTGCCAGTCCTGCAACTCGTCTGGTTGCAGATTGCCTTCGTCGAGCACCAGAACCGCTGAATCGGCGATTTTGATCAAATCTTCAAGAACAGCCGGATGAGCAACCTGATGGGTTTCGAGAATGACAAAGCCATAGCGATCCTTGCACAAGGTCAGAAGATTGTTCAGTTCGTGATGAAGATCATCAGCGATCCCCTCCTCTTCGATCAAAGCCGAGCCGACAAGGAACGGTATCTGGTCAAAGCCTTCATATTCCTGCAGACGGGCCACCCGTGCAGGCTGCGCGACTGCGTTGCCTGTTCGATGGGCAGGCATGCGGCCTTCGATCTGATCCTGCAAGGTGATGACAACAGGGTGGAACCCTTCATCAATGGCAAATTCACGGAACAGGTCGGAGGTGGCATCCTGGCAGACATCATCCTGGACCGCAGCCACCAGAAGGCAGAGTTGATCCTGCGCCAATCCGGTCGCCAGAAACTGTTTCAGGCGCTCTTGATGGGTGTCGAGCATGGTATCGATCAGTCGATCCCGATGTCTGGCGTCGTGATAGGGCATCGACACCAGAACAGCAGAGGATGAGGGCTGCGCACGGCGGCGTGGCCGGAGCTTTTCGGCACGGGCGGCGTCGCGAGCCTTGGTGGCAGCGGCAATCCGCTCGGCCCGGGCCGACGTTCTGGATTTCGTCTGCGCCTGCTCGATAGGCACCACTCTGTTGTCCGGCTCGTCATCGTCCTCATTGAAGGCAACTTCTGGGTCCGGCTTGGACACATCGTCCCGATCATCCAATCCGAATGCCTCTTGAGGCTGTTCCTGTGACGGCTCGGCCTGTGGCGTTTGGTCGTCCAGATCATGGTCCTGATCCTGCGCCGAAGCGGAGGCCATGTCATTGTCGACATCAAGGATGGCAGCTGTCTCCAAACTCTCAGGCTCGAATACAGGCTGAAGCTGGGCATTGGCGGCAACACCAGATGTCTGTTGCCATTCGGGCTCGGCGTCCAGATCACGGGCGGTAATCGCCTTGAGCAAATCCTCCGGCGGACACTCCATCACACCGGGTTTGCGCCCATCGTCCAGTGGTGGGTCCTGCCGCATATCGACGGCGGCGGAATACCGGTCCTGAAGCGGTCTTTGATTTTCAGGCAAAGGCAGGGTCATTGCCTGCCGGACCATGGCCATCAGCAATCCGATAAATGCACCCAAGATGACCAAGACCGGAACGATCAGCTTAACGGATGGTTTGGATGATTTGATCGGAACGGGTGCGCGGGACACGATACGCGCTTCGCTGAACTGAAAATTGCTCTGCTGGTCGGTGATTTTGTAGCGTTCGAGGAATTGCTCATAAAGATTGCGGTTGGCAGTGGCCTGACGCTCAAGATTGGCAAGCTCGACCCGCGCCTTGTTCTGGGTGATGGCGCGCTGGCGGGCATCGGCCAACTGGCGTTCGAGGGATTGCTTCTTGGCCTGTGCGGTTTCATAGGCTTGTTTGGTGCGTTGAACAAGACGGCGGCGCTCGCGTACGATCTGCCCCGCAATGATGCGCTGCTGTTCAGCATTGGCCAGGACGCGCGGATGACGACTGCCAAGAGACTGGCTCAATTCGGCTGCCTGTCGGCGCAAGCGATCCTGCTCCTGAAGCAGCTGGTCGAAATTGACGAATTGGTTGCTCTGACCGTTGTTGGCGCTTGCCGGTTCCCCGTTTTTGCGTGCCTGCATGTAGCGAGCGCGGGCTTCGGCCAGTTCAGTGGTAACATTGGCCAGTTGCTGGACCAGCGAGGTCAGTTGCTGATCATCAAGCGTGCCTTGTGCCCCGGCATTGACGATGCCAGAGCGCGCCTGATAGGCAGCGACCGCGTCTTCAGACTTTTTCAGATTGGCCTGCAAGGATGTCAGCCGCTCCGAGAGCCAGCGGGAAGCATCGGCACTGGTGGAAGCGCGGAAATCCCTTTGATCCCGCACGAAGGCTTCGGCCACACCATTGGCATATTTGGCGGCACTTTCCTTATTTTTGGATTTGTAATAGACCTCGACAATATAAGTCGCGCCCTGTCGATAGGCCGACAGATTGCTGCGGAACATGCCGATCAATTCGGTCTTGCTGGTGGCTTTGGCAAAATCGGGATCAGATTTCACATCCAGCTCATCAACCACCTTGCCCAGAAAGCCATCACTGTTCATCACTTCGACATAGCTGGTCAGCGCGGCGGCATCGCCACCGATGCCGGAAAGCACTGCTTCATTGTTTGTGACGCGTGGCTGGCGCGGGTCAACGAGAATCAGCGCCTTGGTGCCATAGGTATTTGGCACGAAGAAATAGACCGCCAGACCACCAATCAGGACGATCAGTGACATGGTCATGATTCCGCGCAGATTGCTGCGCAGAAAACGGGCAATCGACAGAGGATGGATCAGGCCGGCCCATGTGTCACCCCCCGCCCCAGCCCGGGCTGCTTGATAACGCGGTGCAGGCCTGCTGGGCGGTGTGTCCGCTTGCATGGCGGAAACTGGCTTTGCGTCCTGTTCCTCATTTGCTGGTGCCTCGTTGGAGGGCTGCCAATCCAGATCCTGCTTTTTGGTCTTCTTCTTACGTCCAAACATTCCACTGATCCCGTTGCCTGAAGGCATAACAGAGGGTGGGCAACAGCCCACGCTTGTCATGCAGTATCGCGGCACGATATTGAGGTTTGGTTAACCATAAGTGGAAATAACACGTCATTCCTGCATTAATGGTGCGATGCATCCAAAACCGTCAGATTTCACAGGAGCGGATCAGTCAGACCCCTTTGGGCGATAGATCCATTCGGCGATCTTGCGCAACGGCGCCCATTTGGGTCGCAGGATTGCGCCATCAATCACTTCCAGATTGCCCGCGCGGTTGAGCGTGTGGAGTTTGCGCCCCGGCCAATGGCTGTTTGGCTCAAGGGTCTTGATTACCCGTTGCTCATAATGATCCGGGGTGAGATGGGTCACCTCGACCAGTTTGAGTGCGGCTCCGTAAGAGGCTGTGCAATCCTGCACCGGGCGCAGCAGGCTTTTGCCACGGATTATCATATTGCCCGCCGGGCGCGCGGTTGCCTTGTCGATCAGCACCGGATTTTGCGCGTGCGGCTGCCATAGTCCGAACAGATCATCGGCATAAAAGAGTGACAGGCAATCGGAATAACCTCCAGCCCCGTCGCGGGTGACGCAGAAGATCCACCAGCGCCCCTCCCATTGGATGATGGTGACGTCGGCGGCATCAAGACCGGACATCAGCACATGACTTCGCTCCCAACCCAAAGGGAAATTCTTGGCCTTATAGAGCGCCACATCCCCGTTGGCTGAGGTTTCAGGGATCATATAGGTCTCACCCTGATGGCGAATGAGATAGGGATAAGACAGATGATAAGGCTCTTCAAGGCACAGCTCGACGGGGCCCGGTTTGCCTGCCTCATCAAAGGTCACGACCGAGAGAACCCCTTTCTGGGTGCGTTGATCGAGATCTTCGAAAAACAGATAATGTCGCCCCTCTTCCTCCCACGGCACAGGGTCGGCATAGAAATGGGTTTCCTTGTCGCGCAGTACCTGCCAGGTCTCACCGGCCAGAGATTGACGGCTCCAGACATCGGATTCGCCAACAAAGCGCCATCCGACCCGCCAGTGGCTGGGCCGGAAGAGACGGTAGTAAAGCCGCTTGAGCCTGTCTTTGAGCCGGGATTTCATTGTGCCTTTCTTCAAGGCCCGAGCATTGGGTAGACGCACCGAGAGGGATATGAGCGGCTGGGTCCAGCGTTGAGGGTGACCAACCCACGCGTCAAGCAAGGTGATGACCCGGGCATAGACCTGATCCATTGATCCTGTCACGCCTGCGGCCAATTCGCCGGACGGTGCAGCGGTGGCCACGATCGCACCTTCGCTGGTGCGCAGGGCAATTTGCGGCATGCCGGAGGCCATAATCGAGGCAACCAAAGCCTTTTCGCCCGCATATCCGTTGAACAGCAAAGTCACTTGTTCCTTGCCTTGGGGCGCGTGGCAATCACCGACCAGATCCAGAACCAGATCAAAGCTTTCATCCGGCAGGGCGCGATGATGAGCCTCTTCGAGGGTACGCACCCTTAACGGTGTCGCGCCATGGTCCTGATGATTGTGATACAAGCCCGCTTCGCGTTGCAAGAGTTTCTCGATATGGTCCGGCAACGGAACGGCATCTGAAAGCGCAACATGAATGCTGGCTCCATGATGCTCAGACAGGCGACGGGCGAGGCTGTCCATCCATTGGCGACAATGGGTGGGATCAATATAGAGACCGATTTTCATGCGGCGACCTCTTCAATCCGGGATTTCGGTTTCTTGCCCTGCTGCATGATGAGCCGATCATAGGCGTTGATCATCGCATCGAGCGAATAGAGTTTCTTCAATTCCCGGGAAGCTTCCACCATTGCGGTGGCGCGCTCCTGATTGGAGAGCAATTCGCGAATTGGTTCGATATAGCTGTCCGGCTCGTCTGAATCGGCAAAGAGGGCGCAAGACCCCAATTCGGTTTGCAGCACTTCACGCAGAACCGGCAGATCATTGGCAACGATGGGCAACCCGGCTTGGGCGGCTTCCACCGCGGCCAAACCAAAGGTCTCCGCTTCGCTTGGAAAAACGAAAAGATCAAGAGAGGCGAGGAAGTCCCCCACCGCTTCGGGATTCATCTCGCCGGTGAAATGCAGCCGATCCGCGACACCAAGCCCTTCGGCAATGGATCGCAGACGCAATTCGTCGGGCCCCTGCCCCCCCAAGGCCAAATGCCAGCATTCATTGTGGGTCAGTGCCCGGACGGCCACATCAAGGCGCTTTAACGGATTGAGCCGGGCAACCGAGCCAAGCAGGATCACATCCTGCGGTAGGCCAAATTTCTGCCGTGCTTCGGGCTTGGTGAGATTGGAACTCTTGTCACGGAAGCCGTGAGGCACATGCACCATCCGTTTGGCATAGGGCTCAGGATAGCCCGCATAGTCACCCGCCGTATCGGCTGAATTGACGGTGATGGTATCATACATACCGATCCGGCCCCAAAGCTTGTCGATGGCCCGGATCTTGTCATTCATGGTTTTGGGGGCCGACACCTGATTGGCAATGACATGGCGGATACCTGCCAGTCTTGCGGCAGGGGCGCCAAACAGGTTGCCATAATGCTGAAAGGTCAACACCACGTCGGGTTTGATGGCAGCAATCTGTCGGATCAGTCGGAACAGGAATTTGGCAAAGGCGAGCGCTGTGCGCGGACGATCCTGGACACAAAAAACCGTGTTGGGCGGCGCGTTGAAGCTTGTGGATTTGCGGTAGAAAAAGAGGTGATGAATGTCATAACCCTTGGGGTCAAGTCCCTCGCCGAGCAGGCGTGAGATTTCTTGCGCTCCCGCATTCTCGGCCTGCGTCTGTATGAACAGGATCCTCGGACGCGATGACATGACAGTTCCCCCTTGCTTCTTTATTCGACAATGCTTCTTCAGGCAAAGGATCATGCGAGTGAGCGCATGATCGATATTGGCTATTGATTGGTTTCGGGCTGGACGTCCGGGCTTTCATGCACGAAACGGAAGAAGGATGGATCCATGCCCGTCTTGTAACGGCACTGCAGATTGAGCCAGATTGCCATGATGACCATCACGGCAGTCGTGACCACAGCAGCCCCCGTGATGCCATAATATGGGATAACGAGGAAGAATCCGATCACCCGCAATACCACCGACAGGGTGACGGTTGTCATATAGGGGCTCTCATGGCCGGTCAACATCAGGAAACTGGGTGCAGGGCCATTGGCGGCAGTGACTGCCGTCCCAATGGACAAGATCAGCAACACATGGAAATAATCCATATAGATGTCGCCGAATAGCAGCAGTGCATAATGGCCAACCACCAACACGCAGCCCATGCCTCCCACCACAATGAACAATGTCATCCCGGCCATCAGATTGAGAGTGTGTTTGAGCGCATCGACATCGCGGGCAAAATAGAGGCTTGGAACACGGCGGGTGCCAAAGGTGTTGATGCCACTGGCTGCCAAAGCAAAGGCATTTGCCAGACGGGAGGCAACGAAATAGGCCCCCGCGAGCATCGGATCGAGCAGCAGACCGATCAGGAACACTTCCATATGCTGGTTGGATGCTTCCATGATGGATGCAAGCCACAGACGCACCGAGCGGGGCGTCCATTGGGCAAGATCATATTCGGGGGTCGGTGTTCCGATCTCCGCGCGGACCCTGTGCCAGGAAAAATAGGCCTGCGAGCCGATTACGATGGTCAGGCCGACCGCGAAAATGACCAATATCTCGGCCGTGTCGACCATGCGCCCCATCAGTAGACAGACAGAGAGAAAAACGATTGCCAGTCCCCGCCATGTCAGCTCGTAATGGGCATCACCCAGTTTGATGCCAACCACCACGCGCGCCACGTGGGAGCTGAAAAGCGACAGGGTGTTGGTGCCCATGAAAGCGATGACTGCAAATATCAGAAACCATTTTTCCACGCCCGTGCGTTCGGTCCAACCCGGATAGAACAAGAAAAACAGCAACATGAGCGCGGAGACGATAATCACCCCGAGGCTCGACATGATCCAGCCATAGCGTAAGGCCCCGAGCGCCAGACCATGCTGACCGCTGGTTCGATATTCGCTCCAGTTGCGAACAATCTGCAGCTCCTGGCCAGCGGCTGCCACAATCGATAGCATCGAGGCCACAGAGAAAAGTACCGAGAAGTGCCCGAACTCTTCCGCGCCAGCAGCATTGGCCGCGAGCGAAAAGAGGCCAAAGGCAATCGCTGCACTGACCACCTTGATGGCCAGAGTCCCTGCGATTCCATGGGCAACCTTGTTGCCGATAAGCTGTAGAAGACGCACCCGCAATGAGGGGGACGCCTGCGCAATATCTGTCATATCCGTTTCCTGCCGAACCAGTCTGGTCCCCGAATAGCGCCTTACGCATGGTTCCAATGTGGTCCAACATGCGAAAGGCCTGATATAGAATGCAAACTTGCATGCTGGTGCGGCTCTTCAATGGAACGACTATAAACAAGCTTCAAGAATATTCCGTTACCTGACATGTTTAACCAGATGTTAATGGCGGCTGGCTGCTCCCGAGCCTCTTGGCGATCTTTACCAATCGTGGGGCTCTCCGGTCCAGTTCAGGAAAGAGCCTGTGTCGCTGATCGTCGTGCGATCGATGACTTGTGCCATCTTTTGGGCGCTGGCTTGAGGCGTGATGTCAGCCTCCACTCCACCCATATCGGTCTGAACCCAACCGGGATGGAACAAAATGCAGACAATCCCGTAGGACTTCAGGTCATCGGCCATCAGTTTCATCACCATATTCACCGCCGCCTTTGACGAGCGATAGGCATAGCGGCCCTTGCTCTGATAGCTGAGCGCACCCAGTTGGCTCGAAATGGTAACAATCTTGGCCGCCTCTGCCGCCTTGAGATTTGGCAGCAAGGGCTGGACAACCCGCATAGGGGCCATGGTGTTGACCGCAAAGACCCCGGCCCAAGCATCGTAATCCATGTCATCCAAGCCCTGCCGGTTACCCCCCATGATGCCCGCATTGTTGATCAGCAGATCAACAGGGCGTCCCTTGAGCCTTGACGCCATGGCTCCAATACTGGCCTGATCGGTGACATCAACCTTGTGCAAGGTGATGCGCCCCAGATGCGCGGTGACCAGTTGGCGCAAGTCATCGGCCCGTTCGGGTTCGCGACAGCAGGCATGGATATGCCAATTCGGGCGATCAAGGTAGGCGCGGACCAGTTCCAGCCCGATGCCGCGATTGCTGCCGGTGATGATGCACTGTTTCATGATGGGATGTTCCTGCCTGACGCTTACCCGGATGGTTCGCCGCTTATACTCTGCCCATATATCGCAAGTAAAACAAAATTAACCTGTATCATAAGTGGCAACAACTTAAAGTAGATCTGACATAAAGAATTGTTTATATCCTTATTGCTTTACACGAAAAGCCGCGATATAAGAGGGCCAACAGACGGGCAGATCGGCGTATCGCGCCCGTTTTCGTGCTTTTTGTGACACAAGAGACGGGCCTTGATGCGGGCCCTTAGGCAAAGGAATGAACATGGCTGACTATGTTGTCAAAGACCTGTCCCTGGCGGACTGGGGTCGCAAGGAAATCGCTATCGCCGAGACCGAAATGCCCGGTCTGATGCAGACCCGTGCGGAATATGGTCCGACCCAGCCGCTGAAAGGAGCCCGGATCACCGGTTCCCTTCACATGACCATCCAGACCGCCGTGCTGATCCAAACCCTGCAGGCGCTGGGTGCAGAGGTGCGCTGGGCTACCTGCAACATCTTCTCCACGCAAGACCATGCCGCTGCAGCCATTGCAGCCTCTGGCACCCCTGTCTTTGCAGTCAAGGGCGAAACGCTGGAAGAGTATTGGGATTATGTTGACCGCATTTTCGACTGGCCAGATGGCGAAGGCCCGAACCTGATTCTGGATGATGGTGGTGATGCGACCATGTATGTGCTGCTCGGTGCCAAGGTCGATGCAGGCGAAGACATCATTCCAAATCCGGAAAATGAAGAAGAGCATGTGGTCAAGGCTCAGATCCTGAAGCGCGCCAAGGCGACGCCGGGCTGGTTCACCAAGATCCGTGATGGCATTCTGGGTGTATCGGAAGAAACCACCACGGGTGTGCATCGTCTGTATCATCTGGCAAAAGCGGGCGATCTGCCTTTCCCTGCAATCAATGTCAATGACTCGGTCACCAAGTCGAAATTCGACAATCTCTACGGGTGCCGTGAATCCCTCGTTGATGGCATCAAGCGTGCGACCGATGTTATGATCTCCGGTAAAGTTGCCGTGGTTGCCGGTTTTGGCGATGTGGGCAAAGGCTCTGCCGAATCCCTTCGCTCGCAGGGTGCCCGCGTGATTGTCACCGAGATCGACCCGATCTGTGCCTTGCAGGCCTCCATGCAGGGCTATGAGGTCACCACCATGGAAGACGCCGTGCCACAGGGCGACATATTCGTCACCACCACCGGCAACAAGGACGTCATTACCATTGAGCATATGCGTGGCATGAAAGATCGCGCCATCGTCTGCAACATCGGGCATTTTGACAGCGAGATCCAGATTGGTGCCCTCAAGAACCTGACCTGGCACAATGTTAAGCCTCAGGTGGACGAAGTGGAATTCCCCGATGGCAAGCGCATCATCGTGTTGGCCGAAGGGCGCCTGGTAAATCTCGGCTGCGCCACCGGTCACCCATCCTTTGTCATGTCGGCATCCTTCACCAACCAGACGCTGGCCCAGATCGAACTATTCACCAACCATGGAAGCTATGGCAAGGACGTTTATGTCCTGCCAAAGGCGCTGGACGAGAAGGTTGCGATGCTGCATTTGGAAAAACTCGGCGTCAAATTGACTCAGCTGAGCAAAGACCAGGCAGACTATATTGGCGTTCCTGTGGAAGGACCGTTCAAGCCAGAGCATTACCGCTATTAAGTGGAAAATTAACCAAATGTTAAGGAATGGCGGAAAACCAACAGGTTTGACTGCCTGAACCTTTCATCTGCAATGAATGCGCCCTTTTCGCCAGTGAATAGGGCGCATTTTTTTTGCCCAAATGCATTGCGGACTCTTCTGCCCGAGTCCGCGAAGCGGTAATGTAAAGTGATTCGGCCAGAACCGGAGGAGGCCTCGGTTCCAGCCATCAAGATGCGTGTTCAAGCAGTAACATTTTGCATGTGCCCAAGGCAGTCTCCATGAATCGATTGATTCAGGGAACGCGGGTGGATTCGGTCAACGTCATGCGGACGGACAGACCGGTATCATGCACTGACACTTTGCGGACCACGCAAACAAGATGAAGGATCGGCTTAGTCCGGTTCTGATCACCTGCCACGATGGGGCATCATGACAGGGGATCAATGAGAGGAAGGGGATCACTCCGCACCGATCTGAGAGCAGGCGGGTGGATCTGATCAAGCGGCGAAAGGGCGAGCAAGATGCCGATTAACGGCCTGTTCGGAAACAAGAGCAACAATAGACGTCTCAATTCTTCTATCACCTTCTCCAACCGAGAAGGGGGCTCTTATGCCTGCATTCGCATTGCGTTGCTGGGAATGATTGGGTTCACCAGCACCTCTATCATGGTACAGGCGCAGGAAGCCCTCACGGGCCAGAATGCGACGTCGCAAGTGATACAGTCCGATCCGGCGGCACTGCCACTTGAAAGCAGCGCCGCGCTGCTGGCGCCCCTTACTCACGCGGTCACCGCAACCGAATTGCTGGTATTGGTGCTTTTCTCTGCGATCCTTCTGTTTGCAATCGGGGCAGGCGCTGCCTTTATCAGCGAACGCCGCCGCAATCGTGACAATTTACGTGCCGCGCATGAAGCCATCACCACCATTCAGTCCCGCCTTGATCAATCCGAAAGCCTGCTCAACGCCCTTGATCAGTTGATGATCATCTGGAATGGCGCTCAACGCGATCCCGATTTCAGAGGCAATCTTGGCAGCAATGCCCATCTGTTCCCACAGGGCATGTCGATACTTGCCTTTGGCAATTGGCTGCATCCGGAATGCGCGCAGGATGTGGAGTTTGCGATTGAGCAACTGCGCATGACCGGCCAGCGCTTCATTCTGACCGTTGAAAGCCTCGACAATGCCTTGGTTGAAATCAGCGGTCGCACCTCTGGTGCGCGCGCCATCGTCCAACTGCGGATGCTGGATGGGGCGGAATATGATCGGGCGCGGCTTGATCATGAAGCGGCTCGCCAAGCCAGCGAATTGGCCCGTCTGAAACATTTGCTGGATGCATTGCCCATGCCGATCTGGTCGCGTGATGAAGACGGTCATCTGAGTTGGATGAACGATGCCTATCTGAAGGCGATTGAAGCGGACAATCTCGATCAGGCGCTGCGCAATCAGACAGAGCTCTTGGATCAACGCGGTCGCGAGGCTGTGCAACATGCGCACGGCGATGGCTCCAATCTGGATTCCATTACCCATCGCATGCCGGTCATCGTTGCAGGCAAGCGACAGATCTTCGAGGTGACCGACGTCACCGCTCACACGGGCACCGTTGGCATTGCCATTGATGTATCCCAGGTCGAAGCAACGGAAAAGGCGCTTGAGCGGACACAGGCCTTCCACACCTCCACCATGGATCAGTTGACCACACCGGTTGCAATTTTCGATTCCAACCAAAATCTGCACTATTACAACGCCGCCTATAGCCAGCAATTCAAGCTCGATCCGGTCTTTCTGGATGGCAATCCCAGCGAAAGCGCGGTTCTGGACCGGATGCGGGTCAATCGCAGCCTGCCTGAACAAGCTGACTTCCACGGCTGGAAGCTCGATTTTCTCTCCTCCTATCGCAATGTCGATCCGACCGAACATTGGTGGCATTTGCCCGACGGCCAGTCCCTGCGCGTGGTGGCAACCCCCAATCCCGATGGCGGCGTGACCTATCTGTTCGACAATGTGACCGAGCAGCTGGAGCTGGAAAAACGCTACAACTCCCTGATCCGCATACAGCAGGAAACCCTCGACCATCTCAATGACGGTGTGGTGGTGTTTGGCTCCGGCGGACGGCTACGGGTCTCAAACCCGGCCTTTGCCAAGGCCTGGAATTTCCCAACCGATCGTCTGGAAGAAACGCCCCATATCGCTGCCGTGCTCGAATGGTGTCGGCACAAATGCAATGACGAAGCCGCATGGAATGAACTCAAGCGCAGCATTGTCGGACTGGAAGACAAGCGGATGAGCGTGCAGGGGCAGCTGGAATGCAATGACGGTACCTTCCTTGATTATGCCTCGATTCCGCTGCCAGATGGCGCGACCATGGTCACCTTTGTCGATGTCACGGACAGTGTCACCGCCGAGCGCAATCTGCAGGAACGCAACGAAGCCTTGCTGGCTGCCGATCAACTCAAGAACACCTTCGTGCAACATGTATCCTACGAGCTGCGCTCACCGCTCAACAGCATCAGCGGCTTTACCGAACTGCTGCAGGGTGAAGCCTTTGGAACGCTCAATGAGAAACAGCGCGAATATGTCGATCATATCATGACATCAAGTTCGTCGCTGCGCGCCATCGTCAATGACATTCTCGATCTGGCAACCATCGATGCGGGCATCATGCAGCTGGAGTTGGAACAGATCGATCCGGTGGAATCAATCCGTGCTGCCGCCGAAGGCTTGCAGGACCGGCTCGCCGAGAAAGACATTCACCTCGATATTTCGGTCGCCGAGAATATGGGGCAGTTTGTCGGTGACGAAAAACGCGTCCGGCAGGTTCTGTTCAACCTGATTTCCAACGCCATTGCCGTCTCCGAAGACCACGGCGAAATCTCGGTCCATGCGGATCGGTTGAGCGATTCCATCACCTTTGCCATTCGTGACCATGGGTGCGGCATTCCTGAGGATTACAAGGATACGGTGTTTGATCGCTTTGAAAGCCGCAACACCGCAGGCAACAGACGCGGGGTCGGATTGGGTCTGTCCATCGTCAAGAGTTTTGTTGAACTGCATGGCGGCAGCATTCAGGTCGATAGTCGCGAGGGAGGTGGGACGATTGTCTCATGCAGCTTTCCCATCGACCCTCAATTGACCCGGGTTGACGAAACCGCGGCTGCGGAATGATCTCGACAGAAGCCCTTGCGATAGGATAAGAGGGAGCCCGCTTTCTGCTTTCGGGTTCCCGTCGCTGACAGGTTCCCTGCCCCATTTGTGAATGATCAGGCCGAAAGCCGTGCCCAAACCCGGTTGATAGCCCAGCAGGTTGCCGATGCGAAATCCTACATCTTGTTCTTCCCCTCACGATGACACCGTCTGGTCCTTTTGCTTTCCAGCTTTGGACGAAGCGGCATCTATCGCGCTGGCCGCCGATCTTGCCCGCGAAATCCGGTCAGGGGATTGTCTGGCGCTTGACGGATCTGTTGGCATGGGCAAGAGCACCTTTGCGCGTGCCTTGCTACGGGCACGCGCCGATGATCCGGTGCTCGAAGTACCAAGCCCGACCTTCACCCTCGTTCAGACCTATGAGATAGAGAGCGAGAAGGCCGATAGCGATGGCCTTGAGATCAGCCATTTTGATCTCTACCGGATTGGCGATTTTGAGGAGCTTTATGAAATCGGCCTTGAGGAAAGCTGGCAACAAGGGGTGGCCTTGATCGAATGGCCAGATCGGGCCGAGGAGCTGTTGCCAGAAGACGCTTTGTGGTTGCAGTTCGAACAGGCGACGGGGGATGACTGCCGCAAGCTGACCCTTATGGGCACAGGCATGTGGGGCGAAAGACTGCAGCATCTCTGCTGCAAACGGAATTTGCTGATTGCATCAGGTTGGGGCGGCGGCGTGATTACGCCAATCAAGGGCGACTTGTCGCCGCGCAGTTATGCCCGCATATCTCTCAGCGACCGTGCCTCCATCGAGGATTTTGATGATGGTCAGGCTGATGAAGATGCGGGCGCACAGAAACACGCCATCCTGATGGATATGCCCGCCCGAGCACCCGGCCCTCTTTTGGCGGATGGACGGGCCTATGATTTGGTGGCCCATCGGGTGACCGAGTTGGCACCGATGGTCAGCATCAGCGAAGGACTGGCCGGCCTAGGCATAAGGGTGCCTGACATTTATGGGGTGGATTTGCCCAACGGCCTGATGCTGTGGGAGGATTTTGGTGGCGTGACCTTGGCTGAAGGCGCCGAAGCCCCTGTGGCCGAGCGATATATTGCCACAGCCCGGCAACTGGCCATGCTGCATAGCCAGCCATGCCCAGAACAGTTTGATGGCGCGGGTGGCACGCATCTGCTTTCGCTCTATGATCGAGAGGCCTTTCTGGTCGAACTGGATGTGTTTCTTGATCATTATTGGCCCCATGTCAAAGGCACGACTTGCCCCGATGATGAGCGGGCATGCTTCATGACGCTCTGGTCGCCACTTCTCGACCGACTGGAACAGGCCGAGCGCGTGCTGGTCTTGCGGGATGTGCAAGATCCCAATTGCTTCTGGCTTGAGGATGCGCCAGATGGCCGTCCCGTTGGTTTCATCGATTTTCAGGACTGCCTGATCGGCCCGGTTGCCTATGATCTGGCGGCCCTTGCAACGGACGCGCGGGTCACCATATGCGATAAACTGGAAGACGATATCCTGTCAGCCTATTTTGATATGCGAGAGATGTCCGGGGAAAGCCGGGATGACTTTGCTGTCCTCTATTGCCTTTGCGTTGCCCAGCGCACTATGAAAAATCTCGGTGCGTTCGCGCGCGCCGCCAATCAGTGGAACCGGCCGTCTTATCTGGCCCATATTCCCCGCTCTCTAGGCTATCTTGACAAGGCTCTGGCCCATCCGTTTCTTTCTGAGCTGAAAGACTGGTATGGCAGCCATCGGCTTGACGGTTGACCTTGATTACACTCGAACAGACCCAAGACAGACGGAACTCTGCTATGACGACAAATTCGCGTCCCACAACTGGCATGATCCTCGCTGCTGGCATTGGCAAGCGCATGCGCCCTCTGACGGCCATCACGCCCAAACCGCTAATCCCGGTTGGCGGGCATGCGATGATCGATCGGGCATTGAATGCCTTGATCGAAGCCGGAGGCGAGCGAGCCGTGATCAATGTGCATTATCTTGCCGATCTGGTGGAAGTGCATGTCCGTCATCGCAAGGATATCGACATCGTGATTTCCGATGAGCGCGAGCAATTGCTCGAAACCGGCGGAGGCATCACCAAGGCCCTTCCATTGCTGGGTAAAGAGCCGTTCTATCTGCTCAATTCGGACAGTTTCTGGATGGAAGGTTCGATCCCCAATCTCGATTTGCTGGCTCAGCATTGGCTGTCAGATGATATGGATGGTCTGCTTTTGCTATCCCCGACGGTGGATGCGGTTGGCTATAACGGCCGGGGAGATTTCCAGATGGATCCGTTTGGCCGCCTGCGTCGCCGCAAGCCGCATGAAGTCTCGCCCTATATTTATGCCGGGGCGGGCATTCTACATCCACGGCTGTTCGATGGCTCTGTTGCAACGCCCCATTCACTCAACGTACAGTTTGACAAGGCAATCGAATCGGGGCGACTGTTTGGCCTGATCATGGATGGCCAATGGCTGCATGTGGGCACGCCGCATGCCATTCCACTGGCCGAACGGGCCATTGCCCATAGCGCAACACGGGGACTGAATACCTGAGGCGCGCCTCCCAGACCAATTGTCAGGACCTCAAATGCACGCCGCGCCCTCGATTTTTTCTATCTCGCCTGCCAGCCCCTTTCTGGCGACCCTGATTGATGCCCTGATCGAGGGGCGACTGCTGCCTCATTTTCGGGCCGACAATCCGGCAGATCTGGGACGTGCCATTGTCTATGTGCCGACCCAGCGCACCGCCGACGCCCTGAAGGCGGCCTTTCTGCCGCACCTTAAAAGCCGCGGCTGGCAAAGTGTCATCTTGCCGAAGATCCATGTCATCGGCGATATGGATGAAGATCTGATGCCCTTCAAGGTGGCCGCAGGCGGTGATGATGGCTTTTGGCAATTGCCAACCGCGATGGACAGTCTGCAGCGGCGACTTTCCATGACATCTCTGGTGCATCGCTGGGCACAAAATTATGCCCGCGAAGCCCTGTCCCTGTCGGCCAACGACGTGTTGCATGTCTCCAACACCCCATCGGATGCGGCTTATCTGGCGATTGATCTGCTGGCACTGATTGATGCTGTCCATCGTGAACGCTCCGACTGGGCCTTGCTTGTGGGGTTGGTGCCGGAAGATTACAGCGCCTTTTGGCAGATCAGTCTTAAATTCCTCGAAACCGCCACCAGCCTCTGGCCGGATTATCTCAAGGCTTTGGGACTGGTTGATCCGGTGGAGCGGCGCAATGCTGTCCTGAAAGCCGAGATCGAGGCGATCAAGGCCCATGACGGCCCGGTGATTGCTGCCGGCTCCACCGGCTCTATTCCAGCCACCGCAGATCTGTTGCAGGCGGTTGCCCTTCATAAGCAAGGGGCGCTGATCCTGCCGGGGCTTGATTTCCATCTTGACGAGGAGAGCTGGCACGCCATCGGGGCGCTGCATCCCGCGATTGGCGAACCTTCAGGCGTGGCAGGGCATCCGCAATTCAACCTCAAGCAATTGCTGGACCTGATCGGGGTTGGCCGCAAAGAAGTGGTTGATCTCTCAAGCCTATCCCAGACTGAAAGCGATCGAACCCTGTTGGTCAGCGAAGCCTTGCGGCCTGCTGAGACCACCGACAAATGGGGCGAGAGCCTTGGCCGCCTGTCTGATGATGCACGGCAAGCAGCCCTTGCTGGTATCGCTTTGGCGGAAGCGGAGAATGAGCAGGAAGAGGCGCGCATTGCCGCGCTCGCCTTGCGCGAAGTTCTGGAGCGGCCTAGCGCACGGGCGGCTCTGGTGACGCCGGATCGAGCCTTGGCGCGGCGGGTTTTGTTGGAACTGAAGCGCTGGTCGATCGATGTTGAAGATACCGCCGGGATGCCACTGGCGGAGACGCCCCCTGCCCTGTTGCTGCGCCTGATGGTGGAATGCGTCATTGATCGCTTTGATCCGATCCGCCTCTTGGCCTTGCTCAAGCATCCGCTGACCAGCTTTGGCCTGCCGCGTGGCGAGGTGCGCCGGGCGGCCCGTTTTCTTGAATTGCAGGTGTTGCGTGGGCCACGACTTGGTGCGGGCATCACACCGATCCGCAAAGAGCTTGCCCGCAAACGTGAAGAAGCAGAAAAACGCCATGAAAGCGGTCCGTTCAAGACCGAGATCTGGGATCTTTGCGCAGACCTGATCGATCAACTCGACACGTCTCTTGCGCCGCTGGTGGATCTGTCAGAGCAAGAGGATAGCGCCCAATTTGCCCAATGGGTGGAAGCGGTCATTGCCTCCCTTGAGAAGCTGGCAGCAGATCAGGATGGCACACCGGACCGGCTTTATGATGAAGCTGCAGGGCGGGCCTTGCTTGGCTTCTTTGATCGGGTGGGACAATGGAATGAAGGGGCCTTGCCTCTTGATGACCGGGATGTTGCGCCTTTCCTTGTGGCGCTGATGTCGGGCGAAACCGTTTTGTCCCATGGCGAAGGCGACCCCAGACTGCAATTGCTCGGGACGCTCGAGGCCCGTTTGCTGGATGTGGATCGGGTGGTGATTGGCGGGTTGAACGAAGGTTCATGGCCTGCGGAAACCAAGAGTGATGCGTGGCTGTCCCGGCCAATGCGGGCAGGCATGATGCTGGAGCCGCCCGAACGGCGGATCGGTCTCGCTGCCCACGACTTTGCCCAAGCGATGGGGCGGAAGGAAGTGGTGTTGATCCGCTCCCTTAAAATGGGTGGTCAGCCGACCGTGCCAAGCCGCTGGCTGCAACGGCTCGAAGCGGTATCCGGGCCTGTAGCCCGCGAGGCAATGCGTCAGCGCGGAGCCAGTTATGGCCGCTGGGCGAAGGCTCTGGATGCCCCGCAGCGCGCCATCACATTGCTGCGCCCCGAACCTGTGCCACCACTTGATGCCCGGCCACGTCACTTGTCTGTAACCGAGATCGAGACATGGGTGCGGGATCCTTACGCGCTTTATGCCAAGCATGTGCTGGGGCTCAGGCCTCTTGATGACATTGGCACGGCACCGGGCGGAGCGGAAAAAGGCTCGATCATTCACGATATTCTGGGCGATTTCACCCAGGAATGGACCGGCGCCTTTGACGAGCATGCTTTGGAGCGGCTTTTGGAACTGGGCTGGGACGCCTTCATGCGGCTTGAGCATTTCCCCGAATTGCTTGCCTTTTGGTGGCCGCGTTTCGAGCGAATTGCCCGCTGGTTCGTGCTGGAATGGGAAGCACCGCGGACGGAGGAGATTGCCGGACGCCATGCGGAAATTTCCGGGGCCATCACCTTGCCTATGAGGGGGGGCGATTTCCACTTGCGCGGCCGGGCAGACCGGCTCGATATCAGTACCGACGACCGGCTGCATGTGATCGACTTCAAGACTGGCACACCGCCCAGCGCCAAACAGGTTCTGCCTGGATTTGCACCGCAATTGGCGCTTGAGGGCTATATGGCCAAGCTTGGCGGCTTTAATGATATTCCGCGCGGTATCGAAATGGCCGACATGGTCTGGATCCGATTGTCAGGCGGACGCAAGCCCGGTGAGGTCAAAAGCGGGGTGGAGAAGGATTATGCGGCAGAAGATGTGGTTGAGCTGATTGGCAAGCGTCTGCTGGCGCTGATCACCGCCTATGATGATCCATCCAAGGGCTATCCATCGCGGGCGCGACCGATGTTTGAGCGGTTCGAAAGCCCCTATGACCATCTGGCCCGGGTCAAGGAATGGTCGCTGCATGGGGAGGAGAGCTGATCATGGCCTTTGAAATTCCAGCCGATACACTGTTGGCGCAAGCCAATGCCTCCCACCCGAATTATTCCGCCTGGGTGAGTGCCAATGCCGGATCGGGCAAGACCTTTGTCCTTGCCCGGCGGGTGATCCGCCTGTTGCTCAATGGTACTGAGCCATCGCGCATTCTTTGCCTGACCTTTACCAAGGCGGCGGCGGCGGAAATGTCCAACCGTGTCTTTGCCGAATTGTCCGGTTGGACCGAACTGTCGGATGCAGCGCTGAAAGACAAGCTCACCGAGATTGAGGACAAGGCGCCCTCTGACGCGATGCTGCAACTGGCGCGGCGTCTGTTTGCGCGGGCGCTGGAGACACCGGGCGGGTTGAAAATCCAGACCATTCACGCCTTTGCCGAACGCCTGCTGCATCAATTCCCGCTGGAAGCGAATGTTCCCGCTCATTTTGAAATTCTCGATGACCAATTGGGCGCAGAGCTGTTGCAGGCCGCGCTTGGTCATGTGATGCGAGCCGCGCGACTGGGTCGTCGGCCCGAATGGCAGGTGGCGCTGAACCAGTTGATCGATCATATGGGGGATGGGGATATCCAGACCGCCTTGACCGATCTGGTGCGCAACCGCGATGGCTTTGGCCGCTTTCTTGAGATGAGCGAAGGAACAGAGACCGCAAGAGGGGCGACCGGGCTTGAAGCGGCTTTGGCGGCGCTGGCCCATGGGTTGGATCTTGACCCGTCAGACAGTCTTGCGCAATTGACCGCCAGCATTCCGTTCGGGCCCGGCTTTGATCGCGACGCGATTGCGGCGCTGGCACCCCTGTTCGAGACCGGCGGCAAACGGGACAAAGAACAGGCAGCTTTGATGCGGGCCGTGCTGGCCGCCGAAACGGTTGAAGAACAGGCAAGCCTGTGGCAGCAGATTTTTCGCAAGAAAGACGGAGCGGCGAAAGCCGACAGCACCTTTGCATCGAAGAAAATGCGCGAGGCGGAACCGTCCCTCTCGGGCCGCACCGATCGCGAACAGGCACGGCTGGATGCCCTGTCTGACAAGACCAATGCGCTCCTCACCCTGGAGGTCAGCCGGGCATTGTTCACGCTGGCAGATGGTGTGATCAGCCATTATGAGCGGGCCAAGGCGGCGCGCGGGCTGATGGATTTTGACGATCTGATCCTCAAGGCCGCCGACCTGCTGCGCCCGGCCAATGCCGCCGCCTGGGTCCATTACAAGCTGGATCAGGGGATCGATCATATTCTTGTCGATGAGGCGCAGGACACCAACCCGCACCAATGGGACATCATCAGGCAGCTAGGGGAAGAATTTTTCTCTGGCGACGGCGGACGGGCCGAAAATCGGACGATTTTTGCGGTTGGCGACGAGAAACAGTCAATCTATTCCTTCCAAGGGGCAGAGCCTAAATGGTTCGCCGACATGCGCCGCTTCTTCAAGAAACGCGCTGAGGAAGCACAAAAGCCATTCCATGACATCAAATTGCGGCTGTCTTTCCGCTCCACACCCCATGTGCTGCGCTCGGTGGATTCGGTCTTTTCGATCGAAAGCACTTATGACGCCTTGTCCTCGGACAAGGAAGCAACAGTGCATGAGCCGATCCGCCAGCGCGACCCCGGTCTGGTGGAGATTTGGCCCCTTTATGAACCGGTCGAGCAGGACTTTGACGAAGACTGGGCCAAGCCGCTTGATGCCCAAGGGGATCTGAGTCCGCCGGTGCAACTGGCCCGAACCATTGCCCGCACCGTGCGCCACTGGATCGAAAATGGAGAACGGCTGGAGGGCAGCGGACGGGCCATCACGGCCGGGGACATTCTGGTTCTGGTGCGCAAGCGGGGGGATTTCGTCAACGCTGTCAACCGGGCACTGAAAGAAGAAGGTCTGCCGGTGGCTGGTGCCGACCGATTGGCTCTGCTCGATCATATCGCAGTGATGGATTTGCTGTCGCTGGGGGATGTGATGTTGCTGCCAGAGGATGATTTGTCTCTGGCCGCCGTGCTGAAAAGCCCACTTTTCGGCCTATCGGAAGAGCGCCTGTATGATCTGGCCCATCAGGGCAGCAAAAGAAGCCGCAGCCTGTGGGACAGTCTCAAGAGACGGGCCGAAAGTGGTGCGGCGGCGGACGCCGATTTTACGACGATCTTTGACCAATTGTTCCGCTGGCAGAGCCAAATTGACTTCCAGCCACCGTTCGACTTTTTCGCCCAGGTGTTGGGTCCAGACGGGAAGCGGCGCGCCTTTGTTGAGCGGTTGGGATCGGAAGCAGACGAAGTGATTGACGAATTGCTCTCCCGCGCGCTCGATTTTGAAAAGGCCCAGACGCCGAACCTGCAAGCCTTTCTTGCCGCCATGCGTCAGGGCGGCGCAGAGATCAAGCGCGATATGGGCGCAGCCGATGACCAGATCCGGGTCATGACGGTGCATGGCTCCAAGGGCCTTGAAGCACCAATTGTGTTTCTGGTCGATGGTACCGGGCAACCGGCCAGCGCACGGCATCACCCACATTTGGTGACGCTTGCCCATGACGGCCCGGATCCGTTAGCCGACCATCCCGATCTGATGGTCTGGAAAGCGCCGAGCGCCAACCAGCCAAGCCAAGTGAAGCAAAGCCTTGGCAAGCTCGACCGGGAGGCGGAAGAAGAATATCTGCGCCTGCTCTATGTGGGCATGACACGGGCAGAAGACCGGCTTTATCTCTGTGGTTATCGCGGCAAGCGCGAAGCTTCGGAAAATTGCTGGTATGAAGTGACCCGCCGCGCGCTGTCGGACAAATTGCAGGAAGTCATTCATCCGGTGAGCGGCGATATGGTCCATCGTTGGCAGCTTGAGGGCACCTTTGTTGCCAAAGACAGCAAGAAACCGGAGCAAAGCGGCGAAGTCGCTGCAGTCGCTCCGTTGCCGGACTGGCTAAACCAGCCAGCAAGCCCTGCCCCAACAAGCCAGCCGATATTACAGCCCTCGCGCGCGGCAGATGCGGAAGAAGCTGAACGGGTTCCTGCCCCCACTCTTGGCTCCGATCTGCCCGGGGCAAGACCACCACAAATCCACGACTGGGAGCCAAGGCGGCGCGGTTTGCTGATGCATGCTCTGTTTGAGCATTTGCCGCAATTGGCCAAGGCAGACCGAGACGCTGCGGCGCGAGCCTATCTCGCCCGAATGGCCAGTGATATGCCAGAGGCCGCGCGCGATGGCCTGCTCGGTGAGGTCGAGGCTCTGCTTGATGATCCGGATCATGCGGCGCTGTTTGGCAAGGATAGTCTGGCGGAGATTTCTATTTCCGGTCAGGTGATGATAAATGGTGAAGCGCGTCCTGTCTCTGGTCAGATCGACCGCTTGCTCGTTGAAGAGGATCGGGTGACCCTGGTTGATTACAAGACGAATCGCCATGTTCCGAGCGATCCGCGAGATATCCCCATGGCCTATCAGGTGCAGTTGGCGCTTTACGGCCATTTGCTGGCCCCGCTCTATCCCGGCAAGGCAATCATATGTACCTTATTATGGACGGCATCTCCCACCATCATGACGCTGTCAGCAGACCAGCGGCAGTCAGCATTGCGTGAGATTGGCGTGGAAGCTGCTATTGGTTCTTGACGTGCGCTAGGGGAATACCTACCTTCAAGACAAAGAACCAATATTCACATATCAATGAATATTGATGAATAACCAGCCCTGCCCTTGGTCAATCAGATCGGCAAGGGCACATATGGAAAGAGGCATGATATGGCTATCGTAAATGCGACCGACGCGAATTTTGCTGAAGAAACCAAGGGCGACGTTCCTGTGGTTGTCGACTTCTGGGCGGAATGGTGTGGCCCTTGCAAGATGATCGCTCCGATTCTGGATGAAATCGACACCGAAAAAGCCGGTGCTGTGAAAATCGTCAAGGTCAATGTCGATGAGAATCCCAACACTGCAGCTCAGTATGGCGTTCGCTCCATCCCGACCCTGTTGCTGTTCAAAGGCGGTGAGCCTGTTGCCATGAAAGTTGGCGCAGCGCCAAAGTCCGACCTTGAAAAATGGATCGAAACCGGCGCATAAGCCGTTCGAGCTTTTTTAGCAAGACAAAACCCGGTCAGCCCTGCTGATCGGGTTTCTTTTTGGTCGGCGCGTGAGATCAGAAAGAGATTGCAAGAAGCGCGTGGAGGCTGACCGACATGCCAATGCCTTCGCGGCCCACAAAATCGGGTGAGCGCGGTCAGCAATCGGATTTATTTTTGCGGAAAAGGGGCTTTAAAATAACGAAAGCCCACCGGGGGAGGAGGTCCGGTGGGCTTCGTTGCAAGATCCAAAACCGGGAGGAGGATGTTTTGGATCTATCAGGCTTCTGGGAGGAGGAAAAAGCCTGAATTTGCAGAAACTGTGGGCTTTCGCTTGGGACTAGTCAGAAGCGAAAGTCTTTCTTACACGCGGGCAGCTTCCCGAGCGATAGAGGTGATGTCTGCGCGGGAGATACCCAGATCGTTCAGATCGCGGTTGCTCAGGCGGCTCAGCTCATCAACAGTGTCACGGTAGTTGCGCCACTGACGGTAATTTTTCACAACGTTATCAAGCATGATAATCATCCTTTCACTGTGGCTTCGATATCGAGTTCTTTTTGTTTCTCTCTGCAACGAAGCGGGCCGTAACTCGATTTAAAGCGTCGCTCCGTTGTGTTGACTTGTATATAGCTCATAGCTCGGGCGATTACACCGTTCAGTTTTGCATAGCTGTCTTGCGAAACATGCAAAACTGTTGCTACTCATTTTTTACCTATGCATAAAACGCATACCTTGATCGGCAATGAATTTTTATCCATTAATTTCAATATCTTAACCATATTTTCTACGCAAATGGCCTTACTACCATGGTTCAAGACAAGCGTTTGTATGTTATGATTTTGGAGCGTTTTAAACCGGCATTTCGCGGTTGATCTGGAAATTCTGAAGTGTTTCTAATCAGTTACAGCCATGCGACCTTCTGACCCACACTAGAAAGACTCAAAATTGCAACGTTTTCCGGCTTTAACGACGGAATTGACGCTTACGTTAGAAAAAAGCAAACGTTTGCGCGAAATGCTGCATTTCACGGCAATTGCCTAGTCAAATGGGTCAGATTTTGATCAAGTTGCTGCTGATCTTTCCCAAAAACGCATATCTCAGACTGAAGCCATCGATGGGGGATAAGTCCCTCACCCTGTGAGAAACTCTATTTTTGCCGTTGTTTTTTACACAGGCGGGGTTCCATTGACCGCCAAAGCGGCCCCTGCAAGGTAAAGCGAGCCACAAATCAGGATACGCGGCGCCTCTGGAAGCTTCTGAAGGGCGAGTCTTTTGAGGGCTTCTTCCAAAGATCCAGCAGCAGAAGCGGGGATTCCGGCCTCCTGGGCAATACGGGCCAGCTCCACCGGCTCGATTCCAGCCGCCGATCCGGTAACGGGCACGGTAATGATGTCCTTTGCCAACCCCTTGAAGGGGGCGAAATAGCCTGAAGGCTCTTTGGTGCTGAGCATGCCGACAATCATATGCAGGGGCCGGGGGGCTTTTTCTTCCAAATCCGCCAAAGCCGAGGCCAACGCCCGACCGGCTTGCGGATTATGGCCACCATCGAGCCATAGCTCACCATCGCGCGGCACGAGATCGAGCAATGCACCCTTTTTCAACCGTTGCAGACGGGCGGGCCAACGGACATTGACCAGACCAGTGTCGATGGCTTTGTCGCCAAGATCAGGCAAGACCTGCTTCAGGGTCGCAATGGCAAGGCCAGCATTCATCAATTGATGACGCCCCCCCAAGCGGGGCAAAGGCAGATCGAGCAGACCGCTTTCCCCTTGAAAGATCATCCGGCCATGCTGCTCATAGCTCATCCAGTCCTGACCACCGATAAACACTGGCCCGGCGCGCACCGCTCGGGCTTCGGCTTCGAGCACGTCGCGCACTTCATCGTCTTGCGACGCGAAGATGGCCGGAACATCTTTCTTCAGAATACCCGCCTTTTCCCGCGCGATGCCCTTGATGTCAGAGCCGAGGAAATTTTCGTGGTCATGGGCGATGGGTGTGATGACGCTGGCAAGCGGTTTGTCGATGACATTGGTGGCGTCAAGACGTCCGCCCAATCCCACTTCCAGCAGCAACAAATCGGCGGGATGCCGGGAGAAGAGCAAAAAGGCTGCGACGGTGGTGATTTCAAAGAAGGTAATGGGCGCGCCGTCATTGGCTTTTTCACAGATCTGCAAAGCCTCAACCAGAGCCTCGTCGCTGACAAAACTGCCAGCAAGGCGGATACGCTCATGGAAATGGACCAGATGAGGCGAGCTATAGACATGAACTTTCAGGCCTGCGGCTTCCGCCATAGCACGGATGAAGGCCGAGGTAGAGCCCTTGCCATTGGTTCCGGCCACATGGATGGTCGGGGGCAAAGACTGGTGCGGATTGCCCAGCTTGTCCAACAGGACATGCATCCGATCCAGCCCCAGATCAATGCTTTTGGGATGCAGCGCAATCATGCGCTCCAATATCGCTTCTGCCTGTTCCATCGTCATTGACCAGTTCGTTGGATTTTGATCGGTCCTGTATATCTGTCGACCCAGCCTGTGGCAATCGACAAGTGCCCCACGGTGCCGGACCATAGGCGGCATCACCACAGTCATTGACCTCCGCCATAGGCGGAGGTTTGTTACGCTTCGCTTGAACCACTAGAAGTGGTCTTGTTTGGTTTCAATAGTTTGGCTTGAACATATCCGCGAAGTCGCTCGCCTTATCCTGCCTCTGTTGATTGCGGATATAGCGTCTGACGACCTCCTCTTGATAGCCCGTTGTCGAAACAAAGTAACCACGTGCCCAAAAATGATATCCCTTGTAGCGACGTTTCCGGGCATATTTGTTTGCCACATATAGCGCCGTTTTACCCTTTAAGAAGCCCACTATATGGGCCACTGAATATTTGGGTGGGATTGAGATCAACATATGCACATGGTCGGGCATAAGATGCCCTTCCTCAATATGGCATCCCTTTTGTGACGCCAACTTCGTAAATTGATCTCGTAACTCACGCCGCAAGTCTCCGTATAGACGTTTGGTCCTGTATTTGGAGCCAAAGACTACATGATATTTGCAGTCCCAAGTGCTGTGTGATAGGTGATTTTTGTCCATAAAAACCTCCTCGCTTCTGTTCTTAAAACCACGCCAATGGTTCAAGTGAGGAGGTCTCTTACTGAAAATGTAAAACTTGTCCAGTCCTCCACCGCAGGTGGAGGTTTATTTCAGACATAAGTCATTGACCTCCGCCATAGGCGGAGGTTTGTTACGCTTCGCTTGAACCACTAGAAGTGGTCTTGTTTGGTTTCAATAGTTTGGCTTGAACATATCCGCGAAGTCGCTCGCCTTATCCTGCCTCTGTTGATTGCGGATATAGCGTCTGACGACCTCCTCTTGATAGCCCGTTGTCGAAACAAAGTAACCACGTGCCCAAAAATGATATCCCTTGTAGCGACGTTTCCGGGCATATTTGTTTGCCACATATAGCGCCGTTTTACCCTTTAAGAAGCCCACTATATGGGCCACTGAATATTTGGGTGGGATTGAGATCAACATATGCACATGGTCGGGCATAAGATGCCCTTCCTCAATATGGCATCCCTTTTGTGACGCCAACTTCGTAAATTGATCTCGTAACTCACGCCGCAAGTCTCCGTATAGACGTTTGGTCCTGTATTTGGAGCCAAAGACTACATGATATTTGCAGTCCCAAGTGCTGTGTGATAGGTGATTTTTGTCCATAAAAACCTCCTCGCTTCTGTTCTTAAAACCACGCCAATGGTTCAAGTGAGGAGGTCTCTTACTGAAAATGTAAAACTTGTCCAGTCCTCCACCGCAGGTGGAGGTTTATTTCAGACATAAAAAAGCCCGGCCTCTTTCGAGGTCGGGCCGGATGGTATCGATTTTGCGGACCAAGCCGCCTGCAATAAAGGGCTTAGCCCTCCTTGTTGGATACTTCTTCAGTGGCTTCTTCTGCTGCCTTTGGCTCGTCCTCAGTAGCTGTCTCATCAGCTGGCGCGGCCTCTTCCTTGACGGGTGCGTCCTCTGCTTCAATGGCAGGCTTTTCTTCAACGAGGTCGGCCACTGGCACTGCGGCCTCTTTGGGTTCCGGCGTGTCGGTGTTGGTGAAGAAGCGGCACAGGCGGGCAATGGTGCTCGGCAGGTCATGACGATGGACAACCATATCGACCATACCATGCTCCTTGAGATATTCGGCGCGCTGGAACCCTTCTGGCAATTTTTCGCGGATCGTCTGTTCAATCACGCGCTGACCAGCAAAGCCGATCAGGGCCCCCGGTTCGGCCAGTTGAATATCACCAAGCATCGCGTAGGATGCGGTCACGCCACCGGTGGTGGGATCGGTGAGCACCAGAATGTAGGGCAAACCGGCCTCACGCAGGGCCTGAAGAGCGACAGTCGTGCGCGGCATCTGCATCAACGAGAGAATGCCTTCCTGCATGCGTGCGCCACCTGAGGCGGTGAAGAGCACGAATGGGGTCTTGTCTTCCACGGCACGCAGAATGCCGGTGATGAGCGCTTCGCCTGCGGCCATACCCAGCGAGCCACCAAGGAAGGTAAAATCCTGCACGGCGGCGGTGAGGAATAGGCCTTCGACCGTTCCCTGGGCGACCGTGACGGAATCCTGCTTACCGGTTTTTGCGCGCGCATCGCGCATACGGTCGACATAGCGCTTGGTGTCGCGGAATTTCAGCGGATCCATTGCGGCGTCCGGCAGATCAATCAAGCTATAGTCTGCATCATCGAAAAGGAAACCGAAGCGCTGGGTCGCGTTCAGTCGCATGTGGAACTCGGAGTTCGGCACGACGAACTGATTATTCTCCAGATCCCGGTGGAACACCATTTCCCCGCTGACCGGGCATTTGATCCAGAGATTTTCCGGCGCTTCCCGCCGGTTCAAAATCGAGCGAATTTTCGGTCTGACGACAGTGTTAATCCAGTTCACGAACCACTTCCTGATCTATGCCCTTTCGGGCTTGTTCTGCTGCATCCCCCTCCGCGCTTGAAGTAGCCGAGAATAGGACGCATTTTCCCGTTCTTGTCCCCCCTTCCCGCATCCTTTCCAAACGGAAAAGACAGATGCCGGGGAAGGCGCAGACCCCGATCCCACAAACCGCCAACCCAAGCAGCAGGGCAGGCTCCTCTGGTCAGAAGACCGAGAAAGGTAGCTCCTCGCTGTCGCGCGAGGCATTCACAATGATGGTGGCTAACAAAAAGGCCTCACGAACGAGACCATTGTCAGGCCATGCCATAGAATACACGCAAATGTGACCATGGCACGACCTTATTTCAATGCCTGAAGGGGGATTCAGAGTCAGTTATTGACGAAAATCACCCTAAAGGGCAGGCCAATCTTCCTTAACGTAAACAGATTGGCGCCCTGATTGTCAGGCTCTGGCGTCGGCACATCCCTTGGCGAGGGCTTTGACAATGTCTGTTACCGCGCTCACAGTGTAAGCCGTTGCCTTGCCGTCCACATCAAGGCTTTCGCGGATGGCATTAACCAGCACGGAGCCGACCACGACCCCGTCTGCGGTCTTGCCGACTGCGGAAGCCTGCTCAGGGCTTTTAACGCCAAAGCCGACAGCGACGGGCAGATCGGTGTGACCCTTGATCTGCTTAACGGCGACCGCCACCTTGTCCGCGTCGAGCGCCCCGGTGCCGGTGATGCCGGTGACCGAGACATAATAGACAAAGCCAGAGGTATTTTGCAGCACCTTGGGCAGGCGGGCATCATCGGTGGTTGGTGTTGCCAGACGAATGAAATTGAGGCCGCCCTGGCGCGCTGGAATACAGAGCTCGTCATCATGCTCGGGCGGAACATCGACGACGATCATGCCATCAACGCCCGCCGCCTTGGCGTCGGCGACGAATTTCTCAGGCCCCCAGATATAGATCGGGTTGTAATAGCCCATCAGGATGATCGGCGTATCATTATCCTCGGCGCGAAAGTCCCTGACCATTTGCAAGGTTTTTTCCATCGTCTGGCCACCAGCCAACGCACGCTGGGTGGCGAGCTGGATCGGCACACCCTCGGCCATCGGGTCGGAGAAAGGCATACCCAGTTCGATCACGTCGATGCCAGCCTTGGGCAGAGCCTTTAGCAGGGTGAGCGAGGTGTCCAGATCCGGATCCCCGGCGGTGATGAAGCCGACGAGTGCGGGGCGGTTTTCAGCCTTGCAGGCAGCAAAGCGGGTATCGATACGAGTGGTTTCCATTGCTTTTCTTCCTGCTGCTTATTCCGAAATCGAACCCAGACCGAGATACTTGCTCACGGTATTGACGTCCTTGTCGCCGCGACCGGACAGGTTGACCACGATGATCTGATCCTTGTCCATGGTTGGCGCCCGCTTGATAACCTCGGCAATTGCGTGGGAGCTTTCAAGCGCAGGAATGATGCCTTCGGTGCGGCAGAGCACCTGGAAGGCGTCGAGCGCTTCTTTGTCGCTGGCCGAGACATAATCGACACGACCGGAATCGCGCAGGAAGGAATGTTCCGGCCCGATGCCCGGATAGTCCAGCCCGGCAGAAATGGAATGGCCTTCCTGAATCTGGCCATCGTCATCCTGCAGCAGATAGGTGCGGTTGCCATGCAGAACACCCGGCTTACCGGCATTCAGCGACGCGCAATGGGCATCGGTATCAAGCCCGTGTCCAGCTGCTTCGACGCCGACAATCTGCACCTCCGAATCGTCAAGGAACGGATGGAACAGGCCGATGGCATTGGAACCACCCCCAAGACAGGCAACCAGCATGTCCGGCAGACGCCCTTCGGCGGCCTTAATTTGCTCTTTCACTTCCTGACCGATAATCGACTGGAAGTCTCGCACAAGGCGCGGATAAGGATGGGGACCGGCAGCAGTGCCGATGATGTAATAGGTATTCTCAACATTGGTGACCCAGTCGCGCAGGGCTTCATTCATGGCATCCTTCAGGGTGCCTGCACCTGCGGTCACCGGATTGACCTTGCCGCCAAGCAACTCCATGCGGAAGACATTTGGTGCCTGACGCTCAACATCGGTCGCACCCATATAGACTTCGCACGGGAAGCCAAAACGGGCGCAGACGGTGGCTGTCGCCACCCCATGCTGCCCTGCTCCGGTTTCGGCGATGATGCGGGTCTTGCCCATGCGTTTGGCAAGCAGGATCTGGCCAAGGCAGTTGTTGATCTTGTGGCTGCCGGTATGGTTCAGCTCTTCGCGCTTGAGATAGATTTTCGCACCGCCCAGCTCCTCGGTCAGGCGTTCGGCATAGTAAAGCGGGCTCTGACGGCCAACATAGTTCTTATGCAGATCGGCCAATTCGGCATGAAAGGCCGGATCGGCCATGGCCTCGTTATAAGCCTTTTCCAGTTCGAGGATCAGTGGCATCAGGGTTTCGGAGACAAACTGGCCACCGTAAATCCCGAAAAAGCCGCGCTCGTCCGGCCCCTGAAAGCGGGAGTTCGGCAGAATTGTTGTGTCTGTCATGGCAATTTCCTTGCTCATATCTGGCTGTCTTTGGCCGGGGCGCAAGCTTGTCAGCGGTCCCTTCAGGCGGCCCCTTTGGCTGCAAAGACAAAATCAATGATCTTTTGCCGGTCCTTGACGCCCGGCTCACTTTCCACCCCCGATGACACATCCACCCCTTGGGGATGGATCAGGCGGATCGCCTCGGCCACATTGTCCGAGCTGAGACCACCTGCGAGGATGAGCGGTTTCGATAGCTTGAGATTCTTGATCAATTGCCAGTCAAAGCTGATGCCATTGCCGCCCGGAAGATCGGTTTTCATCCCCTTGGGTGGTTTGGCGTCGAGCAACAGCATGTCGCACACGGCTTCATAGGAAGCGATGGGTGCCAGGTCTGCTTCATCCCGAATGGCAAGCGCCTTCATGACCGGACGGCCAAAGCGTGCCTTGATCTCGGCTGCTCTTTGAGGGGTTTCAGACCCGTGCAATTGCCAGATATCGGGATTGATCGACTGGTCGATGGCCTCAAGCTCATCGTCACTCGCATTGACAGTGAGGGCGACTATGGACGCTTTGCCGCGTACCGGACCCACCAGTTCCTTCGCTTTCCCATATTCCACATGCCTCGGGCTTTTTGGAAAAAATACAAACCCAATCCAGTTTGCACCGGCTTGCAGGCTGGTCTCGATCATGTCTGGTGTCGATAGCCCGCATATCTTTACATACATGGCCAGCCCTCTCGTTGCAATGGCTCTGGAGTGATGGCCTTTATGCATCTAGGTCATCTGTTCGTATATATATCGTGCAGCAGACAGATCCTCAATGGCGGTGCCGACCGACTTGAACAGGGTGATGTCTTCAGCGTTGACCCGTCCCTTGCATTTACTCCGGCAGAGGCCGAACAGATCACCGCGAATGTCATCTGGTTCGAGAATCCCTGTCTTCAGAGGCTGGACAATGTCTCCGCCTTCCTTGGTGGCACCAGCCAGCGTGTCCACATAGACCCGGGAACGCTTGATGCATTTGTCATCGGATTCCCGCATATCCGGGCGAAAGGCCCCGACCAGATCGAGATGGGCACCCGCTTTGAGCCAGGAGCCGTCGATCAGAGGTTCGGTCGCCATGGTGGCGCAGGAAATGATGTCGGCTTCAGCCACTGCCTCGGCGCGATCATCGGCGACCTCAACCGTGACATCGCAATCGCCAAAGCCAACGGCTACCTCTTGCGCCTTGTCACGATTGCGGCCCCAGATGATGACACGTTCAATATCGCGGACGCTCATATGGGCGCGGATCAAGTGCTTGGACAGTGCGCCAGTGCCAATCATGGTCAGCGTCTTGGCATCCTTGCGGGCGAGATAATCGGCGGCAAGGGCAGAGGCACAAGCCGTGCGCCAGACAGTGAGTGCGGGGCCATCCAATATGGACCGAATCATGCCGGTTTGCTGATCGAGCAGAAAATAGGCCCCGAGAATCGAAGGCAGACTGAAGCGCGCGCCATTGTCCGGGAAGACGGTCAGCATCTTGATGCCGATATAGCCGTGATAGGAGGTGCCATTGGCGTGCGCGTCACTCCAGGAGGGCATCAGCAGCAGGGTTGCGTCGGCCTGATCGGGCAAGGCGATGGCATGATGATGGCGCACCGGGGTCACATAGCGGGCTTGAAAGGCTTGCCGCAACGCTTCGACCAGCGCACGATAATCCATGGCTTTGTTGACAGTGACGGCGTCCAGAAACTGCATGAAGAGAACCTTTTCGGAATGGATGCAAAATGCTCAACTGTTTTTTATATAGCGGGCCAGTCCAAGCGACGCAACGTTAGCATGATCCGTCGAACTGCAAAAAAACAAGCAGGCAAAAGGGGCAGAGGCAACGGCAGCAGAAGGCAGCAGAAAGTCATTGACCTCCGCCATAGGCGGAGGTTTGTTACGCTTCGCTTGAACCACTAGAAGTGGTCTTGTTTGGTTTCAATAGTTTGGCTTGAACATATCCGCGAAGTCGCTCGCCTTATCCTGCCTCTGTTGATTGCGGATATAGCGTCTGACGACCTCCTCTTGATAGCCCGTTGTCGAAACAAAGTAACCACGTGCCCAAAAATGATATCCCTTGTAGCGACGTTTCCGGGCATATTTGTTTGCCACATATAGCGCCGTTTTACCCTTTAAGAAGCCCACTATATGGGCCACTGAATATTTGGGTGGGATTGAGATCAACATATGCACATGGTCGGGCATAAGATGCCCTTCCTCAATATGGCATCCCTTTTGTGACGCCAACTTCGTAAATTGATCTCGTAACTCACGCCGCAAGTCTCCGTATAGACGTTTGGTCCTGTATTTGGAGCCAAAGACTACATGATATTTGCAGTCCCAAGTGCTGTGTGATAGGTGATTTTTGTCCATAAAAACCTCCTCGCTTCTGTTCTTAAAACCACGCCAATGGTTCAAGTGAGGAGGTCTCTTACTGAAAATGTAAAACTTGTCCAGTCCTCCACCGCAGGTGGAGGTTTATTTCAGACATAACAAAAATGCCAACCACGAGGGTTGGCATTCTTTTTATAAAGGCTTTCGTCTGTCGCTGTCCGTTTACCAGACTGCCCATGCCATATGTATGCCCATCAGGCCCATTGGCGTGGCAGATCAGGCGGCAGGGCGAGCGATACTATCGTCCGCTGGCGCGGGCAAAGCCGGTGCGTCGCTTTTCGGAAGCGTGGTCAAATTTTCGACCCGCTTCTGCTGGCGATCGGCTTCGTTGCGCCATTTGCGTGCTTCATAACGTTTTTCGCGCGCGGTTCGGCGGTGACGCCCCTGCTTCATCCAAGCCATGAAACCGCCAATCAGGATACCTGCCAGCAGAGATCCGAACATGACGACATAAAGCGGGACCGAGAAGTCCAACGCAGGCTGTTCTGGCGAAAAAGGATCGAGCGCCAAATTGACGCTGTGACGGTTGGCTACCGCGAGCGATACAAGCACAATGCCGACCGGCACCAGTATGAGCAACTGGAAGAGACGCTTGATTGCTTTCATGATCGTGTGAAATCCAAGTTTGCGGCCAAGGAGTTATTCTCCCGCATCTTCGCCATCATTGAGGCGTTCGCGCATTTCCTTGCCGGTTTTGAAGAAGGGAACAAATTTCTCGGCCACAGGTACTTTCTCACCGGTCCTTGGATTTCGGCCGACGCGCGCCGGACGATTCTTGACAGAAAAGGCCCCGAAGCCGCGCAACTCGACCCTGTCTCCACGCGCCAACGCATCGGAGATTTCATCAAGAATGGCATTCACGATATGCTCGACATCCCGCTGATAGAGATGTGGGTTCTGTTCTGCGATAATCTGTACCAGTTCGGACTTTATCATCGTCCGCTCCCCTTCGTTCCTGTGCCCTATATGGCGAGATACGTACCCGCCATGTCCCCGGCTGATGCAAAAGCGTAATATGCTATTATTGTTCGCTTTTTTGAGCCTGCCAAACTGAAACCAGTCCGTCAAGTTTCCCGACCTGTTTTCGTGTGTCAATCAGGTCAAAAAGTGGTGCTGGGACCCATTTTGAGAAGAATTTGCTTGCCAAGCCGAAGGGAAGGTCGTCGCGTAGCGGTGCTGGCTTCCATTCCACCAGTTCCAGACTGTCAGGCAATTTATGCTGCTTGATCAACCAATTCTTGGCTTTTTCCGGTCCGCCAAGCTCATCAATCAACTGCAGTTCCACTGCCTGACCACCGGTGACAACCCGACCATCGGCAAGTTTGAGGGTGGTTTCGCGATCAAATGGACGACGATCGGCAACCAGATCGACAAACCATTGAAAAGAATCATCAATCATTCGTTGAATCATTGCCTCGGCTTCGGGATTGCGCCGCGAGAACGGGTTTGGTTCGGCTTTCAGGGGCGCGCTCTTGATGGCACGCATTTCAACCCCGACCGTATCCATCAGTTTGGTCACATCGGTATATTGGAAAATCACACCGATCGAACCGGTGATGGTCGAACGGCGCGCAAAAATACGCTCAGCGGGCAGCGAAATCATATAGCCTGCTGAGGTGGCGATGCCGTCCATGCTGGTGACCAGAGGTTTCTTTTTGGCCAGTTTTGTCAGCGCTTCATACATGGCCTCACCGCCGGAGGTGGAGCCGCCGGGACTATTGACCGTCAGGATAACGCCTTTTACAGCGTCGCTTTCCTCCAGTTTCTTGATCAGGTCGAGCTTGCGCTGTTCGCCCAAGATGACGCCATCAATATTGAGTTTGGCGATATGGGGGCTTTGCCGTTTCATATCCGGGCTTTTGGCGACAATGGAATAGCCAGCAAAAGAAACCAACAGAATGAGAGACAGGATGGCGACAATGCGCCAAATCGAGAGTTTGCGGCGCATTTGGCGCCGTTCGAGCGCGTGGTCGGTATCGAATATCATTTTTGCTTCCTGAGTCACCCAGCTTTTGACTGTGCGATGCTCCAAATCTTCGTTGGTGTATCTTCTTTGGCGTAAAGGGCGGATCCTAACCGAAGGTTTCGTGCCTTATTAATTACCCGCCTTACCCGGATTTGCAACGATCTTGACCGGTCGAGTTTAAAAAAGGGTTTGGGTGATCGGCAATTGGGCAGATTTTCTTAGCAGTCAAAGGTCTGTTTCTCTGGCTGCGTTGCGCCCTGCCCGCGTTGATCGCACTTAACAAAAAAAACCGCAGATGCCAAGCATCTGCGGTTTCTTAGTCTTGGATGTCATCCCTTGCGGGAAGACAGCAAATCTTAGTCGTCGTCACGGGCTTTCAGAGCTGCACCGAGAATATCGCCGAGGGATGCGCCAGCGTCGGAAGACCCGAACTGTGCAATGGCTTCTTTCTCTTCTGCAACTTCCAGCGCCTTGATGGAGACGGACAGTTTGCGGTTTTTCTTGTCGAACTGGGTGATGCGTGCGTCGACTTTTTCACCAACCTGGAAGCGGTCGGTGCGCTGGTCGCCACGGTCACGAGCGAGGTCACCACGGCGAATGAAGGCGGACATGTCGGAGTCAACAACTTTGACTTCCAGACCGTTTTCTTTCACTTCGGTGATTTCACAGGTTACGATTGCACCACGCTTCATGTCGCCGGAAGCGTCTTCGAACGGATCGCTTTCAAGCTGCTTGATGCCAAGGGAAATACGCTCTTTGTCGACATCCACATCGAGGATGACGGCTTTGACCATATCGCCTTTGTTGTATTCTTCGAGAACCTGCTCGCCAGGACGGTTCCAGTCCAGATCGGACAGGTGAACCATGCCGTCGACGTCGCTTTCAAGGCCAATGAAGAGACCGAATTCGGTCTTGTTCTTGACTTCGCCTTCGACAACGGTGCCAGCTGGGTTATTTTCAGCAAAGACAGCCCATGGATTGTCGAGGGTCTGTTTCAGGCCGAGAGATACGCGACGCTTCACAGGATCGACTTCCAGGATCATCACTTCTACTTCCTGAGAGGTAGAAACGATTTTGCCCGGATGAACGTTCTTTTTGGTCCAGGACATTTCAGAAACGTGGATCAGACCTTCGATGCCTGGCTCCAGTTCAAGGAATGCGCCGTAATCGGTGATGTTGGTCACGCGACCGGTGAATTTGGCACCAACAGGATAACGCTCTTCGATCTCGGTCCATGGATCAACTTCAAGCTGCTTCATGCCCAGGGAAATGCGGTGTGTTTCCTGATTGACGCGAACGATCTGAACCTTCACGGTCTGACCGATGGTCAGCACTTCGCTTGGATGGTTGATACGGCGCCATGCAATGTCGGTAACGTGCAACAGGCCGTCGATGCCACCCAGATCCACGAATGCACCATAGTCGGTGATGTTTTTGACAACACCCTCGACGGTCTGGCCTTCCTTGAGGTTCTGAACCAGCTCGGTGCGCAGTTCTGCGCGGGTTTCTTCCAGAATGACACGGCGAGACACAACGATGTTGCCACGGCGCTTGTCCATTTTCAGGATCTGGAAAGGTTGTGGGTTGTGCATCAGTGGGGTCACGTCGCGAACCGGACGGATATCCACCTGAGAGCGCGGCAGGAAGGCAACAGCGCCATCCAGATCGACGGTGAAGCCGCCTTTGACCTGGTTGAAGATGACACCCTGAACTTTTTCTTCAGCTTCAAAGGCTTTTTCCAGCTTGCCCCAGCTCTCTTCGCGACGTGCTTTGTCGCGGGAAAGGACAGCTTCGCCCATCGCATTTTCGATACGCTCGAGGTAAACTTCAACCTCGGAGCCAATCTCAAGACCACCGTCTTTTGCCTGTGCACCAAACTCCTTCAGCGCAACACGGCCTTCGACTTTCAAGCCAACATCGATGATTGCCATGTCTTTTTCGATGCCGACAACCGTACCTTTGATCACGGAGCCTTCATGCGGCTCCGATTCATTGAAGGACTGGTCGAGCAGCGCGGCAAAATCGTCCATGGTCGGATTAAGATCGCTCATAAAATCTCCTAAATAGCCCCCGATAGGGCCCGGCGCGCCAATTGGTTCGTGTTTCACAAAGCTTCCTTCCGACCCTGTCTTTTACAAAGACAAGCCCACCCTTTGGAAAAAAGGTATGGTCCGGCGCGTAAACGGCCGGTCAGAAGCCGAATTTTTTGATATTCCGTCCCGAATCCAGGGAGGGTGTGGACAGGCCCGTCAAGGTCCCCTTGCTCACCTAGTCCTCATCCCCCGTTGCATCCTGCCGCACATATCCGAAAAAGTCTGATCAACCAGTCAGTTAGCAACGACAAAAAGGGCACATATGCGCCCTCGCCCGTCAAAGACTGCGATTTTTCTTTTCCTCAACGATGCGCACGGCATGCTGGAATGCGCTTTCTATATCCAATTTTGATGTATCAAGCAAGTGGGCATCTTGTGCGGGCACCAGCGGCGCAACAGCGCGGTTTTGATCCCGTTCGTCGCGCTGTTTGACGTCCGCAAGCACCTGTTCATAGTCGGCGGGCTCACCACGGGAGAGAATCTCCTCTGTGCGGCGTCGGGCGCGGACTTCGGCACTTGCAGTGACAAACAGCTTCACATCCGCATCCGGGCAGACGACTGTGCCGATATCGCGGCCATCGAGCACCGCTCCGCCGGGCCGGTTGGCAAAGGCCCGCTGGGCTTCGAGCAAGGCAGTGCGAACCTTTGGCATCACCGCAACTCTGGAGGCTGCATTGCCGATCTCGTGGGCGGACAAAACAGAGCGATCAAGGCTCGCAAGATCCAGCGCACGCGCGGCGGCAGCGGCCTGATCCTCATCATCCAGCGACTGATCTGCTGTCAGCAGGGCATGGGCCACAGCGCGGAAAGTCAGGCCCGTGTCCAGATGGGGGACGTCAAGCAAGGCGGCCAATTTGCGCGCCATGGTTCCCTTGCCCGATGCAGCCGGGCCGTCAATTGCGATAATCATGCACCAATGTCTTTCCAATGGTTGGCATGCGGGCCACGGATTGGGCCTCGGCATAGTTTGACATTCATTTATCCGAGTCGCCATGCAAGGGACAGGCCCTGATGACAAGTTTCACGCCCCACATGCGTCCAAGCGCACCAAGGAGCTTGTCTTTAAATCCGCAAAAGGCATTCCCTTTCGAGAAATTCCAGAGCCCGAAGGCCGTACCAACTAAAGGCCTCGCCATCTACAAAAGCATGTGCGAACGGCAATGCTGACAGAGCGGCTTTTTCCTGCAAAAAGGGATATGGTTCGGAGGCAAACAGCAAAAGGGTCGTGGCCGGATCGTAACGGTCCAGCTCGATGGTTGGATAGGCTTCAACCGAGGCCGCGATGTCAAGGCCGACGGCTGCCAGCACGCTACCGATAAAGGTTTGTCGGCTGACACTCTTCCACGGTTTTTGCCAGATCACATACAGGATGGTTTCGATTGCACCTGTTGGCTTTCGGCCCCATTCGATCAAGCCGGGCAGTGGCTGGCTGGATGTCCATGTTTTGGCGGGCGCTGAGGCGATCTTCGCCCATCTGTCTGCGAATTCATCAAGGCGTGGCGACTGAAACAGGCCTGCCAGTCTGCTTGTTTCTTCGGTGACATCGGCAATGCTCGTGACATGGGTCGCGTGCCACGGTATCTCGGTTTGCTCCGTCATGAAGCGTGCATTCTCTTCCCTGTCCAGCAAGATCCAATCCGGCTGCAAGGCCTTGATTGCGGGCCAATCCCAGTCCTTGGTGCCGCCAACGATCGGGACGCTCGCCAACGCTTTTGCCGGATGGATGCAATAGCGTGTGCGGCCGATGACCAATACACCGGCCCGCACCAGGGTTTCCGTCCAGCTGGGGACAAGGGAGATTACCCGCACAGCCTCACCCGAAATTGGCCCCAAGGCCTGCCATCAAGTCGGCAAAGCCGGGAAAGGAGGTGTTGATGATGGCAGCGTCATCAACCGTGACCGGTTGATCCGAGCCAAGGCCCAAGACGAGGAAGCTCATGGCGATGCGGTGATCAAGATGCGTTTTCACCGTACCGCCACCAATGTGATTTGCTCCACCTGTAACAACCAGGAAATCCTTGCCTTCTTCATGGGGTACGCCATTGGCTTTCAAGCCAGCGGCGACGGCTGCCAGACGGTCACTTTCCTTGACACGCAATTCTTCCAGACCTTCCATACGGGTGTTGCCTTTGGCAAAGGCGGCGGCAACAGAAAGGACCGGATATTCATCAATCATCGAGGGGGCACGTTCTGCTGGCACAGTGACGCCGGTCAGACTGGAAGACCGAATACGGACATTGCCGATTCGCTCGCCGCCGCTTTCGCGCTCATCCTCAATCGTGATATCGCCGCCCATTTCGATCAGGGTCGTGATCAAGCCTGTACGGGTGTCATTGAGCAAGATATCCTCGATCAGCATGTCAGACCCCGGAGTGATCAAGGCGGCAACAATCGGGAAGGCGGCGGAGGACGGGTCGCCCGGCACGGTGACATTCTGGCCGATCAGCTCCTGCAAGCCTTCAATGGTCAAGACAGTTTCACCGGCCTCATTGACCTCTTCTCCCAGTTCGGCCCCAAAGCCGCGCAACATCTTTTCGGTATGGTCACGGGTCTTGATCGGCTCGATGACGGTGGTGGTCCCGGCCATATTGAGGCCGGCCAAAAGGACGCAGCTTTTGACCTGCGCCGATGCCATTGGCACACGATAGGTGATCGGGCTTGCTGGATCTGCGCCCTTAAGGGTCAATGGCAGACGGTCACCGGACCGCGAGAGGACCTGTACGCCCATCTCCCGCAGTGGATTGAGCACCCGGCCCATCGGGCGTCCTGACAGGGAGGCGTCGCCCATGAAGGTGGTGGAGAAAGCATGCGCACCCGCAATCCCCATGACAAGGCGCGCACCGGTGCCGGAATTGCCAAAATCGAGCACCTGATTTGGCTCGATCAGCGACCCGGTGCCAAGACCTTCCACATGCCAGACACCATTATCATCTTTTTCCACTTTTGCTCCGAAGGCCGCCATGGCCTTGGCGGTGTTGATCACATCTTCCGATTCCAACAATCCGTGAATAGTCGTCTTGCCACGCGCCAAAGCGCCAAAGATCAGAGATCGGTGTGAGATGGATTTATCTCCCGGAACGCGCAAGCGGCCCTTTAGTCCGCTGGTGGTCTTCGCCGAAAGCGGAGACATGTTGGTGGCGTCGTGAGCCATTTTATCCCTCATTCCCATTTTATTGTGGCCGCGCCTGACATCTCTCAAGCGTCTCTCTTGTCAGCGGCCGAAATTATGATCAAACAGGCATCGACTTACACCAATTGACGCACTACGTCACGCCACTACACATATAAAAACGCAAATTGGTCCCGGTTTCGCCTTTTAGTTTTTGACAGGCAGCGCAAGGTTAGATAAGGGAGATGGTCAAACTCACACAAGATTCAACAATTCAAGTCGAAGAGGCAAAGCTGTGGCACGACCAGAATTGGGTACAAAACGCGTCTGTCTTGAATGCGGCGCCAAATATTATGACCTGAACCGCGATCCGATTACCTGCCCAAAATGTGGCACCATTTTTGAGATGGACACTCCTAAACCTGCTGAAGTGGAGGAGGTTGTCGATCAGGAAGATGATGTTGTCGTTGAAGGTGAAGAGGCTGCTGATGAAGCAGGCGCAGAAGTCATCTCTCTGGAAGATGCAGATGCCGAACAGGCAAATGACATCGATGTTCCAGATCTCGATGACGATGACAATAGCGATGACGATGCTGTCTTCCTTGACGAAGAGGAAGATGAAGAAGCGCTTGGCGCCATCGGTCTAGACGTAGCAGTTTCGTCTGACGACGAAGACTAAGCTGCGTTGAAGCGCTATTGGCGCGGTCAAACAAGCCGGACACCCAACCGGATTCCCAAAAGCGTGACGTTCGTCGTCACGCTTTTTTCATATACACTCCGGTTTGCTCTTCAGCAGGCATACTCTGTTGCATGTGCCCTGACGCAAATCACCGCACTCTCCACAGGACGAGGACATCTTGCGCGCCGATTTTTCACAAGCTTTGGAAAAAGCACATACTGATGAAATTGGCTATTGATTTCACTCAATCCCTTCAATATGTTCCGCTCACCACAGACGGACAGCCGTCGCAAAAAGTGGGGCTATAGCTCAGTTGGGAGAGCGCGTGAATGGCATTCACGAGGTCAGCGGTTCGATCCCGCTTAGCTCCACCATTTCTTCCCATCTCATTGATATTTCGAAATAACGTTTGATTTCAGGCGTTTGGTTTACTGTGTTGGTACACAACACTGGTACACAAAGACAGAGAACACCCCTTTGCCACGCGCCTCAAAAGACATCATTCGTCGGGGTTCCGTGCCCCTATTTCTAGATCTGTTTGTCCGTTACCAGTCTGAAGCCCAAATGCGGTGGGGGAGTTCCGACGGCACAGCCGCCGCGGGCCGGGTCCCTGACCAGAAACGGGATGACAGCCATATGCTCACCCGCCACATAGAATGCAGGACACCGTTCCTTGGCGACCGTATCGCTTTCACCCGCATAGCAATCGTCCGTCCATTCCCAGACGCTGCCATCAAGATCGACAATCCCTTGAGGATTGATGGAAAAGCTGCCCTTTTCCCTTAAACGCCGTGGCTTGCGTTCATTGGTCAGATAGTCCGATGCCCAGCGCAAGGACGGGTCGGTAAAAATGGGGTCGGGTTTTTCAGGAAGAACCCCTTTTGCCATATATTCCCATTCCGCTTTGGTCGGCAGACGGAAGGGATGGTTGGCGCGATGTGATATCCAGCCAACATACTGACTGATATCGAGATAGTTCAGTCCGGTCGCGGGAATGTCGCCAGCTTTTGCGCCTTTGGGTGCGTGCAGGTCTTGGGTGCAAATGCCCTCGTCGTGACACATGTTCCATTCGGCGACAGAGACTTCGAATTTCTGAACGAGAATTTTTCTTCCATCTGGCAGCAGCACAGGCTGTTCGGCCATTTGTGGCAAATAGGCCGGATTGGGTTGGGTGCCGGAGCGATACAGGATATATACCGCTCCAGCGAGACACAGCATCACTAAACACAGGATGGCCAGGTATTGTTGCCCTGTCCTGCGATTGGGAACATTGGTGATGCCGGTCATGATCGTGATCCTTGTGTTGATTTTGCTCTGCAGGTCAGACTGCGGTTGATTTCGGAGCCACGACCTGCTCCATCAACGCGTTGTTCCATTCTCCCTCAACCACGAAATGTGCTGTGGCGCCAAGCAATGCAGCTTCGATGAGATTGTGGTTCACATAGGCATAGACGCCGGGCTGCTGGAAGGTGTACATCGCAGCACCTGCACTGCCACCACGAATGAACCAGCTTTCAAGACCGGTCTGAGGTGCGTCGGAAAAGGAGCCCGCCTCCCAGACATATTCACCATGGCCACCGATGAGATGCGGACGCGTATCGCGGTTTGCCTGGTTGTGGATCATCAAAACGGTTTCACCGACTTTTGCCCGCAGGGCGCGATCACCAGTCAAGGCGCCGACCGAACCATTGAACACGGAATGAGTGGGAATCAGGGTCCGCATTGCGTCAACGCTGTCCCCATAGTCATCACCAGCCGCTTCATAGGTTTTGTAGTCGCCATTCTCGTCTTGCGGCAGATAGAAATCCTGCTCGCCAATATAGGCGATCTTGTCATAGCGCAGTGGATTTCCGTCGCGATCCTTCAGGCCATCGCGCGGCAGCACCATGACGGCACCATTCATGCCGTGGGTAACATGATAGGGGATCATCGCTCCACCCGGCGCGCAATGATAGGTGAAACAGCCCGGTTTGGTTGCTTTCCAGCGCAGAACCGTTTCCTCGCCCGGATAGACGTGGGTCAGACCGCCTCCCCCCAAAGCACCCGTCGATGCATGGAAGTCGATATTGTGTTCCATGATGCTGGATTCGGGGTTGCGCAGGGTCAATTCCACATAGTCGCCCTCATGCACGATGATCAGCGGTCCGGGAACGGATCCGTTGTAGGTCAGGGCCCAGATGCTGGCGCCGGTATCCTCGTCAACCGTGATCAAACGCTCTTCAGTCACCAGTTCGATTTCGACGATCTTGGGGCCACCCTTGGCGACCTGATCATGCTTTGGTGCGAAGGGGGGATCGACAAGTCCCTGCTTGACGCGGGTATAGCCCGAGAGATCAACAGGATTGGCCTTTGCTTTTGTCTGGGCGTCGGCTTCTGCACTCACGAATTGAGCGGATGGAGAGCGTGGCTTGACCGAGCGCAGATGCGGCATCGCTTGTGATGATTTGGCTCCTGCTCCAACGGCAACGGCTGCGGCGCCCCCTAAAAGGCCACCCCGCAAAAGGGCACGGCGGTTCAGATCGACGGCGTTCTGTTTTCCTGATTTGGACATTTCTTCCTCCGGTCTCGTCTATGTCAGTAGAAATTGAAGTCGTGCGGCTCAGAGCTTGGAGAGCTGTTCTTCAAAGCGTTTCTTGGCTTTTTTGGGAATGCGACCTTCAAGAAAAGATGCGGGCGCCTGCTTGATGTCACCCACCGCGATGGTCATAACCATGCCCATGGCGAAATGCGGTTTGCATTCGATGGCATAGAGCCCTTCTGTCGTCAGGGTGACTTCGACTTCCTTGCTCATCTTGCCTTTGAAAGCGTCGGCCCCTTCAGGAATGCGACCCTTTACGGTTTGAGCGTTATGCCCCTTGTCAGTTGGTAGGAAGCGAACCGTATCGCCACTGGCGATGCGCAGAAAATCTGGCTCGAAGACCATGCGCTCCTTGCCGCTCTTGTTGAGCATTTTCACTTCAAAGGTCTCCGCAAGGGCGACGCCCCCCATAAGAGCAGTGGCTATTGCTGTGGTGATCAGAGTGCGAAGCATGGGTCGATATCCTCGTTGGTTTTTGATCCGTTGGTCCCAAGGCTACATCGCACGAGCAAGAGAACGTTGTTCTGGCACAACCTTCTTGGTGATTTTCCTGACGGCAATTCAAATGAGCGGTGGAAGTTGTTCGCATGAAACGCTAAAAACTTGCCTATGGGAGACGAGCAACCGCCTAGAACAATGCCGAGGCTCGATGAGAGCCTTCTGACGCATATCCCGCCATTCTCAAGGCTGGACCACACCGAGATTCGCCGAATTCTCGATCAGGCCAGCTCGCGGCGCTATGGCGAAGGTGTTGCCGTGTTTTCGGAGGGCGATTCTGCGGACCGCTTCTTCATGCTTCTTGATGGCTATATCCGCGTTATGCGCGTGACCGAGACCGGGGAGCAGGTCATCGCCTTGCATATCCCGACAGGACAATTGTTCGGGATCGCCAAAGCCCTGGGCCGCGACACCTATCCAGCCACAGCGGTGACGGCTTCAGAGGCCATCATTCTGAGTTGGCCGACATCCTTGTGGGATCGCTTCGTCTCTGACTTTGAAGGGTTCTCGAGCGAAACCTACAAGATCGTGGGCAAACGGGTCGGAGAGATGAATATGCGGCTTGTTGAAATGGCAACCCAGCAAGTCGAACAGAGGGTGGCGAACGCCTTGATGCGTCTGATCAGCCAGACCGGCCGAAAGGTGGAGGATGGCATCGAGGTTGATTTCCCGATCACGCGGCAAGACCTGTCCGAAATGACGGCAACGACATTGCACACCGTATCACGCCTCTTGAGCGGATGGGAAAAACAGGGGCTGATCAAGAGCCGCCGAAAACGCATCCTAGTTACCGACCCGCATGGCTTGATGTTGCTCAGTCAGCAGCGTTGATGGCAGCTCGAAGCTCAAGTCGGAAACTTTCTTCATCCAGTTCATATTCGACACAGGCGTCCGCTATTGTGTGAAACGGGTTCACCAGACATCCCACGCAGAGCATCTTGTGGCGCAGAAAGACCGAGATTGTCTGAGGCCATATTTTCATAACGTCATCTAGCGTCAAATCCGGTTTCTCTAAGGTCATGATGGTCATCGGGCAATATCTCCTGCCTGCCAGTCTAGGGATGTGATCGCCTCAAACGTTGTTCCAGAACAAACTTCGCCTTCGTCAAACACGTTAGCTATTGCGGTATTCCCGATTGATTTGGAGGCCGTCGATGGCAGAATTTCTAACAAAATCGCGGGCAAGAAACGTGTTTTACGGAGGCTCACTTTTCTTCGTTGCCGTCTTTATCGCCCTCACCGTGCATAGCCACCTCTATGTGGAGAGCACATCGACATCCAAGTTGCCGCTTACGAAAGAAGTGGTGCTTGGTAAGCGTGTCTGGGAAAGACATTCCTGCATCAATTGCCATACGCTTCATGGAGAAGGCGCTTATTTCGCCCCCGAAGTTGGCAATGTCATGACCCGTTGGGGCGTGGCCGATGATCCTGAAGGGGCTTTTGAGACCCTCAAGGGCTGGATGGAAGCCCAGCCGTCAGGCGTCGAGGGTCGACGCCAAATGCCCAACTTTAATCTCAGTGACGATGAAATCCGCGGGCTCTCTGAATTCCTGCGGTGGGCAGATCATACGGACACACAAGGCTGGCCGCCAAACGAAGCGGGCTGAGGGAGAGGACCATGAAATATCAATCTCAAAAGGTGGCCAAGGCCTATTTCTACTGTGCCATGGCGTTGTTCGCGGTGCAGGTGCTGGGCGGACTGATTGCTGGCTGGATCTATGTATCGCCCAACTTTCTGTCAGATCTCGTGCCATTCAACATCATCCGGATGATTCACACCAATGCGCTGATTGTCTGGTTGTTGCTGGGCTTTTTCGGGGCGGCCTATTTTCTTGTGCCTGAGGAAGCCGAGCGTGAGCTGTTCTCGGTCAAACTGGCCTATATTCAGCTGGTGATTCTGATGGTGGGGACGCTGGGTGCCGTGGCTGGCTATCTTGTGGGCATTCACGAGGGACGGGAATTTCTTGAACAACCGCTCTGGGTGAAATTCGGCATTCTGGTGGCTGCGGTGATCTTCCTGATCAATATTTCCCTGACGGTTCTGGCAGGGCGCAAAACCGCAATCACCAACGTGCTTCTGATGGGCCTGTGGCTTTTGTCCCTGTTGTGGATCTTTGCCTTCATCAATCCTGAAAATCTCAGCCTTGATAAAATGTACTGGTGGTTTGTTGTTCACCTGTGGGTCGAGGCGACATGGGAGTTGGTGATGGCGGCGATCCTTGGCTATCTGATGCTCAAGCTTACCGGTGTTGACCGCGAAGTGGTAGAAAAGTGGCTCTATGTCATTGTTGCCACGGCTCTCTTCTCGGGCATTTTGGGGACAGGGCACCATTTCTACTGGATCGGATTGCCCGGTTACTGGCAATGGATCGGCTCGATCTTCTCGACCTTTGAGGTAATCCCCTTCTTCCTGATGATGTCCTTTGCCTTCGTCATGGTCTGGAAAGGGCGCAGGAACCATCCCAACAAGGCCGCACTCCTGTGGTCCTTGGGGTCTTCAACGGTTGCCTTCTTCGGGGCCGGGGTCTGGGGTTTCCTGCATACTCTGCACGGGGTCAACTTCTACAGCCATGGCACGCAAATCACCGCCGCCCATGGTCATCTGGCCTTCTTTGGCGCTTATGTTGCCCTCAATCTGGCCGTTTTCACCTATGCCATGCCGATGCTGCGCAACCGGGATCCCTATAATCAGGTCATCAATATGGCCAGCTTCTGGCTGATGACCGGTGGCATGGCTTTCATGACCTTCGTTCTGACCTTTGCGGGCACCATCCAGACGCATATGCAGCGTGTGGTCGGTGACTATTATATGGACGTGCAGGACAGCCTTTCGATCTTCTATCTGATGCGGCTTTGTGCGGGTGCTGCGGTCGTGGTGGGGGCCCTTGTCTTCATCTATGCCAATGTGGTGGTGCGCAAGCGCGAGGTGATCGCGCCGGGATCCGCCAATCCGGCACCGGGAGAATAAGGAGATGAATATGCAGATGCGTAGCCAGATCCCTTACTATTTTCCAACCGGTGGCGAGTGCGATCTCTTTGAAACCTCTTATGACAAAGGCCTGCCCCTTCTCTTGAAGGGGCCGACCGGCTGCGGCAAGACACGGTTTGTCGAGCATATGGCCGCCCGGATGGGCAAGAAGCTCTACACGGTTGCCTGCCATGACGACCTGTCCGCAGCCGATCTCATCGGCCGCTATTTGCTCAAGGGCGGACAAACACAATGGGTCGATGGTCCCCTGACACGAGCCGTTCGCGAAGGGGCGATCTGCTATCTCGATGAAATCGTCGAGGCCCGCAAGGACGTCACGGTGGTGTTGCATCCGCTTACCGATTCACGCCGCACATTGGTGATAGATCGGACATCAGAAGAGCTGGTGGCACCAAGTGGCTTCATGCTGGTTGCCTCCTATAATCCTGGCTACCAGAATGTTCTCAAACGGCTCAAGCCATCGACGAGACAGCGTTTCTTGTCCATTTCGTTCGATTTTCCCGATCCAGAAAGCGAGATTGCCGTCGTCTCGAGCGAATCCGGGTTGGAAGCAGGGCGGGTTGCGCCGCTTGTCCGGCTGGCCGGTCACATCAGGGCATTGTCGGGGATGGATCTGGAGGAAGGCGTTTCCACCCGTCTTCTGATCTACACCGCCAAACTGGTGGCAAGCGGCATGGGGATCGATCAGGCCATCACTGTGGCAATCATTGAACCCCTGACTGATGAGCCTGATGTCAAGATCGCCCTGCGCGATCTGGTTTCAACGATTTACGGATAGTCTCATGCATCTGCTTGATCTCATGGAACCGGAAGAAACGGTTGGCAATCTCTGGCATGACATGGCCAGCAGAATGGGTGTCGATCAAGGCTATCCCGAGCAAGCCGTCTCTCTTGAAGGGCTGGGGACTAGCCTCTTATTGCTGTTCCGGGCACTGGGAGGGAGCGCTTGTGTTGAACTGGCACCGTCTCCCGCCATGTTGGTGCGTCATCGGCGTACCCATTTGCGCAAACTCGGAGCAGAGCGGGATCGCGAATGGGTGGCCAGTTTTGATCAAGAGCGCCTCAGATTGCCGCCTATGCTTGCCGTCTTTCCTGATCGGGCCCTTAATCGCGCCTGCTATTTCTGGCTGACCGCGCTTGCTGCCATGCACCAACCTCAGGATCTGGGCATAGCGTCGGCTGAAGCAACCGGACCGTTGGAGGATTGGGCGCAGATTGAAGCCAACCGCAAGGCAATGGACCGCTCACTGGAGATCTGTCCCGGATTGGTCGGTTCCTTTGAGGGGATGTGCCAGCATTATATCCGTCAGCGCAACGCTTCGCCAAAGGCGGGTATCGAAACTCAAATCGAAGCGTCAGTTTTGGCCGTTCTGAAAAGGGAAGCTATTTCCAAACCAGCTCTCACCGAGATGACACGCGCCTATGCTCCCTTCATGACGGTTCCCCTATGGCTCAGATTTGAGCGGCGCATCGCCGGGGCGTCAAGCCATGAACAGTCGGGAGACGATGCATCCAACGCGCCATTGGGTGCGACCACGTCTCGCAAAATGGGTGAGCGCAAGCAACAGGATCAGACCAATCGCAAAGACAGCTTTGTCATCCACCGGTTTGAATCAATCCTGTCCTGGGTCGAATCGATGAATATCAATCGCAGTGTCGATGATGACGAACTCGACAATGCGCAAAAGGCGGCCGAGGATCAGGATCGAATCACCCTGTCCAAGCATGACAGGCGCACCGCGTCCCGGCTGCGCCTGCACCTTGACCTCTCGCCGGCCGATGCCCTGCATGAAACACTGGCGGGAGACTATATCTATCCGGAATGGGACCATCGGACGCGCCGCTATCTGGATGGCCATTGTCGCGTTTTGGAGGCCCCTGCCCAACCGGACGCGGGAGACGCATTTGTCGCCGATCCGCGCCGCATTCGGGCGGTCCGCAGACAATTTGAGGCTCTCAGGCCTCGGCGCAAGACACAGCCACGTCAGATTGACGGTGCCGAGCTGGATCTGGATGCCTTGATCTGCATGCAGACCGACCTTATGGCAACTGGCTATGGCAGTGACCGGATCTGGATGGATCAACGCCAGAGCGAACGGGATTTGTCTGTTGCCTTCCTCATCGATACATCCCGATCAACGGAGGCGGCGATCGGGGATAGCTCGGTGATTGATGTGGCCAGGGACGCGATGACGGCGCTGGCCTATGGCATAGATGCTGCGGGGGATCATCTGGGGATCTGGAGTTTCTCCTCGCTCAAGCGCGATCGGGTCTTTGTCACCGAAGTCAAGAACTTTGACGATCCGATGAGCAAGGCCATCGCCGACAACATCGCCTCGCTGAAGCCGGGACATTTTACCCGCCTTGGTACGGCCATACGCCATGTTGCCAGTAAACTGGAAAAGCGGCCATCCATGCGTAAACTGCTTATCGTGCTGACAGATGGCAAGCCGAACGATCTGGATCATTATGAAGGCCAGCACGGCATCGAAGACAGTCATATGGCGGTGCGCGAGGCGCGGCGAGCCGGCCTCACCCTGCATGGAGTCATCATAGACGAAGATGGCCAGGATTGGTTCGCTCGGATCTTTGGCCGAGGCGGTTTCACGCTGCTGCCGCATCCAGAACGCCTTTTGAAGGCCTTGCCTGAAATTTACTGCACTCTGACTCGAGATCACTAAGAAGGAAGATGGATATGCGTTTTCTGATATTTTCACTCGCTATGGTGCCCGTCGCTGTAGGCGCGGCCCCTTATGATCGCCCCATCCCGCAGGCACAGTCAGCCACGGCTGAATTATGGTTTGGCCTTGCAAGTGTAACGTTGATAATCGCGCTTTATTGCGTTCATCGTCTGGTGTCCCGGCGATGACAGGGCAAGGCTGGTCTGTGCTCCAGATCACGTTGGCCCTTTATCCATTCGGAGCTGGAGCGATGGCGGTCAATGCCTTCTTTGCGTCTCTCATTTTCAGCTGGATCGGGGGACCGGTCCTCTCCACGGCGGTATCAATAGCGGTTGGTGCGATCATCGGATTGCCTGCCACCTATGTCTTTGCCCGTCACATACGGGGGCTGATGGATCAGGCCGATGAGACCTCTTAACACTGCCCCATAACTTGCTTTTTCATCCAAGGATCAAACGCATGACCCAATCAACCGCAGACCAGACAAGAGGCTGGCAAGGACCTGCAATCCTGAGCTATGGCTTCCGTCCATTCTTTCTTTTGGGTGCCAGTTGGGCCGCGGTTGCGATGATCCTCTGGATCCCGGCCTTATCCGGCCATCTCACACTCCCGACCGCCATGGATCCGGTGTCATGGCATGCCCACGCTTTTCTGTTTGGCTATACTGGTGCGATTGTTGCGGGTTTCCTGCTCACTGCTGTTCCAAACTGGACCGGTCGCCTTCCCGTCATCGGCTGGGCACTGGCGGGACTTGTGGGACTTTGGCTGGCAGGGCGGATTGGCGTACTCTTCTCGCAATCCCTGCCATATTGGGCCGTCGTGGCTGGCGATCTGGCATTCCCCCTTTTGCTCGGGCTGGTCATTCTACGGGAGATTCTGGCGGGCAAGAACTGGCGCAATCTGGTCATTCTGTTGCTCCTTGCCATTTTTACCCTTGCCAACCTTCTGTTTCATATCGAAGTGCAGAATGGCGACTATGCAGCCCAAGGATATGGGACCCGTTTGGGGCTGGCAGCCGTGCTTATGATGATCGCGGTCATTGGCGGGCGCATCGTGCCATCCTTCACACGCAACTGGCTGGGGCGCAAGGGTCATCATCAGATGCCCGTGTCCCCCATGCAGCCCCTCGACAAACTGGTTCTGCTGGTGAGCATCCCGGCCTTTATTGGGTGGGTCATCTGGCCGGACACAATAATCACGGCCGGTTTGTTGTTTCTGGTGGGCCTTGGACACACGGCAAGGCTGGTCCGCTGGAAGGGTTGGCTCACAGGGTCTGAACCGCTGGTCGCCATTTTGCATTTCGCCTATCTGTTTTTGCCCCTTGGGGCTTTTGCTATGACGTTTGCGATCATCCGGCCGGACATTCTGGCCACCTCTGCGGCTCAGCATCTCTGGATGGCTGGCGCTCTTGGTGGCATGACACTGGCGGTCATGACGCGCGCATCGCTGGGACATACCGGGCGTCCTCTTCATGCCGGCATGGGAACGCTGGTCGTCTATCTGGCGATTTCAGGCGCCACCTTGGTGCGTTTTGTTGCCGGATTTGAGCCTGAGGATGTGCTCTACCACATCGCTGGCGGGCTCTGGATCATCGCCTTCGCCGGATATGCCATTCTGTATGGTCCTCTTCTTGTACGCCGAAAGCTCTAACCCCTTGTCAACGCTTTGATGCCGCCCGGATCCGCACTCGTGAAGGGGAGATGGCGGCAACAGCGGGTTGCGAAGCACCCCTTAGATATGCGATGCGTGGTTGTATCGGAAAAGGAACCATAAGGCGAGCCTGTGCCCCGGAGGTCATGAGGGTGAATTCTTTGATTTGCAATCCACCAAGACGCCACACTTCGGGCATCCTTTTGATGATTGCAGGAGTGGCTTGTCTGAGCGCGAATGATGCGATCGCCAAGACGTTGACCTCGGGCTACTCGCCTCTGCAAATCCTCTTTCTGCGCAATGTGATCGCTCTCCCATTCACGATCCTCATCGCGATCTTGATGGGAGGGCCATCGACCCTGCATTCACATCGACCGTTTCTGCATCTGTTGCGCGGCGCTTTGTGGGTTGGCGGAACCATGATGTTTTTTACAAGCTTCATTTACCTCCCTCTGGCGGAGGCAACAGCGCTGATTTTTGTTGCTCCATTCTTTATCATTTTGATCTCGGCTGTTTTCCTTGGAGAAGTCGTGCATTGGAAACGCTGGCTGGCTGTGTTGACGGGGTTTGTTGGAATAGTGGTGATCATCCGGCCGGGTGGCGCAACCTTTCAGCTGATCTCCTTGCTCCCCATCACCACGGCGCTTGTCTATGCATTGTTGATGCTCAGCGCACGCTGGGTGGACAAGCGCGAGAGCGTTTGGACGCTGCTTGTCTATCTGACCGGTGCAGGAGCTTTATTGAGCGCCCTGATCGTCCCCTTCGTCTGGGTTCCAATCCGATTGGAGGATTTGTGGTACTTTGCAGGGATTGCAATTTTCGGCACCGCTGGCATGACCATGATGACACAGGCTTTTCGTCTCGCGCCGGCTGCGATCGTGGCACCGCTGGATTATTCCGGCTTGCTCTGGGCGATGCTTTTCGGCTGGTTGATCTGGCAAGAGAGTCTCGATGCGATGACCCTCTTCGGCGCGGCATTGATTATCGCAAGCGGCACGTTCACATTCCTGCAAGACAGGAAATCAGGCAGCAACTGACACAAGCGCCATTCGGACTCCACCCAGTGGGTACCATCACCTCCTTGGCTCAAGGCTTGGTGACAAGCTGTCCATCATTCCGGGCGGCGTATCAGTCCATGTGCCATAGAAGGGTGCAAGCATGGTCTTTGGTAACGCGCTATGCGGCGCCCTGTCTTGCAAGCTGACCATAACATTCAGCGCACGACGCCTATTGCAGATTGCAAATGATAGCTGATGCTAATCGAAATTTACGAACAATTAGTCCAAATCCCTTAATGTGGCTCTCAATCGTTTCGCTTGGAGAGAACTGATGTCAAAAATTGCCAATTCCACAAAACAGCAATCGAATAGCCGCATACACTCTGTTGGAGCTAAAATTGGCGCCGGCATGGCGCTGTTGGCAGTTTTCGTGATCGGGATAACCCTTGTCGGGGTAAAAGGAATTGGTTCTATCAGAAGCGCTCTCAACGAGACGACCAGTGCCACAGACATCCTCATCCATGTTAATGGTGCGACCGGCTCCATCTCCGAGTTCATTCTCAACAAACAGCCAGATCGCATTGAGGAAGCCGTCAAGAATCTTGACATTGCGCTCGGCCAGACCAGCTCTGACAAGTCGCAAAGCGTGACCCAGATCGCTTCGGAAATCAAAGCGATGAAGGAAGCTGTGAACCAATTGGGCAACTCTCAGGCAAAGGTGGAGCAGGCATCCAGAGGATTTGTCGAGATCGTCGACCAAATCAACACCAGTTCCACAAAAGCCGAAGAAGCCAGCACTGACGCCATCAATGCGGCTGAACGCGATACCGGCAACGTTTTCGTCAATCTCGACCGCGCGCGCAAGGTTCTTTACAGCACCAGCAATGTACGCTCAGCCGCTCTTGAGATTCGTCAGGTGCTGACCGAGCAGTTTTTCCTGACCCAGGACGCGGTGGACAAAATCAAACTGTCCTTTGAAGCCGTTCGCCCCTCCATCAAATCGATGACCGATTTTGGCAGCGCCCCTAGCACGCAGAAACAGGTCAGCGCCATCATCACCGCCTTCTATAAATTTGACAAGGCCCTGTCACAGGATGGCCCATCAGCGGACTATTCCCTGCTCGTTGATAATGCCAAGATCATCATCGAAAACTCATCTGAGCTGAATGATGTGCTGGCCGAAGAAGTGGCTAAAGAGATGGACATCAAGACAGAGAAAGACAATCTCCGCTCCAAAGCCCGCGTGATTGGCGGCTTGGTGCACAATTTCTCAAATCTCATTCATTCGGCAACTCTGGCAGCGGATCGCTATCGGTTGACGCCGACCGATGAGATGGCAGCCGAGGTTGAAAAACCGCTCAAAAGGGCAACTGGTTTTGCCAAGATTCTGGGCAAGAAAGGTCATCAGGACCTGCCTACTGGTCTGGAAGGCCTGAAAACTGCGTTCCAGGCCCTGCGCGAGGCGACAGTCCAGTTTGACCAGACCACCAAGCAGGTAATCGAAACCTCCCAACGTACAGCAGAGTATGTTGAACGCTACACCATCGAGGCACAGAAAAGTGCTGAAAGCCAGAGCAACAGGAACATCACCCTGATGACCGCAACGGGTGGCGTCGCGATTTTGTTGACGATTGCTGTTAGCCTTCTGCTGATCAAGTTGATCGCACAACCGATCAAGAAAGTCACATCCTCCATGCTGCGTCTGGCTGATGGCGATACGGATATCGATGTCAAACCGTCCAAACGACGCGACGAGATCGGTACCATGCTTCATTCGGTGCGCATTTTCCGGGAAAATGCCATTGAGCGTTTGAAACTTGAACAGGCCAAGTCACAGGAACAGGCTGATCAGGCAGAACGTCAGAAGCAGATAGAGGCGATGATCGATGACTTCCGCCGCTCAAGCAAAGAATTGTTGGCAGCAGTTGGATCTACCGCAGACGATCTCAACGACACCGCAACATCCCTGACCGACATTGCACGCCAATCATCCGATCGGGCGGACGACACCCAAGGCTCGTCGACCGAAGTCAGCAACAATGTGCAAACCGTTGCCTCGGCGGCGGAAGAACTGTCGGCTTCAATTACCGAGATCTCCGAGCAGGTCAACCGCACCACCGAAGTGGTGCAGCGCGCCGGGGAGCGCACGCAGGCCACCAACGAAAAGGTCGAGGGCCTGTCATCGTCAGCCATCCGCATCGGTGAGGTCGTCAGTCTCATTCAGGCCATTGCCGAACAAACCAACCTGCTCGCGCTCAACGCCACCATTGAGGCGGCACGCGCCGGGGAGGCAGGCAAAGGCTTTGCCGTGGTCGCAGCCGAAGTGAAAGAACTGGCAAACCAGACGTCAAAAGCGACCGAGGAAATCTCAACCCAGATCCATGAAATCCAGTCGCTGACAGAAGAGACGGTCTCCGCCATCGCGGGCATTACGGAAACCATGACCGAGGTGAACGAATATACTTCGACCATTGCCGCATCCGTGACCCAGCAGGGTTCTGCGACCAACGAGATTTCGCTGAGTGCCGGGCAGGCAGCAAAAAGCACGTCCAACGTATCATCGAACATTAGCGGCCTTGCCGGGGCTGTGAATGACACCTCCCGGTCAGCAGATCAGGTGCTTCAGGCATCGGCAGCTCTGGGTGAGAAAACAGAGACGCTGGCGCAACAGGTAGAGACCTTCCTGAACAAGGTTGCCGCTGCATAAGCCAAATATGCAGCTTGCTTCAGCCTAAGTGGGTTCTTACGCATCGGGCGAAAGCGAACTGAAAACAACAAAACCGCGCAATTGCAGTTGCGCGGTTTTGTTTTGTCCGGATGATCCGATCTCTTGCCTCTTGATGGAGGCACTATGGATTAAACACCGGGGATTAAACACCAGCCCGTATCATATCCCTGATTTTTACCGCTTTCTCAAAGTGATCCAGTTGGTGCGTCTTGATCCACCATTGGGCAGCTTCCATGAGCAGGTCGGGATCATCATTCTTGTTGGCGAAAAACGCATAAAAGGAAAGGCCAACTCCCTCCCCTTTCTTGGCGATCTTCTCTTCGCAAATTGCGACTGCCTTCTCTCTCAAGCTTTGTCTCATGATGTCCCTGATCCGTCCCTTTAAAAACCCGGTGACCTTAAACGCCATGGCATCATCAGGCAACCAACGCCCAACCGCCGCACATCGTCGTGCACGATTGTCGGAAAATTCGCCGGATGAGCAATCATTTTTGTCCGTACAGGCAAATGCAGAAGTGATCGCGAGCCTTGAAACCTCTGCATCTTGAAAGGTCAGGTGCTGGCACGCACGATCAGTTCATAGCCGATGTCGATCCTGGAGTCTTCAGCCGACAGGCTGGCACCGTTCATGCAGTCGACCAAAAGGGTCGCGGCCTTTTGGCCCATTTCATAGCGAGGAGTGCGAATGGTGGTCAGGGCCGGGTTGATGCAGCGGGAGGGTTCGAGATCGTTGAAGCCGGCAATGGCGACTTGGTCGGGCACGGCAATCTGGCGACGCTGGCATTCGAAGATCGCTCCCATCGCCAAGTCATCATTGATGCAGAAGACCGCATCGAGATCAGGCTGCTTTGAGAGCAGGTCATCGAACAATTCCCCCCCGATCTTGACCGATGATGGGGCGTGGCTGATGGAGCGTCCCTTGACATTTTCCAGCCCGGCATCCTTGAGGGCCTGAAAGTGGCCCTGCATTCTTTTCTGGGTGCGCGGATCCATCTGCGCGCCGATGAACCCGATGGTCTTGTAACCGCGATCAATCAGATGGCGGGTGATGTCATAACCTGCCTGAAAATGCGACAGGCCGACATTCATATCGATGGCCTGACCGTCATAATCCATGATCTGGACAATCGGCACGCCTGCGGCCTGCAATGTCTTGCGGCACGTGTCGGTCTGGTCGACGCCGGACAGGATCAGTCCATCCGGATTATGCTCGAGAAATTTCGAGACCAGCTTTTCTTCCTCCAGTGGGGAATAGCGTGTGTTGCCGATCAGCACCTGATAATTGGTGGTCGAAAAGACATCATCAATCGCCCGCATCACATCGGCAAAGACGATGTTGGTGATCGAAGGGATGATTGCGCAAACAGTATAGCTGCGCGCCGAGGCAAGACGACTCGCCGAGAGGTTCGGGATATAGCCGAGTTTCTCAACCGCTTCCCTCACCTTCTCGCGGGCTTTATCAGAAACCTTGTCCGGTTGGCGAATGGCACGGGAAACAGTGATGGGACTGACGCCGGCATGTTTGGCGACATCTTGCAATGTGGCTCTTCTCGTTGAACGTCTTGAATTTTCGTCAGCCATCATGGTCTCTTGGTCGATCTCCAGCCCGGCTGGTGTGCTCTCTCGACTCATCTATAGGGAATTGAATTTGCAAGGCTTCTTATTCAATCTAGCAGCAGCTTGAGGTCGAGGCAACATCACTTCCATCCACAGGTCTGATCCACCGCGTCGCGATGATCCGCAAAATGATAGCGCTATCATTTAGAATGATATATAGTCCCAGACAGCCGAGGTTTCTCGGCTAAAACAATCCCAAAATGATAGCGCTATCATTTTGGTGCCGGGAGAGGGGCAAACGCAGTGCGCAAAGAAGGCATGATCATCATCGTCATGGGTGTGAGCGGGTCTGGCAAGACCACGGTCGGAAGCGCTTTGGCCACCGAACTGGGCTGTGTTTTCCAGGATGCGGATGCCTTGCATCCGAGTGAAAATGTCCTTGCCATGGCTGAAGGCAGGCCCCTGACCGACGCCATGCGAGAACCATGGCTTCAGGTGCTGGAGGATTTGCTATTTGACCATATGAGCCGTGACGAGACACTCGTTCTGGCATGCTCGGCATTGAAGCGGGCCTATCGGGCTCGGTTGTTCGAGCGCGTCGACAACGGTCTGTTCGTCTATATCGCAGGGACGCGCGAGCAGATCCTGCCGCGTCTGATGCAGCGACAGGGGCATTTCTTTCCATCCAGCCTGCTCGACAGCCAGTTCAAGGATCTGCAGGAACCTGCAGAGGATGAGCCGGTCTTTCGTGTCCCGGTCACCTTGCCGGTGGACCAGGCTGTCGCGGAAATCCTGTCTCATCTGTCGTGCGACGCTCAAACGCGGGGGGCATGAGCTCAGAAGGTCAGCTCAAGACATGGGCCGTCTCAATCGCATGATCCGGTTCACATCCAACTGAAATCTATCAATCTCAATCGAGAAACCTGGGAGGTTACTGATATGAAATTCTCAACCCTTGCAATGGCAGCCGCCTTTGCCGCGACTCTGGCTGCCCCTGTGACTGCCGCAGAAAACTACAAGCTGAAATTCCAATCGAGCGACAATTCGGGCAATCCGAATTATGTGATCCAGCAAGAATGGGCCTCTCGCGTTGGTGTCATGACCAATGGCCGCGTCGAAATCGAAATGCTGCCCGTTGGCTCGATCGTCAAACATACCGAAACCCTGACCGCCATCAAGGCGGGCGTGCTGGATGGTCATGTGACCGCAACGGGCTATTTCTCCGGCAAGGATCCTGCCTTTGGACTGCTTGGCAACACGGTTGGCGCCTGGAGTGACCCGAACGAGATGCTGCTGTTCATCGAGCATGGTGGTGGTCGCGAGCTGTATGAAGAGCTGCTGTCCCCTTATGGTGTGCAGTTCATTGGTGCGTCTGCCACCGGCCTTGAAGCCTTCGTCTCCAAAGTGCCTCTTGATGGCGTGGAGGATCTCAAGGGCTTGAAACTGCGCGCGCCGGAAGGTCTGGTCCAGTCGGTCTTTGCTGCTGCAGGGGCTGCACCGGTCAATCTACCTGGCTCTGAAGTCTATACCTCTCTCGACAAAGGCGTGATTGATGCTGCGGACTATACCGTCTTCTCCACCAACCACCAGCAAGGCATGCATAAAGTGGCCAAGCATCCGGTCTATCCGGGCTTCCATTCGCTGCCGACCATCGAAGTGTCGATGAACAAGAAGACCTGGGATTCCATGCCAGCGGACTTGCAGGAAATTCTGCGTGTATCCGTGCGTGACTTTGCCCGCCAGATCACTTCAAAGCTGAAACTGGAAGATCTGGCTGCGGTGGCCGAAGCCCGCGCGTCTGGCGACATCACCATTCATGACTGGTCTGCCGAAGAGCGGGCAAAATTCCGCAAAATCGCGCAGGAACAATGGAAGATCTTCGCTCAGAAGTCTCCCAACGCTCAAAAGGTTTATGATGTGATTTCCAAATATCTCAAGGAAACCGGCCTGATCTAACAGGCGGACAAGACAGTGTTGGCCGGACCTTGCGGGTTCGGCCAACGAATTTGCGGTGGAGGAAGGCAAATGGAACCAGACAAAACATCATCAGACAGCCTCAAAGACACAATGACCCCTGCCGTGATTGAGGCACAGCCGAGGCCTGAGGCCATCACAGCCTTGGACCGGGTCATCCTGCATGTCGGCCATGCCCTCAGCCTGTTGTTTTTCGTCTCCTGCCTGATCATCATGATCGAGATTGTCGCGCGCTATGTGTTCAACTCGCCGACCTTCTGGGTGCATGAAACCACCACCCTGCTCTGTGCTCTGCTGTTTGCCTATGGCGGCATCCATTGCATGGCCAACAACAAGCATATCCGTATCGGGCTGATCTATGACTCTGTGTCAGCCAAGGTGCGGCGCTATCTCGACATTCTGATTTCGTTTTTGCTGATGATCTATGCGCTCATCCTTGCTTATGCGGCGGGACTGGTCGCCTATGAATCGCTCTATACCCCGTGGGGTGCCTTCCGCATGGAAACCAGCGGCAGCGCGTGGGATCCCCCCTTCCCGGCAATCATCAAGAGTTTTCTCTTTCTCATACTGGCCCTGATGGTCATTCAAACCGCCCTGCACCTCGTTCATCACATCCGGAGGAAAGTCGATGCCTGAACTTTTCGAACTCAGTTCCCTCGGCATCGCATGGGGCAGCATTCTGCTGCTGGTGATGATGATGGTGTTGCTGGCCACCGGCATGCCGCTGGCCTTTGTCACCGGTCTGGTTGCTGCCTTCTTCACCATCTTCTGGGTCGGGCCGGAAACGGCGACCATCACAGCCAGTCGGGTCTTCAGCTTCACCACCTCGTACGTTTTTGTCGCCGTGCCGATGTTCGTGCTTATGGCATCGATCCTTGACCGCTCGGGCATTGCCCGCGACCTGTTCAACGCCATGCGGATGGTGGGGGGCAATCTGCGTGGTGGCGTGGCGGTCCAGACACTGATTGTTGCGGTGTTTCTTGCTGCCATGTCGGGCATCATTGGCGGGGAAACGGTTCTGTTGGGCCTGCTCGCTTTACCTCAGATGCTGCGACTCGGCTACGATCGCAATCTGGCCATCGGCACGGTGGCTGCGGGTGGCACGCTTGGCACCATGGTGCCGCCGTCGATCGTGCTGATCATTTATGGTCTGATCGCCAATGTGTCGATTTCCGATCTGTTCACGGCGGCCTTCCTGCCTGCTTTGATGCTGGCTTCCTTTTATGTCATCTATGTTCTGACCCGCTGTTATCTCAATCCGGCCATGGCACCGATTGCCACCGGGGACGAGTTGAAAATGACCACCTCTGAAAAGCTCGCGGCCATGAAGGGCGTGGCCCTGCCGGTGGTGATTGCCATGTCGGTGCTCGGCAGCATTTATGCCGGGATCGCGTCGGTGACGGAAGCTTCGGGCATCGGCGCCTTCGGCATTGCTGTCTCGACCTGGATACGGGGGGAGCTGACCTGGAAATTGCTCAAGGACAGTGCCATACAGACGCTAAATACTTGCGGCATGATCATCTGGATCGGGATTGGAGCCAGCGTGCTGGTGGGGGTCTATAACCTGATGGGTGGTATTCACTTCGTTGAAACGCTGATCCTTGATTTTGGCGACGGCTCGCCACTGGCCATCATTCTTCTGATGATGGGCATCCTGTTCATGCTGGGCATGTTTCTGGACTGGGTTGGTGTCGCTTTGTTGACCATGCCGATCTTCGTGCCGATCGTGGTAAAGCTCGGCTATGATCCGGTCTGGTTCGGCGTCGTCTTTGCGATGAATATGCAGGTGTCCTTCCTGTCACCGCCTTTTGGTCCTGCGGCCTTCTATCTGAAGTCGGTTGCCCCCGAAGGCATCACGCTGAACGATATTTTCCGTTCGGTGCTGCCCTTCATTGCCATGCAAATCCTTGCGGTCGCGCTGTTGATCGCCTTCCCGACACTCGCTCTTTGGTGGATGTAATATGAAAAAAGCTGATTTTGCGGTCATTGGTCTCGGTGTCATGGGGCTGGGTCTTGCAGAAAATCTTGCCCGTAACGGCGTGTATGTTGCGGGGTTCGACCTTGATGCGGAGCGCCGGGCCAACCTTAAACGGCTGGGGGACGGATCGGACCGGATCTCCGCCGCCGAGAGCCTGTCCGATCTGGTGGCGAACCTGTCGATGCCCCGGCAGATTTTGCTGATGGTGCCCGCTGGCGCGCCGGTTGACCGGGCAATTGCAGATCTCAAGCCACTTCTGGGCGCGGGCGATTGCATCATTGACGGTGGCAATTCCCATTTCCTTGAAACCGAGCGGCGCCATCAGGAGCTGGTTGCGGACAAGATCCACTTTTTCGGCATGGGGGTTTCCGGTGGCGAGGCTGGCGCGCGCAATGGCCCGGCCTTAATGCCCGGCGGCGACCGCGCGGCATTTGACAAGATGGAGCCGATCCTCAAGAAAGTTGCCGCAAAGGCCGCCGAGGATGGAGAGCCCTGTGTCAGCTATATCGGTGCGAAGGGCGCAGGCCACTTCGTCAAGATGGTGCATAATGGCATCGAATATGCCGAAATGCAGCTGCTGGCAGAAACCTATTATCTCCTCGCCCGGGTCTATGGCCAACCAGCCAAGGCCATTGGCGCGATATTCGAGGACTGGAACAGGGGCGAGGATCGCTCCTATTTGCTCGGGGTCAGCGCGGCGGTTCTGCAAAAGGATGATCCAGAAACCGGCCTGCCAGCTGTTGACATCATCTGTGACCGTGCGGGCCAGAAAGGCACCGGCAAATGGACGACCCAGACCGCGCTTGATTTGGGCGCTGGCGTGCCCTCCATCACGGCGGCGCTGGATGCGCGGATCCTGTCCTCGATGACCTCGGCGCGGAAGGTGCTTTGCGCCAGCCTCGAAAGCCAGTCCGTTGATCCGCTACCCCTTGATGCGGCGGTTCTTACCAGCTTGCGCGATAGCCTGTTTGTGGGTCGGATCATCGGCTTTGCCCAAGGGCTGGAAATGATGACAGCCGCTTCTGAGGAGCATCAATTCGGCCTTGATCTGCCGCGCATCGCGCGTGGCTGGCGGGCAGGCTGTATCCTCGCTTCCCCGCTGTTGGATCACATAGCCAGCGCCATTGAAGAAGCAGAGGATTTTGTCCATTTGCTACAGCTGCCATGGTTCAAGACCCAGCTTGAGGTGAAGTTGCCGGGCCTCAAACAGATGATCCTTACGGGGATCGGTGCGGACCTTCCCCTGCCGGTAATGACCGCGTCGAAGGGCTATGTCGACAGCCTGCGCCAGAAGCGCTTGCCAGCCAATCTCATTCAGGGGCAGCGGGACTATTTCGGTGCCCATGGGTTTGAACGCACCGATAAGGCGGGGTCCCATCACCTTGATTGGTGATGGGTCACGACGGGTCATGAGTGGTGCCCCACCCAAGCGTCAGCCAAATTTCAGGAACAATTTGGAATAGGCGGGTTTGAGGCCCTTGATGGCCTTACCCACTGCCATCGGGTCATTCCCGTCAAAGGCGGCACGTAGCCGGTCGATGGACAGATGCAATTCATCAAGCAGCACCTTGAAGTCGGCCTTGTCCTGATAGGCTGCGGGGACATGGGCGGTGATGTCTTGGGCGAGATAGGCAAGGATGCCGGTCTGCTCGCGGATTTCGCCCGCCAGTTTCGGGTTCCAGCTTTCCTTGGTAATTTTCAGCCTGAGGAGATGTTCCATCTCGCGGTGATAGGCATTGATATAGCTTGAAAAAACGCGAACGCCATTGCGATCCCGCAGGCCGTCAAGCTCATCACGGATGGCTTCGAGAATTTCGTGGGCTTTGGCAACCTTGCCCTCATAGGCAGAGGCATCGGCCTTCAGGGCAATGGCTTTGATTCCCTCAAGGGTCTTTGACCAATTTGCCTCGCCTTCATAGCGGGCGGGCGCGGTCTGGTATTGCGTCAGGATTGTACCGTCCCAGATTTTCAAGAATTTGCCGATGGCCTTAATCGTCGCCTCGGCATCCTTCTGATTGCTTTTGAACAATGCGATCCGGTAGGACGCATAGGCCTTGTCGACATCCTCATCAAAGCCAGCTTGTGCCGGCAAGCTGATCGTCGTCAGAAGCAGAGCAGCGAAGAGTGGTTTGGTCCAGTGTTGCATGATCGATCCCTAGTGATTGGCAATGTTCGAAACTACCATATCATCAAGGTGACAAACAGGGCCAATATGAACCGGGTCAATGCCCATTTCATTGGCCAGCGGCTCTAGTATCAGGACGACAACGATGATGGCGACTGATGCTTGCCGGAACATGCCAAGGAACAGTAAAAGGCATTGATCCGCAGCATCCGCCATCCTTCCGGTCTTTGCCCAGCTATATCAGGTGCTGGGGGCTGATTGTCTGGCGCGACCATGTCCCCCGGGCGCGCATTGACAAAATCCCCCAGGTCACACCCGCAGTTGCTACGGTTTCCTGCGTAGCCAATCGGCAATCACCTGTGCAAAAAGCCGTTTTCACCCTTCACCCAGCATTTTGATCATAGAAATCGACCGGCAAACGAAATTAATTGCCACCAGCTTCTCAAAATTCAATCGGGAGACACCAGAAAATGAAAATGAAGTTCCTTGGCATTGTTGCCGCGGCTGCCGTCAGCTTTGGCTTTGCCTCCGTCGCTCAGGCCGACCTGTTGGCCGACATCAAGGCAAAAGGCAAAATCACCGCCGCCACCGAGATGCATTACGCCCCTTATGACATGCTTAAGGATGGTGAATATCAGGGCATTTGCCGCGACATGTTTGATGAAGTGGCCAAGGAACTGGGCGTTGAGGTGGAGTATCTCGATCTGCCATGGCAATCGATCCTGCCGGGTCTGGAAGCTGGCAAATTCGACTTTGTTCATGCTCCTGTCACCATGACCGCGGAACGGATGAAGCGGTATGCCTTCACCCTGCCAATGGGCAACGCCACCGTGGCACTGGCCAAGAAAGCTGGCGACGACAGCATCACCAAGCCTGAAGATATTGCTGGCAAGAAAGTCGGCTCGCAAAAAGGCTCCGCCGAGCTGGCAGAGCTGGAAAAACTGGCCAGCAGTGTCAAGCCTGCGGCCGATGTGCGCGGCTATGTCAATATCGACGAGGCTCTGGCCGATCTGGCCGCCGGGCGTATTCAGGGCGTAGCCAATGCGGTGGGCCTGATGGGCTATGCGGCCACGCAGCGTCCGGGCCTGTTCGAACTGGTTCTGCCTCCCTTTGGTGAGCCGGCCTATTTCGGCTGGGTTGCGCGCAACGATGAGGACAGTGCGTCTCTGGTCGCAGCGATCAATGAAGCCTTGCTGAAAATGCACAAGGACGGGCGCATCAAGGCAATCAACGAAAAGTGGCTCGGAGCCAATCCGGAGTTGCCAACCGAGATGCCGGTCGTTAAATAATCAAGCATATGCATCCGGCAAAGCACTGCCGGATGCATATCTTCTTGTGACCATCCCCGTGACCATGATCCTTGGCCATTCCCGATAACGATGCGGAGTCCGAACAATTGAGCTTTTCGTTCGAAACGATATTGCACAATTTTCCCTACTTGCTGGCAGCTGCCAGATGGACCCTGCTGATCTCGTTGTCCGGTATGGCCATTTCTTTGGTCTGGGGCATCTTCCTTTGTGCCGCCCGCATGTCAAAAGGATGGGCCTTTTCGAACGGCGCGGCTCTTTATATCAGCTTCTTTCGCGGCGTGCCTTTGCTCGTCCAATTGCTGATGTTCTATTATATGCTCCCCTATATCGGCATCGATCTGCCCGCTGTGCAGGCGGCCATTCTGGCGGTCGGCATGTGTTCTGCGGCCTATACGGCGGAGATTTTGCGCGGGGCCTTGATGGCCATTCCGGCTGGGCAAAGCGAAGCCGCCCATGCCCTGGGCATGTCGAACCTGTCGCTCTGGAAGCGCGTTCTGGTGCCGCAGGCCATTCGCATCAGCATGCCCAGTCTGGTCAATGAGCTGATCCTGTTGGTCAAGGTATCGTCGCTGGCCTCCGTTGTGGGCATTGGCGAGTTGACCCGGATCTCGCAGAATATCGCTGGCGAAACCTTCCGGCCGCTGGAGATTTATCTCTCGGCAGCCATCATCTATTTTGTCATCAATTGGATCCTGTCGCTCGGCGGCCGACTGATTGAACGTAAATTGCAGGTCGGATAGGAGCAAACGGATATGGAATTTGATCTGTTTGTCCGCTACGGCCCGGCCTTGCTGTCCGGCTTTGGGGTGACCATTCTGTGCTGGCTGGTGGGTTCGCTCGGCGGGGTGGCGTTCGGCTTTCTGCTGGCCTGCCTCAATCGCTGGGGGCCACGGCCCTTGAGCTGGCTGATCTATGCCTATGTGGAGGTGATCCGCGGCACGCCTTTCATGATCCAGCTCTTCATCCTCTATTATGGGGGCCCCTATATCGGGCTGGTGCTGGAGCCGGTGGAAGCGGGGATCCTGAGCTTCATTCTTTATGGCAGCCCCTATTTTGCAGAAATTTTCCGCTCCGGTTTCAATGCGGTGCCTCTGGGTCAGATCGAAGCGGCGCGTTGTGTCGGGCTGTCAGAGAAACGGATTCTCTGGCGGATAATCCTGCCGCAAATGCTGGTGCCGATCACTGCGCCACTGACCAATTTTTTCATAATCCTGACCAAGGAAACCGCCATCCTGTCCGTGGTGACCGTGCCTGAGCTGCTCTATGAAACCCAGACCATGGCCGCAGAGACCTTTTCCTTTGTCGAGCCTTTCCTTGCGCTGTCGCTATTCTATTGGCTGATGGTGGTCGGTGCCAATTGGCTTGGCGGGCGGGTGGAAGAACGCGTGACCCGTCACCTGCACCGCGCCTGATTGGAGAGAGACTTGACCGAAATGACCCAGCAGCCCCTTTCCGCTCCTTCTGATGCTTCTTCTGGCACGTCTCTTGGCGCGCCCTCTGGTGAAGATGTGATCATCGCAGTGCGTCAGCTTACAAAGCATTTTGATGACTTCACCGCACTCGCCGACATTTCGCTTGATGTCCATCGCTCCGAGGTGCTGTGCTTGATTGGTCCGTCCGGCTCGGGCAAGTCGACCCTGCTGCGCTGCCTTAATTTCCTTGAAGAATATGATGGCGGAGAGGTGCGGCTTGACGGTGACCTGATCGGCTGGAAAGAAGGGGTCTCCTCCCCGCGCAAGGCACTGACGGGCGAAGCTTTGCGCAGCCAGCGTCAGCAGATCGGCATGGTGTTCCAGCATTTCCACCTCTGGCCACACATGTCGGCGCTCGACAATGTGGCCGAAGCGCTCCTCAGCGTCAAAGGTCTCAGTCGAGCCAAGGCCCGCGCCAAGGCGCTTGAAGCCTTGACCAAGGTGCATCTTGCAGACAAGGCCGACAGCTATCCGGCCAACTTGTCCGGCGGCCAGCAGCAACGTGTGGCCATTGCCCGGGCCATTGCGATGGAACCTCGGGTGATGCTGTTTGATGAGCCGACTTCGGCGCTTGATCCTGAACTGGTCGGCGAAGTGCTAAGCGTGATGAAGGAAATGGCGTCCGAAGGCATGACCATGGTGGTGGTTACCCATGAGATGGGCTTTGCGGCTCATGTGGCGGACCGGGTGGCCTTTCTTGATGCGGGCCGTTTGGTGACCTGCGTGCCACCCAAGGAGATTTTTGCTCAAGATCCAAAAGACCAGCGGGTGCGTGATTTCCTCCAGACCTATCGCGACCGCAACGTGGTCTAGCGCAGACAAAGTGCGTGCGGCGAGGTGAAGCCTCCTCCTCACTCCGCGTGCACGCCTCCCCGCTTCAGCCTTCAGATGGCCTCCTCATTCAGGCTTGAGGTCCGAGATCTTCATTGTCGACATCACGGGTCAGATCCTGTTCGGCATCATCGGTCTTCTGTTTGGTGAAGCCGGAAATGCCTTCGGCATATTGCTCAAAGTCACGCTTGATCTCGACTGGACTTCCGACATAGGCGGTGATCAGCTCGGACAAAGACCTTAGCGCATGCATATGGATGCGCTCATAGCCGTGAGAGGCATCAACACCGAATGTGATCAGCGCGGTGCGCACATCGGCCCCGGCCTCGACGGCGCTTGCGGAATCCGAGCGGTAATAGCGGAAAATATCCTTCTGGAAACGGATGTCATTTTCCCTGCAGAGCGAGACCAGTTTCTTGGTCAAGTGATAGTCGAATGGGCCGGTCTGATCAGCCATGCCAATGGTCACGCCAAACTCGTCGGAATTCTGTCCCGGAGCCGAGGTGCCGTTGTCGACCGAGATCATCGAGGCGACCTCTGGCGTAAGTACAGATGACGCGCCGACGCCAACTTCCTCGGCAATGGTGAAGAGAAAATGGATATCGACCGGGGTCCGCAATTCGGCATCCTGCATGGCCTTTAGCGCCGTCAGGGCGACCGCGACACCAGCCTTGTTGTCGAGATGGCGCGAGACGATGAAGCCATTGTCGATAAACTCAGCCTGCGGATCGATGGCGACGATGTCCCCGATATCAATGGTCAGCTTTTCCAAATCTTCCCTGTTGCGGGCCAGCGCATCGACGCGCAATTCCACATGGTCCCAGCCGATCGGGGCTTGGTCCACTTCCTCGTTAAAGGTATGGCCGGACGCCTTGAGCGGCAGGATGGTGCCGCGATAGGCGCCGTCTTCGGAAAAGATGGTGGCGCGCGCGCCTTCGGCAAAACGGGCGGACCAGTGACCGACCGGCACAAGTGCCAAGCGGCCATTGTCTTTCAAGAATTTCACCTGCGCGCCCAGCGTGTCGAGATGGGTGACAATGGCACGCGCCCCCTTGCGGCGTGATCCCTGCCGGATGGCGCAAATCGCCCCGCGCCGTGTCAACTCCGCCTCAAGCCCCTGTCTTTGCAGCTCTTCGGTCACGAAGCGGACAATGGTGTCGGTATAGCCGGTTGGACTGGGGATCTCCAACAGCTGCGACAGGATGGATTGCAGATAGCCGGTGTCAATGGACAGCAAAGTCATGGAGTTTGGGCCTTATTCGGTAGCGTCACGGGTCAGCAGCTTTTGCCGCACGGCGGCGGGCATCGAGCGCGGAAAGAGCAGATCGATGAAACGCTCTGCTGTCGGTTGGGGTTCATGGTTGGCAAGGCCAGGGCGTTCATTGGCTTCGATGAAGACATAATCAGCCTGGCGATGGTCCTTGACCATGAAGTCGATCCCGGTGACGGGAATATCGATGGCCTTGGCTGCTTTGATAGCGGCTTGAATCAAATGCGGATGCACCTCTTCGGTGACATCGACAATGGTGCCGCCTGTATGGAGATTGGCCGTCTTGCGGACGATGACTTCCCGCCCCCGGTCGAGGCGATCATCCATGCCGAGACCTGCTTCGATGACGCAACGCTCGGTTTCGGCATCAATGGGAATGGTGCTTTCGCCGCCGGTTGCAGCAGCGCGCCTGCGGCTCTGGGTCTCGATCAACTGACGCACGGTCTTCTTGCCGTCGCCAACCACCTTGGCTGGCAAACGCAGAGCTGCGGCGACAACCTTGTCATCAATGACAACGAGGCGCAGATCGTGGCCAATATAGCAATCTTCAAGCAGAACGTCGGGACACACCTTGCGGGCGCGGTCGATTGCCGCCAGAACAGCGTCGTAATTGCTGACACCGACCGCAATGCCCTGTCCTTGCTCGCCGCGCGACGGCTTGACGACAACAGACTCGTGGCTGCGCAAAAAGGCCGAAATATCGACACCCTCCACCAGATCGAGTTGGTCCGGGACGGTAACGCCAGCCTTCTCCGCAAGCTTGCGGGTCATCCGTTTGTCGTCGCAAATGGACAAGGTGACCGCGCTGGTCAAATCGGTCAGGGACTCGCGACAGCGGACCGAGCGTCCCCCGTAGGTGAGACGGAACATCCCATAATCCGCATCGATGATATCGACATGAATGCCGCGCCTTAGCGCCTCATCAACGATGATCTGGGCATAAGGGTTGAGCCCGGTCTTTTCCTGATCGCCCACAAACAGATTTTCGTTGATCTGGTTCTTGCGCTTGATGGCAAAGACATTGACCCGGCGAAAGCCGAGCTTTTCATAAAGGGCAATGGCCTGATCATTGTTATGCAGTACGGAGAGATCCATGTAAGACGAGCCACGGGCCTTGTATTGTTCGGCCAACCGGCGCAACAGGGATTCGCCCAAGCCCGCATGAGGGGCGTTGGGTGAGACTGCAAGGCACCAGAGCGACGAGCCCTTGTCCGGGTCGTCGAAGGCCTTTTCATGATCGATTCCCATCACCGAGCCCAGGACATCACCGGTTTGTGCGTCTTCGGCCACCAGCATGGTGAGCGTACCCGCATCCCTGTGCGACCAGAAAAATTCCGGCGGGACAGTGATCATCCCCCTTTCGGCAAGGATGACGTTGATGGCTTCGGCGTCTGCTTGGGTGGAGATGCGACGAATATGGAAGGTCTGCCGCCGATCGCGGGCTGGGCGATAATTGGCCAGATCCAGGCGATAGGTATGGGACGGGTCAAGGAAAAACTCCTGTGGGGCTTGGGCCAGCACAACATGCGGATCGCGGACATAGAAGGCGATATCCCTCTGGTCCGCCTGTTCCTCGCGCATGACATCGATCAGCTCCTCGGCATTGTCAAAGGTATTGCCAAAGATCAGGCGTCCCCAGCCGCAATCCAATGCCACATTGGTGCGTTTGAGTTCGTGGGAGGCATGAAGTGAACTCATGCCTTCCTGCCTGATGCGCTGCAGCCGATGTTGGGCCACATGACGCTGTTGGGGCGGTTGTTTCTGTTTTTCCCGGTCAGTGCTCATGTGCATCAGACCTCCTGCGTTTGCAACCACAATTCGAGCAAAGCGACCTGCCACAGCTCGGAACCGCGCAGAGGCGTGATATGGTCAGAGGGGGCATCAAACAGGCGGTCCAGATAGGATTGCTGGAACAGACCGCGATCCTTGGCCGCTTGCGAGCCAAGGGCGTCCTTGACCATCTCCAGGTAAGGGCCTTCGATATATTTGAGTGCCGGAACCGGGAAATAGCCCTTCGGCCGATCAATCACCGCTGAGGGAATGACCTGACGCGCGGCTTGCTTCAACACGCCCTTGCCGCCATGGGCCAGCTTGTGACGGCTGGGGATGCGACCTGCCAGTTCCACCACCTCATGATCGAGGAACGGCACGCGGGCTTCCAGACCCCACGCCATGGTCATGTTGTCGACCCGTTTGACCGGATCGTCGACCAGCATGATATTGGTGTCGAGGCGCAAGGCCTTGTCGACAGGATCGGATGCGCCGGGGCGGGAGAAATGCTCGGCTACAAAGGCGAGACTTTCATTGCGATCGGCGAGATAGTCGGGATTCAGATGACGTGCCATGCGCTTCTGGTCACGGTCGAAAAAGGCCAGAACGTAATTCTCGATCGGATTCTGGGCACCTTGCAGCGGCGGATACCAATGATAGCCGCCAAAGACTTCGTCAGCCCCCTGGCCCGACTGCACCACCTTGATGGTCTTTGAGACTTCTCGGCTGAGCAGATAGAAGCCGATATTGTCATAGGATACCATTGGCTCGGACATGGCCTTGATGGCATGGGGCAGATTTTCCATCATCTCGTCGGATGGAATGTGAATCTTGTGGTGGTTGGTGCCATAATGCTCGGCGATGAGGTCGGAATATTCAAACTCGTTGCCCTTCTCATTGTTGGCATCTTCAAAGCCGATGGAATAGGTCGCCAGACCTTGCTGCCCCTGCTCGGCCAAAAGACCGACAATCATCGAGCTGTCCACCCCGCCCGAGAGCAGCACGCCAACGGGCACGTCGCAGACCATGCGACGGCGGACGGACTTGCGCAATTCATCCAGCAGCAAGTCGCACCAGTCGCCTTCCGAGCGGGCTTCATCCTCCGCACTGCGCTCAAAGGTTGGCTCCCAGTAGGTTTTCTCTGTGGAGTGGCCTTGGGCATCAATGATGCGCAGGGTGGCGGCGGGCAGTTTGCGTACTCCACTAAGGATGGTGCGCGGAGCAGGCACCACCGCATGCCATGTCATATAATGATGCAAAGCGGCACGGTCGATGGACGTATCGACATCGCCTCCGGCAAGGATCGATTGCAGGCTGGAGGCAAAGCGGATATGTCCGGGGCCTTCATTCAAATAGAGCGGTTTGATGCCAAACCGGTCACGGGCAAGGATGATGCGCCCTGTGCGCTTTTCATAGATGACAAAGGCAAACATGCCTTGCAGGCGCGGCAGGGCCTCTTCGCCCCATTCGGCCCAGGCCTTCAGAATGACTTCGGTGTCCCCTTGCGACTTGAAGCGGTGGCCGGCTTGCTGCAGCTCGGCGCGCAGTTCGGGATAATTGTAGATGCAGCCATTGAAGACCATGATCCGCTCATTGTCTTCATCCTTGAAGGGCTGGCTGGAGGCATCGGACAGATCGATGATTTTCAGGCGTCTATGTCCCATGCCAATCGGGCCTTCGACATGGGTTCCTGACGCATCGGGGCCACGCGAGGCGAGGCGGTCTGTCATGGTCTGGATTTTTTCGAGGGGAACGTGAGTGCCATCGAACCTGACTTCGCCGCAAATTCCACACATACTTTAAACAAGTCTCCTGCTATTAATTTCTGCCCTAATAATTAGTGTTGTAATGTTTATTATACAAGACTTAAGACAAAAGCATGGCACTTTTGACGTGGACGCTTTTCCATAGCTCAGGGTTACAACGCGATTGCGCTCAGGTGAAAGGGTGCTCGCACCCAATATCGGTGCAGCATTCCGTCACCAGTCAAAACCGACAGCAAATAATGCGCTAAAATTTTGAGATCTTTCGGTAATCGATCTGTCGCTACTTGTCCTCGGGCGGCTTCTGGAAAGCCTGCTGGACATGAATATGACGATGGGGAGAGGCTTTTTCATCATCATGGACATGATGATCGCCGTGGGCACAGATTGGCACCAGAGAAAGCGCACCATGTGCCACGCCTCGCTCCAGAAACAGAGTTTCAGCAGCGGACGCGATGTCACCGAGCTTGCCTTGGGTGACTTCAATTTCCAGCGCAGTGGAATGGTCCAGCGGCACTGACAGGGAGGTCAGGTGGCGATCATGGGCATCGAGTCGACGCTTGGCCAGTCTGGCACCAAGATTGCGTTTGGTCTGATCGACGGTATAAGAAACGATTCCTAGGCAATCCGCATCATCCGGACCGTCATAACGGTCCAGCATGGCGCGCCGAACCAGATCGCGAATGGCTTCGGACCGATTTTTTGCCCCGCTATCCCCCATATATTGGTCTAGGTCTGTGGCAATTTCATCGGAAAGCGTAATGGTGATGCGCTTCATCTTTTCCCGGTCCTTCAGCTGTTTTCAGGCTTTTCAGCCATGGTGAGTTTATCAGCAAAAGCCACATATCAGAAGGAACAAAAAAATACGTATTGTACAGGCTGAGGGAGTATGATTTATCTTTCGATTATTCATACCGAATCCTTCCCTCCCATCAAGGATCCTCACCCATGATCGTATCTGCCCGCACCCTTACGTTGGCCTCCCTGTTTGTCTCTTTTGCACTTCCTGTGTCCGCTCATTTTCAGGAAATCATTCCATCGGCGGATGTTTTGCCCGATGGCGGCACCGTCGATGTGACCCTCATCTTCACCCATCCGTTCGAAGGCGGCCCTGTCATGAATATGGCAAAGCCGACCATGGTCGGGGTGTTGAAAGATGGCGAGAAGCGTGATCTTGGCAGCAAGCTTGTGGAAAAACCGCAGGGCGATGCAATGACTTACAGCTTCAGTCATGAGCTGGCCGAGCCGGGTGCTTCGATCTTCTATGTCGAGCCTGCTCCTTATTGGGAGCCTGCGGAAGGCAAATATATCATCCATTATTCCAAGGTTGTCGTAGACAGCTATGCATCAGGTGAAGGCTGGGATCAATCTGTTGGCTTCCCGGTCGAAATCGTGCCCATGAGCAACCCGACCGGCCTTTGGACCGGCAATCTGTTTACCGGTATTGTCACCAAAGGTGGCGAACCGGTGCCTTTTGCTGAAATCGAAGTGGAAGTGATCAATGATCAGGGCATCAAGGCACCGAACGATGCTTACATCACCCAGGTGATCAAGGCAGATGCCAATGGCACATTCTCATATGCCATGCCTTTTGCAGGCTGGTGGGGTTTTGCCGCTCTCATCGATGGTGACAAGCCAATGACCTCGCCAAACGGCAAGGATGTGCCGGTTGAGCTGGGTGCCCTCATTTGGGTCAATGCCAAATCACCGCAATAAGGCTTTAGCTTATTGGTCCTGCCGCTCTCAGCCGTGTCTGAGAGCGGCTTTGCACCATTGGGGCTTATTGTCTGTTGGTTCCGCCCGGTCTAAAAGCGGGTGGCAGCCAAATGAGCCCGAATTATCGAGGGCAGTTCTGCTGCCAACCAACTAAAAGATCGGGATCTCCTATCGATGCGCCAGCCTTCACTCCTGCCCCTTGTCCGTCTGATTTGTCTGTTCATGCTGTGCCTTGGGATTTGCACCCCTGCCTTTGCCCATAGTCTTAAATTATTCGCAACGGTCGAGGGGAATGTGGTGCGCGGTTATGGCTTCTTCGTTGGGGGTGGACGCCCACGCGGCGTCGGCTGGGCGGCCCAAATGGATGGCAAAACGGTAGCCGAAGGGAAAACCGATGATGAAGGGGCCTTTCGCTTCCCAGTGCCTGCGACCATCAGCGGCCCGCTCACAGTGAAAATCAATAGCGGCGATGGTCATGTTGCCTCCAAAACACTGGCAGCGGAACGGTTTGGCACGGTCCTCACCCCTGATCGTGAGCCAAAGGCGGCTACAGCTGCCACTGCCGCCCCTGTTGCACGGAAGTCTGCGCCCAAGACCATAGCGACTGGTCTGACCGAAGCTCAGCTCCGCTCAGTCGTGGCGCACGAAATTACCCCTCTTCTGGAGCGGATTGAAGAAATGGATGCACGCGTCCGTCTGGCAGATGTCATTGCAGGCATTTGCCTGATTTTCGGTCTGGCAGGCATCACCATGTGGGCAAAATCCCGACGCTGACGGCCCCGTCAGTGGCTTGGCAATCAGGCCTTGGCCTTAACAAATCGCTTGAATGGTCCCAATTGCCTGTTGCCTCTCCACCGGCGACAATTGCCCGGTTTCGCCACGTTCATAGGCAAATCAAAGACAGATCAAAGCCAAATCATTGTATAGAATAGTCTCTTAAGATTTGTGCTTTGACTATTTATCGAATGGTTCACCATCGAATGGTTTCGGCCGTTCAATCTACGTAATTTAACACAATAGGAACATCAGCCGCCTAGAGTCTGTTTGAATGATACTCTTGTAGCCAGAGACTAAACCATGTGGCGGAAATTGCGTTCATCTAAACACCTCGAACCAGTCGTGATCTTCATTCTGGCTATTCTGGCTTGGAAAATCGGATCGCACTTTGATGGCTTTGAAGTGCTGGTCAATTATGTAGAGACCCATGAATCATGGGAATTTGATGAACTCTTGCTGGCTGTGGTGATGATCGGGCTTGCAGGTGCCTTTAATTATTACCGCCATTTGATCAGGCAACGCATGGAAGCCCAGCGGCGCGTGCGCGCGGAAAGCGACCTCGATTGGCTGTCTCGCCATGACAGTTTAACGGGTCTGCCCAATCGCCATTATCTCAAGAGCTTTGTCGAGACGACCGACGGCGGCTTTGGCGAGCAAAAGGACAAGGACCCTGATGCGGCCTATGGTCTGATTTCAATGGATCTGGATGGCTTCAAAAAGGTCAACGATCTGACGGGCCATGCGGGTGGTGATCGTTTGCTCAGCCAGGTGGCGGAGCGGATCACGGCACATGACGCCGTGCAACTGGCCTTCCGGCTTGGTGGTGACGAGTTTCTCGCCGTGGTTAATCTCAACAAGACGCCAGATGTTAAGACCATTGCTGAGGAACTGAGCCAAAGCCTTCTCGCACCGATTGTCATAGATGGCATCACCAACAATATCGGCGTGTCCATGGGTTTGGCGAAATTCCCGCAAGATAGCGCCGATCTCACCGGAGCAATCAACAATGCCGATATTGCCATGTATCATGCCAAGCGATCGGGCAAGAATTGCGTTGCAGTCTTCGAGCCAGAAATGCTTGAGCTGAAGATCGAACGCTCGAAACTCGAGCAAGATTTGCTGGCCGCCATGGCGCGCAATGAAATCAAGCCTTACTATCAGCCTTTGTTCGATCTGAAGTCTGGCGACTTGCGCGGTTTCGAGGCTCTGGCACGTTGGAATCGTATTGGCCACGGCTATGTTTCGCCAGATAAATTTATCCCACTTGCCGAAGATATGGGTGTCATCACTGAATTGTCGGACAAGCTGTTGTTGCAGGCCTGTAAAGATGCCAAGACATGGCCGGCGGATTTGACCCTGTCTTTCAATTTGTCTCCAGTGCAATTGTCAGACCGACTTGTGGGCCTGCGTATTCTTTCTGTATTGGGCGAGACCGGCCTGCCGCCGCACCGTCTGGAAGTGGAAGTCACGGAATCGTCGCTCATCATCGACATGGAAACGGCCAGTGTGGTGATCGAGAGCCTGCATAAAGCCGGAGTCCGCATTGCGCTGGATGATTTCGGAACGGGCTATTCCAACCTGTCGCAATTAACCAATCTCTATTTCGACCGCATCAAGATTGACCGCAGCTTCATTGCCAGCATCAAGACCGACGAGAAGCAGATGCGCATCGTCAAGACCATTCTGTCGCTTGGCGAAGGGCTTGGCCTTTATACCACCGCAGAAGGCATTGAAGAATTAGAGCAAATGTCCATTCTTCAGGATCTGGGCTGCGATTGCGGACAGGGGTTCCATTTGGGCAAACCAGTGGATGCGGTTGAAACGGCACAATTCATTGTCGAGCATTTCAGGCAGAAGGATAAAGAGCGCTTCCGCGAAAGTGCCTGATGGCGTGGTCGCACCTTGATGGCGTGCTACAGAGATGAACAACCGGGCAATCGCTCCGGCAATAAAAAGGCCTCCCTGATAACAGGGAGGCCCAGTTGTTTGATTAGTAGGCGCCGTTTTGACTTCAGGCAGCGACGCTGCCATAAGTGTCCAACGTTTCTTTTGTGCCTTTTTCTTCCAACATGCTTGCCCATTTTAGGAAGTTCTTTTTGAAGGCGGTATTTTTGGCGATTTCGCCATAATATTGCTGCTGCTCGATCCAGAGAACCGGATTCTTTTCTGCTTGCCTTGCCACCACTTTCAGAGCATCCCAGTTGGGATCATTGGGTTCAATGGTGGTGCCATCATCACGCTTGGCAAGACAATAACGCATCCATAGAGCACTCATCAGGGCCAGGCCATCGGTTGGCTGCCCATTTTGCAGCGCAGAATAGATCGAGGGAATGATGAAGCCCGGCTGGCGACTGGACCCATCAAAGGCCACGCGTTTGGTCGTATCGACAATTTCCGGGTTGGAGAAACGCCTCACGATCAACTCAAGATAACGCTCAGGGTCCATACCGGGCACAGGCTTGACGTTGGCGAGCACCTCATCCTGCATCGCCTTTTTAAGAAAGCGATGGATCGATGGATGCTCCATGCAGCCGGAAATGGTGACGATGCCGAGAAGATCTCCGGGCATGGAGATCATCTGATGACCACCATTGAGAATGCGCAGCTTCATCGTTTCGAATTCATGCACCACATCTGAGAAGGTTGCTCCTGCCTTGTCATAATCCGGACGGCCTGCACAGAAGTCATCCTCAATTACCCATTGGCGGAAATTCTCATGGGTCACGGGTGCAGCATCCTTGATGCCAAACGACTGCGCCATGGCCATTTCCTTCGCCCCGGTGGCTGGCACGATGCAATCAACCATCGAGTTGGGGAAGCTGCAGTTGCGGTCGATCCAGTCAGCAAGATCCGGGTCTGACATGCGGGCCAGCGACACGATTGTGCGGCGCAGGATGGTACCGTTGCCTTGCAGATTGTCACAACATTGGCCGGTGAAGGGCCCTGCCCCGGAGGCTCGTCGCAATTTCAGCGCCGCGATGATGGCCCCAAAGGCGGTTTTCGGCTGGTCCGGATGCTCAGCATCATGGACAATATCCGGGTGATGGCGGTCAAATTCCCCCGTTGCCGGATCGAAATAATAGCCGCCCTCGGTGACCGTCAGCGCGACGATGCGGATATCCGGTTCTGCCATGCGGGCGATTAACGAGGCATTGTCCGGGTCAACCGGAACAAAATCGATCATCGCACCGGTGATTTCTGCTGACTTGCCCTTGGGGTCAAGCTCGATAAGGGTGGTCAGGCAATCCTGTGCCAGCAGACGCTCACGCTGGGCGGCATCGGCGGGGCGAACGCCTGCGCCAATGATCGCCCAGTCATGGGCCAGCCCCTGCTCCATCAGGCGGTGCAGATACCATGCCTGGTGGGCACGATGAAAGTTGCCAAGGCCGATATGGACGATACCCGGTGTCAGCCTGGAGCGATCATAGGTGGGAACCGCAACGCCGTTCGGTACCTGATCAAGCGTCGCATTGCTAAGGGAAACTAACTCATCCATTGTCCGCCATCCACATTATAGGTTTGCGAGACAATGTAATCGGCTTCATCGCTCGCAAGGAAAATAGCCATTCCGGTCAGATCACCCGCCGTGCCCATACGTCCATATGGCACGCCCAATCCGACTTCGCGTTTTTTCTGGCCCGGTTCCTTATTCTCATATTTGGCAAAGAAGGCATCGACGCCATCCCAGTGTTCGCCATCGACAACACCGGGAGCAATGGCATTGACGTTGATCCCGTGCTCAATGAGGTTAAGACCGCCGACTGGGTCAGGGAAATGATCGCGGCTTTGGTCGCGCAATAGACGGCGACCAGCGGTTCGCCCCGGCGCCCCGCCTGACTGGCCATATTGATGATTTTGCCCTTGATGCCCTTTTCAATCATATGACGGGCGACGGCCTGCAACGTGAACAATGTGCCGCTGACATTGATGTCAAAGGCCCGTTGGAAATCGCCCCGATCGATCTCAATGATCGGGGCGGCGGTGAATATTGCAGCATTGTTGATCAGGATGTCGATCTGGCCGAAGGCGTCGATGGCACGGGCAAGGCCCTCATCAATGCTTTGCTGACTAGTGACATCCATCTTGATGGCAATCGCATTCTCGCCCAGTTCGGCGGCAGAATGCTGCGCTCTTTCCAGGTCGATGTCAGCGATGACAACTCTTGCGCCCTCGTTGATATAGGCCTCGGCAAAGCTAAGACCGATGCCGCGCGCAGCACCCGTGATTAACGCATTTTTGCCTGCAAGTCGTTTCATTGGACCCGCATCCCTTCTTCGTCGAATTTGTGAAGCTGACCGCCTTCCGGTGTCAGATAGACCTTGTCGCCATTGGTGATTTCCATGTCGCCACCCATGCGCACAGTCATTGGATCGCAGCCGGGGACATCATGGACGTGAATGAAAGTGTCAGAGCCCAGATGTTCGGCAACACCGACGGTGCCTTCCCAGCTGCCTGCAGTCGGTTCCGTTGAGACATGCATATGCTCTGGACGGATGCCGATTGAATGCGCGCCCATCTTCTCGGCGGTCTCGCCTTCGATGAAGTTCATCTTTGGCGACCCTATGAATCCAGCAACGAATTTGTTGCGCGGGGTGCGATAGAGCTCAAGCGGCGAGCCGACCTGCTCGATGACACCGGCCTGCAAGACCACGATTTTATCCGCCATGGTCATGGCCTCGACCTGATCGTGGGTCACGTAGACCATGGTGGTGCCCAGTCGATTATGCATCTCGCTGATTTCAAGGCGCATGCCCACACGCAAAGCGGCATCAAGGTTGGAGAGTGGCTCATCGAACAGGAAGGCGGTCGGGTCGCGAACGATGGCGCGGCCGATGGCAACACGCTGGCGCTGACCACCGGACAATTGGCCCGGCTTGCGATCCAGATAGTCCGTGAGGTTGAGCGCCTTGGCTGCTGCCTCGATGCGCTTTTCCTGCTCGGCTTCGCTCATGCCCGACATCCGCATCGGAAAGGCGATATTCTTGCGCACCGTCATATGCGGATAGAGGGCATAGGTCTGGAACACCATTGCCAAGCCGCGTTTGGAGGGGGGAATCTCCGTCACATCCTGCTCATCGATCAGAACCCTGCCGGAGGTTACATCCTCAAGGCCCGCAATCAGGCGCAGAAGTGTCGACTTGCCACAGCCCGAAGGGCCGACAAAGACCGTGAATTCCCCATCCTCGATGGTTAGATTGAGTTCTGGAATGACCGCGAGATCGCCGAATTTCTTGGTCACGTTTTCAAGTTTAATACGTCCCATGATCTTTTCCTACTTCACAGCGCCAAAGGTCAAACCCTGGACCAATTGTTTTTGACAGAACCAGCCGAGCACGATGATCGGGCCCACGGCTGCCGCGGATACCGCCGACAGGCGACCGAAGAACAGACCTTCGGGGGCGCGGTTGCCTTCAATGAGTTTGGAGAGAGTGGCCGCGTCCGATGTCGTCAGGCGGACGGTCCAGTAGGCTTCGTTCCAGCAGAAGATGAAGCACAGAAGGGCCGTTGAAGCGATGCCACCCCATGCAAGCGGCACAAGGATTTCCTTGATTTCGCCCCAGGTGTCCACGCCATCCATCTTGCCCGCTTCGATGATCTCTTTGGGGATTTCCTTGAAATAGGTGAAGAGCATCCAGACGACGATCGGCAGGTTGATCAGGCTGAGTACGATGATCAGCAGGAAGTGCGTATCGAAGATCCCGAGGAAGTTTTTCGTCAGGAAGGTCATCGGATAGAGCACCGCAGCCGCAGGCAACATCTTGGTCGAGAGCATCCACATCAACACATCCTTGGTGTGACGGGTTGGATTGAATGCCATTGCATAGGCTGCCGGAATGCCCACTGCGAGCGTGAAGAGCGTCGCAGAGACAGACGTGATGACCGAATTGGCGGCAAAGCGCCAATAGTCGTAATTCTCGGTCATGTTGAGATAGTTTTCGAGCGTCGGGGTGAAGTAGAACAGATATTCGGGCTTCACAGCGTCGGCGTCGGTTTTAAAACTGGTCAGGACCATCCAGAAAATAGGAAAGAAGAAGGTCAGCCCAACGCCCCAGGCCAGCAGCATGCGGCTTGAGCGTCCCAGTCTTGAGGATTGTGCAACAATAGCCATTGATCCGCTCCTCACTCCATCAGTGTTTTGCCAACCATGCGCAGAAGGAAAATCGCGACAATGTTGGCGAGAATGACAGCAAAGATGCCCGTGGCGCTGGCAGCGCCGATATTGTTATTGGCAAATTCACCGATCAGATATGGAAGGTTCTTGTTCCCGTTGCCGCGGCTGACAATCTCAATCTCGGCATAGAGGGACAGGTGGAAAATCGCCTGGATCATCACCACGATGGCGATCGGTCGACCCAGATGCGGTAACGTCAGGAACCTGAATTGCGACCAGGGGCCAGCGCCATCCAGAACAGCGGCTTCCTTCTGCTGCTGGTCTTCGGACTGCAAGGAAGTCATGAAGATCAGGACGGCAAACGGGGTCCACTGCCAGGTCACCATGATGATGACGGCATAGGCCGAGGTTTGCGTGGCGCGGAAGGAAATTGGTTCCAAAGTTGGCCAAAGCGAGAAGAACCAGCCGACGACTGGCGCATCCTTCAAACTCATAATTACGCCATTGATGCCCTCAACGGCGATCCCCTGCAGTCCAAGCACAGGATCAAGGATCATGTTGATCCAGAGCACTGCATTGACGGCAGGCATGACGAAGAAGGGCGAAATCAAAAGCACGCGAACGATGCCACGCCCCGGAAAGGCATTGTTGATCAGAATTGCAATCAAGACACCCAGAATCACCGTGAGGAACAGGATGCTGCCAACGATAAGCAGGCTGTTCTGAATGGCGAACAGGAAGTCTTTCGAGTGGAGCACGAAATCGTAGTTGCCGAAGCCGCGCCAGTTGTCGAGGGATGGCGTTGTCCATTCGGGACGACGCAGATTGTTCAGCACATAACGAATGAACGAGAAGAACAGCGTCATGCTGAGGGGCACCAACATCCAGACAAGCAGCAGCAACACCGCCGGCGTCTGAAGAAGGCGTGGTAGTCTTCGATTATTCATATCGGTAACGCTCCTGCGACCTGTTTCAGTCACCGTCCACGTTGCGGTACAATTGTGGGGTGTCAAGCTCTCGTCCCGTAACGAGACATGGCCAAGGGGGCCAATAACCTACCCGGTTTGGGTGGAGGCTCGGCGAGATGCCGAACCTCCTGTCTGGGAGCTGGGAGAGCTTACTCGAAGTAGCCAGCTTCTTTCATGATTGATTCCGCGACTTCCTGGGAGGCAGCGAGGGCTTCTTCGACAGTTTTTGCGCCAGACAAAGCAGCAGCCATTTCTTGGGCTACGGCAGATCCAACTTCCGGGAACTCCGGAATTGCTGCAAACTGAACACCGACATACGGTTTCAGATCTGTGGCTTCTGGTGCAGCGGTTTCGATGGCTTTGAGCTCAGCTGCTGCGAATTTGGCAGCTTTCTGGAATTCTGGCTGAGCGTAGGTGGACTTGCGGGTGCCGGTTGGAACAGAGCCCCAGCCAAAGTCCGGATGGTTTGCAACGGCCTGGATATAATCCTTGGAGGTTGCCCATTCGATGAAGGCTTTGGCTTCGTCGGCCTGAGGGGTGCCAGCAGGAACAGCCATTGCCCAAGCCCAGAGCCAGTTTGCCCCAACTGGGTTGCCAGCATTTGGAGACTGGGCATAGTCAACGCCGTCAACCTTCAGGAAGGAGGCTGCGATGGTGGCATCAATCCACATACCGCATTTGCCTTCGTTATAGAGGGCGAGGATTTCATTGAACGAGTTGCCTTCCGAGCCTGGAGGGCCATAGGTGCCGAGCAGGTCAACATAGAAGCTGACGGCCTTTTTCCATGCTTCGGTGTTGATGGTCGGATGGTAATCCTTGTCGAACCATGCACCACCGAAGGAGTTGATCATGGCAGTCAGGAACGCCATGTTATCACCCCAGCCGGGCTTGCCGCGCAAGCAGATGCCATAAATACCTTTTTCAGGATTATGGATTGCGGCAGCGGCTTTTTTGATGTTCTCCCAGCTGTCATTGTCCTTGATGGCAACGCCGGCCGCATCGGTCAGATCCTTGCGGTACATCACCATTGAAGATTCACCGTAGAAGGGGGCCGCATAGAGCTGACCTTTGTAGGACAGGCCATTGCGAATGGCAGGCAGCATATCGTCAATATCGTAGGATTTGCCGAAATTCAGCGGCTCGATCCAACCCGCAGCACCCCAGATCGGGGCTTCCTGCATGCCGATATTGATAACGTCATACTGGCCACCACCGGTTGCGGTATCTGACGTAACCTGCTCACGCAGAACACCTTCTTCAAGAGAAACCCAGTTGAGCTTCACCCCGGTTTTCTCGGTATAAGCTTCTGCGACTTTCTGCATATTGATCATGTGACCGTTGTTCACAATCGCGATGGTCAAGGTGGTATCAGCAGCCATTGCACCGGTTGCAAGCATGGTCAGGGCCGTCGTCAGGCCCAGGACGTTTTTGTAAAGCATCTATTCTTCCTCCCTAGATTGCTTTTCGTCTGGAGGAAATCAAAACACATCTATATCGCGCGGTCAACTATTTTTTTACGCGCGTAAATTTTGTAGCTGTTACGCAGACTTGCGCATAATCAATTTGCCTTCGAAAAAGAAGTCAGGGCGCTCAGATGGGGCGTCTTCTTCTTTCACGGCATCAAGCAGAGCCTCGACCGCGCGCTTGGAGATTGCCTCATAGTCCTGGGCTATGGTCGTCAATGGCGGGTAAGTGAAGCGGGAAAATGGATGGTCATCCTGCCCGGCCACACGGATATCCGTGTCCGGTCCGATGCCAACCTTAAGCCCCTTCTCATGGCAGGCAGCCAGAAAGCCGATGGCCAAACGGTCATTGGAACAAAGCACCGTGCGAGACTTGAACGCCTTGTCGGCAAAGGCTTTCATGCCGCCAGCATAGCCGATATCTTCCAACCGCCAGCCCTCCCCTTCGATCTGGATGATTTCCGGTTCCAGACCATGATACTCCATTGCTGTCACATAGCCCTGACGACGCTTTCTGGCATTCGGGTTGGGCGGTGTTTTCATCTCCAGCAAGGCTGGCGGCTCACCGGTTCGATGTAAATATTCCACCATCAAAGCGGTGAACTGGGTGTTATCAGACCCGACGAAAGACAACCCCAAATCTTTGATATTACTATCAAAAATAACCGTAGGCACATCCCGACAAAAGGCAGCAACAGAGCTTTGGTCAGACAAGCGACCAAGGGGCGCAAGCAACACGCCAGTCGGCTTCACAGAGCGCAGGTTGTCGAATATCTCGCTTTCCTGATCCGCGGTGCCGTTCGAGCTAAACATCGATGGGGAATAGCCTTGGGCGACGCATTTGGCGGCCAACATACGGGCAATTTCACCGAAGAAGGGGTCCGTCAAATAGGGGACGACGATGCCGATTGTTTTGGTCAACCGCCGGTTCTGATTGATCGCATAAATGTTCGGCCGATAGTCAAAGCGCTCCAGGGCTTCCTCGATCTTCTTGCGCGTCGATGGACGCACGCTCTCTGGATCATTGAAGAATTTGGAAACGGTCGGACGCGACAATCCACTCGCCTCGGCGAATTGTTCCATATTGCGAATTTTCGGTGTTCTGATCATGGCGCTTTCGTCATCTTTGTGATTTTTGCAGGTAACCACATTTCTTTTACGCGCGCAATTTTTAAAATTCACAAAAATCACTATAATCTTCTAAAAATGTTTGTAACTTTAACTGACAAGCAAATTTCCCGTTAAAAAGCTTTCTTTCCATCTATCACTTCGCATAAGTGTCAAGCAGCGAACGCAGATCTGATGGCGAGGCCCTAAAGCGCGCAAAAGTTGTTTTCGGGATTTCGGGGGCAAAGCGTATGACTGGTGCCAGCAATGTGATTGGCGGTTGATCTCGTCGATTACTATCTTTCAAACAGAAGCCATGTCCGCTGCGCACCCTTAAAATATAACGGGTAAATGTAATGGGCAGGTGTAGAGACATGTTTGATTGAAAAAGGAGATCACCATGAAGAGACGGACCTTTCTTCTGTCCGGCGCTGCGGCCCTGTTTGGAGCAAGCGCAGCGGGCCTGCTTACAAGAAGTCAGTCTCACGCCAGTGACGCGGGCAACTTCCCCCTCAGTCTCAGCGACGCCGAGTGGCGCAAACGGCTGACGGACGCGCAATATCGGGTATTGCGCGACCATGGCACCGAGAGTGCCTTCACCAGCCCGCTGAATGACGAGAAACGCACCGGCCTGTTCCACTGCGCAGGATGCGAGCAGGCGCTTTATTCCTCAAAAGCCAAATATAATAGTGGCACCGGCTGGCCTAGTTTCTATGAGGCCCTGCCCGATGCGGTTGGTACCAGCGTCGACAAGAGCTTTTTCATGACCCGTACCGAGGTTCATTGCAGCAATTGTGGTGGTCATCTGGGCCATATCTTTGACGATGGGCCGCAGCCGACTGGCAAGCGGCACTGCATCAATGGTGTCGCGATGACCTTCAAGCCGCAAACCGCCTGAACCGGCATGACGGTGCCCTTCACCGCGCTTGCTTTCCATGGCGGCCGCAACAAGGCGGGCGGCTCTCGAGCCGCCTGTTGTCCGATGCGAGCCGCTTGATTGCTTATCCCTTTGCAAGGATGCCAAGGCATGCTAGGCGATAGGTGGTGGCAGGAAGCGCCGTGACTGGAGGGAGTTTTCATGACAATCGAAGATACAAAATTGACAAGCCCGTCGGCCCTGCGCAACCGGGATCCTATACTGGGCGTTCTGCGCGACCATTTTCCAGCAAAGGGCCTTGTTCTGGAGATTGCCAGCGGTTCCGGTGAGCATGTAGTGCATTTTGCTTCCCATTTGCCTGATCTGGTCTGGCAACCAACGGACCCCTCCTCCGAGGCCCGACAATCCATTGCTACACGCGCGGCGCAAGCAGGCATAGAAACCATTCTGCCGCCGGTTGATCTTGATGCCTCCCGAGCGGAGTGGCCGGTAGAGACAGCCGATGCCATCCTTGCCATCAATATGGTTCATATCAGTCCTTGGGCTGCGACCGAAGGCTTGCTTGCTGGCGCGGGCCGCCTGTTGGCAACGAGGGCGCCGCTGGTGCTCTATGGCCCCTATCGACAAGAAGGGCGGGACCTTGTGGAGAGCAACGCGGCCTTTGATGCGAGCCTGAAGGCGCGCAACCCGCTTTGGGGTATCCGCCAACTGGAAGATGTCGTTGCCTGTGCCAAGACCCATGGGCTTGTGCTTGACTCAGTGATTGACATGCCCGCCAACAATCTCAGCGTCATTTTCCGTCGCGCCTGACAGGCTAATTCTACCCCTAGAATTGCCAACAGCCAGAAAGGGTCAAAGGCCTTGAAGCGGGGCGTGTTGCCACCAGTATATATATTATAATGTCTATGACCCCCGCTTACATGGGTCTGCAAGCATGCCTGCGAGGCGATCTGGTTATCAATAGATGCATCATTGCGCGCATCCAGCAGATGGTGGAGGCAAGGAGTCCAAGCAACGGATCAAGGCAGGAAAGACAGGTTGAGGAACGTTGCAACATGCCCGCCACCGGCCAATAACCCGATGCGCCCTCAGAGCCAAAGCAAGCCAAGCTCTGCAAACCATGCGCCTGGCGGGATAGGCCCATCCAATCGGCAGGGCCTCATGGAAAAAGCCAATCAGCACCGCAGCATCACAGCCGAAGATCAATTCACGGACGTGCCACAGCCCATCATCAAAGGGTTCGTTGCAGGTCAGCTGTCCCGTCAAAAGCGCGATCCCAAGGCCCATATTGATGGCTGCTTGAAGACTTCAAACGATATAAACGATCAAGACATGAGCCTCAGCCGAACGGGTCAGGAAAAACGGGCGACTTTGCCACCTGCAGCCAGATCTTGCGAGGCTTTGTTGCCGTTTGGCGGGCGAACGGACACGAAGACCACTCCAAGTTGGCTTTCCGAAGGGTGGCATTTTGTTGGGGAAGACCGTTTGCACGCGGTTTATCAGTATCAAGGTGAGGCAACATAAGCCGGTTGACCAATGGGCGCGGCAACAAGACGAAAGGATACAGGTAAAAGCCCCGCCCGCACTACTACGCAACAATCCACATATAAATGGGGAAAATCTATAACCTATTGAATAATCGGAATAATTGGACCATGTCCCGGATCTGGCAGAGTCCCATAAACCCATGAGGCTCACCTGCCGCCGGAAGCGCCATTTTTCACAAAATTGGACAGATTGACGCAGTTCAAACGTTATAAACAGCCTCTATATAGCAGTTTTTGCACAATTTGATATGCGGCTAAGGTATAACAGACATGAATGACGCTTGCGGAGACTGAATCTGCGTTTTCTAGGGGCCAAACGCTTGTCGTTGGGGGTGAAGCAGAGTAGTTTCCGATCAGTTTCTGAGCAGGATGAGATACATCAAGGGGAGGTTATCTCGAACATGCTAGAAGCGGGGTAACGTCCTCTTCCCCGCTGTTTCAATGGGGCAGCGGTGTGGTCCACAATCAACGACATCGAGGTAATTCATGAGCAATACCAAGAACGCGAAGCTGCTTGCTTGGGTCGACGAAATGGCAGCACTTTGCAAGCCGGATCAGGTTCACTGGTGTGATGGTTCAGACGAAGAATATGATCGTTTGTGTCAGAAGCAGGTTGATACTGGCGGCTTTATCAGATTGAACCCAGAGAAGCGCCCGAACAGTTATCTTGCTCGCTCCCACCCTAGCGACGTAGCGCGTGTTGAAGAACGTACCTTCATTTGCTCCGAGAAAGAAATCGACGCAGGCCCAACCAACAACTGGATGGACCCCAATGAGATGCGCCCGATCCTGAACGACCGTTTCGACGGTTGCATGAAGGGCCGCACCATGTATGTCATTCCGTTCTCCATGGGTCCGCTTGGATCCCCAATTGCCGAAATCGGCGTGCAGGTCACCGATTCCGAATATGTGGTGGTCAACCAGAAAATCATGACCCGCATGGGTCAGCCGGTTCTTGATGTCCTTGGTGATGATGACTTCATCCCATGTGTGCATTCCGTTGGCGCTCCTCTGGAGCCAGGCCAGAAAGATGTGCCTTGGCCTTGTGAAGGCGAAATCAAGAACAAATACATTGTTCACTATCCTGAAACCCGCGAAATCTGGTCCTATGGTTCGGGTTATGGCGGCAACGCCCTGCTCGGCAAGAAATGTCTCGCCCTGCGCATCGCCTCCACCATGGCGCGCGACGAAGGCTGGCTCGCAGAGCATATGCTGATTCTTGGCATCGAAAGCCCTGAAGGCAAAAAAGACTATCTGGCAGCCGCTTTCCCATCCGCTTGCGGCAAGACCAACCTTGCCATGTTGACGCCTCCGGCTGAAATGAACGACTGGAAAGTCTCCACTGTTGGTGACGATATTGCCTGGATCAAGCCTACTGCTGATGGCACCCTGCGTGCGATCAACCCGGAACGCGGTTTCTTCGGTGTGGCTCCTGGCACCTCTTATTCTTCCAACCCAATGGCTATGAAGAGCCTGGAACCAGGCAATGCCATCTATACCAACGTTGTTCTGACCGACGATGGCGATATCTGGTGGGAAGGCATGGACGGCGAGCCACCTGCACATGGCATCGACTGGAAAGGCAACGACTGGACCCCAGAGTCTGGCGAGAAAGGTGCCCATCCAAACAGCCGCTTCTGCGTCCCTGCAGAGCAGTGCCCAATCATCGACCCAGCTTGGGAAGATCCTGAAGGCGTGCCAATCTCTGCATTCCTGTTCGGTGGTCGTCTGGCCAAGACCTTCCCATTGGTCTATGAAGCCTTCGATTGGAACCATGGCGTCTTCTGTGCTGCCACCATCGGTTCTGAAGCAACCGCTGCCGCCATCGGCGTATCCGGTATCCGTCGCGACCCATTCGCCATGTTGCCATTCATGGCCTACCATATGGGCGACTACTGGAACCACTGGATCGAAATGGGCAAACGCGACGATCTGAAACTGCCAAAAATCTTCCGGACCAACTGGTTCCGCAAAGACGAAAACGGCAAGTTCATCTGGCCTGGTTTCGGCGACAATATGCGCGTCCTGAAATGGGTTATCGAACGTGTTGAAGGCAAAGCGGATGCCGTTGAAAGCCCATTCGGCTATATGCCAGCCTATGGCGATCTGGAATGGGCTGGCCTTGACTTCAGCAAAGAGCAATATGCTTCCATCACCAACGTAGAAAAAGAAGGTGGTCTGGCTGAAGCTGCAGAGCTGAAAGAATATTTCAAGAAGTATGGCGACCGGCTGCCAGTGGCAATTTCGGAAGAATTGTCCAAGTTCGAAGCCCGCTTTGAAGCAGCTCCAGATGTCTGGTCACTGCCTGCCTAATCCCTAACCGGATTGGACTGAAAGATTATGGCCTCTTCCCCATTGGGGGAGAGGCTTTTTTTGTTGCCCCGAGCTTGCCGCAAGCGTTCGGGTCAGATGGCAGATGGTCATCGTGAGCGACGGCATCACGCGTAGTCGCAGCCCGGTCGATGGTGAAAATATGGTAGCCGATCAGATCGAGCCACTCGCAGATGTCAGCAATGGCATCGAAGTCTGGTTTGACCCCAGCGAGATAGCGCCCCTTGTTTATATCTTTGCCTGCTCGCCATACCCACATGGCTAGGCAAGGGCATATCGCATCAAAAGCCGGCTACAAGACTGGACAGGGCCACCAAAATTGAGTCATCTAGCGTTTGAAACTTGTTCCCCGGACGCGCCCTTGCCGCCTCTTTTTTGGCGAAATGGTGTGGGCCGGAGCGGAAAAGCCCTGCCGCCCCTTCTTTTCGGGCTTGCCTTACCAACGCATGAAGGACGTTTTCATGACCTTGCCATTGAGATCCATCGCTCTTGTTCCTGCTCTGGCGCTCACCTTTGCGGTGACCTGCCTGCCTGCGTCAGCGGCCAATGACTGCGCCAACGGCAAAACCCTCGTCGACGGCAAATTCACCGTTGCGACCGGCAATCCGGCCTATTTCCCTTGGGTGATTGATAACGCGCCGGAAAGCGGCAAAGGCTTTGAGCCAGCAGTGGCCTATGCGGTGGCCGACAAAATGGGCTTTGCCAAAGACGATGTGGTCTGGGTGCGCACCAGCTTTGATGAATCGATCCAGCCCGGTCCGAAAAATTTCGACGTCAACATGCAGCAATATTCGATCACTCCAGACCGCGACAAGACCGTCGATTTCTCGGCCCCCTATTACACCTCGGCCATGGCTGTTCTGACCACCAAGGCAGTGGTCGAGAAAGGCGCGAAGCCTACCCTTCAATCGCTTAAAAAGCTGCAATGGGGCGCGCATGCCACCACCACCGCCGTGCCAATGTTGACGGGGCTGGTTGGGCCGGACAGCGATCCACTGCTTTACAATGACAATGCGGATGTGACCGCTGCCATTCAGGCGGGTCAGATTGATGCGGCTCTGTTCGATTTGCCAACGGCGCTTTATCTGTCCGCGGTTGTGGTCAATGACGGTGTTCTGCTGGGGCAGTTCCCCGCAGAGCGCAGCACCAATCCTGATCAGTTCGGCATGTTGATGGAGGAAGGCAATCCGCTGAAGGCCTGCCTTGACGCAGCCATCAAGGCATTGAGCGATGATGGTACGCTGGCCAAGCTGGAAGCCACTTGGCTGGCTGAAACCACAGGCGTGCCGGTCGTCAAATAATGACCGATATGCAATCAGGTCTGACCCGCAGGCAAGCGTTTGAACGCAAGCTCAGACGCCGTTCGCTGCTCCTTGCGGCTTTATCAACCTTTGCCGTGCTGGCAGCCATCATCCTGCTCATCCCGTTGACACCGGGATGGGAGCGGGTCAAGCACAGCTTTTTCAACTGGGATGTGATGGTGCGCAGCTTTCCCAAGCTGCTGGACGCCTTCACACTTGATGTGGCGATCTTTGCCTGGTCGGTGCCGTTGATTGCCTTGTTGGGACTGGCCATTGCGCTGGCGCGCGACGTGCGCGACCCGGTTCTTTATCCCTTGCGGATGTTTGCGGCACTCTATACGGACATTTTTCGCGGTGTGCCGGTGGTTCTGGTGGTCTATTTGATCGGCTTCGGTATTCCGGGGCTTGGTCTCTCCCGGCCATTCAATTCGCCCTATATCTGGGGCACTGTGGCCTTGGTGCTGACCTATGCTGCCTATGTGGCCGAGATTTTCCGCTCGGGCATTGAGAGCATCCATCAGTCCCAGCGCAGCGCTGCCCTGTCCCTTGGCCTGTCCAAGGCCGATGTGATGCGGTATGTGGTGCTGCCGCAAGCGATCCGGCGGGTGATCCCCGCGCAGATGAATATTCTGATCGCGCTGCAGAAGGATGTGGCTTTGTTGTCCTTCATCGGGCCGGTGGAGATTTTCCGGCAGGCCGGGGTTTTCAAGTCACTGCTCGCCAACTTTACCCCTTATGTGGTGGCTGCAGCCATTTTCCTTGTTGTGACCATTCCGGCCACGCGACTGGCCGATCACCTGATTGCCAAGCAAAATCGGGCACGCTCATGAAATTGCAACTGAACAATCTGCATAAATCCTTCGGCGCGACCAAGGTTTTGGACGGCATCTCGCTAGAGGTGAATGAGGGGGAGATGGTCTGCCTGATCGGCGCTTCCGGCTCGGGTAAGTCCACGTTGCTGCGCTGTATCAACCTGCTCGAACCGGTGGATGATGGCGAGATCTGGCTAGAAGGGGAAGAGATCGGCGATCCGGCCCTTGATCCGCAGCCCATTCGCCAGCGGATCGGCATCGTGTTCCAGTCTTTCAACCTCTTCCCGCACATGACGGCAGAAGAAAACGTGATGCTGGCTCCAAGGCGTATCTTCCAACGCAGCCGCGATGCCTTGCGGCCTGAGGTCGAGACATTGTTTGAGCGCTTTGGCCTCAAAGACCGGATGCAGCACTATCCGGATCAATTGTCCGGCGGTCAGCAGCAAAGGGTGGCGATCGTCCGGGCGCTGGCCATGCAGCCAGAAATCATGCTGTTTGACGAAATCACCTCGGCACTTGACCCCGAACTGGTGGGGGAAGTGCTCGAAGTGCTGAAATCCTTGAAGCAGGATGGCATGACAATGATCCTTGCCACCCATGAAATGGCCTTTGCGCGCGATGTCGCAGACCGGGTCTGTTTCCTTGATAAGGGACGCATTCTGGAGCAGGGCGCGCCGGAAGAGATTTTCTCACACCCAAAAGAGGAGCGCACCCGCGATTTTCTTGCCCGGGTTCTGCGAGCCGGCTGACGCCCCCAAGCCCCTAGTCGGCCTTTGGCAGCTCATCATGATCGGCTTTAGTCCTGACACGATCTGCCAGCGTCTGATTGTTTCTTTGCAGCGCCAGTTTTTTTCAAGATCTTCAACTTCATCATGCTCGTCTGTGATTTCAGCGCCCAGCAGTGTTTCCAGCACATCCTTCCATGGTGATCAGGCCTGCTGTCCCGTCATTCTCGTCTTGAACAAGGGCAATGTGAACATCATTTCCCATGAGTTTCTCGAACAATGAATCGAGGATTTCATTTTCCGAGATGCACAGGCTGTTCCCTATCTCAATCGCTGAGCCAGTCCAGACGATTGAGGTGCTTGGCACAGAAGGTGCGTTTTTCACGCACAACGGACGAAATGACGAAAGGATAGGCATCGTCCAGCCCCATCGACCGGTTCATGTGATTGAGTGCCACGCCAAGCTGAAGTCCATCATCAAATGCAGTCTTACCCCGCAGAGGTCACCTCGGACAGCAATTCAAAAGACGGGCGCGCGCCTGTTGGCGGTGGCAGGGAGTGACAGGTGCACCTTTTGGAGTGTCAATCAAACCAAGCTCACAGGCAGCGACTGTCATCGCTCGATAAAATCATAACTCATTAATATATAAAAGATTTTCTCTTAACTTGTCTCGCTATGGAATATGGCGTGGGAGCGCTTGAGCAGGCCATCGGTCTCGGCGGCCAGATGCTGATAGACCTCTTCATTGATCCGCTTGTAAAGCGCAACATGGTCCGGCACCGGCTCGAACATGTCCTTGCGCCGCACCATCTTGTCGATGGCTTCCTGCCGGTCGACATGGATGCCGAGGGCCAGAGCGGTACAGATCGCGGCCCCCATGCTAGCCGAGCCATTGACCTCGTTACGATAGGCGGGCAAACCGAAGACGTCTGCAAAGATCTGCATGAAAAGATCGCCGTTCGAGCCGCCGCCGCTAACAATGATCTGTGTAGGGAGAATGCCGCATTCATCGCACATGGCTTGGGCGTTGTTTTTCATGGTCAGTGCAATGCCTTCGAGCACCGAGCGGAACATGTGCGGCCCCTTGTGGGTGCCGTTGAAACCGATCATCACTCCGCGCTCATGCAACCGAGAGGGATGAGCGAGCCAATGCAACAGCGTGTAAAGGCCATTGCAGCCCGGAGCCACCTCTTGGGCGGCGCGTTTGTTGAGATAGGCTTCAGGTGTCATGCCTTGGGTCTCGGCTTCGCGGTCGATGTCGCTGCCCATCAGGTCCTTGATCCAGGTGACCGTCGACATGCCCCGTCGAATGCCTGCACTTTCATACAGAAACTCGCCGGGTACAGCGCCGGGATTGGCAAAGAAGCTGGTCGCGTCCTGCCGGTTTTCCTCGCCCACCATCATCGAGGTGATATAGGTACCAAGGGAAATCAGCACGGTGCCGTCATTGACAAGGCCCGCGCCCAAGCCTTCGACAGCCTTGTCATTGGCGGTTGCGACCACGGGCAGACCTTCAGGGATACCGGTTTCTTGCGCCGCGAAGGCATTGACATGGCCGAGAATGGAGGCCGGGTCGACCAGTTCAAACAGCATCTCAGGCGGGGTGGTGTAGCTGTCGAACAATTCCTTGTCCTCGAACCAGTCAAGGGTGACGGGATCGATAGGCCAGGGACCAATATAATTGCTGCGCGTGTCTCTGGTCTCTCCGGTCAGGCGATGGGTGAGATAGCCTGTTGTGGTGGTCACATATCTGACCGTGTCGTCATCGTGCTGATAAGGGCGGGAGAGCCGCAGATCCATCCAGCTTTGCACCGGAGAGGCAAGTGCACCATCGTCGCGGATCAGAGCGCGGCAACAGCGGATCGAACCCAGGCCGACCCCTGCAATGGCGCCCCTGTCGCCGTCAAATTTGGCGAATAGGGCCTGACAGGCCTCTTTCAGACTGTCCCAAAGGTCGTCGTCTGGGTGTTCGGCGCGCTCGTCGCCATACAGATGGATGGGGCGTAGCTTGACTGTATGGGAGCAGAGTTCATATCCGAAAAAATCGAATATCGCGACTTTGGTGCTTTGGGTCCCGCCATCGATGGTCAGGATATAGTGTTTGTCTTGTTGCATCATCGTGTCTCCTCCCACGCGAAAGGGCCGAGCCGACCGAACTGGTGACATTCGCTCGACAAGGATCATCGCATCAAATAGCCGCCATCAACGGTTAGCACCGTGCCATTGACATAATCCGAAGCCGGACTGGCAAGAAAGACGGCAGCCCCCATCAGATCTGTGGTCCGCCCCCATCGGTTGGCCGGGATATGGGACAGGATCTCCTTGTTGCGTTTTTCATCCTTGCGGGTCATTTCCGTCATCGGCGTCGCATAATAACCCGGCGCGATGGCATTGACCTGAATGTTGAACTGGGCCAACTCATCGCACATGGCTTTGGTCAGACCAACAATGCCATGCTTGGTCGAGGCATAGGCCGGTGACCATTGACCACCAAGGAACGAATAGAGCGAGGCAATATTGATGATTTTGCCGCTCTGTTGCCCGATCATGTGACTGCAGGCCTCATGGATCATCTCAAAGGCGGCGGTCAGATTGACCGAGACCATCTTGTCCCACTGGGTGCGGCAGAATTTGGTAACGTCTTTTTCGTTGATCAAGATGCCGGCGCAGTTGATCAGAATGTCGATGCTGCCCCACGTCTTCACACAAGCATCAACGACGCGCTTGCATTCGCCTTCCTTGGAGATATCAGCTTCGATAAATGCATAGTCTACACCACAGGCCTCAACGAGGGATTTGGTGGTGCCGTCATCATCCGTCAGGCTGGGTACCATGATATTGGCCCCTGCCTTGGCCAGAGCGGTCGAGAAAGCCAGCCCCAGCCCTCCGTTGCCGCCGGTGACGACAGCATTGCGGCCTTTGCACGAGAAAAAGTCCATGTTGAAATCAGAGGGTTCCATTGCATTGTTCCTCCTTGATCTTATTGAGCAATTGGTCGATGAATGCGAATGCATCGCCTTTGACGACAATGTCGGAAAGGCTGCAGATCGGTGCATTGACATTGGTATTCACCGAAATGATATGCTCGGCATTCTCCAGCCCCGCTACATGCTGGATCGCGCCATTGATGCCAAGCGCCAAATAGAGACGGGGACTGACGCGTTTGCCGGTCTGGCCGACCTGCTGGCTGCGCTCGGCGAAACCAGCATCAACCATCGCCCGGCTGGCAGCAACCGCGCCTCCCAAAGCATCGGCCAGCGGCTGGAGGGCGCCGAAATCACGCTGAGCGCCACGTCCGCCAGAAATCAAAATGGCGCTATCTCGAATGTCGGGTTTGTCCATCACCTGCCGGGCAATCAGACCGATGCCACTTGGGGTGGTCTTTTGCTCCGCAGGAAGGTGGATTAGCGTTGGGCGGCACGCCGGAGCGGCGGGGTCGAAAGGGCCCGCCTTGATGGTCAGGATGACGAGCCGCGCAGGATCGATCTCAAACTGGCCAATGGCCTGCCTGCCATAAATGGGGCGCTCAATTGTCAGCTTGCCTTGCTTGGCCCGAATAGCGGTCACGGACGTGATGAGAGCTGCGTCGAGCAGGGCAGCAAGGCGCGGTGCGCAGTCATTGCCCTGCAGGCTGTCGGCCATCAGGATGGCGTCAAAATTATGGGCTTGATGCAACCGCGCCATACAATCGCAGACCTGACGGACATCTGATCCACTACCCACCAAGGCATATAGCTCGCATGGATCATCGGGGAATAGCGCATGGGCTGCGAAGAGGAGCTGCGGCTTCATCAAGTCCCCTTCAGGATCCATATGGATGAGTATCCGGCGCATGTCAGATCAGCCTCTTTTGTTTGAGGAAGCGGTAGACCGGTTCGATGCCATCGTCATTGAGGTCTACCACCTGCGGAGACACGCTTCGCGCTGGTCTTCTCACAAGCCTTGTCAAGCGGGTTGCAGCGTCTGTCTGGTGCGCCATAGCTCTCTCACAGAACCAATCCCCTTCGTTCCCACTATCGTCCAGACAATGCAATCTGTCAGAAACATTTCGTGCCCTATCCTTGATGCGGATATAGGGCATGGCATAGTCGGCATGCACATCAAAGCCGAGAATGGCCGGGCCACGCACGGCGTAACGTGTCAGAAAGCGCCCTTCGCGCCTTTCCACTTCGACAGTGTGCTTTTGAAATTTTGTCTCATCAACCCGGCATAGGCTTGAAAGATGATCGATCCCGAGGATGCCCGCAAGCGCCGGAGCCAAGGGAGCAGCCTCCGGGCCATGAGCATCCGATCCGGTGAGAATCCAGTCATAATCGACCAGATCAAGACAGCGACCAATTCGTTTTGCGTTTGTGATGATGTCACCTGCTGTCATCAGGCCTGTTGGCAGCACGAGCGCCTTGTCCACTCCGAGCCGCAGAGCATCTTCGATGTCCGAGATCGCGGCAAGGGGCGCCTGAGCTATCAGCAGAATAGACAGATCCGGCACCTGTTTGCGCAAATCGAGCGCGAAGCCCAGCGCGGCGGCATCATCGGGACATAATCTGGTTCGGCATCCCTCTTTGATGGCGACTTGCCCCTGAATGCTGGCCTCGCTGTCGGCAACTGGATCCATGCAGTCGCCATCGGGGGCAAAGCGTGCGATACAGACAAGCTTCATCTCCCTTGCACCACCAAGCCATTTAATGCGCCTGCCTTGGTGGCACCAGTGTCGGTTTCGACTTTGGTCTGGCGCTCATAGAGGACGTCCGGCAAGCAGCCAATCCATGAGGTGAGGCTGATGGCTGTGCCCACCATACCCGCTTTAATCTGCGACATGCAGAGCCGTGGATTGTTCTTGGGCATGACTGTCCTCCCGACATTGAGACAATAAGAGCCATAGCAGAGAAGGAATGCCTCCCATTGCCTCTCATCGATGGCCCTAGCTTTCATCCTGATAGATATATTTCTTGACTTCATCCTGCGGAAAAATGGTCCCGTGGTTCATGATGCCGTTTGGATCGAAGGCCTCTTTGAGCTTTTCGAGCATGTAATAGGCAGAGCCATGCTCATCTCTGGTCCATTCGGAGCGATATTTGCCGATGCCGTGATGGTGGCACATGGACCCACCGTGCTTGATGGTCTCCTCCACGATGATCTTCTGGATCGGATGATGATAGGCAAGCAGCTCATCTTCTGGCGCACAGTGGATCTCGTAATTGTAGACGAAATACATATTCGTGCCGTTGATGTAGGAGTGGGATGAATGCCCGCCCAACATGGTGAGATCTTCAGCGCGACCGAACTCTTTGCGAATGCGGGCAATCACCCGGTCATAAATGATAGGAATTGTTTCCCAGTTCGCCGAAATTTCGGTGGTGAAGCCGGCATGACTATCGCTTTTGCGCATGGCTTCAAACTCATCGTCAATGTCCTTCTGAGACCAGTTGAGATGGTTGAACCAATTCTCGATCAGGGCGCTGTCCACCTCTTTGATGATACCATCCCTGAAGGTCTCGACAGCGGCCTTGATGCCTGCGCCGGTCGCCTCGACAAGGCCTTTTGGTCCTTCTGCCATGAAGAGCAGAACGCATTTGTTGTCGTGGAAGTGATAGAAATGCTGGGCCGCGTCTTCTTCAGAATAGACACGGGCAACAGAGGGACGATAACCATTGACCATCACTTCGCGCAGGATCTTGATACCGGTGTCGACATCTTTGACCAGATAGCCATAGAATTTGTTGTTGTCCGGGTAATATTTGAAGATCTTGACGGTGACTTCGGTGATGTAGCACAGCGCCCCTTCATTGCCGATGACAATGTGGCGAATGTCCGGGCCGCCTGCGCGGCGAGGCACATTCTTGATACGCGCAATGGTGCCATCGGGGAAGACCGCTTCCAGTCCGACCACCATATCCTCGATGCCGCCATAAAGGGTCGAAAACTGACCGATGGAACGGGTGGCAACCAGACCGCCATATTTGGCAACCGGCTTGGACTGAGGTGAATGGCCGGTGGTAAACCCGATCTTGCGCAATGCGTCTTCAAGCTGTTGCAAAGGCACACCAGCCTGCACCGTCGCCTGACTGTTATAAGGGTCGAGCTTGATGATCTTGTCGAGATTCTGCGTGTCGACAACCAACGTCACATCTTTCCAGTTTTCCAGCCCACCTTCGGTCGCGGTCATGCCAGCGCGTGGAATGACATTGATGGTGTTGGCATTGCAGAATTTCAGGATCTCGGCAACTTGCCGCGCATCTTTTGGATAGACGATGGCGACGGGGGCCGGAACGTCTAGCACTTTGCGCGCCTTGGCATATTTCTTGTAACGGTCTGCAGACGCGTCATACAAGGCATCCGGATCGGTGTTGATCTGTTCGGCTGGCACGATGGTTGCTAGTTGGTCCAGAAGCGTGGCGGCGTCCAATGTCTTTCTCCTGTTGGAACCATCCACGCGCACGTCTCTGGCGCGGATGGGGTCAGTTCCTGCTTGCTTGGTGTCGGGCTGGTGGGTCGGCGGCCGCGTCACTCATGCATGGGTAGTGGAAAGTTTCATTCACTCTGCTGGAAGGGTAGAGTTGAATGGAAAATTACTCAAAATGGAGCACCGTATTTTCTACAAATTGTGCACAATTTGGTGATTAATTGGAAAATTTTCTGAAATAGAGTCGGAAAATTTTCCATTCCACTTGCGTTTTTGAACGGAGACTTGTTACGATTGGCAGAGCAATGCAGACAGGACGGTTCCAATGATCAATATCGACTTTGGCCTTCTCAATCCTCTGGAGAAGAAAATCCATGCGGCGCTGACCGAGCAGAGCAAGAAGGTCGAAACGATCCGTATCACCGATGCCGCAGCTTTGTGCGGTTGTTCGGTATCGAAAATCTCCAAATTCACCAAGAAGCTCGGTTTTTCCAACTATAAGCAATATCTGGATTTTCTGTATGGCCGCACCCAGTTGCGAGCCGATCATTCATCTGAACTGGATCGTTTGGAAAGCTTCATCCAGTCTTTCGACAGCCAGAAAGTGCGCGATGTTGCCAGGCTGATTGCTGAAAAGGACAAGCTGGTGTTGCTGGGCTATGGCCCATCCTATGTCTGCGCCCAATATTTCGAATATCGCCTCAAGACCTGCAGCAACAAGCCGACCATTGCAATGCCGGACGAATGGTCCGCACGGACGATGATCGACACCAACAGCCTTCTTCTGATCCTGACGGTCACCGGCAGCTTCAAGAGCTTTGCCGATATCTACAAGGACAGCGAGGCAAAGGGAGGCAGCGTTGCGCTGATCGTCGAGGAGTATAATCCCGATTTGATCCGGCAGTATGACAAGATCTTTTGCCTGACGCGGGAGGTCCAGTCCCGTGGCCTCAAGCCCTATGAGAAGAACCGCACGCTGTTTTTCATCTTCATGGAAGAGGTGATCCGGGAATTGACTCGGATGACCTGATCCGGCCGCTTCGCATTTGCTCTTATGCCCTATCTTAAGGCACAGCGATCGGTGACCACGGTCATGAAGCGATGCTTGCCTTGATGCAAATGCAGGCAGGTCAATGGACCACCGCCCACTGCCTTGGTGTCGATGCCGATGCGTCCCTTGCCCATACGAGGCATTGGGGCCGGGCTGTGGCCATGAACGACCAACCGATCCGAGGCTTGCTCCTTGACGAGAAAGTCGTCTCGAATCCAGAGCATATCCACCTCTTCCTGCGCTTCAATTGGCACACCGACCCGCAAACCTGCATGGACGAAATGGGCTTCGGGGATGGTCAGCGACAGGGGCAAGGCTTCAAGGTAGGCAAGATGCTCGGGCGGAATGTGCGCCTCCATCGCCGCCTTCAGGTCAGCCTCGGTTCCTCCCTCTGCCCTCAGCTTGTCGCAATCAATGCCATAGGACAGCAAGGTTTCGCGACCACCCCAATCGAGCCAGTGAGCATCAAGGTCGGGCTGATTGATGAAGTCCAGAAAAGCCTGATCGTGGTTGCCGCAAAGGCTGAGACGTTCGATTGTGGCGGGCAACGGGGACAGGCAATGATCGAGCACGCCTTTGCTCTCACCCCCACGATCCACCAGATCGCCAAGATAGAGGATCAGCTTGATGCCGGTAAGATCGGCGCAGACCTCAAGGATCCGGGCTTCCATCTTTTGCTGCACATCAAGACAGCCATGAACATCACCGATGGCAAAAATATGGTCCGGCGCGACAGGCAGTGAAAGGCGGGTGCGCCCACCCTTGCCCTCAACCAGATTGGTGGCTTGGTTTGCCCGAGATGATCCTTCGGTCATTTTGCTCTCTCGCCCTCTATCCGCCTTCATGAAAATTGCCGAATGCTGCCTTGTAGCCGGATTTGGCTTCCAAACCAACTGACAATCCTACTGGCAACCCAGCAGGCAACCCAACCGGTTCGTTCTTTGCCTGTTGGCGTGTACGCCAACCATAGTCATGCCGACAGCTTCATCTATCTGTCACAAAACTGATACGCAAACGTCATTTACACATTTTAGAACGCGTTGACTCTTTTCTCTTTCATCCTTTGCCACACCCTTTACCAAGCCTTTTTAATGACCCACTCAGCCCCATCTCCTTTGGCCCTGTCGATCCACGCGCTTTGCATGAGCTATGGCGAGGAACAGGTGCTGTTTGACATCGACGTCGAACTGGCTGCGGGTCAGGTACTGGGGCTGTTGGGACCGTCAGGCTGTGGCAAAACGACCTTGCTGCGTCTGATTTCCGGTCTGCTGATGCCCGATGATGGACAAATCGAGATTGCCGGACGGATCGTTGCGGACCGTACCAAGGGCATAGCCCACCCGCCAGAACAGCGCGGTCTGGGCATGGTGTTTCAAGATTATGCGCTCTGGCCGCATCTCTCGGTCGCGCGCAATGTGGCCTTTCCGCTTGAAATGCAGAGGAAACCAGCAGCCGAGTGCAAAAGCCGGGTGATGACCGCCCTTGATCGGGTGGGGCTTGGGGCGATGGCCGAGCGCCGTCCGTCAGACCTTTCGGGTGGACAGCAGCAGCGCGTGGCAATTGCCCGGGCGATCGTTGCCGAGCCACCGTTGGTGCTTTTTGATGAACCGTTGTCGAACCTTGACCGCGAATTGCGCGAGACGATGATTGATGAATTGGGCGATCTGGTCGCTGATCTCAATCTGAGCGCGGTTTATGTGACCCATGATCATTCCGAGGCACTGACCCTGTCGCACAAGGTGGCGGTGATGCAGGGCGGGCGGATAGAGCAATTGGCATCCCCCGATACTCTGATCCACGCACCCGCCAGCGCAGCGGTGGCGGACTTTTTGCGTCTTGGCAGCCTGTTGCCTGCCCGACGGACTGTCGATGGCTGGGTTATCGAGCCATCGAACATCACCCTGCCCGCCTGCGGATTCGTTGCCATGACTGGCGAACGGGCGCAAGTGCTGTTGCCTGAACAGGCCCTGCGGCTAGATGGCTCGGGCTCTCACCGCCTTGAAGCTCAAGTGGTCCGCAGCCAGACCCGCACCACGGGTCGCGCTCTCACCTTGAAGATTTGCGGCACGGATCATCTGGTCCGGTTGCTTAGCCCGACGAAAGCAAATCCCGGTGACACGCTGGAGCTGACTTATTCCCCTCAAGACCTGCGTTGGTTCCCGGCCGCGCCATAAATCACCTATTGGAGACTGATATGCGTAAACTGATCCTTGCCCTTTCTGCCGGCCTCTTGGCCACCACTGCTGCTCATGCGGACATCACCGTCTATTCCGCAGGCCCGGGCTCTTTGGCCAAAAACCTGATCAAGGGCTTCACCGCCCAAACTGGCATAAAGGCCAACCTGTTTCAGGCTACGACCGGCAAAGTCATGGCCCGTCTGGAAGCTGAAAGCGCCAATCCGGTTGCCGACGTGGTGATTTCGGCCAGCTGGGGTACCGCCACCGACTTTGAAGCCAAAGGCCTGCTGTTGCCTTATACCAGCCCGAATGCTGCCACCGTACCGGATTTCCTGAAAACCGAAGGTGCTGTTGCTCAGGGCGTTGCAGGCATCATCATCGGCTGGAACAGCAAGTCCGGCACCCCGAAACCTGTTGACTGGTCCGATCTGGCAAAACCCGCCTATAAAGACATGATTACCCTGCCCGATCCGGCAGCCTCTGGTGGCACCTACACCTTGGTGGAAGCCTTCACCGCCAATGGCATGACCGACATATTGCAGGGCCTCAAGGATAATGGCGCGATTGTCGCCGGTGCCAACAAAGCAGCTCTCAACCCTGTCCTTCAGGGCGCAAAGGCGGCTGTTTTCGCTGGTGTTGACTATATCACCATGGGGGCTGCGGCCAAAGGCGAGAGCGTGGAAGCCATCTTCCCGACCTCCGGGACCGTTGTTGCGCCGCGTCCAATGATGATCCTGAAATCATCCAAACAGCAGGAAGAAGCCAAGAAGTTCATCGATTATGTCCTCTCGGATGAAGGCCAGCAAGCCGTGGCCAAGGTTCACCTGATGCCTTCGCGCACCGACATCAAGGTAGACCGTCCGCTGATCGGCGATCTGAAACTTCTCTCCAAGGATGGTGCGCCATCCCGTGAAGAGGTTCTGGCGGGCTTTAAAGGCATCTTCAACTGATGGCACGGGGCGCAATGATATCGGGGGCCGAAGGCAGTGCTCTGCTGAGATGGATCGCCACCGTTGGCCTTCTGGTGATTGTTGCCATCCCCGTTCTGTTCATCGTCATTCAGGCGATTTTTCCTGACATCGGGAGCGGCTCATTTGCCGCTCCTTTCTCTTTGTTCCTCAAGACGCTTGCCGACCCGGACTTGATTGGTCTTGGACGCAACAGTCTTGTGTTGGGTGTAGGCACAGTTCTATGTGCGGCCCTTCTGGCGGTACCACTGGCGGCCTTGCGGGCGCTTTATCGCATTCCCGGTGCGCTCATATGGGATGCGATCCTGCTCATCCCCTTCATGATCCCCCCCTATATTGCAGCCCTTGGCTGGATCATGACCCTGCAGCCACGGGGGTATCTGGAGCAATTGGCTGGCATTCATCTCGCTCCTTTGCTATTTTCCGTGCCCGGCATCATGATCATCATGGGGTTGAATACCTTCTCGGTGGTCTATTTTGTCCTGTCGCGAACCTTTGAGACCATCGGCGCGCGCTATAGCGATGTGGGACGGGTGTTTGGTGCGGGCCAATGGCGGTCTTTCTGGCGCATCACTTTTCCGCTGGCCATGCCGGGCTTGGCGGCGAGCCTATTGCTGGTTTTCGCCATGTCTATCGAGGAATATGGCACCCCTGCCGCGCTCGGTCGCCGAATTGGCTTTGAAGTGCTGGTGACAGGTATCGAAAACCGCATTTCCGAATGGCCGATTGATCTGCCCGGCGCGGCGACCCTTTCTCTGGTGCTGGTGCTGCTGGCATTGGGTGCCTTCATGGTGCAAAGATGGCTTTTGACCCGGCGGGACTATCGCATCGTTGGCGGCAAGCCACAGGCATCTGACAAGCGTGATCTTGGCGTCTGGCGCTGGCCGGTAACCTTGTGGTTCGCTTTTATCGCTTTTCTTGCCACCGGCCTGCCAATCCTTGCCATTTTGGCGACCGCCCTGTCGCGAACAATATCCGGCGGATTGGCATGGTCCAATCTTGGCTTTGACAATTTCAATGAATTGCTGGGCGTGGGCAGCGATGGTCTGGTAGCCCTTGGCAATTCGCTGATGCTGGGACTGGTGACAGCGTTGCTTGCAGGCCTGTTGGGGGCGATCACCGCTTATTCGGTGGTCAAGGGGGGCGGGCGCTTCCGAATTGTGCTGGATGCCCTATCGATCACGCCCAATGCCCTGCCCGGCGTTGTGGTGGCGGTCGGGATCATTCTGGCGTGGAATCAGCCATGGCTACCGGTTACCCCTTACAACACGCCTTTCATTTTGTTGCTGGCTTATGTCTGTATCCTGCTGCCGCAACCGGTGCGCTATGCAACAGCATCCCTGCATCAGCTGGGAGACAATCTGGAAGCGGCAGCAAGGGTGTCCGGCTCTGGTCCGTTGCGGGCTTTTTGGCGGATCATCCTGCCACTGATCCTGCCAAGCATGATCACCGCGATGATCCTTGTTTTTGCCGTAGCCTCGCGTGAGCTGGTGGCCTCGCTGTTGGTGGCACCGGTCGGCTTTCAGACCATTGCCGTTTTCATTTGGCAGCAATTTGATCAAGGGTCTATGGGGCTCGGCATGGCGATGGCCTTCTCGGCGGTCGTCATCACCACCCTGATCCCCCTTGTCCTGATTTCGATCCTCAAGCGGGTGTCCAAAGGCAGCGTAGCGGGCCTCAATTAGGGCCCGTGCACCGCCGGTTAGACTTATTTTCTATCGGTTTTGCCAACGGATGTCTTGAGGGGTGTTGTCGTATCAAACTTGATCTCACCGGGCACGCAGGCAGAGCAGGTCGGCCCGCCAGCAGTGCAATCGGAACAGGCACCGCGTTTGGCCCAGAGTTTGCGATAGAGATAAAAGAGCGCCAAAGCCACAATCAGGGCTACGGGTAACAAGTCCCACAGGCTGCCTCTGTTGCTCTCAAGCAAGGCGGAGGTGGTGTTATCTGCCGCATATGCCATCATCATTGTGCCATCCTCATGCGTTTCGCTTCGTTGCGCCCACTGACTAGTCCAACAATTAGCAACAAGGCCAGCGCTGACAAATAGACCACCGTCATCATTTGAATGCCCGTCAGCCCGGTCAAACGACCGATGGTGAAGACCAGGCTCGACACCGTCAGCCCAAGCGCAGTGGGGAACAGAATGGCAAACAGCATCCATTTGTAAGAGCCGGTTTGAACCTTTACCATCACCGTCGTCGCCAAGCAGGGTGGATAGAGAGCGAAGAACAGGATCATCGAGACGGCCAGCAGAGCGGTGGCACCTGCGGCCTCTGTTTCAGACCCCATCCGTTGTTCGAGGGTGGCATTCTGGTCTTCATCCTGCTGGAACAGCACCCCGAGGGTCGCAACAGAACTTTCCCGCGCGGCAAAGGAGGACAGCAAAGCCACGTTGATCTTCCAGTCAAAGCCGGCAAATTGCGTTACCGGCTCCAACGACCGGCCCACCTCACCAAGAATGGAGTTGGTGATCCGGGCCTCTTTCATGACACGGCGGATGGACTTGCGGGTTTTGACCAGCTTCTTGAGGGCGCGTCCTGCCGCCCTGGCCTGTTTGTCGCCTTTGGGCGCCTTGACCAGCGGAAAATAATCGGGGTTGCGGGCCTTGAAGGCATCATTCACCGCCTGCGAGGCTTCCGCCCCTTTGGCATTCAGTTTGGCCCGTTTGAAGTTGGTGTAATAATTGACCAGCCCGACGATATGGTCGTTGCTGGCGAGGCTTTGATATTGGTTCCCGGACATGTCCGCCTGAAAAGCCTCGATGGCAGCAAGCCCTTGGGCTTTGAAGTCATCCATGCGCTCATCGGACAGGCCGGGGAATTGCAGCAGGGAAAAGACCACCACCGCAACAGCGACGACGATGGTGCCAACTTTCTTGAGATAAATCCAAGTGCGCTCGAACGATCGGCGGATGACCGCGGATGGGGTTGGCATATGATAGGCTGGCAATTCCATCACGAAGGGCGAAGTTTCCTCTCCGCGCAGAACCGTCACGGTCAGCAATTTTGACACCAACAGTGCAAAGATGATGGTCATGGTCGAGATGTAGAACATCATCAGGGACTTGTCGTCGACGAAGAAGATGCCGAGCAGCAGGGTATAGAGCGGCACCTTGGCAAGGCAATTCATGAAGGGCACGGCAAAGATGGTTGCCATGCGTGCGCGATTGTCAGGAATTCCTTTGGTCGACATGATGCCCGGCACCGCGCAGCCCCCGGCAAAGACACCGCCAAGGATCAGCGGCAGGGTGCTCTGGCCATGCAGACCAAAGCGATGGAGGATCTTGTCGAGAATGAAGGCGATCCGCGCCATATAACCGGAATCCTCCAATATGGCGATCAGAGCAAAGAGAATGACGAAGATTGGCACATAATTGAGCAGGGTGTTGGCGGAATCGACCAGCCACAACCCCATGGCTCGACTGTAGGGATCTTCCAGAAAACCGGCAGCGGGCAAAAGACCAGCCATGATCTCGCGGAATTTGGCAAGGAAGGGCCATGTGTGATTGGTCAGCTCGTAGCCCCAGACGATGGAAATCTGGTAGATCATGAAGACGGTAAAAACCAGAAAAGCAGGGGCTGCCCAACGATTGAGAACCACCCGGTCAATCTTGTTGGAGATGGTTTCTCCGGCATTTTGCCCCCCTTCCACACAGGCGTCGATGAGGCCTTGCACGCGTCGGTCGCGCATGGTGATCACATGGTCCGAACAACTCAACCCTTCGGCCTGCTCAAAAGCTTCCCCCAATGCGCGGGCCTGATTGATAATCCGGGTGGCTTCGCTTTCTTCCAGCGTTTCGCGGAGAAGCGTCTGGGCCTGACTGTCCTGTTCAAGCAGCTTGATGGCCAGCCAGCGGGGCGGCAGTTGCCACTGTGAAGCACATGAGGTGACTATTTCTGCCAACTGTTCGATCTTTGGCTCAAGCGCGCCATAATCGATTGAGCAGTCCGGCTTTGAATTGCTCTGAGCTTCCCGGGTGATGGCATCGCGCAAGGCATCACGCCCAATGCCTTTGGAGCCGATGGTTTCAACCACAGACAGGCCCAACGCCTTGGAAAGCCCGGCCAGATTGATCACAATGCCGCGTTTTCTGGCCATGTCCATCATGTTGAGGGCGAGAACTGATTTCAGACCCATTTCCAGAAGCTGGAAGGTGAGATGCAGCGAACGACGCAAATTTGATGCATCCACAACATTAACCGCGACATCTGGTCGCTCCCTGATCAGGAAGTCTCTGGCGACCCGTTCTTCCAGCGAAAAAGAGGTCAGACTGTAGGTGCCCGGCAGGTCCACAGCGGTGACCGCGAGCCCTGCGAAATTGTATCGGCCATACTTCTTGTCCACCGTCACGCCCGGATAGTTGGCGACATGCTGTCTGGCACCGGTCAAGACATTGAAGAGGGTCGATTTTCCCGCATTCTGCTGGCCTGCAAGGGCGACCTTGATTTGCTTGGTCATGATTGGTCCCCGATCACCTCGATCGTTGCCGCCTCCCGTCGTCGCAGCGTGATGTCCGTTGCATCCAACCGCAATTCGATCGGGTCATTCAAGGGTGCAACTCTGACCACCTCAACGCGACTGTTGGGCATCAACCCCAAATCCAGAAGCCGCTGGCGCACTGCCCCAACCGCATTATGCTTGCGGATACGCACCCGCGTTCCGGGCAAAGTATCGTTCAAAGTCATAGGCTTAGCTTGTTCTTGAGAAGGATTGGCTGTGGTCATCAAGGCACCGGATTTGTCGTGGCTATTTCATTTTTCATCCGATAGACGCGGTTTGGCCTCGCGGAATGAAATTGCGAATGATTACTATTTACAACAAACGGATCCAAGAATAAAGTAAAACTTGAGGAACAGGTTCAAATTTGAGCCCCTTTATAAGTAGAGCGCTGTCTTTGGAATGATTCTTAAAATAAAAGACAGTCTAATTACTTACGAAACTATACGCGTTTTTACTATTCGGGAATAAACTAGGATGAAACAACTTATCGCGCTTTCGATGCTCGGCTTTCTGGCAACCAGTGGAACGAGCTTTGCCCATACGCCCGTTTGCGCCTGCTACGACAATGGGGATGGTACTGTCCTGTGTGAAGGCGGCTTCTCTGACGGCTCCACGGCGTCTGGCGTCAAGCTCAATGTCTATGATGGGGAAGACAAGCTGATCCTTGAAGGCAAAATGAATGAAGACAGCGAGTTCGAGTTCGACAAACCCGATGGGGACTATCATGTCATTTTTGACGCAGGACCCGGCCATGAATTGACAATTGACGGCAGCGAAATCGTCGAGTAGCCGCCAAAGCCTCCCAGTCCATCGGCGCGAAGGTCCGGTTGACTGACACTTGCCCACCGCTCACCTCAACCATCGCTCCACCCTCCAACCCGTTTCACAATCCGATATCAGATCAACGCCGACAGACTGCTGTTCGGCGAACGGGAGGCCTTTGGCTTTCGTCGATCTGATGCAGGCCCAGACAAGGAATGAAAGCATGAAATCCCTATTTGCCGGCGTGGCAATCACTGCCATTGCCATGACCTCTCAGGCGAACGCCCATTTTCAGTTACTCTATACGCCGCGTGTCATGCTGGACAAGGCACAGGAGATTCCGCTGAAAATGATGTTTGGCCATCCGATGGAAAATGGTCATGCGATGGACATGGCCAAGCCAGATGCCTTTGATGTCTATTTCAAGGGCAAGAAGAAAGACCTTTTGCCGACTCTCAAGCCGATCATGTGGAAGGGCGCACATAATGAAGCGCAGGCCTTCGAGACAAGCTACAAAGTCAAGCGCAATGGCGACTATATCTTTGCCCTCACGCCAGCTCCCTATTATGAAGGCAGCGAAGACATCTATATCCAGCAGATCACCAAGAGTTACGTCAACAAGGCGATGCCAACCAACTGGAATGAACCGCTTGGCCTGCCAACTGAAATCGTTCCGCTCAACAAGCCTTATCAGACCTTTGTAGGCGGCACATTTACCGGTCAGCTGCTTTCCGATGGCAAACCGGCGGCGGGGATTGAATGCGAGATCGAATATATCAACCCGACCATCGATGTGGAGAAGAACGCCTTCTCCAAGGAGGTCTCAGGCCCAGTGCCAGACAGTGCGATGGTTGCGGTTACCGATCCGAGTGGCCTGTTCACCTTCGGCTTGCCGCGCGCTGGCACCTGGGGCTTTGCCTGCCTTGGCTCAGGTCCGGTGACCGAGCATGAGGGCAAAGAGCTGTCGCAAGACGCTGTGCTCTGGATCGATGTCAAACCCTTCCAGTAGGCTTGGCGTCGCTGCCCGTTACAAGGCCAATCGCAAAGGCCCGGCTTCGTTGCGAAGTCGGGCCTTTGTTGCTGTTTGCGATGGATGAAAGTGTCAGCGAGCCGAGCGGTAGGCAATGTCCGCCTCGATGCTGCGATCAATCACGGCGCGACCATTGGGAAGGTCATTGCCATCAAGCTTGTGCAGGATGTCTTCCTCGCTGAGGCCATAGCCCACCCAGCGTTGCCGCAACCGGCGGCGCAGTTCTTCTTCTGGAACATCAATGAAGATGGTCATGTCGAAATAGGGGTGGAGCTGTTGCCATGGCTCATCCTTGAGCAGCAGATAATTGCCCTCGACCAGAATGAGTTCCACGTCAGACGCGATGATCCGGGCGCTACCGCGGGAAATTTCCAGTTCCCGATCAAAGACCGGCACCGCAACACGGGTCTCGTTTGGATCCTTTAAACGTTGAAGCACCGAACGCAAGCCACCGACATCGAAGGTGTCCGGCGCCCCTTTCCAGGGACGCCGACCCATCTCATGCAGCACCGCATCGTCATAATGGAAGCCATCCATTGGCAGGACAGCCACCTTGCCCGGATGGCGGGCTGCCAAGGCGTCATATAACGCGGCGGCGGCGGTGCTCTTGCCAGAGCCGGGGGCTCCGGCAATGGCAACGAATTTCCGCCCCGACGAGCCGCCCTTGGGATCTTTCTCCATCAGGGCATCCACTTGGGACAACAGCGCTTCAAATTGATCCAGTTTCATCGCAATCCCGTCAAATCAGATGATATTGCTCGGACTTGTTGCGCAGGAAGGACAGGCCCTTGGACATGACCTCGTCGTGACTGTTGGCAACAGGCCGCCACACCGACAGACCATAGGCGATTTCCGGCGGCATGTTGATGAAGCTTTCCATTGCCAGCCCGCCCTTGAAGTTGATGGCGCGCAAGGTGGCAAAGATTTCATCCCAGTCGCAGGTGCCCTCGCCCGGGGTTCCCCGGTCGCTTTCGCTCAAGTGAATATATTTGATATAATCGCGGGCGTCGAGAATACCGTTGCCTGCACCCTTCTCTTCGATATTCATGTGATAAGTATCGAGATGGATGAAGATATTGTCCGCCCCGACCCGTTCAATCAGCTCACGGGCCTGACAACTGGTATTGATCAGGTGGTTCTCATAGCGGTTGACCGGTTCAATGCCAAGTTGCAGATCCAGTTTCTTGGCGTAAGCGGCGATTTCAGTCATCACACGGGCGATATTGTCATATTCCTCTTGTACGGGCGGCACGCCGGAGCGCTGGCCGATCCCGCCATAAATGACACCACTGAGGGCTTCCCCGCCAAGGGCCTTGGTCTTGTCGAGGGCGAGCTTGAGATAGTCAATTGCCTTTTCCGGTGCCACCGACGCCCAGCATTCCTCAGGCAGGCCGAGGGAGCAAACCGCGCGCAATTCATTCTTTTCGATCAAGTTGCGGGTATGATCGGTGTCAACGTCATGGGGTCTGAGCATGGGAATTTCGATGAAATCAACACCATATTGCTTGGCACCGGTCACCGCACGCTCGGCACCTTCGCGGTCCCAGTTCATGGTCCACATGCTTGTATGTACGCCAAAGCCTTCCATGGTCATTCCTTCCTTAAATAGCTGATAAGTATCTTGATATGATGAGACCGCAGGACCATCACCCCGATCAGGAACAATCCCCATACCGCTGTGGCGAGGTGCTGGTTGGCACCGACAAGATTGAGACCTGACGACAGGATCTGCAGAATGAAAAGTGAGATGACCACAGGCACGACCCGGCCATGACCGCCAAAGGGGTCGACCCCGCCCAGAAAGCAGGCCAGCACAGTGATCAAAAGCAACGCTTCACCGTGACCCACACGGACCGAGTTAAAGCGCGCGGCCATCAAAATTCCGGCGATGGAACAGAGTAGCCCCGAAAGGGCATAGATCAGCACCAAAGTGCGTTTGGTATGCAAACCGGCATATTCGGCAGCCTGAATGTTGGAGCCGGTCATATAGACCGAGAAGCCGTGCCGGGTGCGTTTGAGCAGGATATGCCAGGCTGCGGCAACCAACAGGAACAGGATGAACGGAACCGGAATGCCCAACAGGCTGCCGTGGCCCAGAACCCGCATATAATCGGGAAAGCCGGAAATATCGCCGCCGCGGGTAAGAAATTCACCCAAGCCTCTCAGGAAGACCATCATGGCCAACGACACCAGAATCGGGTGCGCGCCAATATAGGCGACGATTGCACCGATGACAGCACCAGCCAGCATTCCCACCGCAATGGCGGCGATGACGCCAATGATCAGAGCCTCGATGCCGGCGTCCGGGCCACCAAATTGCAGCAGAACCCAAGCCAGCGTCAGACCTGAAATATTGGCGGTATAGATGATTGCCAGATTGAGCCCGCCGGACAGGAGTGGCCCAAGCATGGCAAGGGTCAAAAAGCCAAGCAACGGCAACTGGTACCCCATGGAAGACAGGCTGGGGGCGGTCAGGAACTGAGGCGCGGCCAGACTGAAGCTTCCACTGATCAACAGCAGCAACACAAGCAGACTGGAGGTTTCAGAGCCGAGAATAGAGGTGCCCTTTGAAGATTTCTTGCTCATTTTGCTGCCTCCCTTCCGAGTTTGAAGAGATCGGAAAAATTGACGTTCGATGTGGAGATCGCCACAAGAATGGCGGCACCAATGATCATCTGGAAGGCGAAGGGCGAAACGCCGAGCAGGTTGAGGCCATTCTGGGTCACGGCGACAAACATCACGCCAATGACACAGCCAAGGATCGACCCCTTGCCGCCGCCAAGACGGGCACCACCCAAAACCACTGCGGCGAGCACATCCAGTTCACGGCCGAACAGGGCGTTGGGGACCACTTCCTGCACGATATTGACCTGCATGAGACCCGCAATACCTGCCATCATGCCCATCCAGCCAAAGGCCAGTGCCTGCATGGCAGCCAGATTGACCCCGGCCCGACGCGCCCCTTCGGGATTGTCGCCAAAGGCGTAAAGCTGACGGCCAAGGTTGGTGCGACGAATGAGGATCCATGTGGCAATGACACAGACAATCATCACCCCGACCGAGAGATTGAGCTCGGCCCATGAGCCGTCAGCCAGTTCATGCTCGAAAATGAAGATTCGATCGGTCAGCCAATCGGGCAGATCATAGATGCTGCGGCCCTTGGTGAAGAACATCAACAGGCCGAAAAAGGCATTGTAGGTGGCGATGGTAATAACGATCGTGACCACCCGGAAGGTATGGATCAGGATCATGTTGATCAGGCCAAGGCCGATGCCAATGACGGCACAGATGGCAAGGCCAACAACCCAGTTGCCGCCACCAAGGGAGAAAAGGATCTGGACGCCGACATATTGCACCACCGAGGATGCCACGGCGAAGGAAATGTCGATACCGCCAGCGATCAGCACAACGAGCAGGCCAACGGCCCAGATGAGGTTGATCGCATTGTTGTTGAGAAGCGAGGTCAGATTGACCAACGTGAAGAAGGTGTCTGTCAAAACGGACAGGGCAAGGCAGATGGCAAGAAGGACCACGGCCATGCGGACTTCGATCTTGTTGTCACGCAAGAAGCTATGCATAGATCCGCTCCTCCAGCTGTGGCACCGTAATGTCGTGGGGATTATATTCGTCGACGATGCGACCATCGGCCATATGCAGAATGCGGTCCGAATGGAACATCACCTCGGTGACTTCGTCGGAGATGAGCAGAATGGCCAGACCATTCTCGGCCAGCCTGCGCACAATCCGGAAGATCCCGGCGCGGGCGCCGACATCAACGCCGACCGTCGGGCTGTCAAGAATGAGCAATTTCGGATCGGTTGCCAGCCATTTGGCAAGAACCACCTTCTGCTGGTTGCCGCCGGACAAGGACGAAATCGGGTCGTCCTGATGACCGATCTTGACACCGAGATCCTTGATCCAGCTGCTGACCAGCTGTTCCTTCTTGGTCATGGAAATGAGCGGGACTTTCATCAAGAGCTTTTGCAGCACCGAGATGACCGTGTTGTCGGCAATGGATTGTTTTTGCAACAAACCCAACGTCAACCGATCTTCGGACACATAGGCCATGCCCTTGCTGATCGCATCACGGATGGAGGATGGGGCATAGGTCTGACCGTCAAGGGTCATCGAGCCGCCATCGCTTTTAGTCATACCCATCAGCGTATGGGCCAGTTCGGTGCGGCCTGCGCCGATCAGTCCGGTTAGGCCGACCACTTCGCCAGCCCGGATTGTGAAGGAGACATCCTCGAACTCGCCGTTGCGGCTGAGATGGGAAAGGTCCAGAACAGGCTCGGCGTCGGTCAGGGTACGGGCATCGACGGAATGCTCGATCGTCTGCCCGGTCATCAATTCCCCAAGCTTGGCCTGGGTCATGTTTTCGGTTGAATAGACGCCGACCAGTTTGCCATCCTCAAGACCGTAACGCGCGAGGCAATGTCGATCACCTCGGCAAGTCGATGGCTGACAAAGACCACGGCCACTCCATCGGCAGACAATTTGCGGACAATGGCCAGCAAAGAGTCGGTTTCAGACTGAGTGAGAGAGGCGGTCGGCTCATCCATGAAGATCAGCTTGGCGTCATTCATCAAGGAGCGGGCGATGGCCACGATCTGTCGCTGCGCAATCGGCAACTCTTCCAAAGCCATGTCCATATCAAGGGTCACACCGAGCCGTTCAAGGACTGCGATTGCGCGTTCACGCATTTTGGCACGATTGACACCGCGCGGCCGCAAACCGACCAGATCATCAAAAGCGATATTTTCCTGAACGCTCATGTGGGGAAAAAGCGCCAGATCCTGCCAGATGACCGAAACGCCCTTGCTGCGGGCCTGCGTGGGGGAAATGGAACCAAGCTGTTCGCCAAACAGCTCTATTTTATCTGCCTGTTCGGGCTGATAGACACCGGTGATGACCTTGATGAGCGTGGATTTACCGCAGCCATTTTCGCCGGCGAGACAATGAACTTCGCCTGCCAGAACTTCAAAATCCACATTATCAAGTGCTTGCAAGCCACCGAATGCCTTGGAGATGCCCTTCAGACGCAGCGCGAATTGCTCGCTGTTGCCATACGTCATTGTATCGTGACCTTGTGAGAAGAAGGGCGCGCGAGATAGCCTTGAATCTTTGTTGCTTTCTCGCGCGCCCGCTCTGCTGGGAGGATTGCCTCAGAGGCCCATGTCGGCCAGACCGTCCACGGTGTCCTTGTTCACTTCGAGCAGGTTGTCGGTGATGATGTCACGCTCTTCAACCATTGGCTCGACGACGCCAAGACCAGGAATGTCCATGCCAGATTTCACTTCTTTGCCTTCGGCCAACATTTTACCGAGGGTTACGAAGACTTCGCCCGCTTGCGCCGGGTTCCACATATAGCCACCCAAGAGAGTGCCTTTATGCACCATCTTGCGGCCCTGTCCCGGAGAGAATGGACCAAGCACGTGGATTTGACCGGTTTTGCGACGTTCTTCAACAGCGCGACTTGCGCCGATCGGTCCCTGACTACCAAAAGCGAGGAAACCTTTGAGGTCGGGATTGGCTGCAATCAGATCAAGCGCGGTGGAGCGGCTGTCATCGACATTCTCGGCAACGCCATAGCGCTCGCCGACCAGTTCGATTTCAGGGTGATTTTTCGCCATCCATGCGATGGCGGCATCGGCCCATGCATTGTGCAGTGGCACAGTCAGAGAGCCAACAAAAACGGCATATTTGCCAGGGCCGCCTATTGTTTCGGCCAGCAGCTTGGCATGTGCTTCACCAAAGCCGGTCGCGGAGGCCAACTCGAAGTTCCAGTCGACATTTTTCAGGCCCGGACCTTCATGGGAAATGACCTTGATGCCCGCGTCGCGCGCTTTTTTCAACACCGGTTCCAGTGCGGCTTCATCATTCGGCACGACACCGATCACATCAACGCCTTTGGCGATCAGATCTTCGATGGCCTGCACCTGCAAAGCCGGATCAGCGGAAACCGGGCCGATCATTTCAGCGTCAACGCCGATTTCAGCTGCACGCTTCTTGATGCCATTTTCCATGGCATTGAACCAGGGAATGCCACCGATCTTGACGACAACACCCATGGTTGGCTCGGCAGCGCTTGCACCTGTTGCAAGTCCGACAGCCAGAGCAAGGCCGGCAATGCAGCCCAAAAGTTTAGTCTTCATAGTCTACCTCCCGAGTATGGATTCGGCCTGCTACGTCAGGCGAATCTGAACAATCGATTGTGCAAACATACAACCAGAAATCGAACCGGCACTTTCTCACAGCCAGTTTGGCTCTTCTCCCATTTTGCACAATCGATATTTCACATTAAGCCAAAAATGATTTACGCTGTCAACATGTTCATCACCGGCACAATGAGAAAGACGGTCCGGCCATCATGAAACGAACGCCCAAAAGCACGATTTATGACATTGCGGAGAAGGCGGAAGCCTCGCCTTCCACAGTCAGCGCCGCCCTCAATGGCACCTGGAAAAACCGCAGAATTCGGCGAGAAACGGCTGACCGGATCATCGCGATCGCTCGGGAATTTGGTTACTCGGCCAATTTGCAGGCCCGTGGATTACGCACAGCGCGCTCCGGTTTGGTGGCCTTGCTGATGCCAGATTACAACCGCTTCTTTTCCAGTTTGGCCGAAACATTTTCCCTGCGGGTCCGTCAAAATGGCCTATGCCCGGTGATCGTTTCCACAGATCGTGATCGGGAAGAAGAACTCTCCACAGTTGAAAGTCTCGCCTCTTACAATATTGATGCGCTGTTTGTTGTTGGCGCATCGAGCCCGGAAGATATCAGTCGCTATTGCCAACAGGCGCATATTGACCATGTTTTCATCGACCAGCCCTGTAGCCTTGCCCCATCGGTGGTGACGGATCACGCGGCGGGCGCGCGGGCCCTGACGCGCGAAATTCTCGACAGCCGCAAACCATTGGGCATTGCGAGGCGAGATCGCCCCTATTTCATCGGTGGCGACGCCAATTTGCCCGCAACGGCGCTGCGCATCGGGAGCTTTCGCAGGATCGTCAAAGAGCGCCTTGAGGTATGCGAGGACGATCAGGTGATCGCGTGCGGCTACGAGCTGGAAAATGCCGAACAGGAAATCAAGTGCCTCTATGATCAGTTGGGCGGATTGCCAAGTGCCTTGTTCATCAATTCCCTGACCGTATTTGAAGGCATCTTGCGCTTTCTCATTACGATTCCCGAAGAGGAAATCCGCGTCTGCTCCCTTGGCTGTTTCGACTATGAGCCATTTGGCAGCCTGTTGCGCTTCCCGGTGCACATGATCCGTCAACGCCACAAGGAACTGATCGACCGGGCGTTTCAACTGCTTGATGACGGCTCCAACCCGGGCACAGTTGATCAAGGTGAAACCCCAACTCTACAAAGCAATGGATGCAGCTCCGCATCGACTGGAAGATTAAGTCAGCGGAGCCGCAGGTCGGGCGCTGGCCGGGTGCTGGCCAGACGCTGATCGGGACCTTATTGCGGCATTGTCACATGGGCTTGCAAAGCATAGGCGTCACGTGCCGCTTCTGCGCTTTGGTAAATTCCGGCTCCCTGCATGGCCACCATAGACCGCCCCGAGCACAGTGGTCTCAGGCTCATCAAGCACATAGATCGGCAGGTCGAGCGCATTGGCTTTCAGCTGGGTCCAGAATTGATTGCGCGTTCCGCCACCAACCAGAATCAGCTTTGACGCCTTGAACTGGCCGACCTGCTCCAAGAGGCCCAGTCCCGTTTGCAGCCGTTTGACCAGCCCATTCAAAGCCGAGCGGAAGAAGATGCCACGATCCACATCCAGAGACAGGTTGGAGATTTCTCCCTTGCCGATCAGCATGTCCGGGGTGGAATGTCATGCCCAGACACTCTTGCGGCGCGGCCATGGCATCGCGAATCATGACCTCATATTTCTCCGTGCCAGACAGATCGGGATACATCACCCGGGCCACCCATTCGATCACGGCGGATGCCACATATTGATAGCCCGGCGTGTAATGCCCCTGTTTGACGTCCCATTCGCAGGTGAAGGCATCCTTGAAAATGTCCGCCGATGGCAGATCGATGGTGGCGCAGCGAGCCATCAGGATTTCCCATGTGCCCGATGAAAGAACCGGTTGATCGGCACTGGCGCCCGCTCCAAAGATGGCAAATTGCGTATCATGACCGGCGGAGACAACCGGAATGCCCGCCTCCAGTCCCAGTTTTGATTGCCATATCCGGCAGCAAGGGGCCGATCACGTCACCGGGGAAAACCATCTCGGGGAACAAGGTGCGGCGCACACCGACTGCATCAAGGATCTCGGCGCTGAAATCCTGTGCCTGCAAGTCAGTCATCTGGGATGTACCAACCATGGTTGCGTCATTGGTCAGCCGTCCGGTCAGACGATGGGTGAAAAGCGAGCTGATGAAGAGGAAATGTTCTGCCCGGTCAAGCAGCTCAGGATGATTTTCGCGGAACCAGACAAATTTATTCAACGTATTGAAGGGAAAGCGCCCAATGCCGCTCAACATCATCAGGCGGTCCGGGTCGATATAGCGCGATACATGATCCTGGGCCTCAAGGGTTCGGCTGCATTTCCAACTGATGACGGGATGGAGCAGCGCGCCATTGGCATCCAGGAAGGAGCCGTCCGCACCGAATGTGGTGACGGTAACGGCCCGGATGCGACCGGGGCCGATCTCTTCGGCAACCCGCCGAGCACAGGCGGCCAACTTGTCGAACAATTGCTCGAAGGGCCAGTAATGCCAGTTTTCATGCTGCGGATCGGTGACGGTGGCATTTGCTTCCGCCGCGCGCGCCAGCACATTGCCATCGGGCCCAACCGCGATGGCCCGCACATTGGTGCTGCCACAATCGAGCACCAGAACTGCTTCTTCCCCCATAGTCTCCTCCCCGGTGACTTCATTTCAGCATTCAGACCCTGCCGTCAATTTTCTGACAGAGATCCGATAACACCGTCTTCATTGATCCGGCAATGGATCCGCCCTGTATCGGCAATCTGCATGAAACCGCCGCGCCCTTCCTTGCTCTTGTCGCAAAGCAGAACGTGATCACGCGCGCTTCGGCGCATGGCCCGTTTGACCCCGGCATTCAGGGCATTGCTGTCCCACGCCCCACTCTCTTCGATAAAGCCGGCGCAGGAATAGAAGCAAAGATCCGCCTGAAATTCGTGGATGTGATCGACGGCGATGGCGCCCAGAAAAGCCCCGTATTTTTCGTAATAACGACCGCCCACGCCAATCACCTTGATCTTGGGTTTATGGACAAGGTCAAAGACAATGCGCAGCGAATTGGTAATCACCGTCAGAGGCATGTCGGGCAGCATTCGGGCGAGATACCAGCAACTCGAGCTTGGGTCGAGCATCAAGGTCTGGTCTGGACGGATGAAAGGCAGCGCATGGTGGGCCATTGCTTCCTTGGCCTCGGAATTTTGAGATTGGCGGGAACCGAAGGCTAGCACGTCGTGACTGTCAAGCAAAGAGGTGGCACCACCATGAGTCCGTCGCAAATAGCCCTGCTCTTCCAGCAAACGCAGGTCACGACGGATCGTTTCCACCGCCACGCCAAACTGCGCCGATAGATCAGCCACACTGATCGACCCGAGATGATCCACCCGATTGACTATATCTTTCAAACGGTCTGGCAACATACCTTTCTCCAAAATCGGTCATATTCGGTCACCAATCTGTCACAGATTGCCGCATGCCGCAAGTCATTGAAACGATGTCAGATCGAATAAACCGGTCAATAAACGCATGAAATCAACATATATTGGCGCAATCCTTAAGAATAAATCCAATCGACACAGAAAATTCAGACTATTGCTGAATCCGCATTCGCATGATAAAACGGGCACAAACAGTCATTCTCACTTGGAGCCCTGTCATGTCCGACACGACCGAAATCCGCCAGAGCATCATTGATGCTTGCCTTGAAATGAATGCCAGCGGCCTTAATCAGGGCACGGCTGGCAATATCAGCTTGCGGGTTGATGATGGCATGCTTATCACCCCATCCGGCATCGCTTATAATCAATTGACCCCTGACGATATCGTCCATGTGAAGGCAAACGGGTCCTATGGTGCCGATCAGGTGCCGTCGAGCGAATGGCGCTTCCATCTGGCATGCCTTGAAGCGCGCCCTGATGCCAATGCGGTGGTTCATAACCATGCCCACCATGCCACATGCGTCGGCATCCTCAACCGCCCCATCCCGGCCATTCATTACATGGTGGCAGCTGGTGGCGGCTACACCATTCCTGTCATTGATTATGCCACCTATGGCACACCGGAATTGTCAACACTGGTCCGCGATGGCATTGCACAATCCAAGGCCATTCTGATGCGCCATCACGGCATGATCGCCACAGGCGCAAATCTGGCGCAGGCCATGTGGTTGGCAGTAGAGATCGAAGCGCTCGCGCGGATGTATCTCGAAGTGTTGCAAATCACCGACACGCCCCCATGTCTGTCGAATGCGGAGATCGATGTGGTGCTGAAAAAATTCGAAAGCTACGGTTTGCGTGAGAAGGACTGACCCAACCGACCAGCCTTGGCGAAAAGCGCGATTGGATAGCGTTGTTATCGGCGACATAAGCGACCATTTTGAGCGATTCCGTTTGACGGATGCGGTTGGGCGCATTAATCCCTCTGATCAGAGGGATTGTTTTATGACGCCGAACGAAGAAATCAGACTGGTCCTGATGTCCATCCGCAAGATTGCGCGGGCTTTGGACATCCATTCGCGCTATCTAAACAAGGAAAGCGGCTTGACGCTGCCACAACTGATCGTCTTGCGTTGCGTTCGAGACCTTGGCGCGCCTTCTGGCAGCGCCATTGCCAAAGCGGTGGACCTGTCACCGCCGACGGTACTGGGCATCCTCGACAAGCTGACTGCCAAGGGGCTGATTGAACGGCAGCGGTTGGAAAATAACCGCCGTGTTGTCGTATCGCGCCTGACCGGGCAAGGCGAAACCTTGCTCGCGAGCAGCCCCTCTCCGCTCGGCGAACAATTTGCCAGCCGCTATTTCGAATTGAATGAAGCGGAACGGCGCAAACTCATCGAGTCGCTTGAGACCGTCGCCGACCTAACCAAGAGCGAAAAGCTCGACGAGATTGCCAAACTGGTCAGCACCACCGTGCCGACCAGTCAGTTGTAACGGATACGCCTCTTACATCGTCACTCCATTGCCCTTGTCAGATCACGACGATCGGCGACTGGTTCGGCACGCGCTGATACAAATCGATGATGTCGTGATTGAGCAAACGCACGCAGCCTGACGAGACAGCCTTGCCAATCGACCAGACCTCTGCCGTGCCATGAAGGCGATAGAGCGTGTCACGGCCATCCTGATAGATATAGAGCGCACGGGCTCCGAGCGGATTGGACGGCCCGGGAGGCATGCCGCCATTCTTCCAGCTCCATTTTTCGAGTTCCGGTTCACGCGCAATCATTTCGGCGGGGGGCGTCCATGTTGGCCAAGCGGCCTTGCGGGCAACAACGGCGCGGCCAGACCATTCAAATCCGGCACGGCCCAATCCGACGCCATAGCGGATGGCGCGGTTATTTTCCAGCACAAGATAAAGATAATAGTTTTGCGTATCGACGATGAGTGTACCGACCTTTTCATAGGTGGGATAGGTAACTTCGCGGCGCAAGAATTTCTCGTTAAGCTTCGCCAGATTGATAGCGTCGAGCGGGAAACGTTCCTGAGGCAAAGGCCCATACATGGTTGCATAGGGGCTTGGGGTGACTGGATTTAGTCCACCAGCCCGGTTGCGCGGACCGCAGGCAGCCAGAGAGGCGCTGGCCAGCATAAGGCCACCGGCACGAAGCATGTGACGCCGGCTAAAGCCCTTTGCAAGCGGGGAAGGAAGCGTCGGAAAATCATTGTCTTTTGTCATTGTTTTTACCTGATTAGTGCCAGCAAGGCTCAAGTGGGCAAGGCCCGTCACCGGCCTCCGCCCAACCGCTTCAAACAGAGACACCTTGGACGGGCAGAGGGATGGCCTGTTGCGGGCCATCATGAAAGGATAACGCTGCAAGACCTTATTCTGTTCCCGAATGGAATCGAACAGAGGCCAAAGCGTGAGAAAAACGGGGATATTCAATAGCGAAGATTGGGACTAGCCAAGCCGCGGGGGCGGTGGATCCGGTGCAACATCCCGGCGCTCAGCATCGCGGTCCTGCGGGATAAAGTATCGCAAGACACCGTTGCCGATAACATGCGTCACATGTATCTGGCTTGCCAACATAGGTCCATTGCATTGCAAGGAACCATCGGCGACCTGATTGGGGCATTTGCGACACGGGCTTGGTGCGGCCACCTGCTTTGCTTCCAATGGCGGATTTTGCACACCAGACAGAATGCTGTCGCCATGGACACCAGCCGCGACACCCGCCGCCTTGTCGGCGAGCAGGCTCGTGCTGGAAAACAGCACAGGCGCAACCCAGCTGACAAGCAGCAACAGGCTCAACAAGCGCAATTTGTAAAAGAGTGCAAGCATCAATTGGTCAATGTCTGAGCGCACAGTTTCTGATCGGGCGGCGCAGGGTCAGGCAGGATTGCTTCTAAGGGTTATCCCTTATTAACCATATCCACAACCAAAACCCGCCGGGCCCGTCTCTTTCCTGACACGCCGTTGCAAAGACATCACGACAGGGCCTTCGTTACTCAGACGAGCTTGAAACGATCAAGATGACTTGTGCAGGGATCGGCTTGCAAATGGGCCCAGATCTTTTGGACCAATGGTGATTTCACAGCGCGTTTCTTGCAGACCCAGATTTCAAGCTCGGTGTCAAACTTGCGATTATCCGCTAGGGCGATTTCGCCGTTGCGAACGCTTTCATAGGCACTGCTGGCGGGCAGCCAGAGCATCTTTTGCTCATAAATTGCAAGCTTCTTCATGAATTCGCAGGTGCCGCTCTGGGCCGTGCAGACAAACTTCGGATCCTGCGGTGTCATGCGAGAGAAAATCAGATCCTCGATGCGGGAGAAATAGCCGGATAGCCCATAGCCGACATATTCCAGTCCATCGCGCGGCGGATTGTTGATGTCATAGGCTGGCTCCCCTTTTTCGTTCAAAGCAGTACAAAGATGCATAATATCTTTTCCAAGGGTGATGAAATCGAACTCATCGGCATCGAGCACGGTTGGCACCTGTGGATGGTGGAACATAATCACCAGATCCATTTTCCAATCTGCCAGCATCTCGATCATTTCACCAAAATCATAGGTGTCGATGGAAACGGAGAAATCCCCGCAAGCTGCCTTGATTTGCCGAAGCCATTCAGGAACGAAGCTCAAGGCCAGCGTTGTGGCCGCTGCAATACGGATATCGGGTGCCGCGCTGGCATTACGCCTCTGAAACTCCACGCGATTCAATTGCAATTCACGCAAGATATTCTGCGCTGTGCTGTGAAAGACCTTGCCATCCACGGTTAGCTTGACCGGATAGGAGGTGCGATCAAACAGGTCGGTTCCGAGCCAGTTTTCCAACGCCTTGATGCGGCGGGAGAAGGCGGATTGGGTGATGTGGCGCTCTTCTGCGGCCTGCGAAAAACTGCCGGTTTTGCTCAATACCAGAAAATCAGTCAGCCAGTTCGTGTCCATTGCATGCTCTTTGATCGAATGCGGAAATATTGAGCAGTCTAACACATTATGCAAAATTGGCATAACAACTCTGTTGGTTGATGTAGGTCAATCGATATAGGCTGTTAGAGTCACCTGGTTGCCCGATCTCTGCTCGACCAATGAAGCAGGGCGGCACCCATCCATCGCAAACCGTTCGCGGTTGACGAACCGAGATCTGATTATCCTAGAGGGAGATTGAACGTGAACTTTCCATTGACGTTTAAAGGCCTGTCCATGGCAGCTGTGCTGGCCGCATCGGTTGCCATTCCTATGGCACCGGCATCCGCCGCCACGCCAAAAGACACCTTTGTTATTGCGCGCAACACCGCCGATGCCATCACGCTGGATCCGGCAGAAAGCTTCGAGTTCACCGGTGGTCGCATCATCGCCAACATTTATGAGCGCCTGTTCTTCTTCGAGCCAGAAGATCTGACCAAGCTGGTTGGCGGCATCGCAGAATCCTATGAATTTTCCGAAGACGGCAAGAAAATCACCGTCAAGCTAAAACCGGGCCTGACCTTCCATTCCGGCAACCCGGTCACCGCAAATGACGTGGCCTACTCCTTGGGTCGCGCAATCAAGCTCGACAAGACCCCTGCCTTCATTCTCAAGCAGATCGGCTGGACTGCTGATAATGTTGATGAAGCCGTCAAGGCGATTGACGACCAGACTGTCGAAATCAACGTGCTGGCAGACATGTCTCCGGCTCTGGTGCTCAATCTGCTCTCTTCTTCCGTTGCGTCAATCGTCGACATGAAGGAAGTGGAAGCCCATGCCGTTGACGGCGATATGGGCTATGCTTGGCTCAAAGACCATTCTGCCGGGTCTGGCGCTTACAAGCTGAAAACCTGGAAAGCCAACGAACTGGTCATGCTGGAAGCGTTCGACAAGTTCCGTTACGGCGAACCACCGATGAAACGCGTCGTGATCCGTCACGTGGCAGAGCCTTCCGCTCAGCGTCTGTTGCTTGAAAAGGGCGATGTCGACGCAGCGATGGAACTGACCTCGGATCAGCTCAAAGGCCTTGCAGACAATCCCGATGTGGTCGCGGAGACCTATCCGAAGGGCTATTTGATGTATATGGCCACCAACATGAATGATCCGATCCTTTCCAAGCCAAAGGTTCGCGATGCGCTGCATTACGTGGTCGACTACAAGGGCATGGTCAATTCCATTCTTGATGGCCAGTACAAGATCCACCAGAATTTCTGGCCATCGGGCATGTGGGCCGCTGCCACGGAAAATCCCTATAGCTTCGACCTTGAAAAAGCCAAAACGCTGCTCGGTGAGGCAGGTGTCGAGCCCGGCACCAAGATCACGATCGACACTCTGAACAAATCACCATTCAAAGAAGTGGCGCAGAATGTTCAGGCTGCATTGGGTAAAGTTGGCATCGAATCCGATATCGTTCTGTCCGACGGCAAGACCCTGTGGCCAAAATATCGTGCCCGCAAGCATCAATTGATCATTGCCCGCTGGGGTCCTGATTATTCCGATCCACATTCCGACGCCGATGCCTTTGCCCACAATCCGGACAATCGCTTCGAAGCTAAGCTGACCGGCAAACTGACCTGGCGTAATGCCTGGGACGCAAAAGGTCTCACCGAGCTGACCAATCAGGCAGCAGCCGAGTCCGATCCGGCCAAGCGTGAAGAACTCTATGCCACCCTGCAGAAAATGGTGCGTGAAGATTCTCCATTCACCATCATGTTCCAGGCGATTGGCACATTTGGCCAGCGCGCCAACGTTAAAGGCTTTGTCAATGGCGTGACCTCTGACCAGGCTTATTACTGGACGGTGACCAAGTAAGCGATATGCGCCCCTCGCCCCACGGCGGAGGGCGCTTCTCTTTCTGGGTTCCATCGTTGGTACCGGCGAAGCAATTGCATCGCCGCACGGCTTGTGGTCCGGACGCGACCCATAGCGAAGGCTTGGTGTCCGGACTGCGTCAAACCAGACAGCACGGCTCTAACAAGATCAGCCCTGCAGATGCGGGACAGCTGACAGACGTGGCGTGCGCTATATGGGATATTGCGGGATTTCCTGAATGACTGACAATTCCATCTCACAGACGACCGAGCCACAGAGCGGCGGGCCTGATTTTGCACCTCTTTTGCGCACCGCGCAAAAGATTGGCAGCGGCCTCTTGATGCTCATGCTCACTTTCATCGGCCTGACCGCCGTCACTTTCATCATTGGCCGGATCATGCCCAACGATCCGGTGGTGGCCATTGTCGGCGACAGGGCATCCAAGGAAGTCTATGAAGCGATGTATATCCAGCTCGGTCTCGACAAGCCGATCTGGGAACAATATCTGATCTTTGTGGGCAACATGCTGCAGGGGGATTTCGGTAAATCGGTGATGACCACCCGGCCTGTGCTCGAGGACATCAAGCGCTTCTTCCCGGCAACGCTGGAACTGGCGACACTGGCAACGTTGGTCGGTATCATCATTGGCGTGCCGGCCGGGGTGATGGCTGCTGTGCGCCATGGCACGCTGATTGACCATACGGTCCGCATCATTGGCCTGTTGGGCCATTCGATCCCGGTCTTCTGGCTCGGCATGGTGTCGCTGTTGATTTTTTACGCCAAGCTCGACTGGGTGGCGGGTCCAGGGCGGATTGATTTCTTCTATGACGGCATTGTCGATCCGGTCACCGGCATCATTTTGATCGATTCCGCACTCGCCGGTGAGTGGGACGTGTTTCAGAATGCGGTCTCCCATATCATCCTGCCCGCCTCGATGCTGGCCATCTATTCGCTGGCCTATATTGCCCGCATGACCCGCTCTTTCATGCTTGACCAGCTCAATCAGGAATATGTACTGACGGCAAGGGTCAAGGGCCTGAAGGAAGGGGCCGTGATCTGGCATCACGCCTTCCGCAATGTGCTTGTCCAGCTGATCACCATCATCGGGCTGACCTATGCCAGCCTGCTCGAAGGCTCGGTGCTAACCGAGACGGTGTTTGCGTGGCCGGGCATCGGGCAATATATCACCAATTCGCTCTTCAATGCCGACATGAATGCGGTGATTGGCGGCACGCTGGTGGTGGGCGTTTCCTTTGTGGGCATCAACATGATTTCCGACATGCTGTATCGCATCGTTGATCCGAGGGCGAAATAATGACCGATAGCGCCATCAAACCGACCACTGGACTGCGAGCCTGGTTGCTTGCCGATTTCCCGGACACGGCCTTTCAGGCCCGATGCCAGCGCACCTATATCGGCTGGCTGAGTTTCAAGACCAACCCCATTGCAATGCTCGGTCTTTTCATTGTTGGCTTTCTCTGCCTTGTTGCGTTGTTTGCACCGTTGATTGCAGGCACCAATGGCAATGAACAAGATCTCGCCAACCGCCTCCAGCCGGCAAGCTTTGCTCACTGGTTCGGCACCGATGAGCTTGGCCGCGATGTGTTTGACCGCATCGTCTGGGGGTCGCGCGTCACCCTTTACATCATTTTCCTTGTCTCGATCATTGTCATGCCGATTGGCTTGGTCATCGGCACTGCAGCAGGATTGCTCGGGGGCATTGTCGACAAGGTTCTGATGCGCATCACCGATATTTTCCTTGCCTTCCCGCGTCTCATTCTGGCGCTGGCCTTTGTGGCCGTGCTGGGGCCGGGGCTGGAGAATGCCGTGCTCGCCATCGCACTGACCACATGGTCACCCTATGCCCGTCTGGCACGGGCCGAGACGCTGACCGTGCGTTCAAGTGAATATATCATGGCCGCCGAGATCATGGGCGCGTCCAAGCTTCGCATTCTGTTTGGCCATATCATGCCGATGTGCCTCAGCTCGACCATCGTGCGGCTGACGCTTGATATGGCTGGCATCATTCTGACCGCCGCCGGTCTTGGCTTTCTTGGTCTGGGGGCCCAGCCACCCTTGGCGGAATGGGGCGCGATGATTGCAACGGGGCGGGATTTTCTGCTCGATCAGTGGTGGGTGCCTACCATTCCCGGCATTGCCATTCTGGTGGTTTCCCTTGGCTTCAACCTGCTTGGCGACGGCCTGCGTGACGTGCTTGATCCACGCAGCTCCGGAGGCCATTGATCATGGATGGAACAATGACTAATGCAGCTTCCCCCGAGCCGCAGGATACGGACCGAAGCGATGAGACGCTGATCTCGGTCAAGGACCTGCATGTGCGCTTCACCACCCCGAAAGGTCCGGTCCACGCGGTGCGCGGCGTCAGTTTTGACCTCAAACGCGAGCGACTTGGCATCGTTGGGGAAAGTGGTTCGGGCAAGTCCCAGACCGGCCGCGCCCTGTTGCGACTGACCGCGGGCAATGGTTCGATCGAGGCCAGCGAGATGATGTTTGATGGCATCGATCTGATGCAGGCCAGCGAGAAGACCATGCGCAACATTCGCGGCTCGCGGATATCGATGATCATGCAGGATCCGAAATATTCGCTCAATCCGGTTATGACGGTCGGGGCGCAGATTGCCGAATCCTGTCGCGAGCATGAGAAAATCTCCAAGTCCGAGGCCAAAAAGCGGGCGTTGGCCATGCTGGAGGCGGTGCGGATCCGCGAACCAGAAAAGGTCTTTACCCTTTATCCGCATCAGGTTTCCGGCGGTATGGGGCAGCGGATCATGATCGCCATGATGCTGATCACCGACCCGGAAGTGATGATTGCCGACGAACCGACCTCGGCGCTGGACGTTACCGTGCAGATGCAGGTGCTGGCCTTGCTGGACGATATGGTGCGCGAGCGCGGCATGGGGCTGGTTCTGATCAGCCACGATCTGCATCTGGTGTCCAGCTTCTGTGACCGGGTGCTGGTGATGTATGGTGGCAGGATCATGGAAGTTCTCGATGCCAAGCATCTCGATCAGGCCCAGCATCCCTATACCAAGGGTCTGCTAAGCTGTCTGCCGCGCATGGATGGCAAGCACAATGATCTGCCGGTCTTGAAGCGCGATCCGAACTGGTTGACCGAAGACCTGACGGGAGGATCAAACGCATGATGATCTCCATTCGTGATCTGAATATTTCCTTTGGCTCGGGCAAGAATGAAATTCAGGCCCTCAAGGGCGTCAATCTCGATGTCGCCGAAGGGACAGCTATGGCCTTGTTGGCGAGTCCGGCTCCGGCAAGTCGACGGTTCTGCGCGCAATGGTGGGCATTTATTCCCACTGGACCGGGTCCATCCGCGTCGATGGACAGGAGCTGACCCGCAAGCGTTCGGTCGCTTCGCGCAAACATATGCAAATGGTCTTTCAGGACCCCTATGGCTCACTCCATCCACGCCGGACGGTGAATGACACCCTGCTTGAACCACTGGTCATTCACAAGCTGGACAATCACGACACCCGGATCGTCAAGATCCTCAAAGAGGTGGGGTTGGGGCCGGAATTCCGCTTCCGGTATCCGCATCAATTGTCCGGTGGTCAACGGCAGCGTGTAGCCATTGCGCGAGCCCTCATTCTGGAGCCGGAAGTGATCCTGCTTGACGAGCCGACCAGTGCGCTCGATGTGTCGGTGCAGGCCGAAATTCTCAACCTGCTGTCGACCCTGCGCAAGACCCATGGCCTGACCTACATCATGGTCAGCCATGACTTGGCCGTCGTTGGTCATTTGTGCAGCAAGATTGCGGTGATGAATCGCGGTGAGATCATTGAGGAAATGACCGAGGATCAGCTGCGCAGCGGTGATGTCGCCCACGATTATACCCGCCAGCTCTGGACTGCATCCCTTGGCTATGACCGAGCGGCGCTTGAGACCTTCAAGGAGTTTGCCTGACAACAGGCAAGTCACTCCGCTCCCCTCCCCGAGAACAATCGGGTCAAGCCGGGGGCCTTCCTGATCCGCTGCGCGCCGTGTCCAACGGTCAAATCACCGGACGGCGTGCTTTTTAACCTGACGAGACGGGGTCCGCAATGACAGCTTGCAGACCGCGAGAGGGTGCGGTTTGCTCCCGGATAATGATAAGGACACGAGACATGGCAGACAGATTGATCCCGGTATTTGACGGACATAATGATACCCTGCTGCAACTGACCGAAGCTGAACGCCAAGGCGCACCGATTTCCTTCATGGATGGAGATGAGAGCCTGCATATTGACTGGCATAAGGCGGGTGCCGGGGCATTTGCGGGTGGTTTCTTTGCCATGTTTGTTCCCCCGGTCAAGGTGGGTGACAAGCCGCTGGAACTGCATGAAATGCTGACCCCGGTCGAGCAGAGCTATGCGCTGGATTACACCATGCATCTGGCGTCTTCCGCTTTCCGGCTGGAAAAGGAATCCGGTGGGTCGGTGCGGATTTGCCGATCAGCTGCAGAGATCCGCAAAGCGATGAGCGACGGGGTGATTGCCATGTTGCTGCATATTGAGGGCGCGGAAGCCATCGATCCGGATTTCCATGCGCTTGAGGTTCTGTATGGAGCTGGCCTCAGGTCCATCGGTCCTGTCTGGAGTCGGCCCAATATCTTTGCAACCGGCGTGCCGTTCGCCTTTCCCGGCTCGCCCGATCAGGGTCCGGGCCTGACGGACAAGGGCCGCGCGCTTGTGCAGCGCTGCAATCAGATGGGTATTATGCTCGACCTGTCACACCTCAATGAAAGAGGTTTCTGGGACATCCAGAAGCTGACCAGCGCACCACTGGTGGCGACCCATTCCAATGTGCATGCACTGAGTCACACGCCACGCAACCTGACCGACAAGCAGCTGGACGCGATTGCCGAAAGCAAGGGGGTGGTTGGCCTCAATTATGCGGTTGGCTTCTTGCGCGAGGATGGTGACCAGAAAAATGCCGATACACCAATTGAGCGGATGCTGACCCATCTTGACTATCTGCTTGAAAAGCTCGGTGAAGATGGCGTGGCATTGGGGTCGGACTTTGATGGTTGCACGGTGCCGGGTGCCATTGGTTCTGCTGCGGGCAATCCCAAACTGATCGATGCCATGCGTCGCCACGGCTTTGGTGAGACCCTGATCGAGAAAATTGCCCATGGCAACTGGATATCCCTGCTGGAACGCACCGGAATCTGATCAATAGAAAAATCCAAAGCCCGGCATCAAGGGTCTCTCTTGCCCTTTGCTCAGGCATGGACGCACCGCGAAATGTGACCAATACAAGGCTATTTCGCGGTGCTGTGAAGCGGTTGTTGACGCTGGTACCGCTCCCGGTTAAGTGCTGCATCATAGGCATCCAAGGTTGACTGACCCGATCCTTTTTGTTGCAATCAGCCGGCCCACCACACTGACTCAAGAGGGTTTTACCCTTGTCCCGCAGCCTTTTGTCCATTGCCTCGCTTTTGCTTGGCTCCGCCTTTCTGTTCTTTGCCGGAGGCCTGACTGGCGTCCTGTTGCCCGTACGTGGCGGGATTGAAGGCTTTTCGAGCTTCTGGCTTGGTTTGCTCGGGACCGGCTGGGCGGTCGGCTATGTGTCGGGCTGCATCTATGTGCCACGGATCGTGACCCGCTCGGGCCATATTCGCGCCTTCAGCGTGATGGCGGCCTGTGCGTGTATTTCGATCCTGTTGACCTCCATGATCATGCTCCCAATCGCCTGGGTGGTGTTACGTGCATTGGCAGGCTTTGCCTTTGCGGGCGCGGCAATGATCGTGGAAAGCTGGTTGACCGAGCGCTCCTCAAGCTCGGTCCGTGGGGTGATTTTCGGCACCTATACGATGGTCAACCTGTTTGCCACCACGATCGGGCAAATGGTGATTGCCGTGGTGCCGGCAGAAGGGGTCCATCTCTTCACCATTTCGGCAATTTTCTATGTGGTTGCGTTGCTGCCAACGGCGCTGACCCGCTCTCCGGCCCCAGCCCCCTTGGCACGGGTGACCTTGGACGTTGCCAAATTATGGCGCAACTCACCCATCGCGGTGGTGGCCGTCTTCCTGACTGGCCTGTCAAACGGCACCTTTGGCACCTTGGCTGCCGTTTATGGCCATGCGATCGGCCTTGATCTGGCGGGCATTGCGCTGTTTGTCAGTGCTTCGATTTTGGCCGGCGCGGCGGCTCAGATCCCGGTTGGCTTTGTTTCCGACAAGATGGATCGCCGTTTCGTGGTCATCGGCATTGCGATTGTGGCCATCATTTCCGATGGCTTCTTTCTCAACAATGCGCCCAAGGACACATGGTCGGCGGTCATCCATGCCCTGGTGTTTGGCGCGGCGATCTTCACCTTCTATCCGGTGTTGGTGGCTCATGCCAATGACCATGCAGCGCCAGAAGACAGCTTGCAGACCAGCGGTGGCCTGCTGCTGATGATCGGGGTCGGCTCGATTGTTGGTCCTCTGCTTGGTGGTGCGCTGATGAGTGTGTGGAACGAACAGGGCCTGTTCGTCGTGACGCTGACGTCCCACGTCCTTATTTTGCTCTATGCGATCTGGCGACTGACCCAGCGCAAGGCTGCTTTGGACGACGATAAGAGCCGGTTCATTCCAATTGCCCCAATGCGGACTCGTACCTTGCAAACCATCCTGATGGCTGATGAAGCGGCCGAAGAGCAAGCGGTCTTGCAGGCAGAGCAGTTCGCAGAAGATCAGGCTGCCAGCGACGGGCAGCCCTGAAAGGTTGCACTTATCGCAGCTGTGCCTTGGCTTTCATGGCCAAGGCGCCATCGTGACGACGCACCCACAAATCGCACGTCTTTCCATCGGGGCTCATCTGGCCGTGAAGCGAGAAGTCGTGGATATCGAAGACAGTGGCCAGAGCGCGAAATTCGAAGCTTTCAATCTCGGCCTTTGGCGCATTGCGACGCAGCAGGTCCATCAACATGGTGGCCAGCAAAGGGCCATGGACGATCAGACCTTCATAGCCTTCCGATCCGGTGCAGAAAGGTTGATCATAATGGATGCGGTGGCCGTTAAAGGTCAGCGCCGAATAGCGGAACAACAAAACCGGATCGGGATCAATCGCCCGGCTGAAATCGGATATCGCTGGCGCTTGCGCCGGGGTAACGGCGGGCGCATCGGCCTTAGGCATTTCGCGATAGACGATGTCGTGGTCCTCGTCGAGACAGAGCGTCTCACCATCAAAGATCTTGTGGCCGACGGTGACAAAAACCAGTTTGCCAGACCGCCCTTCCTTGCCTTTGACCGATTTGACCGTGGAGACCTTGCGCAAGGTCTGGCCAATGCACATTGGGGCGTGAAAAGAAAACCGGCTGGCCGCCCACATGCGGCGTGGTAGTGGCACCGGCGGCAGGAAACCGCCAAGGGCCGCATGACCGTCATAACCCGCATCTGACAATTTGAACAATGGCAGGAAATGCAGCCAGTGCCAGAGATGAGGCAGCGCGGTGCCATCCTCATAGGGCGCGTCATCCCGGTCCAATGTGGCGGCCATCGCATTGGCAGGAAAGGGAGCGATCCGTTCTGTCAGGCTTTCCGACTTGCCGATCCATTGTTCCAGATGCTGCATATCCATGCGAAGGGCTCCTTGCTGCTTGTCTTGAGATACCTTGACAATACGCCTAATGGCGGGGCAACGAAAAGTTCGCGAAAAGAGCCTGTTTGCAAATGCCAACAAAAAACCCGCAACCGTCGCCGGTGCGGGTTTCTCAAAAGGCGTTTATGGCGGAGCCATCGCTGCCCCGGTGCTTATTTCTCGGCTTTGGAAATTTCGGTCACACCCCCATGAGCACCGGACCACACCAGCGGATCATTCAGAAAGGCTTCGACTTGCGCGTGGGTTTCATCATCGAAATAGCCGTGTTTGCGTGATACAGCCAACACATCGCGCCAGGTGGCAAGGTAGTGGAGCTTGAGGTCGACTTCGGCAAGATTGTCATGCACCTCGGAGAAAATGTCATAATAGAAGAGCACGATTGTGTGGTTGATCTCGCCACCGGCCTTGCGGATGGCTTCACAGAATTTGATCTTGCTGCCACCATCCGTGGTCAAATCCTCGACCAGCAAAACGCGTTTGCCATCGATGCTGCTGCCCTCGATTTGGGCATCACGTCCAAAGCCTTTGGGCTTCTTGCGGACATAATGCATCGGCAGGTCCAGTTTATCGGCAATCCATGCGGCAAAGGGGATGCCTGCAGTTTCACCACCGGTAACAGAATCGATTTGCTCAAACCCGATATCCTGCAGGATGACCGATGAGGCGAAGTCCATCAGCGTGTTGCGGATACGCGGATAGGAGATCAACTTGCGGCAGTCGATATAAACCGGGCTTGCCAGACCGGATGTCAGCATGAAGGGCTCGTCGGCGCGGAAATGCACCGCCTGGATCTCAAGGAGCATCTTCGCGGTCAATTCGGCGATCAGTTCGCGATTTGGGAAGGAGCTTGGCATCATGAGGTCACCTATCTGTTTCGTGTCATCCGGACAAAGTGCCCAAGGCCTACTGGTTTCCCCCCATCAAGACAATGTCAAACAGGAAAGGGCATGGGTCTATTGAGGTTTTATAAACAGCAAACTTGCGGCGAGATCGCAGAAAACGGGCGTTGATTGGCCCTATGCTCGCAAGATGGCCTCAAAGTCTGACAGGTCTTTGGCGACCTGCCTGGCACCGGCCTCGCTCAACTTGTTGCCCTGCCAGTCAGCGCAGCCTTGCAGATGGGAGCCGCCGACAAAACCGAAGACGGCCTCGATGCCCGCGGCCCGCGCGCCGATGGTCCCGGCAATGCCGTCCTCAATCACCGCCGTGCGCGACGCATCGGCCCCAAGCGCTTCGAGGGTATACAAGAAGATATCCGGTGCCGGTTTACCCTTGGCCACCCGATCGGTGCTGTAAAGACGGTCTTCGAAGCGATGACCGATGCCCACCACGTCAAGCGCATGTTGAAGACGATCTTCGCTGCTACCTGTGGCGATACAATACCGGATGCCTTCAGCGTCGAGATGGTCAAACAGAGCCAGAATGCCGGGCATCAAGATGAGATCTGTTGTGAAGCGCTGAAGAATGCGCTCATTCCACAATTTGGGGAATTCGTCGCCAGCATCCTTGCCGGAGGTTTTCTCGATGAAGGCGCGGGTTGAAGCGGGGGAATGGCCCAGAAAGCCCTCGACCAGTTCGTTCCAGCTCTTCTCAATCCCAAAGAGAGCCATCGAGCGTTGCAGTTCGTCCAGAGAAATTGTTTCACTGTCGACGATCACTCCGTCAAAATCGAAAATAACCGCTTCAAATCTGCTCATTCCCGTGTCCTTCATTCGCCTTGATTTTACCGGCGGCACCCTTTCATGGGTGCCTGCCAATAGCAAGCCCCGATCACGACCAAAGGCTTGGATTGGTCGCTCGGGGCTCGCAGCAGGGTTAAACGCTATCGGTCTTGGAAATGTTTATGCATTGATGAGGGCAGTGACCTCGGCAAGGGTCGGCGCGGCACTGGATGCGCCACGTTTGGTGGTGGAAAGCGCGCCACAGGCCGCAGCAAAGCGCACTGCATCAGAGAGACTCTGACCATCAGCCAACGCATAGGCAAGGCCACCATTGAAGCAATCGCCAGCGGCGACCGTATCAATTGCCTCGACCTTGAAAGGCTCAATGAAGCCTTCTTCGGTTGCAGACTGGAAATAGACCCCGTGGGCCCCGAGCTTGACGATGGCAACCGGTACACCGCGGGCGCGCAACAGGGCGGCAGCTTCGGCCGCCTCGGCACGGTTGGTTGGGCGCAGGCCGGTCAAAAGGCCGGTTTCGGTCTCGTTGGGGGTGATGATATCAATTTGCGACAGCACCTCATCGGCCAACCCTTCGGCTGGTGCTGGTGCGGGGTCAAAGATTACCCGTCCTCCCGCTGCGCGCACCAGAGCGGCTGCTTTCAGGCCCGCTTGCATCGGAATTTCCAGCTGGAGCAACAGGATGTCGGAGGCCTTGAAGACCGCTTCGGAGCGGACAACATCGCTTTCATCAATCGCCATATTGGCGCCACCGATCACCGTGATGCAATTCTCCGCCTTCTCATCGACGCCGATCACCGCGATACCGGACTTGTTGTCCGGGTCGGAATAAATATGGTCGGTCGGTACATTCAGCTCGGTCAGGGCCTTGAGTGCCGTTTCGCCAAACATGTCCGGACCGATACGGCCGATCATGGCGGTGTCCGCTCCCAGTTTGGCACAGGCAACCGCCTGATTGCATCCCTTCCCCCCAAGACCGAGACCATAGGTGTCCCCATGCAGGGTTTCACCCGGCGCTGGCAATCGCTTGGCATAGGTGGTGAGATCGATATTGATGCTGCCAAAGACTGAAATGGACATGGGATTACCTCTTGGAATTACGTCTCGCGGGAGGGATGAAGAGGGGAGACCGATTCCCGCACCACCAAAGACGGCTCGAACTGGAGCAGCTTGGGCATATCGGTCTTGTTTTCGAGATGCTCGATCAGAATGTCGGCAGCTTTCAAGCCCAGCTCAAAGCTTGGCTGATGCACCGTGGTCAGCGACGGGGTGAGATAGGCAGCCAGCTCCAGATTATCGTACCCGACAATCGAGATATCCTGACCAACCTTCAGCCCCGTTTCCTGAATGGCACGATAGGCTCCGATTGCCATCATGTCGTTGCAGGCAAAGACCGCTTGCGGGCGCGTCTTGGAACCCAGCACTTTTTGCATGGCACGATATCCGCCGGGGGCACTGAGATCATCGGACACCACCCAGTCAGGATGGATCGCATGGTCGCTGACTTCCATCGCTTCGATGAAGCCGCGATACCGGTCGCGACTGCGGGGGTGATCGACAGGCCCGGTGAGGCAGCCAATGTCCGTCAACCCTTGATCAAGCAGGTGATTGGTTGCCAGCTTGCCGCCAAGAATGGAATCGTCGGCAATGGCGCAGCCATCGACACTCAGTTCGAAATCGAGCAGGATTTTCGGCAGATGTTTCAGGCTCGCCAGTTTTTCATTGAAAATGGCGTCGCTGGAGGTGGTCATCACGACCAGTGCATCGATGCGTTTTTGCAACAGGGTCTGGAGGTAGGCGAGATGACGCTCATGGTCATCGCCGGAATTGCACAGGATGAGGCTGTAATGCTTCTGGTAGCAGCCTTCCTCGACCCCCTGCAGCACTTCGGCAAAGAAGGGGTTTGTGGAGGAGGACACCAGCATGCCGATGGTTTTGGTGGATTTGATCTTGAGCGCGCGGGCCAACGAACTTGGCTGATAGCCCAACTGTTCGATGGCCTTTTCGACTTTTTCCTTTGTCGCTGGTGCGACGAAGCGGGTCGAATTGACCACATGGGACACGGTGGTGACCGAGACGCCTGCCTCTTGTGCCACATCCTTGATGCTGATCATGGGTACCGGCTACCTGTTCTGGCGGCTTCTGACCAGGCCTTGGTCGAGGCAGATCAGAGATGCCAAGCCTCTGGTCTCCCGAGCGATCGGCATGGCACTTGTTGCCCCCCGGCTCGGAGAGAGAGATCCGGCACGAAGGCGCCGGATCCGGATTCAACTGACGGACTTTTGCGTCCTTCATCCATTACTTGGTAATGAGCTTCAGCGCAACAGGGGTATATTCCGGCACGCTTTCGCCTTTGAGGATCTTGTCAGCAACTTCAACACCCATGGAGCCGATCATCGATGCCTGCTGGGCAACGGTTGCCAGCATTTCACCGTCCTTAACCGCTTTGACAGCGTCATCGGTGCCGTCAAAACCGACGACGATGATGTCGCGTTTTGCAGCTTCGATTGCCTTGATGGCGCCCAGAGCCATTTCGTCGTTATGAGCGAAGACGGCATTGATTTCCGGCTGTGCCTGCAGGATGTTTTCCATCACATTGAGGCCTTTGGTGCGGTCAAAATCAGCAGCCTGAGAGGCGACCACTTCGATGCCGGTTGCGGTTTTGATGGCTTTGTTGAAGCCTTCACCACGGTCACGGGCAGCAGACGTGCCAGGAACGCCCTGCAGCTCGACAACCTTGCCTTTGCCTTTCAGGGTGTCGATGATCAACTTGCCAGCCATTTCGCCGCCCTGCACGTTGTCGGACGCGATGTGCGAGACAACCTTGCCGGAATTGGCGCCACGGTCGAGGGTGACAACCGGAATATTCTTGCGGTTGGCTGCCTTGATGGCGGAGCGCACGGCGTCGGAATCGGTCGGGTTGATCATCATCAGTTTGATGTTCTTGTTCAGCACGTCTTCGACGTTGGCCAGTTCCTTGGCAGGATCATTCTGGCTGTCGAGCACCAGCAGATTGTAGCCCAGTTCGTTTGCCTTGGCTTCAGCGCCTTCCTTCAGGGTGACGAAGAAAGGATTGTTCAGCGTCGAGACGACGAGCGCGAGGCTGTCCTGTGCCATAGCAGACACGGAGGTGCCGAGCATCATGGTGGTGGCGAGTGCCATACCGAGCAGTTTTTTCATAGGTTCTCTCCCTAGGTTACTTCAAGTGTAGTTATGCATTCTTGCCGCGCTGATCGAGCATCACGGCGAGAAGTATGACGCCTCCCTTAGCGATCATCTGGTAGTAGGACGACACATCCAGGATATTGAGGGCGTTGTTGAGGGTGCCGATAATGAGGGCACCGATGAGGGTTCCGGTGATGCGCCCCTTGCCACCGGCGAGCGATGTGCCGCCAAGCACAACAGCGGCGATGGCATCAAGCTCATAGGCCAGACCGGCGGTCGGCTGGGCGCTTTCAAGGCGTGCGGTCAGGACAATGCCGGCGAGCGCAGCCAGAGCACCTGACAGGGCATAAACGGTGATCTTGACCCGATTGACATTGACGCCAGCCAGTTTGGCGACCTGTTCATTGCCACCGATGGCATAGACATAGCGGCCAAAGCAGGTGTGGTTGAGAATATACCAGCAGCCAGCGAAAACGACGAAAGCCAGAATGACCGGGATCGGGATTCCGGCCACATAGCCGCCGCCGATCTGGTAGAAGCTTTCAGCGACATCGAAGTCCCCGGTCGAAATAGGACGTCCTGCGGTGAAGACCAGCGTCGCGCCACGGAACATGGTCATGCCGACAAGGGTTGCGATGAAGGGCTGCACGCCAAAGAAACTGACAATCGACCCTTGTGCCGCGCCCATTGCTGCGCCCACCAGAATGGTCACACCCAACGCCGCAATGAGCGGTGTGTCGAGCCCGATCAATGAGGCGCAAATGGCGCCGGTCAGGGCCAGCACCGAGCCGACCGACAGATCGATGCCCGCGGTCAGGATGACGAAGGTCATGCCCGCTGCAATCACCGCATTGACGGACGTTTGGCGCAGAATGTTGAGCAGGTTGTCAACGGACAGGAAAGACGGGCTGATCAGGGACACAATGCCCATCAGGACAATCAGACCGATCAGCGGTATGTTGTTTGTAACGAAGCTCTTCATGGTCATCGAACGGTTCCTTCCCTTTAATCCTTCAGGCCTGCAACAATGCAGCGCATGATGCTTTCCTGATCGGCATCCTCCCGGTCAAAGGCACCGGTCATCTTGCCGCCAGACAAGACAAGGATGCGGTCGGAAATACCGAGAAGTTCGGGCATGTCGGAGGACATCAGCAGGATGCAGAGGCCTTCCGCCTTGAGTTTGTTGATCAGAGTGTAGATTTCGCGCTTGGCCCCGACATCGACGCCGCGGGTTGGTTCGTCAAGAATGAGAATGCGGGGTTTGGGGACCAGCGATTTGGCGATCGAAACCTTTTGCTGGTTGCCGCCGGACAATTGCGAAACGATGGCGTCGACCCCGTGGGTCTTGATCGAGAAGGCATTGATATATTCCCCGATCTTGGCCCGCTCGGCCTTTTTGTCGAGCATGCCCAGCTTGTTGGAGAAGAGTCGCAGCCCCGTCAGGGCCATATTTTGCCTCAAACCATGCATCTGGATGAGGCCCTCAAGTTTGCGGTCTTCGGTGACATAGCCGATTCCGGCCTTGACCCCTTCAAGCGGTGTGTTGATGTGGCTGACCTCGCCGTCAATCAGGATTTCGCCAGCCTTGGCCGGATTGGCGCCATAGATGGCCTTGGCCAGCTCGGTCCGCCCTGCCCCGACAAGCCCGGCAAATCCGACGACTTCACCGGCCTGTGCGGCAAAGGAGACGTCTTTGACGCCGCTTGCATTCAGCCCCCGGACTTCCAGCACAGTGGCCTTTGGCTCGGCCTTGACATAAGGATATTGATCGGACAGATCCCGGCCTACCATATGGCGGATCAAACCGGCTTCATCGATCTCGGCAACCGGGCCCTGATGAACCATCGAGCCGTCGCGCAACACCGCAACATCGTCGCACATATGGAAGATTTCGCCCAAGCGATGGGAGATGAAGACCATCCCCTTGCCTTGCTCACGCAATTGATCGACCACATCGAATAGAATCTGGGTTTCGACATCGGTCAGCGCGTCGGTCGGCTCATCCATGATGATGACTTCGGCATTCATGGTCAGAGCGCGGGCAATCTCGACCATTTGCTGCTGGGCAATGGAGAGGGTGCCCAATTTGGCATTGGGATCGATCTGCTGTTTAAGATGGGTCAGCCAGTGGCGACTTTGCTTTTCAATGTCACCCCAGAGAATGCGGCCGGAGGCGTCGGTCGGCTCGCGGCCCAGAAAGATATTCTCGCCGACGCTCAGTTCAGGCAGCAGGTTCAGCTCCTGATGGATCATTGCGATCCCGGCATCAATCGCCTGACGGGCGGTGGTGAACCGCACCTCCTTGCCCTTGTAATGCATGGTGCCGCTATCCCGGCTATAAATGCCGGTGATGATTTTCATCAGGGTTGACTTCCCAGCCCCATTTTCCCCGGCCAGCGCCACAACACGCCCGGCATCGACACGAAAGTCGACATCCTTGAGCACCTGTACAGTGGAGAAAGATTTGCTGACCTGACACAGTTCCAGCAATGCCGACATGGCCGAACCTCCTAATCTTCTTCTTGCTCAGATGGATCTTCATCGTTCCCGCGAGGGAGATCAGAAAGAAACGCCGGAATAGAGAATGATGTTGGCATAAGGGGTGCATTCGCCGGTGCGGACCACCGCGCGCGCCGCTTCGCTTTCAGCCTTGAAGCTTTCATGAGAAGCCGTCTGAATGTCGATCTGATTGCCCTGGGTCAAGGCCAGTTTCTCGATCAGCTCGACGACCTTTTTGTGAAAGTCAGGCTGTTGCTCGACCATTTCCGAAGCAATCAGCACGCGCTCGACATAGAGCTCGGAGACCACTGCAGACAGTGTATCAAGAAAAGAAGGTAGTCCCCGGCTGACGGCCAGATCAATGCGCTCAACGCCATCGGGAATGGGCAAGCCTGCATCGCCGATGCACAGGGCATTGCCATGGCCCATCTCGGACACAACACGGGTGATATCAGAATTTAAGAGAACCGCTTTACGCACGAAGTTCCTCCCTCGTTTGCAGTCATGATTAAGGAAGTATCATAAAGCAAACGATTGCGCAATCGTTTGCCTTGACCACTAAAGTCGGTAATCAAGGCACTTGACTCACCCTTTTGTCGAGAATTCTGACAGCACAAGAGTGCAGGTCTGTGACACAGTTTGGACTTTTCCGAGGCGATTTCCGGGCCTGATACCAGCGCAGCCAAGGACTGACGAGCCAATTTTTGGTTGTCCTGCGCCTTGCTTAACTCTGCGAATATCTCGACATACCAAACACTTCCCTCCACACGCGCAAGAATGTTACCAATTAACGCCACGTCACCATCTTCTCAGAGCTTGGGGATATGGTGTAGACTTGATGATCAAGCGCGTGGGGCGAACTGCTTGCAGGCTGCATCACCCCTTCAATGAGGTGACGGCAGCTGGTTGGCATTGTAATCGGCAGTGGACAAATATCATTGACCATCCAGCCCTGCGGGACTGTGACACTTTCGACCGTCTTTCGAGCAGGAGGGAAGATGTATCCAAGCATGCATATCAATCACCGGACCGCCGATGCCTTTGTGCATGGCGCAACGCTTTTGGCGGTGGGTGTCATGTGCGGACTTGTTTCTATGCGGATATCCGATGGTATCGGGGTACAGAAAACCCTGTTCAGCATCCTCTACATGGTCTGCCTGCTTGGCTCGGCGCTGGCGTCGGCCATCTATCATTTCGGACCATGGCATAATGTCCGTTTGTCCTTGCGGCGGATTGACCATGCCGCAATCTATGGTCTGATCGCGGCGACCATCACGGCGGTGCTGAGTGACCTTGAGCCTACCTTTGTCATCATCTTTGCCGGAATCATCTGGACGGTGACTCTGCTGGCGATACTTTGGAAGATTTTTGGCAGCCGGGTCAAAAGCCGCTGGTCGACCCTATCCTATGTGGGACTTGGCGCGATTGGCTTTGTCGGTCTGGTGTTCAATTTCACGGAACTGCCACTTGTAACGGCCATCACCATTTTCGTCGGCGCCGGCTTTTATCTATCCGGCATCCCCTTTTATGCCCGCAAGTCGATGCCCTATCGTTATGCGATCTGGCATGTCTTTGTGTTGCTCGGAACGATCAGTTTCTTTGTCGGCATTTTGCACGTCGTGTAACGCGTGGCGATTGAGACGATGGGTCAGCTTGCCTTGCTGATGCCGTGCGCTTTCATTTTCCGGTAAAGGGTGTTGCGCGATACGCCCAGATTTGACGCGCAACGGGAGATGTTCCAACGGGTGCGGTGCAGAGCGTCCTTGATCAGCTGTTTTTCTCTATCCGAAACATCAAGGCGTGCCCTCAGATCATTGCAAGGCTCCTCCATGCTTGGCTTCACAGGCTGATGATCGGCACGCTCTATGGGATCGATAGGCAGCATGTCCGGCCCGTTGATCATACCCAGATGATCCGGCATGATCGGCCCGCCATCGGCCAGAATGGCAGCGGTTTTCAGCGCATGCTTTAATTGGCGAATATTGCCTGGCCAGTGATGGGTTTCGATCATGTGCCGCGCCTCGCGGGAAAAAGAGGCTTCATCGTCCAATCGGGCCTCTGGCAACAGTCGGGCGACGATATGGTCCAGATCAGAGCGTTGCCGCAGGGACGGCAGGGGCAAGGAAAAGCCACAAATCCGATAGTAGAGATCCTCACGGAAGCGTCCCTCGGCGCAGAGCCGTTCGAGCGGTTGATGGGTGGCAGCCAGCAGGCGGATGTCAAGATCAACGCCCTTGGTGCAACCAAGCGGCGTTACCTTGCGCTGCTCAAGCACCTGCAACAGGCGGGTCTGGGCGGAAAGAGGCATATCTCCAATTTCATCAAGCAGCAACGTGCCGCCATTGGCCGCCAAAATCTGACCCTTGAAACCCGCGCTTTGGGCGCCGGTAAAAGCCCCTGCCTTATAGCCGAACAATTCCCCTTCAATGAGATTTTCCGGCAAGGCACCGCAATTAACCGCGACGAAGGGAGCGTCTGCCCGGTCAGACGAGGCATGAAGGGCCCGGGCGAAACTGTCCTTGCCGACACCGGTCTCTCCGGTGATCAGCAGCGGAATGTCATTGTCAAACAGCCTTTGCGCCTTCTCCGCCAGCGCCTGCAGCGGCGCGTCTTCACCCATCAAGTCTGCCAACTGGCTTCCCTGAGCCTCGTGCGGGGCGTTATTCTGGGACAGCTTGGCTTTTTGCTGGCTGAGGGGCTTTTGAGGACGAGGAGGCTTTTGCGGCGTCTGCCAACCCGGTGTCAGCGTGCCCGCGCCTTTCAAGGCGATGGTGTTTGGCTGGTTGGAAGCATTGGGTTCGATCAGCCGGGCGTGCAATTGGGTCGCATTTGGCGCAAAGGCATCCTGTAGGCCGATCTGGGCGGGCACCCGTCCGGCATTGGCAAGATGGCTGGCCAGCCGATCCCGCTCCATGGCCACCAGATCACCAATGTCACACCCGATCAACTGGGCGCGGTCGGCGATGGAGAGATGCAGTTTTGCCTGCTCGTCGAGCCCGACAATGCGGCCATTGTGATCAAGGGCAATCAGACCTTCCTCCAGCAGCCCAACCCGATCCGCATCATGATGGAAGCGCATGATCCATTGATCGGCAAAGTGGTCCTGAAAATTGCGGCGCGACATCAGCCGGGCCGACATTTCCAGCAGAGCACGGGTATGGGCCAACAGATCTGGATCGTCCTTGCGGCCAATGCTGGAGACATCGAACAGAGCGAGCACGTCGCCCTGAACATCAAAGACCGGCACACCGATGCAGGTAAGGCTCGCATGGCGGGAATGGAAATGCTGGTCGCGATAGACGGTCAGCGACTTTTTCTCGGCGATAGCCGTACCGATGCCGTTGGTGCCTTCGCTTGCTTCGCTCCAGTCTGCGCCGCGTCTGAGACCCGACTGCCGGAACAGCTCATCAAGGGCCGACTGGACGGCAAATTCGATGATCGTGCCATGTTGGTCGGTCAGGATGACCGCATGTCCTGAGCCAACGATATTTTGAAAGATATGCTGAACCTGCGACCGGCAGGCCGTGAAAAGAGGACCGAGGGTTTCGATGGAATCGCGCACGCGTTCGCGACGGATCACCGCTTCGCGGCGCTGGCACCATTGATCAAGGCCATAATCCTCGCGGCATCGACTCCAGGATGCAGATAAGATTTCATGATCGCGTGAGCCTCGCCCCACGCGCTGTAGATCGCGATGCGCCATCCAAGTCCTCCCCTGCCCGCGCTGCCTTTTTCTGGCTCAGCTTCGGGTGCGTCAAAATGTATCACGCCTTGGAGGTATCGCCAAATATACCTGGATCTTTTGGCATGGTCGCGCGCCTCGATTGCGCCAACTGCGCCAATACCGAGACAGTTGGTACAACAAACTGTTCCACACATGACACAGTGCGCAGATGCCACAATCGTGATCTTTCAAAGACTTAGTCAGTTGGCACGAAACTTCCTATGCTTGTTTCATCAAACAATCCACATGACGCAGCATTTCTGGGAGGAAAATCATGAACGTCATTACACCACAGACCCGCAGTGCAGCACTCGATACGTCTCATCTGAATATCGAGTGGCCGTTCAAACCCCGCTATGGCAACTTTATCAACGGCGCCTTTGTTGAGCCAAAGTCCGGTCAGTATTTCGAAAATGTCACACCGATCACCGGGGAAGTGATCTGTGAGGTGTCCCGGTCCAACGCCGACGACGTCGAGGCAGCTCTTGACGCCGCCCATGCTGCTTTCCCGGCCTGGGGCAAGACCTCGCCGACCGAACGTTCCAACATGTTGTTGAAAATGGCTGACCGGATGGAAGCCAACACCAATTTGCTGGCGGTGGCCGAGACGATCGATAACGGCAAACCGATCCGCGAATCCATCGCCGCTGATGTGGCCTTGGCTATTGACCATTTCCGCTATTTCGCTGGCTGTATCCGCGCCGAGGAAGGCCATATTTCGGAAATTGACCACAATACCTATGCCTATCATATTCCTGAGCCGCTGGGCGTGGTTGGCCAGATCATTCCTTGGAACTTCCCGCTCCTGATGGCGGTCTGGAAGTTGGCTCCGGCGCTGGCGGCTGGCAACTGCGTTGTGCTGAAACCTGCCGAACAGACCCCGGCTTCGATCATGGTGTTCCTTGAGCTGGTCGGCGACCTGCTGCCACCGGGGGTCCTCAATGTGGTCAATGGCTTTGGTCTGGAAGCTGGCAAGCCGCTGGCTTCATCCAACCGGATCGCCAAGATTGCCTTTACCGGGGAGACCACGACCGGTCGCCTGATCATGCAATATGCAGCACAGAATCTGATCCCTGTGACGCTGGAGCTGGGCGGCAAATCACCAAACATCTTCTTTGAAGACATCATGGATGCGGATGACGCCTATTTCGACAAATGTCTTGAAGGTTTCTCGATGTTTGCGCTCAATTCCGGCGAGGTCTGCACCTGCCCGTCACGCGCTCTGATCCAAGAATCGATCTATGACGATTTCATCGCCCGGGCGCTTGAGCGCGTGAAAAAGGTCAAGCAGGGCAACCCGCTGCAGATGGATACGATGATCGGCGCACAGGCCTCCGGCGAGCAGAAAGAGAAGATCTCCTCCTATCTCGACCTTGGCAAGGGCGAAGGGGCGGAATGCCTACTGGGCGGTACGGTGGCCAACCTTCCTGGACTTGAAGGTGGCAACTATATCAATCCGACTGTCTTCAAGGGCAACAACAAAATGCGTATTTTCCAGGAAGAGATTTTCGGCCCGGTTCTCTCGGTCTGTACCTTCAAGGATGATGACGAAGCCCTTGCCATTGCCAACGACACCGACTTCGGCCTTGGTGCTGGCGTCTGGACCCGCAATGGCAACCGCGCCTTCCGCTTCGGGCGGGAAATTCAGGCCGGTCGCGTTTGGACCAACTGCTATCACGCCTATCCGGCCCATGCGGCCTTTGGCGGCTACAAACAGTCCGGAGTGGGGCGTGAGAACCACAAGATGATGCTGGAGCATTACCGCCAGACCAAAAATATGTTGGTGAGCTATTCCACTGACGCCCTTGGCTTCTTCTGATCGAGAAGACGTCCCCCCAAGACGGACCTGTCTGCCCAAGCACCGGGCAGGCAGGTTGTTGGACCGCCGGTTTTCGCGATGGTCTCAAGGTCACCGCGCGGACAAACAAGTTCGGTCTGAGTGTCGGGCATTCCTGTCTCTGTCCCTGTCGCTGTTTCTATCTGTGGGCCTGGGCCTTGGTTACGCCTTAGCAGGGCTCTTGGAATACCCGTCACCATTTTTTTCAGTTGCGGAGCCTGTCATGTCACAAACGGACCTGCCTACGGTCGAAGCGAGCGAAGCGGCGCGCGCTTTGCTGCAAGAGATCAAAAGCCGACATGGTGACAATCTGCTGTTTCATCAGTCGGGCGGCTGTTGCGATGGCAGCGCACCGATGTGTTTTCAAGCAGAGGACTTCATCATTGGCGACAGGGATGTGTTGCTTGGCGATCTTGATGGCGTGCCCTTTTATATCCAGCGCCAACAAGGGGAGCGCTGGGGCAACAGCCATTTGATCATTGACGCGATTGCTGGCAATGGCGGTATGTTCAGTCTTGATAATGGCACAGGCAAACGCTTTTTGACCCGCACCGAGGCTTGCATCCGAAGCGAAGCGTGAAAGCGCGCTCGTGAAACGATGCCAACCGCTGGCCGACAAATGCAGCAAGACGCAATAAAATTGCGCTAGATTAAAGCGGAGCCAAGAGCATGGTGATAGGAGGGATCATTCCTGTTCCCTTTTCCAGACGGGCACGTGTGTTGCCTTCCAAAGACCATGCCAATCAGATGCCTCATTGTTGATGACGAAGCCCCCGCAAGAGACGAACTGAGCTATTTGCTGTCGCACTATCCAGACCTCTCTGTCACCGGCGAGGCTGCATCTGCGTCAAAAGCGGTGAGCCTTTGTCTTGAACAGCAACCGGATCTGGTGTTTCTCGATATTCAGATGCCGGGGCAGAATGGCTTTGAAGTCATTCGCACCCTGCAAGTGGCCGATTGCCCGCTGCCTCTTTTTGTCTTCGTCACAGCCTATGACAGCTATGCGGTCAAGGCGTTTGAGGCGAGTGCGGTGGATTATATCCTCAAGCCGGTGTCCGAGGAGCGTCTGGCCCGCACGATTGACAGGGCTCGCGGCTTTCTGGAGCAACGGAGCAACCCGCTGCAAAAGCAGCTGGAAAGCCTCCTGACCAAAATGCAGGGTGCGGACCATCCGCCGCTGCCAACCACCCATCGGATTTCGGTTGAGAAGCATGGACGCATCCGACTGATCGATCCGCGCGACATCGTCTTTTGCAGTTATGACGATAGCCGGGTGATGGCCCATACACGCGACGACATCTTCCCGGTCTATGGCATCGCGTCAATGGACAGGATGGAGGAGCATCTGGCGGGCAGCACTTTCTTTCGCGCCCATCGCTCGTCACTGGTCAATCTTGATGCCATCGTCGAATTCAGTCCCTGGTTCAATGGCAAATACAGCCTTGTCATGGGCGACAGGGCGCGTAGCAAACTGACCGTCAGCCGCTCCCGCGTCAAGGATTTCAAACTAAGGCTCGGGCTGTAAAGCCATCCTGAGCGGGCAAATGCCCCCTTTCAATCGCGTTGCCGGAAAGCCGATAGCATGTCGATATTGACCCTGATTGCCACCCTTCTCAAACATGTGGGCCTCTTGGTTGCGGGGGCTTATGTTCTGTTGAGCCTGTCGCCAGTGCAGGAGATGAACTTCAACCGGCGTGGCTTCAAGAACCGGTCGTTCATGATCCTGTTTTTCGGCCTGCTGGGCGTGCTCGGCACCTATAGCGGCAATGCAATCTTTGATTCCATTGCCAATTTGCGAGCAATGGCTGTGATTACCGGCGGGCTGTTTGGGGGGCCGATTGTCGGCTTTGGGGCAGGCTTGATCGCCGGGGGGCATCGCTTCCTGATCGACCCATGGGGCTTTTCGGCGCTGGCCTGTTCTCTGGCCACCATATTGGAAGGACTGATGGCCGGGGCGGTGCAGGTCAAGTTGAAGGACCGCGCCATGCGCTGGCAGGTGGCTTTGGTGTTGGCGCTGATTGGCGAAAGCATGCATATGGGCATGGTCTTGTTGCTCTCCCAGCCTTTGAATGAGGCAATCGCCCTGGTCCGCGTGATCATGCTGCCAATGCTGATCGGCAACAGTCTGGGCGCTGTATTGTTCGTCCATGTGATCAATTCGATACAGGATTTTCGCGAACGCAAGGCCTCGGACCAGACCCAGAAAATTTTTGATATCACCAACACCACGGTGGCCTATCTGCGCGCCGGGTTGAACGCCCATAGTGCGCAAGCGATGGCCGAGGTCATTCATGACCGCTTGCCCGTGGCCGCGGTGTCGGTAACCGACACCCGAACCGTGCTGGCCCATGTGGGGGAAGGCGACGATCATCACTTGCCCGGACGCCCCCTGGTCACACGGGCAACCAAACAGGTGATCGCCTCGGGGGAACAGATCTTTACCCATGACAAGGATTTGATCGGCTGCAGCCATTCCTGCTGCCCCTTGACCTCGGCGATCATTGTCCCGTTGCGCAAGGGCGGCGCGATTGTCGGTACGCTGAAATTCTACGGCTCGCCGAATTATGACATGAACAAGATCCTGTTCGAGGTGGCCAAAGGGCTGACGGATCTGTTTTCAATCCAGCTCGAACTGGAGGATATTCAGGTCAAGGATCGCCTGCTGGCGCATGCGGAGATCCGCCACCTACAGGCCCAGATCAACCCGCACTTCCTGTTCAATTCCCTTAATACCATCGCGTCCTTCTGCCGCACTGCACCAGATCGGGCTCGCGATCTGATCCTCGATCTGTCGCTCTATATGCGCAAGAATCTTGATTCCAGCCGCGGCTTCATCCGGCTAGCCGATGAGCTGGCGCAGGTCAATTCCTATCTGGCCATCGAGCAGGCTCGCTTCGGGGACTGCATTCGCTCGCGGATCGAGGTGGAGCCGGGCTGCGAGGATTGGCCGATCCCGTCGCTGATCATCCAGCCCTTGGTGGAGAATGCCGTCAAGCATGGCCTTAGAACCCGTGAGGATGGCGGCACAGTCGGTCTGACCATTTGCCAGAAGAATGGCGAATTGCAGGTGACGGTGTTTGATGATGGATCAGGCATTCCAGAGGATCTATTGTCTTCGCTTCTGGAGCGGCGGGTGATGGAATCCCATTATGACGGCATCGGTCTGCGCAATTCCCACCGCCGGTTGGAACAGATCTATGGCACGGAATATGGCATGCATATCAAAAGCGCCACCGGCCAAGGCACGGCCATTTCCTTCTCGATCCCCTATCGTCAGGAAATGCTGCCTCTTGCCAGTTAAAAATGGCCAGTTGATGGCACCAATGCCCTCTTTCTTTCTGGCTTTCAAGCGATTCTGGTTTGCCCATGACGACCGCATTCTTGCGTTTGACATCAGGGTGAGTCGTGCCTGCGGGCTCTTTCTCATTGCCTATTGGAAAGCGCGATTCACAGTCCAGCGATCCAAAATGCATTTCAGAGGCCCAAAGCGACGTTTCAGCGGGAAACTCTTGTTCTACGCAGTCCTTCGGACCTATTTTCGGACCGATTTAAACCTGCTCGTAGTTCCACCTAGAGTCATCACGGGGACTGTCTAATCCCCGTCAACAAGCTCAGAGCTTTATCTTTGCAAGGAGAAGATAGGATGCTCTTTTTCCTCATCTGTGTCGCGCTGCTCGTGCTCGGCTATTTCACATATGGTGTCTTTGTCGAAAGAATCTTCGGCCCGGAACCAAATCGCAAAACTCCATGTTGGACCAAGGAAGATGGCGTTGACTATGTCAACATGCCGACCTGGAAAGTCTTCTTCATCCAGCTGCTCGACATTGCCGGTCTCGGCCCGATCTTCGGCCCGATCCTTGGCGCTCTTTATGGCCCCCAGGCCATGCTGTGGGTGGTCCTTGGCTCGATCTTTGCCGGTGGCGTGCATGACTATTTCTCCGGTATGCTGTCGGTTCGTTCCGGCGGGAAATCCATTCCGGAAGTGGTCGGCGACGAAATGGGCATGGCCGCCCGTCACGTTCTGCGGATCTTCTCTGTCGTGCTGTTGCTTCTGGTCGGTGTGGTCTTCATTCTTGGCCCGGCCAAATTGCTCAGCAACATGACCGGCTTCAATGTATCCCTGCTGATCGGTGCGATCTTCGTCTATTATTTCATCGCCACCGTCCTGCCAATCGACAAGATTATTGGCAGCCTCTATCCGATTTTCGGTGTCTTGTTGCTGTTCATGACCTTTGGTGTTCTGGGCGGTCTGATCTTCAACGGCTATGAATTGATGCCGAATCTCGACTTTGCCACCAATGTGCATCCAAAAGAGCTGCCAATCTGGCCATTGCTCTTCATCACCCTGTCTTGCGGTGCCATTTCAGGCTTCCATTCCACCCAGTCGCCGCTGATGGCACGCTGCATGCGCAACGAAAAGCATGGTCGTCCGATCTTCTATGGCGCCATGATCGTTGAAGGCATCATTGCCCTGATCTGGGTTGCTGCCGGTGTTTCCTTCTATGAGAATTCCGCAGCCCTTCAAGCCACGATCGCTTCGGGGTCTCCGGCCGCCGTCGTCAACGAAGTCTGCAACACCCTGCTTGGCCCAGTGGGCGGCTTCCTTGCCATCCTTGGCGTGATCGTACTGCCAATCACCTCCGGTGATACGGCCTTCCGTTCGACCCGCCTGATCCTGGCTGAAACCTTCAAAATGGACCAATCCAAGATCGCCAAACGTCTGATGATCGCTCTGCCACTGTTCGGCATCGCCTTCATGATTTCGCAGGTGCCATTTGCTCTGGTATGGCGTTACTTCGGTTGGTCGAACCAGATGCTGTCGATGCTGGTTCTGTGGTCCGCTGCCATCTGGCTGGTTCGCAATTCCAAGCTGCACTGGATCGCAACGGTTCCTGCCGTCTTCATGACTGCAGTCAATGCAGCCTTCATTCTGCAGGCACAAATCGGCTTCGGCCTTCCGGCAAACTTCTCCAATATCGCTTCGGTGTTCATCGCCCTTGGCGCGTTGGTTGCTTTCCTGATGTTTGTCCGTCCCGCCGGACATGTGAGCGGCGGCATGAAACCGGGTGCTACCTCATAAGTGCACCTATCCATCGCTCGAAGAAAACCGCGCTGGAGCGTTTCCAGCGCGGTTTTTTGTTGCCCCAAAAGCAGGAAGAGACAAGTGAACTACCGATCTGGCCCTAGTGATTGCGAGCGGCCAGTCGGTCGAGATTGATGACCGTGGAGAACATGATCCGCTCATGGCTCCAATCATTTGGCTTTTGCATCATCACCGCGACCAAACCGACCAGAGCCAGCACCGGAATCAAGATGGCGGTGAAGAGCGCGCGATTGCGTCTGGCATTGCCTGCCTCAAACAAGGTCAACATGCGCTGTTCGAGGAAAGCCGAAGATGGTTTACCGGTGATCGACAGATCTAGCTGGACAAAGGCAACGCTCGGGCGGGCACGCAGGGTTTGCTCCCGGCGGCGCAGGCCCATTTCACAGGTCCGGAGCAGGCATTCACAATAATCGCGAATATTGACATCTTTGCGGCTGATGACCTGCTGATCACAGCTCAGTTCACGCAGGCGTTCGATGTCCCGTTTGAGCAAATGGAAGGCCGGGTTCCAGAAAAAGAGCGGTCGCATGAATTCCAGCACCAATTCCCATTCGGTATCATGCTGGCGCAAATGTTGGAATTCGTGCCCCAGAGCCATGCGCAGATCCTTGCTGCGGCCTAGCATGTCGACCGGCACCACAATGTAGCGGCGGAACAGGCTGCGCGTCGAGAAAGGCGTTGTCACCATTTCCGACAGGATCAGATGGACATTGCCAAAGCGGCGCCAAGCGTAGCTTTTGTTCAGGATCACATGCAAGCGGTAGAGGCTGAGCCCCAGACGACCAAGGCCGATGAGAAGCCCAAGGCCCAACAGACCAGCGGTGACCAACGCAAAGACGCTTTGCAGCGCAAGGAATTCATCGGTCAACCGGGCACGCAGGCCCAACAGGAGATCCAGCTCGGCTGCCTTGATATCGAGGGATCCTTGCAGATATTGCGACACCATCAGATCGGACAGGCTCAACGAAAGCACATGTTCCGCCCCATGGGGCCGCATCACCTGATCGGACAGGAAGACCATGAGGGGGAACAGAAAGCAGCTCAAGACCATCATCTTGAGCAGTTTGAGTGCCAGACCCTTGTCCCCGGCAATACCGGTGGCCCTCATGGCAGCACATGTTCCGACCCAAATTCCAAAAGCGGCAATCAGCAGGATATTTACATTCAGATAGACATCAACAATCGACCCGACCGTTATCATTCCTCATCCTCCCCTCCACCAGTGCGCGGATCTCGTCGAGCGCTTCCTCTGACAGGTCGTCATCATCGACCAGTCGCGCCACGAGTGCTGCCGGGGTATTGTCGAAGAGTTTCTCCGAAATATCCTTCAGAAACCGCGTCTGATAAGAATCCTTTGTCAGCAGGGCTTGATAGACGTGCGTCTTGCCCTCTTTTCGGCTTTCGACAAAGTTCTTCTGTTCCAAAATCCTCATGATCGTTGCAGCAGATGTGTAGGCAAGGTCGCGTTCAGGCGGCAACTTGGCCAGAATGTCGCGCACGGTTGCCTCTCCCAGCTCCCAAAGTCGGGTCATGAATTCCAACTCGACTTCAGTAAGAAATTCGCTTTTCTTCTTTCTGCGCATAAGAATTCCCGCTGGCAAACCGTCGTTTCATGAGGCGGGTCCGTTCCGCTCTTCCCAAATATCGGAAAGGACCCTGCTCCCCTTTTCATCTTCCACCCCCGCCAAGTGTCGGCGCGTACAGAAGGTTCGATCAGTAAATACTAAAGTTTTCGCAGATCCAAGTCCTTTTTGTAAAATTTTGCGCATAAATGGCTTGAATCCGGGCTTTTCATTAGGCTTTCCAGAAGCAAAATGTCCCCCAGGCAAGGGCGAGCCCCAGCGGCACCCAAAGCGGCGTGCCGAACAGGCCAAGCCAGGCAAGGAAAATATAGGCCGAGCCAAGCAGCGAGATGAAGAGACGATCGCCACGGGTGGTGACGAGGCCGAGCGCACCCAAGCGCTCGTCGCCACCGGGATTGCGGATTTCCAGCGCCGTGATGATGCCCATCGCGGAGAAAATTCCAATGAAAACCAACGCCGTTGGCCAGGTCCATGCCATCCAAGTGAGCATCATACCCTCCCCAGGGCAAAGCCCTTGGCAATATAGTTACGCACGAAATAGATCACGACCGCGCCGGGGATGATGGTTAGTGCGCCGGCGGCGGCGAGCAGTCCCAGCTCATACCCGGCACTTGACGCCGTCTTGGTCATGGTGGCAGCAATCGGCTTGGCGGCGACTGCCGTCAGGGTCTTGGCGAGCAAGAGTTCGACCCATGAGAACATGAAGCAGAAGAAGGCCGCCACACCGACACCGGCACTGATGGTCGGCAGAAAGATGGTGGCAAAGAAACGCGGGAAGGAATAGCCGTCGACAAAGGCTGTTTCATCCAGCTCCTTGGGCACACCACTCATGAAGCCCTCCAAAATCCAGACCGCCAGTGGAATGTTGAACAGACAATGGGCGAGAGCCACCGCGAGATGGGTGTCAAACAGGCCAATGGCAGAATAGAGCTGGAAGAAGGGCAGCGCAAAGACGGCAGCCGGGGCCATGCGGTTGGTCAGGAGCCAGAAGAAAAGCTGCTTGTCGCCCAGAAACTTGTAGCGCGAGAAGGCATAAGCCGCAGGCAGCGCGACACTGACCGAGATGATGGTGTTGATCACCACATAGGTGATCGAGTTGATATAGCCCCAATACCAGGTCGGGTCGGTGAAGATCACCCGATAATTTTCCAGCGTCCAGGTCTGGGGAAAGAGCGTGAAGCCGGACAGGATCTCGCCTGTGGTCTTGAAGCTCATGGCCAGCAACCAATAGATCGGCAGCATCAGAAACAGGATGTAGAGCGTTGGTACGAGATATCTTTTTTTCATGGTCCGATCCTCCCTAGTGGTCCGTTGGCTTGTCAGCCTGCTGAACGTCACGGTTCATCAGGGTATAGAAGAGCCAGGACACCAGAAGCGTGATGGCGAAATAGATCAGCGACATGGCTGCCGCCGGCCCGAGGTCGAACTGGCCAAGGGCGATCTTGACAAGGTCGATGGAAAGCAAGGTCGTCGAGTTGCCCGGACCGCCACCGGTCAGGGTGAAGGGCTCGGTATAAATGTTGAAGCTGTCCATGAAGCGCAGCAGGATGGCGATGGTCAGCACCTGCTTCATTTTTGGCAGTTGGATATAGCGAAAGACCGCCCAGCGGGAGGCGCCATCGACTTCGGCGGCCTGATAGAAGGCATCCGGGATCGACACCAGCCCCGCATAAGAGAGCAGCACTACAAGCGATGTCCAGTGCCAGACATCCATGACGATGATCGTCACCCAAGCGGCAAAGGGGCTTTGGGTCATGTTATAGTCAATGCCCAACGTATGGTTCATGAAGTAACCCAGCAGACCGATATCCGGCAGGGTGAAGATGTTCCACATCGCACCGACCACGTTCCACGGGATCAGCATTGGCAAGGCCATGGTGACGAGACAGACGGGCACCCAGAAGCCCTTTTTCGGCATCGACAGGGCAATGGCGATGCCCAGTGGCACTTCAATCACCAGGATGAGGGCGGTGAACAGAAACTGCCTGCCAAGGGCATTGTGAAAGCGCTCTGACCGCAGGATCTGCTGGAACCAGTCCAGTCCCTGCCAGAAAAACAGATTGTCGCCAAAGGTTTCCTGCACCGAATAGTTGACCACGGTCATCATTGGAATGAGGGCGTTGAAGGCCACCAGAACAAGAACCGGCAGGACAAAGAACCAGGCTTTTTGATTGACGCTTTTCATGGTCGTACTCCTTGGGTCATGCGCCTTGGCGGGTGGTGGCGATCCAGCCATCCCGATAAAGTCGGGTGCGGTTTGCGTCGAGCGCCAGATGCACCTCTTCGCCCGGATTGGGGGGCTGCTGTTCGGTGATGACGGAAATGGAAGTCTCGCCAACCATGGCTTCCACCACATTGTGGCGGCCGACATCGGCGACCTTGCGGACGCGGGCAGCAAGCCCTGTTTCCGCAAAGGTGATATGTTCCGGCCGGACCCCGATTTCGGTTTTGCCGCCAGTATCGCCACCAGAAGTATTGGTTGTGCCGCCGGTGATATCCCCTTCGAGCGCGACGGGTGTGCCATGGAACAGGGCTGCATCCCCCTTCACCTCGCAGGGCAGAATATTCATCCCCGGCGAGCCAATGAAATGGCCGACAAAGGTGTGGGTTGGGCGTTCGAACAATTCGACCGGCGTACCGATCTGGACCACCTCACCTTCCTGCATCACCACCACCTGATCGGCAAAGGTCAACGCCTCGGTCTGATCATGGGTCACATAGATCATGGTCGCGCGCAGCTCCTGATGCAGTTCCTTCAATTTGGATCTCAATTTCCATTTGAGATGCGGATCGATGACGGTCAGTGGCTCGTCGAACATCACCACATTGATGTCCTCTCGCACCAAGCCGCGCCCCATGGAGATTTTCTGCTTGTTGTCCGGTGACAGGCCCGCCGCCTTGACCTTGAGCATGTCGGTGACTTCGAGCATGGTGGCAATGGACATCACCCGGCTCTTGACCGTGGCCTCATCCACCCCGCGATTGCGCAAGGGAAAGGCAAGATTGTCATAGACACTCATCGTGTCGTAAATGACCGGGAACTGGAAGACCTGCGCGATGTTGCGGTCGGCGGGCTTGAGTGTGGTTACGTCCTGTTCGTCAAACAGGATCTTGCCTTCCGAGGGGACAAGAAGACCGGAAATGATGTTGAGCAAGGTCGACTTGCCGCAACCGGATGGCCCCAACAGGGCGTAGGCGCCACCATTCTGCCAGGAAATATCCAACTGCTTGAGGGCATAATCATCCGGACCGGTCGGGTTCGGATAATAGGAATGCCGCAAACCTGAAAGCGTGATCTTTGCCATGAGTGCTGTTCCTTCAAGCGCATCTGCCGCGATGGGTGGCCTTTGTTGGCTTTTGGGACCCTTGGTGGTGCTGCCCACCGGGGCGATGCTGAAAATGCGAAGACTGGTTGCAACCGGGATACCCGCTCCCCAATGGATCAGCGGACAAGCGGCATCAGCGCGCCCTTTGTCCGTCCGGGTGGAAATAGAAGCAGTCCGCCGGATCCATGTAGAAGACATGATCATCCCCGACCTTATAAGGATGGACCCCATGAGCCAGCGACACCCAAGAGCGGTCCCCCATACGGAAATGGGCGCTTGATTCCGAGCCGCTCAGCTCGGTCACCAGCACGGTTCCGGTCATGGCAACATGTTGGTCACCGCGGCGCACCGGGCTGACATGATGCGGACGAATGGCGATTTCATAGTCTCCGTCAGCCAGATCGGCAGAGGCTCCGGAGGCCTGCCATTTGACTTGGCCGTTGAGGCGGATTTCACGGCCCTTTTTGGTGATCCGCGCGGCGTTGATCGGCGGATCGGAAAAGACATCGGCAGAGACCAAATCATGGGGATCACGATAGACATCGGCGGTTTTGCCGAACTGGGTGACGCGACCATCTTCCATCAGGGCGGTATAGCCGCCCAGCAACAGAGCCTCTTCCGGCTCAGACGTGGCATAGACCACCACGGCCCCGCGCCCGGCAAACAGCTCGGGCAGTTGGGCGCGCAGTTCTTCACGCAGCTTGTAGTCGAGGTTGGCCAGAGGTTCATCGAGAAAAACGGCCTTGCTCTCCTTGGCAATGGCGCGGGCAAGCGCCGTGCGCTGCTGCTGGCCACCGGACAATTCATGCGGGCGGCGATGAAGCATGGGGCGCAACTGCAGCAAATCGGCGGCTTCTTCGACACGGCCCGCAATTTCCGACTTGGCCATGCCTGCCACCTTCAGTGGCGAGGCAATATTTTCGAACACGCTCATATGCGGATAATTGACGAAGAACTGGTGGACCAGCGAAATGGTCCGCTGCTGGGTGGTCTGTTTGGTGACATCCACCCCGTCCATTTCAATGGTACCCGAGGCGCAGCGATCCAGCCCCGCCATCAGCTTGATGAGCGAGGTTTTGCCCGCTCCGGTTTCGCCAAGCAGAACATTGAAGTGTCCCGGCTCCAGGCGCAGCGAGGTCTCCTTGATATGGAGGCGTCCATCAACCTGCTTGGTGATGCCTTTGAGTTCTAGCGTCATGTTTGAAATCACCCCGGTCGGTCTCAGCCGACCTGACTTGCTGCCCTACTACTGGTCCGACTTGCTGTTATCCGCGCCCCTTATGCGGGGCTTTTTCGGATGCACCTGTCCTGATCGGTCAGTCGCGCGCAAGGCTGACAGCCGGTTTTGGGCAGGGCGGAGGATAAGGATGAGACGAGATCTCACCGAAGGCCGACCGGGGAGCCCCCGGTCGGTCGGTTTGGTCGGGTCAGTTGGCGTTCCACCGAGCGACCAGATCGTCATAATTGACGGTCTCGCCCTGCGGCTTCTCATTGTCCAGTTTCGGCTTGGCGCCGCCATTCTGGAACCACCAATTGGCGTCTTTCTCTTCATTCAGGCGCGGACCACATCCACCATAGACATTGGCGCGTTCGTCAGCGACTTGCATGCGGGCCATGACCTGATCCATTTCACCGGCCAGACGATCCATGGCTTCCTGAGGGGTGAAGGCACCGGAGTTTACGTCACCGATATTCTGCCACCACAGTTGGGCCAGTTTTGGATAGTCAGGCACGTTGATGCCGGTTGGCGACCATGCAGTACGATCCGGCGAACGGTAGAATTCTACCAGACCGCCAAGTTTCTGAGACCGTTCGGAGAAGCTCTCATGATTGACCGAGCTGTCGCGAATGAAGGTCAGGCCAACATGGGACTTCTTGACGTCCACAGTCTTGGAGACCACGAACTGGGCATAGAGCCAAGCGGCTTTGGCGCGATCCAGCGGGGTGGATTTGAGGATCGTCCAAGACCCCACATCCTGATAGCCAACCTTCTGGCCTTTTTCCCAATAAGGGCCATGCGGCGACGGAGCCATGCGCCACAATGGGTTGCCTGCGTCATCCACGGTGTTGTTGCCTTCAGACTTTGGCTTTACCATGTCGGCGGTGAAGGCGGTGTACCAGAAGATCTGCTGGGCAACGTTGCCCTGGCTGAGCGCTGGCAGCGACTGGTAGAAGTCATAGGAGGCTGCGCCCGGAGGGGCATATTTGCGGAGCCATTCGTCCCATTTGCGGATGGCATAGACAGCCGCCGGACCATTGGCAGCCCCACCACGGGTGACAGAAGCGCCAGCGGGATTGCAGGAGCCTTTTTCCATGCGGATGCCCCATTCATCGATCGGCACGCCGTTTGGCTCACCCTTGGAGCCGGCACCAGCCATCGACAACCACGCATCGGTCATGCGCCAGCCAAGGTCAGGGGCGCGCTTGCCATAATCCATGTGACCATAGATCTGGACGCCGTCGACTTCCTTGACATCGTTGGAGAAGAATTCAGCAATATCTTCATATGCGGACCAGTTGACCGGCACGCCCAGCTCATAGCCGTATTTCGCCTTGAATTTGGCCTTGATGTCGGGATTGTCGAACCAGTCCTTGCGGAACCAGTAGAGGTTGGCGAATTGCTGATCTGGCAGCTGATAGAGATCCCCATCCGGGCCAGTGGTAAACTGGGTGCCCATGAAATCCGCCAGATCGAGACCCGGATTGGTCACATCCTTGGCATCGCCTTGCATAAATTTGGTCAGGTTGTAGGCCAACTGCAGGCGGGAATGGGTACCGATCAGATCGGAATCGTTGACATAGGCGTCATACAGATTGCGTTTGGTCTGCATCTGGGTCTGAACGGCCTGCACCACTTCACCCTCGCCGAGGATCTGGTGGTTGACCTTGATGCCGGTGATTTCCTCAAAGGCCTTGGTCAGGACTTCCGACTCGTAGGAATGGGTCGGGATGCCTTCGGACAGGACGTTGATTTCCATGCCCTTGAATGGCTCGGCTGCTTTGATGAACCAGTCCATTTCCTGCATCTGTTCTTGTTTTGTCAGAACGGATGGCTGGAATTCGGAATCGATCCATTTCTTGGCTGCAGCGCTGTCTGCCTGTACGGCAGAGGATGTGGCGATCATGGCAGAAAGGGCCACCGCCGATAGCAGAATATTCCGCATTCTTTACTCCTCCCAAAGTAAGTTGGCCAGTCGTCAAAACTGGTGCCGCCATTCTCTGATCAGAGCGCGAAAAATGTCAAACTAAAATTTTAGTAGTTAAAAATAAAAATTCAAGACATTGATATATATATGCAATTTATGGCGAAACTTGTGACGAACTTTTCGCAATCGCAGGAATTGGAGTGCCATCGCACAAGGGAACAATTTCATCACCCATACCCACAACCAAGCGATTCATACCCGTAATCCGACATCCTCCGGTCGGGCCATCACAAGGGGAAATCTCCCTTGGGTTCATGATGATTTGAGGGCAAAAAGAAAGCCCCGTCACGAAACCGTGTCGGGGCTTTTCGCTGTCAAGCGTGGGTGTCGCAAGTCAATTCATAAATCAACCGGCCTGGATCCTTCCAGGAAGCTTGCCTTACAGCGACAGAATAACATCGTTGGGCGGACTGGAGTTACGGCAGTTTGCTTTATCAGCTCTGCTGCTTTTGCATGGCATTGTCTATCTTCCGGCCCCATCTTGATCCGGACGCACCTTGTCCTCCCAGATCAGCACGGCAGGCGCGAGAAAGGTCAACATCAGCAACCGGAAGACATGCTGGGCGGCCACAAAAGTGGTGTCGACATCCATGATGACAGCCATCGCGGCCATGGCTTCCAAACCACCCGGCGCAAAGGCGATCAACAATTGTACCAAGGGCATATCGAGCAACCAGGCGGTCAACGCGCCCATTGACACAGCCATGAAGGAGGCAACAGCCATGGCGGCAAGGCCTGCGCCTGCCGCGCGCCGCATTTGTTCAAGCGTGACATTGGAAAAACGCGAGCCGATGATTGCGCCCATCACCGCAAAGGCCCCCATGGTCAGCCAAGGGGGCAATTGCCCTTCAACCACGCCACTGACATGAACGCTTGTGGAGGCAATCATGCCACCTAACAGGAAGGCGGCGGGAAAATTGATCCGCAACAAACCCAGCCCGATGATAGCGCCAGCAGGCATCAGAGCCAGAAGCGGCAGCAAAGGCATAATCGGACGCGGGGCCGCGCTGCCAATATGTCCCAGCCCCAGCATCATGACAGCGAACGGTACGACCACGGTCAAGGCCATCACCCGGATCGACTGGATGATCGAAATCGATGGAATATCAACATTCTTCTGACTGGAAAGACCGAGAATGAAGCTCAGATGGCCGGGCGATGAGGCAAGGGTCGCCGAGCGGACATCAAAGCCCCAGAGGCGATTGAGCATCAGCCGACAGCCAAAGAAGGTGGCCAACAGGGACACACCCAGAATGACGGAGGCCAGTGGCCAGAGGCGGATGGTTTCAACCACGTCGGGCGTCACGCCGGATCCCATCGACAGACCGATGAGGGTGAAGCAGATATTGCGCAGCAATTGGGGCGGGTCGAGCACCAGACCGGATAGGCAGGCAATGGTAACAAGGATGGCAGACCCGGTCAGAAAAGGAGCAGGAAAGCCTGCCAGAGACGCGAAAAAGCCGCCCAAAGCCCCAAGGCCAAGGGTAAGGCTTGTTTGCTTGATCATGTTTCCATCCAGATTGAAGAGAAGCATCTGGTGGTCTCCGTGGCGTGGTCAGGACGAGGCTCAAGGCAAAGAGGACTGACTGGTTCTTTGTTCCCACGATGAGGGCCGCAAAGCGACGCTGTCGGGGCAAGGCGACAACCACACCAATAGTCCGCAAGGGTGGGGTCAGCCGATTGAGAAATCGATCCCACTCGATACGCCTATTCCCAGCGATGTCAAGTGGTTACACGCAAAAATTTGGCACTAAGGAGGATGAAACCACACAATCCGTCTTGGGCGCGCAGAGGCCTCTTATTGCGATTTCAGTGCCTTGTTCCATTTCTCAACGATGCGGGCGCGTTTGACCTGATCGAGATAGACCATCAGGCTGGGGCGAACAGCGATGGGCCGAAGGCGCCTACCGTGAATTTTTGACATTTCGGCGAACGTGTTTTTGCCATTGACCCCGGGATGCAGCGCTGGCAGGCGGACTTTCCTTGACATGATGTCCTGACCTTTCTCGCTCATCAGGAAGGTCAGGAAGCGTTTGCCCAATTCCGGCTCGCGGGCGGCGCGGGGCACCAAGGCGATGCGTGACATGACCAGCGTATAATCCGTGGGCAGGATGATGCCCAGTTCGGGATGGGTGTCCTGCCATTTGTTGGCATAAGAGCCTAGAATGTTGTAACCGAGCGCAAATTGGCCCTCAGACACCCGTTGCAGGATGGCGGACGAATAGGAATAGAGCTTGACCCCGGCGCTGCCCATGGCGCTGACCAGATCCCAAATATTGCGATCATGCTTTTCGTCCATGGCAAGAAACATGTACCCCACGCCGGCCCGTTCGATGTCATAGGTGGCGACCCGGCCAAAATAGGTGTCACTTTCTTGCCGCAGCAATTTGGTCAGCTCTGCGCGAGAATGGGGCGGCGGCGTCTTGGCAAAGGTTGGTTTGTGATAGACGATGACGGCAGGCTCAAAGGTCAGGGCAAAGGCGGTGTCGCGCCAACTGGCCCAGTTTGGCCAGAGGCTTTTTTCCGGCACTATCACCGGTTGGGCATAGCCATCATTGGCGAGCTTGATCTGCAAATCCATGGCAGAGGAAATGGTCAGATCGGCCGTGGCGCCGGATCGGTCACTTTCCGTCGTCACCCGTTCATAGACATCCTGTGTCAGCATTTCGACATAGGAAATGGCGACATCAGGATTGTCCGCGCGAAACGCTTCAATCAAAGGCATGGAGAGATTGGTATCGAGGGATGAATAGACCGTCAGGGTGCCGGTCTGGTTGGCCTGATCGAGGGCGGGAAACAATCTGCCGTCCGCCAATGCGGACTGACAGGTCGTCATCCAACCGACAATCAATACAGCAACGAAGGGCGAAAAAGCATACCGGGGTAGCCAACAAGCCCGGCTTTGCCTTCCCCTGTTTCGGACAGATGGCATCATGACGTCTCATTCCTCCCCAAACAGTCTTCCGCTTGCCTCACCCGCTTGATCTTCTGGACCGTCTCTAAGCCGGGATTGGCAGCAAAGGCATGTTTCTACAGGTATCGCGTCAGTTCCACACAATCAACCGTGCAATGACGCAGCTGTTCCAAAGATCCTATGCAAAGACCCTAAGCGATATGTGTGCTTGCGACTTATCCTTCTGCGGAACGCTCCACTCACCTTGTCTATAAGGATGAGACAGAGGTGCAAAGGGAGGCAACGATACGCAAAATGTGCTAGGCATCAGCGTTGGGATATCTTATGACGAGGACATAAGGCCAAGCGGGAGGTGTCATGCGTATTTTGGTAATCGAAGACAATACGGCCCTGTCTCAGGGTCTCGTCAAGATCCTTGCCGGACATGGCTATGCCGTTGATTGCGTTCACAGTGGCAGCGATGCGGATGCGGTGTTGACCGCCCAGAGCTATGATCTTGCACTGCTCGACCTCAATCTGCCTGAAATGGACGGCTTCGAAGTGCTCAAAACCATGCGAGCGCGCAAGAATGACACGCCAGTCCTGATCCTGACAGCCCGCGATGGCCTGGAAGACCGGATTCGAGGCCTTGATCTGGGCGCGGATGATTATCTTACCAAACCGTTCGAAATTCCTGAGCTGGAAGCTCGTATCAGAGCCTTGCTGAGGCGGCGGTCCGGGGCCATGGCCGCCAAGCTCGACTTCGGGCCGATCAGCCTTGACATGACAAGCCGAACCCTTTTTGCCGATGGCGCTCCGATCGAGATACCGGCACGGGAATTCAACGTGTTGGAAGCCCTGATGCTGGCCAATGGCCGGGTTCTGTCAAAGATCCAGATCCTTGAATCCCTTTCCAGCTTCAAGGACGAACTGAGCGAAAATGCGGTTGAGCAATATATTTCTCGCCTGCGCAAGCGTCTCGCGCCTCAAGGGGTGAAGATCAACACCGCCCGCGGGCTTGGTTATTATCTCAAGCAGCAGGATGGTGAAGCATGAAGGCAGCCCCTTCAAGCGCGCCCTATTCTCTGCGTACCCGTCTGCTTTTGTGGCTGTTGACGCCCTTGGGGCTGATTGCACTGCTGTCGTTGCTCGACAGTTATTTCAGCGCCCGCCAAACTGCCAATGATGCTGCCGACCGGGTTCTGGCCGGTTCCGTTATGGCGATTGCCGAGCGCGTTTTTGTCAATGGCAACGGCGAGCTCGATGTCGATATTCCCTATGTGGCGCTCGACATGCTGACATCCGCTGCGCAGGACCGGGTTTTCTATCGCATTGATGGACCGGACAATCGCTTTGTCACCGGTTATCGCAAATTGCCGGTGCCTGACAGCCCGAGCAAAGTGCCGCCGCTGCGACCGATGAAATTCTACGATTCCCGTTTCCGGCTGGATGACATCCGCATCGCGGTACATCATTCCGCCGCCTCGTCGGGGCTCAAATCGATCCCCTTTCGGGTCAGCGTGGCAGAAACCACGGTGGCGCGGGCGCGGCTGACCAATGAGATTCTGCTCAGAAGCGCCATCCGCCTTCTGATCCTGATTCTGTCGGCGGGGATTATCGTCTGGTTCGCCGTCACATGGGGCCTGAAACCATTGGCAAAACTGGAACAAGCCATCGGGCGCCGCAGTCATGATGACTTGCGACCGATCGAGCATACCGTGCCTCAGGAAGTGAATGGCCTTGTCCAGCACATTAACGCCTTCATGGCCGGGCTGTCAGGTGCGATTGCGGCTCTCAAGCATTTTACCGGCAATGCCAGCCATCAGATCCGGACCCCGCTGACCATCATTCGCACCCAAATCACGGTTGCAAAGCGAGCCAAGACCGTTGAGGACATGCATGACGCGCTTGATGCCTGCAATCTGGCAGTTGGTGACGCGGAGCGGATGATTTCGCAGATGATGGTGCTGGCGCGGGTCGACGAAAAAGCGTCACAAGAGTTGCGCAAGGCGCGGGTTGATCTGGCCAATGCGGCGCAGCAAATCACCATGTCTTTCGTCCCGACAGCCAGTTCGGCAGGCTTTGACCTTGGCTATGAGGGTGAGGATCACCTGATCTGCGTCGGTGATCCGGTGTTGATTGGGGAGTTGCTGAAAAATCTCATCGACAATGCCATCAAACATGCCATTGGCGGCGATGAGATCACCGTGCGGGTGACCGAGGTCGCAGGCAAGGATATGGCGGCTGAAGCCTTGCGGACGGACACCACCCATGCTGATAATCCCGAGATCATTGATGCAATGCGATGGGCCTGTCTTGAAGTGCAGGATAACGGGCCCGGCTTGCCTGAAGATGCGCTGGCCAATGCGACACGCTTTTCGACCAAATCCCACAGCGCCAAGGGGACAGGGCTTGGACTGGCGATCATCAAGGAAATTGCAGCCCTGTTTGACGGGCGGGTGAGCCTGAAGCCCGACGTGGCAGTCGGCGGCAGTCTGATCCGTGTCTATTTCCCGACCAGACCGCTGGCTGAAGAGGCCTGATCAGGCCCAATCAGGCCGTTTCTGTCACACAAGTGGGACCAGATGATTGTCCCATTGGTAGCTGAAGCTCTGGTGGTGGAGCATGGTGGCGCCTTTGCTTATACTGATTTCTCCACTGCCTGCCGAGCGGATAAGATCCTTGCCTTTGAAGGCAATCCCACAGACATCGGATTCCTCGATGGCGTCAACAAGATGACCGGTCTTGGCATTCATCAAAAGCAGCAAGCCACCACGCGGTGAGGAAGCCGCGATCAGATTCATTGCAGGAGAATAGGCAATGCTGCCAACATAGCCCTTGAGGCGCTGGTGGAGGTGATCTGGCACTTCCATGAGGCGTGCTTTCTGCCCACGCTTGTGCAACCCGATCAGCGCAGGGCTGCTATGGACATCCCCTTGCCATTGCATGCCAAAAGCCACCAGACCGTCCGAGCCGACGCCAAGATGACGGATGGAGTTCTTGTGCATCTTGTGCGGCAGGGTCAGCTGTTCGGTCACCTCACCCTCCAAGGTCAGGTAGGTGAGGTTGGGTTCCATCACCGGAATGTTGAGCTTTTGTCGCCCGCTATCGGGATGGGTCTCGATGCCGCCATTGGCAACAACGAGATGTTTGCCATCAGGCATCAGCTTCACATCGTGCGGGCCGATGCCGTTGGAGGGGAATTCGCCGATGCGTTCATACCAACGATCAGCGATCCAGACCCCGATCATGCCGATCGAATTTTCGAAGTCATTTTCGCTGGTGAAGAGATATCTGCCATCCTTGCTGTAGGTGCCATGACCATAGAAATGCCGCCCTTTTGGTGGTTCGAGCACCTGACGGATCAAGCCTTCGGCGCAATCGACCACCAGAGCGAACCGGCCCGGACGGCGGGCAAAACTGACAATTTCCGGTTGGCTGGGATGGGCCGCTGCCGCATGACCACGATCTGGCAGAGGGACTTCAAAGGAAATGTCCCCTTCATCGTTGAGGCCGAACAAGGCATATGCACCATTTTGCTTTCTGGCGGCAGAGACATAGGACGTCGCGCCGACATGGGCCCATGTCAGCGTCGGGCACAGGCCCAAGGCTGCCATAGCAGCCATGAAGGTGCGGCGGTTGGTCATGTCATCAGTCTCCATCCAGTGAGTTGAAGCCAGCTCCGATACCGAGCTTTTCTGCGAGATAGACATCAAGAAAGTCAAGTATCTGGGTGATTGCCCCTTGCAGGACTTCCACCCGGATACGGCCTTGAATCGTGGCCACGGTCGAGAAGGTCGGATCGTCGAGCGCTTCGGCCAGCTTCAGCGCATTGGCAAAGCGATCATCGATATCGGCATCTCCATCGGAGAGCATCATGGCCAGCTCACGGGTGCTTTCAAGCGAGACCTCGACATTGCGCAGCGCGCGCGCGGAGCGCCATGCCTCGGCACGGCGCGGACGGGGCTTTTTGAAGGTGCCCATGGGGCGACCGATGCGGGTCTCTGCGGTGAATTCAAGGCCGGTTTTAAGAGCGGTATAGAGTTGCTGCACCGCTTCGGCCTTGGTGCGATAGGTGTCGTTGCCCGGCGCGCTCAAAAGCGCGCCATAGTCCGCCTGCCATTCGTCAAGAATGGCTTTGGCATTCACCGTGATATCGGCGGTGATCAGCTTGACGAGATCGCAATAATGCTTGGCTGGCTTCTCAACAAAGCTCTTGTCATAGAGCAGGAAATCAAGGGCAAAGAATCCTCTGCCGGCGATCGAGACATGGCGGAATTCCTCAAGATCGGCCAGTGCCGGATCGTCGCCCTTCAAAAGCTTGTGCAGGGTTTTGGGGGTGAAGCCCTTGCTGTCGGGCCAGAAAGCCAGCGCGAAGGCACGGTCTTCCTTTTCCGAAGGTCCAAAGCGCAAATGGCTGACAGCAATCCATGCGTCAAAGGCGGAGTTGTAGGCCTCTTGGAGATCGTGCTGATTGGTGCCACAAGCGGTCTGGGCGACCTGTTCCAACATCTGGGCGCTTTCAACCAGCGCTTCGTAACGGGGAAGGATATGAGCCTGTACGATCCCCTCAAGATCCACATCCTCTGCCGGGCTGTCAGCAAAGGCGGGATTTGCAACCATCAGCAGGGTGCAAAGGGCGAGGCAGTATTTCAGCATTTTACCATCCAGTCCCAGTCCAGCGAAAACGTACCCAGACTGTCAGTCGATCATTGGGCGGGAATGCAAGATTCCCTCATTGTAGCGTGTCTGTTATCTATCAGCTATTGGCATGTCTGTCATATTACAGACTTTTCAAAAATTGGATCAGAGCCTGTCTCTGCGACGGTTCCATGGCGATGACAGAATCCCTCTGGCGTTGGGCTTCGCCCCCATGCCATATCACCGCCTCAAGCAAGGATCGGGCGCGGCCATCATGCAAATAGGTCGCCTTGCCGGTCACCTGTTCGCTCAAGCCCACCCCCCAGAGCGGAGGTGTACGCCATTCGCGCCCATTGGCCACCGCTTCGGGGCGATTGTCGGCCAATCCCTCACCCATATCGTGGAGCAAAAGGTCGCTATAGGGCCAGATCAGCTGGAAGGATTGCTCGGTGCGGTCCTGCAAGCGATGGGTGACGAAAGCCGGGTGATGACAGGCCACACAGCCGGTCTGATAGAAGAGTTGTTTGCCTTTCAGCACCTCAGGGTCATCAACATCCCTGCGCGATGGCACGGCCAGATTGCGGCTATAAAGGGTGACAAGGTCCAGACCCGTGTCATCCACTTCAAAGACACGGCTGTCACGATCACCATGGGGCGCGACGCGGCACCGGCTCTGTGCCTTGGTGCAATCCCCCCAGGGATTTTGATAAAGAGGCGTTGAAATACCAATGTCACCACTAAAGGCGTTGGCGGCCTGCTGGCGGACGGTGGGCATGCCTGCCTTGAGGCCAAAGCGCCCCAGCATCGGGCGGTCATATTCCAACGACCAGACGACATTCGGGCGACCCGAAATACCATCGCCATCCGCATCGTTCGGGTCGGCCATGGCCAGAATGTCGGCGGCGGGGATGGCTTCGAGCAGGCCCAGCCCGATCATTGGCGGAGCAACACGCGGGCTCAGCATGGCATCCTTGTCGAGCGGTCCATAGCCAAGCGCCGTCGTTTGGTAGGTTGGCGCGCGCAGGGTGATCGTCTCACCGCCATTCAGTGCAACCGGCTTGTCCTCATACTGCACCTTGAGCTGATATTCCGCCCCATGACCCACAGCCCCAAAATCCTGCAACTGGACCCCATAGGTCGGCTCGGGCGCATAGGCATGGTAGCCGGGAATTTGATCTTGCAGAGGATGGGATGCGGCCGGCACCGAGACGCGCAGCAGCATCGAGACCGCGCTATCGTCGCTGTCCTCTGGCGGGTGGCCTCGGCCATCATTGACATGACAGCGGGCACAGGAGCGGGCGTTATAAAGCGGGCCAAGACCGTCTGACGCCTTGGTGGAGGAGGGAGAAGAGACCCACAATTTCTCGAACAGGCTGTTGCCAAGCTCAAAATCGAGGGTTTTGTCAAAGGCCATATTGGCAGAAGGCTGCGCAAAGGCGTGCTTATCGGGGCGCCTTGGGACTGTGGCAGCGCCTGCGGACTTTTCTTCGAATGTCTGGGATTTGGTAAAATCACCGGGATATGCGGTGGCAGCCTTGATCCGCGCACGCTCGGCTTGGGTCCGGGGCACGACCATCAGATGAGGATCGTCCGCAATGGTGCCGTAGATGGTTGGTGGCATTCGATCAACTGGGGTAATCGGATCGGCCAACGCTGTCTCTGCAAGGCAGATTGCGGCGGCAAGGATCAAAAATCGGGTCATGGGGGAGATCAGCCGAAAGAGAAAAGATGCGGCCGGTGAAGAGCCGCATCCCGTATCAGGTTCTATTCAAAAACCTTGGTTGGGTTGTCAAGGCTGTCGGAGCCTTCAAAGTCAACCTTATCGAGCTGCAAGGCAGTGACAACGCGCTCGATGCTCTTGGTCTGATCAACCAGCGCATTGACGCCACCCATAATCAGTTCCTCGCCGCCCTTATTGCCGCGCTCCAGCATGGAATCGTAGCTAAACCCTGCCTCGGCTGCGGTTTTGATCCGGCCAAGCTTCATCATGGTTGTCGCCAGTTTACCACGCAGCTCAGCGTCCAGACCCTTGTCAGACTTTGCAACCAGAGTCGACAGGGATGCGCCCTTGACGACGGTTCCATCAACACGGACATATTCGCCAAGATAGACATTCTGGATGCCCAGACCGTCATAATAGTGGCTGTTGTGGGTGTTGTCGGAGAAGCAATCATGCTCTTCTTCGGGATCATTCAGCATCAGGCCAAGGCGCATGCGCTCTCCGGCCTGCTCGCCATAGGACAGGGAGCCCATGCCGGTGAGAATGGTGATGACGCCCGCATTTTCATCTTCGCTGAGGGCTTTGCGCGCGGCCCCTTCCGGTGCCCACTGGGCGGTCATCCAGCCAAGATCGGAGACCAAGAGATCGGTCGCAGCTTTCAGATAGGCCGCGCGGCGATCACAATGACCGTTGGTGCAGGCATCTCCCTTGGCATAGTCGGTCCAGGGCCGCTCACCGGCGCCATGGGCATGGCCGTTGGTGTCCTGACCCCAGAGCAGAAACTCAATCGCGTGGTAACCGGTTGCCACGTTGGCATCGACACCGTCTGCTTCATGCAGGGTGTCTGCCAGCAGCTCAGGGGTGATGTCGGTTGCATCGATTGTCTTGCCGGACAATTCGAACTTCGGATTGGCAATGACATTCAGCGCAGCATAGGCATTTTCGTCGGTTGGGCCGCCATAGGATGGGTCAACATAGTCGATCAGGCCTTCATCCAGTGGCCATGCATTGACCTTGCCTTCCCAGTCATCAACGATGGCGTTGCCGAAGCGATAGACCTCGGTCTGCTGGTAAGGCACGCGGGAGGCCAGCCAAGCGGCTTTGGCTTTCTGCAAGGTGTTTGCCGACGGATCGGCGATCAGCGCGTTGACGGCGGTCTGCAGTTTTTTCGCAGTTGCAAGGCTATCCTGATATTTTGCTTCTGCAATATTGGCGTAGGTTGCCAGAACGTCTCCCTTTTCAGATGCCTGAGCACCGAAAGTCAGCCCCACTGTCACAGCAACAGAATACATTATAAGGTCGCGTTTTCTCATAACGTCGCCCTCTCCCCTTTTTCAAATTTAATGTCGACCCCGACATCTGCCCTGTCAGGGAGGTAAAATCTCGCAGGCCGACCAAGACCCTCGTTTCGGCGCTCTGTCTGATCAAACGGCAGATGGCCTCACGCGGCAAAACCTGAATTAAAATCTCATAAATGTAAAGTTGAATTTTTGATGCATAATAAAAATGCTGTTGAGAGCGTGTCGCAACAGCATCAAATTACGCATGGAAATCAAATAGTTTCAGGCGGCAGATTTTTCTGCTCCGCCTTACTCACCCGAGGATATAAGCCCGTAGGTCGTCAAAATGGGAGAAGGAAAAGGTGTGTGGCAGGCTTTCAAGCGGCGTCTTGCGATAGCCCTCGCTATAAAGGGCAAAGGGGGCACCGGCCACACGTGCAGTCTCCGCGTCAACTTCGCTGTCGCCGACATAGAGGCATTGATCGACGCTCAAGTTGCCCTCGCCCAATGCCGCCAGAGTGGTCAGCAAAGGCTCGGCAGCCGGCTTGCGCTGGGGCAAGGTGTCGCCTCCAATGACCTTGGTGAAGTAACGGGCCATGTCGAGATCCTTGAGGATCAACAGGGTCTGGGCCTCGGGCTTGTTTGTGCAAAGGCCCAGCGGAATGCCCGCCTCAGCCAGCGCATCAAGGCAGTCGCGCACGCCCGGATAAAGGGTCGTGCGGCCAGTGATCGACGCATTGTAATGGTCGAGAAAGGCTTTGACCAAGCCCTTCTGGCTCGCCTCATCGCGCGGCAGATCGGTGGCTTGGCTGATCCGCTCCACCAGATTGTGAACGCCATTGCCGACAAAGGACCGCACGGTCGGCAGATCCAGGGGCGTCTTGCCCTGATCGAGCAACATTTTTTCCGCTGCCCCATGAAGGTCTGGAACGCTGTCGATCAAGGTTCCGTCGAGATCAAAAATGATAGCCTTCATGGTCTTTCTTTCCTTATCTTTTGGTCTTCATTCAGGTCTTCATCCCCTCAGCCATCGGGTTGGCCGTGATGGCCAGAATGTGATCCGGCTCGAGATGATCACAGACCCAGTCGGCAGCGCTCAGATCATCTTCGCGGCAATAGAGGCTGGGAGAGGCGTAGACCGCCAGACCGACGGCCTTGGCGGACGCGATGCCCGATTGGCTACCCTCGAAGGCAAGGCATTCTTCCGCTGCAAGACCAAGGCGATCAAGCGCCAGATGGTAGAGGTTGGATACCGATCCCTTATGACCCATTTCCTCGCAGGCTGCAACGACTTCGAAGATTTCGTCCGCCGCTTGCCCCCAGCAAGAGCGGCAGAGCGCCTCCACATGAGGCCGCTTTGCGGTGGTCGCAATGGCCAGCCGCAGTCCGCGCTGGACGGCATGGGAAATCAGCTCCTCCACCCCGGCCCGCAAGGACAAAAGTCCCTCGGACAAGAGCGCGCGATAGCGGCGCGTCTTTGCCTTGTAGATGGCACGGATTTCCGGATCCTGCAACGTTCTCAGGCCATTGGGATGGGCTTTCTGATAGGCCCGCATCCGCTCCTTGCCGCCGGTGATGCGCAGTAATTTATGATAGGTTTCCCGGGACCAATACCAATCGAGATGGAAAAAGTCGAATGTGTCATTGAAGGCCCGGCGATGGGCCTCCTCGGTCTCGGCGAGGATCCCGTCCACGTCGAATATCAGCGCCTTTATCATGGTCAGCCCCCCTATTTGCCGTCTTGCTGCTGCCTGATGTTGGATATGGGGCGCTTTCGCACCTTCAAAAGGGGGCCGAAAGGCGAGGTTATCTTCGCCTGTTGGGTACCGCTCCCGACAGGAGGTTGAGTTCTTCATCCGACATGGCGTGATAGTCGGCGACGCGGGCGACATTGCTTGAAGACCCGAAAACATAGGCGGTGCGCGCATGCAGCCTTGGTGCGGTCAGGGACAGGATATCGTTGACGCTGTCGGTTGCCCGGCCACCGGCTTGCTCGACCAGAAAGGCAATTGGCGCTGCCTCATAAACCATCCGCAAGCGCCCCGCGCTGTAACCGTCGCGCTGGTCGGACGGATAGAGAAAAATCCCACCCCGGCTCATGATGCGATGGGTTTCGGCCACCAAGGAGGCGATCCAGCGCATGTTGAAATTGCGCCCCTTTGGGCCTTCGGCTCCAGCCATGCAGATGTCGATATAGGTGCGGACGGGCTTGGACCAGTGGCGATAGTTGGAGGCATTGATGGCATATTCCGAGGAGACCTCGTCAATCATCACATGCTCGCGCACCAAAGCGAAACGGCCAGTGTCGGGATCAAGAATGTAGAAATGGGTGCCCATGCCAAAGGTGATCATCAGTCCCGTCTGCGGACCATAAATGACATAGCCTGCGGCAATTTGCTCCCGCGCCGGACGCAGGATGCTGGCCTCGGCGTCGGCCTTGGCATCGAACAGCGAGAAGATCGTACCGATGGAGACATTGACGTCAATATTGCCCGAGCCGTCGAGCGGATCGATGGCAATCGCCACCTGTCCATCCGGGTCGAGCGGCAATATATCCTCCTGCTCTTCGGACGCATACCAGCGGACATTGGCAGACTTCAGCTTGTCACGGAACAGCCTGTCAGCGATGACATCGAGCGCCTTCTGCCCATCACCGTCGCTGTTGATTTCCCCGACTTCGGATCCGAGCGCCTGCGCCAGTGGCCCCTTGGCAATGATGCGGGAGACCTCACGCGCCGCGCCGCACAGGGCGTCGATGGTTGCGAACAGCTCGGCTGGAATGCCATCGGCTGCGATATTGTGATCCGGTTTCTGTTGAGGCGTCAACATGTTCCCTAAAACTCCCACTTGACGGGTTGATTCTTTCATCCCACAGTTTCAACGAAAGAAAAATTCATAAATTTCTATCTCGTATTAAAGAAAATCGAATGCGCAAGATCGACGCAGTGACCTTGAAGCCGTTGCGGGCGCTCTGACAAGTCACCGCACAGGGTTCGATTTTCGGCGCGGTAGCCGAACTGGGTCTGACCGCCCCTGCTGTTCATACCCAGATCCGCAATCTGGAGAAAGCCCTTGATTGCGCAATTCTTGAACGGTCCGGTCCATATGGCGCCCATTTCACGGCCGAAGGTCAGGTGATGCTGTAGGTGGAGACCAAATCAGTGCCTGCGTGAGCGGAATGACCGCAGCCTTGATCTGATCATTGTCTGGATTGACGCAAAGGCAAAGGCTGAAACTCACTGCGTTTGCCGCCCGCTGGAAAATGCAGAAGTTAGACATCTGTTAAGGATACGCTTAGGCTTGTTTGTTAAGCTTGACTTGTCCGGGCTACGGGTTACGCCTATATCCATGACTCAGTCTTGTCATGGTTGCCATGCATGATCTTCTTCATGGTCGCTACGGATTTAAGCAATTCTGCACTGTCATACGGGCGGAATTTGCATTACATATCAGGGCTGGGTGCTGGAGTGTATTGAGTATGCCATTTGGTCCAAATGAGAATCGGCTTGATCGCCGCTGCCGTGTTTTCACGGCGGTGCGTATGCGGCTATCCGCATCGGCGCTCGCCTTGCTGCTGGCGGGCAGCTGTCTCACGACCCCAGCCCAGGCCTTTGAATTTCTGGGCTTCAATTTCGGCTCGAAGGACGAAAGCGCCATTGCCGAAGATATTCCCGATCCCGTTTCCTACAAGGCCAGCATGTCCGGCATTGAAGGCGACCGCAAGGCTGCCCTGAAAGACGTCTCTGTCCTGATTACCAAACAGGAACAGCCCGTTTCAGGCACGACCGGATTGCTTGTGCGGGCGCGTACAGACCAGAAAAGGCTGGTTGGGGCGCTCTATCAGCAGGGTCGCTATGGTGGCGTTGTTGAAATCAAGGTCAATGGCCAGCCATACGAGGATGTGCCTCTTGATGCCAACCTCAAGGAAAAAGGCCCGGCACAAGTGGAAATTCATGTGCAGGAGGGCCCGAAATTCCGCTTTGCTGCGCCAAAGGCGAGCCTGAGCGACGGCACGCCGATTGCGCTTGCCGACTATGGTGTTGTCGAGGGTAAGATTGCCCTGTCTGAACAGGTGCTTGAGGCAGAAAAGGCCATCGTCGCGCATTATCAGCGTGTGGGCTATCCACATGCGCGAATCAGCCACCGCCAACTCGAAGCCGATCATGATCGCAAGTTGCTGGAAGTGTCGCTGGAAGTGGAGACAGGATCTCAGGCTCGATTGGGAGCAGCTCAGGTCACCGGCGCGAAAAATGTTGACTCCGCCTTCATTCGTCGTCAGGCCGATGTGCCTGAAGGAGAGCTTTACACACCACAAGCCATCAAGGCGACGGCCAAACGGCTGCGCTCGCTTGGAGTGTTTGACAGTGTGATCGTCAAGACCGCCGATGAGGTTGACCCGGATGGCACTGTACCTGTGCTAATCGACGTCAAGGAACGGAAAATGCGCACCCTTGGTGCTGGCGTTACCGTGGGCAACACCGAAGGCATCGGCATTGAGGCATTCTGGACCCATCGCAACATTTTCGGCCATGCGGAAAGTCTGCGCATTGAGGGAGGTGTCGCTCGGATCGGGCAGAATGACATTGACCAATATGACTATAATGCGGCCATTCTGTTTGCCAAGCCGGGCATAATCGGCCCGGCCAGCACGTTTGATTCCAAATTCAGCGTCAAAATCGAAAATCCCGATGCCTTCCACAAACGCGCCATCAGTGGCGAGGTGGGCATTCGCCAGCAATTTTCCGATGAATTGTCCGGTCGCGTTGGTGTCAATGTGGAATATGCCCGTGTCAAGGACAGCACAAGCTCGCAGACGAGCCTGCTGACATCCTTGCCGATGGAGTTGAGTTGGGACAATCGCGACAACAAGCTCGACCCGACCGAGGGCTTTCAGGTGCTTCTGGAAGCAGAACCCACGATCAGCGCCAGCGACGATGTGAATTTCCTCAAATTCAGCGCGACCGCAACGGGCTATTATGCGCTGGACGAGGCCAAACGCTTTGTGCTGGCAGGCAAGATTGCCGCCGGCTCGATCATCGGAGCGAACAAAAGCGACATACCTGCCGACCGCCGCTTCTATGCTGGCGGTGGCGGTTCGATCCGCGGCTATGCCTTCCAGGCAGCTGGCCCGCGTGATGCAGCCAACAAACCATCCGGTGGGCGCTCCTATGCCCTTGTTTCAGCGGAAGCGCGCATGCGGGTGACTGACACGATTGGCCTTGCAGCCTTTGTCGATACGGGTGGCAGCTTCAATTCAACCTTGCCAGGCAAGGATGGCGACTATTATACCGGCGTCGGAGCCGGGATCCGCTACCTTACCCCTGTCGGGCCGTTGCGGCTGGATGTGGCTATACCGTTGAAGAAAATCGATGGCGAGCCACAATATGGTGTTTATTTGGGCTTAGGTCAGGCTTTCTAGTGATGATGCCTGTCCTTTCCATGCGTCGCCCAGCCTCTTGCCGCCCTGTTGCAAGAGGCGCGTAAGACGTGCGCGGACATACGGGCCGCTCGCCGTCTGATGACAAAGTTCAAGACAATTCGGGGATTTAATGAAAGCTGTATCCTCTTGGCAAAGTGTTCGACCTTGGCTGAAGCGCGGTCTGATCGCGCTTGCAGCCCTTATCCTGCTAATCGGGATCTCGTTCGCAGGCTTGCTTGGCACCGGGGCGGGACGATCCCTCAGCACAGATCTGATCAATCGCTTTGCCAGTACTGAAGATCAGCGGATCGAAATCACCGGACTTGATCAACTGATTGGCGGCATTCGCATCGATGGTCTGAAACTTGCCGACCGCGAGGGTGTGTGGTTGGAAGCGACCGATTTTGTCTTCACCTACAGTCTGTCGGATCTGTTGTCCGTGCGTCTGACCTCAGATCAGTTGAGTCTGGGTCGTTTGGTCATTCATCGCGCGCCGATCAACGCAGCCTCTGAGCCAGCCCCCGCCTCGAACGGGCCGCTGATCCCCGATCTTCCCGCTTTGCGTGCCCGGATCGAACAGATTGCCATATCAGAAATCGTGATCAGCGAAAAATTGCTGGGCAAACCCGCCAGTCTGGCTTTGTCCGGCCATTTGACAATGGAGGATTTGCCGCTCCATGTCAGCGGTGCATTGACGCTCGCACATCGGGACCAGAGCGATGGTGCGGTCAAGGCCAGCTGGGAATTTATGCCGTCCGAGAATAAACGCCATATCGCTCTGGAACTGAATGAACCCCGCGGTGGATTGGCAGCACGGCTGCTCGATATGGCCAACCTGCCTGCGGTGCAATTGTCCTTGCGCGGTGATGGCCCTGCGGAGGATTGGCGCTCCACTCTGTCAGTGTTGCTTGACGGAGACGAGATTGTCAAAGGCGGCATGACGGCACAGCTGACCACTGAGACAAAACGAGTGCAAGCGGCGCTGACGGGCAATCTTGCGCCCTTCGTTCCCGCCCAATTGGTGCCTTTGGTGGCTGGAAAAAGCCAATTGACGCTGGAAGCCAAGGAGCAGGATCAAATCGTCCAGCTTTCCACTTTTGACTTTTCCTCCGCCCTCGCCCATGTGAGTGCCTCGGGCAAGGTGAATCTCGAACAATCTGAGCTGGACCTGTCGTCCCAGCTTGCCTTTGGGCAAGAAGGGTTGGCGATTACCTTCCAGATGCCCGATGGCGCACCGGTGCTTGTGGAACCCGTCAGATTGGCCATGCGGATGCAGGGTCCGCTGACGCAAGCACGCTTGCGGGCACAGCTGAGCGCGAACAGAATCAGCCAAGGCACCATTGTGGTGTTCAACACCAAGGCGGATTTGGTTGGCTCGGATATTGACTTGGAGGCTGGCAAGGGCGCCCTGACGGCGGAGCTGACGGTTGCCTCGTTGAAAACCGGAACAGCACAGGCGGACAGCTTGCTCGAGGGGCCGATCAAACTGACCGCAGCGGTCACGCTGGCCGATGGCAGTCTGTCGATTGGCCAAAGCCAGTTGAAGGGGGGGAGCATCACCGCCAATGTTGAGGGTATGGTGGAACAGGACTCCCTGGCACTCGAAGGACAAGCGCAAGTGACCGGGCTTCAGCGCATCGATCCGCAATTGGCCGGAAGTCTGCTGGCGACCTTTTCCACCAGCGGCACGCCTGTCGATCCCGCTGTTTCCCTTGAGCTCTCGGGACAGGATGTGACAATTGCCGGGAAGGCGGTCAAGGATCTCGCCCTGGAGCTGACAGCGGATGCGGCGCCGACCCTGACGCTTGCCCTCTCAGCGCGGTATGATGACGCTCCCCTGTCAGTCAGCTCGCATGTAACGAGTGACGACAAGGGCGTGATTTCGATAAAAGATGTAAGCGTCAAGGCACCGGGGACGGATATTTCCGGGGCGGTGACGATCTCGCCTCAGGGGATTGCCACAGGTGCGTTGAGCGTCAATGTCGCTGCGCTCGACAAACTGGGCCCATTTGTGTTGCAGCCTGATTTGAAAGGCAGTGTCACAGGCACGCTCAATCTCAAGGATCAAGGCGGCAAACAGGCCTTAACTCTGGCCGCACGTGCCCCGGACATCAGACTGCCGGGGGTGCGGCTGGTTAGCCTTGAGCTGAATGGCAGCCTGTTTGACCCTGCTGGCACACCTGCCACCAAACTATCCGCCCGCCTTGACCGGTTGGCCGCTGGGGGAGAAGTGTTGCGCGGACTTGAGGCCAACATTGACGGGTCCGGTGGTCGCCTCCCCTTTACGGCGCGGGCCAAGCTTTCCGGTCAACCATTGCTGATGGATGGCACCCTATTGCAACAAAATGGCCAGATGTCCTTGGCGCTTGACCGATTGCAGGCGAGCTGGAAAGGCATTGCGGTGCGATTGGCCGAGGCCACCCAAATTGACCTTAGCAACGGCGCGCGCTTTCTCAAACCGCTCACCCTGTCGATTGACGGCGGGCGCGCGACCGTGACGGGCAGCGCCGGTGACAGACTTGATCTAACCCTGTCCCTTGCCAAACTGCCTCTCTCCATTGCCAACAAGGTGGCAAAAACAGGAGAAGCAATCACAGGTTCCCTGTCACTGGAGGCCAAGGTTTCAGGTGCATCGACCAATCCTTTGGTGCTCTGGACAGGGACCGTTTCGGGCCTCAGTGCCCGGACCATGCGCAATACAGGCACGCCGCCGCTTGGCATTCAGAGCGAAGGGAAGTTTCAGGGCAGCACTATTGTAACCAAAAACCGGGTCACTGGCGGCGGTGCCGATCTCAGCGTTGCAGGAATGGTGGCTTTGAAGCCGCAGAGGTTGAATCTCGACGTTAAGGGTGGGTTGCCCTTTGGCCTTGCCGCAAAGGCGCTGGCGGATGCGGGCATCCGGCTTGATGGCAATGCCCAGATAGAGGCGAAAATCAAGGGATCACCCACCGCACCGGACATTTCGGGCCAGATCCGCACCAAGGGTGCGCGGCTTATCGAATTGTCTTCAGGGGTGGTGGTGCGCGATTTGGCCGGACGGATTGTTCTGGCGAGGCAACAGGCGACACTTGATGGCTTCTCTGGCAGATTGGGCAAGGACGGAGCCTTGAACCTGTCCGGGGTCATCGGATTGGATCCGCAGAAAAGTCTGCCGGTTGACATCAAATTGACCCTGCGCGATGGGGCTTTCAAGCATGAAGACATATTGGCGACCCGTTTCAATGCCGATCTGGCGCTGAAAGGCGCGCTTGCCGGGTCTTCGGTCCTGAAGGGAACAATCAATCTCTCCAGCACGGAAATCTCCATCCCCGAGAGCCTGCCTGGGAGCATTTCGCCGGTTGCTGTCGATCATGTCAACGCCACCGGCAAGGTAGCCGAACAGGCCAAGATCTTCAAACCGAAGGAAGAAACCAGTTCGTCACAAGGGTCTTCCATTGGGCTCGATTTGTTGATCTCGTCCCCAAGGCGGATCTATGTGCGCGGGCGGGGGCTCGACGCGGAACTTGGGGGCACCATAAGGATCACAGGCACGACCGACAATCCCAATCCGGTGGGTTCGGTCACGCTCCAGCGCGGGCGGATGGATCTTCTGTCCAGACGCCTCGATTTTAGCAGCGGGGCGGTGATCTTTGCGGGTAGCCTTGATCCGGCGCTGAATTTCAGTGCGACGACAGCCAATTCCGATGGTAGCTATACCTTGAGAGTCGGCGGCTATGCGTCTTCGCCGGAAATTTCTCTTTCCTCGTCGCCGAGCTTGCCTCAGGACGAAATCGTGGCTCAGATTTTCTTCAATGATAATATCAGCAACCTGTCACCAATCCAGTTGGCTCAGTTGGCCAATGCTGTGGCTACTCTGAGCGGCGCGAATTCCGGCCCCGGTCTGGTAGACAGATTGCGCAACCTGGCTGGCATCGACAATATTGACGTGAAGTCTGACGCAAAAACCGGTGAAACCACCGTCGGCGTGGGAAGCTATCTCAATGACCGCACCTATATCAATGTCGAGAAGGGCGCCAGCAGTGATTCAGGCAAGGTGACCATCGATCTCGAAATCACAAACCAATTGAAGGCGCGCGGTGAAGCCGATGTGACCGGCAAGTCGAAGGCGGGGATCTTTTTCGAACGGGATTATTAGGGCCTGCTCGGCTGCAGGCCCGCGCTTCACTTGGTGGCAACGCCATATTTCTTCAGGATTGCTGCGTGGCTGCCATCTTCCTTCATGGCATCGAGCTGGGCTTGCAGGATGCGCACGATTTCATCAGACGTGTCAGTGCTGAGAACCAAATAGAGTTCACTGCGCTGCAATTCATAGACGACTTCATAGTCCGATGTCTTCTCACCCATCTCGTGAAGCTGATACATTGTAACGCTGGCTTCATAAGCAATCGCATCCAGCCGATCTGCAATCAGCTTTTTGTAATTTTGACCATTGAGCAAAACCGGCTCGATCCGGCTGGCGGGCATATTGATTTCCTGCAGCAACAAGTGGCCTATATCGTCTTTGACGGCACCAATGCGCAAGGCAACAAGGTCGCTCAAAGACCCGATTTTTAGCTTTCTGTCCTTCTTGGCAATGACACCGACAACCGTTGGGACGAACGGGCCGACCCATTTGAACAGACGTTCACGGCTCGGGGTGCGCGTGGTTGAGAAGAGTGCATGATTTTTTTCGGACAAGACCAGCTTGTAAGCCCGTGTCCATGGAAACAGACGGATATCCTTGACGCTTAATTTGCTGCCCGCCCGGCTGAGCATCTCACCCATAATCTCGGTGCAGATACCTTCAAGACGGTCTCCATTGCCATAATTGAAGGGAGGATAATCTTCGGTCATGATCGACAGGCGATCAACCGGACTGTCCGCCTGCGCAGACCCCATCATGGCAAGCACGACAGACAAACCCACCAGCATTGGGGTCATTGTTTGTTTCCAATTGGCCATTCTGGCCTCCTCCCTACCCGGTCAAGGCTTCCTTCGCGCACCGGGCATCCTCGATAAACTGGCTGATCGGAACCGGTTTGGAAAAATAGTATCCCTGCGCCATGTCAGCAGAAAGACCGAGCACACGCTCGGCATCTTCTTCGGTTTCGACCCCTTCAATGACCACGTCGAGATTGAGCTCGTGGGTCATGGCGACGATGCCTTGCAGCAAGGTCCGGGTTTTTTGAGCGCGCACAGGATGGGTTTCCGCATCAGCCATCATACGCACAAAGGAGCGATCAATCTTCAAAATGCTGACAGGGAACTCGTTGAGATAGCTCAGGGACGAATAGCCGGTACCAAAATCATCAAGTGCAAAGCGGCAGCCAAGCGCACTGATCGCATCAAAGATTTCGTCGAGTTGTTCAATTTCCTGCATCAGGACCGTTTCGGTGATTTCAAGCACCAGTTTTTCAGGTGGCAAACCATATTGCATCAGCTTCGAGGCCAGCTTGGCGGGCAAGCCTGGCAGAAATTGTGCCGCCGATAGATTGACCGTCAAATAGCAGTCCTTGAGCAGAGGGATGGACTGGAAAGTCGCCAGATGTTCGAATGCCAGATCGATCACCTTTTCTCCGACCTCAAGGATCTGGGTTGACTTTTCTGCAGTCTCGATGATCGCCTGAGGTGGTATCAGGCCCTTTTCAGGATGGTTCAACCGCAACAGGGCCTCAAGGCCCGTCATGCGATCCTCCTGAATGTTGATGATCGGCTGGAGATAAAGCTCGAACCAGTCGTTGGCCAAGGCCTGCGTGATCAGTTGCTCGGTTTCCAGGAACTGCCCTGCATAGTCACCAAGTTGCTGATCATAGAGAGAGTAACCGTTGCGGCCGCTGTTTTTGCGGTGATACATGGCAACGTCGGCAGACTTGATCAATTCGCTGGCACTGTTTGCATGATCAGGATAGATCGCGATACCAATGCTGACAGCAACCTTGAAATCGTGACCGTGAATATTGTGGGTTTCACCCAGAGATCGCTGGATCGCCTCGGCCAATTCCACCACTCGCTCAGATGCATTGTCACCCATGACGACAACCGCAAACTCATCGCCACCGAACCGCCCAACAAATTCATTCTCACCCGTCAGGTCGGTAATGCGGTTGGAGACCATTTGCAGCAACTCATCCCCTGTCCCATGGCCAAGATTGTCATTGACCCATTTGAAGCGGTCCATGTCGAGAAACAGCAATCCCATCCGGGATCCTGCGGCCCTTGCCTCCTCGACACCACGATGGATCATGTCAGACACCCCCTCGCGGTTCAGCAGCCCAGTCAGGCTATCGGTTTTCGCCAGAATGCGAAGTGTTTCCTGAGCCTGCTTCATGCTGGTGATGTCGGTCATTACAGCAAGGGTCAATTGAGCGCCGGTCAAGCTGTCATTGTCGACGGTTTCGCGGATCAGAATGTCGATGATCGTCCCATCGTGTTTGCGAAAGGCACAGGTCACTTCAACAAATTCGCCCGGTTTGCGATCGATATGACTGGGTTTGGAGCGATAGTTTGCCCGATGGTCCTCAGGAATGAATTCCAGAAATTCCCGACCAATTACCTCCTCTTGCCCATAGCCGGTTTCGGCCAGCCAGAAATCAGACACGGCGCGGATCACGCCATAGGAATCGAGAGAATAGAGCAGGGCCGGAGTATTGTTGTGCCAATCCGTCAGGCGCTTATAGGCTCTCTTGACGCGCTGGCTATCGGATTCCAGCTGGTTCTGCATTTCGTTGAAACTGCCCGAGAGGCGTGCAATTTCATCGTCCTCGGTAAATTCCACCAGATGTTTGCGACCGGATTCCTGTGTGGCGGCGATGGCGTCCATCAACCGAAAGATTGGACGGGTGATCCAGTGCCGGTTGAAAAACAACGACGCGGCCAAAATGGCACCGAGAGAAATCGACTGCAGCAGCAGTGATTTCATCAGAACGGACCAGACGGTCCTAACGATGCTGTCTCGATCAAAATACAACTCGAGTCGTCCAACAACCACATCCTTGCCATCGACATGACGTTCGATGGGTGCACTGAGTATCGAAAGATCTCCAGAATCCTTGAGGTATATATGATCTTTAGATGCTGCCTTGGTCAGCAAGTTCTCGTGGTGATCATAGATCCGCACCTGACAAATGTTTTCTTCCAGCAGAATCGTTCCCGCCCAATTGGGCAGATTGTCATAGTCAAAATCCCAAAGGGGTTTTGCCAGTGAAGCAGCGTTGGTGGTAAGGATCGCGTTGTTGCGGCTGTCGAATTCAGTGTTCAGCGATCGTTTCATGACGCCAACATAGACGAAAAGCAGCGGCACGTTGACGACCAGCAGAGTCAGAAACATGAATGCCAAGAATTTCCGATGAATCGACTTGCCGACAAATGCCCACATGCAGCGCCTCTTTTTCTTTTTCCCATCCAAACATATGGATGTAAAAAAAGTGCGAATCTTTGCAAGTAA
>CAXXSO010000014.1:0-3242 GCA_963676965.2 uncultured Cohaesibacter sp.
TCATTATTACATAATGGCTCCTTTCCGCGTAGAAAACGAACTAATATGCCGGAGCTTGATCAATCGCCCTTCTGTTATAGAAACGATGACCCTCGCAGAGAACGCTTCGATTATGTGTACCGGTATTGGTTCCAATGTTAAATCTGCATACTTGTCGGAAGAAGAGCGCGAAAACTTTTTGACAAAAGGGGCTATAGGCTTTATTGCGGGTTATTACTTCGATAAAAACGGTGTCATTGTGGAAGCACCGGATTTTTACAACAAGATGATTTGCGCAAGCCAGAAAATGTTCAAAATACCTACTCGTTGCGCAGTCGTTGCGGATCCCGGGAAGTCACGGGCTGTTTTAGGCGCGTTGCGAGGGAGATTAATCAATGTGTTAATTACCAATTCAAAAGTAGCTAACAATATTATCAAACTAGACGATAAACGGCGGGAAGCGAAAAAATGAAACACCTCCTGAATGTCGTATTAGGTCTGGTTCTTCTATTGCCTGTTTTTATATTATCCACTAATGTGTCTTTGGCAGAATCAGAAGATTCGCCCTCGACTTCAGTGCTAGGGCTGTATTCTCTTTGGCAAGTTGAAGGATATCCTGAAGGTGTGGTAGAGGTTTACTTCGAGCAAGATCTTCAACTATTAGTGGTAACGCTTGAAACAGGTCAGACAGACCTTGAGCAAGCTCTGCTTGCAAGAATCATAGATCCTGAAAACATTAAATTCATTTATGTAGACGTATCGATATCTCAAATTGACACGGAAAGCGACCAATCAAAACGCACCAAGGGCGTACTCGCCTTGTTGTATGCATATGGTGCCGGCATCCTTGCGGTTTTTATTCTTTTATTTTTGAAACACCGCAGTACAAAAGGAAAAACCGCCCCGGAAAAAGGAATTCTCAAACAAAAAGATCCCATGATGCATCTTGATGTATGGTCGATGTTTTCGAAACACACACAATACAAAATTTCGGAGGACGATGATGTTACAGATTCGACTGATTAAGGCAGAAGGTTTGCGCCGGTTATTAGTATGTGCTTTTTTTATTGCGTATACAGTAACATTTGTTTATTTCTTAAAATACGCAACCGATATAAATGACATGATTCTTTATTTCTTTTTGCTGCTATTTGTTCCTTTCGGTATTTTGTACGAAATAATCCGTTATCGCTACTCAAAAGCATTAGAACTTCTGAACAATGATTGTGATCCGGAATCTGCGCTAGCAGGTATTCAATTTGTCAAACGTGCTGATTTTTTGCAGCGCTACCGAGCGCAAATCGCCTACATAGAATGTTTCGTACTGCTAGATACAGATCGCGCAGGCGACGCTCTTGCATTCATACACACACAGATCAGCAAGGTGATTATCGGGAACAAGCGAAGCAACTTTGAATATAATTATCTCCTGTTTTCCGCCTTTGTAAGTTTAGGCGACAAAGTGCAGGCAGAAACTTATTTAACAAATATACGAAAAATATGTAACACACAGAGTCGTCCCGGCAATGATATTGACTCCCTTAATAACAGTATCGAAGGCATTTTTGAGGCCGTTTTCGGAGACGCTTCCTTAGCAATGGATTACTTTGAAAAAATCGAACTTGATAAAATAACCCCTCGTGAACAAGCCCGGACATTTTATTATCGCTCTATATCGGAAAGCCTCGCCGGTGATCATACAGGCGCTCGGAGAGACTTTGATAAGGCTATAGCCATTGCCCCTAAAATAAATTTTTTCAAAAATCATCAGTCCCATTTAACGCATCAATAGTAAAAGAAGGAGAACACTAAAATGTATTCACAGGAAGTAACCATACTCAACGAGACCGGTCTTCATGCACGCCCTGCATCAGATTTCGTCAGAGAGGCAAAAAAATTTAATTCAAAGATTAGAATCAAACCCACTGCCTTACCTGAGGAATCCGCGAACGCGAAATCAATCGTCTCCGTACTCGCGCTTGGTGTACCACAAGGCACCCTCATCGAACTGTCTGCGGACGGGGATGACGAGCGTGAAGCAGTCAACACTCTCGTTGACTTAATAAATACAGGCTTTGGCGAGTGAGGTGCTTAAAATGTATACTTTAAAACAATTGCATGATTTATCGAGTCGCCTGAAAGAAACGATCGGTTTGACGTATAGTCCTGTTGCAGTTCGCGTATACGAAGACGAGGTCGAAATTCCGAAGGAGGCAATTCGCCCCTACCGTGACAAGAAAGTTCATTATGGTTATTGCCAGGCAATATCACTTGTTAAAACTGAAGGCGTAACCATAGCCCTAACCAAAGAAGACCATTGGTGTTGGAAACCCCTCATTGCGTTCGGTCTTGTTGATCTGGAGCGGAATAGCCCTGCTTATAAGATAGCCCTGCGTAATTGTGGAATATCCGCTATAGATCGGGCTGACTATTTCTTCCAGAATAAATTTCCAGTAATGTCGCGTAACGACCACCGCAGCATTGTTATTGCGCCGTTGGCAACGAGTACTTTTGTGCCCGATGTAATCTTGGTCTATTGTGATACAAACACACAATTGCGCGATATGATTGCCGGCATCAAACGCCGCACTGGAAAGTTGGTTGCGTCCGAGTTCGATTATATGGATTCGTGTATTTTTTCTTTCTTTCCTACGCATTATGATCGTTCATTCCGGATCACACTTCCAGACCCGGGTGAAACAGGACGCGCTTGTTGCGGCGAATCGGAAATCATATTGTCAATACCTGTTGAGCAATTGGAAATGGTTGTTGAGGAATGCGAGGCAAAAGCGAAACATGCTAAAGGACGCACTCTCAAGCAAAATGGAACCATTACACCGGATTTTCCACGACCTGAATTTTACAATCAGCTGTTTGAACTTTGGGGACTCCAAGCGGGAGAAGTCTCTTGGTCCGAAAACCAACGCGGCTACAAGATTTAGCGTATGAAACCGTGACAACACTTTATTTAGTTCGGCATGGGTTAACAACCGCAAATTTAGAGTGCCGTATGCAGGGGGCAACGGATAACGACCTCTGTGAGGCTGGCCGCGCGCAATTGCCGTATTTGGCTGAATATTTTTCCAACATTGCTCTGGACGCAATCTATTGCAGCGATACAAAACGCTGCAAATCAACTGCAAAGGCCATTGCAATTCCGCAAGGCTTGCCCCTTATCGTCTGTGATGATTTGCGCGAGCGTAGCGCGGGCAAGTATGAAAATTGGCCCATTGTAGACCTATTAAGATTGTCGGGAGCCGAAA
>CAXXSO010000015.1:0-29281 GCA_963676965.2 uncultured Cohaesibacter sp.
TCGGATTCCGGCAGTTTTCCGTCACACCAGGGGCAAGTTGTCATCCACACCGGTGGCCTTCTTAAAAATGCTCAAGAGGTGGGCCGAGTGGTGATCAACGTCGCCAAAGGCCATCCCGTGTACCTGAGGGACGTGGCTGAGATTGAAGACGGCCCTTCAGACCCCGGGCAATATGTTTTTTTTGGTACCGGCCCCGCTGCCGGTGAAAAAAAGATTCCTAAAGTTGATTCCTTCCGGGGGGTGTTCCCTGCCGTTACCCTCACCGTGGCCAAAAGAAAGGGTACCAATGCCATCAGCGTGGCAGAAAGGGTTCTGGAACGTGTCCATGATGCCAAAGGAATAATCATCCCGGACAACGTCCACATGACCATCACTCGTCATTATGGGGAAACCGCCGAAGAAAAATCCAATGAACTCCTATTTCACATGCTCATTGCTGTGGTGTCCGTGACCATCCTCATCTGGTTCACCCTGGGGCACCGGGAATCCGGGGTGGTTGCCTTTGCCATTCCTGTCACTCTGGCCCTGACGTTGACCACATTTTATCTTTATGGCTACACATTAAACCGCATCACCCTGTTTGCCCTGATATTTTCCATCGGTATCCTGGTGGATGATGCCATTGTGGTGGTGGAAAATGTGGTGCGCCATTACAGACTTGCCGAAAACCAGGGCAGATCAAAGTTCACGGTGGCCATTGAAGCCGTGGATGAGGTGGGTAATCCACCATCCTTGCCACACTTGCCGTGATTGCCGCCATTCTGCCCATGGCCTTTGTGGGGGGGCTCATGGGGCCCTACATGCGTCCCATCCCCATGGGGGCATCGGCGGCCATGTTCTTTTCTCTACTCGTGGCCTTTATTGTCACCCCCTGGGCCTCGGTGCGCATAATCAAAGCAAATGCAGGGCAAGGCCACACCGACCATGACGATCATGACAGTGACGACTGGTCCACAAGACTTTATCGGAAAATTATGGACCCCCTGCTTCACAAGCCCGTTTGGCAATGGGGATTTCTTTTAAGCGTGGTAGGTCTTCTTATCCTGGCCTGCGCCATGGTGGGAGTGGGGCTGGTAAAGGTTAAAATGCTGCCCTTTGACAACAAAAGTGAATTCCAGGTAATTCTGGACATGCCGGAAACCGCCACCCTGGAGGAAACCACAGCGGCGACCATGGAAATGGGGGATTATCTCAAAACCGTTAATGAGGTGGTGGATTACCAGATATACAGTGGAACAGCCGGCCCTTTTAATTTCAACGGCCTGGTGTGTCATTACGACCTGAGAAAAGGGCCAAGCATGGCTGATATCCAGGTGAACCTGGCCGGAAAAGGCCATAGAAAGGAACAGAGCCACGCCATTGCCAGAAGGATCAGACCAGCCCTGAAAGCCATAGCCGACCAGTATGGAGCCCGGGTAAAAATTGCAGAGGTACCCCCGGGGCCACCGGTGTTATCCACCCTGGTGGCGGAAATATATGGCCCGGACTATGACCGGCAAAAGGACTTGGCTCTTCAGGTGAAACATATTTTTGAGACCACCGAAGGGGTGGTGGATGTGGACTGGTACATGGAAGAGGATCAGGTGCGGTACCAGCTGGACATTGACCAGGAAAAGGCGGCCATAAACGGCATCAGTGTCAGCAGGATCGCAAGAACATTGAGGCTTGTCCTGGAGGGGCAGCAGGCAGGTCTTCTCCATCAGCCCCTGGAAAAAGAAGATGTGCCCATTGTACTCCAGCCATCCCTTGCCACCCGGGCTGGGGTGGATCGCCTGGGATCGGTGAAGCTCCCTGCCGCCGACGGCAGCCTTGTTGCCCTGTCCTCCCTGATCCGGATCAAAGAGACTGAACCCGACCGGAGCATTTATCATAAAAACCTGATGCCCGTGGTTTATGTCACAGCCGATGTGGCTGGGGCCAAGGAAAGCCCGGTGTATGCCATCCTGGAAATGTGGAAAAAAATTGATGCCATCACCACGGCAGAAGGATATGGCATTGTCCAACACACGGCTGCCCTTCCGGAAAGCGACCACCATCTGTCCATGAAATGGGATGGGGAATGGCACATCACCTATGAGGTGTTCCGGGATCTTGGTTTTGCCTTTGGCGTGGTTCTGATTCTTATTTTTGTGCTGGTGGTGGGGTGGTTCCAGTCCTTTTCAACGCCCTTTGTGATCATGGTGGCCATTCCCTTTTCCCTCATCGGGATTCTGCCGGCCCACTGGGCTATGGGGGCATTCTTTTCCGCCACCTCCATGATCGGGTTTATTGCCGGGGCGGGTATTGTGGTTAGAAATTCCATTATTCTGGTGGATTTCATTGAGCTCAGAATTGCCCAGGGCATGCCCCTGGATCAGGCGGTGATTGATGCCGGTGCGGTGCGGTTCCGTCCCATGATGTTGACGGCGGCGGCTGTCGTGGTGGGGGCCTCGGTGATTTTGTTTGATCCCATCTTCCAGGGGCTTGCCATTTCCCTCATGGCAGGGGAAGTGGCCTCTTTGCTGTTTTCCCGCATGACGGTGCCGGTGCTCTATTTCATGGATAAACGCTGGGAGGCGGCCCACGTCCATACACAGAATGCCAAGGAGGTAAAATGAGTTTGTTGATTAAAAATGTGATGAAATTATCCTGGGCAATGTGGATAATGGCGATAATCATATCTCCCGTCCATGGACAGGCAGCAGAGCTGACCCTGGCCCAGGCGGTGGACAAAGCCATAGCCCATAACCCCGGACTCCAGGCAGCCCAGTTCCAGACCCTTTCAGCCCGGGAAAAAATGATCCAGGCGCGATCCGGTGCCCTGCCCCAGGTATATCTGCAGGAACAGGTCAACCGCACCACCAATCCCATGTGGGCCTTTGGCACCAAACTCAACCAGGAGTCCATCGCGGCGGCTGATTTTGACCCCAATCGCCTCAATGAACCCGATGCCATCACCAATTATTCAACCATGGTTGCCGTTAACTGGCCGGTGTATGACAGCGGTCAGACCTGGTATGGCGTACAGCAGGCAGGCCTTAACCAGGAGGCTGCAGCCTTGTCCCAGGAGCGCACCCGTCAGCAGGTCATTGCCGGAACCGTCACCGCCTACATCCGGGCACTGCTGGTCCGGGAAAACCAGGCCGTGATCCAGCAAATTCTGGAGACGGCCCGGACCCACTTAAAACTGGTGCAATCCCGGTATGACGGCGGATTTGTGGCAAAGAGTGATCTGCTCCGTGCCCAGGTGCACATAGCCGATCTGGAGCAGCAATTCTCAGAAAGCAAAAGCCAGACCGACATTGCCAAGTGCATGCTGAAAATCGCCATGGGCGGGGCCGGAAACCTGGATGATACCCTGACCACACCTCTGGAAGCAGGTCTGGCCATGACAGGCACTCTGGATGAATGGATTTCCATGGCCCTGGCCCATCGACCGGATTTTAAACAATTGAAGTTTCAAAAACAAATTGCCGACAAAGAAAGGGATAAAGCCAGGGCCAGCCGTCTTCCCTCGGTGAACCTTTCTGGAAACTATGAGATCAACAGTGAAGACTTTAATGACAGCGGCACCAACTACACCGTTGGGGCCGTGGCATCCCTGCCTTTGTTCACCGGTGGCCGGATTTCATCACGCATACGAGATGCTGAATTTAACCTGAAACAGAGCAGCGCCATGCTCCAGGGTATGGAACAGCGCATCTGCGGAGAAACCCGCCAGGCTTTTTTCACTGCCCGGAGCGCCTGGGAACGTATCCAGGTGGCAACCGCTGCCATCGGCCAGTCCAAAGAATCCTTACGCATTGTAAAAAACAGGTATAACAGCGGTCTTTTCACCATCACGGATTTGCTGGATGCTGAAGTAATAGTGCAACAGAGCCTGACAAATCATCTCAAAGCCATCCATGACTACCGGGCTGCCATGACCCGTCTTGAGTTGGCTGCGGGAATCTTGGAAATCAAATAGGCAGCCTGCCCCTATTTGATTCAGATACGTAGAGAATGGAGGGAATTCATGAAAACATATAAATTGTTTATTGCCTGTTCATTGCTTCTTTTGACTATGTCATGCCAGAACATGGTGGGAACACCATCCACCGGCGATTACCATGCAGGACGATTTGCCGGTGAAGAGGCTGCCAAGCAAGATGTTCTCGACACCCAGAGCAACATTGGCCGGGCTTCAAACGTCTCTGTTATAAGAGAAAATATCGGTAAACATTTAAAACAAATTGAAACGCCCCTTTCCGATGCCTATATTAAAGGCTTCAAGTGGGGATATAAAAGGGACTTTGTCACCCTTAATGACGCCTATAACGGCGGTGGATGATTTTGGGCCTGATGCTTTAAATGGGCCAGGACCATTCTGATATCACCATAGGAACAGGCAGTCCCCAGTTTTTCTTTAACGGATTTCAAAAACCCGCCGTGCACCTCTGAGGGGTCTTTAGCCTGTTTCTGGATTTTGGCAACAGCCTTTTCAATGGTTTTTTGTTTTTCTGCGCTAATGACCTTTTCAATGCCAAGCGTGCCTCTTTCCACAAAAAAGGCAAGATGCCCCTGGACGGTGCTTTCCGCAAGCCCCCTTTCTTCGGCAATGCGGGCCACGGACAACCCCTTGGTAATGAATAAATCAAGGGTGACCTGGCGAGTATCGGACCCGCCCGATTTTCCTTTCCTTGATCTTTTTTTATCCCCCTTCTCACCGGTGACATCTTCCGGCACCACCCGGGGGGGATTTAAAATCACCGTTTCAATATTATGGGCCTTGCGGTAGGCCTTTACCATGGCTGTGATCTCATCGCCATAGTTTTCAATGGTTTTAGGCCCCACCCCACTGATCTTTTTAAGGTCTGTATTGTTATCGGGCAGATGCACCACAATCTGAATCAAGACCCGCTGGTGTAAAATTTGGAAGTGGGCAACGCCCAGCTCCTGGGCCTTTTGGTTGCGCCATGCCATCATGGACCGAAACAACTCAGGGTGTTCAATGTCCGACTCACCATAGCTTGGGGCGGCCTGGGTCTTAACTTTTTCCGGCACAAAATCAAGCTCCGCCACAGCCACGGCCCGCTGGTATTGAGCAGGGGAAAAGCCATTTTCACAGCATTGAATTCCGGCCCGTTTGACAATGATCTCCTGTTTGAGATTGTTCAGGGCATTACCGATCTTTTTCCTGAGTTCTTTATTGTCCGTCTGCACATGCAATTTTTCTAAAATATCATCAAAGCACTGGGAAAACTTATCCTGGAACCAACCCGATGCCTTGGCAATACGTTCCAATGTATGATCATGGGATTCGGGCAGATGGCCTTGGGCAAAAATACCCATCAACTGATGCTTAAATTTTTCACTGACAGCAAACACATCCTGCCAGGCCATGTGCCGCAATCCGGCAACATCACTGATCCCGGAAACCTGCACCACCCTGGCATTGCCGGTTAAGAGCCCGGTGAGATAGTTAAAACGACTCTGCAAACGTTTAAAATCAAAACACTCCAGCAGCAGATTCTGCTGAAAGGTAACCCGGGCAGCTTCCAGTTTTTCCAATGAGGGATGATTTTCCCGGGCCATGGCCAGAAACGAAAGGATGGTGGCATCGGCATCAATCCCCCGGGCCGGGATGGGGGAGTTGAGCACCATGCCTTCAAGGGTTCTACACCGGCTTAAGGCCACATACACCTGACCATGGGCAAAGGCGGCCCCGGCCTCAATAACGGCTTTATCAAAGGTGAGTCCCTGGCTTTTGTGTATGGTGATGGCCCAGGCAAGCTTTAATGGAAACTGCTTGAATTTACCAATAACTTCGGTCTGGATCTCCTTGGTCTCATCATCAACGGTGTATTTGATATTTTCCCACTCCACAGGCTCCACCTTGATGGCATCGCTTTCCCCGGGACAGGATATCCAGATTTCCTCCGGGGACATGGAAATTATTTTACCAATCTTACCATTAAAATATCGTTTATCCGCCGATGTGTCATTGCGCAGGAACATCACCTGGGCACCTTTTTTAAGGATCAGGTTGGCGGGGGTGGGAAAACTGTGGCCGGGAAACTCTCCGGATACCTCGGCTTCAAAACCGGAAAATTTTCCATTAAGATCGTTCAAACGATTGTTATTGATGGATTCTGCGGTGAGGTTATGGGTGGTAAGGGTAATATATCCCTGATCCGGATCCGGGATGAATCCTTGCACATGACGTTGGTTCAAGGCTTCCATGCCCTGGCTGTCCAGGCAGTTGTCCCGGACCTGATTGAGCAGCCGGATGAAGCGTGCATCGGTCTGTCGGTAAATATGCTGCAACTCAATGGAGATCAATTCCGTCTGGAGCAAAGCCTGGCTGCTGAAAAAATAGGGAGATGCATAATATTGTTGCAAAAGGCCCCACTCCTCCTGCTTGACCACCGGCGGCAGCTGGTGCAGATCCCCGATCATGAGCAATTGCACCCCACCAAAGGGCCGTTCATTACGCCGAAGGCGGCGCAGCAGGGTGTCCACTGCATCCAGAAGATCCGAGCGCACCATGCTGATCTCATCAATCACGAGCAAATCCAGGGATCGGATAATTTTGAGTTTTTCCCGGCTGAACCGAAACAGGCGCTGACGGTTGTGTTCCTGGGTTTCACTTCCCGGCACAAAGGGGCCAAAGGGCAGCTGAAAAAACGAATGCAAGGTTACCCCACCCGCATTGATGGCCGCCACGCCGGTGGGGGCGGTAATGATCATCTGCTTGGCTGTAGCTTTTTCCAGGGTTTGTAAAAAAGTGGTTTTCCCGGTGCCTGCCTTGCCCGTTAAAAACAGATTACACCCTGTGTGCAGAACAAACTCCCGGGCCAGCTCCAGTTCTGGATTTTTCAGGGACGATTCACCCCTTTGCGTTGTTTCATTCATGATCTGAATATCTTTAAAAACCCGCAAAAAATCAAGAAAATTGTGAAAGTAAGTTGGGTTTGGTCACAACATGGACCACCGTCCGAATTGACGGGCCAATGGGGCCAGGCTTCTGTTATTGCACAAGATCCTATATTTAAAGCAAAACAATAATGCAAGCCCAAGCCTGGCCTCACCCTAAAGTGGCCCATGTTATGAGCAAACCCTGAAAATCAAAGAAGGGCGCTCATTCCCAAAGTGGGCTAGGTTATGAGCAATACCCAAAATCATATTGACACCCTCATGGTGTTGTGGCTTTATAACATGCATGGCAATAACCACCTGCCACAACAATGATTGAAACGCTTATAATTCCAGTCGTCTGGACAAAGTTTCATATGGAAAAATCACATGAACTCGTTTTTATAAGGTGAATTCGGCCTGTAAGACGTCAAAAGGGCAGTTAAAATTATGAATTTAGATGTTGGCAATTTAGAACCACCTGTATTCAGGCCTCCTTCAGAATGGGATGCGTTATTAATCAGCGTTACAAACGGATGCACCCACAGGTGTACTTTTTGTTCCATGTACCTGACCAAAAAATTCTCAATGCGCAAGGATATTGAAGAGATCAAGAAGGATATTCGCAAGGCCAGAGAACTGTTCGGAAGCCGGGCGGAAAAAATCTTCTTTGAAGACGGCAATGCATTTGTCGTAAAACCGGAAGTTCTCATTGAATTGACCAGATATTGTTATCAGCAGCACCCGAATTTAAGAAAGGTCAGCTCCTATGCCCATGTCCAGGATATCCTCAAAAAATCTGATGATGAATTAAAGCGGCTTGCCGACGCCGGTTTTACAATGGTTTACGTTGGCATTGAAAGCGGGAACGACCAAGTGCTCAAAGACTGCAACAAAGGGGCGACCCAGGATGATTATGCACAGGCTGCCCAGAAATGTCACCGGGCAGGAATTGAATGGTCCGGAATTTTCCTGCTGGGTCTTGCTGGAAACGATCCTGTAAAAAGCCGCAGCCACGCTATTGACTCAGCAAAATTGATAAACCGCATGGCCCCCCCCATGCCAAAAAAATGGTATATTTCCCCTCTCACACTGGAGATGACCCCGGGCTCAGAGATAATGGCGCAAAATTTGAAAGAAAAATTTCACCCCTGTACCTCAACCCAGATCTTAGAGGAATTGTATACGCTAATAGAACATACAGACGATGACCTCAAAGGCTGTATTTTCAACACCAACCATGCCTCCAATTATCTAAGCTTAAAAGGGGAACTGGGAAAAGATAAGAAAGACTTCTTACACAGGGTTGAAGCGGGTATTAAAAATCCGGCAGTGAGACGTCCTGAATATATGCGTGGATTGTAAACATCAAGAGAACACGCCGTTCATGGTTGAAGGAAGTTTATGTGTTTGATTTTATTTGCATACGAGATGCATGATAATTATCATCTGATTCTTGGGGCGAACCGGGATGAATTCTATGAACGCCCCACAGCACCCCTTGACTGGTGGAAGGATTATCCAAGTGTTCTGGCCGGAAGGGATTTAAGGGGCGGTGGCACCTGGATGGGGATAACCAGAACCGGGAAGTTTGCCGGGATAACCAATTTTCGAGATCCGGCTGGCTTGAAAAAAATGCCCCGTCCCGGGGTGCCCTGGTGAGTGATTTTCTGTGTGGGGATGAACCGCCCCTGAACTATCTTGAAAAAATTCATCCCTCATCCGGAAAGTATAATGGATTTAATCTTATACTGGGTGATGGCACCGGACTTTTTTATTATTCCAATTATCAAAACAAAATTCACCGGCTTACCCCCGGGATATATGGCCTGAGCAACCGCTTTATTGATTCTCCCTGGCCCAAGGTGGAAACAGGAAAAGCCCACTTGAAAAAATTAATCCAGCAGGGAACGGTGGATGATGAAAGTATTTTCAAACTCCTGGAGAACCGCGATCAACCGCCGGATGACCAGCTTCCCAGCACCGGGGTTGGCATGGAATGGGAGCGAATCCTTTCCCCTTTGTTTATTTGTGGTGATACTTACGGCACCCGCTCGTCTTCGGTAATCCGCATGGAAAGGGAAGGCATAATCCATTTCAGTGAGCTGAGCTTTAAAAATCATGAAGACGAAAAAAAATGTCATAAATTATCATTAAAGCATTTCCCGGTGCGGCTGGAATCAGGTGGGCATTAATATCCCTGATAATGATGGCCGACTAAGGATGGACTATTTTGGAAAAACAGAATTGGAAACCATTGAGATTAAAAAATGGAGCCAGAATTGTGATTCTGGGGGGTGGTCCTGCCGGTGCTTTTTTTGCCATTCATCTGCTCCGGGATGCCAGAAAGGCAGATTTAGATATCACCGTTACTATTATTGATGAAAGGGTGATACTTGAGCTGGACGGGAGTATCCAGGCGTTCAAAGGGTGTAATTTCTGCGCAGGCGTTATTTCTCCCCGATTGCAGGAAGCCTTGGCAGAATGCAACATCGTACTGCCCCAGGAAGTGGTGGCCGAATCTTTTTCCCATGTATGGATACACGGATTCTGGAAAAATTTTCCCTTGAGGGTACCGGTGGGACAAAGGCTTTTTTCGGTATTCAGGGGGAGTCTGCCCCCTGGTCGTGAAGAACTGCCCCAGGGTTTATCCCGGGGATTTGACGAATTCATTTTACGAGGGGCCGTTGGGGAGGGTGCAAAAGTTATAAGTGGAGAAGTGCTGGAGATTCATAATTCTTCTCCTCCCCTTCAAGATAAGAAACATCTGGGCATAAAAAATAATATGGGCGGGCTGGGGATAAACAAACCCTGCCTGACCATAAAAACTTCTTTGGGTGATTTTTTATCCATTGAATCTGAGTTTGTCTGTATTTGCACAGGCGTTAATCACAATCGGGAAAAAAACAAAGAAATTCCATTTTGGAAATCATACCGGCAAATAAATCCCCTGTTCACGCCTCCTGTGACAAGCTCTGCACTTATTTTTGAATTAAAACCGGGCAGAGACTATCTAAAAAAACATATGGACAGGGAACTCTATCTCATCATATCTGGTGCCGGATCTCTACAGCTTGACCACATCGCTTTGATACCCAAGGGGGAATATCTCACTGTGGCCCTTGCCGGAAAAAGCGTTGATAAATCCCTATCTCCCGGAGAAACGGATCAAATTATCCAAAGTGTTTTTTCTTTGCCCCATATTCAAACTATTTTGCCCCATATCAGTATCAAAGTAACCTACCCTACCGGGCAAAACCCTGAAAAACATGAAAACAAAATCCCTGGCACCTCAGAAGCCTTTCTTTCTTCTGCTACCATCATCACCATTCCTGTGGCCTGCATATGTAATCCCCGCATGGCTGTTACACCGGCAAAAGAGCCCTTTTCAGACAGGATCGCCATGGCCGGGGATTCCCCTGGGATCACGACTTTACAGAGACGGTCTCTTCTCTGCCTTTATCAGTGCCCGTGCACTTGCAGAGACGGTGATTCATAAAGGGATAGACAAAAAAACTCTTTCTCAGGAATATGGATGGGTGTTAAAGTGGCTTGAAAAAGACAATTTCCATGGCCGTCTGGTGATGGGCACGACACAGGCGATCTTGAAATCTACCCTTTTGAGTCGAATTTTATATCAGGCCTTCGCAACGGAGATGAAGTTTAAGGAGAAGGATAAATGGGCCTTGGGATCCGTACTCTGGAAGGTGGGCAGCGGGGAGGCCGATTACAGGGATATCTGCAAGGATATCTTTTCCCCAGCCGTTTTCTTTTCAATACTGACGGGCATATATAAAACAATCAGAAATATTCTTACGGAAATTTTTTTCGGCCTGAACTGGGGCGATCGGGGTCGTTATCCAACGGTTATAATAAAGGAGAAACGTAATTATTTTAAGAAATCCATAGCAGAGCCCCTGGGAATAGAACTGGATGCATCTCCAGAGATGGAGCGGATGTATGCCATTAAAATAAGGGCCAGTGCCAGCAGGATTTTTCAGGAGCTGAGCAAATTCGGACATCCAGAGGGAAAGTTTCTCAAACTTAGATTTGTGGCGGTCACAAACCTGACCGGCAAGTCCCTTCGCCAAGGCGCTGTTGTTCGTTATCGTTTAAAGGGGGTGCCCATCTCCATGGACATCCGCCTTGTTAAAGTCATTCCTGGAAAAGCCCTGCTGTATGAACCGGCAGAGCTTTTTACAAAGCGGGGAAAGTTGCTTTTTGATATCGCCCCCACAAGGGATGGAAACCATCGACTGATAATCTATACGGCCTTTGATTTTCAAAAGGGCAAAACTTTTTTTGGCAGGATCTTTTGGACAGTGTTCAAATATCTGTTCCCGGATTATGCCCATGATGTGGTGTGGAATCATGCCATCTGCACCATAAAAGGGGCGGCGGAAGGGAATGCGGGGTGAGCATGCCCAAACAGATGAAGATGGGGGCTTACCGAATATTTACTAACATGAAACGCATTAATCAATTAAAATAAGGAATTGCCCGTTCAACTGCCTCAGCACACCTGCGGAAACACTTCCCAAAAGCCATCGCTTCATTCCCGACAGGCCGCGTTTTCCCATGATAACCGTTTTATACTCTCTGCTGTGAATGCGTTCAGTCAAGATGGAAACCACGTCGCCCTGGGATATGATGATCTCCAGGGGAATTTGAATATGAAGATCGGCAATGCGCTTTAACTCTGACCAGCGTTGCTGCAGGTGGGTGGAATATTTTGCTGCCACATGGACAAAATCGAATTGCCCGTGCTTTTTTCCCCATATAATTTTGTTGCAAAAAGCGAAGCATCAACAGGGAGACATCGGAAAGGTCCACGGGTATTATCACCTTGTTTTTATCAAATTCATGCTGATATGGGGGCTTTTGGCTGTGATAATCCGCGCCAAGGAGCATCATTACTTTGCCACGCTCCTGTAAAGCAGGCGTTCCCGCCAGAACTCCCGAGGATTTGAGCAAAGGGCGATTCTGCCATGATTACCACGGCGAATTTCATCAATAGCTGTTTTTTCCCACTCCCTGATCTGACTCAATGATATTGTAATTGATGGAATTTCCACGGGATCTCTGGAAGGATTCAATCTGTTGGGCTTATTATTGTTGGGCTTATTATTAAAGATCTGCCGGATAAATTGTATAAAATTCAGTCGGGCAGAATCAAATTCTGAGCTGTTTTTTCCTTTATTTCTCTCATTGTCAGCACTTCTCAAGAGAAACAGAATCGTTAAAAAGGACATTTCTTTTTTTCATCTGGGGCACAAGTGGCTGGGCCATCTTGAACAATTGCATCTCATCTATACTGGAGATGATCCATAAGGTTCTGTTGTTCCGGGTGAGAATCTTATGATCCAGGGTTGTTCTTTCCTGATATAGTTGGGGCCAGAGGCGGCAATTAAACCCCTTTTCCAGGACAACCCTCTTTAAACACCAATTACAATTGATGCATTTGATTATTTTTTTGCCGGGGTGTTTCGCCTTTTTCACCCATTTCGGGTCTGTGCGCAGGGGACGACCCAAACCGATTAGGGTCTGCGGTGCCTTCACGAACCAGTTTGTCGGCAAGGGATGGGCTGGTAATCCTTCCAGATATGATGGTTGGAATACCGACCCTGGCGGTCAGTTTGGCCATATCGGATTCGAGGTATGCCGTACTGTCCATTTTTTTTAAGATCTCTTGCGATAGTATGGAGTTATAGGTACCCACAGAAGCGGAAAGATAGTCAATGCCCTCATTTTCCAGAAGTTTAGCAAAAGCCAGTGCTTCGGGAAGATCAATACCGTCCGGGACCCATTCCCTTAGAATCATCCGAAAACCCACGGGGAAATCTTTGGGAAGTTTTTCTTTCACTCTTCTGATTACTTCCAGGGGAAATGTCTTGCGACCCTGAAAGTCCCCTCCAAATCCGGACCCAGGTGGCAGTTTATTGGTAAATGCAGAAAGATACTGGCATAGAAGATAGCCGTTTGCCCCGTGGAGTTCCACCATGTCGAACCCGGCTAGATAGGCTCTGCAAGCGGCGTTGGCAAAATCCTCCATGACTCTGTCCCTGTCTTCGGCGGTCATGGCATCTCTCCAGTTTGCTGCCTGGCGCAGGAAGGTTCTTGTCAGGCCAAAGCGTTTTTCAAAGGGGAAGAAGTGCATGAAATCCTTCAAGGACTCCATGTTGAAAGCAAGGTGTTCGCTGATGATGGGTGAAGGCAGCATGGGGCGGTCTGTTTTGGCAAACCTTCCGGCATGGTTCAGCTGAAGGCAGGCAATGACTCCCTTTTGTTTGATGCGCATGGCCAGCCTGCTTAACCCTGGAATCAACGCATTCTGGTCCACCCCCTCAAGTTAAAACTGGAGACTGCACCATCGAAGGACACCGCTGCATTGGCAACAATCACCATACCCACCCCCGAATCGGCCAATCTGGAATACAGCGATTCCATCCATGGACTGACACCACCGTTGGTATGGGGCAAAACCCGTATGCACTGGCAAGGCCACCAGCCGATTCGCCATGTGATATGATCCCACTTTCACCGGGCTAAAGAGAGAGGGATAAGTTTTTTTTTCTGTTTTTTTATTTTGTGTCATGCGTGAATCTTCACCAGCTTTCTTTACGTTTCTTTTAAAGCAGTAGAAATTTCGCCTGATCACCTGGGCATGCTTTCACTGAAGCTTAACTATCTTTTTATCAATATCTGCCCAAGAGATGTCTGCCCGGTCAGTTTGATCAAAACAGGAGGATCCCTGACAACCCAAGCATCCTGACCACAAAGCCGAAAATAATTTTTACGACTCCAATACGGCTCTTACAGTCTTGGCAAAATCTGATTTGGTGAATGGTTTATATACGAATGCGTTAATACCAATATGCTTGGCAAGCGCTTCGCTCATCTTTCGGCTGTATCCAGTGCAGAGTATAATTGGGATGTCCGACCGTATCTTTCGAATTTCTATCGAGAGAACATCCCCTGTCATTGAAGGCATTGTCATATCAGTTATTACCAAGTCAAATACATCTGGTTTTGTCTTAAATAACTCAAGAGCTTCAAAACTACTGGTTCTTATAGTCACTTTGTACCCAAGCCCCTCAAGCATGCGGCAACCCATTCTGGCTATTGGGGGCTCATCATCAACAAATAAAATATGCCCAGTCCCCTGCAGTATTATATCGCCCTGCTCCACCACATCCACACTTCTAACTGCCGCAACTGGTAATATTACTATGAATGTGGTATTTCCAGGTTCGCTTCTCACCTGGATATCACCTTTATAGCTCTTAATAATACCCTTTACCATCGCCAGACCTATGCCTGTCCCTTCGCCAACTCCTTTTGTCGTGAAATACGGCTCAAAAATACAATCAATAATAGCCGGATCAATTCCAGGACCGTTATCGGTAATGGTGAGTTCGACATACTCCCCTCCAGGCAACATTGAATGTTCTCTATCAATATAGTTTTCGAGGAATCTATTTTTTAATTCTATTTTTATGACCCCTCCTAATTCCTGCAATGAATAGACTGCATTGGTACACAGATTCAAGATGATTTGGTGTAATTGAGAGGCATTACCATTAACTGGTAAAGTGCTTTTGATATTAAAGACAATGTCAATGGTGGATGGTGTTAAGGGGCGAAGTAATTTGAGCGTTTCAGCGATAATTTCGCTCAACCTGACAGGTTTTACCTCTCCACTGGACTGGCGAGCAAATGCAAGAATTTGCTGAACGAGTTCTTTTGCCCTCATGCCTGCAATATAGACCTCTTTCAAGCTTTGTTCTTGAGATGAACCTTTAAGGGCATCGTCCATTGCAATTTCTGTAAATCCAATTATGGCTGAAAGAATATTGTTAAAATCATGGGCTATCCCGCCTGCCAAAGTACCTATTGCACTATTTTTTTCTGCCTGAATGATTCGCTTTTGAGAGTCTTGAATCTGTAGATGTTGTACTTCCAGTGCTTCTGCCATCTCATTATAGCTTGTTACAAGTATATTTTCGTTGAAATCATCTTGCATATGGTTTAGACGATAGGAATAATCTCCAGATCTCACTTTATCGAGTGCTGATTTCACCTTATTGTTAACTACTTCAAGGAGTTTGTCTTTGGGATAAATTGAATAAAATATCCACTGAATTTCAGGTATTATTTTATAAATAACATCATATTTTCTTCCATCCTCAATGGAAAGCTCCATTTGACCTGATTTGCTGGAAATCAATTTTTCCCTATCTATTGTTTTAAATTCTCCTCCAATTGAACTTATATTTTCCTGAAAAATACTGCCTTTTTCTTTATCTATCTTCACTTCTATATAGGGATGAGTAATTATATTACCGTGATAATCCGAGATAAAGTCTTGCTGCTCTGGAATTTGCTGTTCATCTGCAGCCTGATAAAGCGTTTTCATTGGCAGATCAATACTCCAGAGTCCTGCAAAAGCATCTCCCCAATATACTGGTATAGATACTGAAATAATCAATCCCTCACCTGCATAGTCGATGGAAGGATCTGTCCATTTAATTTCACGATCTGGGTTATTTTCCAAAACCACCGAAATCCATGTATGATAGGTTGACCAATCAAAATCCGGGGTAATCGCAGACGATTGATCTATAAAAGGGTACTGAAGAGCTATATTGTGTGAGTCCTGGTAATATATCCATGCCGAACCAGGCAATCTTGATTTGATATTTGCTAAATACCGTCCAATATTTCTATGTAAATACATACGAAAACACGCATTTTTATCATGACGCAAATCTGGATGGCATGAATAACTTATTGCATCTTTAGATAATTTCCCTTGTCTGTGTTTCTCTAATGCAGATATACTTTGCCAAAACCCATCTTCACAAATCCCAAAGTTTTCAGATTTAAACCATTTATCAATATCTGCTTGGCTGCAGGTTGTCTCGTTAAATAGAAAAGTGGACATTCGCCTTAATTCATATAAGACATCATAATACCTGAGAATATTAGACTTCAATGAAGAAACTGAAGTATCAACATGCAATCGTATTATTTCTATTTCATTCATGGCAAACATTTTCCCAGATAAATTCTGATTATAAGGAATTTGGAAGAGGCTATAATTTCAATTGGGCTAAAGCCCTGAAAATCATCAAAGGTTCGGATTTAAAGTCAAGAATTGATCCAATTATACCTGATTTTTTGTTTAAAAAAAAGCCCCTTAAAAAAAGAGTTAGGCCTCAGCTTTTAAGAGGAAACAAATCAGACAAATTACCATTTTTCCGGTTTGGTGACAATATGATTTATTTATCATGGGCGAGCAAGGCATACACCATTGCCATCATCTCAAGATCCACCATGTTGAATGGTTTTTCCAAAGTATTTCACTAAACGACACGGTATGAGTATCCCCTTTTTCATATTTATTGGGGAATTTCAAAAATAAATCTATCTTCTTCTTATAAAGTTTTCATTTGTCTTTCACTATGATAAGAGTTTGCCTGCATTAAAAAAATATTTTAAACCAATTTACACAATCAACCAGGAATTTTGCTATGTCAGTTGAAGAAAAGATGTGTCCCAAATGCAATTCGCCCTACACCTATCCTGATGGCCCTCTGTGGATATGCCCTGAATGTGCCCACGAGTGGGTACCTGACCAGACGTCTGATACCCCCTTGGAAGATGCGCCACGATTCCTTGATGTCAATGGCAACCCTTTGCAGGATGGAGATACCGTCACCACCATCAAAGATCTTAAGGCCGGAAAGGACACAATGAAATTGGGTACAAGGGTCAGAAACATCAAACTACTTGATGACCCTGTAAATGGCCATGATATTTCTTGTAAGATTTCAGGATTCGGTGCCATGTACCTTAAATGCTCTGTTGTTAAAAAAGCGTAAAGGGCAGTTTAAACCTTCGGAAATATATTTTGTTCTTTGACTATGCTTCTTGATGACAAGGAGCATAGCCAAAGCCACCACCGTGATTCATGGCAAAGCCTGCGCCGCCGTGAATCTTTAACTCACTGGCTTGTCCATGTGCAGTGGTTGTTGATTTTTTTACGCCGTGTCTCCCTGAGACCGCCAGGATCACGTTTTCAGGACCGGGCATATTTTGATAAGACGTTCCCAGTGAGTACGTGTCATGTTTTTTGTATGAATTGCCATAGGGATACTCTACCCTGACTAACCCTATGGCATATAACTTTGACAACAATTTGCATACCTCTTCGGGGGGGGGTTACCTACCATACGCAAATTTATACAAAAGACTTGCTCCCTCATCTTTATATTTCTCTTTTATGGCCAGAATCTCTTTCTCAGCGGCAAAAAACGCATCCACGACCGCCGGATCAAAGTGCTTACCACTGCCCTCACGAATGATTCTGTAGGACTTTTCAAGGGTAAACGGCTCCTTGTATGGACGTCTGGTTGTCAAGGCGTCAAAAACATCACTTATGGCAATGATCCGACCCAAAAGCGGAATTTCGTTGCGATACAGCCCATTGGGATAACCGCTGCCATCCCACTTTTCATGTATGCTCTACACCAAGCGCCGACGCCAGCAGGATGATCAAAACCAGCATTGCAATAGGATCATTAGTGACGGATCGTGCAACGACAATAGCAAGTGACACCACGCATCCAACAAACCCCACAACGGTAATAAACCTAGCCCAGCGAACGGATCCTGCGTCCTTGAACGCCGCTGTGTTAACGACGGCGAATACGGCGAGGAATATGGCAGACGCCAATGCAGAGATACTCTCCACCGGCAGCGCAACTGCCATGCCCAGCCCGATCAGGGCAGTGATATGAAGACCTATCGGCTGATTCCAGGCTCGTGTCTCCAGAACAGCAGGGAGTTCGCCTTCTGTGGCTATGGTGAAGCTGAGACGAGCCGAACCGTACAATGTCGCATTGATTGCCGAAAAAGTAGCCAGAACCGCCGAGATCGATACCAGGATGAACCCGGAATATCCCAGGGAGGTGGAGGCTGCTTGAGCCAGCGCAAAATCGGCGGAGTCGGCGATCTGGGACGGAGACAAAGAGCACACAACGACAAATGCGATGAGCACATAAAGCGCAACTACCAGACCAACGGCGAGTGCAAATGCTTTGGGCAACGTCTTTTCCGGGTTTTTGACCTCTGCCGATGCGTTCGCGATCAGTTCGAACCCTTCATAGGCCACGAATATGAGCATCCCCGCTCCCAGGATCGAAAAAGCTGTCGGCCACGTCGATGGATCAACACGTTCAGGAGAAACGGTTGGAACGCCAGCTGCTATTACAATCATGAGCATCACCAGCTTTATTGCGACGATGAGGCTCTCTGAACGGGCAACCAGCCCAGCGTTTGCAATTCATTCTCGCTGCGCGCAACGGCCATTACACATGCACCACGTGACGTCAGCAGATCAGCCGTCACCCGCCCAATGCCACCTCCCGCACCTGTTACCAGTGCCACCCGCCCTTCTACTCCCGGCATATACCCCCCCACTTAATTGAGTTCTCATCATCAACCAGAAAAATTTGTTCTGTTCCTTTGAATACCATATAAAAGTCTCGTGAGCGGCAGACAGCCGACTTGACCCCGGCCTTGTCTGTCATATAAAAGCCACCGCCCGAATTGGAGATCCGTCTGCCTGCTGAAAGTGCAGGGGGAAACAGCTGAACTCAACAAGCCCCATCTGCAACTGGTTCAGGTTTGACAGGTTTTCAACGATCACCATATCCGATCCAAGCAGAATTTTATGGATGGGATAGGTCTGGGTATCGAAACTGTCCGCAGAAATGGTATCAAACCCGATGCCTTTTAACCCCATCCCTGCCACCCACTCAGCAGCTTCCGGGGTGAGTACCGGAAAGTTAGCAAAATAGTCATCCGTTCCCCAATGCCGGCTCCAACCTGTATGGATCAGGAGGAAATCAGTGTTTTTAATTTGATTTTCAAGAGGTTTAAGAACTCCGAGATCTATGGATTTGTCCTCATTGGAGTCAAGATGTACAACTATAGCACTGCCGTGGAAGCGGTTAATATCATAATGGTCCAGATATTTTCCGCCCTTTATCAGATGAGCTGGTGCATCTATATGGGTGCCTGTATGGGAATAAAAGGTGATCTTTTTTTCAAGGAATCCATCCTGCTCAATGGAGCAGCCAGTGATGATTACCGGCTTTTCTGTGCCCGGATAAACAGGCATATCTTCATGGATGGGATGGGTGAGGTCAATGGATGTGGTCATATTAATTTTAAATTCCTTTTTTATTGGTCAGGTAAATTTAACACATAATGGGCCATCACAATATTATACGGCCTTGTGATGCCAGATGAAATAATCCCATGTGTTTTTCTGTACAATTTCAAGGTTAATGCCTATATTCAAATCTAAAATTTTCATCCGGAGTTCAAGCTCAAATCGGAATTATATATACCAGACTCTCCCGCAAAACCCAATGCATGTGAAGGTGAAAAGAACATCGTAAAACTGGCCGGGCTGTAACTACCCTGGAAACAGACTTGCCAAAACGATTGGGATGCATTAATAGTCTCTACGATTGAGATGCAGTAATAGTCTCTATTGACTAATGATAACAATTAACAAAACTTTACCCCATCATTATCCAGACAGATGACAGGTTCCTGTTTATTTAGAGAGAAAGGATTACCATGGCAAGACATCACCTGAACATTGAAAAAATCGGCGGCACCTCCATGTCTCGATTTTCTGAAATCGTTGACAATATCATTCTTAAAGACAAAGAACATATATATGGCAGAATTTATGTCGTATCGGCCTATGCGGGCGTCACAAATGATCTCATCGAACATAAAAAAACCAATCAGCCGGGTATCTATAAACTCTTTGAAGATCAACAAAACTATCCGATTAAAATGATCCGACTACAGGAGTCACTCTACAAGCTCAACGAAACCTTCAAAGATATTGGGCTTGATGTTGAAGCGGCCAATAATTTTATTGGTGATAGGATTGACCAGGCCATAAACATTCTGCGCAGTATGGATAATGTTCTGGCCTCGGGCTATGTCAGCCGTGAAGAGCTGTTGCTGGCTGCCAGGGAACTTCTGGCCTCCCTCGGGGAAATGCACAGCGCCTTTAACTCTGCAAATATTCTTCAAAACAGAGGATACAACACCACCTTTGTCGATCTCAGTGGTTGGGATGACAGCCGCCAGTTAACCATTGATGAGCGCATAAAGGACAGCTTTGCCAAAATAAACCCCTTCTCCACAATTTGTTTTTCAACAGGTTACACAAAAGGGACAGAAGGCATCATGCGTGAATTTGACAGAGGATACTCCGAGGTGACGTTCTCAAAAATCGCTGTATTATTGGGTGCAGATGAGGCAGTTATTCACAAGGAATACCACCTCTGCTCTGGCGTGATCCTCTGATCATCGGTGAAGAAAAAGTCAAACCGGTCTGTAATACCAATTATGATGTGGCGGACCAACTGGCGGATGTGGGCATGGAGGCGATACACCCCAAAGCATCAAAGCCTCTTGAGATTAAAAATATCCCTATCCGGGTAAAAAATGCATTTGACCCTGATCATCCAGGAACGCTCATAACCAAGGATTTCATCGCCCCGAAGTCAAAGGTCGAAATTATCACCGGCTCCAAGGCGGTCATCTGCATGGAAATCCATGATACCAGAATGGTGGGAGAGGTTGGATTTGATCTCCGTATCATGCAGATTTTTGACAAATTTCATGTCTCTTACATCTGCAAGATGACCAATGCCAACACCATCGATTTGATCATTGAAGAGAAAGACTGTACGCCCCATTTTCTGACTGAACTCAATGAGGCCATGGAAGAGGTCTCCACAAGCCCGGTGGCCATCGTCTGTGCTATTGGCTCAAATATTGCTCAACCCGGAATAATGGCTAAAGCGGCACTGGCTCTGGCTGGGAAGTCCATCAATATTCTCGCTGTTTCACAGACAAAAAGGCAGACAAACATGCAGTTTATCGTTGAAAGGGACCAGTTCGCCCAGGCCCAGATGGCCCTTCATGGGGCGCTGTGTGCCTGAAACGTTGATAATACGTACGCATCCACTTTTCTGAGCACCGTTTAACAGATTTGGTGATTGGGTAAATTTTACACGCCCCTTCTGAATCTCTGATTCAGGAGGGGTAGTTGACAATCAAGATGAACAGCTATAGTGCGACACGCCACCAACGTTAAAAAACGCCCTGGGTTTTAGACGATAGTATTTATCCTCTACTTCTTGTGATTGTTCATCATATGGGTAGCTAAGTACTTCTTGCAACTCTCTGACTAAGGCGTAGTCACCCTGCATGGCTTGTTGGTAGGCAGGGACAATCAGCCACTCACGCCATGCGTATTTTGGGTTCATCTGTTTCATACTTGCTGATATCTCAGCCAGATTGCCCTCTTTAATGACAAGATCGCGCCAGCTTTTTAGCCACGCTTGCCATTGCTCATCGAGTTGTTGTGACGTTTTAACGTAGAAGCTCTTTTTTAATTCTGAAACATCCTCTGGTATATGGGATAACTCACGGAAGAAAATGGTGTAATCCACCTCTGAGTGGGTCATCAGCTGCATTAAACTCTTTAATAGCTGCGGGTTATATTCAGTCAAGCCAAGTTTGGCCGCCCACATTTTTTGGATTTGTTTTTGCATCTCTTCTGCAAAGCCACGGCGCACTTGGTCGAAATGTTCTAAAGCTTTAGTATCTTCTACGAGTAACGGTCTCACAGCTGTCCAGAACATATGGTAATTCGCTTCCGCAGCCATTGGCTGATTGAAGAATGAAAAGTGTTCCCCGCCGCCAGTCCAAGGTTGAAACTGAGGGTCAAAAATTTCACAAAATCCAAAAGGTCCATAGTCGAGGGTAAAGCCACCTGCAGCGCAGTTATCACTGTTGAAATTACCCTGGCAGTAACCAACACGTTGCCAATGGGCCACCAGTGAAGTAAGACGCTGTCGAAATTGCTTAGCCAACTCAACCAGTTGATCTGCAAAAACAACGTTTTGATTAATGCTGCTTTTGTATTCTCGCTCAATTAAATGGGACACAATCATGCGCAATCTTCTTCTAATGCCCCCGCTTGGATGAGTATTGTTGCGAGCGCGGCGGGCAAACAACTCCAGCTGACCAACGCGCAAAAAGGATGGTGCCACGCGAGTTGAAATCGCCACAGGATTGTCCACCAAAATATCAGGATCAGTGGCGTGGGAGCCTTGAGAATACCAAGGCCGGGTAACGGTCTCAGATTTAGAAACATACAGTGTTAAAGAGCGTGATGTTGGAACACCTAAAGCCTGCATATATTCTTGGGCCAGAAACTCACGCACACTTGACCGCAGTACTGCACGCCCGTCGGCACCACGGCAATAAGGTGTTGTGCCGCCACCTTTCAATTGCATTTCCCAGCGCTGCCCATTGAGTATTCCTTCAAATACGGATATCGCCCGCCCATCACCATACCCATTACCAGTACCAAATGGACATTGTTGAATATATTCGGTGCCATAAATCGACAATGCATAGCCAGTCGCCCAGCCAACCTGACGCATAGGCTCATGCGCAGCAGAGAGATCTCCAGAAAATACCTGGCGAAATTTTGCATTACGCACCAGCTCGTCGCTCAGCCCAAGTTCATTAAAAAAAGTGCTGCTATGGGTTACATATTCTGGTTCTGCAAGCGGCGTGGGTTTCACGGGTACGAAATGACCAGAAAAAACCTGACGGGCACGGTAATCATCACCATCTTCGGTGGCATCTGGGTCAGCATTCAAGGTATCCATCAGAGAATAATCAGCTGTTCGCACAAACTCATCAAAGGTCGTTACACAGGGCTCAGCAGATGGTTTAGATATATATGACATTGTTGCAAACTCCTTTCGCTAAGGGGGGGCGCCAATTTTGCGCATACGGTTTCAGTGTCCAGAAGAACCGGGGCCAGATCCGCCATTGCCTGAAACAGACACTTTGGGAGATATGAATTCAGTGAGATCAGGGAATTTCTCAGTTTATCCGCAGCTTCAATAAATGCGCCGAAAAATGCGGAAACCAGGCCAGCCCCAGTCCGACCAGGGCTGCAAGCAAATTGTTTATAATCAGTTTTTTCAATCAAAGCTGATTCCTTTAAGAATCATCACGATTTTAAGAGAGTAAAATATTTTCTTGCGTTGAGATTTGGATTCATATGGATTCGCATGATGGTCTCATTAACCCTACAACGCTACTCATATCTCTTTAGTCTACATATTGCGTTTCAAGACCAATTGGTTATGCAATATATGGTGGACATCTCGACAAGTGGCATTGTTGGGCTAATCTCCTGTATCTGTCAGGCGGCCAGTGAATGGCTTGCGTTTTCTCTTAAGGAAAATATGCTCTACACCAAGCGCCGACGCCAGCAGGATGACCAAAACCAGCATTGAAACAGGATCATTAGTGACGGATCGTGTAACGACAATAGCAAGTGACACCACACATCCAACAAACCCCACAGCGGTAATAAACCTAGCCCAGCGAACGGATCCTGCGTCCTTGAACGCAGCTGTGTTAACCACGGCGAATACGGCAAGAAATATGGCAGACGCCAATGCAGATATACTCTCTACCGGCAGCGCAACTGCCATACCCAGCCCGATCAGGGCAGTGATATGAAGACCTATCGGCTGATTCCAGGTTCGTGTCTCCAGAACAGCAGGGAGTTCGCCTTCTGTGGCTATGGTGAAGCTGAGACGAGCCGAACCGTACAACGTCGCATTGATTGCCGAAAAAGTAGCCAGAACCGCCGAGATCGATACCAGGATGAACCCGGAATGTCCCAGGGAGGTGGAGGCTGCTTGAGCCAGCGCAAAATCGGCGGAGTCGGCGATCTGGGACGGAGACAAAGAGCCCACAACGACAAATGCAATGAGCACATAAAGCGCAACTACCAGACCAACGGCGAGTGCAAATGCTTTGGGCAACGTCTTTTCCGGGTTTTTGACCTCTGCCGATGCGTTCGCGATCAGTTCGAACCCTTCATAGGCCACGAATATGAGCATCCCCGCTCCCAGGATCGAAAAAGCTGTCGGCCACGTCGATGGATCAACACGTTCAGGAGAAACGGTTGGAACGCCAGCTGCTATTACAATCATGAGCATCACCAGCTTTATTGCGACGATGAGGCTCTCTGAGCGGGCAACCAGCCCAGCGTTTGCGAGGTTGATTGCCCACGGGACAATCACTCCAACTGCGATGAGGGTGCGGAGCAGTATCGGATTAGGGGCAGTGCCACCGATGAACAACGTGGCTGCATAGTTGCCGAAAGCCGATGCATAGAGGGCGGTCGTAACGACGTAGCCCGCCCAAAGGACTATATTGAGACTACCGGTGAATTCACTGACCCCGAACACCCTGTCAATAAAGACGACAGTTCCCCCGGCGCTTTGATATTTCACCGACAGCCGCGCATAGGAAAATGCGGTCAAAGCGGCCACCAAGCCCGCCACTAAGAAGGAGATTGGGGTACCCCCTCCAGCCTGCTCAGATGCCACACCCAGCACGGCAAAGATACCACCCCCTACCATGCCTCCGATACCGATAGACGTGGCACCAAGCAGCCCAATAGATCTTTGAAGATCTACCTGAGTTATAGAATTGTTCTTCGACATACCCCTCCAAGAAATCTGTTGTGGTCAGCACGATTAGAAAAGTCTGCATTCGGATCGAAGCCAACGATTGAACTGTGCCGTTCAGCTTTTTGGGTCGGCACCAGTGAGTGGTTATATTTCTTCCGACAAATCGATCCATTTCCCTTTGGTAAGGGGCTCCAGATCGGCAGGTTTTAACTGAAAAACGGCAAAAGGTGTTCCTGCCGCTGCCCATATCGTTTCATATTTTTTCAAATCCCTATCCAATAAAGTTTCCAAAGGTTCATTATGACCTACTGGTGGAACACCACCGATTGCATAACCGACTCTATCCTTCACAAAATTACCATCCGCCTTTCCAAGTTTTAAACCCACCGACTTCTGGATTTTTTTCACATCAACGCGATTTGAGCCAGATGCAATGACAAGAATGGGTCGATCCGTTTTCTTCTCCTTGAAAACAAGCGATTTAGCAATCTGTGCTACCGTACACCCTATGCTATCAGCAGCCTCCTGAGCGGTCCTCGTTGAACCAGGTAGTTCCTTGACATCAAATGAAAATCCCATTGCAGAAAGAAAATCCTGTACACGCTTTGCACTATTGCTTAATTCTGATTCCATAAATTTGTTCCTTTGAAATATTTAACATTACCGGTGAAATCCAGTGCATGTTACTTGGTACGCCCGGCATGGGCGTGAATTTATGGGGTGCAAATCCCCTATGTGTGAATCCTGCCATGCTCTGTTGACTATGGCACAAACATTAGCCGACGGCAAGGGCGTTTCCGCGAGTAAAGGTCTGAAGCAAGCCCGAGTGCAAAACTATGAGGCGACGAACAGAAACAGCATATTAGGCCCAGTCTCCGGGTAAGTCAGCACATCATGACAAATCCCAGGATTCAGGAGATAGCGTAAATGCTACGGTTGTGTAGTCACTGTTCACGTTCTTTCACCCTCAAGGGGGTACTGAAAAGAGTCCGGAGAGATCTGCTTTGTATGCATTGATTTTCTTTTGCAAAAATCCCCGGTGTCCTTGACAAGGAGTTGGAATGACGTGGCCACCAATTTATCCGCTAATTTGAACGGATGGTTTTGTAGATAACTTTATTGCAACCTTGCTGTTTGGCCTCATAAAGATTTTCGTCTGCCATCTTTATCATTTTTTCTATATTATATTCACTGTCATAAATATAGCTTATGCCAAAGCTGACAGTTTGATTTATTCTTATTGTTTCATGCACGAATTGGTGTTCTTCGATTGCCTGCCTTATTCGGTTTAAGACCTTGACTACATTCTTTAGTGTCGATCCTGTAAACATGAATATAAATTCTTCTCCACCCCATCGTGCGACAACGTCTGACTCTCGTATGTGCTTTTTAAGAATTTTAGCAACTTGTCTTAGAATAGCATCGCCAACATCGTGTCCATAAGTATCGTTGACATTTTTAAAATTATCCAGATCTCCAAGCGCTATTGCATAGTCTGATCTTGATCTTTTTAGGCGTGAAATTTCGGGTGTGTCCCATTTTCTGCACAAATTTTGGGAATCAAAGGGTATTCTCCTGAAGGAGAGCGGATTTTATGCTATTTGCAGGTAAAAAAATTTTTATATATTTTTTTATCATATGGCTAAGGGCTTGTCCAACCAATGGATAAGATTGTGGTTCGTTCCTCATACAATCTATCCTTATTCGTTAGGATTCTTTCATAAATTCACTCAATAAACTTCCCAATTATACTATGCTTTCGTTTGATTTTATTAATAATACGATCGTAGTGTCTCATTCGAGTTATTGATTGGATAATCAGGTAAGCACCGATAGCAATCAAAGCAAGATTGAGCACTCCCAACGGGATAAGAAAATGTAAAACATGGAGGACATCATAATATTTTGAAGTAGCTATCAGAAGACTCATAACCGATAGAGGTAAAGCTAAAACAGATATACCTGTCCGCATCACAGATAAAGATGTACGCTTCTCTGCTAAAATAAGTTGCACTTCATTAATTACTATTGAATCATTTTTATTTGTATCGTCGCTCAAATTTTATACCTTTTAGATTGTACTATGTTTGAATCCTAACTTTTAATTCAGCGACTATGCTCGCTGTAATGGTTTTAATAGGCGTTGACGCTGTGGGGGCTATATATCAATATTGAGATGCCACTTAGCACCAATCACCTTCGCTTTACAAAGTAATTCAGCGTATTCGGACAAATTATCAAGTACACCTTTGGAGTTTTTTACATCCATTGGATTTTTCTTGATATGCGCACTGAGTGATGTAACAAAAATCATACCTTCATCTGCTGTAAACCATTTCTCGCCCTCTCCTTCTGGCAATTCGATTTCCCCACCCATTATATCTAAAATCTCATCCTCAGACATTGCCACGTAATCATCTATCTTTCGCAGTCCTAATTGTCTACAGATAACATCAATCTTGTTGACGTCATGTGCCAGATATTTACCATTCACGAACGTTTCAAACCCTGGCTCTTCATTGTCCAAGACGATGTAGTACGCAACGCCCATATTCTATCTCCTTGTGTTAAAAGGCGGGTGTCACCCGCTGATTGTGACAGCCCAACGCTTGGGTAACGGGCAACAAGGGTTGCCAAAAAAGTTAATTGACAGCACATCATTGAAAAATTTTTCAATCTTTAAAAAATATGGAGATCCTTACTGTCCGGTTACCCGCCTGATGGGGTGATCAACACCGTGGACTGGTTCCGCGCTGCGCGCTCCCCATATCCACGGCGTTAAAGCCGACTGTGATTCTCACCCTTTAACAGCCCGTCCCGTTAGCACATTTTAAAATTTAAAATGGAATTTCATCGTTATTTTCTTCGATATGCCCTCGATCTTCATCCGTTTTGATATACTCCCACATTTCGTTCTGATGCAACCAAATTAGGTCAGCATTTCTTGAGATAAATTCATCTACATCCATTCCATCAATCATGGGACATCTTTTTACTCTAACTTGTTTGCCATTCATGAACACCCACTCATATTTTTTTCGGCGTGCGGCCTTTTCAACTTTTATAGCCCGTTTTTGCGCTGTTGTGAGTTTGTTTTTGATTTTTGACATTTATCGACCCATTCCGGGAATAGATGAATGGCTCCGTCGACAGATACGCTACTGGAACCAGTGGGTGAAAATTCATTACCCGGCCACGGCCCGGTAATTTTAATGAACCGCACTATGCGGACCCGCTTGGGGGGTGGTGCGGAGGCTGGGGGATTAACCCTCCTGGCTACCCGATTAACTGGCATTTTTTTGCAATCATAGTAGAAATAAAAGAAGACCACACTTCATCGGGTTCCCATACTGAATTCATTGCTTCAAACGCCTTTTCTTTCTCGTTGTTCAGTGTACTGCGGCACACGTCAAACGCATACTCAACTACTTGTTCAGTGCGCCGCGGGCGCACTGAACGCCTCAATCATCGGGCCAGCTATCACTCTTATTTGGATAGAACATGACTCGTTGTAACGTCAGCAATCAATTTGTTGCCAGCGCCAGTGACAGTTGTGCGCACGATATTTACCGTTTTGCCACGTTTAACAAATTCCGATTTTGCGATAAATTCGCCGCTTGTTTGGTTTGAGGCTAAATTCGCATTCAGGTTGATAGCCAAAGGAAAGCCCTGCATGCCTTCTTCAACTTCAACACCACCCATAACCAACACTGTGGCTGTCACATCAGCAAACCAAAGTATCGCCCCAGCATGAGCTACGCCGAATGGGTTTTTGATGCCTTCGGACACAGGCATCACTGAAATCACGGTACTTTCCGAGTGCTCTTTGATTGTAAACTCAATGTTTCCTTTTACTTTCATACACGATCTCTTTTAATCCCAGAAGCTAAATTCCAATTCAAACTCACCAAATTGTAACGGATACGCTACTTTTGAACATCTGCGGTTTCATCCGTAGCATGTTCGTTGTTGAAAATTATTTCAAGAAAGAGTCAACCATAGATGCGACCCCTTTTTCCGACCTTATCTGAACATCAATCGGCCTTGTTTCCACATAATTTTACTAAAGCTTCGCAGTTGAAAATTCAAGTTCATTTTTTGCAATATCATCTATAATTTCAAGCAAATGTAGGACAATATCAATATTACTTATTTTGGAGCTACCTTCAATAAAAATTATCTATAAAATTAGTTAATTGCATTTTTTTATAGATAATTTAACTGCGGAACTTGAGTTATTCTTTTATAAATGTACCGTCCTGATACTCTTGAAATGCAGTTGCCAATTCCTCCTGGGTGTTCATGACAATGGGGCCTCTCCATGCCACTGGCTCCTGCAATGGTTTTCCTGTGAGCAGCAGGAACCTCAAGGGTTTATCAGAGGCAGTTACGGACAGATGTCCTCCTTTTTCAAAAAGAACCAGTTTACCATTTTCGATGGCTGTGCCGTCTGTTGTCCCTTTGCCACCGATCACATAAATAAAGGCGGTATAAGAAGGCTCAACCTCATGGGTAAAGACCTGTCCTGGAGGAACGGTACAATCTAAAAATTGGGGGTTGATAACAATGTCGTCCATGGGTCCTTTTGTGCCGTTAATCGTTCCTGCAATGACTTTGATACGGACACCGTTCTGAATTTGGACCTCAGGGACCTGGTCCGCTGTAATATCACGGTATTTGGGTGATATCATTTTTTGGGATGCGGGTAGATTGGCCCACAACTGAAATCCGTGCATGGATCCATTCGCGTCTCCCTTGGGCATTTCCTGGTGAACAATACCGCTACCCGCCGT
>CAXXSO010000016.1:0-9504 GCA_963676965.2 uncultured Cohaesibacter sp.
TAAAGTAGACTTTTAGCAAGATTTTCGGAGTACGGTCCGGGGAAGGTTAACGGTCCCCGGTTAATTTACCGGCACGACTTTAAGAGGTGATCCAAATGATGATTGTCAAAATGACCCTCAACGTACATCCGGAAAAACATCTGGAAGTGCTGCAAACCCTCACCTCCCTGATGGCGCCGGTGAGAAAGGAACCCGGCTGTAGAAGCTGCGCTGCCTTTTGTGACATTGACGATGAGAACCGGCTCATACTGCTTGAAGAATGGGAAACCCAAAACGAGATGAACAACCATATCCGATCCCAGCAGTTCGGTGTACTTCTGGGAACAAAAACACTCTTATCCGAACCGCCCCGGATTCGCATCCATACCGTATCCCGGACCTGGGGCATGGATGCCGTCCAGGCGCTGAGGCAGGAAAAGGGCTGATGGCATAAAGGAATACCCCAATGAATATACTTCTGATTTATCCTAAATTTCCGGACACCTTCTGGTCCTTTACCCATGCGGTCAGTTTCATCGGTAAAAAAGCCGCGTTCCCCCCTTTGGGCCTTTTGACGGTGGCCGCGCTGCTGCCTAAAAAACTGGTCCAAAAGACTTGTGGATACCAATGTGGAGCGCCTGAGTGACACGGATCTTTTATGGGCAGACAAAAAAGATCTATCGGGCCGAAGGGTTCAGTGACCTTGGAAAGACGCCGGTTCCCCTGTGGCATCTGCTGAAGGTAAAACAATATGCCGCCTTGAGTGAATGTCATAAAGTCCAGAATAAAAACAGGGACCTGCTTGACAGCGTGGCCATTATCCACAAAAGCGGGCTGCAGTTGATGGGCGGGTTTATTGTGGGTTTTGACAGTGACCCGCCCTCGATTTTCCAGCGCCAGATCGATTTTATCCAGCACAGCGGGATTGTCATGGCCATGGTGGGGATGCTTCAGGCACCGCCCGGAACCCGCCTGTTTGACAGGCTTCAGCGCCGAAGGAGGGTGGTCAGGCCCTTTACCGGCGATAATGTGGACGGCACCACCAATATCCTGCCCCGGATGGGAATGGAGGCGTTGTCAAAGGGGTATCAACGGATCATGGAGCAGATATATTCCCCGGCAAATTATTACCGGCGGGTCAGGACCCAGTTGCGGGCCTTCACGCCCCCTGAGGTGTCTGCACCCCTGGACTTGCAGCGGTTTCTGTCTTTTTTCAGGGCAAATTTCAGGCTGGGTATCCTGGGAAAAGAGCGGTTCTGCTATTGGCATCTGATCCTGTGGACCCTTGTTCGAAGACCCCGGCTGATCTCAGTGGCCGTGACCTTGTCCATATACGGGTATCATTACCGGAAAATCTGTGAACGCTATATCTATTAACCCATGATGCATGCCCTCCCTATGGATGGCATCTCGTAAAGGAGCTGAACTGTGACCGATCATCTGACAAATCAATTTAACGACTACCGGGTACCCTGAAGCGGATGAGTCCCGCATGCTCAGTACGGATGGGCAGCCGATTTTTATCCGCCCGGTCAAGCCTGAGGATGCCCCGCTGTTTCCGGCATTGCGCTGGCGGAAAACCGGAACATGATCATGAGGGGTAAAAAGATGGGGTTTGAGGTTAAAAAAGATCCCGGCAGGCGCTTAACATTATCGCTGTCATTGCTTTTATTTTGTGGTTGGGCAGTCTGTTCGGATCTCCGTGTCGGTCAGGGCTTTTGCATCGGCAATTGGGTGATGTGAACGGTTCCGGTCTTTTTAAGATAAAAACAATCCATAGTTATGGACAAATTTAAGGAAATCTAAAATGAGATATCATTGGAATAAAAGAGTAATTATGACCCTGTTTATCGGCTTAATCTTTATGTCGCCCTTTAATGCTTTGGCCTGGATGCGAACGCAGGCATTCACCGGGACGGATACGGTTCCATCCGTAACGAGGGCCAGAATCCCGATGACATCATAGAATATGGGCAGGGGATGATGCGGTACGGTTTCCGGGAAACGGGGATGTCGGGCGGGTCCAGCAAATATCCGGGATATAATCGGAACTTAAGTGATGCCATCATAAAAAAACTGAATACAGAACAGGAAGCGTTTATCAAAGACACGGAACCCCTCAGGCAGACCATTTATGAAAAAGAGCTCTACCTGAAGGCCGAGCTTGCCAGGAAATCTCCGGATACCGTAACCGCCTTGAACATTCAAAAGAGTATTTCCGAGGCCAAAGGAAAATATGAGCAAAAGATGATCGAACATATCATCCGCATGAAAATAATAAACCTGGCAGGCGATTAACCCTGGGATGGGTTGACTGGCCCCTTGCAGCCCGGCCAACTGCCGGCGCGGCGTTTTTGTTAGGCCCCGGATCCGTCCTGCCGCATCAAAGGGGTCACATATGACCGTTTGGCCGCATATGATCTTTTTTATCCGGACTTAACGGGTTTCGGCCTGCTCACCAAGGCTGAATTTCAATATAAATCAGCATGTTACACACTAAATATCGAGAAGAACTACCCTGGCACACAATATGAACTATACAGGGTTATAGAAGTCATCTTTAAAGGAGAAAACAAAATATGAAAAACACGTCCAAAGAAACCGTGTACCCGCCCGGATATTACGGCAAGAAAATGATGAGCGCCTCAGATTGGGCCGGCACACAAATCAGAAAATGGGAGCGGGCCCAGACAGAGCTAAAAACAGCCAACCAGTTTTCACAAAAAAAATGTATCTGTTTATCCCGGGGGATAGGGGCCGGTGCACTGGAGGTTGCGGATTTTCTCTCTGAAATAACAGGCTATCGGGTGATTGACAAAGAAATCATAGAACATATGGCAAAAGATTCTTCTCTCACAGAAAAAATCATCGCGTTTTTTGATGAGCGGTTTCCAGGGAAGATGAACGAACTGCTTGTCTCGCTCTCCATTGAAAAAAAATTTTTCAAAAACGATTATGTCAAGCAGCTGGCAAAAACAGTGGCCGCACTGGCCCATACCGAACCCACCATATTTGTGGGCCGGGGTACTCACCTGATTCTGCCCCGCCATACCATTTTATCGGTACAATTGGCGTGCAGCAAAAAGCGCCGGATCGAGAATTTGGCCAAAATTATGGGTAATGGAAACGCCGACGCAGAGGCAAAATTAAACAACCTTGACCATGACCATCATGAATTTTTTAAAAAGGTTTTTCTCAGGGAAAAAATTAGCCCTGAGGAATTTGATCTGGTCATTCACATGGATCACATCAAATCAGAGGATCAGGCGGCTCAGATCATTGCCTGCGCCTTTGAGCAAAAATTCGGCATCCCCCTCAACGCCAGGTGATGTCGGTAAAAAGGCGCCCAGGGCCCTGCTGCTGAACAATAACGGTCCTTTTAATATCGGTGTTTAAGGGGGAAAATCAAATGCTGTGGATAATCGTTTCAATACTGATCATTCTGTGGCTGACCGGATTCATGAGCAGTTATACAATTGGAGGGCTCATTCATATCCTTCTGGTGCTGGCTGTTCTCATAGTGGTCTTTGATCTGTTACAGAAAAAAAAAGTCTTTTAGAGAACGGATATGAACCATATCCAACAGGAGAATCAGAGTACCATTGAGGCATTGAAAGCCTCGGGAAAGCCATACCAGCGGCTTTTTGAATCCGCCCAGGACAGTATCCATCACAAACACCCGTGCAAATCAAAGGATGACAGCCCGGAGCCTGAACTGACAATTAACCGATCCGCTTTGGCCACCCACAAACCACTTTCCATAAAGGAGACCTTTCATGAAATTTTCCATCATTAAACGCTTTGCCTTCATCCTGGGGGCTTTATTTCTGTTCGGGTGCTATGCCCAGCAGCCGGCCAAGCCCATTGCCGGGTTTACCCCGGTCCCGTTTGATTCAGACCGGTATGCCTCTTCTGTTGATACTTTTCTGATTGTCCTGGATGCATCCAGTTCAATGGGGAAGACCTATGACGGGAACAGCAAGTTGGCCCTTGCCCGGGAGCTTGTCAGCCGCATGAATCAGGTTCTGCCGGAGCGGGATCAGAACGCAGGTCTGAGATCTTTTGGGCACGACGCGGCGATGTCGGACAAGGCAACACTGCTTTTTTACGGCATGTCACCCTATTCGACTACCGCATTGAAAGAAAAGCTGGACATGATTTCAATGGCCGGCGGTACAAGTCCCATGTCCATGGCATTGGCCGAAGCAGGCCATGATCTCAACGGGGTTTTCGGAAAAACGGCCGTGGTCATCATTAGCGACGGCCAGGCGGAAAACGGTCTGGAATCCCCCGCAACCCTGGCAGCGGCAAAGGCGTTGAAAGAACAGCTGGGTTCAGGCGTATGTTTTTATACAGTCCTTGTAGGCGATGACGAGGGAGGCCGGGTCCTCATGGAAAAGATGGCCAAAACCGGCAACTGCGGGTTTGCCACCACCGGGGACAAACTGATGGCCGACGGCGGCATGACCCAGTTTGTCAAGGATGCTTTCCTTGTGGAGCCCCCCATGGTCGCATCACCCAAAGAACCCGCAGCCGCGCCCGACATGGCTAAAGCCGGTATCTGGGTAATTGACGAGGCCAATTTTGATTTTGATAAAACCGTGGTCAAGCCGGGCGTCTATGCCTATCTGGACCAGATTGTCGAATTTCTCAAAGCCGAGCCCCAGGCCGTTGTCACAATTGAGGGCCACACCGACAAAGTGGGAAGCCTGGCGTATAACAACACGCTGTCCCTGGAACGGGCCCGGGCCGTTAAAGCCTATCTGACCGGCAAAGGCATTGATGAACGCCGCCTTTCCTGTAAGGGATTCGCATATTCCAAACCTATTGCCTCAAACAATACCCGCAAGGGCCGGGCATTGAACCGGCGTGTTGAAATTCATCGTGTAAAATAGACGGGTCATAAAAACAGGCGCAACAGGAGGCCTCAAGTCAGGCTGGCTTGGGGCTCCCTGCTGGAGGTCAAGCAGGTTTTATCCAGGATGGATCCCTGCCGGATATTTGAGTTCGCACCATATATCAAAAATAAAAAAGTCTTACCAATTGGCAAAAGATCCGGTCCGGCAGACGCCTGCGCCCGGCACTGATTCTGTTTCTGGCGACCCAGATGCGGTCACATATGACCGTTCGGGTGAATATAACCGTATCCGCCACCCCGGAACCCTGTAGCTTAGCCAAATCTTTCAATCTGGCCCCAATTCGCCCTGTCCTTCAGAAAATGCTTTTTATCAAATCGAATCAAAATCTCTATAGAATTGGCTTATTGGGAGTTACATTTTTATTACAACTACCAATTTCTCCCCTGATTGCTACCAAAGCTGCAGATCACGCGTCCCCCCCCAATAAACTCCCAAGCCCTGAGGCCCTGAGTGTTTTTTGCTTAGCGGCGCAAGCAAGAATCTCGGTAGAGGGCCCGGCCATGGTGAAAAACGAACGGGCCCGGGTGATACCGGTGTAAACAAGCTCCCGGGTCAACACCGGGCTCATGGTATCTGGCAGGATCAAAGCGGTATGGTCGAATTCAGAACCTTGGGATTTATGAACCGTCATGGCGTAAACGGTTTCTACCGCCTCAAGTCTTGATGGAAGCACCTGTTTTATAGACCCGTCAGCCATGGGGAAAACCACCCGCAGCACGTTTCCAGGCAGCCGCCCTGGGGGGGCGTGATCCTTTTGACCGTCATTACCCACCTCAACGGCAATGCCGATATCGCCGTTCATCAGCCCCAGTCGATAGTCGTTCCGGGTGATCATTACAGGGCGGCCCGGATACCATCCCTGGGTGGCCCGGATCAATCCGGCATTGTACAGGATTCGGGATGAAATACGATTCAAGCTTTCCACCCCCCAGTCTCCTTTTCGAACAGGACTCAACAGCTGAAATTTATCAAACCCTTCCAGTACGGCCTTAAGCCAATGGGTTTCAGAAGGGAAATCCCGGGCCCCTCTGGCAATGATCTCAAGATAATTGCGAAATCCAACGGGCATTTCCGGCGCATGTGGAAAGGCTTTTGGATTCCCGTCCAGTACGAGGCTGCGAAATTCTAAGGCGTCGCAGGAAGGGATGATGAGCTGAGAAATATCGGGATACCCCTTTTCCCAAACTCTGGATACCGGCGCCGTTTCACCCTGGTTCACGGCCTGGGCCAGGCTGCCAATCCCGCTGTCTTCATGGAATCGATGGCTTTTTCTCAATACCACGATCTGCTGATCCAGCCCGGTGCCGGATCCTGAAAATTCAGACAAATCATATCCAGTGGCCTGTTTGATGAAATCGACAGTGTCCGGGTGGTAACAAGGGCGGGAGGCATTGGCGCAGATATCCCCCAGCACGGATCCCGCCTCCACTGAGGCCAGCTGGTCTTTATCCCCGAGAAGGATCAATCGGGCCTGGGGCGGCAAGGCTCCCAGCAGGGCATCCATCATTTCAAGATCGATCATGGAGGCTTCGTCCACCACCAAAAGATCCACATGAAGGCGGTTGGTCCGGTTGTGGACAAACTGCCGGGAATCATGACGGGACCCCAAAAGCCTGTGAAGGGTGGTGACCTCGGTGGGCATATGGGTCTGGATTTTTTCAGGAAGGAACCCCATGGCACGGGATATGGACTCCGTCAGCCGTGCGGCCGCTTTCCCGGTGGGCGCGGCAAGGCGAATGCGAAGTATTCTGTCCTGTTCCATGGCGATGCCCTGAAGCAGGCCCAATACCTGTACCACGGTGGTTGTTTTGCCGGTCCCGGGTCCACCGGAGATCACGCTGAAATTTGAGGCGGCAGCCACGGCCGCGGCCACACTCTGCCAGTGGATGCTTTGTTTTTCAGCCTCTTCCCGGCTTCTCAAATTTTTAAAAATCTCATCCAGCCGTATTTCTAAATCGTCGGGAACCGGAAGTTTTTGCCCGACCCGGCCCAGGATCTCCTGGGCCACCTGCCGGGTATACACCCAGTATCGTCGCAGATACAGGCGTTCCTGCTGCAGGACCAGCGGGGTGTTGTCAGCGTCTTTGCCCACAAGCAAAGAACGTTCAAGCTGATTCGCCCAATGCGCTTTGGTGATTTCATCAAGAATCTGAGAGGGTCTGGCAGGCATATCCTCTCCGGTTTCTCCTTCAGGCGGAAGGGAGAGGGTGCCGTCAGGGTCCTTCAGGGCGCTGTCTAAATCCAGGCAAATATGGCCTCGCCCCAGCTGGTGGCTTGCCAGGGCAGCGCCAAGAAGCACCAGGGACGATGCCGATGGATCCTGGCGGCTTAAAAATAAGACAAATGCCTGATCAACAGGTCTGAGCCATCCCCGGTCGGTCCAGGTCTGAATCAGATTAAAAAAATCAACAGGGGGCATCAAATCAACAGGGGGCATCATGGAGATCTCCTTTTTCTATCCGAGCGTCAGCCTTGAACAGATTGTCCAGCGCATTGATCAGGGTGACCGGGGGTTTGTCCACATAAACCCCCTGGCCGGCTGTATTGACCCCCCGTAAAAAAAGATAGACCGCACCGCCGACATCCCGCTCATAGTCATAGGACTCAAGACGGGCCTTGAGCAGACGGTGAAGCGCCAGAATATACAGCAGGTATTGAAGGTCATACCGATGCCCCACCATGGCCTGGGCCATGGCATCCTGCCCATAGGCCATCGGGTCTGTCCCCAGATAGTTGGACTTGTAATCCAGGACAAAATACTGATCATTAAAACAAAAGACCAGATCAATGAAGCCTTTGAGCATGCCGTTGATCCGGTCCCGCCGCAGCACCGGCCGGACAATGCCGGGCAGCACAGCATCCGTCACCAGGCGGTCCAGATTCAGGATATCCACCTGGTGTGCGGCAAAAAGAAATTCCATTTCCGCCCGGCACGCATCCGTCCCAAGATGGGACAGCGGCATGGCATTACCGTGAAGGGGCAAAGGCGTTTTGATCAATTCCAAAAGCCACTCCAAAAGAACATCCGTCCAGGCCCCCCAGCCCCGGCGGACACACAGGCTTTCAACTTTATCCCGGGTGGCGGCAGGGTTCTGGGCGACCTGGTCAAACCCCGTGTGGGCCGCCCATTCCAATATGTCGTGAAGAAAGGTTCCCGGCTCAGGCCCCCGGGCAAAGGTGTGGATGGATTGGGCACCGGGGGTAAGCTCCAGGGACAGGCTCTCTTCTCCTATGATTTCCTGAAGCTGGTCCTGTGCCGGGGAATCCGGAGAGTCCACTTGAGTCTCTTCAAACGGCAGGTGAGAATCCGTCCCGGCATCGGGCATGGCCGCACCGGCGAGAATCCCGGAATAACTGGTGACCCGCCAGTTTTTGGCAATTGTACCGCTGAAGGCTCTGGCCGGTAACAGCGTCGGTTTTTCTGAGGCCGGGACGGCAAGATCCATAGACACATCCGGCAGAGGGGTCACGGCAATGGCGGTCACACGCCCCCTTGAGATCTGAAAGGATGTCAGGCAGGTCTGCTGTGGGTATCATCTGCCCGCCTTTGAGCAGATAGCCAATGCCGGACTGGTGAAGGTCTGTTTTTTCCCCCTCTTTTTTGGTGACTCTGCCCATGACGCCCATCCCCAGCCAACAGGCATGGCAGGCCCGGGTCAAGGCCACATAAAGGATTCGCAAATCCTCGGCAAGCCGTTCTTCATCCGCCGCTTCCAGCGCGTCCTGTCCCGGGCTTACAACCATTTTGACACCGCCGTCATCACTGTGCAGTTTCACCATGGGAGAATTGCCTGCCGTTACTTTTCGAAAATTGCAGATAAAGGGCAGGAACACCAGGGGATATTCCAGGCCTTTTGATTTATGAATGGTCACCACCCGGACCAGGGCCTGGTCACTTTCAAGACGGAGGATCTGGTCATCGCCGCCCTGGTGGTCCTCGATCTGTCCGGCAAGCCAGCGAATCACGCCCTGTTCCCCATCAAGGTCTGCGGCAGCGGTCTGGACCATTTCCGATAGATGCAGCACATTGGTCAGCTGCCGCTCTCCCGAAGGGGTTGCCAGCATCCTGGCACTCACGTCGAATGCCAGGAGCAAGGCCCGCACCATGGGCAGCACGCCCTGGCGGCGCCAGATATTCTGAAATTGCTTAAACCGTTCCAGTTCGGCCTCCCAGGCCAATTCGTCTTGTTTTAACCGGTCCAGGGCCTCAAATGAGAGATTCAACACCTGTGTGGACAATGCGGTGCGAACCCGCGCATCATTTGTCGGATCAGAACAGGCCTGGAGAATATACAGCATAGACAAGGCTTCCGGGCTGTCAAACACAGATTCCCGATCTGACAGATATACAGACTTTACCCCCTGTGCGGTGAGGGCAGATCGAATGGCGGCCGCTTCATTGCCGTCCCGGACCAGAACGGCAATGTCCGAAGGTTTCAAAGGGGTGAGTCCCTCTCCTGATCGGGCAAAGCCGGTATCACAGGGGCGCTGTCCGCCTAAGCCGATGAGCCGGGTAATCTGCCGGGCGCAGGCCTGGGCCATCCTGGCGATATAGCCGTCAGCCCCTGTTTTTGGAACAGGCCCATCCTGGTCCATCTGCCACGTC
>CAXXSO010000017.1:0-39771 GCA_963676965.2 uncultured Cohaesibacter sp.
GGTTAGCCCCGCGTTGCGATGATGGACATCCGGCGAATATCCGCTTTGGCAAAGCTGCGGACATTCTGCATTTTGGAGCAGAATTCGACGCCCATCCTTTCTCCTTCTTTCCAGACGACCTTGGCGTCTGCCAAGGTGCCATCCTTGCGATTGAGCACGGAAAATGCATTGGGCAAAGCGCAATTCGGGTCGACCAGAATTTGCATGCCATGGCTGCTCTCATTGCGAATGAGGCAGTCGAGGCTGATCGCGAAATTGTTGTAAAAGACTTTGCCACCCTTAAGGACGCGCTGGCGATCTTCTATGCGGCGTTCCGGTGTATATGTCACTGTCTTTATCCTTCAGAATGCTCAGGGTGATGGACCGATTTTGGTTTCAGCATCAGTCATCTTGTGAGCGCCACCAAATCTGTGCCCAACCAATCGGGCAACATTTAATTTGAATTTTATCAATTTTCGACCGGGTCTGCACTTGAGAAGTGATTCGGAGGTTAATCGAAGGTTAATGTCAGAAGGGATGCATCGGGAAATTTTTGAATATTTATAAATTTCAATAGCTTAAATAGATGGATCCGCTTTTCTGTATACAAGAATGCGGTGGACATCAAATATTGTCCGTATGAGGGGGCCATCGATTGGAAGAGCAAAAAAGAATCTCCGTACTTGTCCGCAGTCAACAAAAACAGGTTAGGGGTGACAGGAACAAAGAAAGTACGAATTGGGGATAAGTGAGGGGAAGCCCAAAAAGCAAAAAGCGGCAAAAAATTGATCGGGCCCAATCTTGACTCGCAAGGAGGTTTGCAGAGTCAGAGGCTTATCGCATCGTACATTGGGGATATGTGGAAAGCCAAAAAAATGCTTGTCAGCCTGCTTTGGAAAAGATCGTTAAAGAATCGTTTCCTATTTCGTGAAGCCTTGCCAAACTGGTCCCAGATGCAGACAGAGTGCGGATGTCTGATCGAGGCGTTCTATTCCTTGTTTCGATTGCTTCAAATCCCGATCCGTGGCGTTAGCCGCGAACAAAGAGGCTTGGCACTGTCAAGTGCCATCGCGGCTCGTTCTTTCTGTGTCTAAATCGGTCTTGAGTGCGTGCGGCACACTTTGCTCGAGACCGATTTTCTTGGATGGCAAGACCAAAACAAAGGAAAGGCAATACTGTCGTGATACAGGAAAATAAAGCGGTAGAAATCGGCTCCTACTTCGAACAGTTCATCTCCAAACAGGTCGCTTCGGGGCGCTTTGGCAGCGATGCCGAGGTGTTGCAGGCTGGCTTGAGACTTCTGGAAGAAAAAATGCTGCACTTTAACCTGCAGCAATCCGAACTGTTGTCGAAACACGACAGATCCGAAAAGGGGCTGGAAGCTCTGGCGGAAGAAACATCCGAAATTTCGCACTCCATGGCTGACGCCATGCGTGCTCTTGCGTCGAGCGCCTCTGAGGTCGCACCTGCTGGGCCGGTAATCCCGAGCACCAAGGGCCTCCTGCGTTCCCAGATCGCAGCGGAATAACATCTCCAAGCCAAGTCCGATCGGGGATCCCGTTCGAAATCGGGGATCCCGTTCGGAACATGACTGTCTTTCCGGCAAAGCGGCGCAGTTTTTAACTGCGCTGCTTTTCCTTTGTCGCTTCCCGACATCCCGTGCATCAAGGCTGTTTCCCCGCGCGATATTTCGGTGTGTGCGAACGCTCGAATGGCTCAGGCTTGCCCTGCTTGACCGGACCATGTAGGGTGCCGCGCGTAAATGAGAAAGGAGCCTGAAAAGATGTCAGGCTCAAGAGACAAAGGGCGCATTCGTCGTGAAATATGTCAGCACCAGGGGCCAGGCCCCCGAACTTGGTTTTTGTGATGCCATTCTGGCAGGTCTTGCCAGTGATGGTGGGCTTTATGTTCCCAAGACCTGGCCGACATTGACCACCGAAGATATGGCGGCTTTGGCGGGGAAAAGCTATCAGGACATCGCCTTTGCGGTGATGAAGCCTTTTGTCGAAGGCGAAATCCCCGATGATATTTTCCGCACCATGATCGACGAGGCTTACGCCACCTTCCGTCACGATGCGGTGACGCCGTTGATCCAGACTGGCGCCAATGAATTCGTGCTTGAACTGTTCCATGGCCCGACCCTTGCCTTCAAGGATGTTGCCATGCAGTTGCTGGCGCGCCTGATCGATTATGTGCTGGCCGAGCGCAATGCGCGAGCCACCATCATCGGTGCGACCTCTGGCGATACTGGTGGGGCCGCAATCGAGGCGTTCCGGGGGCGCTCGAACACCGATATCTTTATCTTGTTCCCCAATGGCCGCGTGTCCCCTGTGCAGCAGCGCCAGATGACCTCGGTGCTGGATGACAATGTTCATTGCATCGCGCTCGAAGGCCATTTCGATGATTGTCAGGCCATCGTCAAGGACCTGTTCGCCAGCAAGAGTTTCCGAGAAGAGATAGCCCTGTCCGGTGTCAACTCCATCAACTGGGGTCGGATCATGGCGCAGGTGGTTTATTATTTCACCGCCGCCCTGTCTCTGGGGGCTCCCCATCGCAAAGTGTCCTTCACCGTGCCGACCGGCAATTTCGGCGACATTTTCGCCGGCTTCGTTGCCAAGCAGATGGGCTTGCCGATGGACAAGCTGGTGATCGCCACCAACCAGAATGATATTCTGGCCCGGACGCTCGAAACCGGCAGCTACGAAGTGCGTGGTGTCACGCCATCCGCATCACCCAGCATGGATATTCAGGTGTCCTCCAACTTTGAACGCCTGTTGTTCGAGGTCCATGACCGTGACACCGACAGTGTGGTGCGTATGATGTCGGGCCTCAAACAGTCCGGCTCCTTCGCGATTGCTGAGGCGCCTCTGTCCCGCCTGCGGGATGACTTCGTGGCAGATCGGGCCAATGAGGAAGACACCGCATCGACCATTCAGCAGGTGCTCGCCGACTGCGGCTATTTGCTCGACCCCCATTCGGCGGTGGGTGTGCATGTGGCCCGCAAGGTGGCCGCCGCGGAACAATCCTCCAGTCCAATGGTGGTGCTCTCGACCGCCCATCCGGCCAAGTTCCCTGCAGCGGTGCAAGAAGCGTCGGGCCAATATCCCGATCTGCCTCTCTGGCTGTCGGACCTGATGGATCGCAAAGAACGCTTCTCCGTTTTGGAAAATAGTGCCGACGCGGTCCAGGCCTTCATGCGGGACCGGGCGCGCATACTTCATGAGTCTTGATCCGCAACGCCACAGACCCTAAAACTACAGATCAATGAGACGGCCCGGCGCTCCCTCTTGCATCAAGGCAAGCGGGAGCGTCTGACCATCATCCCTGACGCCTGTCAGGAAAGGGAGGAAAACGTTTGACCGTCAATATGACCCGCCTTGCCAATGGCATGACCGTTCTGTCCGATGAAATGCCTCATTTGAAAAGCGCCGCAGTCGGGGTTTGGATCGAGGCAGGCTCGCGGTCGGAAGGGGCCAGCGAGCATGGCATTTCCCATCTGCTCGAACATATGGCCTTCAAGGGCACGACAACGCGGTCCGCGACTGACATTGTTGAGCAGATCGAGGCAGTGGGCGGCGAGGTCAATGCGGCAACCGGGATCGAAAGCACCTCCTACTATGCGCGTATTCTGCAAGAGGATGTGCCACTGGCCATCGACATTCTTGGCGACATTCTGAGCAACTCGACCTTCGACCCTGAAGAGCTGCGCCGCGAAAAACACGTTATCTTGCAGGAAATCGGCGCATCCCATGATGCACCCGAAGACCGGGTGTTCGATCACATTCAGGAACTGGCCTTCCCGGACCAGCCTCTCGGGCGCACGATCCTTGGCACCGCTGAAACGGTGCAATCCTTTACTCCGGACGCCATCCATACCTATCTTGATCGCCACTATCAGGGGCCTTCGATGATCCTGTCTGCCGCTGGTGCCGTGCGTCATGAGGACCTGATCGCGCTTGGAGAGCAGGCCTTTGGTGGTTTTGCCAATCAGCCCGCGCAGAAAGCGACACCTGCCCACTATGTTGGTGGGGAAAGCCGCGATCTGCAAAAGGACCTGATGGAAGCACAGATCATCCTCGGTTTTAAGGGGCGCTCCTACAGGAACGGGGATTTCTACAAAGCCCAGATTTTGGCCTCCATGCTCGGTGGCGGCATGTCGTCGCGTCTGTTCCAGGAAGTGCGTGAAAAACGTGGCCTTTGTTATTCTGTCTATGCGTTCCATTGGGGCTTTGCCGACAACGGCTTGTTCGGGATTCATGCCGCCACCAGCGCCGAGGATCTGGAAGAACTGATGCCGGTCATCACGGGTGAACTGGCGCGCGCTGCAGAGGATTTCTCCGAATCTGAATTGAATCGCGCCCGCGCCCAGATCAAGGCCGGACTGTTGATGGGGATGGAAAGCCCGTCGGCCCGCGCCAGCCAACTTGCACGCCAGCGGATGATTTTTGGCAAACCGCGTTCTCTGGAAGAGATGGTTGACGCCATTGCCGAAATTTCCATCGAGGATATTCGCACGCTCGCTTCCGAGATCATCACCGGCTCCGCGCCATCCATGGCCTCGGTCGGTCCGGTTGAAAAACTGATGTGGGTCGACGAAGTGGCTGAACGGATGGGCTCTGCGACAAACTGACATGGGGACGAGTGGTGAGTTTCAGGGGGTTGCTCTAACAGACGACTGGTCCACCGCGTCCAATTGACCTAAGAAGGAACTGCTTCCCTTTTGGTCAGTTCTGGATCAAATTTTCTGAATAGGACATTATTCCTTTATTGCTCGCGGTAAGACGCAAGATTGCGCTTGCTGCGCCCGTGCTGAAATTTGTGTTCAAACCTGTTCTGAAGTCTGCTCTGGGCCAAGAGGGGAACAAAATCGCAGATTCCTAGCCCTAATTCGGGCTAGAGGATTTGCAATTGTTCCATTAGTATGGATCTGCAACCTTTGTGGATCCGTGCAGCAGATCCTGACGGTTCGCATATTTGAACATCCGCTTATCTGCTCCCCTGACAGTGACATTGCATCGGTGAATTGGGCTTGTGGCTAAAGGCTTGAAGCTTGAAACTGATGGGCAGGGGGCAAAGCAACGCTGGAAGAGTGATATGGCTGGCGATCAGGTTGGGTCAGGCAAAGCCTGGATGACCCTTTTGCTGCATGCAGTGAAAGGCAAGCTTATGCGTCCTCGCATGAGAGCAGGTTTTGACACCCGCACACGTGCAGAACCGATTCGGCGTTTCTCAGCCACTCTGGGTTCGGTCTGGACCGGTCTTCCCACCATTCCGCCTCATTCCTCCCCCTTGAGCAATGAGGTGATCTATTTGCGCGCGCCTGCCAAGGCCGATTACCACCAATGGGCTTGCTTGCGGGCCGCCAGCGCCGATTTTCTGCGCCCATGGGAGCCACTCTGGGGTGCGGATGATCTCACACCACACGGCTTTCGCCGCCGTTTGGAGCAATATCAGAAAGACCGCCGAATGGGTCGGGCCTTACCATTTCTGATCTTTCGCCATGAAGACAATCGCCTGATTGGCGGCATCAATGTCTCCAATATCCGCCGGGGAATTTGCCAGGCCGCGTCAATTGGCTATTGGATGGGAGAGGATTTCGCAGGCCACGGCTACATGACCCGGGCGGTAGCCTTGTTATTGCCCTATTTGTTTGATCATGAAGGGCTTCATCGCGTTGAAGCGGCCTGCTTGCCATGCAACGGGCCTTCCAAGGCGGTCCTGCAGAAATGCGGATTTCGGTTTGAGGGCAAAGCCCGGAGTTATCTTTGCATCAATGGCAATTGGGAAGATCATCTGCTTTATTCGGTCCTGCGTTCGGATTTGCAGGCGCCGGGCACCATGCCCGGTTCTGCTGCACAGGCCTCGCATCACCCATAAGCTCACTTGGTGCCAAGTGGCATGCCGATAAAACAACCGAACCGGCTATTCGGCGTTCCGGGGCATCAACAGGTGATTCCTGTCTACCTCGGACCAAGCTTGCGGGCAAGCAACCTGCCTTGGGTCTGGCCCCGTCTGTCCTTTCATTGCCAACTGGGCGGAAAAGTGGAGCCTTTTCCATTGGAAAAGGCCAAGTTTGCGAATTTCGTCTTGTGTGGCGGGTAGCAAAATTTTAACTATGATGCACTGTTTCTACGCATGTTGGCAAAGCGTGGATTTTTGAAATATGAGGATCTCTGGTGAATCGCGTATCCGTCCTGATTGTCTTGTTGCTGACCGCTTTGTTCAGCTTTGCGTCCCTCGGTGGGGCTGGAGCGGTTGAGGCTGTCGATGTCAAAGCGGACAGTCTGGTTCTCGACCTCAGCGATGTGGTCGAACGCTATGATGGTGACGGGGATCGCATTCAGGTCTCCACGGCCCCTGGACCAGATGGCATCGTGCGCCGCATCGAGGTGCGTGCCCGCCAGCAAGGCGTTATTCCCGGCTGGTTCGTCTTTGCTTTAGCCAACAATACCGACCGCCAGATCGACCGATATCTGGTCATTCCTCACTTCCGTCTTCCCGGCTCCGGCCTGCTGAAGCCCGATCTCGGGGCGCAGCGTGTTTTTGCAATTTCCACCTCACAGGGCTTCGCGCCAGAGCGTATTCCCGATTCCGAGGCCGATGTTTTCCGCGTCACCCTCGATCCGGGCAATGTGGTCACCTTTGTCGGTGAACAAGCGCACAAAAGCTTGACCAGCCTCAATCTCTGGCAGCCGGAAGCCTACAAGGACTATGTCAACAGCTATACCTTCTTCCGCGGGATTGTGCTGGGCATTGCGGGCTTGTTGGCCCTGTTCCTTGTTATTCTGTTTGTCGTCAAGGGTGCGGCCATGTTCCCGGCCGCAGCGCTCCTTGCCTGGTCAGTGCTTGCCTATCTGGCAATCGATTTCGGCTTCATGGCGCAATTGTTCGATATTCCGACCAATTACGAGCCAATTTGGCGCGCTGGATCCGAGGTCGTTTTCTCCGCTTCGATTCTCATTCTGCTTTTCACCTATCTCACCCTGCATCGCTGGCATGTGCGCTATCTGCATGCATCGGGTATCTGGTTGATTTTCCTTGTGGTGATTCTCGGGCTGGCGCTCTACGACCCTTCCCTTGGCGCCGGTATTGCCCGTCTGTCGATGGTCGTCACCGCCCTTGCGGGCTTTGCCGTGATCATCTATCTCGCCTTCACCGGCTTTGACCGCGCGATCATGCTCATTCCGACATGGATTCTGTTGCTGCTCTGGCTGTTGGCGGCGGGGGCCGCTGTTTCCGGTCTCATCGACAATGATCTGGTCCAGCCAGCTCTCAGTGGAGGCATGGTGCTTTTGGTGCTGCTATTCTGTTTCACCATCATGCAGCATGCATTCTCTGGCGGCATTCTTGCGCAAGGCATCGTGTCCGACAGCGAGCGCCGGGCTTTGGCCATTGTTGGCTCTGGCGATATGGTCTGGGACTGGGATGTTCCGCGCGACCGCATTCACACCACCCGCGAGGCCGAAAAATTGCTCGGCCTCAAAACGGGGGCACTGGATGGCCCTGCGCGCGATTGGGTGGAAATGCTCCATCCGCAGGACAAAGACCGCTTCTCGGCAATGCTTGACGCGGTGATCGATCAACGCCGAGGGCGGGTCAATCAGGATTTCCGCCTCCGTGCCGATGACGGCCATTATCGCTGGTTCAAGCTGCGCGCCCGTCCGGTTGTTGGCACCGATGGTGAAGTCGTTCGCTGCGTCGGCACCTTGCTTGACATCACAGATCAGCGAACCGCAGAAACGCGACTGCTGCATGATGCGGTGCATGACAATCTGACCGGTCTTGCCAATCGTGAATTGTTGCAAGACCGTCTGTCAGCAGCCATGGTGCGCACCCAGGCCGAAGGCGCAGCCAAGCCCGCCGTTCTGCTGGTCGATATCGACAATTTCCGCAAGATTAATGACAGCTACGGCCTGTCCATCGGCGACTCGCTGCTGTTGACGGTTTCCCGTCGCCTGTCGCGCCTGCTCAAGCCGCAGGATTCCATCGCCCGCTTCTATGGCGACCAGTTTGCCATCATTCTCATTTCCGAGCAGCAGCCAGAGCGTATCGCGGTCTTTGCCGACAATGTGCGCAAGGTGCTCAAAGTGCCAATCACCTTTGGCGAACGCGAAATTGCGCTCTCGGTCTCCCTTGGCATCGCCATTTTCGATCTGCAGTCGCACAAGGCGGCTGGCGAAATCCTCAGCGATTCTGAACTGGCACTCTATCATGCCAAACGCATGGGCGGTGATCGCATCGAGCCATTCCGTCCATCTTTGCGTCAGCAGGGAAGAGGCCGCAGTTCGCTCGACAAGGATCTGGTCGCAGCCTTGGATCGCAAGGAAATTGATGTGGTCTTCCAGCCGATTGTCAATCTGCAAGACCGCATGATCAAAGGCTTCGAGGCCCTGGCGCGCTGGAACCATCCGCAACGCGGGCCGATTCCACCCTCAGACTTCATCCCGGCTGCGGAACGAAACGGACTGATTGTGCCTTTGGGGCTCCATATCATGGAGCAGGCCGCACGCCAGTTGACAGAATGGCAGCAAAAACTGGATGGCACCGATCGCCTCTTCATGAGCGTCAATGTTTCCTCCGAGCAATTGCTGCGCCATGATCTGATCAGTGATGTGAAGACCATTCTATCCCGCTCCAATGTCAATCCGGGCACCTTGAAGCTCGAATTGACCGAGAGTCTGGTGATGGAAAATCCCGAATATGCCTCGCAAGTGCTCGACAAATTGCGGGCCATGGGCGCGGGCCTGTCCCTTGATGATTTCGGCACAGGCTATTCCTCGCTGGCCTATTTGCAGCATTTCCCGTTTGATACGCTGAAGATCGACAAGAGCTTTGTCGGCCATGGCAATGGTGTGACCCCGGTCATTCTGCAATCCATTGTAAAGCTGGCGCATGATCTTGGCCTGAATCTGGTCGCCGAAGGTGTCGAGAATGAAGAAGCGGTCACGCAATTGACCCAGATGGGCTGTCCTATGGGGCAGGGCTTCTTGTTCGGCAAACCGCTGGCCTCTGCTGATGCCGAAGGTCTTTTGTCTCGCCAGATCGAGCATGCCAAGCATTTGCAGGCTGAAGCCGCCGCCCGCCGCAAGCAGCAGGAAGCCGAAGCGCAGGCCCGCAAGGCCGAGGAAGAGCGCCGCGCCCGCGAAGAGCGCCGCCGCAAGGAAACCGAAGAACTCGAACGCAAGCAGGCCCATGCCCGTGCCATTGCCGAGCAAAGCTTGCCAAAACCCGAAGCACTCAGACAACACCCTGTCAAACCAACCGCTCAGCAGCCAACCAACGCGCTGGAAGCCCAGCTTGCCGAAGGCCTTGCATTCGACCTGACGGGCGATGCGTCAAACCAGACGTCTGCCAAGCCGACGGTTGCTCAGCCTACCTCTTCGAACGCGCCCGCCCAACAACCGGCCTCAAAACCGCAGACGGCACCAGATGCCAGACCCGCGCCACAGCAATCAGGTCCTCAACAAGCCAATCCGACAACGCGCGGACCTGTGCTGCCAAAGCCAGCTGACATGGCAAACAATACCAATCGGCAAAATAATGCGCCAAAACCGGTTGTGTCCCAACCGGTGGATAAGGTGAAGGCCGAAGGAGACAAAGCCGGACCTGAGGCAGCAAAGCCCACCGCGAATGGTGAGCCGGGCCAGCAGAAAAACAAGCAAGAGCCAGTCCCACCTCAGCACCCATCTCAGGCCAAGCCCGCTGAGATGGATGTGGGCAAAGAAGCAAAAGAAGCACCAAAAGCCGTGTCTGCGGTGGATATGCAGATGGAAAATGCGTTGGAAGACGCCATCGGTGCGGCTGTGGTTGAGGCGATTGCAATTGATAATCCGGCGGCTCCAACCCCGGCTGCGGCTCCTCAAACGGCAATCCCACCCATGCAGAGACAGCCTGTGGCCAGCAAGGGACCAGCATTGCCGCTCCCACAAGTGGCAACCATGCGCAAGCCTGATTTCAGCACAGCCACACCTCAGGGTGCTGACACTGTGGCCAATGACACACTGCAACCAGCGCCCGCTGCTCCGCACCAAGAGCCTGTTAAGCCCCAGACGGCCGAACCCGGTTCGGATCACAAGCCTGCTGTTGTGCCACCATCCAATGAAGAGAAAGCTGCCGCACCTTCGGTAAAAGAAAAGCCGGAGGCTGTCGCCGCACCTGCCAAGGATATCGAGGAAGCCGCTGCCGTGGCCGACAAGCCTTTGCAGCCCGTCACGAGTCAGCATGTCATTGGTCGTGCCGTTGCTGCGGGGCGCAAACCCGATGCGGAGCAAGATGGCGGTTTGCCATTCGCCATGCCTGACATGTCGGACATCGATCAGGATATTGCATCGGCCATCAGGCAGGCAATGCTGGGCGGCAAAAAAGACTGAACGCCATAGATGAGCGAAGCATCTGACCCAGTGGTCAGATGCCAAACATGTCATTCAGTGATGAGAGCCCCGGCTCGACCCCGACAGCTGTGTCAGGTCAACCATTCTCAGGCCAAGCGATGTCAGACTAAGAGATGCCGGGGCAAACCTTCTTAGGCATGTCCGGCTTCGCTGGAAAGCATCGTCAGATCGATGCCCATCAGCTCAAGACTGCGCTGATAGCGGTCTTCCGGTTCACAGTCAAACAAAAGCGATCGATCCGCCGAGCAGGTTAGCCAGCTGTTGCCTTGCAACTCTTCCTCCAACTGGCCGGGCGACCAGCCAGCATAGCCAAGGGTCAACAAGGCCGAGCGTGGCCCCTTGCCTTCTGCCAATGCCCGCAAGATTTCCACCGTCGCAGTCAGGCAAATATCGTCTGATACATCAAGCGTCGAGCTTTCAAGTTTGAAATCGGCACTGTGCAACACGAAACCACGGCCCTGATCAACCGGTCCACCATTGAGCACCTGCATAGTGCGCGCCGGGGCAGGCAGGTTAATCGATTGATCATCATCGCTCAGGATATCGACTTGTCGCAACAGGTCCGGGAAGGTGATTTGTGTCGAGATCTGATTGACCACCAACCCCATGGCGCCATCGTCGGAATGGCTGCACAAATAGACGACGGATCGCTCAAAGAAAGGCCCCTTGAGCGTTGGCATGGCCACGAGAAACTGCCCCTCCAGTGAAGTGGGCAGCGAACTGGCCGGAGAAGCACGCACTGCGCCGCTTCTATCCTGTTCATCCAAATCTACCATGACCCAAGGGTACCTTTGAGCGTGCCTGAATGTAAAGACCACTGCACGTGGTGATAGATCGGCAGATCACAAAAAAATGAGTATCCGGCCTTCGGGATTTACTGCTCTGCCATCGCAACGCCATGATAGCAATGCTAACAATTAACATGGACATCAAGCTCTGCATTAGGCAAGAGGCAAAACGGGTGACAAACTCAAATGTCAGGCATGTGAATTTTGAATTGGCCGCGCCGTGAGATCGAAAGACATGAAATTGATAAGACATTTCAATATTTTGGTGAAAATTCCGAGTGTCTCAGTCCTGACGCTTGTGGCTCTGCTGCTCGCCATGGGTACGCCATCTGAAGCGGTGGAAACAAAATGGCAAGAGACACTGGGCGGAAAAGTCCGGCTCATTTCAGGTGGTTTGCAGGACGGGCGCTACAAGGCTGGCCTGGAAATTGTTCTGGATGAAGGGTGGAAAACCTACTGGAAGATACCCGGTGACAGCGGCGTTCCGCCGATGCTCGACACTCGTGCATCCGCCAACGCCTCCAATATCGACATCCTCTGGCCAGTGCCAAGTCGCATCAAGGTCGGCATGTCAGAAATTCTCGGATATAAGGATGCCATCATCTTTCCCATGCTTGTCACGCCTGTCTACAAGAACAAGCCGACCCATCTGACGATCAACGTGCAATTGGGATTCTGCTCGGACCTTTGCGTGCCGATGGCTGCTGATCTGTCTCTCGATATTCCGGCTGGTGGTAGCCGAGCCATGGGAATGGAGATGTTGATCGACCGCGACATGGCTTTGGTGCCTGCCAAGCCATCCGATAGCTTCCAGATCACCGACATCGCTCAAGACAAGGGACAGGACGGCCAGCCGGACCGCTTGCTGATCACAACGAAAATCCCTGATGGATATGGTCACAAGGATCTTTTTGTGGAAGGTCCAGAGGACTGGCTGCTGCCCCTTACTGTCAGACAACAGGAGCGCTCCAAAGACAACGCGGGCGCCAAACTCCAGCATTTCGTCCTGATGCTAGATGGCCTGCCAAAAGACGGGCAAAGCAAAGGAACCGATCTGCGCTTCACGCTGACCAACGGTGAGGAAGCGGTCGAGCAAATCATAACATTGCAAAAATAGAATGGGATCACCATCTGGAAGGGAAACCTGATAGTCAGGTTTCGATTAAAGAGGAATAAGAGGGGCAATCATGATCAAGGTTGGTCAGCGTCTGCCAGAAGCAGACTTTCTAGTAATGGGCAAGGACGGCAAGGAAACCCGCAGCGTTGCCGAGATTTTCAATGGCCGCAAGGTGGTTTTGTTCGGCGTACCGGGTGCTTTCACTCCGACCTGTCACCGCAATCACCTGCCCGGATTCATCAATTCCATTGATGGTATCCGTGCGTTGGGTGTCGATGAAGTGGCCGTTGTTGCTGTCAATGATGTGTTTGTCATGGATGCCTGGTCCACTGCCAGCGGTGGCAAGGGTCAAATCGCTTTTCTCGCCGATGGTAGCGCCACCTTTGCCAAGGCCTGTGGCCTTGACACTGACCTGACCGATGCTGGCATGGGCGTGCGCTGTACCCGTTTCTCGATGATTGTCGATGATGGCGTGATCACCCATTTGAACCTTGAAGACAATCCTGGCGTTGCCGAGAAAACCGGCGCGGTTCAAATCATCGAACAGCTTCAGAGCTGATCCTGCCACTGGTCTCAGACCGGGTCGCCCAAACAGACTATAAGCAAAAGCCCGGATCCTGTCCGGGCTTTTTCATGTTTACAACGTTGCTGGCAGGTTAAAACAGGCTGCCTTGCGCATCGTCATCTTTTTCCTTTTTGGACTTGCGGCTGGCTTTCTGCTGTTCTTTGATCCGCGTTAGAATTTCCTGCTCGATCGCCTCGGTCAGTTTGGCGGTCGCCCGTTCCAGACGCTCGGCGGACTCTGCTTCCACTTCAACCACATCACTTCTGGTCGCGGTTTCTGGCTCAGCGGGTTGCGCTGCGGGTTCCGTTTCCTTGACCGCTCGGGCGGCTTTCTTCGCAGCGTCGCCCTTTGGTTTGGCGGTGCGTCGGCGTGCCCGTTTGCCCGCGATGGTCAACAGATGGGCTTCGATATCTTCGGCTGAAATCGCATCCGCCCCCATAATACCAATCGCTCCGACGTCTGCGTCCTTTTCCTCTAGCCGTGTTTCATCGGTGGGTGGCATATTCGGCTCGCACACTTTGGCAGGTGCATCGGAATAGGGATCAAGCAAAGAGGTGGTCGCGTTGATGCAGCCATCGGCAAATTCGATATTCAATGACTGGCCTGCATGGATCGCTTCAGCTCGGCGCATTGGCGTGCCATCCTTGTCCCGGACCAGCGCAAAACCGCGCGCCAAGACGCCCTTGTGCGACAGGCTTTCAAGCAGGCGGCTGGTGGCATCCAGCTGTTTGCGCTTCTGCTCCATGGTGAGCAGCGCCACCCGGTTCAGGCGGTCGGTGCGGTCGCCGACCCGTTCCTTTTGCAAGATGAGGCGATCTGTCACCAACGCCGGACGCAACCGGCCCGCTGTCGCATCCAGTCGCGAGCGACTGCTCTTGGTCGAGGCAATCAGGCTCTGACCCAACCGGCCCGACGCCATGTCGAAACGCTGTCGCGCCAACGCCAAAATGTCGCGCGGCTGGGGCAGGGCGCGGCTGGCAGAGCGTAAATCGGCGCGCCGCCGATCCATCATCCGGCTGATCGCCCCATATTGCCGCAAATGCAAATCGCCAAGCCCTGCCACCAAGTCGCTACGCACGGGCAGGGCAATTTCCGCCGCCCCGGTCGGGGTCGGGGCGCGGACATCGGCAACAAAGTCAACCAGTGTTACATCGGTCTCATGGCCAACCGCCGAAATCACCGGAATGTCGCTTTCAGCAATGGCCCGGGCAGGGGCTTCTTCATTGAACCCCCAGAGATCTTCAAGGCTGCCACCACCGCGTGCCACAATCAGCACATCAGGGCGTGGGATCGGGCCACCTTCAGGCAAGGCGTTGAAACCGCGCACCCCGTTGGCAACCTCATCAGCGCAGCTCTCCCCCTGCACCCGCACTGGCCAGACCAGCACATGGACGGGAAAGCGATCCCGCACCCGATGCAGAATATCGCGAATAACCGCCCCGGTGGGCGAGGTGACAACGCCGATCACGGTTGGCAGGTAAGGCAGTCGTCTCTTGCGTTCCGGCGCGAACAAGCCCTCTGCGGCGAGCTTCTTCTTGCGCTCTTCCAGCAGCGCCATCAGCGCCCCTTCACCGGCCGGTTCCATCCGGTCGATGATCATCTGATATTTCGACTGGCCGGGGAACGTGGTCAATTTGCCCGTGGCAATGACTTCCAATCCCTGCTCTGGCTTGACCGCCAATTTGGCAGCTGCCCCACGCCAGATCACCCCGGACAGGACCGACTTATCATCCTTGAGGTCAAGATAGATATGACCAGAGGCCGGACGCGACACCCGGCCCAGCTCCCCGCGTACCCGCACATAGCCGAATTGATCCTCGATTGAGGATTTCACCGCATAGGACAGTTCAGAGACGGTAAATTCGGCTGCATTGGTGGCCGCAGACTCGGACATGGTGCTTTCCAGACAGATTCGTACTCGTTGAGATTAATCCCCATTGGTGCCCAGCTTTTGCCACCGGGTCAATAGATCGGCTTGTTATATCGTGGTTATTGCCCCCAACCCACCAGCGCCGCCGACCAGAGGGCTTGCAAGGAAGGGCGAAAGGGAGCAAAACTCCGGCCATTGCCAACAAAAGGCAACCCGAATGCAGCAACAGTGAGATGTCATGTCCCATTACGATTTCAAAAGCCAACGCCTGTGGGTGGAGCAGGATATTTGCGAACGGATCGCCATTCCCTGCGACCGGGCACAGGCCAACTATCTGTTGAATGTACTACGCATGGAAGAAGGCGATGCTATGCTGGTCTTCAACGGTCGTGACGGGGAATGGCAGGTCGAAGTCCAGCCCCTTGGTCGCAAGAAATGTGCGCTCATCCCTATTGAACAGGTTCGCCCGCAGCCCGACCCACTGGCCAGCGATCTGCATTATCTGTTCGCGCCACTGAAATCCGCGCGCATCGACTACATGGCCCAGAAAGCCGTTGAAATGGGCGCGAGTTGCCTTCGTCCGGTCTTCACCCAACATACCCAGGAACGTCGCCCCAAGCTCGACAAGATGCGGCTGAATGTCATTGAAGCCGCCGAACAATGCGGCATCCTGACCATTCCACCCGTCGATGAACCGGTGAGCCTGCCCGAGCTGCTAAAGAATTGGGAAGCAGAAGAGGACGGGCGGCACATCATTTTTTGCGACGAGGGAGAACTCGGCAAGGATCCGCTTTCGATCCTCGATACCATTCGCGGCGAAGGCGACTGCGTGCCACCCTTGGCTTTGTTGATCGGTCCGGAAGGCGGCTTCTCGCAAGGGGAGCGCGAAATGCTGCGTGCCGCGTCTTTCGTCACTCCGATTCCCCTTGGCCCGCGTATTTTGCGCGCTGACACCGCCGCTATTGCCGCACTGGCTATTGTCCAGTCAGTGCTTGGCGATTGGACCGATAAATAAGTCTTGCTGGGCAACTCTGCGAGAAGCTGTCTTGATGTGGGGCATGACACCGTTCCCTTTCAACATCATCGCCCGCGATTTTGTGCCCTCATGCAGACGGGCTTGACGCGGTCTTTGTGATTTCCCATAAGCAGGTTACCGTTCTGGCTTGCAAGATGCGGTTCTGGTGCAGCCGCTAAATAGAAAGAAAAATCATGATCATGTCTGCCGAGGCTTGGGGCCTGTTTCTCATTGCTTGTGTGATGCTCAATGTAGCACCGGGGCCGGATCTGATTTTCATCCTGTCGCGTACCATCGGACATGGTCGAAAGATCGGGTTTGCCGCCTCCTTCGGGGTCTGCTCGGGTGCGCTGGTTCATGTGATGGCAGCAGCACTCGGTGTTTCGGCCATTCTGGCGACGTCGGCTTTGGTTTTCTCGATCGTCAAATATGCAGGCGCCGCCTATCTGGTATGGTTGGGCTGTCAGGCGCTTTTCTCGCGTGAAAGCAGTTTGACCATGGACGAACAGGCTGGAAATCCGAAGGTGCTGACCTTCTGGGCTGCCTTTCGACAAGGGGTGCTGATCGACATTCTTAACCCGAAGGTCGCGCTGTTCTTTCTGGCGTTTCTGCCTCAGTTCATCAGCCACACTGGCACGGAAACCAGCATGCAAGTCTTTTTAGAAACCTGTTTTCTCGGAAGCATCGTTATCGCCATCGGTCTGATCGTCGAGGCTTTTTTCGTTCTTGCAGCGGCACCCCTCGGGGCCTATTTGCGATCCAATCAACGCTTTGCGCTTTGGCTGGATCGTCTGTTTGGTGGTTTGCTGATGGGGCTTGGGGCCCGTTTGGCGCTGTCAGATTGATCCGCAGGTAAAGAGCTTCGCCATTTCTCGCCAAAGCCATTCATCACCGAAACCGTAGGGATGGATCATTTTCTTTGACTTGTGCAAGGGGGATGGTTCCGATAGCGTCGCGCAATGTCAAAACAACTCGCACTCCTGCCTGAAATGAAAGACAATCCGTTGCTCGGCATCGGATTGATGCTTTGCTTTTGCGCCGTTATCCCCTTTGGCGATGCGCTGGTTAAGCATCTGGGCCAAACCGTGCCGGTGATGACCTTGCTTGTCATTCGCTATGTCATTCAGGTGCTGATGATGGGAACAACCATGATCTGGCAGAAGCGGGGGATTGGCCATGTGCTGAATTATTCCAGACGTGCCTGGTGGTGCCTTTTCTGGCGTACGGCCATGCATATTTTAGGCATTATCGGCATGTATTATGGCCTCAAATATATGCCGTTGGCGGACACAACTGCGATTGCCTTCATTTTCCCGATCCTGATGCTGTTTGTCGGCCATTTCTACCTCAAGGAGCAGGTGGGCCCCCATCGGGCCATCGCCGCGATTGTTGGCTTCATCGGCACCTTGCTGGTGGTTCAGCCCAACTTTGTTGCGGTTGGCCTCAATGCCCTCTGGCCGGTCGGCGTGGCCTTCACCTTCGTGATCTTTATGCTCTCGACCCGCCAGATGAGCCGCGAGGTTGATCCGATTTCCATTCAGGCCGTGTCCGGTGCCATGGCGTTGATCCTTATTGCGATTCCCATTCTGCTGTTGAATGGTGAGGCCTGGCCGCTCTGGGATCTGGTTGAACCAACGGTTCAGGATTGGCCCTTTCTGGTCATGGCAGGCATCATTGGCTCTGTCGGTCATTTGTTGATGTCAGCAGCGATCCGTTTCGCGCCCTCTGCCACGCTCGCGCCGATGCAGTATCTTGAAATCCCCTTTGCCACCCTGATTGGTTGGGTCATCTTTTCCGACCTGCCCAACCAACTCGCCGCCTTTGGCATCTTGATCACGGTGACGTCAGGGCTGTATATTATCTATCGCGAGCAGCAGGCCCAGCGGGCAGAACAGAAGCTCGCTACGGAGAAAAGCGCAGCTCCCCTGTAATCACCTGCTTTCGAGCGTGCCTAGCGTTTCCACCCCCGCCAATAGCTTGCCCAGCAGGGTGGACAGTTGCATCTGCTCGTTTCGACTGAGGGGTGAGACAATCCGTGCTTCGTTGGCCAGATGGGCGGTCAGTACCTCTTCGATCAGGGCAAGGCCCGTCTCGGTCAGTGCTACCAGCGTACCGCGCCGATCCTCTGGATTGGGGTGGCGGGCGATCAGCCCCTTTTCCTCCAGTCTGTCAAGACGGTTGGTCATGCCTCCCGATGACACCATCGTGCAATCATACATTTGCGATGGGGTAAGGGCATAGAGCCCCGCCTTGTTGCGTCCGGCCCGACGCAGGGTTGCCAAAACATCGAAAGCGCCTGATTGCAATCCATACCGGGCGAACAATGGTTCGATATGGCCGTTGCGGATCACCTGCGTTGCCTCGCCAATCCGACCGATCAGCTCCATTGGCAATAAATCCCAGTCTGGCTTTTCCTGCTTCCATTGCTCAACCGCAATGGCCGCCCGGTCCGCTATTTTTCTGTCCATTCCCTTGACCTTCTTGTGTCAATTCAAATTTCGGTGGCGCATCGCCGCTCCGCAAATCGGTGGCAGTCTAACGCTGTGGGTGAGCAAGATCAATTTGTCTTTTAAGTAAGTATCTTGACATTAAGATAATTAATTGCAAGATAGCTGCAATAATCAGCCCCGTTGAAACCGGATCTGCACTCAAGTCCGCAAGGATGCGGAACAACCCGATCGGACCCATATCATGACGGAATCATGCGAGGCCACTATTGGCCCGTCCGAGCAGCGACAACTGCCGCCCAAAACTACGCCAGACACTGAACGCTCAGACCAGACGGTTTCGCGCTGGCGCTCTTGCCTTCCCTTGATGCTTGTCCTGCTTGTTGGCAGTCTTCTCGCCTGCTCCCTGATTGTTGGCAAACTGGCAATCAGTGCGGGTGCTGCACCGCTTGCCTTTCTGTGCCTTGCCTTGCTGGGATCCGGTCTCAGCCTCTGGCTCTTGAGCATCATGCGACGGCAGGCCGCGCGTCTGACCATGCGGGTTCTGGAATATGGTCTGGTCGCCGGTTTGCTGTTCCTGCTGCCTAACATGGTTGGCTTTCTCGCGGTTCGGCATGTGGGGGCAGGCTTTATTTCCATGACCTTCCTGTTCCCGCTCCTGATCACCTATTGTCTTGCCTTGATCGCGGGGCTGGAGCGGTTTTCTGCGTTGCAGGCCTTGGCGGTGCTGATCGGCCTTGCTGGTGGAGTGTTGCTCGCAGCCTCAAAGGCCAGTCTGGGCGACGCACCGCTGATTTGGATTATTTTGACTCTCTGCGGACCTTTGGTCATTGCTGCGGGCAATCTTTATCGAACCCTACGTTGGCCCTATGGCGTTGCACCCCTGTTTCTGGCCAGCCAGATGCTGCTGATGGCGGGACTGATGCTGTTGCCCCTGGTTTTGGTGGCGGAAGGCATGGAAGGCTTTATGACCGCGATGTCGCACGGAGCAATGGTGATTCTGGTCTGGCAGATGCTGACCTTTGCGGCGCTCTATTTCTTTTACTTCATTCTACAGAAGGTCGCAGGTCCCGTCTATCTCAGCCAGATTGGATCGGTGGCGGCCGTGGTCGGAGCAGGGGTCGCCAACTTTGGTTTGGGCGAGCAATTGCCACCCAATCTGGGCATCGCCGCTTTTCTTGTCGCCATCGGTGTCTTTTTGTTCCAGCGCGCGGCCATGCAGAACAGAAAAGATGTTGGGTAAAACCATCCATGTTCGCCAAGGATCCCCAAAAGTCACAATTCTTTGATTGTGTTGTTGGTTCATTTTGCGGATATCAAAATCAACCCATTGTAACCCGCCGGGTGAATCCCTAATTTGACAGAACGCGACTGTGAGGTTCGAGCCCCGTCGCGCCCTGCCAATCTGCAAGGAGCCTGTTTCATGGCCGCTTCCGACAATGACGCCGTCGCCATCACCCTTGATGATCGTGCAACCCTGATCGAAACCATTTCCAATGGCGAAAAGCCAAAGGACCAGTGGCGCATCGGTACCGAGCATGAGAAATTCACCTTCTACAAGGATAGCTTTACGCCGGTCCCCTATGAGGGTGATCGTGGGATCGAACGCCTGCTTTTGGGTATGGAAGGCCTGCTTGGCTGGAAGCGTATCGAAGACAAGGGAAAAATTATTGGACTTGTCGACCCGATCGAGGGTGGTGCGATCTCGCTTGAGCCCGGCGGTCAGTTTGAATTGTCCGGCGCGCCGCTCGACAATTTGCATCAGACCTGCCGCGAAGTGCACAGCCATCTAGCGCAGCTGCGCGAAGTTGCCGATCCGTTGGGCATTGGCTTCCTTGGCCTTGGCGTCTCTCCGAAATGGCACCGGGACGAAGTCCCGGTCATGCCGAAGAGCCGTTACGGAATCATGATGAAATATATGCCGAAGGTGGGCAATCTCGGCCTCGACATGATGTTTCGCTCCTGCACCATTCAGGTCAATCTCGACTTCTCAAGCGAAGCGGACATGGCCAAGAAAATGCGCGTCGGTGTGGCTCTCCAGCCGATTGCCACGGCCCTGTTTGCCAATTCGCCTTTCCTTGATGGCCATAAAAATGGTTATCAATCCATGCGTGCTGCCATTTGGCAGGATACCGACCCGGACCGCACCGGCATGCTGCCGTTTTTGTTTGAAGAAGGCTTCGGCTATGAGCAATATGTCGATTATGTCCTTGATGTGCCAATGTATTTCATCACCCGTGGCGGCACCTATCATGACATGACCGGCATGACTTTCCGTGACTATCTTGGCGGCAAACGCAAAGAGGGCATGCCTGACACCGCTCCAACGCTTCAGGATTGGGAAGACCATCTGACCACCGTTTTCCCCGAAGTGCGCCTCAAGCGCTATATTGAAATGCGTGGTGCCGATGGCGGCCCATGGCGACGCATTTGCGCTCTACCAGCCCTCTGGACCGGTTTGCTCTATCATCAGCCAAGTCTTGATGCGGCTTGGGATCTGGTCAAGGACTGGTCCGCCGAGGAACGCGATGCCCTGCGTGTCGGCGTGGCCAAGGACGGGCTTAGAACCAAGTTCCGTGACACCAATGTCCAGACCCTTGCCAAGCAAATGGTCACCATCGCCCGCAAAGGCCTCGCTGCGCGTGATCGCCTCAATGGTGCAGGCTTTGATGAAACCCAGTATCTCGCCGCTCTGGAAGAAACGGTCACCTTGGGATTGTCTCCGGCCGACCAATTGTTGATGCGTTTCAACAATGAATGGGGCGGTAACATCAACCGGGTCTTTGAAGATTTCGCCTACTGAGTTGGCGACACGTCTTCACACAAGAAAAATCCCCGAAATAGCACATTTTCGGGGATGGACTCTTTAAAGACAGTCAGGCGGAACTCCGATGCGGTCCCGTCAAACGCGCCTGTTGTTTCTTATGGTGGCAATGGGTGCCGCAGATCGACAAATGGTGCTCGTGTAGTCAGGCCGCCTTTTTGTTTGCGCAATTAGCGGCCCGCTTCCCCCTACAATTTTTCAGATTATCTAGAGCGCTTTGAAGATAAACCGGGTCACCGGTTTAGATTTAAACGCCATTGCTCAGTATGCTATTGCATTCTCGTGAAGGGGCGTTCCCGAGACTTGCTCTTGGTCCTTGGGGCATGCAGCAAAGCCCGCAGTCACTCTTGCGATGCGCCTTGCTGCTCAACGCACCATCGGAGCAAATTTCCACATGATTCCAAATTCACGGACCCAACGCCGCCGTGAAAGATGGTTCAGAACAGCCGCTAACGCCAGCGGCCAACCATCTCGACGAAACCGTCACCTGTGACCCGGTCTCCGAAAATGAAGCCATCGACGACCATCTTGCCATCAAACTTGATCATGCCGCCCATTTTGGAAACGACCTCGCGCTCCTGATAGGGCAGGCTGATTTGCAAGCAGGTGTCCAATGCGGGATCAGACAGGATCACATGGCGCGGATAGCGCCTGCCGGACCGGCGACTGTCCACATAGTCGCTCAATTCCAGCGGCTGGATTTTCTCCACCACATGAGTGCCATCGGGCAACACCACCGTGCAATTGGTATCCACCCGGCTGGTCCGGAAATCCCACACCTGACTGGCGCTCAGGCTGACACCATTGCTCAGGGATGGATAAAGGCAGATCCATTGCCGCTGTTCCAGATTGCGATCAAGCCGGAAGCGTCGCGGCAGTTCTCCCCATTGACGGTTGAACCACATTGCCCCGGTTACGGTCTGGCGCTTGCCCATGATGGACACGGCACCAGAGACCTGGATGCCCGGGAAGGCAAATTTATATTGCTGGGCACCAAAGAAGCTGATGCTGCCCTGACCATTATTGATCAGGATCGGCGTTCCAACCATGCCAGACAATTCAACAAAGGCGTCAGGCAACTCTGCCGAGAGCGACATATCTGTGCCCTTGCAGCGGATATCCAGTGCCCTTGATGAGATTTGCAGAACGTCACTGCGTATAACGATATCGCTGAGGGGAACCGTATTCTCGCTTTCCCGGATCCAACCGGTATCCTGATCAATCAGGCACAGGCCAATCGAAACCTGTGGCTCCTCCTCGTGGGTCTCAACAATCACCAGATGAACACGGAAGCTATAATGCCTGCCATCACCCCGCAGATTGGTGGCAAAATGCCACGATTCCATGGGATGCTTGCCCCTGTGCCAGGGCAGATCATGTTCAAGATTGGAGTGACGAACCGGTATTGACATGGCAACATCCGGTGAGAAATTGGTTGCAATTGTCGCGGTCTTTGGTATCGAAACCATGGTGGGGCCTCCCTTGTTCAGATTAGGTCGACCGGCAAAAAATGTTAGCTGCCGCAGTTAGATCTTTCATATATCAGGGCGCGAGCGAGGCGGTCAGGGGCGCAGATCAGTCGTCGCAGCCGTTGCTGCATGAAGGACGAAGCGCCCTGGGATCATTCAACGAAATGACACCGCCTTTCTGGCAGTATCCCTTTCATAAAATTCTTCTTGGGGGGAGATTGCGTAAGCAGAACGAACCCGCCTAACCCCTCGTGAATGCATCCCTGAACATTATAGATTTTATTATTGTCGCCTTAGCCGTGCTGTCCGTGCCCATTACTCAGAAAATGGTCAGACCATAATCAGGACACTATTGGGGAAATACTGGAACGTCCGGCTAAATTTGCAACTTTTTGTAACTATATGATAAGCGACATATACATGGGTTCGTCAAGTTATTTTGTTGAATTTGAAGAGTAAAATAATTAATTTTCCGTAAACCCAGTTGATGGTTTCAATTGGATTAAAAATTGAGCAAAGAATGCACTGGTATTTTCACGATATGTACTAGCTTGACCACTATAACTTGTAGAAATCTCAAAATTTTGCTTCATTTTTCTGCTATCATAGCCAGCTTGCTGGTCGGATAAAATCATACTTTATTTGATGTCGCCTGAGTTCGAACCCGCCGATGCGTCTGCATGGTGATGTGCATTTGATTCGCTCATAGATTGTGCGACCTGTAGGGCGTGTTTTTTGCGACTCCTTGGGCCATCAAAATTTTTTTGTTAGCGCCAAAATCGGGCCTTTCAAAAAACTGTTTGCCTCAACAAAAATGCGTGAGCGACCAATGATCCCGCAGAAGTTGGCTTCCGGGGGCGCATCCGGGACTGGTCCCTCTCTTTTGTGGCAGGGTGAGAAGAGCGAACCAGCTCACAAATTCCTCACAGTGACTTCATTTGAACCGATCGGTCTTAATGGCCAAATGGGTTGCACCTGCAGCGGTCCCGACACAGGGACATGTGGGCTTCATCTGAAACACTGGCGGTATACTGCCGACCGATTTGAGGAAACTTACCGTGAAAATTCTGAACAAAATTGCAGCGAGCGCTCTTCTCTCCATGACCTTGGTCACCTCCGCCCTTGCGGCTGGTCCCCAAGTCAACACCTCCAACACCGGACTGGCAATGCAGGGCTATGATCCGGTTGCCTACTTCACCATTGGCAAACCAACCGAAGGCAGCTACAAAATCACCTCCGTTTATAAGGATGTGACCTACCGCTTTGCCAATGAAGAACACAAAGCAGCCTTTGATGCCAACCCGGATAAATATTTGCCTCAATATGGTGGTTTCTGCGCATTCGGCGCTGCCATGGGCTACAAGTTCGATGGCGATCCGGAAAACTGGAGAATCGTCGACGGTGAGCTTTATCTGAACCTGTCGGACGAAATTCAGGCTGACTGGGAAAAGGACATTCCAGGCTATATCGCAAAGGCCGACGATAAATGGGAAAAGATCGTTGATACCAAGCCTAGCGATCTCTAAGGGCGAAGTGCACTATATCGACCGATCAGGACTGTTGGTCGGTCGATATCTTGTCTCAGGCGTCAGGCAAATGACCAACAGGCTTGAGCGTGTTCTTGATGTCATAATGAAGCTGTCCATTTGGTCTAAAACAATCAATTATTCTGATTGATATTCCTGCAATAGTCATTGGTCGTGATGAATCTGTCCTGCTAGACTGTTGCTCTATCAAACCGGGCCAAGACCGCCACATCCTGTGCGGCGCCCGAAACGGGAATGATCAGATGTCAGAGTCCAGCTTGGCCAACAAAAGCCCATCCCCATTGCCCACGCCAACAACCTTGGTTGGCGTCATGTCGCCAAAGGACATGGGGCTCTATGTGATGATGCTTGCGGTCTGGGGCACCAGCTGGATTGCCATGGCCAATCAGATCGATGTCGTCCCGCCGCTGATCACCGGGCTCTATCGCTTTTCCTTGGCGGCTGTGGTGACGTTCGTCTGGGCGCTGGTTGCCCGCCATCCCTTGCGCTTCCCATGGCGTATCCATTTGCGCTTCATGGTCCTTGGCATGTTCATTTTCTCCAGCAACTTCGTGCTGTTTTATTATTCCGCCAGCTATATGGCGTCAGGTCTGATGGCCGTGGTCTTCTCCACCGCAAGCCTGATCAACATCGCGCTGGCAGCAATCCTTTTCGGTCAGCGCCCGAGCCGCAATGCGATATTTGGCGCGTTATTGGGCTTTTCCGGCATAGGCATGATTTTCTGGCCGGAAATCGAAGCCAATGCGGGCAAGGATGGCGTTCTGATCGGTCTGGGTCTGGGTCTTGCTGGCACGCTTTCCTTCTGCACCGGCAACATGCTGACCGTCGCCAACAAGAAGCTCAACCTGCCACTGGTCAGCGCCAATGCCTGGGGCATGTTCTACGGCTCCTTGTGGCTGTTGTTTCTCTCCCAGATCCTCGACATTCCGTTCATGATGGATTGGAGCGGCAAATACTGGATCGCCATGAGTTGGCTGGTCATCATGTCCTCGGTGGTCGCCTTCTGGGGCTATATGACCCTGCTGAACAATATCGGCCCGGCCCGCGCGGGCTATTTGACCGTTCTGTTTCCGCTCGTCGCGCTGGCTCTGTCGACCATCTTTGAAAATTATCAATGGACCCTGCCGGGCATGATCGGTCTGGTTGCGATCATCGCAGGCAATGTGCTGGTGATGCAGCAGAGAAAGACAGTCTGAACAAGCCGATTCAAACGGCTTGATCAAACAAAAGGCCACCCTTTGCCCATATGCAAAGGGTGGCCTTTTCATGTCTGGATGGGGCAATGCGCCAGAAACAACTTGAGCCCGCTCCGCAAGCCTCAAATCTATTCTGCCGCCAACGACGCGTTGCCAGACACATTGTCGAGCGCATTGACGATATGAGCCGCCAGAGCGGTATGAATGCGGTCTTTGGCATTATCAGAGCGAATGAGCGCGATGTTGCAGTAAGGCAGTTCGGGGAAGCCCTCCCGTGAGCCCAGAACCCGCATGTCAGAGATCAAGGCACTTTCCGGCAGAACGGCAACCGCCAGCCCCGCCATGACAGCCCCGGAAGAGCCTGCCGCAGTCGAACTGACATAGGCAATGCGATAGGCCTTGCCCGCCTTTGAAAGTGCCTCGGTGGCACTGGCTCTCCAGCAACAGCTTTTGGTGCCCAGTGCCAACGGAATGGTCGATTGGCAGTGGACCGAGTGATGGGCCGACGAAACCCAGAGCAACGGCTCGGAGCGAATGATGCGACCATTGCGCGCTTTCTGACTATCACCATGGGTGACAATGCCCAGATCCAGCCGGCCATCCTCAATCCGCCGATGGATGCAGGAACTCTGCTCACACACCACCTCGATCTCGATATTCGGATGGGTGGTTGCAAAGCTCGCGAGCACCGTTGGCAACAGGCGAGGGGCATAATCATCCGGCAGACCAAGGCGCACCTTGCCTGACATGACATCGGAGGAAAAGGCCGAGATCGTTTCCGCATTCAGCGACAGCATCCGCCGGGCATAATCGAGCAGGCGTACACCGGAATCAGTCAGTCGGCTCTGACGACCGTCCCGCACAAAGATCGTTTGCCCAATGCGCTCCTCAAGTCGACGCATTTGCATCGACACGGCCGACTGGGTCTTGTTCACCTGCTCCGCAGCCCGTGTGAAGCTGCCTGTTTCAGCAATGGCAATGAAGGTGCGCAACTGGTCAAGATCCATCAAAGCATTCATGACAATACCTTTATTTCTTTCGTTCATCCGCGGCATCTCAGGCCCGAAAGGACCCCACCGAGCCAATCCCTAACCATCAGATTGTTTGATGCCATTTATCTCTCATAACAAAACATATCACAAAAATAGATGGATTCTATAAAAAACATTCGTTGGATTTATTGAAGCAAGAGGCCCATATTGAGTGCAACACCGATGAGGATACGAAGCCTTCTCTTAACCGAACCTCTTAGCAACGGCACTCGCTGTCGCTGGTTTCGGAACGGTGGTTTATGCTCTGATGAAACCTTAATTGAGGCCATCAGGGTGGGGCGGTTCCGCTTTCAAAGCGATCCTGTCGGATCAGAAAGCGGTCCATGAATTTGAACAGGTCAAGGGCATCAGTCTGCGACCGCAACACACAATGGAGACACCCATGCTGACTGCAGGCCTCTTTTCTGCCTTGTCATCCGCGGCACGCGGCCTCCGCCGCCTCGGATCCACTCTTACAACCATCTCGCGCAATCGTCGGGCGCTCGCTCATCTCGAAGAGCTCGATGCGAAAACCTTGGCCGATATTGGTTTGACCCGCGGGGACATCGTGACCGCTCGTGTCATGCCTTTTTACCGGGACCCATTCCTGATCGATCCGTTCGAAGATCGGCGTCGCATCAAGGCACAAGAGCTTGAAGCTTTGGCACGTTGGCCGCGTCCGCTGCCTGAGCAACCCTATATGGCAGCGCGCACTGCGCGTGTGTGCAAATCGGAATCGGCAAAAGGTGCTTGCTGATTGAACCCATCACTGTCTTGTCCTTTGAGGCAGACTCGCCCCGCTCCGCATGTTCTCACGGTTTCGACCGTGTTGGGGGCCTCTAAGGACTTTTTATTCTGTCAGACTGCCGGGAAAACCTTTCCCGGATCCGACATCAAGAGCTAAGCAGCCGGGGATCTTCTCGAAGATCTCCACCCCCTTGACCCGCCATTGGCGGGTCATTTTTTTTGCTCAAGTGATCCGTCAATGGTGGGGGAATTGTCTATTCAAACCTCACCAATGCTGTGGCCTTCTGGTCTGATGTCCAGTTTAACTTTTGCTTGATGCCGGTTTCGTGTCGCGCTTAGGTGCATATTGCTCAAACAGGCTGTTGAGGCCTTTGAGATAATTGGCCTGCAATGCCATCGCCGCATCCTGCATCTCTTGTGCCTTGTCGGTCTTTGCCTCAGGGGCAGGGGCAGCGGGCGCGCTTTTCGGATAAAGCCCCGCCAACAAGCCTTCAAAGGCGGCATGCAAGGGGCTTGGCATTGCATCCATATCGCGATTGGCTTGCCGGAAGTTGCGCCGGCCCATTGCCCCGAGATAATCCATCCATCCAGACGGATCTGTGAGCGAGGGAGATGCCATTTGTGGCATCAGGGGCATCAGCCCAAAGGTGGTTAGCATCGGGAACAGGCTTTTGAGCTGATCGGTCGAAATGCCTGTATTGCGCGCCACATCGTCCATCAATTGCGCCTGAGCCATCTGTCCCATAAAGACCGTGTTGAGCTTCTCCATCTTGTCCATTTGCTCTGCATAAAGGGAGAAGGGGAAGGTGGACGCATCGACGCCTTTGCCGGACGATTGAGCAAAAGACTGCGCAGCCTTGTTGGCTTCCTTGAGGAAACCTTGCATCAACTCGCTCATTTCTGCTGGCCAAAACTTTGAGAGATCCGTCTGTGGTGAAGAGCTGCCAAAGGCTGCCAGAGACTGGTCGCGCATTTTGGCAAGGTTGTCGAGGAAGGCAGGCGCAAAGGCGTCACTGGCCTTTGCGATTTCGGCCCGCTCAAGGCCCGAAACCTCCATCATCTGGTCAATCGCGGCACGGCCATAAAGCCCTTCGAGAAACTCAAGATATCCGCTCGCCATAGTGCCCATCTGGCGCCTCCCTGTTGTTTGACACCCGTCTTGCCTGTTTTCAATTCTGCACAAGATGGTTTCAATCCTGTGCAAGATATTGAGAAAACGAACCAATCCCAAATGACAGCATGCCTGTTCCCTAAAGGGGCGTCAAGCGAGTGGCCAATCACTTGCAAAAGAAGAGGTCTGGACGCTGGCTATTGGGATGCGGAACCGCGATGGGGGAGGTAGCAATCAGTCGACCATTATCGACCGATTGCCGTCTTGGTCTTAACCAACCACGATGACATGAACCGAGCGTGGCCCGTGCGCGCCCAAAAGAATGGTCTGCTCAATGTCGCCGGAGCGGGACGGACCGGTCACCCGGTTGATAACGCGCGGCATTTGCACCACACCCTGCTCATCGCGCAAGCGCTCTTGGACGCTCTCATAGTCCCCGGCAATATCATCCGCATGAACGACGATGATATGATCCTCGGGCAGGAAATTGAGCGTGGTTGGATTGTCCGGTCCCGACAGGAAAATCGCCGTGCCGGTTTCTGCCACGCCACCCAAGGCATGGGCCACACCGACCAGATCCGTGCCATCAGAGGGACCAATCTTGCGTTCCAGCTGTGGCTCCGAGGACCAATTGACAGAGGCCAATCGTGGGTCTGTTCCGGTGCGGATCTGCTGCGGCAGATTGCGGCCACGCAGATAGTCACCAATGGCGGCAGGCAGGGCGTCATAATCGGCAATGCGTGCCACGCTCGAGTCGGCTTTTTCCGCATAGTCGAGGAACATCTGCACCTGAGCCTGATGATCAATCTGACCACGGGCAGGCAGAATGCCCCGCTCACGCTTTGCCAGTCGCTCGGCGACCGCCACCTTGCGAGCTTCCTGCGCTTCATCAGTGGCAGCCGGTCCCAGAGAACGACGAATCTTGCCCAAAATGGCGGATTTGGCGGATGATGGCGCGCTCATGAGGCTTTCCTCTTCTTTAGTTCCGCTGCCCACAATTGCTGGAAGGTGTTGCCTTCTGGCGCGGGCAGTTCGCGATGCTTGGTCCATGCCCCGGTCATGGGCAACTTTTGCATCAGTCCAGTCATCGGTGCCAGATGCTTCATCAGTCCCATCCCAAGTCCCATCAGGGCGTGATACAAGGCCGGGCGAGTGGCAAGGAAGGCCCAGCCTTTCAGTCCCCAGCGCTGGGTGGATGGATTGAGATGGCGCTCATATTCCTTTTCCCGCCAATGGCGCATCATTTTCGGCAAGGGAATCCGCATCGGGCAGACACTTTCGCAGCGACCGCAGAAAGTCGACGCATTGGGCAGATGGCCCGCCTTGTCGACCCCGATCAGCGAGGGGGTCAGCACCGAGCCCATCGGGCCGGGATAGACCCAGCCATAAGCATGGCCACCCACCGCATGATAGACCGGGCAGTGATTCATGCAGGCCCCGCAACGAATGCAGCGCAACATTTCCTCAAACTCGGTGCCAAGCATGGACGAGCGACCATTATCGAGCAGGATCACATGATATTGCTCCGGCCCGTCGGGGTCTTCTTCGCGCCGTGGTCCGGTGGAGAAGGTGGTATAAACGCTCTGTTCCTGCCCGGTGGCCGAGCGGGCCAGTAGACGCAACAACTGCTCCGCATCATTCATCGTCGGCACGATCTTTTCAAGCGACGCCAACACCACATGCACCCGCGACAGGGTTTGGGTCAGATCCCCATTGCCTTCATTGGTCACAATGACCGAGGATCCGGTCTCGGCAATCAGGAAATTGGCCCCAGTGATGCCCACATCGGCGGCGAAATATTGCTCGCGCAGCACCTCGCGCGCTTCCCCCAACATTGCGGTGGCCTCGCTCAGGTCACGATCCGCGGCCAGATGGGTATGCACCCGGCGGAAATCTTCTTCCACCTGATCCTTGGTCACATGCACCGCTGGTGCGATGATGTGGCTTGGATGCTCGCCGCGCAGCTGGATGATATATTCCCCCAGATCCGTCTCGACGACATTGAGGCCATCTTTCTCCAGAAATGCATTGAGCTGCATTTCCTCTGAAATCATCGACTTGCCCTTGGTGATGGTCTTGGCATTGACCGACTGACAGATCTGCTTGACGATCTTGCAGGCATCTTCCGCCGTTTCCGCCCAATGGACATGGCCCCCGCTGGCCGTGACTTTCTGCTCATATTCTTCAAGATAGAGGTCCAGATGCTTCAATGTGTGGGTCTTGATATCTCTTCCCACATCGCGCAAATCCTCAAATTCCGGCAGGGCATCCACGGCCATCTGGCGCTTGCCGATAAAGCCGGTCTCGATATTCTTCAGCGCCTTTTGCAGCGTCTGGTTGGCCAATGCGTCTTTGGCATTCTCTTTAAAGGTCGGTGAGGTGATTTTCATGTTGGTCCCCTAAGGCTGGTCCCCTAAAGGGGTCAACGTCCCGGCTTCTCGCCAATGGCTGGCTGATCGGTCATGCCCGCAAGCACTTCTGCCACATGGCGCACCTCGATGGCAGATCCCTGCCGTTTCAGCTTGCCCGCCATATTCATCAGGCAGCCAAGGTCGCCCGCCAACAGCGTCGTCACATCGGCTTTTTCCGCATTGCCGGTTTTCTTGGTGACGATGGCGTCGGACACATCAGGATATTTGACGCAGAAGGTGCCGCCAAAGCCGCAGCAGACATCGCTATCCTGCATTTCCTTCAGCTCGACGCCGTCAATCGAGGTCAGCAGCGTGCGCGGCTGTTTTTCGATCTTCAATTCGCGAAGTCCCGAACAACTGTCATGATAGGTAACAGTCCCTTCAAACTGCGAGGCAACGCTTTCAAGGCCCGCCACATCGACCAGAAAACTGACCAATTCATGGGTCTTGGCCGACAAGACGTCTGCCCGCTTTGCCCAGTTTGGTTCATCGGCGAAGAGGCTCGGATAGTGTTTGACGATCATCGCGGTACAGGACCCCGAAGGCGCGACCACATAATCATAATCCTCGAACGTCTTGATAACCTGTTTGGCCACTTTTTTAGCATCCTGTTTGTCGCCCGAATTATAGGCAGGTTGGCCGCAACAGGTCTGATCTCGAGGGACCTCCAACGTGAAGCCTGCCTCTTCAATCAGCTTGACAGCAGCAAAGCCGACGGTGGGGCGGAAGAGGTCAACAAGGCAGGTGACAAACAGGCCGACCCGTTTGCCCCGAGCCAGGGGCGTTTCGCCGTTCGAAGCCTCAGCTTCCAGATTCAATTCGATTTGGTCCATCTTGTCCGGTCCGGTTCATTGGGTGATTGCATTTTTGATTGAAAAGACTGAGGTGGGGCAGGGCTCCGCCATTCGCGCCAAGGCCCCGATGCGCGTCATGATCCTTGCTTGCCACCATTGCGATCGGCCAGCTGCGACAGGCGCATACGGGAGATCTCTTCCCAGCTGCCCGCTTGCTGGGTGCGGTTGATGGTATGCTCCACATAATCGATATGACGTTGGGCGGCGGTCCGTGCTTCCTTGGGTTGCTTGGTCACGATGGCTTCGTGGATCTGTTCATGCTGGGCCAGCAAGGCTTCCTGTACCCCCGGCCATTCATAAAGCCGGATGCGGCTATAGAAAAGACCTTCCGACAGCAACCGGTAGCAAGATCGCATCGTGTGCATCATCAGCATATTGTGCGAGGCCTCCACGATGGCCTGATGGAATTCGAAATCCGCTTCGCTCTCCTTTTGCAGATCACCTTCCTCGTGATAGCTGCGCATCGATTTCATGATCCGGCCCAGGATCAGCTTGTCCGCATCGGTGGCGCGCAAGGCCGCATGTTCGGCAATGATGCCCTCCATGTCACGGCGAAACTCGAAATAGTCGCTCTGGGCCTTGGGATGGCGGCGGATCAGGTCAAAGATCTCGTCGGTAAAGACCGTGCCCACCACATTGGCCACATAGGTCCCGCCTCCATGGCGCGAACGCAGCAAGTTGCGCTGTTCAAGATCCTTAAGAGCATCCCTTAAAACCGGGCGGGAAATGTCCAGCTGGGCAGCAAGATCGCGCTCCGGCGGCAATTTGTCGCCCGGACGCAGCACCCCTTCCAGAATTAGCCGTTCCAACTGATTGACCACGGCATCGGATGTTCTGTTTTGGCTGATGGCGCTGAAGATCATTTTGGGTGCTTCCAAGGGCAGGGTTGGTGGCCACAAAAGTGGATAAACGGGTGGTTTGGCCAGAATTTCAGCTCTCACTCAAGACAAAGTAGGTCTTGTTTCAGAACCACTATTGCATTTAGGATAGTGGAATTCAAAGAGCGGGAACATCTTTCTGGTAAAATTAATTTACCAATGTTTTAGAAATCGATCAACCATTGACATTTGTGCACATATTGCATCTGCCATTCTATCTCCAACGAGAATGTCGCTGCGTTGTCAAAGGCCGATGTGTCGAAGCGTCGTTAACAATGTCTAAATAAAATGCTGCACAAATCCGATTAGGATGAACCGGAGCGGTGCGAATTGTGTCAAACTTGATGTTGAGACATTGTCCGGAGTCAGAAACAGCATGAATGATCGACCTGCGTATGTTCCAATTTTAACGGTTGGCGTGGGAAGATCGGGCGAATCTGGTTTTGGGGTCATGCACAGCGCGATTTATTTCAAGGGGAGCGCGTCTGATCCGCTTTCAAAAGACTACGGATGTCGCAGTGGGGCGCTCTGATAAGACATTTAAAAGACATTCAGAGCGAAAGGGGAGATGCTTAGATGACTGGCTTGATATGCGCCCTTTGTTCCATAGTGGCTGCATTGGCATGCTTTGTCCTGCGTTCTGATCTGGTATCCTTTGCCTTCATTCTGGCCATCGTGTTGGCTTTTGTTGCCGTTATACGCAAGGCACGACCGATTTTCCTGTTGCTCACCTTTCTGATTGGTGCGGTGTCCTATGTCATCCATCCGCTTGGCATGCAGAGCATGGTCAATCATTTTGGTGCGGCCTATGGCATTACGATGGATCCTGACAATCTCTTCCATCTCATCGTCGCTTTGGCGAGTGCACTGTTTCTTGCGGCCCTGATTTTCATTCTCAGTTGCCGCAAGCATCCCGGTGGTGCGCGGTTCAGCGCTCATGAAGCCAGCGGCGATATGGAAAATCTGATCACCGGCGTTGCGCGTCTGTCAGCGCTCTTCTATCTGCCATTGCTGATCTTGCCGCTCTATTTTGCAACCCATGCTAGCCAGCCCGTCGATCAATCATCGCTCAATATGGTGTCATGGCAGGATGCACCGATGCTCTCTGCCAGACCCGAAATCCAGATGTTTGTCTGGTTCAGTGCCATCATTATGCTCGGGGGGATGGCTGCTGCTTGCGTTAGCAATGCCCATCATCGCTATCTGCTGATGCGGCAAAAACATAGTCCGCGCATGCAGGCATGGATCGACATTGTTGGTTCTCTCATCCTGTTGCTGCCCACCAGTTGGGCAATGACCAAAGCTGGCTGGTTCCATGCCACTCTGGTCCGCGATCAAAGTGCGGTGACCATGGCGCTCGATGCTTTGGTGCCCGGCTTGTCGGTGCCTCAATGGGGCTTCTATGTCATGTTCCCGTTGACTTTCCTGCTGCTCGGTTTGGCAGGCCTTAGCCTTATCCTGCGGTCGCTGATTTTCCTTTACGGTCCGCATTACCTGTCCAAACAATCAGCAGCCCATCTGGAACTGGGCGTTGCTAAATCCAAGCCTGTGGCCCCTAAGCCTCTGTCGCAAGACAAATGGGGAGCCGGGGTGAAGTCCGGAGAAATGGGCGCATGAGTGACGCATTTCTTCAAAGCATACAGACAATCTGGCAAGGACATGCGCCGGACCTGCTGCTGGCCTGTGCTTTGCTGCTGCTGTTCACCGGGTTCCCGATGGCGTTCATTCTCGGTGGAACGACCTTGCTGTTCGCGTTGTTGGGTGACCTTTCCGGCATCATCAATCTTGCGGATTATCAGACTCTGCCCGCCCAGATCTTCAACCAGATTCTGCTCGATCCGGCTTTGCTGGCCTTGCCCTTGCTGTTCTTTTTCTGCGAATTGTTGATCGAAACCGGGCAGATGGCTGGGCTCTCCAAAATGCTCAAGGCACAGTTCCAGCCTGAAAACAGAGATGCGATCAAGTCGCCAAGAGCACATGATCGCTGGAAACCACACGTCAAACCTAGAAAGCCTCAAGGACCGAACCGCTCCATCTTTATGATGCTGTTCGTGCCCGGCGCTGTTCTAGGCATCGTGCTGGCGCGCATTTTCGAAATCCCGACCGAATTTCTTACCCTGGGCTTGTTGCCGATCTCGCTCATTTTGATCGCACTCTATCTGGTCAACTGGATCCTTGGCATGTGGGTCGAAGGAAGCCACCAGAAACTCAAGCGCGATTGGTTGCCTTCTGCCGCAGAGCAGACCCAGGAGGCCGTGCTGAAGACGGAAAAGCCGTCCCGTCTCGCGCTGATGATGAACCTGTTGCCCCCACTGATCCTTGGGGGAGGGGCGTTGGTGCTGCTGGTCCATTATCAGGTTTCGCTCTTTGCCACGCTCGCCATTCTTTCCCTTGGTCTCATTCTGCTTGCGCTTGCTCAGGGGCGCTTGGGGCCAAGCCTGTTGTTGCAAGTGATGAACCGGGCCGCCATCACCACAGGGGCTATCGCAGCAATCCTGATTGCCGCCTACTGTTTTCACCTGATCTTTCTTGACCTCGGGGGCGCTGTGAGGCTTGAACAGTTCGCCTCGATCTTTGTGTCGGCAGAGGCTGCCCCCCAACCCTGGCTTGCCTTGCTGGCTCTTTTGTTCGCTTTGGCGCTGTTGGGGTTGGTCTTTGACTGGTTGATCCTTGCCGCAATGGTTATCCCGCTCCTGATGCCGATTTTCACCCATATGGATTTCAACAGCCTGTTGACCCCCAAATGGGCAGGCATCGGCACCCATTTCGCTTCGATTCAGCAGACTAACTTGCTGACAGCGAATGAGATAATCATTCAGGCCAAGCTCTGGTTTGCCGCCTTATTGTGGTTGTCCCTGATGACAGCCCTGGTGACATATGCCAAGCAAAATGGCGAGATGGCAACAAAAACACTTGCGCCAGGTCAGAGAAAGACTCAGACTGGATCTGTCAGCTTGCACTTGTTCATTATGCTACAGTTGATCGGTTTGGGGGCCTGCTTGATCATGCCCGAAACCGTGCTGTGGCTGCCGTCACTGCTGATCCGGTAATGGCGCACCTGGCCTGTTTGTCCAATTTGAACGAGACAGAGTGCTGATAGTCGCAACGTGAATGGGCGACGCACCGTCGAATTTCGAGGGGGCCGGGTGTGGCTGGGGAGTGATAAGTGTCTCTCCGGCCTACCCAACTTGCATGACACATCTGATCCCATTCTCTTTCCCCCATCTCCCCCATCGTCAATTTAGCAGAAAAGCACTATGAAAGACCTGTCCCCACAAACCGTCGAGATGCGTCTCGCTACCCCAAATGATGCATTGGCCATTGCGGAACTCAAGGTGCTCACGTGGCGGGATAGCTATGCGGGGTTGATGCCCGACAGAGCGCTCGACAATCTTGATGCCAAGGCCGAAGCCCCCCACTGGCACGACTGGTTGGATGATGACTCATCCGGCCTCATCGCCCTGTTGCTGGAGAAAAACGGTCGATTGGTCGGTTATGGTCTTGCCGGTCCCATGCGCACAGGCGATCGGGAAGGGGCGGAAATTGAAGCAGACGCGGAAATCTATGCTCTCTATATTCATCCAGATTGCCAGCGTGCCGGTCTTGGCAAGCGATTGATGGCGGGGTTGTCAGAGCGCTTGATCAAGGCAGGCTTTGCAAAGATCGGTCTCTGGATGGTTGGTGGGAACGACAAGGCGGAGCAATTCTACCTGTCCATTGGTGGCGTGGAGCAGGGCAAGCGCGTCGAAATCGCCCATGGCCGGATTGCCTTTCGCGAAAAAGGTTGGCGTTGGGACGATTTGCGCCAATTGCACACCCGCCTGACTCTGAAGTCTATCTGACTTTGACGTCCATTTCTTGATTGTGAATGCCGCCCAAAGAAAAACCCTCCGGCACAGGACTGCCAGAGGGTTCTTGATGGGTCGCGCCTGATCCGGTCTTGGCGGTCATTGGGCCAGCGCTCAGGCCAGACACTGAGACTTCTTATTCGGAGAAGGTCTTGAGATATTCAATCACATTGTTGCGGTCTTCTTCTTTTTTCAGACCGGCAAAAGCCATTTTGTTGCCTTTGATGAATTTCTTGGGCTTGGTCAGATAGTTCGAAAGATTCTCTTCGGTCCAGACAAAATCTGCTTCTTCTTCGGCTTTCTTCTTGAAGGCCTTGGAATATTTGAAATCTTCGATCGATGCGATTTTGCGGCCAACGACGCCATTCAGCACTGGGCCAACCTTGTTTTTGGCTTTCTCGCCAATCTGATGGCAGGCTTTGCACTTTTTGAAGACTTTCTCGCCTTTTTTGGCATCGCCTTCAGCAAGGGCAGCACTGGTCATGGCAAGTACCGCAATTGCGGCAACGGAAACAAGACGCTTCATGATTTGGTCCTTTGTAAGAGTTTATCGTTCAGGTCCCTATCCATCCTCGACCCTGAACATGGCATTTCTATATCGCATCCATTACACGCTTAGATTAATGACAAACATCAAAATTGTCATTTTTCTGGCTATAGCGGCAAATTGTCGCTGCGGCAGCATGCCTATTTCCAACTTTAGCATGGTGCCACGATGTGGGGTGAATACGTAGTTATCCACAGTCACAAGGAAAGACAGCGCTCTGTTTTTGGGAGGGTCTTCAGGACAGCACGTGGAACTTTATTCTTGGCATATCAAGTATTCGAAAGGGAAGAGGTTGCGAATTTTTTCGACCAACTTCGTTTAATTTCCCCCGTTTAATGAGATTTTATGAATTATCCACGATATTTAAGACAAGCATGTCAATTGGGGGCGACAGGATGACGGCGACATTGCGAGCTCCAGAAATGGAACTCTACGCGATTTTCGATAGGATGAGTGACGGTGTCATGATCGTGTCGCCTGCTGGTGAGGTAGTATATCTCAACCAGACAATGTCGTCTTTGCCCGATGATCTTGAAAATAACGTTCTTGTTCATCGCCGCATTGCCAAAGATTGCTGCAGCCAAAACCGATGCCATGCACCGACGACCGAAATCGCCCCTGAAGGCTGGACAATGTCCTGCCACATGGTTGGTGACAATACGGCCTATATTTTCCGTCAGGATGACCAGTTGGTGGAACGCATCGAAAGATTGCGCGACGAATTCACCCGGCAAGTGGTCAATGGCGTGAGCCCGAGTCTGGCTGCCATGCAGATTCTGCGCAAGTTTGTTAGCTCTCGTTGGGTTGCAATTGGTGCCGTCGATCCCAAATTTGGTGACGTCACGTTCGATGTGGCCTTTGACGGGGAAAAGATCCGCTCGGATATCATTCCCAAAATCGCGCCGGATGACGATCTGGACTTTTGCAGTTCGATCATCGCCACAAGTGCGGTTTCGAAATGCTTTGCCCGACCTGAATTGGCCAAGGCTATGGGGATCCGCCATCTGATCGGCGTGTCGCTGAAGAATTTGCAGCAGCAATGCGTTGGGTTCGCCCTGTTGGCTGATGATATCGAGCCGGGCAATGTCAATGAGACCGTGACGCTGCTGCGCGAAGTCTGCACCCTCTATGCCCCCTTCGTTCAGGCAGAGACTGCCCAGTCTGTGGCAAGGGTGGCCGTTGCAGAGGCCAACACGGATGCGCTGACGGGCAAGGGCAACCGACGCGCCTGCGAAGCCTATTTGCAGGAATGCCTTGATGACATGGCCTTTGAGGTCGAGGACTCCTCGGCTCTGGCGATGTTTGATCCGAACGCCATGCGCAATTCCATCGTGATGCTCATCGACGTGGATGGCTTCAAGCGTATCAATGATCTGATGGGCCATGAAGAAGGCGATCGCGCCCTGCGGCTTGTGGCGCATCATCTGTCCAGAATCGATCCGGACAGCCGGGTTTTCCGGATGGGGGGCGACGAATTCGTCCAGGTTTTCCCGCGTGCGGGATCTCTGGAGGCTGAGGATTTACGTCGCAATATCAACAATATCGAAAAAGCGTTGATGCAAGAGGGCTTCGATAGTATCGGACTGTCCATGGGCGTTGTTCATTTCTTCGAAGGGGATGGCTCTATGTCCTCCCTGCTGACACTTGCCGATGCCCGCATGTATAACGACAAACGCCTGCGTTCAGTGTCCTTCATCGAAATCGATTTCTGATCCAATCTCATTTTCATTTTCATCAAAACTGGTCTGCTGAGCGCGCGCCTGCGACCTTGCTGTCTTTTTAAGCTGTCCTGCTGTCCCTTTTTCTCTCATTGGGAGCAGGCCAAAAAAAGGGCTTCCAAATGGAAGCCCAGTTTGAAGATCCGATACGGATCTCTCTCTCTCAACTTTTTTGATTTTTGGATTTCTTCCAGTGCCTGCTTTTAAAGGACAACCACCCGCGTGCCGACGCCGACCCGTTCATAGAGGTCTTTGACATCCTGATTGCGCATCCGGATGCAACCGGAGCTGACCGCTTGCCCAATCGACCATGGTTCGTTGGAGCCATGAATGCGGTAGAGGGTTGATCCCAGATAGAGTGCGCGTGCACCCAGCGGGTTGCGCGGGCCACCTTCCATCGAGACAGGCAGGCCCGGCTGACGGGCTCGCATTTCTGCAGGCGGCCGCCAGGTTGGCCATTCGGCCTTGCGGGTAATCTTGTGGGTGCCAGCCCATTCAAAGCCCGGGCGTCCGACGCCCACGCCATACCGCCGGGCGGTGCCATCACGGCCTACAAGATAGAGATAGCGCTCATTGGTATTGACGATAACTGTGCCCGGCTTATGTGGGCCCTGATAATCAACCACCGTTGGCAAATAGCGCGGATCAATGGTTGGTGCCCGGCGCTTGGTCTTTTTGGCCGAAAGCGCCCGTGTCCGACCTTGTTGTGGCACTGAGGCATACCGTTGACGATTGACTTTAGGCCGCACATCCGTTGGAACAGCGCGAGCCTGACCGGGACGCAATTGCATGATCCACGGATCGATCCGATCAGGACTGAGCATCACCGGCGGGGGTGGTGCATAGCGAAGAGAAGAGGCATCAGCGGGGGTCGAGACCAAACCACTGGTGCCAAGTGCAACAGCACAAAGGGAATAAACAAGACGCTTCATCGACAGACTCACAACACATTATCGACGTCATCCGGCAAACAAACTGACCGGGGCGAATAGCTGACTTATGGAGCGAACAACAACAGATGCTCCTGAATTATTGCCTTGAGTGTAAGTCTGAAACCAAACGAAAAGGTTAACAAAAGCTTGCCCCGTTGCCTGAATGGAGTCAGCGTAAAGAAAGGGTAAAGATAGGGAATATTTACCAAACTTCTTTACCAAGCCTGCTTTCAATGATCCCAAAAAGCCAAAACGGAACGGTCTCGACCGAAGCGGGAATGTTCAGCGACACCTGCCAGCAGACACTCAGCGCGCACCAACGATCCGCTTGGCTTCTTTCAAGAGGCGAGGGGTCATCGGACGCACTTGCCTTAAAGTCATGCCCGGTTTGACGGCTGGATTATAAAGCATATTCATGATCAGCCGATCAAAGCGGGTAAAGTGATCATAGGTACTGGTGTCATTGAACACCGAATAGGTGAGGCT
>CAXXSO010000018.1:0-2318 GCA_963676965.2 uncultured Cohaesibacter sp.
GGGTGTTTAATCTGGCCGTTTATAGACGATATACGATAAAAAATATAATACCGGGAGGATGAATCATGGGTATAATCAAGGCGTTTTTTGGTGCGGTAGGCGGTGGACTTGCAGATCAATGGCTCGAAGTGATCGAACCGAATGAGATGAACGAGCAGGTGGTGTTTACCAAAGGTGTTTTTTGTACGTAAGGATGACAAGCGCAGCAGCAATAAGCGCGGCACGAAGGATTATATATCGGACGGTTCTGTTATTCATGTATACGACAACCAGTTCATGATGCTGGTGGACGGCGGTAAAGTGGTGGACTATACGTCTGAGCCCGGATATTACAAAGTGGATAACAATACCGCTCCGTCCATGTTTAACGGCGAGCTGGGCGAATCGGTTAAAGCAACTTTTTCCAGAATAAAATACGGCGGCGTGCCTTCCCAAAAACAACAAGTTTTTTATATCAATTTGCAGGAAATAAAGGGGATCAAATTCGGAACGCGCAATCCGATCAATTATTTTGACAATTTTTATAATGCGGAGCTGTTCCTGCGGGCGCATGGAACGTATTCCATAAAGATAACGGATCCGCTTAAATTTTATGCCGAAGCTGTTCCGCGCAGCTCTGTCTGGTTGGACATCAATGATATCAACGAGCAGTATCTGAATGAATTTTTAGAGGCGATGCAAAGTGCGATCAATCAGATGTCTACCGAAGGAATACGGATATCCTTTGTTTCTTCAAAAACCAGAGAATTGGGACGGTATATGAGCACGACCTTAGATGAGGAATGGAGGCAGATGCGCGGCATGGAGATAGAGTCTGTGGGTATTGCGAGCCTTTCTTATGACGAACAATCCCAAAAACTGATCAATATGCGCAATCAGGGCGCAATGCTGGAAAATGCAGGCGTGCGTGAAGGCTACGTGCAGGGTGCGATGGCGAGAGGGATCGAAGCGGCGGGTTCCAATGAAGGCGGTTCTATGGCTGCATTTATGGGCGTGGGCATGGGAATGAACGCCGGTGGAAATATGGCCGGCGTCTTTTCTAAAACCAACCAGGAGCAGATGCAGCAGCAACAAGCCCAGCAACAAACGAGCGGCACGCAACAGGGACAGCAACAGACGAGCGGCACAGGGACACAGGGCGGGTGGCAATGTTCCTGCGGCGCCCAAAATCGCGACACGGCAAAATTCTGCCCGGAATGCGGGAAACCCAAAGGAGGGGCCATATGCTCGAAGTGCGGCTATAAGCCCAACGGAGAAACACCAAAATTCTGCCCGGAATGCGGTAATAAATTCGATTGATGAAATGGATTGAGAGGAAAGAAAATGCCGACAATAACGTATAAATGCCCGCATTGCGACGCGGGACTGATTTATGACCCCAAAATTGAAAAGTTTGCATGTGAATTTTGCGGGGCCGATTTTACCGAGGAAGAACTGAAATCGTCGAATGGAGGCAAAGAAGGCGCTGTTGATTCGAACGAAACCCATGAAGATGCAGCAACATCCGAGAACACGTTGTACCATTGCGAAAGCTGCGGAGCGGAGATCATTGCGGATGATACCACGGTGGCAAAATATTGCGTTTATTGCCATAATCCCGTTATTCTTTCGGGAAAGATCAAAGGGGAATTCAAGCCGGATTATCTGGTTCCGTTCCTGATAGACAAAACGAAAGTGAATGCATTGTTTGAGGAATGGTGCAAGAAGAAGAAATTTATACATGAAGAATTTTTGAAGGAAGCCAAAAGCGAGCTTTTGATGGGCGTATATTACCCGTTCTGGTTTGTGGACTGCAAAGCAACGGCAGGCATGTCTGCAAAGGGAGAAAAAATACGGACATGGAGGAGCGGCGACTATGAATATACTGAAGTAGAAACCTATACGGTGATCCGGGAAGGGGACATTGATTTTAACGATATTTATGTAACCGCTCTGGATAAAAAACAGGTGGGTATTTTAAACGGTGTGCATCCGTATGACATGTCTAAGATGATCACGTTTTCGCCGGCCTTTTTTTTCCGGTTTTTTTAGCCGAGAAAAGAAATTTGGAACAAGAAGCCGTACGTCCGTTGGTGGAGGGGGTCATACAGGAATCCAGCAGGCAGATTCTTTTAGATACCGTGCGAGGATATTCTTCCGTGTCTATCATTAGTGAAAAAGCGGCACCGAAAGAAGAAATATGGCAATATGTGATGCTGCCCGCATGGATGTTCAATTTTAAATACAAGGGCGAGGATTATTATTTTGCAATGAACGGAGAGACGGGAAAGATTGCGGGAAGAGTGCCGGCCAGCCCTAAAAAACTCCTGGCACTGTTT
>CAXXSO010000019.1:0-29700 GCA_963676965.2 uncultured Cohaesibacter sp.
GGATGTGTCCGCCCCTGTCTATGTGCGCGGTCGCCATTGGGGCGGGGTGCGGATGGGATATCGTGTGTCCTGATAATTGGTGAGACCCAACAATATTATACGCATAAGGCCCGGTTTATCGCCGGGCCTTATGCGTTCTGCTTTATAGCCTCGTTTGCTGCCTGCCGGCCTCGTTGGCGCTTACTGACGGGCTTTGGGCAGCGTCATAAGGGTCGGATCGCCGGTCTGTGGGGCCCCGATATTTTGCGGCTCATCGCGTTTGAACGGGCTGGAGACCACCTTGCGCAGTCGGGATAAAAAGCCGCCAGATTGTTCGGGCTGCTTTTCGGACTGCGCCGCTATTGGGGCAGCGGCTGGCTGATCGCTGTTTTGCGCTGGCGCTGGGCTTGGGGTCGTCGATGGGGGCTGCGGATTGCCCTTGATTAGGCCAACCAGAAAGCCGTCGGGATTTTTGCCTTCGGCAATGCGTTCCTTGCGCTTGAGAAGGTCAAGTTGGGAATCGACCATTGCGTCTGCGGTCTCGATTTCCTTTTCCTTGGCCTTTTTCTCAAGCTCCAGAACCGCCTGCTGGAAGCGGACATTTTCCTTGGCCCGAAGGGTTTTCAGTGCCGCCAGCAAGGATGGCTCGATGGTGTAATCCGGGCAAGGGCCGTTGGCATCGAAATGGCCGCCACCTTGCGGGTCGAAGATATAGGTCCTGTTGCAGACCTCAACCTTGGGCGGCTTTTTGGTGATCTGGAAATGGTCATACCCATTCTTGAGATTTTGCCAGAAAGCGAAATGTTCGCTGTTGCGATATTGCGCCATATTTTCCGGCGTCATGCGAAACGGAAAGGCGTGGACCTTAAAGGCACGCTGACCGCCGGCAAAGGCTTCTCGGCCAAGGGCATAAATCTCGGCAATGGGTGCATCTTCCATGGCATAGCAACCGCGAGACGAACAGGAGCCATGCACCATCAAATGTTTGCCGGTGCGGCCATAGGCGCGGTCAAACTTGTTCGGATAGCCCAGATTGAAGGACAGATAATAGCTTGATCGCGGATTCATCTGGCCGCGGGTGATTGTATAGAAGCCTTCGGGTGCTTGGCGGTCACCCTCACGTTTTTTTGGGCCGAATTTACCGGAATAGGCGCAGATCGGATAGGTCTTCAGGAGGGCATAGGTGCCGTCCTTTCGTTGCTTCCAGGCTTCAAGCACCGCTTCTTTTTTGAAGATCCGAATATAGATCGGGGCTTGTTCCGTGGAATCAAGCTTGCGGATATCGTCCTTCAACTTGGCAGGAATGGGCTGCAAATGCTTGCCGTCTTCAAGCAGTTCGGGATTGCAGCCGGTCAGCATGAGCACCGCCATGGATGCTGCCAAGAAATGTGAGGCTTTGATCATTTGCTATTACTTGCCTGTTCGCACGTGCCTGTTTGGCCCCATCCTACAGCCGGTATGGTCAACGATCCGTAACCAGAACTGGTTGATAGATGGTTACCGGGCGGGTGACGAGCACCGCGCATCCTGATTGGCCATTGTGGTCTTATCTTCCATGTCCACCGATTTGTCTTGTGTGAGATATCGGGGCATGGTGCCGAAAATACAAACTAAAAATAGAGGGATTGGTGCGGCAAGAATAGGGCCGTCCTTCTTCTTCTTTTGTCCTTCAAGAAAAATTGAACCAGATGGTCGGTTCTAATCTTTTGCCGAAACGCAACAAGGGAGGGGCCAGCCCTCCCTTGTACGCTTTTACAATGCGAAGCGATGTTGATCAATGGCTCAGAGACTGCGGCCGATGGCGAGAAATTTCTCGCGGCGGGCCTTGCGGACCTCTTCTGGCGACATGTCGTCAAACTCGCTCAGGCAATCGGCAATCATGTTGCCAGCGCGTTCGAACACGACGTCCGGTGCGCGATGGGCACCGCCCATGGGCTCGGACACGATGCGGTCAATGACGCCAAGTTGCAGCAGATCCTGCGCGGTGATTTTCATGCTGGTTGCAGCATCTTTTGCCCGGGTGGAATCGCGCCACAGGATCGAGGCTGCGCCTTCGGGCGAGATCACGCTATAGATGGAATGTTCGAGCATCAGAACCCGGTTGGCAGCCGCAATCGCGATGGCCCCGCCTGAGCCGCCTTCGCCGATGATCAGCGCGACATTCGGGGTGCCCATGGCAAGGCAGGCATCGGTGGAGCGGGCAATGGCTTCGGACTGGCCGCGCTCTTCTGCGCCAATGCCGGGATAGGCCCCGGCGGTGTCGACAAAGGTGATCAGTGGCATCTTGAAACGTTCGGCCAGTTCCATGATGCGCACCGCCTTGCGGTATCCTTCCGGACGAGCCATGCCGAAATTGTGCTTGATACGGCTTTCAGTGTCTGAGCCTTTTTCCTGACCGATCACGGCAACAGGACGTCCGCGGAAGCGACCAAAGCCAGCCTGAATGGCTTCGTCATCGGCAAATTTCCGGTCACCGCTCAGAGGGGTGAATTCGTCGATCATCGCGCCGATATAATCGTTGAAATGCGGTCGGTCCGGGTGACGGGCAACCATGGTCTTGTGCCATGGGGTCAGGTCGGCATAGATCTCTTTGAGTGCGTTATCTGCCTTGCTCTGCAAACGGGCAATCTCGTCGCCCACATCGACTGCCTCGCCTTTGTCCTGCATGACAAGCAGTTCTTGCACCTTGCCCTCAAGGTCGGCAACCGGTTTTTCAAATTCCAGATAACTATGCATGAGTGCTTCGATCCGCGTTTTTTGTGTTTCTGGTCTGTCTGACAAGTTTGCGGCACGTTGAACGCATAAAGCAGGCGTGTCAAGCAATGGCGCGCTTATCAATTATCGCAATGGGCTTTTCCCAAGCTTCTCATAGATAGGGTGCCCCTGCGGAAGATCAATTGCCCCTTTTGGATGTGTTTTTCATCTCTTGTCGGACAAAGGATGGTGTTGTTCGACCAGTTCAATCAACCGTTCATCGAGAATATGGGTATAGATCTGAGTGGTTGAGATATCGCTATGCCCCAGCAATTTCTGAACGGCGCGCAAGTGGGCACCATTTTGCAACAGGTGTGAGGCGAAGGCATGACGCAGCACGTGGGGAGAGACCGAGGCTGCATCCAGCTCCACATCGTCGGCGAGCGCCTTTAAATCGCGGCCAAAGGCCTGACGGGTGAAATGGCCCGATTGAGATGAGGAGGGAAAGAGCCATTGACGATTTTTGATCTGACTGCGGGTGGCATCATCTTTCAGCATCGCCTGATAGACCTGCATCGCTTCCCTGGCCCGGTCCGATAGCGGCACCAGTCTTTCCTTGTTGCCCTTGCCAATCACCATAAGGAATTGTCCATCCTGATGGGCGGCGGAGGCGGGCAGGGAAACCAGCTCTGAAACCCTCAGTCCCGTCGCATAGAGCAGTTCGAGTAAAACATAAAGCCGCATCGCGCGGATCTGGCGTTTGGGGGTCGGGCCTTGCAAACTTGCATTGAAGCGGGCGGCCTCGATCAGTCGATCGACTTCCTGCTCGGTGAGAATTTTTGGTAGAGGTCGTTGCCGCTTGGGTGCCTTGAGGGTGGTGGACGGGTCTTCATCGCGAAAGCCGTCGCGATAGAGAAAACGGAACAGCTGGCGGATCGAGGAGATTTTTCGGGCAATGGTCGAGGCGGCAAGGTCATGGTCCGCCAGATCGGCAATATATGCGCGCAAGACGTCCGCATTGCAGTGCTCGAACTTTAGCTTCTGTCGGGCACAAAAGGCATCCAGATCGTCAAGATCGCGGCGATAGGCTTCCAGAGTGTTGGCGGACGCTCCTTTTTCCGCGCTAAGGGAATCAAGAAAAAGGTCGATTGCTCTGGAGTTGCTCAGGGCCACAATATGCTCGCTGTCAGACTTTGTTCAATAAGGCAGTTGATGGGAACACAGGAATGGGCGGATGGAGTGGGCCAATTGGATGTGCTGTTTAGCGCAGGTCTTTGGATGGAATCCGAATGACGGTTTCCTTCGGGGTCGGCTCAACGAAATTGGCGAGATAGAACATCCCGCCAGCAACGAGGCCACCCAAAATGAGAAGGAATACCAAGGCTTTAATTAAACTAGGCATATTGGTTCCGATTGCTTGTCAGTCTGGATATGGATCAATGGCAGCTAACCTAGCACCTCTTTCCGGCTTTTGTCATTTGTGGCTGTGTCTTTTCCAGTCAATTTGTCAGCTTTTGCGGGCATTTGGGGAACGGATGGCGGGTTTTTTGGGCAAATTGCAAAGCTGGCTTGACAGCTCGGGCCAATCGCGGTCAAACGGGAAACAGACAAAAAGAGATTAGGAAATCCATGGCAAAGTCTGAGAAAAGTGGTGGTGGCGAACGCGAAACGCGTCTGGTGTCGGCTCTCAATGGGCGACCCATCATCATGATAGGCCTGATGGGTGCAGGCAAAACGACGATCGGGCGTCGACTGGCCAACCGGCTTTCCATTCCGTTTCGCGATGCCGACCATGAGATTGAGGCTGCGGCCAACATGTCTGTGGCGGAGATTTTCGCCGAGCATGGGGAAAATCACTTTCGTGACGGCGAGAAACGGGTGATTGCCCGCCTGTTGGATCAGGGCGATCAGGTGCTGGCTACCGGTGGTGGCGCCTGGATGAATGAAGAAACCCGGACATTGGTGAATGACAAGGGGATCTCGGTCTGGCTGAAGGCCGAGTTTGATATTCTGATGGCGCGGGTGCGCAGGCGCTCCCATCGACCGTTGCTCAAGGATCCAGATCCCGAAGGGGTAATGCGCCGTCTGATGGATGAGCGCTATCCGGTCTATGCCTTGGCCGATGTGACGGTGAATTCGATCGATGTGCCCCATGAGAAGATCGTGACCTTCGTGATTGAAGCGCTTGAGGACCATCTCGGGTTGCCACGTTAATCGGGCAGGTTGATCCCATAACAAGAAAAGTGAGAAGAAGATGGCGTCGCTAGCACCTGAACACTCAGCCGACGAGACCAACGTCCGCGTTGCGCTTGGGGATCGCTCCTATGATATCGTGATCGGCCGCTCGGTTCTGGGGTCACTGGGCGCGCGCTTTGCAGCCCAGTTTCCCGGTGCCCGGGCCGTCATCATTACCGATCGCAATGTGGCCGGTCTGCATTTGGCGGCTGCCGAAGAGAGCCTTTGTGCCCATGGGGTCGCGCATCATGTGTTGGTGATGGAGCCGGGGGAAAAGACCAAGAGCTATGACGGACTGATCAGGGCCTGTGACGGAGTGCTGGACACCAAGCTGGAGCGCGGTGATCTGGTGATTGCGCTTGGCGGTGGGGTGATCGGCGATCTGGCCGGGTTTGTTGCCGGGGTCGTCCGGCGGGGCATGCGCTTTGTGCAGGTGCCAACGACGCTGCTCTCGCAGGTGGATTCCTCGGTTGGAGGCAAGACCGGCATCAATACAGCGCACGGCAAGAATTTGCTCGGATTGTTCAATCAGCCACATTTGGTGCTGGCGGATACGGCGGTGCTCGACACATTGAGCCCGCGGGAATTTCGGGCCGGTTATGCGGAAGTGGCAAAATATGGCCTGATCAACCAGCCCGATTTCTTTACGTGGCTGGAGCAGAATTGGCAGGGTATCTTCGCCGGTGGATCCGAGCGCGAAGCGGCGGTTGCCCGTTCCTGTCAGGCCAAGGCCGATGTGGTGGCCGCTGATGAAAAGGAAGCCAACCAGCGGGCCTTGCTCAATCTTGGCCATACCTTTGGTCACGCGCTCGAAGGCATGGCGGAATATGATGCCGAGCGGCTGGTGCACGGCGAAGGGGTGGCAATCGGCATGGTGCTGGCGCATGAATTCTCCGCTCGTCTGGGTCTTTGTGATCCGATGGTGACGGATCGTGTGGTTGCCCACTTGCAAGCGGTTGGGTTGCCTACCCATATAGGGGCTATCCCCGGTCAGTTGCCCAAAGTGGATCTGCTGATGGATTTCATCGCGCAGGACAAAAAGGTCTCGCGCGGCAATCTGACCTTCATTCTGACGCGTGGGTTGGGTCAGTCCTTTGTCGAGAAGGGTGTCGACCCGGCTCAGTTGCGTGCCTTTCTTGAGGAGAAACTGGCCTGATGCTTGGTTCGCTGTGGTTGACCGCGTTGGCGATCTTTTGTCTGATCGCCCTGTCTGGCTTCTTTTCCGGCTCGGAGACCGCGCTGACGGCAGCGTCGCGGGCGCGCATGCTGCAAAAGGAAAAGAATGGCGAGCCGGGTGCGGAGGCCGTCAATGAGCTGTTGCAGATGCGCGAGCGGCTGATTGGGTCGCTGCTGCTGGGCAACAATCTGGTCAATATTCTGGCATCGGCTCTGGCGACCAGCCTGTTCATTACCCTGTTTGGCGAGGCCGGGGTGGTCTATGCCACTTTGGTGATGACGATGGTGGTGCTGGTCTTTGCTGAAGTGTTTCCAAAGACCTGGGCGATTTCCAATCCCGACGGCTTTGCCTTGCGGGTTGGGCGCTATGTGTGGATCATTACCAAATTGTTCGGGCCATTCGTTGTGACCGTGGAATGGTTGGTGGTTGGCCTGATGCGACTGGTCGGCGTTGACACCAAGGGCGCACAGATCCTGTCAGGTCAGGACGAACTGCGTGGCGCGGTTGATCTGCTGCATAAGGAAGGCAGCGTGGTCAAGGCGGACCGGGACCGGTTCGGTGGCTTGCTGGATTTGGGCGAACTCGATGTCTCCGACGTCATGGTTCACCGGACCAATGTCAGCTCCTTTAACATTGATGATGGTCCGGCCGCGATTGTCGAGCAGGCGCTTGAAAGCCCCTATACCCGCATTCCGCTGTGGCAGGGGGAGCAGGACAATTTCATCGGCGTTCTCCATGCCAAGGATTTGCTGAGGGCTCTTGCCGGGGTCAAGGGTGACCCGGACAAGCTCGATCTGATGTCGGTGGTCAACGAAACATGGTTTGTCCCTGACACGACGAGCCTGAAAGCCCAGCTCAATGCCTTCCTCAAGCGCAAAAGCCATTTTGCGCTGGTGGTGGATGAATATGGCGAAGTGATGGGGCTGGTGACGCTTGAGGATATTCTCGAGGAGATTGTCGGCGACATTTCAGATGAGCATGACATCGACGTGAAAGGCGTCAAGGTTGAACCGGACGGTTCTGTTCTGGTGGATGGCTCTGTGCCGATCCGAGATCTTAACCGGGCGCTTGATTGGTCTTTGCCGGACGATGAGGCAACGACCATTGCCGGTCTGGTGATCCATGAAGCCCGGCAGATCCCTGAGCCGGGGCAGGGTTTCACCTTTTACAATTTTCGCTTTCGGGTGCTGCGCAAGGAGCGCAATCGCATCACCTCGCTGAGAATTACGCCTGTTCGTTAGAGCGAAAGCTCGCCAGATTGAAGGCCGTCTTTGCCTTAAGAGGGCTTGATTGTTTCCAAAGCCAAAGCATGGATTGGACCTGAGAGCTCTTCTTTGATAACATCATGCACCATTCTGTGTGCATCGACCCGTGACAGCTCGGCAAAGGCCGGGCTTGAAACCCGAATTCGAAAGTGGGTTTCGCCTTCGGGGCGGGCGCCAGCATGTCCGACATGCCGATCTGATTCATCAAACACCTCCAACAATGTGGGTTTAAGGTGTTTGTTCAGTTTTTTCTCAATCGTGTTCTTGACGGTCATGGCGAAGAATGTTGAATTGTTGCACTTCAAATTTAGAGGTGATTTGAGCAGATCTGCTTTTCCGTTCTCCCACAGGTAGGGTTTTTCCTCTGCCTGTGCAAGGGGTGATGTCGAATAGCGTGACCAAAGGCTTACAGCAATCGATCTGTTCTGCACCATGTAAGAGCGATAACCAAGCGTTCGGAGACAAGCAAAAATCAATGAAACTCGACTCGAAACTTTTTGATTCCATTCGCATCAAACCAGATGTTGACCGCAAGAAGAAAAAGCAGCAACTAGAGCAATGTGAATGGCCTGGCTGCGAGAAGGTTGGGGGCTGCAAGGCGCCCAAGCGTGGTACGGCGCGTCGTGAATATCACAATTTCTGTGAAGTGCATGCCCGTGAGTTCAATCAGAACTACAATTACTTTACAGGCATGGATGATGACGAAGCCGACAGCGTCAAGGCCAGCACTGCGACCGGAGATCGCCCGACCTGGAAGATGGGCGTCAATGCATGGGGCGATGAAACTCACAAGGCTGGTGAGACGAGGGGCCGCAGCTGGGAAGGCAGCGGTTTTTCCGATGGCCGGTCGCAGCGGGCTGCAGAACGGGCCAAGCGTCGCTCGCGTCATCAGAACCAGACTCGCAAGTTGCGCCCCCTGGAGGCCAAGGCTTTCCAGACCCTTGGTCTGACATTGCCAGCATCAGCGGATGACGTGAAGCGTGCCTACAAGCGCCTTTTGAAGGAAAATCACCCCGATCTTAACAAGGGGGATCGAGCCTGTGAGGAACGCTTGCAAGATGTGATCGCCGCCTACAATACCTTGCGTGCGGGTGGCTATTGCTGATTGATTGCCTCTGAGCGGCAACATATGGCGCTTGGATGCGTCATCGAAAATGTTTGGTAGGCGGCTTGGTCGCCTGTCTTTCTGACGGGATCGTCTTGCAAGCAGCCCCCTTATTTCGTGCTTCCTTGTTGTGAAAGGGGCATTGGTTGTTACGGTAAGGTGATCCGGTCTCTCTCCCCTGACATAAAAAAGCGCAAAACTTCCTTTTCTTTTCGGTCTTGATTGCTTTAAGTTGCGATCTCGAATGACCAAGCTTTCAATCGGGCCTCTGTCCAAAACGGAAACACGTTTCCCCGACGTATCCGTGGCCAAGCCAAATGATAGGCCCCATCCTGAGCAGTGCAGTGAATGATATGAGCAACGAAATTTCCCAATTGCCGGATACCGAAGTATCCGTGCGTGAAACCTTTGGCATCGACGCAGACTGGGTGGTGCCAGCCTTCAGCGAAGCGAATGAATATGTGCCGGATCTGGATCCGGACTATTTGTTCGACAAGCAGACGACACTTGCCATTCTTGCAGGCTTTGCTCACAATCGCCGGGTGATGATTTCCGGCTATCACGGAACAGGCAAATCCTCCCATATCGAGCAGGTCGCAGCCCGGCTGAACTGGCCTTGTGTGCGTGTCAACCTCGACAGCCATATCTCCCGTATCGATCTGATCGGCAAGGATGCGATTGTCCTTAAGGAAGGCCAGCAGATCACCGAGTTCCGCGATGGCATTCTGCCTTGGGCGCTGCAGAATAATGTCGCTCTGGTGTTTGACGAATATGATGCAGGCCGTCCGGATGTGATGTTTGTTATTCAGCGCGTGCTGGAAGTGGCTGGGCGTCTGACCCTGCTCGACCAGAACCGCGTGATCCGTCCGCATCCGTGCTTCCGCCTGTTTGCCACCGCCAACACGGTTGGTCTTGGGGATACATCGGGCCTCTATCACGGTACTCAGCAGATCAACCAGGGCCAGATGGACCGTTGGTCGATCGTCACCACGCTGAACTATCTGCCGCACGACAATGAAGTGGGCATCGTTCGTGCCAAGGTGAAATCGCTCAAGGGAGAAGAAGGCAATGTGACCGCCAACAAGATGGTGCGCGTTGCTGATCTGACCCGCAACGCCTTCATGAATGGCGATCTGTCGACTGTCATGAGCCCGCGTTCGGTGATCACCTGGGCCGAAAATGCTGATATTTTCGGGGATATCGGCTTTGCCTTCCGAGTGACGTTCCTGAACAAATGCGATGAGCTGGAACAGCCGCTTGTGGCGGAATTCTACCAGCGTTGCTTTGGTGAAGAATTGCCGGAAAGCTCCGTGAATGTCGCTGTGAGCTAAGGCTCACGGCATCCTGTTGCAAGTTGGTGGACGAAGAAGAAGCCCATGTCGAGCAAATCATCCTCAAAGCTGAAGGGTCATGTTGACCCGAATGAGCGGTTCAAGCATTCGATCAGCGGCACTCTGAAAGCCATTGCCGGACATGTGGAGCTGGATGTGCATTTTTCTGCCGACCGGCCCATGTTGGTGTCTGGTCAGGCGCGTCTGCCAGAGCCTCCGCGGGCTCTGACCGCCGAGAAAGCCGCGATCCTGCGTGGGCAGGCAGACAGTCTTGCCTTGCGGGTGGCCTGTCATGATCCGCGTGTCCACGCAAAGCATGCGCCTGAAGGGGCGCGGGCGCGTGGGGTCTTTGACGCGGTGGAACAGGCGCGGGTGGAATCGATTGGTGCACGCCAGATGGTTGGCCTGTCTGGCAACCTTTCGGCGATGCTTGAGGATCGCTATAGCCGCTATGTGGCAGGCGATTCGAGCCGCATCGAAGAGGCCCCGCTTGATCATGTGCTTTCTCTCATTGTGCGCGAGAAACTGACCGGAAAGCCGATTCCTGACAGTGCCCATGCGCTTGTTGAACAATGGCGTGGCTGGGTCGAGCAGACCGCTGAGGGCAGCCTTGATGGTCTGGCCGAGGATATTCAGGATCAGGCGAAATTCGCCCGCCGTTTGCGCCGGGTGCTGGCCGATCTTGATGTTGCCGATGATATGGGCGGGGAAGCTGAAGACAGCGAAGAAAATGCTGACGACAGCGATTCTGGCAACAATGACGATGTCGAGAATGATCGCGAAACCGAGGAAACCTCGGACGGCGAACAGCAGAAAGAGCAGGAAGCCCAGGCCAGTGCTGAAGATCAGGATGAGGGCGATTCGGAAGCTGACGATCAGACCAGTCAGGACATGATCGATTATGAGGATTTCGATGGGGAGGAATCCGGCGAGACCATGTCCCAGAAGGATTATGGTCGCAACGAGCCTGATACCCGCTATCGTGTCTTCACCCCAAGCTTTGATGAAATCATCCATGCAGAGGATCTGTGTGAGACGGCCGAGCTCGATCGCCTGCGGGCCCAACTCGACAAGCAACTGCAAAATCTGCATCAGGTCGTGGCACGCTTGGCCAACCGGCTGCAGCGCCGTTTGTTGGCGCAGCAGAATCGCGGTTGGGATTTCGATCTTGAAGAGGGTTTGCTCGATACGGCCCGCCTGACTCGCGTGGTGACCGATCCGATGCGGCCGCTTTCCTTCAAATGGGAGCAGGATACCGAATTCCGCGATACGGTGGTGACCTTGCTGATCGACAATTCCGGCTCCATGCGCGGGCGGCCCATTTCGATTGCGGCGACCTGTGCCGACATTCTGGCCCGGACGCTGGAGCGGTGCAATGTGAAGGTCGAAATTCTCGGGTTCACCACCAAGGCCTGGAAGGGCGGTCAGTCGCGTGAAGCGTGGCTAAAGGCTGAGAAGCCGCTCAATCCGGGGCGCCTGAATGATCTGCGACACATCATCTATAAATCCGCAGACAGCCCGTGGCGTCGTGCCCGGCGCAATCTGGGGCTGATGATGCGCGAAGGGTTGCTGAAAGAAAATATCGACGGAGAGGCGCTGGATTGGGCGCATAAGCGACTGTTGGCACGGCCGGAACAGCGCAAAATCCTGATGATGATTTCTGACGGTGCGCCGGTCGATGACAGCACCTTGTCGGTCAATCCGGGCAACTATCTTGAGAAGCATTTGCGAGAGGTGATCGAGGAGATCGAAACCCGCTCACCGGTCAATCTACTGGCCATCGGTATCGGTCATGATGTGACACGCTATTATCAGCGGGCGCTGACGATCATTGATGCGGAAGAGCTGGGTGGTGCCATGACTGAGAAATTGGCCGAATTGTTTGACGAGAATGTCCAGCCAGCCAACGATTCCCGCAAGGCGGCACGTCGCAAGATGCGGAGACGCTAGTATGCCGGTGCGCGACCTCATGAAAGGCCGGATCTCCCGGCCTTTTGGTCGTTTGCTGACCCGAATAGCCCTGCTGTCCGGGGTGATCGTTGGATGTCTGGCGCTTGCCAGTCCGCATGGACGGCCCTTTACTGCTTTGTTCGTCAGTACCGGGCAACCCCAGCGCCTGCCAATGGCTGCGCCGAAATTTGAATCCCTCTCCATTCAGGCAACCCCGATCGGTTCCTTTGGCGGCTATGGCACGCAAGGCGATGTCTATGGCAAGCTCCGCTGGTTGGGTGGGCTGGAGCTTGAAAGCGATCACGACATGTTTGGTGGCTTCTCCGGGCTGTCCTTTCTCGATGAACAGACGTTTCTTGCCCTTTGCGACAAGGGGATTGTGTTGAAGGCGCGCCTGTTGCTCAAGGATGGCAAGCCGGATGGAGTGGATTCAGGGCAAATTCGTTATTTGCCCCAACTGTCCGAACGGATGGAAGGCTGGCAGCGGGATAGTGAGGGCTTGGCGCTGCATGATCATGCGGCCTATGTCAGCTTTGAAGGGGACGCCCGGGTTGTGCGTTATCCGCTCACCGATGATGGGGTCTTCGCCGGACAGACGACGAAAATGCCACTGCCGCATTCTGTGCTGCGTGGGGCGAAGGCCAATACGGGCTTTGAGGCGATTGCTTTTCCACCTGCAGGGACACGCCATGACGGCGCGTTTGTACTGCTCAGTGAGCGCTTTGCTGGGGATCGCATTCAGGGCTGGATCATGCGCAATGGCAAGGCAAAGGCTTTCACCTTGCCGGAGCAAGGCGGCTTGGCCGTGACTGATGCGGCTTTTACGGCGGCGGGGGATTTGCTGATTTTGGAGCGCAAGGTGTCGCTGTTCGGCGGACTGCAGATTCGCATTCGCCGGGTGCTGGCCGAGGATTTTAACCCAGGCTCCATTGAACGGACAGATGTCCTGCTGACGGGCAATCTGTCCAATGCGCTTGATAATATGGAAGGCATGGCGATCCAGCCACAGCCGGACGGGTCTAGCCTGATCACCCTGATATCAGATGATAATTTCAACCCCCTGCAACGTACCTTGCTGCTGCAATTCCTGTTGCCTGCTGGCCAGTGACTGTTGGACCTTGAAATTGGCACAGCAAAAAACCGGCCCAATGGATCAGGCCGGTTTTTCTTTGTCTTCTTGCAATCTGTTGGCTCTGCTCAGGCAGAGGGGGCCAGAGCGTCAACGCGGCCGCGCAGTACTTTGTAGGGGGCCAGCATGACAAGCGAGACCAGCATCTTTACCATATAGTCACCGACAGCCCAACTGATCCAGCGCGGGGCTTCAGCAGAGGCAAGGCCCAGCAGTGGGGCATAGTCGGTCGGGAAACCATCGGGGGTCATGCCAAAGCTGGTGTCGAGTGTGGCGAACTGGACCGAGAAGGCGATGCCGAAAAAGATGATGGTATCAAGGGTCGAGCCGAGGAAGGAGGAGGTCAACGGGGCTTTCCACCATGCATCCTGACGCAGACGGTTGAAGATGAAAACATCCAGCATCTGGGCAACCAGGAAGGCGGTGCCCGATGCAATGGCGATGCGCGGGGTGGCAAGCCAGATCGACAGGACAACAGCCAGAGCAAACCCAACCATCACGATCATGCGGGCGACTTTGGGGCCAAACTTGCGATTGGTCAGGTCGGTGACGAGGAAGGCCATCGGATAGGTGAAGGCGCCCCAGGTCAGAAGATCCTGCAGACCGAATGGATGGAAGGGAAACTGAACGAGATAGTTCGAGGCGGCGACAACGCCAACCATAGCCATAATGGCGAGGCCCAGAGCAGCTGAGCCAGCTTTTTCATGAGTAGCAACCATATGTCACTCTCCTATGTTGGCCGCGAATGGGAGAATAGCCCAAAGCGGGTTGATATACAAAAACAGCGCCTCAAAGGCGCTGTTTTCTTGTCATGTCAAAGGCAGTCTGCGCTTGGCAGACCAGACCACAGCTTAGGAAGCAGCGGTCTGTGCCTTCTGGATCTTGCGTTTGATCTGCAGAGCGTTGCTCGACAGTTCAGAGTCTTTGGCTTTAGCCAAGAAAGCATCAAGGCCGCCACGATGCTCAACAGACCGCAGGGCGTGAGCGCTAACGCGCATCTTAACGCCGGTGCCGAGGGTTTCGCTCAGCAGAGTCACATTCACCAGATTTGGCAAAAAGCGACGACGGGTTCTGTTTTTTGCGTGGCTGACATTGTTACCGGACTGAACGCCTTTACCGGTCAGTTCACAGCGACGTGCCATGGAAAATCCCTCACAAATTATTAGGACGCCACCGGGCGCCCGCTCATTTCATATTCTGTGTTCGGCCCGTCTGACAAAGCAGATTGGCTGAAAAGTCGCCCCGGTATAGTGATCCTGAAAGGCCACGTCAAGCATTTCTGAGCCTTTGCGCCGTTTCTTTTCCCAATTCCTGCCCGAAACCACGGGAAAGAGGGGTGCCTTTTCCCCCGACTTGGCTCCGCTTGTGAAAAATTTGTCGACGGTCGGTTTGATTGGCAAGTCCGTTTGTGCGCTTTCGAACCCGTTTGGCCCTTAATTTGCCGCATTTCTGCCGAACTACGGGGGTGTCGCAATTTGTTAACCATATTCGGAGACAGTGATAGGCTAGTGATGATGCCGATCCACATATGGTAGAGACGTGTGCGTGTCGGTTTTCGGCATGATCTTGATCAGAATTGCAAGTCACTCGACCAATTAATTGTTGTATATATCAGGCCGGTATTGTGCGTTTAGGGGATTAGCATGCTGAGCGCGTTGCAAGCAAAATTGAAGAAGCGGACAGTGCGGCGACTGTCGAACCAGAGCAGGTCTGTCAGGGCAGGGCTTTTGGGGACGTGTTTTTGTGCCAGCCTGGTTGGCGGCGTTGCTCTTGTGCCTGTGACGGTCAATGCCACGGAAATCGAAGCCACGTTTGGTATTTCGATTGCCGGTATTCCTGTTGGCAAAGGGACCGCGAAGGCAAGCGTGAAGGGCCGCAATTACGAAATTGACGCCTTTGCCAAGACGTCTGGTCTTTCCAAGCTGTTCATTGATAGCAAGGGGCGGGCCATCAGCAAGGGACGCTTTAACAGCAAGACCATGCTGCCAACCATGTATGCGCTCAATTCCAAGGAAGACAAGATCCACAATGTGGTGCAGATCGCCATGCGGTCGGGCAATGTCAGTGATTTTTCCGCTTCCCCTCCGGTCTCCAAACATAAAGACCGGGTGCCGCTGAAGCGTGTGCATACGCGGGGCATCATTGATCCCCTCTCCAGCTTGCTGATGTCTGTCAGATCCAAAGATGATCGCGTTGGTAAATCGGTCTGCAACCGCACGATTCGGATGTTTGACGGACGCTGGCGTTATAATATCGAGCTTTATTATAAGAGCACGGATAAGGTGAAGGGCAGCTATAATGGTGCCTATAGCGGGCCGGTTACCAAATGTGGTGCGCGGTTCCGGTTTGTGGCCGGTCATCGACCCAACAAGGCCAGCACCAAGTTCATGGAAAGCAACAAGGATCTCGAAGCCTGGTTCATTCCGGTGGCGGATGAGCCCGTGGTTGCCGTCTATCGCATTCAAATGGGCACCAAAATTGGCCGTTTTGTATTGCAAGCCAGAGAGATGAAGTTCAACTGACCTCTCCATTGGCATGAATTCTGAAGGTTCAACAGAGAAGGGAGCGCATGCTCCCTTTTTTCGTATCTGCTTTGTGGGTCAGAGTGAAAGGGAAGCCGCGGCTTCCTTTTTTTGTCTCATGGGTGTTTGCCCAACAACGAGACTAGCGCGTTGAGCGATTGTACTTGCGTATCGAGGACAGGTGCTCTTGTCTCTTCGGTTGAGCCGGAACGGGGGCGCTGAGGTTGGTGGGATCTGCCTTTAGCTGATGTGCCAAAACGGGATCGTTTGTTAATGCTCATTGCTTGGGCAAAGGGGATGATTTGAATGGTTATGTTTATATCACCTAGATATGGATATTGGATGTAAATTTGTGTGCATATTTTGTGTGAACATTCCGGGAACATTGTTTATGAAGCGATTCGTCCAGAGTTTGTTCTCTCTGCGTTCAAAGGGTTAACAACCTTTGCTCAGGGATCGTCAAACTGTTAACTATTTGAAAATGTGGGTCTGTTTCGAATTGGATCGAGATGGTTAAAAATAACTCAATCAATGATGCATTTTTGATCATTAATTATGAGGGCGGCGCGAAACGCATCACGACATCTTGTGGCTGTCACACAATTGCCATCTATATCAGGGAGAAACAAAACAAGAACAATTAATGGTCGTCGATTCGGGCATGATTCGTTCCAGACTCGTTCTGTTTGTTAACGCATGTGCGTCTTTGACGTCTCTGGCCCCCTGCCCAAGCCCCTGTCGGGGAATGTTGCAAGGATGTCGTCCCTGATGGGAAAATAAGACAGCTGGCCCATTTGTTGCTTGCCACCAATGAGTTGCCTTTGAGATAAAAGGCGAAAGAACCGGCAGTTGCCATCATGCGTATCACTAAACGCATATTCGACATGAGACACCAGAGATGAGCCGACCTCCTCAGCGATGCCGACTCACAGACAGGCCATCGGCACGGCTATGACCAAGAAGAAACATACCGATTCCCCTTTTGCCTCATTGGCCGGATTGGCCGATAGCCTGAAGGGTGAGGCCGAGGCGAAGGCGCGTGCTGAGGCAGAGGAGCGTTTGCGGGTCAAGCGGGCGGAGACCATCGCTGCCGGGCGGCCGGATGCCTTTGCTGGGATCGAGGCTGAACTGATGCGCCATGCGCAAGATCAGGGTCTTCAGAATCAGGAGTTGGCCAAGCCAAAGGCACGCACGCTGACGACGGCATCACAGCAGAAGGCCGCGCAACTGTCGGCACTGCCAGGCGCAAGCGCGTCTTTCCATCCGAACCCAGAATCAAAACCAAAGCCAAAGTCAAAATTCAGGCCAAGAGCGATCCCGAAAGCCAAAAGCCCGACGGGCGAGGGTGAGCGGGCTCATATTCGTCGTCTGTCCGAGCAGGCGCCCGGCTGGGCGGACAATATCGGCTTTGAGAAGAGAGGCAATCCGGCGCTGGGGTATGTCCATGCGGTTCTCGGGCCGACCAATACTGGCAAAACCCATATGGCGATCGAGCGGATGGTGGCCCATTCCTCCGGTCTGATTGGTTTGCCGTTGCGGCTTTTGGCCCGTGAAGTTTATGGCAAGCTGGTAGATAAGGTCGGGGCTGCCGCGGTTGCGTTGCATACCGGGGAAGAGCGAATCGTGCCGCCCGGCGCGCGCTACCATGTCTGCACGGTGGAAGCGATGCCGGCCTATGCGGATGTCGCCTTTGTTGCGATTGATGAGGTGCAGCTGGCGGCTGACTTTGAGCGTGGCCATGTTTTCACTGATCGCCTGCTGCATTTGCGTGGGCGCGAGGAAACCCTTTTGCTGGGTGCTGCAACCATGCAGCCGATGGTCGAGCAATTGCTGCCCGGAGCGACAATTACCAGTCGCCCGCGAATGTCGCAATTGACCTATGAAGGCCAGAAAAAGCTGTCACGCTTGCCGCGCCGGTCTGCGGTGGTGACCTTCTCGGTCAATGATGTTTATGCGATTGCCGAACTGGTCCGCCGACAAAAAGGTGGGGCTGCTGTGGTGATGGGCAGCCTGTCGCCGCGCACCCGCAATGCACAGGTTGAACTGTTCCAGAATGGCGATGTGGATCATCTGATTGCGACGGATGCGATCGGCATGGGGCTCAATCTCGATGTGGATCATGTGGCCTTTGCGGCGGAAAAGAAATTTGATGGCTTCCAACATCGGCGACTGACGGCGGCGGAGCTGGCGCAGATTGCCGGGCGGGCGGGACGTCACACCCGCGACGGAACCTTCGGGGTTACGGGACGGGTCAGCCCGTTTGAGGATGAATTGGTCGAGCAGCTGGAATGTCATGTCTTTCAGCCGGTCAAAATGCTGCAATGGCGCAATCGGATGCTCGATTTTTCCAGCTATGGGGATCTGATCGGATCACTGGAGGCGGCACCAAATCTGCCGGGCCTGACCAAGGCATTGCCAGCCAGTGACCTTCAGGCTCTTGAATTGCTCTATAAGGATCGCGACATACAGCAGCGGGCGGACAGTCCCGAATGTCTGAGATTGTTGTGGGACGTCTGTCAGGTGCCGGATTATCGCAAGATTGCCCCGGCTAACCATGCAGAGCTGATTGGGGTGCTGTTTCGGCAGCTTGAAGAACGGGGAACCTTGTCCAATGACTGGCTGAATGCGCAGATTTCCTATGCGGATAGGATTGATGGTGATATTGACACACTTGCCAATAGAATTGCACATATCCGCACATGGACCTTTGTTGCCAATAAAAAGGGGTGGCTAGAAGAACCCCTTTTGTGGCAAGAGAAAACCAGAGCCGTTGAGGACCGCTTGTCGGATGCCTTGCATGAACGGCTTACCAAGCGCTTCATTGATAGGCGCACAAGTGTACTAATGAAACGTCTGAGAGAAAAAGCAATGCTCGAAGCGGAAATTACTCCTGCCGGTGACGTGCTGGTGGAAGGCCAGCATGTTGGTCAATTGCAAGGATTTCGCTTTGCGCCCGATGTGAGTGCTGAAGGCAATGATGCCAAGGCTATTCATGCCGCCGCGCAGAAAGTCCTTTCTGTCGAATTCGAAAACAGATCGGAGAAAATCGCTGGCGCAGCCAATGATCAGTTCCTGTTATCCGGAGACGGCCTCTTGCGGTGGCAGGGTGCGCCGATTGCCAAGCTGGTGGCTGGCGATACGGTTCTCAAACCGCGCCTGATGGTGCTGGCTGATGAAGGCCTGACCGGAGTTGCTCTGGAAAATGTCCAGTCGCGCATCAATCTTTGGTTGAGCAATCACGTCAATCTGCTTTTGCAGCCGCTGGTGGATCTCTCGACGACCGAGGAACTGGAAGGCATTGCCAAAGGGCTTGCGTTCCAGCTCGTTGAAAATCTTGGCATTCTTGACCGTCGCTCGGTCGCAGAAGACGTGCGTTCGCTGGATCAGGATGCTCGTGCGTCCTTGCGCAAATTCGGCGTTCGATTCGGTGCCTATCACATCTATATTCCGGCTTTGTTGAAGCCGGCTCCCAGCACCATGCTGGTGATGATGTGGGCCTTGCATAATGGCGGTCTGGAACAGGAAGGCATTCAGGATGTTCCGGCTCTGTCGGCCTCTGGACGCACCTCGATTCCGGTTGACGAAGCGATCACGCCGCAGCTCTACAAGACTGTTGGCTTTGGGGTCTATGGCAAGCGAGCCGTGCGAATCGACATTCTCGAGCGTCTTGCCGATCTCATTCGCCCGCTGCTCAGCTGGCGTCCGACCGAGGACGCACCTGAGCCACCGGAAGGCGCTGTTGAACGCGGTTTCACCGTAACGGTGGCCATGACGTCACTGCTCGGCTGTGCCGGTGAAGACTTCTCGACGATCCTGAAGTCGCTTGGCTATCGGGTTGAACGCCGTCGAATCGAGCCTGATGTAGCAGCTGAAGCCGAGGCAGCAGTTCCAGCTGAAAGCGGCGAGGCAGCTGCTCCGGCAGAGGTTGCTGATAGCGAATCCGAAGCTGCTGCTGTTGATAGCGACACTTCTCCACAGGAAGTTGCGCCTGCTGAAGCGGCTGTCGCCGCAGATGCGCAAGAGGCAAAAACGCAAGAGGATGAGCCAGAAGAGCAATGGCTTGAAATCTGGCGTCCGGGTGGACGGGGAGACCGTCGTCCGCAACGTTCAGGCGCCCGCAATGCCAAGTCCGGCTCGAAAGAGGCACGCGGCAAAGGTGGCAAACGGGGTGGCCCGCGTCAACAGGATGGTGGCCCTAAGGGTCAGGATCGGTCGCGGAGCAAAGACAAGGGCCGTGGCAAGCCACGGGATCAGGCTCCGCGCAGACCGGAAAAGGTCGCGGATCCGGATTCTCCCTTCGCAGCGCTTGCCGCTCTGAAAGCCAATCTGGACAAGGGCAAATAGCCCTTGATCCCCCTTGCACATGGTGTCGCATGAGTGAGGCAGTTTCCAAGCTTCGGATTGATAAATGGCTATGGTTTGCGCGTGTTGCCAAGACGCGCAGCCTTGCGGCCAAGCTTGTCACGTCCGGGGCTGTGCGGCTCAACAAGGATAAGGTCAGCGCAGCGAGCCAAGCCATCAAGCTGGGCGATGTGCTGACCATCCAACGCGGCAATCAGGTGCTGGTCTATAAGGTCGAGGCTCTTGGGTCGCGTCGTGGTCCGGCAGCTGAAGCCCTGTTGCTGTATGAAGATCTCTCCCCCAAACCCGTCAAATCTGAACAGCCTGCGCTTGATGTTGCGCCAGGTGCCGGTCAGCCACGCCCATCCAAGAAAGATCGGCGTGAATTGATGCGGTTGAAGCGCAGTTATGGCGACAATTGAGGGCGCAATCTAAAACTTTCGATAATAGGTATATTTTTTACCTGTTTTTTTGGGGCTTTTTGTGATTGATCAAGGAAGCCAACTTTGATCGATTGTTTTGTCTTTGTGCCGCGGATTTTTCTCAATGGGAAAATTCGGCTCCAAATTACGGGGCAGTCGCAAATTGGTTCTGGTTTGCTGGTGCCATTCGCAATGAATAGCGCTTGAATCCTCAAGGCAAAAGCGATAGCAAATTGGGAATGAGATTAGGGTCTGGTCGGTATGGACCGATGGTTTGATCAGGCTTGGGGAATAGAATTGGCGCGTGCGCCATATGTAAGCTAAAGGGATGTCTGCCCGCATCGACTGCATGCTGATTGGGCCTAGGACTGGCATCCGAATGCGGAGAAGGCAATGACCTATATCGTCCTGGATAATTGCATCAAGTGCAAATATACCGATTGTGTTGAAGTCTGTCCGGTCGATTGTTTTTACGAGGGTGAAAACTTCCTCGTCATTCATCCCGACGAGTGCATTGACTGTGGTGTCTGTGAGCCGGAATGTCCGGCTGAGGCGATCAAGCCTGATACCGAGCCGGGTCTTGAGGACTGGCTGAAGATTAACGCCGAATATGCTGAAAAATGGCCCAACATCACCGCCTCCAAGCCGCCAATGGCTGATGCGAAGAAGTGGGATGGTGTCGAGAACAAGTTGCAATATCTCTCCCCGAACCCGGGCGAAGGGGATTGAGCATTGCTGCCATGCAGTAAAAAGACAGCTGGTCCGGACGTGAAATGCGCATATCCGGGCCATATTTTGTGATCGCCCAAAACATTTTTAACGCCGAGATGTGATTGGATATTGTATGATTTTTGGCGGAGATCTGCGGATCTTGGCGCGTTCTTGACGCGGCGCAGACGTCTTTTGGGCAAGCCATAACAATTTGATCACAATCAAATCTTGGAAATATCCCAAAAATATGCTATTCTCCCATAATCAGCTGATCAAGGAAGGTATGCAACACTCCTGTTCTGGGAGTTTTTTTATGCGCATTTGATGCTTCGTGCAATGCTAAAGTGCGCAATACACACAGACGTGCCAAATTCAGTTCTGATGCACTGCAACAAAGATGCCCGACTTCTTGATCAATTCTCCCATGGAGTGGTGGCATTTGCGTTTTGTGACCGAAAACGCGGGTTTCCGGTTTATTTAAGAGATTGGGGCGGGTAATGGATCCGCTCTCAAGTGACGCGGGAGTTTCTAGCGTATGGCCATCAAAAAAGCCACCCAACGTCAGGGCTTTAAAATCAACGAATTCATCGTCTATCCGGCTCATGGTGTGGGCCAAATTGTCAATATCGAAGAGCAAGAAGTCGCAGGCCTGAGCTTGGAGCTTTTCGTCATCAATTTCGAGCAAGATAAAATGACCTTGCGCGTTCCCATTGGCAAAGTCGCCTCTGTTGGTATGCGGAAGCTCTCCGATGAAGATTCGGTTGACAAGGCGCTGGTGACGGTGACAGGACGCGCTCGTATCAAGCGCACCATGTGGAGCCGCCGCGCGCAGGAATATGAGGCCAAAATCAACTCTGGTGATCTGCAATCCATCGCAGAAGTCGTGCGCGATCTGTTTCGCTCCGACACCCAGCCGGAACAGTCCTATTCCGAACGCCAGCTTTATGAAGCTGCGCTGGATCGTATGGCCCGAGAAGTGGCTGCGATTCGCAAGCTGTCTGGCACGGAAGCGGTACAGTTGATCGAAAAGAATCTGGCCAAGGGGCCGCGCCGTGGCGCTGCCAAGACCGAGCAGGAAGAAGCTGCTGCCTGATTGAGATCAAGCTATGATCCAATTTAAAAAGCCCGGTGAGCGTTGCTCGCCGGGCTTTTGCTTTATCAAGGCTTGTCGAGCCTCGCAGAAGGCATTTCCGTCGCAAGGCGCTCGCTTTATGCCTGATCAGTTCGATGAGCGGATGAGCTTGACCTTCTGACCGCGTTTCAGGCGCGCGGTTTCATCAATGTCATTGAGAATCTGGAACAGCAGCTGTTTTCGCTTCGTCCCTTCCATGCGTTCCGCCATCTGTTTGGGGCTGTCGCCAGCATTTGCTGTGACGATGTCGATGGTTAGCGGCTTGTAAGACTGGGCTTGTTGGAAGGAGAGGGTGCGGAAGCTGTTGATGGTCTCGGCCACTGCGCTTTCATAGGCAGAATTTGGATTGGTGGTGGCAAAGACAAACCGGTAGGTGGCGGACTGCACCCGAATGATCGCGATCCGGAAGGTCCAGCCCTTGGCTTTGGCCGCTGCCAAGACGGCGGGCTGACCGTCAATTCTCTGTTCGCGAATCGATCCGGTCAACAAGCCTGTCACCCAGCCCGACGTCAAATAGCTGGTCAGGGGCACATCAGGGCTGACGCTCACCCCGTCAAAGCGCATGGCGGTGCCGTCCGGGGCGACCGCAAGCACAGCTTTTGAGGTATTTTCCAGCCGATAGCCATTGGGCAGCGAGAAGCGGATTCGCAAATGGGGGTGAATATAGGAATTGCCACGCACGAAACCTTCATCCGGCGCGTCGCCATACAGCATGCCATCAATCGCTTCGAGATAGTCTTCGCGCTCGCGGGTGCCGACGCTGGGGCCGCCATAGCGCCGTGCGGTGAAAATCGCGGTTTGGATGCGTTGTGGTGTGGTCGGGTGGGAAGACAGGAAGTTGGCCTTGGGATCATTGTCCGCCCGGCCGGTTAGAAACTGGGCATATTGGCCCATGGTGCTAAGAAACCGGCTGGCAGCAAAGGGATCGAGCCCAGCGCGGTAGGTGGTTTCGATGCCCTGTTTATCGGCTTCGAGTTCCTGAACTTGCGAGAAGCTGGCCAAGGTCACCAGATTGCGGGTCTTGATCGATGCCTTTCGGGCATTGTCATTGCCGACCATATTGTCCATTACCTTGGTCGTCAGCTCGGTATTCTGTCGTGCCCTGGCACGTTCGAGCGCGTGGCGGGCGGTCACATGGGCCATCTCATGGGCAAGGACGGCGGCCAGCTCGGACTTGTCATTGGCCAGTGCAATCAGGCCGCGGGTGACATAGAGATAGCCGCCGGGCAGGGCAAAGGCATTGACGGTCGGGCTGTTGAGGATGGTCACCCGATAGGGACGGTTGGGTTCGGTGGAGGCAGCGACCAGCCGCCCGACCAGCTTGGCAACCATCAATTCAAGGCGCGGGTTGGAATAGACGCCGCCATAGGCCTTGACGATTTTGGGGTGTTCCTTGCGGCCGATTTCCCGCTCAACGGCATCAATGGCCGAGCTGTTGGCGGGGGCGACGCCGGAAATGCTCGGTTCGTTGCCACTGGTCAACATGCTTTTGCAGCCAACCAGAAGCAAAAGGGACGCGCCAAATATGGCTGCGTTTCTAACACGGGTCAGGCGCTGTTTGCTCAAATATTTGTCCCCACATCAATTTTCAGAGCAATCCGTTTAAAGGTCTGGACCATTCAGCTTGCTTTTTTCTCTGCTTGCGTCCGCCCGGCTTTCCCCTATGGCGTCTCTTGCCATAGCTGCGCCGGGTGGCGTATTCGAATCAGCGGCCCCCCGCGTGTTTCGACCCATCCCCGAACATATATATAGGCATTTTCCAGGGCATCCAGTGATTTGTTTTCTGCTTCCCACGTGGTCAGACTTTTTTCATTTAGTGTGACCGTAAAGTCTGTTTTCCAGTTGGGGCCGAAATTGAGATAGCTGGTGCCGCTGTCGTTGCGTGTGACTGCCTGCACTTTGCCGCGAAAGATTTGATAGGTGGAGACGATGGCAGAAAGGTGGAGACCGGTGACGGATTTGATCTGATAGGCTGGCTGTTTCCACAAGCCGCGTTTGGTCTGGCGGGCTATTTGCTCCTTGGCCAGCAGATGTTTGGCACAGGCCGGGGAGAGTGTTTCGACATCGATGCGGACCAATCCTTGTTCAGCGAGCTGTTCTTGCAACAGGGGGCGTTTGCCGTCTGTTGCGGGGGGCAAGGCGATGAAGGCCGACTGTCTGCCGCGGCGGTCGGTTTTTGCATTCCTGCGAGCGAATGCCTGAAGGGTTTGTCCACCCAGAGCCTTTTCGATTTCCTTTCGTCTCAATCGGGCGAGGCTTTCCGGCCTCAAATGCTCAAGGATGACGCCATCCAGTTTCCAGGTCTCACCCGGTCCGGTTCTGATCGCGGCGGGAGCAATATATTGTTTTTTCTCTGGCAGGGCGGTGGCGGATAATGTCTCAAGGCAGGGATGGGTGTTTGATGCGGCACCCGCCGGGTTGAGGCTCGGAAGTAGACAGCCGCAGGCCAAGCCGATCAAGCTGGCTACAATGAGCGGTCGGGGGGACATTCGTTGGGCCTTTTGTTCAATCCTGCCATGTTGGCAATCGAAAGCGCGCGGGGCAGGTTGATCTGCCATAAGTGAAATGATAGAGAGCTTTGACAGTGTGGTCGAATTGTTTCGCCGCACGTTGCCGCCTTTCTTTGCAAAGGCGGCATTCTCATGAAATGGCCCGTAAGGCCCCGTAGCTCAGCTGGATAGAGCAACCGCCTCCTAAGCGGTAGGTCGTGCGTTCGAATCGCGCCGGGGTCACCATTTCTCGATTTCCTCAATAAAATCAATATTTCAAAGGGTTAAGACTTCAGCGTGGTACGAAAACGTGGTACGAAGCACCCATGACAAACTACCTTTTGAAGAAACGCCAGCGCTGGTATGCGACCCTTGATGTTCCCAAGGATGTGCGGGGTATCATCAATAAAACGAAGTTCATGAAGTCGCTGCAAACCGATGATAGGCGCAGGGCACTGGCTCTTTGTGGGCCAATTATCGCCGCTTGGAAGCAGCAGATTGAGAATGCCCGTGGATCCGATGAGATTGTCGCTGAGGCGTCGATATGGCGCTCTATGCTGCATGATGCCAAATCTGCACAGGAAAAAGCCTTCATTGAAGAACGGATCGTTGATCGATCATACTCCATCGAAGAGCTTGGTTTTCCTAAAGGCGTGAACGATCTGGACACTGCGCGAAAGCTTGGCTCCAAAACAGAAGATGCCGAGCGCTTTCATAGCATTGCTACGGGAGAGACCATCCCACTCACCCACTATATGGAAACATGGTTGAGTGATACGAGGGTAGGGGAAAAGACGAAGGACGAGTACCGTGCAGCCTTCAAGGATCTGGCGGCTGAGTTCCAGACGGTTGAAGAAGTGAGCCGCCGAAAAGCGTCCGAGTTTGTCAGGAACAAGTTGTCGCCGGGGCGAGCGCAAGACACCGTTCAAAAGAAACTGTCAGCTTACAGTGGTCACTGGAAGTGGCTCGAACTGAATGGCTATATCCCGGATGACAGGAGAAGCCCTTGGGATGGATTGAAACCCCGAAAAGCCAATGAAGAGGCGCTGGGGCGTCGCGCATTCACCGAACCGGAAGCTTCTGCTGTTCTAGCCAAGGCCCTTGAGCGTCACAGCAAGTTCCCCGATGATTTTCATGTAGTCCAACTGCTGGCCGTAACAGGTCTGCGCTTGGAGGAAGCTGCACGGTTGCGAATAAGAGACTGTTCTGATCAGGGCCATGCTGTTTGGCTGCACATCAGGGAAGCTAAAACCAAGGCGGGGATCCGTCGAGTTCCTGTCGTCTGCAAGACAGTCATGGATATGCTGCGGGTGCGCCTAGAGGACCGTGAAGATGAAGAGTATGTCTTTGGGAACCTTGTCTCCAAGGTTTACAACAAGCGCTCTCACACGCTCTCTCAGCGTCTTGGGCGTTCGCTCAGGTTGGTTGTGAAGGACGAGAGCGTGGTTGCCAGCCATAGTTGGCGGCATCGGGCCAGAACCTTGCTGGAACAGGGTGACATCAACCCTTGGGTTTCTGACTGGATCATGGGCCATTCAAGGCCCGGTGAGGGGTTGAACCGGTATTCGAAAGGGCCTTCTGACGAGCAACTTCTTGCAGCCATGAAGTGGGTCGTGTTGCCCTAGATGTGAACTTGCGTCCCCCGCACGACATCAGTGGAGGTCTTGGTCTTGAAGAGATCATTGCGCTTCACCCAGCCAGCCCGCAGGTACCAGTATTTGATATGCTCCCGACCACCTTTCCACGTCTTGCGAGCGGACTGGATGCCCATATAGGAGAGCCAACGGTTGAGCTTGATGGCTGAAGGGAACCCAAGGATCTTTGCGACTGCCTCTTTGTTGTAGGTGCCATCCACTGATAGGAAGTGCTGGAAGCCTTCGACCATTGGCTCCATCTCAGCCTTGACGGCTTCGAGTGCCGCATTGTCTTCAGACAGAGCGCCCACCTGATCGTGCATCTCTTCGATCACGAATTGTTTCCGGGTGACATCTTCGGTCAGAGCATCCTTCTCAGCGGTCAGACGGCTCACCTTTGACTGAAGCCCTTCGAGCACCTTGAGGGTCATCTCTTCCATCGACATCTCACCAGTGACGACCTTCTCCTCACCCTTGACATACATGCCGTCCTTGCGGATCGCTGGGAGGACATCGCGGGTCACCCAGTCTTGGAACTTCTTGGCTTCTGGCTTGTCGGAGCGCATGATGAGTTTGTAGAGGGCGCTTTCAGAGATGATCGCATGTTCCTGAAGTCCTGATCGAAGGGTGGGCAGTTTGACTGTACCCCTTTCATCTCCTTTGATGTTGGTTTTGAGGTGGTACTTCAATGCAGAGAGAGTGAAGCCTAGAGCATCTGGAAGATCACGTGCGACGAACCAAGGGTCATTCGGCTTATCCGCGAAGGTGACCGTGCGGATCTCGTGGCGAACTGCATCATCACGGAAGTCCAGTTCATTTGGTTTGAAGCTGAACGTGGAAACTTCCGGGGCGGCGGTGATGGTGGTTGGTTTTTTCTTCATGAGCATCTTGAAGTGATCCTTATGTTAGCAGTTAGTGCCACATGTGGTGGCATTTTGATAAATTAAAGGCGAGGGTTGGTGGTCATTTGTAGGGGTGGATGGTGAAGGCCACGACGAACATGATGGCCACTGCGAGAACAGCGATGATTACGCTTGCCGACATCAGACCAGTCCCTTGATGTACTTCAGGTGGGCTTTGGCTTCGGACTTGGTTGAGGGACTTTTATGAATGAAAATCGACAGGTGATACAACGAGCCAAAACAGCTATCTGTGGCTGTCTCCAAATCACCAACTTTGAATGTTGACGGGTTGATGAGTATCTGCTGATCTGTCTTTAGGAAGATGATTTTTCCAAAGCTAACAGGCGACAGAGAATAGCAATGACGGCACTGGCATTTATTGGAAGCTTAATTCTTACTGCGTTAGGTTTTATAATTGGTCGTTTTTACTCGGAGTCAGAGAAAATTCTTTCTGAAAAGCGAACGGTGTATGCCGAGTTCTTAAGGATTCTCCCTCCGCCAAACGACACCTATGAAATATGCGATGAGAGCAAAATGCACTCCGCCCTAAGACCAGCGACAGAACAATCAGCTCGACTGCTGTTCTATGCAGACCCGTCAGTATGTCAGGCTTGGAGCCATTTGCAACAATGCTATTGGGACGCGTTTTCCAGTCTCACGCATGAATCACCTCCACTAGCAGAAGAGTTTAAAGCACTAGCTAAAGCGCAAAATGATCTGGTTTTAGAAATGCGCAGAGATGCTTTTCGATGGTCAATTTTCAACTATGGTGGCGCATCACGCTCGACAGTCAACAAATCCAAACAAAGCTAAAACTGTTTCGGGAGTATCTAAGATAAACGTGAAAAAATGTGGTGGGAGAGATGAAGACAACAGAGCCTTACGGCCCACCACGTTTCTTGAGGTGCCAATAGTGGCAGGAAGGGAGCGCTTGAACGATGAACTTCAGAGACACTTCAAGTTGACTCAAAGTGCCACCTTCAGCGCTCGACCTTCCCACCCACCACTGACGAGCATGAACAACGGCAAAGACACCAGACACCCTTACCTGTGTCTTGCGGTCACGCTCAGTCGCTCACTTGAAGACCAGCCAAAGAAAGAATCTGGTCCGTCTGTGAGTTCTCGTTGTCGTTGAAATTGTCTGGATTGATTATCGTTGGAGGGGTGGGTCTCCAAGAAACACCGTAAGATAACCCATTAAGAGAGACCCAAAGTAATCTTACGTCATTAGTCGAGAAGACACCGCGAGATAACCCGCGATGCCTTGAGTTGATGTCAGGGTGATAGGAGGTCAGCCCACGGCTTCCTTGACCAGATATGACCTTGAGCCTCTTCCCTTGCCGTCTACCCTGTAGGTCACTCCAAGATCTTGAAGTTTCCGATAGAATGGACTGTCAGTCTGCCTGAGTTGTCGTCTCAAGAAGTCGGTGGCGTGGGGGTTCAAGCCCAGATAGCTTGCCACTTCAGAGATCGCTATCTCACCCGGCATCATCCCCCTTGCATAAGACAGAAGGGCTTCTTTGTGGGCAGACTTCTTGGGGGCCTTCTTTGCATGTTGGTAGTTCCACTGCTTTTGTCTTATGTTCGGCATGTGGTCCTTGATGCACTTCAGTATGCCCCTGCCTGTCTTGTCAGAGGGCAGAAGGATGTAGACATCGGTTGGGGCGCAGTTGCCTTGCCCGTCAATCACACGGCGACATCGTACTCGGTTGATCGCTTGGATGATGTTCGTGGACATATAGCCAACAGTGATTGCATGGCGAATGTCAGCATGGTCACCAAAGCGACGCTCTGCCTCACCCTGTAGCCAAGCGGTGGACTGTGGGCCTTGAGCTGCAAAGAACATGTGAGCCGTGTGCTGGCTAGGTCGATACTGCAATCCGAAGATCACCACAGTGTCATAGTCTGACCAGTTGTTCTTACCGTCGATAGCACCCCAGTGGGTTACTTCGAGATCATCGAAGTTGTCACGATATTGAAGCACGAACGGTTCGACCTTCTGGTGGCAACAGACCAGCACCTTCTTGTCTTTCAACCCTGCATCCAGCATGGATTGCACAAGGTTTGCGACTTCCTCCTTGGCATTCATTGTCAGCTTTCGCTTTCCAACACTGTGTCCCATAGAGACGTTAAGGGTCACGTTCTGATAGGAACGAGCATTGGTCGGCAAGTCTTCTGGTGGGTCCACGCGATCAGGAAGAAGGCTGTAGAGCACGTTCTCCTTTGCCGTGGCGTCCAGAATAACGGCACCAACATGGTCTTCAGGTAGGATCAGCTTGCCCGTTGAGAGGCAATATTGATCATGGTTCAACGCAAAGATACGCCAGTGCGTGATGACCTCCTGAACGGCCTTGAGGGTCTCTGAGTAAATGCTGATCAGACGGGCATTCTCTTTGCGATCCTCACGATGTGCCAGTGAGCGGTCCAGCCGTTGCGAACGAAGGAGCTTTCTGAGAGGAATGAGTGTGTCCGGGTCAAGTGCTGTTAGCTCTTCTCGACTGACCATCCTCTCCCTGCCATCTGGATACGTGGTTGTCAGCTTCTCATAGGAAGCAATGAACCGATCAAGGGTCTGAACACCTGCCTTGGTTTCCGGGGTGGTTGCTGTTGAGACTTCCGCGCGAAGATGACGGACTTCCTTCAAGCTGACTGACGATTCTTCGAGTAGATCGAGTGCTTCGT
>CAXXSO010000020.1:0-79788 GCA_963676965.2 uncultured Cohaesibacter sp.
CGTTGGTGACAAATCCACGGCCGTCCGTCGCTGCCAGCAGCAGCTTGCGAGCCGGCTTGTGAACGAAGAGATGCACCACATCGATGCCTGGCTCCATATCGACCATCACACGAATGGGTTCCCCATGACCGCGACCACCGGGCAGCTTGTCCGCCTGCAAGTATAGAAGCGCCCATCGGTTGCCATGATCAAGACCTTGTCGGTGGTCTCCGCATGGACGGTAAATTTCAGCTTGTCGCCATCCTTGAAATTGAGGGCTTGTATTGTCGGCAATGTGACCACGCAGGGGCGCGGATCCAGCCTTTTTCCGACAGGACGACGGTGACCGGCTCACGCTCGACCATGGCAAGGTTGATATCCTCGATGTCGCGCTCTGCGGCTGAGCCAAAGCTGGTGCGACGCCGACCAAGTTCGGTGTCGGGGCCGAACATCTTGTAGACCTCGCGGATCTGCTGGGGCGATCCGGTTCCACTGCAATTCGTCAGAGCCAAGCATTTCGATCAGCGCGGCACGCTCCTTGCTCAGGGTGTCATGCTCGGTGCGAATCTCCATTTCCTCAAGCTTGCGCAAGGAGCGCAAGCGCATATTGAGGATCGCATCGGCCTGCACCTCGGTGAGGTTGAAGGCCTTCATCAACTCGGTCTTTGGCTCATCCTCAAAACGGATGATGCGGATGACTTCATCGAGATTGAGATAGGCGATCAGATAGCCATCGAGCACTTCGAGGCGATGCTCGATCTTAGCCAAGCGATAGCTGCGAGCGGCGCTGCAAGACGACCCGGCGGTGATCCAGCCACTGGCGCAGCACGTCACGCAGGCTCAACACGCGCGGCACCCCTAGATCATTGAGCACATTCATGTTGAGTTGGATGCGGCTCTCCAGATCGGTGAGCTTAAACAAGGCCTCCATCAACAGATCCGGGTCGACGGTGCGGTTCTTTGGTTCCAGCACGACACGGATGTCTTCGGCGGATTCGTCGCGCACATCGACCAGCAGCGGCAGCTTGCGGTTCTGGATCAGATCGGCAATCCGTTCGATCAGGCGGGATTTTTGCACCTGATAGGGAATTTCGGTGACGACGATCTGATAGGCATCCACGGGCCAGTTCTTCCTTCTCCCACTTGGCACGGACACGGAAGCCGCCTGCGACCGGTCTGGTAGGCTTCAAGGATCTGCTCTTTGGTTTCCACCAACACGCGCACCGGTTGGAAAATCGGGGCCGGGCACGCAGTTCGAGCAGCTTGTCGTCGGTACAATTGGGATATTTGATCAAGGTGAAGCGCGGCTTCACACAATTCTGAGGCATTGTGTGGCGGGATGGCCGTTGCCATGCCTACGGCGATGCCGTTGGAGCCATTGGCCAGCAGATTGGGGAAGTTGGCGGGCAGGACAATCGGTTCCTTGTCCTCGCCGTCATAGGTTTCGCGAAAGTCGACCGCGTCCTCATCGATGCCTTCAAGCATCAGGCGCGCGACTTCCGTCATCCGGGTTTCGGTGTAACGCATCGCGGCGGCGCTATCGCCATCGATGTTGCCGAAGTTGCCCTGTCCATCGACCATCGGAAAGCGCGAGGCGAAATCCTGCGCCAAACGAACGAGCGCATCGTAAACCGCCTGATCGCCGTGGGGGTGGTATTTACCGATCACATCACCGACCACGCGGGCCGATTTCTTGAAGCCCGCAGTGGGATCCATTTTCAGCTGGCGCATGGCATAGAGAATGCGCCGGTGAACAGGTTTCAACCCGTCCCGCACATCTGGCAAGGCACGTTGCGTGATCGTTGACAAGGCATAGGCCAGATACCGCTCTTCAAGCGCTTCGCGCAGGTTGATGGTTTCCAGCTCGCCAGACTGTATAATTTCATTTCCCATGAGGAGATACCTATAGAATCAGGGCGATTCGTGCAATCTCTGTGCCGCAGGAAGCTGTTAGTCTTCCAAGGTGAGATCGCGGCGGACCGCATCGATGAAACTCTGGCGCAGACCGGGGGCATTTTTCTCAGCCGGACCATAGATGTGTTTTTCCAGAAAAAAGCCACTTAACCGGAATCCTTGGGCGATTTCGTTAAAGGCGAGACGGTTGGATGCCGCTTGCCCACGCAGAAAAACCGGCAGGGGCAGCATGCGGTCATGATAGGGTGCACCCGCCTCCCGGCAGACCGCCCTGCCCGATTTGGGCGAGACATAGATGAGATCATCCGTCGCCCCGCTGGCGGCGCATTTGTCCAGCGACAGGCCGTAACCAAGCTCGGACAGCAGAGCCAGCTCGTAGCGGACCATCAATTCGCCCGCCACGTCGCCTTCCCTGAATTCATCGACAATCACTTCGAGCGCCTGAAAGAGATAGGGGTGCGGATCGCGTTCAGGCAACAGGCGGGTAAGATCGGCAATAAACTGGATGCCGTAGGTGCCCAACGGTTTGGCCATCAAGGCGGCGGCTCGTGACGTGGTCAGCTCAATTGCGAATTGGCCGACATGATTTTCCAGCCGCGCGCGCCAAGTGACGGAGAGGCCATTGCCCGCTTGAAGCACCGGCTGCAGGCGCTTGGAGCGGCCTCCGCGCACCAGCCCCAGATGCCGACCATGGGTGCGCGTCATCACTTCCAGCAAAACCGAGGTTTCACCATGCTTGCGCGTTCCCAAAATGATTGCCTCGTCGGTCCATTCCATAGGGGGGACTTTGGGCTGATTTGAGACAAAAGGAAAGAGAGGTCAAATCTTTTCAAAGCGACTTTCCAAGCCGTTCAACCGCCTTAGTCATTTTCCTTGAAGGCTTTGCGCTCCTGCGGGGTCATTGGAATTTCCGGTTCGATATCAAGATCAAAAAAGGTCATGCGGGGCATTTTATCCGCAATGCTTGCGTTGCTGTTTAGCAGGCGCTTGAAGGATGTGTGACTGAGATACTTCAGCAGTTCCAATTGATAGAAAGTCAGATATCCGGTCTCGGCCAGTTCCCGATCCTTCTGCCATGCCCTGATGGCTGCGCGAGACCCTGCGCCCAGCTTGCCATCAACGCCCTTGGGATCAAAACCGAGAGCCAGCAACCGTCCTTGAATTTCGGTTGCCAACCCGTCAGTCATGAATTCTGCCTCAAGGGCGGGCGTGCCATGGGTTGAATCTGGGGCCGGATCTGGCTCTTGCGCTATTGCGGATGCGAGCATCCAAAGTGTTGCAAAACAGGCCACTAAAGTCAGTTTCAAATATGATGATGCCAGGCTGCCCATTGCTCCCTCCTTAATCCTTTGCACCCAATTGGGCAAAAGAAAACCCTGCCTCAGCTTAGACACTGGACAGGGTTTGACAATGATTAATAGCAGTCTTTCGGTGTTGTTACGAAACACCTTCGCTATGCGTTTGGCTACGCCAAACGCTAGACGGGGAAATCGATGCCCATTTCGCGGTAGCGTTCCGGGTCGTCGACCCAGCGTTCGCGAACCTTGACGAAGAGGAACAGGTGGACCTTGGTTTCCAAGAGTTCCTGCAATTCTTCGCGGGCGGCCATGGAGATGGCCTTGATCGACTTGCCACCCTTGCCCAACACGATCATTTTCTGATTGCCGCGTTCCACATAGATGACCTGTTCGATACGAACCGAACCGTCGTCCTTCTGCTCCCATTTCTCCGTCTCGACGGTGGAGGAATAAGGCAGCTCCTGATGGAGGCGCAGGAAGACCTTTTCGCGGGTGATTTCAGAGGCCAACTGGCGCATGGGCAAATCCGAAATCATGTCCTCGGGATAGAGCCACGGGCCTTTTGGCATCTGATCGGCGAAATAGTCGAGCAGATCTTCGGTATGGTCGCCATTGAGCGCAGAGACCATGAAGGTCTGATCGAAGGGCACCGCATCATTGATCTTTTGGGCCAGCGCCAACAAGCTGTCGCGTTTGACCAGATCGATCTTGTTGAGGATCAGCACTCTGGGCAGTTTGATATCTTCAAGGCGCTCGAGGATTTTTTCGATCTGCTCGGTGACACCCTTCCGGGCATCGACAATCAGGCCGATGCAGTCCGCATCCTTGGCGCCCCCCCAAGCAGTGTTGACCATGGCGGTCTCAAGGCGCCGTTTGGGCGCAAAGATACCCGGCGTGTCCACAAAGATGACCTGCTTGTCGTCTTTCAACGCAATGCCGCGGATCAGCGAACGGGTCGTCTGCACCTTGTGGGTGACGATGGAGACCTTGGAGCCGACAATCTTGTTGACCAGGGTCGACTTGCCCGCATTCGGGGCGCCAATCAGAGCGACATAGCCGCATTTGGTCTTCATTTCGGGCAAATCGCCCGGCAGTTGAGAGGATGTATCTGACATGGATGTCCTTTGTTGAGGTAATCGGGACCGATCAACCCTGATCTGTGTCCCACTGTCCTTCTCTGATAAGAATAGTGCGAGCAGCATCCTGCTCGGCAATGCGTTTGGAGGAGCCTTTGCCGGTGGCGCTTTTCATGCCCGGCACATCCACCCGCAGGGTGAATTCGGGGGCATGGTCAGGGCCGGTGCGTTCAACCATCTTGTAGGTGGGAGGCGGCAATTTCTTGCCCTGCACCCATTCCTGCAAGGTGGTTTTGGCGTCACGCAGCGGACCGCTCCATTCCAGCATCCGCCTCTTCCAGAAACGGGAGACGAAATCACGCGCCGGGTCAAACCCTCCGTCAAGGAAAATGGCACCGATAATGGCTTCGCAGACGTCGCCGAGAATGGCTTCCTTTCTGCGTCCGCCAGCCTGCGCTTCTCCCTCGCCGAGACGGATAAAGGGACCGATGCCGATTTCTCTGGCAATGTCAGCGCAAGTTTCATTGCGCACAAGGCCATTGAACCGACGGGCCAATTCTCCTTCATCAGCCTTGGGGAAGGCATGCAGCAGCATATCGGCGATCGTTACCGCCAAGACGCGATCACCAAGAAATTCGTGACGTTGGTAGGTTTCCTCCACCTGAAGCTTTGGAGATGCAACCAGACTTGTGTGGCTGAGAGCCTTGTCCAGATGGTTCTTGTCACGAAATTGGTAGCCGAGAAGCTCTTCGAGCTGTCCGACATCTTTCTTTCGCATGGATTTTTCCAGTTTCTGTCAGCGTTGAAGAGGTCTTGTATTGTGCCGTACTCTGACCCAAACAACAATGCCGCGCAGATTGTCTACGCGGCACGCCTGCTTTTCAGAGTTTGGGCTGTTGTATCATTTTTTGCCGCAAGGTCAATAAAAAGTGTTAGCTGTCACTAACACTTTACAATTGCACACTTTGTTCTCACCCTATTTCAGTAGCGAAATCAGAGACCTGTGAACCAACGGTCCCAGCGCGCAGCACTTGGCCATTTCCAGACCTGCCACGGGGCGCTGCCTTGTTCGATCGAGAAGAAGATCACCTGGGCCTTACCAATCAAGTTTTCATAAGGCACATAGCCAACCGAACTCAACACGCGGCTGTCAGAGGAATTGTCCCGATTGTCGCCCATCATGAAATAATGACCTTTGGGCACTTCATAGACGGAGGTATTGTCGAGATAGTTGTTTGGTCGAATGTCCAAAGTGTCATAGCTGACACCATTGGGCAGGGTTTCGCGATAGCGCATAACGCGGCTCTTGCGACCCTGACTGTCGGTCTCGATGAAATCTTCAACCCGCTCGCGCTTGACGGCAGAACCATTGATATAGAGCTGGCCGTCGATCATCTGGATCTTGTCGCCGGGCAAGCCGATGACGCGTTTGATATAGTCGGTGCTATTGTCTCGCGGCAGTTTGAACACAACCACGTCACCGCGCTCAGGTTCGCTCCCCATGATCCGGCCAGAGAAAAGTGGCAAGCCGAAGGGAATGGAATAGCGGCTATAGCCGTAACTATATTTCGAGACGAAGAGATAGTCGCCGACGAGCAAAGTCGACTTCATCGAACCCGATGGGATGGAAAAAGGCTGGAATAGAAGCGTGCGGACGACGAGCGCCAGCAACAGTGCCTGAATAATAACCTTGATGGTATCACCCAGGCCGCTATCGGTTTCTTTCATGCTTTCGTCAGACACGTCACTTCTCTTTTCTACTTGTCTTCCTACCATCGGTCGCGCATTGGCACCATCCGGTCGAGCCATCATTTCGGGCCAATAAATGGCGGGATCTTCGCCTGTTTGGCCAATGTCATTTTTGTCATAGCGAGCCAGAGTGCCGTTGACAATCTTCAACTTCGCTGAAGTGCAAAGTCACGGCCTGTTGTGTATATTGTGAGGCAAATGGCAAGAAGAAGGCGCTTTTCCTCAGGTAATTGTCACAAACGGGTCGAAATCGGGGCTTGGTCACAGGATCGGGTTGGCGGAAATGATCACATAGGCCTGCGCGAGAGGATATTCATCGGTGATGGTGAGGTCGATTTGCGGCTCATAGCCCTCCGGGATCATGGACAGCAAACGCTCATGGGCACCGCCGGTCAACACCATGGTTGGTTTGCCTGAGGACAGGTTGGAAACGCCCATATCCTTCCAGTAGACCCCATGGGAAAGTCCCGTACCAAGTGCCTTGGAACAGGCTTCCTTGGCTGCAAATCGCTTGGCGTAGGATGCAGCCCGTTGGGCTTTGCGCTCAGAGCGGGCAATTTCCTTATCGGTGAAGATGCGTTGAATGAACCGGTCGCCAAAGCGTTCCAGAGACCGCTCGATGCGACGAATATCAATCAGATCATTGCCTGTTCCGATAATCATGAAGACCTCTTATGACCCGTTATTTGGCCATCCAGTGCTTGGGCAATGCAAGCGGTTGCCCCCTTCCAAGGCACGCCCTAGGCGGATTGCGTCTTGGAATGTTTGGCGTCATGCTCGGCAATCGCCTTGCGCCAGCGACCCGCTTCATAGGCGCGCCGGGCAAGCATGGCCTTGCGGCGGTTTTGATAGGCAAGCGCTGCCTTGCGCGTGAAGTAATAGAAGATCAGGGCAAAGACCAGACCAACCGGAATCGCACCGACGGCCATCACTTCAATGGTTGGCCAGATCGTTGAGAAAGATTCGGTCAACAAGTCATGCTTCAGGGTGCTCAATTGGCCATGGATGGCGTCCTTGCCAAGCAAGAAACATCCGGTCGTGTAGGTCGCCCCCCAAATGAAGGGGAAGGTGATCGGATTGCCGACGCCTGTACCAATCGCGGCGGCAAGCATGTTGCCGCCAATAAGGAAGGCAATGGCCCAACTGATGATAAAATGGAATCCGAGGAAGGGTGTGAAGGATGTGAAGACCCCGGCAGCAACACCGGCCGCGATCATATAGGGAGACCCAGACAGACGCAGAATACGTTTGACGAAATATTTTCCAGACCGCATCCAGTTCCGGCGCGGCCAAAAAAAGATTCGCACGCGTTCGGCGAAAGATGGCTTGTCTCTGCGGCCAAATAGCACTGTTTCTAATCCTCACCCAATGTTTGGACCCGAAGGGCCTACAGGTCGATACTTATAGTCCGAACCTCGATTTTTTCCAGTATGGTTTTGGTAGCATAATAGGTAATCGCAAATTTTTTCCTGACAAGAGAATGCATATTCACATTGATGAGACTCGCCTGTGGGTCAAACAGGCGTCTCATATGGACCTTCATTGCTCGACATCAGGCTCGATTTCGCTTCTTTGCTACCGATCATCAATTGGAACGCGCTGCGTGAGAAACGCTTTTCTTGGCACGGATCTGCTCGATGATTCGGTTGAGATGATTGAGATTCCAGACCGATAGATCGATGATCATCTCAAAGAAGTCGCTGACCTTGTGTTCCATCCTGATATTTTCGATGTTGCCGTCATTCTCGCCTATGATTGTGGCAATTTCACCGAGGGTTCCCGGTTCATTGATCATGCTGACTTCAATTCTGGCCGGAAAACGATCTGAATTTTCTTCATCAATATCCCACCGCACATCGAGCCAGCGCTCCGGACTGTCGTCAAACTGACTGAGCGCCGGGCTATGGATCGGGTAGATGGTCACGCCCTGCCCCGGATTGAGAATACCGACGATCCGGTCGCCGGGAACGGCGCCGCCGTCCGGGTCGAACTGAACAGGCAGATTGCCAGATAGGCCACGAATGGGGATCGAGGCCTCCTCTTCATCCGAAGCTTTATCTTGATCGCGCCGTGCACTGGAACCGGGGATGCGGAATTTCATGGCGTTGGCATGTTTGAGGCCAAACCAGCCTTCGCTCCGATCGCCATTGTCTGCTCGTGGCCCCGCCATAGAGGTGGCGCGCTGATCCTGATAATCTGGGAAGACCGCTTCGATCACCGTGCGGGATTGAAGCTCGCCGCGGCCAACGGCCGCCAGCACATCGCCAACGCCCATATATCCCAAACGGGACAAAGCCAGCTTGATCTGATCTTCGTTATAGTCCTGATCCGCACGCTTGAAGGCATTGCGCAGGATTTGTTCGCCAAGCCCGGCATATTGGGCGCGGACAGCCGATCTTGTGGCGCGGCGGATTGCTGCGCGCGCCTTGCCAGTCACCACGATGCTTTCCCACGCGGCGGGCGGCGTTTGGGCTTTTGAAGTGATGATTTCGACCTCGTCGCCATTGGCCAACTCGGTCACCAACGGCATGATGGCCCCGTTGATCTTGCAGCCTACACAGGTATTGCCAATGCCCGTATGAACCGCATAGGCAAAATCGATGGGGATCGCACCACGCGGCAAGGCGATCAGGCGACCTTTGGGCGTGAAACAGAAAACCTGATCCTGGAACAGCTCAAGCTTGGTATGTTCGAGAAACTCTTCTGCCGAGTCTCCCGACGACAAGAGTTCAACCGTGTGCCGCAGCCAGGCATAGGCGTTGCTGTCCCGGGCAAGTTTTGACAGGGAGCGCCCGCCCTTGGTCTTGCCTGTGATATCCTTGTAGAGCGCATGGGCCGCAACACCATATTCAGCGAACTGGTGCATTTCGTGGGTGCGGATCTGAAGTTCAACCCTCTGGCGGCCGGGGCCAATCACCGTGGTGTGGATGGAGCGATAATCATTCGGCTTTGGCGTCGAGATATAGTCCTTGAAGCGTCCCGGAACGGTTGGCCAGAAGGTATGCACAATGCCGAGCGCCTGATAACAGGATTCAATATCCGGCACCAACACCCGGAAAGCATAGATGTCAGACAGCTGCTCAAAGCCGATTGATTGGCGCTGCATTTTGCGGAAGATCGAGTAGGCCTTTTTCTCGCGACCGGACACGCGGGCAACCATCCCCTTCTCTTCGAAGGTGCGTTGCAGATCACCACCAATTTCCTCGATCAGGGTCTGGTTGCGCTCTCGCATGTCGTCGAGTTTTTCCGAAATCGCTTCATAGGCTTCCGGATTGACATATTTAAAGGAAAGGCCTTCCAGCTCCTCACGAATATCCTGCATGCCCATGCGTTCAGCCAGTGGCGCATAGATATCAATGGTTTCCTGTGCGATGCGATGGCGTTTATGCTCGGGGACAAAATGCAGTGTGCGCATATTGTGCAGGCGGTCAGCCAGCTTGACGATCAAGACACGCACGTCATCGGAGATGGCCAACAGCAATTTGCGCAGATTTTCCGCCTGCTTGGTGCGTTTGGAGACCAGATCGAGCTGGGCGATCTTGGTCAGACCTTCCACCAGCTTGCCGATTTCCTCACCGAACAAATGATCCAGCTCTGCACGGGTGGCGTCGGTGTCTTCCAGCGTGTCATGCAACAGGCCGACGGCGATTGTACCATCGTCCAGACGCAAATCTGTCAGAATGCCAGCCACTTCAAGCGGATGCAGAAAATACGGATCACCGGAGGCACGCTTCTGCGATCCATGCTTCTGCATAGAATAGACATAGGCCTTGTTCAGCAAAGCCTCATCAGCGTTTGGATTGTAGCTTGAAACACGTTCCACAAGCTCATACTGACGCATCATGGTCGAAATTGGTCCTGACTGTCTGATAATCCGAAATCGGAAAAAGCGGAAGAATCCTTCTCACCGCATTAGGCGGGAGCATCCGTTCACAATAGGTGAAAGGTCACAAAAAAGGCAAGCGGCTTGATACCTATCCATTGGCGCTGCTTTTGACGTGATCCTCTGATGGTTTTGGAGGATTGCTTCGCGGAATGCAATGCAGAAACAAAGGCACGACCCCAACAAAAAAAGCGATCCAGATGGACCGCTTTTTTAGAATTTCTCGATGATGACAAAACCTAGTCGTCGGTGCGATCTGGCGGCACGAGGCTTTCGAGGCCACGCAGCAGTTCTTCTTCGGACATCTGGTCGAACACGACTTCGCTCTTTGGTTCGGAGAGAACGTCATCATATTCGGTGGTCGCAGCATCATCAGCGGTGATCATCTGGACTTCGTCAGTCTCAGGCTCATCCACTTCAACATATTTCTGCAGGGAGTGAATGAGATCTTCCTTCAAGTCACCCGGGGATACGGTCTCATCCGCGATTTCGCGCAGGGCCACAACCGGGTTCTTGTCGTTGTCGCGATCAAGCGTGATGGAAGATCCGCTTGAAATCATGCGAGCGCGATGGCTGGACAGCAGCACAAGTTCAAAACGATTTTCAACTTTATCTACGCAGTCCTCAACGGTCACGCGTGCCATAGACTATCTCCTGATTGGGGGGATTCGTTCCTCTCAATAAAGGCAAATGGACCCATTGACAAGAGAGGCGTAGCAGAATTTGCCACTTTGTTTATGGTTTTTTGTCGCCTGAGGGAAGCGTTTCTGATATTATATCTGAAAAAGTTCGCGTTTTTGCGCGTAATTTCAAATTCTCGATAGTTATCAATTGCAGTTCCCTATAGGATGTGAATCGATTTAATTTCTTGTGATTGCGCCATTAGAGTGTTTCAAAACATGATGGTTTGGAATTGTTTGATTTATTTGAATGGCAATTGCCGCCATTTTTACTTCAATGCCATTTATTCCCGCACGGAATTGAATCCAATGAGAACCAGCATAAGAAGGAAAGTCCGTGTTTGATCCTCGCGAAAAGGTTGCGCTCTTTATAGATGGGGCCAATCTGTATGCAACAACAAAGACACTTGGTTTCGATATCGACTATAAGCGTCTCTTAAAAGAATTCCGTGGCAAAGGTTATTTGCTGCGAACCTACTATTATACCGCACTGGCAGAAGATCAGGAATATTCCTCGATTCGTCCTTTGATCGATTGGCTCGACTATAACGGCTATCATGTGGTCACCAAGCCGACAAAGGAATTCACAGATTCCACCGGCCGCCGCAAGATCAAAGGCAACATGGATATCGAACTGACCATCGATGCGATGGAACTGGTCGAGTATGTTGATCACTTCGTGATCTTTTCTGGCGATGGTGATTTCCGCAAACTGGTCGAAGCATTGCAACGGCGTGGCCGCAAGGTCAGTGTGGTGTCCACCATGTCCACTCAACCGCCAATGATTGCCGATGAGTTGCGTCGTCAGGCCGACCATTTTATCGACCTTGCCCACATTGCTGACCGCATTGGACGGGAAAGCGGCGAACGCCAACAGCGTGCACCGGTTGAAGACGATTACGAAGATCAGGATTTCGAAGATTGATGTCCCCAACCAATCTTTGACGCCTTTGCTTCAACAACAAAAGCCCGGTCGCAAGCCGGGCTTTTCTCATTGTTCTACCAAATCAATCAAAAAGGGAGGCTCTATTTGATCGACATTTGATCGAACCGCCCTCTCCTTTTGCGCCCATCCTTGTGGGCGCTGTCCGGATCAGATGCCCGTGCGCTCGAGAAGATTCAGCCAGTTTTTGTAAGCAATCTTTTCGACCAGCGCCTCACCAAACCCACGCGCGCGCATATGGTCAATCAGTTTCTGATTGAGAGAGACATCGGATACGACATCCGGCACCATGGCGCCGTCATAGTCCGAGCCGAGACCGACCCCATCCTCTCCGAGCTTTTCAACCAGATAGGCAAGATGATCGATCATCAGATCAAGGGTGACATCATGGCTGACCTTTTGCCCGTCGGCCCTCAGGAAACCAACCGCATAATTAAGACCGACCAAACCCTTGCTTTCAGCGATGGCGTCAAGTTGCCTGTCGGTGAGGTTGCGGCGGCTCTGGGACAATTTATGGACATTCGAATGGGATGCCACCAACGGCTTTTCGGACAGGTTTTGTATGTCCCAAAAGCCCTTTTCATTCAGATGGGACATATCAATCATCACGCCGAGCTGGTTGCAACGGCGCACCAGCTCCTTGCCAAGATCGGTTAAGCCGGGGCCATAATCGGGGGAACCGGGAAAATCGAATGGCACGCCACTGCCAAAGATATTGTCGCGGCTCCAAACCGGACCGATGGAGCGAAGACCTGCGGCATAGAAGGTTTCAAGCGCGTTGAAATCCGGCCCGATGGCCTCGGCACCCTCGATGTGGAGCACGAGAGCGAGCGCCTCATCCGCCATCGCCTGCCTGATATCGCTTGTTGACCGACAGATGCGTACTTTCCCAGCCGACGTGCGTTCCAACCGGTTGGCCTCGGCGATCATGCCCAAGGTCCAGTCAACCGCATCCGCTGCACCAATCTGCTTTTGACGGGCGACAGGGTCATTCTTTTCAGCGTCACTGAGGATCGGCGGCACGAACATGGCAAACAGACCGCCTGCCAGATGACCTTTTTGAGCCTTTTGCAAATCGATTTGCAGGCTCGGGTGGCCTTCTACGAAGGAAATGGGCGCGCCATCCCGACGGGCCATCTCAAGCCGCAGCAACGTATCATTGTGACCGTCAAATATGGGTAATGCAGGCTTGGACATGGCTATCTCCTTTGGAATTCTTGTTTGGCCAAAGTCTCGCAGGAAATCAGGCCTTGGCCGTCTTCATGAAATTGACGATCCAACGCGCCACCAGTTGGTCGTCCACCGGATCAGTCACCTGTTTGGCGGCTTTATCGGCGTCTTCATCATTCATTGAGATGCCGCGTCGATTTTCGATCAGAAAGGAGATGAAATCAGCGGGCAACTCGGGATGCAACTGCATCGAAAGGCCAGATTTGCCATAGAGCAGCATGCCGTTGGGACAGAAATCATTGCCAGCGATCCGCTTTGCCCCTTCGGGCAGTTCGATCACCTGATCCTGATGGGAAGCTTGCAGGGCAAATTGACTGGTTTCCCCGTCCATCCAGCACGGTCGCTCCTCACCATCAAGCTGAAGGCTGTATCCATTGACAGCTATGCCCCATTTGCCATTGGCTTCCTTTGCAACTGTCCCCCCCAAGGCCTGAGCCATGATCTGGTGGCCAAAGCAAATGCCAACCATCGGGATGCCTGCGGTCAGCGTGATTCTGATGAAGTCTTCCAGCACCAGCATCCAGGGCAAACGGTCATAGGCACTGTCGGGGGCTCCCGTGACCAGCCACGCGTCGCAGGCATCGGGTTCTGGCGGTATCTCGCCTTCAAACACATTGAAAGTTTCAAATGTCAGGCTGCTGTCTTGTGGCGTCAGCAACTTGGCAAACATGGAGGGCAAGTCGCCGTAACGTGCCGCGAGGTCTTCCTTCAAGGCAGAGGTCGCCAAAATTCCAATTTTCATTCCTTGAAACCCTGTTTCGTTCCGGATCAAGCGGTGATCCTAGCCATTGAAGTGACGCAAGACAATAAGAAGCGCAGTACCGACCACTACAGTCGGCAACATTGACAGGCGCAAGCCCGCAATCACTGCAGCGGCAAAGGCGAGCCACTCATTGGGGCCACCATTGATAACCGCTGGGGCAACCAGGGTGGTCAGGACTGCGGCGGGCACTGCGTCAAGCCCGGCCTGAACACGCGGATGAATGGTTTCAAAGCGTGAGAGAACCAGATAACCGCCGATGCGGGTCATGAAGGTGACGATGGCGCCGCCAATAATGATGAGAAGGGTGCTCGAAATCATGCCTGTCCCTCTTCATTTTTTGGGGCGGCCAGATCAACGCGGTCGGTCGAAGGATCAAGCTTTTGCGGTTTGGCGCGCCCCGAAGGCGAGAAAAAGGCGGCGAGCAGCACGCCGGCAATCGCTCCCGCAGAGACATGCCAAGGGGACCCGATGGTTTTGCTGGCGATGATCGAAGCAGAAGCGGATACGACAACAACCGGCAACCAGAATGACCGGCGACGGAAGCCCAACACCAAGCCCATGAAATAGATCGGCAAGATGAAATCGATACCCCAGCGATAGGAATCCTGCAAAAAGTTCCCAAAGATCGCTCCAAGGAATGTCAACAGGTTCCAAGCCAGATAGGTCGGGATCACCAGCCCCAGATACCAGGCAAACTGGACGTCTTCGCCCTTCTCCGAGCGCTGTTCTGCTTCGGCAAAGGAAGGATCGATCAGGAAGAAATAGCCGACAATCTGCTTTAGCCAAGACCATTTGGCGAAATGGTGGCCGATGGCAGCAGAATACAGGATATGCCGGAAATTGACCGCAAAGATCGACAAAACGATGATCCAGCCGGGAATATGCTGTCCAAACAGCTCAAGGCCAACCAACTGACTGGCACCGGCAAAGATAATCAAACTCATGAAGACTGCGTCGAAAACAGTCAAACCGTTCTCGATAGCCAAGGCGCCGAACAATGCCCCGAAGGGCCCTGCGGTGAGAATGATCGGGACAGAGCGCGCCGCCCCTGCAAGAAACAGGCGCGAGGGCGTCATACTGTCATCTGGGAGTCGTTTTGCACACATATACACGTTATAGACGGCTGGAACCTATCCGTCTTATAAATAGATTTTGAATTTCCATCAATGAATTTGATCAATCGATCAATTGATCATAGGCGAGACCATGCTTTGTCCTTAACAGACCGAAAACTGGAAGGACCAACGAGGCTCAGCGCAGCTTGCCTTCGATGACATAGTGGAGAATGCGCACAACCTCTTGAGGCGTTTTGGTGACAGCGAGGGCGGCTGCGTCGACTTCTTTCAAGGCGTGCTGATGCTCATCATTATGCATGACGATGATCGATTTGCCCATCGCGGCGGCATAGCCTGCGTCAAAGGCAGCATTCCACTGGCGGTATTTTTCGCCAAAGCGGACCACGACAATGTCGGCTGCCTCGATCAGGGTGCGGGTACGGATGGCATTCATTTGCGCACCCTTGTGGTCATGCCAGGATTTGCTCTGTTCGCTCCCAAGGATCTCGACCCCGCAATCGTCAGAGGCCGCGTGGTCGGTCACTGGGGCGGAAAAGGTGATCGGCAGATCGAGCGCCCTCACTCCGGTTTCGATTTCCTCACGCCAGTTGGTGTGGATTTCCCCTGACAGATAGACAGACCAATTCATCGAGCCACTCCCTTAGAGCCAATTCAGTTGCGAACAGAGCCTCCTAAGCCCCCTTCTGACACAGGTCTTCTATAGACTTCAGTGCTCGCTCAGGCAATGGCTGTGGTCGGCGAGGCTTTCTATGACAGAGCATTGGGCATCGCAGTGTGCGTGACATTCGAGCATGCGAGCGAGTTCGGTTTCCAACCGCTGGAGCTTGCGGATGCGTTGCTGTACATCATCCAAATGGTCCTGAACGATGGCTGTTGCCTTGTGGCAGGCTTTGGAATCCTGCTGGCTCAAATGCAGAAGCGAGCGGATATCATCAAGCGAAAAGCCCAGATCGCGGGCATGCTTGATAAAGACCAGCCGTTTGAGGCCATCGCTTTCATATCGCCGCTGGTTGCCCTCGCTCCTGTCTGACGGTGCCATCAGACCAATTTGCTCGTAATAGCGAATGGTCGGCACCTTGACACCGCTTGATTTGGACAATTCACCGATTGAGAACATTGTGTCTTTTCTCTCTTGAAGCTCTAGTCACTAGAGCAATTATAGTCATGTCTAGCGATAGAAATCCAGCTCCTGCACAAGGAGCCAGTTGGAAAGGCCAACCGATGAGCAGCTGTTGTTCCCAACCATCCCAGCAATCCCCCGCCTCCTCTTGCTGTGGCAACACCAAGGAACCTCATCATGATAACGAGCATCATCATGATGAGAGGAATGCGTCTGCCTGTGGTTGCTCGGGCAATCCGGTGTTTGACGGGATGGATCAGCGCTACAAGACGATTCTCTGGACGGTGATTGCGCTTAATGGCGGCATGTTTGTCATTGAATTGATGGCGGGCAAGTTGGCGGGATCGCAAGCCTTGCAGGCGGACGCGCTGGATTTTCTCGGAGACAGTCTGACATATGGCATGAGCCTTGCCGTGATTGGGCTAAGCCTGAAGGTCCGTGCAACGGCGGCGATGGTCAAGGGCATCAGCTTGCTGTTGATGGGTCTTTGGGTGTTTGGCACGACGCTTTATCAAGTGATGTTTCTTGAGGTTCCACAAGCAGAGGTCATGGGTGTGATTGGCATCATGGCCTTGGCAACCAATCTTGGTTCCGTGTTGCTGTTGCGCCGTTACAAGGATGGGGACGCCAATGTTCGTTCGGTCTGGCTGTGCTCGCGCAATGATGCGATAGGCAATGTTGCCGTCATGGGGGCCAGCCTGATGGTGTTTGTCACCAACTCCGCATGGCCAGATATCCTTGTCGCCATAGCCATGGCAGGCCTGTTTCTTCGCTCCGCGCAATTGATCCTGGTTCAGTCTCGGCGGGAATATCGCCAAAGCCATGCCTGAACCGGACTTTATCCACTTGCGCCGCGACCATTTCCTTGGTTCTCGCCCTCATTGATCCGTGGTACCCTAACCCACAATATTCTAATCATCTTTTGTATTTGCTTGGCTTATTGGGGGTTATTTCCATGCGTTGTCTTGTATTCGATACTGGCCAGTCTGTTTCTGGCACTCAATATTCTTGGTGCGGCACCTTCCCATGCTGCGGATCAGTCCGAACGCCTCAAGGAGGTCGACGCCTTGATCAACTCTGGCCAACCGAAGGCAGCCTTTGGGCTGCTGAATGAGGTGGTTGATGATTATTGGCAAAAGATCCCGATGTTCGTGCAGAAGGCCACCTTCGCGACGAACATTACCGGTTATGGCACCTATTCCGAACGGGCACCGATCTTCAAGGTCAATGAGCCACAGATCATCTATCTCGAACCAATTGGCTTTGGCTATGGCAAACGGGACGAGGGACAAATCTTTGCTGCCTGGTCCGTCGATTACAATTTGACAGACCCACAAGGAGCGAGCCTCTTTCAGCGGACGACTTCCTGAATGTCAACGTGCCACTCGGCCTGCATAATCGGGAAATCCATTTGACGCTGACAATCAATCTGACCGGTCTTAAACCGGGCAATTACATTTCCCATTATGTTCTGAGGGACAAGAATTCCGAAAAGCAGACCAGTTTTTCCCTGCCCTTTGAGGTGATCGAATAATGAAAAGGGCGTCTCCGAGTAGAAGACGCCCTAAGCTTTTCCATTATACATGAATGCCACCTAGTTGATTGATGACCTGATACTCGCCGTCTGGATCGTCTTTGGCACATTTTGGTGGGTATGCTGGGCAACTTCATAGCCCATTTCAGACATTTTGGTATGGAGCTGATCGACAATCATTTTGCTGCCATTGGCCACCACACCGATTGAACCAGCCACGAGCAAGCAATAAAGGCCAAGCTGCAAACCGGTCCTCTGGATTGACCGAATGGGATCCATGCCAGCAATACGCCTCTTGGCCTTGATGACAAGTTCGTTGGCCAATGTAGAAGACACGTTTTTCAAGACATCGATACTTATGGGTGCTGCACGTACCTGAGTGATTTTCATCTGTTTGTCCCCGCCTGAATACTGCCTGTTTAATTTTGTTTCATCCATTAGACGCGCTGACCATGCTTTGGGTTCAAAATTCAAGGTCAGAATGAAGGATAAAATCTCTGCGGGGTGTAAATGCTGGCCCGAATACTGCTCGTCTGGCGCGCATTTCTGGCAACAGGGTTTTCAAAGTATGAATATGCAGGAGTTTGTTGGGGAAGTGAAAGCCAGCTTTTTGCAATTGGCAGCAATCTGCCATGTTCGCCGTTAAGATCGACGTTTAACCTCTGGATGGATCATGGCCGTATCTGGTCTAATAGATCTGGTCATCATCATCTTTGGGCAGCATCATCACCGCCATTCCCATCGCGACGCTGCAAATGGTGATCAACAGGCCAAAGAACAAAAGAGCCATCGGAATGATGGGTTCTTCGCTACCAAAGATCAGATCCTGCAATCCAGCGGCATTGGTCAGGATCAGCCCGGTAAAGATAATGATGGTTGCCACCAGTCCGATGATCCAGTTGATGGCCAAAAGGCGCATCAATGGATCGCTAATGATCCCCTTGATGCCTTTTTCCAAACGCCGCTCTGGTGGCACGAGATCCTTGATCGGCATAAATCCGCTCCCTGGGCAAGTTTGTATGGTGTCACTGCTAATAGTCGCTGCTTCTCGGCGACAATCAAGCATTTACCCTGAGGCGCTTTGACGCATACCTGCCATGCATATATCGCATCGATATATGTGATAGACAAATATATCAAACGAGCATATATTGCCCCTGAATATGGTAGTAAGCCGTATTGCCTTATAGAGGAATACGATTTTTCTCGGGATTGAGATCAGGATCATCCATGAATGTACGCAGCATCTGCCTCGCCATCCTCTTTTGTGGCGACAAGGACCGGTTATGACATCCGCAAAGCTTCAACTGAAGGAAGTTTCAGTTTTTTTGTCGAGGCCAGTTATGGATCGATCTATCCGGCACTCAATCGTCTGGAAGCAGAAGGATTGGTGACCTGTCGCCACGAAGTGCAGGATGGCAAACCGGCACGCAAGGTCTATTCCATCACCGATGCTGGCCGGGCGTCATTGCTGGTTGAGCTGATGCAACCACACAAGCCTGACATCTATCGATCAGAATTTCTCATGATCTCGCTGTTTGCGAGTGTCATGAAACCAAAGGATGTCGAGGTCGCTGTCGAACGCCAGATCAGACAACTGGAAGAAGAGATAGAGCAGATTGAAGCCTGCGCACCCGATGAAGGCGAGCGCGATGGCTGCCATCTGGAAGGGGAGCATGCTCAAATCTTTCAGAAAGCAGGAATGTGGGCCCAAAACTACGGGAGATCTTGTGTTGAAGCGGCGATTGACTATCTAAAGATTCATGGTGTGGAGCTTGTGGCGCTGGCAGAGGAAGGTCAGGCCACAAATTTGGTCTCAAGCGAACAACAGGCAAGCTGATTTCAGCTGCGGGCAACTCTGTCCGCGGACCCCTAATCTATTGTGCGAATGCACTTTTCAATAAGTGAAATGAACGAGGTTATCTCTTATGGCATTGCGTCTCAAAGGCTCCTACGGCCTTGCCCTTTTGTTCACGACGGGCATTGTTGGCTGGATGGCAACCGGGCAAGCCGTATTCAGCGGACAGGAAAGTGATCAGGCCACCCCTCCCCCAGCGGCACGCGCCAAGACAGTTGAAAGTCAGGCGGTCCGAGTGGCCGTCAGGGAGTTGGTCGAGCAGGATCGTCAATCGATCCTCAATATCCGTGGCCGAACAGAAGCTGACACCAAAGTGTCCGTGCGGTCGGAAACCACTGCGATCGTGCGCGAACGGTTCGTAAGCAAGGGCCAGCACGTCAAAAAAGGCGATCTGCTCTGCAAACTTGATGAAGGCTCGCGGGTGGCAAGCGCGGCCCGCGCCGAGGCCGCTCTGGCACAGGCAGAGTTTGATCTCAAGGCCAAGGAAACGCTTGCGCAAAAAGGCTTTGCCGCCAAAACGCAGATTGCGGCCCTCAAAGCCCAGAGAGATGCGGCCTTGGCCGTTGTCAAGGAAGCAAATCTGGAATTGGACCGGATCAACATCACGGCACCCATCGATGGTGTGGTGCAGGGACGACTAGCCGAAGTTGGCGATCAATTGAAGGCAGGCGACATTTGTTCCGAGCTGATGAATCCCAATCCCATGCTCGTCGTCGGGCAGGTCTCTGAGCGTGAAGTGCAGTTGATCAAGACAGGCACCAAGGCCGATGTGGCGCTGGTGACGGGTGAGAAACTGGAAGGCACCGTGCGCTATGTGAGCACAACGTCGGACAGTGAAACGCGCACCTTCCTTGTGGAAGTGGAAATTCCGAACCCGGATGGCACCGTGCGTGATGGTGTGACCGCCGTCGCCAAGCTGGCCCTGCCACCGGTCAAGGTGCATCAGATGAGTCCGGCCCATTTGACCTTGTCGGACAAAGGTGAAGTGGGCGTGATGCTGGTCACCGATGGGGTGGCAAACTTCACGCCGGTCAATATCATCGCCATTGACAATGACGGGGTTTGGTTGAGCGGTTTGCCAAAGAAAGCCACAGTCATCACCGTTGGTCAGGAATATGTCCTGTCAGGTCAACCGGTCGAGGCCGTCGACGAGAAGGCCTATCAAACCTCCCAGGCCACTCAAGCCTCCAAATCTGAGGAAATGATGAAAGGTGAAGGGCAATGAACGGCATTCTCGACACCATTCTCAGGGCCCGACGCACGGTCCTGACCATGATGGTCGTTCTGGTCGCGGCCGGGATCGTCAGCTATATCAACATTCCCAAGGAATCGAACCCGGATATTGATATTCCGGTTCTCTATATTTCCATCACTCAGCCGGGCATCTCGCCCGAGGATGCGTCGCGTCTGCTGGTCAAACCGATGGAAAACAAACTTCGAGCGATCGAGGGCGTCAAGGAAATGACCGCCGTCGCGTCGGAAAGCCATGCCTCGATCATTCTCGAATTTGACGCAGGGTTCGACAAGGAAACGGCGCTCGCCGATGTCCGCGACAAGGTGGATCAAGGGCAGGCAGAATTGCCTGAAGACGCAGAAGAGCCAACGATCAACGAGATCAACTTCTCGCTTCAGCCGACCATCTATGTAACCCTGTCCGGTGATGTGCCAGAGCGCACGCTCTATCGCCATGCAAAGAAGCTGCAGGATCGCATTGAAGGCATTCCAACGGTGCTGGAAGCTGATCTTTCCGGCCATCGCGAGGAATTGCTGGAAGTCGAAATCGACCTCTTGAAGCTTGAATCCTACAATGTCACCCAGACAGAGCTGATCAATGCGGTATCGCTGAACAACCGGCTGGTGCCAGCAGGCTTCCTTGATAACGGTCTGGGACGCTTCAATCTGAAAGTTCCGGGTCTGATTGAATCGGCGCAGGATGTCTTTTCCATTCCGATCAAGCAGAATGGAGAAGGTGTTGTGACGCTTGGCGACATTGCCAGCATCAAGCGGACCTTCAAGGATGCCGAGCGCATCACCCGTGTCAACGGCAAGGCGGCGATTTCGATTGAGGTGAAGAAACGTCTGGGCACCAACATCATTGAACATAATGATGCGGTCCGGGCGGCAGTGGCAGATGAAATGGCCAGTTGGAACCCGGCGATCAAGGTGCGGTTCCTGCTGGATGAAGCCAAGCCGATCCATGAAATCCTCGGCTCGCTGCAATCCTCCATCATGACCGCAATTGCCTTGGTGATGATGCTGGTGTTGGCGTCGCTTGGTTTCCGCTCGGCCATCCTGATCGGCATCGCGATTCCGACCTCCTTCATGATCGGCTTTCTCATCCTGTCGATGATCGGCATGACGGTGAACATGATGGTCATGTTCGGTCTGGTGTTGACTGTGGGCATGCTGGTGGATGGGGCTATCGTGATCGTGGAATATGCCGACCGCAAGGTGGCAGAAGGCATGACGCGACAGGAAGCCTATATCCGGGCGGCCAAACTGATGTTCTGGCCGATCACATCCTCCACCGCAACGACGCTGGCAGCCTTCCTGCCGATGTTGCTGTGGCCCGGTGTGTCTGGTGAATTCATGAGTTACCTGCCGATCATGGTGATCATCGTTCTGACGTCGGCACTGCTGACTGCGATGGTGTTCCTGCCGGTGACCGGCAGTTTTCTGGGGCGCAAAAGCGCATCGAAGGAAGAGATGGAAAATGCTTCCCATCTGTCCGGTGGCCAGCATTTCAACCCCAAAGACGTAACCGGTCTGACGGGTATCTATGCACGGGTCCTTCATGCCTTGACCGCTCATCCGATCGGCAACCTTGCCACCATCGCTGCGGTGATCATCGCCTGTGGCGTTATTGTCGTCAGTTTCAGTAAGCATAATGCGGGTGTTGAATTCTTCGTTGATGAAGAGCCACGCATTGCCATGGTCTATGTTTCTGCCCGGGGCAATATGAGCTCGCTGGAAAGCAGGGCTCTGGTCAAGGCGGTTGAAGATCAGGTCTTGCAGGTCAAGGGCGTTCGCGACGTGGTGACCAACTCTGCTCCTTCTGGCGTCAGCGCAGGTGGCTCGATGGGGGATGTTGGCGGCAATAATGCCAAGCCATCGGATGCCATTGGCACGATCAATATGGAACTTGATGATTTTTGCTGTCGCCGTCCGGCCGCCGAGATCTTTGAGGAAATACGCAATCGTACCGCAAACATTCCCGGCATCAAGGTGTCCGTGCACAAGGTTGAAGGCGGCCCGCCGACAGGCAAGGATGTCAGCTTGCAGATCACCTCGATCAATTATGATCAGGTGTCCAAGATTACCGGCATCGTCCGCAACCATTTCAACTCTGTGGGTGGCCTGATCGAAATCGAGGATAGCCGCCCCTTGCCCGGCATTGAATGGGAGCTGGATATCGACCGGGAAGAAGCCGGCCGCTACAATGCCACCATCGCACCTGTCGGGGCCATGGTTCAGCTCGTCACCAATGGGGTGTTGATTGGAAAATATCGTCCAGACGATTCCGATGACGAAGTCGAGATCCGGGTACGGTTGCCAGAAGATCAACGCTCTATCAACCAGTTGGATCAATTGAAGCTCCCGACCCCGAATGGTCAGGTGCCAATCAGCAACTTTGTTGAGTTAAAGGCCAAACCGAAGGTTTCCTCGATCACCCGCAAGGACGGTTTCTTTGCGATGAATGTCAAAGCGACAGTGGTCAAGGAGAATGGGGTAACGGTCGATCAGAAAGTGAAGGAGCTGAATGGCTGGATTGAAGCGCAGAAATGGCCAGATGGTGTGAACTTCAAGTTCCGCGGTGCAGACGAAGAGCAGGCTAAGTCACAGTCCTTCCTCGGCAAGGCTGCTCTGGGTGCCCTGTTCATCATGGCGATCATTCTGATCACTCAGTTCAACAGCTTCTATCAGACTTTCCTAACCCTCTCCACGGTGGTTCTGTCCGTCATGGGCGTGCTTTTGGGCATGATCATAACGGGGCAGAAATTCTCGATCATCATGTCGGGTACCGGGGTTGTGGCCTTGGCGGGGATCGTGGTCAACAACGCTATCGTTCTGATCGACACCTACAATCGCTTCCGCTCTGAAGGCGTGGATGTGGTCGAGGCAATCGTCAAAACCTCGTCCCAGCGGATCCGTCCGATCCTGTTGACGACAATCACCACCATTGCGGGCCTTGTGCCGATGGCAACTGCGATCAATTTCGACTTCTTCAACCGGATCATTTCGGTCGGGTCGATTACCGCCGCGTGGTGGGTGCAACTGTCAACCGCCGTCATTTCGGGTCTGGCATTCTCAACCCTTCTGACGCTGGTGTTGATCCCTGTGTTGCTGGCCTTCCCATCGGTCACGCTGAAGCCATTCTTAAGGATGCTGGCCCGGCTCTTCGGCATGCGCAAGGCGAGCAAAGCGACACCTGAAACAGAAGAAGCGCCTCAGAAGGACGCCCCAGATCTGGCAGCCAAGGATAAAGGCACTTTGGTGGCTTTGAAGCCAGTGAAGAAGGATAAAGCGCCATCTGCTGCAACGGGCTTGCCTCACGCAGCAGAATGAAAGCTTGCGACACAAGTACAAAAAGGCCCGCCGATCCATTCGGCGGGCCTTTTTTGTTGGGTCTTTCAGGCACCAGATGGAGCCTTGTTCTTGATCTTCAGTCTTTGCTGTCTTTATCCAGCAGATCGGCGTCCGTTGCGATCTCAAAGGCATCCAGCTCCCCTGCGACCATCATGCGGTTTTTGCGGTGCCATGAGCGCCGGGCAAAGGGAATGGAAACCAGATAGCCAAAGACGAGCACAAGCAAGCTTTCCCACGGATAGGAAAAGAGGATTGCCACAGCAGCAACAAAGCCACCCATCACCGGCAGGACATAGGCGCGGTTGATGCGCAAGCCCACGGTCTTGCCGGAATAGGTCGGCAGCGAAGAGACGACCAGCATCGCGATCAACAACGTATAGAGCATGACGATCAACGCCAACTCATCATGATGCGGCATACCCGCCAACTCCAGATAGATCGGGGCCAGCACGGCCAAAGCGCCGGCAGGTGCAGGCACTCCAACGAAAAAATCCTTCTGCCAGGCAGGCTTGTTTTTGTCGTCGAGCGCCACGTTAAAGCGGGCCAGGCGCAGAATCATCGCAATGGCGAATAGCAGGGACGCAATCCAGCCAATCGAGGGAATGGCATGGAGGATCCAGACATGGAGGATAAGCGCGGGCGCGACCCCAAAATTGACAAAATCGGTCAATGAGTCCAGCTCGGCCCCGAAGCGCGACGTCCCCTTGAGCATCCGGGCAACGCGCCCATCAACCCCATCCAGAAAGGCTGCGGCGGCAATGGCAATCATGGCCAGTTCGAACCGTCCTTCAATGGCCATCCGCACGCCGGTCAGACCGGAGCAGAGCGCCATCAACGTCACAAGATTGGGTGCCAGCAGACGAAAAGGGACGGCCTTGAAGCGGCGCTTTGGTTCATCCTCATCTGGATCGAAGCTTTGAAACGGATTGGTGATGCCGTGATCCGAATTGTCTTGCGTCATGTCCTGTTCCCTATCGGGGTGTCTGTCTTGCGCCATGCTTATTGGGTGATATGCGCTTTGGCTGGCAACTGCTCACCTTCAAGGTTGGCCAGAATGGTCTCCCCGGCAATCATGGTCTGACCAACAATCACTGATGGGATGATATGCGCAGGCATATAGACATCAACGCGGCTGCCGAAGCGGATCAGGCCGAAGCGTTCCCCAACGCCAATGGTATCCGCCGACTTGGACCAGCAAACGATGCGGCGGGCGATCAAACCGGCAATCTGGGTGACGCCAATCGGGCCATAAGCACTGTCGATGATCAGGCTGTTGCGCTCATTGTCTTCGCTGGCCTTATCGAGCTCAGCATTGAGAAACTTGCCCGGCTTGTAGGCGATGGTGCGAATTTTGCCCGGCACAGGGGCGCGGTTCACATGGACGTTGAAGACATTCATGAAGACCGAGACACGCATCATTGGCTCTTGCGACAGATTGAGCTCAGGTGGAGGCGTAGCAAGACCGACACTTGAGACCATGCCATCGGCGGGTGAAATGACCAGCCCCTGTTCCACAGGCGTGACGCGCTCTGGATTGCGGAAGAAATATGCGCACCACAGGGTGATGAAGGAGCCAATCCAGAAGAGAGGCGAGAAGAACCAGCCAAGCACGCAGGACGCAAGAGCAAACAGTGCGATGAAGGGATAACCTTCAGGATGGATCGGAACCACGCTTTTCTTAATGGAGTCAATGATAGTCATTGAGACAAGCCTTTTTGTTGGGCGCTATCGGTCCGGCGCTCCAGACCGGGCTCAGGCCTCTACCCCGAGCCATTCGCCGCCAATTCTTTGAAATGCTGTTGCACGCTTTTAGCGAATGTTTTCCCATTCGCCAAGGCTCAAAGCGCCGACTAGGCGCAACGGACGCATAACCAGCCCAAAAGCCAACAAAAAGGGCCCCAAAATCGGGGCCCACGGAATAATCTTTGTGAAGCACGGGCGTCAAAGACGGACGGATCGCTCAAGGCAAGGCAACCAGAGGGGCTCCGCTCTGTTTGAGATAATGATCGATCATTTCCTGTTCCTCAAGGCTCAAGGTGACAGACCGCGGATAGAATGGGCGGTCGCGATCCTGCACAATCGGCGTCTGCCAACCATCGGTTTCATCGACAAAACGCGCAACGCCCTCTTCTCCGAACTTGTTCAGAAAGCCCTGCATCACTGCATCCGCATAGGACTGAAGGATCGGATAGTTGGGATCTGCGACCTCGGTGTGTGGGGCATGGCCGACATAGATATAGCAATCAATGCCCGCAGGCAGCTCCTGCGTGCCTACAAAATCGCGCAGGTCCAGTCTGACCCTGTCATACATGGCTTCCCGCTCATCGACCTTGGGCAAATGATCCTTGCGATCAAAGATCAACAGGCCATCGCAATAGCTTTCAGCGCTCGCTGTTACCGACAGGGCCGCCACACCGCCAAAACCAAAGGCACGACGTTCAGCGCTTGATGTCCAGATCGACCAGCGTCGGCGATAACCTTTCAGGCGCCCGGCAAAGCCGAAGCTTTCCACATTGCGCGTTGCATCATTGACCAGCGAGCCATAGCCAAAATAGCCGACCCATTGTTCGGGATTCTTTCTTACCTGTTCGAGCGTCACGTTTATTCTGTCCTGACGTTGGATAAGTGAGGCACGGCTTTGGTCAGCTCTCAAGCCTCAGTTGCATGGTTATTTTCTCAAGTCTTTGTTGGAGCGCGATATCAAAGTCCACATCGCGGCTCAGCTCTTGCATGCCTTCTTTGCGATAAAAAGCCAAGGCCCTTTGATTGCCGACCAACACTTTCAAGGTGAGATGATCGCAGCCCGCAGCTCTCGCCCGCGCTTTGGCATCGGCCATCATGTGGGAGGCGATACTCTTGCCTTGGTGCATTTTGCCGTGCCAATCAGGATCCAGCCAGAGGTCGGTCAGATCGCCGGTCTCAAGCTCGAGACAGTAAAATCCAAGGACCTAGCCGCCAAGATCGGCAATCACCAATTGTCCCTCCTGTTCCTTGTCTTGCGTCAGATGCGAAAGCAGGAACGTGCGAAAAAGCTGTTCGATATGCGGGATTTCCAAGGGACCATACCCATCGAGCAGCGGCAGGATCGCATGGCACCAGGCACCGAGTCCGCATTGGACTGCGGGCTCGACGTCATTGGCTTTGATTGGGCGAATGGTGAGGCGATCAGGCATCCTTGCGGATGCGCCTGAACGGCTCTTTCATGGTGACCAGCTCTTCTGCTGCGGTTGGGTGGACCGCCATGGTGGCATCGAAATTGGCCTTGGTTGCGCCCATCTTGACGGCAATGCCCAGAAGCTGGGACATTTCACCGGAATCCGGGCCAAGAATGTGACAGCCAAGAACCTTGTCGCTGTCGGCATCAACAATCAGCTTCATTAGCGTTTTCTCGTCATTGCCCGCCAATGTATTCTTCATGGGACAGAATTTGGCGAGATAGATGTCGAGATTGTCGTGACTTTCGACCGCTTCGGCCTCTGTCAGGCCGACTGTGCCTATTTCCGGCTGGGTGAAAACGGCAGTTGGGATATTCTCATAATCAACCACCGTTGGATTGTTGTTGAACAAGGTCTCGGCCAGCGCAGCACCTTCGCGGATCGCAACCGGGGTCAGGTTGACCCGGTTGGTGACGTCACCCACCGCATAAATATGGTCAATATTGGTGCGGTTCTGAGCATTCACCTTGATAGCCCCCTTGTCATCAAGCTCGACGCCGACTGTTTCCAACCCCAAACCCTTGGTGTAAGGCGAGCGACCGATGCCGGACAGGATCTGATCAACCACCATTCTCTCACCCTGTTTGGTGGTGACATGCAGGCCGTCTTCTTTTTTCTCGACAGATGTCAAAACATCATGAAGCAAGATACGGACACCACGCCGTTCCATTTCTTCATGCAGAGTGGCGCGGACGTCATCATCAAAACCGCGCAGAATTTCTTCGCCGCGATAAAGCACAGTCGTCTCTGTGCCAAGGCCATTGAAGATGCCAGCAAATTCCAGTGCAATATAGCCACCACCGGTGACCAGCACCCGTTTTGGCTGCTCTTCAAGATGGAAGACCTCATTGGAGGTAATGAGATGTTCAACGCCGGGCAAATCCAGCGGCAAGTTGGGCACACCACCGGTCGCAATCAGAATGGTGCGAGCCGAGACAGAGCGATCCTCACCGGTCAACCGGATCCGGTGCGGCGCTTCCAACTCGGCACGGGACTGGATGATCTCGACGTTGTGGCGTTCGAGATTTTTTATATAGAGGCCATTGAGGCGATCAATCTCGGCATCCTTGCGTTCAATCAGCGTTTTCCAGTCAAACTGGCTCTCGCCAACCGTCCAACCAAAGCCTGCGGCATCTTCAAATTCATGGGAAAATTTCGAGGCATAGACCATCAGTTTCTTGGGCACGCAGCCACGGATCACACAGGTGCCGCCAACGCGATATTCCTCGGCAATCGCAACTTTGGCGCCATAGGTGGCCGCCATACGTGCAGCGCGGACACCACCAGAGCCAGCGCCAACTACGAACAGGTCATAATCAAATTCATTCATTTTCGCCTCTTTCTTCATCCCGACAGCGTCAAGAACCAATCATTGCAAGGGCAAGCCGTCCTGCACTTTTGTCTCAAACATAAGCAGCAAAGCCAGGAATGAAAGCCCCCTTGCCCAAGTGCAGCCTTTGTTGCCACTAACAAATGATCACTTATCCGCGACTTTGTTGACAGGAAAGGCTCACCGACATAAGTCATTGACCTCCGCCATAGGCGGAGGTTTGTTACGCTTCGCTTGAACCACTAGAAGTGGTCTTGTTTGGTTTCAATAGTTTGGCTTGAACATATCCGCGAAGTCGCTCGCCTTATCCTGCCTCTGTTGATTGCGGATATAGCGTCTGACGACCTCCTCTTGATAGCCCGTTGTCGAAACAAAGTAACCACGTGCCCAAAAATGATATCCCTTGTAGCGACGTTTCCGGGCATATTTGTTTGCCACATATAGCGCCGTTTTACCCTTTAAGAAGCCCACTATATGGGCCACTGAATATTTGGGTGGGATTGAGATCAACATATGCACATGGTCGGGCATAAGATGCCCTTCCTCAATATGGCATCCCTTTTGTGACGCCAACTTCGTAAATTGATCTCGTAACTCACGCCGCAAGTCTCCGTATAGACGTTTGGTCCTGTATTTGGAGCCAAAGACTACATGATATTTGCAGTCCCAAGTGCTGTGTGATAGGTGATTTTTGTCCATAAAAACCTCCTCGCTTCTGTTCTTAAAACCACGCCAATGGTTCAAGTGAGGAGGTCTCTTACTGAAAATGTAAAACTTGTCCAGTCCTCCACCGCAGGTGGAGGTTTATTTCAGACATAAAAAAGCGCCCCCAACCTGCGTTGGAGGCGCTTAAACTTTTCCGTGCGGAAGCCGGTTTACTTGAACTTGTGGCCCTTGGCATTCAGTTCCTTGATGGCTTCAGCGACGATGACCTGAGTCCGTTCCTTGGAATAAGCCTGAATATTGCCAAGCATCTCACCAAGAATACGAGGCTGATAGGTTGCAAATTTCTCACCGACATCTGTTTTGAAGAAGGCCAGAACATCTTTCAACTCGTCCTCTTTGAGGTAGCGCGCCCAGGCGACAGCGGCGTTGGCGACCATAGTCTTACGGTCGTCCTTATATTTTTCCGCAATCTTGTCGACGACTTCGTAGATGTCTTTTTCCGCATTCGGATTCTGCCGCACCAACCAGATTTTGGAATTCTTGACGATCAGATCCAGCTGTTTTTCAAACTCGGGCAGAGTGCCTGCTTGCTCCACAACATCGATCGCTGCCTGAAGGTGCGTGTCTTTGGCCTTCGCATCCTGCGCAAAGGCTGGCAAAGCCAAACAAACGCTCATAGCAGCGCCAGCACAGATAGACGCGATCGTGGTCTTTTTCATGGTTCAAATCCTCTTAAAGGTCTCGAATGTCTCTATATCTCTAGGGTGATGCCTTGGGAAAGGCATCTAAGCCCGTGGCTTGAAAACTTCAATTCCGTCATCGCTTGCAACAACTGCGGTCGTGGCGATGCCGATAAACAGGCCGGTTTCCACCACGCCGGGGATGGCCCGCAATGCCCTATCAAGGCCATCTACATCGGAAATGCGGCCAAAAGTGGCATCAAGAATAAAATGCTGACCATCTGTCAGATAATTTTCACCGTCTTCGGTCTTGCGCACGGAAATTTCTCCCTGCATCCCAAAGCGGGCACAGACATTCTTGACAGCCAGTTTCGTTGCAGCCAACCCGAATGGCATCACTTCGATGGGCAGAGGAAAAGCCCCGAGACACTCGACGATTTTTGACTTGTGCGCAATGACAACCATGTCCTTGGACGCTTTGGCAACGATTTTCTCACGCAGCAAAGCACCGCCACCGCCCTTGATCAGGCGCAGTTGCGGATCAATCTCATCGGCACCATCGACGGTGAGGTCCAGCTCGGGGGTTTCATCCAGAGTGGTCAGAGGCACGCCGACTTCACGGCACAGACTGGCGGTTTCTTCGGATGTTGGCACGCCAATGATGGTCAGGCCATTGGCTACCTTTTCCCCCAGCAACCGGATGAAATGAACAGCGGTCGAGCCGGTGCCGATTCCCAGTTTCATATTGTCTTTTACATAATCGAGCGCAGCCGCTGCGGCTTGGCGTTTCAGATCTTCACTCATGATGATGCTCTTCCCTGCTGACCCTATGTGCCCAAATGAACCAGTTCAAGCCATCCCTGTCCTAACGTCTGGCGGGTGGTTACAAACGCTGTCATCGGGGCGTTCCGGGCGATGGTCCCCTCGTGTTCGCCACGCTCTTAGCACGGTGTTTGCCCTTGTAAAAGGGTTGAGAGACAGAAAGCGCCATTGTTCCCTGTGGCCAATCGTACAAGCCATCCAGATCAACGCCACTTGTCCTGCGTACATGTGCGTTTGAAGCCAAGATTGATCCTTTTGGCTGCATGGGGTAAAGGAGAGAGACCCAAGGCCAAGCGGGCTGATTTGCCGATCCGGCCGGTCGGGGATTTACCCGTCTGGGTCATTGAGATCTGGATCGCCCCAGATCCGTCCCTTCTTGTGTCGAGCGTTTCCCATGCCAAATAATCAGACCACACATCAGTCCAGTCATCGGTTTTCGTGCATCCTGTTTGATCTGGACGGTACACTTGTCGATACCGCACCGGACCTCATCGGAGCCCTTAATCATGTGCTGGAACTGCATGATCTTGGCTCGGTGCCCGAAGAGCATATTCGGTCTCATGTGGGGCATGGGGCAATTGCGACCTTGAAGCGCGGTTTCTCCTATCATGATCGCGCGGTAGACGACGCTTTTCTCAAATCCTGTCACCAAGCGTTTCTCGATCATTACATCGCCAATATCAGCGCCACAAGCCGCCCCTATGCCGGAGCAGAAAACCTGATCCGGTCGATGGCTGATGAAGGTTTGCGGTTGGGTGTTTGCACCAACAAGAAAGAAGAGCTGTCCTTGCGGCTCTTGCGCGAGCTGGGTTTGGCAGAGTTGTTTCATGCCATTTGCGGCGCAGACTCGGTTGCCAATCACAAACCGCATCCAGAACATATATTGCACACCATAGAGGTGGCTGGTGGTGATGTTTCTGCAAGTGTGATGATTGGCGACACACAAACCGATGTCGATGCGGCGCGCGCGGCAGGTATCCCGGTGGTTCTGCTCAGTCACGGCTATACGCCCATACCGGTTGAGACTCTGGGGGCAGATCTGGTGATTGATCACTTTGATGCCCTGCCCGCTGCGTTGGTCAGGTTATCCTAGTCGACCGCAGTTTGCGTGAATTTTCATTTCACATGAAATTAATTAACGGGCGCAACTTTTTTTGGCAAATCTTTCTTTACCATCGTTTTTAAGGCGCTGGTCACCACAAAGTCATTTAGTTGGCTTTTCAGCCCCTTATGCGGATTTGTGAAAGGGGAACCACAAATTCTTTTTAACCAATTTGAGGCGACACTCAGCGCTACCCGAACGGGTCTCGATGCAAAAAATGAGTGAGGTCCCATGCGCATAGTCAAGGCGATTGGTTCAAGATACTGGTTCAAAATGTTGCTGGCCTACAGCGCCTGCATTTACATCCACTCTTATCAGGCAGCCGCCTTTCCAACTGTGAAAGCGCCGCAAACTGCCCTTGAATCAAGCGAGCCATCCCGGCTTGTCAGCAGCCTGTCATCAGAGACACAAGCATCTGGAGCCGTGCGTTTGGCAGCCATGCGGGTAGAGATCGGTCAGCAGGTTCAGCTGTTCGATGGTGAGTATGTGTGTGAACTGGAAGTGCGCATGCCGTTGGCCACCGCCCCCATGGATCAGAATGCTGTAGCCGTTTCGAACTAGCCCTGAAGAGATTTCAGGCAGTCCCGTCCTTGGCGGCGAGGGTCTTTAGAAGCTGCTCTTTGACATGGTTGATGTGATCACTGAGCAGAGCGACCGCAACTTTCACATTCTTACTGCGCGCGGCATCAACGATCGCCTGATGTTCTTTATGGGCGCGCTCCTGACTGTCTTCGGTCAGGGTGATCTGCAGGCGCACATAGCGATCGATATTGTCATGGACGCGGCGCAGGATCTTCATCGTTGCAGGCTTGTGCGCTGGTGTGTAGAGGGTTTCGTGAAACTGCCAGTTCAAACTCCCCCACTCCTCGATCATCGCATCGTTGCGCATTGAGCCAATAAGCTTTTCCGCCGCCTCCAGATGGATCTCATCGATATGCTTGATGGCATGTTCGAACATCCAGCTTTCAAGCATGATGCGCACTTCGAACAACTCGGCAATCTCGGATGGCTCCAGCCGGGAGACTTCCGCTCCCTTGTGAGAGACAAGCGTTATAAGCCCCTCTGCTTCCAACTGGCGCAGGGCTTCGCGTACCGGAATACGGCTGACACCCAGCTCGGTCGCAATGGCTTCCTGCCTCACCTGCTCCCCTTCACGCAATTGTCCAGACATGATGCGTTTGCGCAGTTCATCTGCAACAATACTGGTGGTGGTGCGTCTAAGAATTTGAGGCATTGTGTCTTGCGATCCAAATATGGTTGTGCATCAAAGCGGCTCCGATCTTCGCTTCTATTGTGATGTTGAAGCAGTGATCAATCCGCATAGGCGCTTTATAATCGTAATATCATATACAATATTCGTTTCGTCGCAACAGCAGAGCCTGTTAAGCCATTGAATTGCTGGATGCAAGTTGGGATAACCTGACGATGACGAAATCAAGTCATGTCAGAGATGGCTGAAATGGCTGAAAGAGATGCTCATTTCGCTGCAATGGAGCAGTATTCGTTGTTTCTCCGCCAGAAAAGAAAATGAGGCGGAGGCAGACAAGGCCATCTCTGAACCAGTTCCCTCTGCTCGCAAACCCGGCACAGATTGATGCAATGGGTGGCTGCCGCGCTCGGTGTGTGTCTCGAAGTCCAACGAGGAGAAGGCACATTGGATACAATTCTGACTTTCCAGAGGCGTCGTCCGTCTGCCGCAGTGTTACGGAGCGCACGAGAAAAGGCGGCACAAAGGCCGCCTTTCCAACGCATTGATTGCGAGTGTCTCGCCTTAGAGAATGGACTGACCGGTGGATGCCCAATCCTTGGCAAACTGGTCAAGACCTTTATCGGTCAGCACATGGTTTGCCAGCGCCTTGATGACTGCCGGTGGAATGGTGGCCACATCAGCACCCGCCAACGCGGCATCCTTGACATGGTTGGCGGTCCGAACAGATGCAGCGAGAATTTCGGTTTTGAACTCATAATTGTCATAGATCTGGCGGATGTCGCTGATCAGTTCCATGCCTTCAATATTGAGGTCATCGAGGCGACCAACGAAGGGGCTGATAAAGGTCGCGCCGGCCTTGGCGGCAAGCAGAGCCTGATTGGCGCTAAAGCACAAGGTGACGTTGGTTTTGATGCCCTTCATGGTGAAATAGCGACAAGCCTTGAGGCCATCGAGTGTCAATGGCAGCTTGATCACCACATTGTCGGCAATTGCAGCCAGATGATCGCCTTCCGCAATCATGCCATCGAAATTGAGCGCAGCCACTTCTGCAGAGACCGGGCCTTCCACCAAAGCGCAAATTTCGGCGATCACTTCCTTGAAGTCCCGGCCCGATTTAGCGATCAGTGAGGGGTTGGTGGTCACACCATCAAGCAGCCCATAATCATTGAGCTCGCGGATATCCTCGATAATGGCGGTATCGACAAAAAATTTCATTTCTCATTCCTCCAGTGAGCATCTCGCGGGTGCATTTTTCTGGTGCCTTGCCAAGTGGTCAGGCCCTGACGCGCAAGCGAGCATGCGGTTGATTTCTTTGACATCTGCCGAAGAATCGGCAGGTCTTGCTTAGTGAAGCTGCGCCAGCGTGCGGGTGATCAGACCGGGCAGTTCGTCATAATGAGCAAAGGTCGCTGTGTGGGGCATTTCCTCGATGGCATGCTTGCGATAGCCCTCGGTATATAGCAGGAATGGCACCCCTGCCCGCCGAGCCGTTTCGGCGTCGACCTCGCTGTCGCCGACATAAAGGCAAACGCCATTGCCCAGCGCATCAAAGGTGGCGAGCAAGGGGGCCGGGTCCGGCTTGTGGACCGGTAGACTGTCGCCCCCGAGGATGGAGTCAAAATGCGGGTCCAGCTTCAAATGGCGCAGCACTGACAGGCATGGGCTCATGGGCTTGTTGGTGCAGATGCCAAGCTTGTGGCCGTCTTGCGCCAGTTGATCCAGAGCCTTGCGAACTCCGGGATAAGGTTCAGTGCGATGGACGGCTCCGTCATAAAGCGCGCGAAAATTGGCCAGCAATCTTTCCTGCTCGCTTTGGGGAATATCAGAGGCTTCGCACATGCGCTGGACAAATGTGGGTGTGCCGCTGCCAAGAAAGGCACTGACTTGTGCCAATGACACAGGATGCTTGCCTTCATCTGCCAGCACCTTGTTGGCCACCTCTTGCAAGTCTGGAGCGCTATCGATCAACGTTCCGTCTAGATCAAACACGATCTGGGCCATATCCCAGTCCTTTCCGTTCCAAATATTTGTCTGCAAGACGGTTATGTCTTGAGACAGGCGGCGGGCAGGCCTATTGGATCCGCCCGTCGCCTGGATAGTCTCATTTGCCGCAGAGCGCACGAGCGCGGGCAATGATCGCGTCAGCGGTGATACCGAACTCCTTATAGAGACGCTCCGCGGGTGCCGATGCCCCAAAGCTGTCCATGCCAATCACATTCTCTTCGCTTGCCACATAACGGGTCCAGCCGAATTTGCTGGCCGCTTCTATGGCAATGCGCGGGGCGTCGCCCAGCACTTCGTCGCGATAGCTTTGCGGCTGGGCATCGAACAATTCCCAGCACGGCATGGAGACAACGGCGACGCTGAGCCCGTCTGCATGGAGCTTTTCAGCGGCCTCAACGGCCAACATCACTTCAGTGCCGGTGGCGATCAGTGTGACGTCACGCCCCTCACCCAATTGACGCAAGACATACGCGCCTTTGGCTGTGAGATTTTCCTCACCGGCTTCCAGACGCAGTTGCGGTACACCTTGGCGAGACAGAGCCATGAGAGACGGAACCTTGCGTGAGCGGATGGCGATATCCCAGCATTCAAGGGTTTCCATCGCGTCGCACGGACGGAAGACCTGAAGGTTTGGAATGACCCGCAAGCTTGCCATATGTTCGACAGGCTGGTGGGTTGGTCCATCTTCGCCCAGACCGATGCTGTCATGGGTCATGACATAAATCGTCCCGATACCCATCAGCGCCGACAGACGAATGGCATTGCGCGCATAGTCACTGAAGACAAGGAATGTGCCGCCGTAAGGAATGAACCCGCCATGCAGGGCCATACCATTCATAGCTGCTGACATCCCGAATTCACGGACGCCATAGCCGATATACCGGCCCGGGGTTTCGCGGGTAAACTGGCTGTCGACCGCGGGAACACGGGTCAGGTTCGACCCCGTCAAATCCGCCGATCCACCAACCATTTCGGGCAAGGAACCCGCCAGCGCATCCAGCGCCATTTGTGAGGCTTTACGAGTGGCCACTTTGGCCGGATTGGCAAAGAGTTCTGCGTGGGCAGATGCCAAGGCTGCCTCATAGGCTTGCGGCAAGTCAGCCGATTGACGGCGGGTGAAATCAGCAGCCTGAGGGTGGGTCTTCAATGCCGCTTCCCAAGCCTTGCGAGCTGATTGACCTTTGGCACCGATGGCGCGCCACTCCCTGACAAGATTGGATGGAATTTCAAATGGTTCCGCGGTCCAACCAAGGGCCTGTTTGGCAGCCGCCCCTTCTTCTGCGCCGAGCGGTGCGCCATGGGCGCCAGCCGTGCCAGCGCGGTTGGGTGAACCAAAACCGATGACGGTTTTCATGGCAATCATCGAAGGCTTGTCTGTTGCGGCCTTGGCGGCAGTGAGGGCCGCATCAACAGCATTGGCATCATGGCCATCGCAGGATTGCACATGCCAGCCGCAGGCCTCAAAGCGACCGGGAATATCCTCTGAGAAGGAAATCGAGGTTGGGCCGTCAATGGTGATGCCGTTGTCATCATACAGCACAATCAGCTTGCCAAGACCCAAATGACCCGCAAGGCTGATGGCTTCCTGACCTATGCCTTCCTGCAGACAACCGTCGCCGAGCATGACATAGGTGTTATGATCGACCAGACCGGGAAATTCCTCGGCCAGCAAGCGCTCGGACATGGCCATGCCAACGGCGGTGGCAATGCCCTGCCCCAGCGGTCCTGTGGTGGTTTCTATGCCTTGAGCGTGACCATATTCCGGGTGACCCGCAGTCTTGGATCCCCATTGGCGGAAATTGCGGATTTCCTCAATGGTCATGTCTTCATAACCGGTCAGATGCAGCAACGAATAGAGCATCATGGATGCATGACCATTCGAGAGCACAAAGCGATCCCGATCCGGCCAATCGGGTCGGGATGCATCAAATTTCAGATGATTGCGGAACAACACGGTCGCCGCATCTGCCATGCCCATCGGTGCGCCGGGATGGCCCGAATTGGCTTCATTGACGGCGTCAATCGAAAGGGCGCGAATGCAGTTGGCGAGAGCAAAATTCTCGGGAGCCAGCTTTTCTTTGCTGGCAATGAATGGGTCACTGATCATTACACTGTCCTCCTATGGCCCCTACCTACACCAAATATCACATAATCACAATCAATAATCACAAATTCAGGAAATTTATGTGATTTAACTGCGCAAATGACCTCAAAATCACATAGTAGTAACAATTTTCATGTTGTTTTTGTGATCTTTCAGCGTTACAAGAAGAACAAGCTGGTCACTCTGGCGGTGTATCAGATGCCATTCGCCCCGAAGACGCATCGGATACACCGCAAGGGAGCAGCATCAAAGACCTGCCGGTCATCGATCGGTGCCATGTTCAGGTTCAGCATTATTGGACCGATTGATTTGGACCCTCAGGGCCAATGTCTCAGGGAAGGAAGCCATCATGAAAATTGCAGTTGCGGGCGACAGCGCAGGCGAAGGCCTCGCAAAGATTGTAGCGGACCATCTCAAGGATACATACGAGGTTTCCGAGATTTCGCGCACCGAAGACGGGCCGGACAGTTTTTACGCCAACCTCTCTGACCGGGTGGCCTCTCAGGTCATCGATGGCACCTATGATCGCGCCATTTTGATTTGCGGTACGGGTATTGGTGTTTGCATTGCAGCCAACAAGGTGCCTGGCATTCGCGCCGCCCTCACCCATGACACCTATTCCGCCGAGCGTGCCGCTTTGTCCAACAATGCACAGATCATCACGATGGGCGCACGCGTAGTGGGCACCGAAGTTGCCAAGACCATCGCCGACACCTTCTTGCGCGAGAGCTTTGATCCAGAAGGTCGTTCAGCTGGCAATGTCGCAGCAATCGATGCGGTCGACGCCAAATATAATAAGTCTTGAAGTCTTTGAGCTTTCTGACCACCACGAGATCAAAACGGGGCTCCTCTCTCCCGTCTGGCAACAGACAGCCCCACCCTATCTCATGTGAGAACACCGCAGGATTGAGCAGAGCCATAGCGGGTGTCCGCTGGTCGGAGTTGTGATTTCTATCACACAGCAGAAGCCTTCAAGACAAAGGAACGCCGCATCAACCTAAGGGGGCTGATGCGGCGTTTTTGTGGCTTAGCAGTTCACAAAGACGCGGATCACCCGCGCCTTTCTTTGCGTCAAGTGTCGAGTTTGGCTGCGCATTTGGCCAGAATGTCGAGATAGCCTTCGACATTCCATGCGGAGCGGCCAATGAAAAGGCCGTCAATATTCGGGCAGCCGATCAGCTCTTCGCAATTGCCCGGATTGACCGAGCCGCCATAAAGGCAAAGCGGGCGATAGCCCAACATTTCTTCGGCCACATCAAGGATTTCAGCCTGTCGCGCATCGGCATAGTCGGCGCTCGCCGGGATGCCATTCACCCCGATTGCCCAAACCGGCTCATAAGCCAACAGGATCGTTGCCTTTTTCTGATCGCCGCTGAGCTTGCCCAAAGCGCCGCGCACTTCCTCGGCCAGCACCTCAGTAGCCTTGCCAGCCTCCTTGTCGGCCAGCGTTTCGCCAATACAGATGAGCGGGGTCAGGCCATGACGAACAGCGGCTTGGGTTTTCAAGCCTACGGTTTCATTGGTCTCACCAAAAAATTCTCGCCGCTCCGAATGCCCCAACTCAACCAGATCGAGATTGCAATCGGTCAGCATCAGGGGGGAGACTTCTCCCGTCCAGGCCCCGGCATCGTCCCAGTGCATATTCTGTGCACCCACCTTGACCGAGCTATCGGCCAGCATGGACTTGACTTCACGCACAGCAGTGAAGGGCGGAATGACAAAGCGCTGGATACGGGGATCGCGGTCGACATCCGCCGCCTTCAGACCTTCGGCAAAGGTGATGGCTTCGGCCAGCGTCTTGTTCATTTTCCAGCTTGTGCCGATCCAGAAACGGGGGGTAGCTGTCATGGGTTAAGTCCTTGCAACAGTGAGAGTTAATCCCGCATTCTTCAGCTCTTCGGACACGTTGTTATCAGGTTCGTTGTCGGTGATGATCCAGTCGAAACTCTTAAGATCTGAGAGGACATGAAGGGCTGTTCGATTGAAGCGGGAATGGTTTACCAGCAGACATTTGCGGGTGGCGGCCTGCATCATTGCCTGCTTGGCCCGCACAATGTTGTCATCCATATGAAATGCCTGCAGCCCCGAAACAGCCGGTGCAGAAATGAAAGCAACATCAGCCCGTAACCGCTGAAGGGTTTCTTCGGTCACAACACCACAATAGGCGTTGAATTTGGCTGAATAGATTCCTCCCAGAACCAACAATGTGATGCCCACCTCGCCCAGCAAGGCGCTGATAATGGCCTGATTGTTGGTTATGACGGTGAGAGGTCGTTTTTGGCTGAGCATCGAGCCTAAAACCGCCGACATGGAGCCGTCATTGATCATCACGGTCATGCCCGGTTCGATCAGCTTGAGCGCCTCTGTGGCCATACGTTTCTTGGCATCAGCATCCTGCCGTGCGCGAATGCGAAAATCGCTCTCGAACTGATTGCCTGCATCAGCTGTCGCCCCGCCACGCACCTTTCTCAAAACGCCACCCTGTTCAAGCTCGTCCAGATCCCGATGAATGGTCATTTTCGACACGCTGAATCTCTGGGCAAGGTCATCGATATCGACAGCCCTGTGCTCCACGAGGAGATCCATGATGAATTGTCTACGGTCTTCGCCTCTCACGCGACACCTCCACGTCCGGCATTTCAGCGGACCCTTAATTTGTAACATGAAATATCTCAATTTCAATTAATTTATGTTATTTTGAGATATTTATACGTGATAATTCCCTAAAAATCTGTCACTTCATCGCGACACTGCGCACAGCTGCAAGGCAGCTGTGCGCAGTGTCCATAAAGGCCGAACAGCAAACACAATTGTCAGCGCATTGATGCATATCAGTGGAGCAGCATAAGGGGCAAAGTCGTATCAGAATAGTCACCAAGCCGGAAAACCCACTATAGACCCATGGAGCGTTGCGAAAGAGCAAGAGGCTTCCCCGCCGCACCGACCGCCGGTCAGAAGGTGAGACTGTCGGCGGCAGCGCAGCGCGGCTGGAGCAGAGGTTGATCGGGGGCTATGGTGTTGGCAAGGTCGCCAGTCACCCGTTCGCGATTGGGGCATAGCCGGAGCCGTGAGGCGTGATCGTCACCCGGTGCTTTTCTGCCAACTCACTGATGGCAGTGTTGATCTCGGATTGAATTTGGTTTTCGCTCCAACCAAGCTCAACTCCACAGATTCGGGTGATATCCTCAAGAGCAGAGCTGGTAAGCGCGCCATTGACCCCGATCAGGGTTCGACGCACCAGAATGTCCATCACATGCTGAACGGCTTCGTTGCGAACAATCCAACCGATTTCAACATCGGAATGGCCATCCGTCCCCTCTATCAGCCGGTAACCTGAAGACTCTTCGGCAAGGATCTGGCTGGCGGTCGTGCCATACCGCTCAAGCAATTGCATGACCCTTGCTTCGTTGACCTTGTGCAAAGCCACCAACCGTTTCAGCCACGTGGCTTTTTCCGTGTCTGTTTGCGGATAGATAGCTCCGCCGCCGATGGGCACCGAGCGGGTCGAAAGCCTCCTCTCCTGCCCCAATTCGCCAAGGAGTTGATCGCATACTTCTTCAGCAAAGCCGCGGAAGGTAGTCCATTTGCCACCAACGAGGGATATCACCGAAAATGGTCGATCCTCATCAGGTTCTTGCCGTGGGGAGGAGTGATCACGGCTTACCAGACCTGCTGCGGTGTTATCAGCAGCAGGCAGAGGCCGGATGCCGGAATAGCAATAGACGATCTGGCTTCGATCGATCTTCAGGTCGGGCAGCAAACTTGCGAGGCTTTCAAGGAAATAGTCGATCTCCTCGTCTTCGCAGCGTACTTTATCGGGATCATCGGCGAATATGTCGGTTGAACCGACCAAGGCGCGACCGTGATAGTCAAACACCAGACAGATGCGGCCATCGTCGGCTTCATAATAGACCATCCGGCCCTTGAGCGCCGCCACCAGATCTGGACTATCAATGATAATGTGCGAGCCTTTGGTGCCGCCAATTAGCTTGGTTTCAAGCCCCAGAAGCCCGTTGACCCGATCAATCCAGGGGCCTGCAGCATTGACCACGATTTTGGGCTGATAGTCCGTCTGCGTTCCATCTTCATGGCGCACTGTTACGGTTCCGCCCGAGCTCTGTTCCAACATTGTGTAGGTGTGGGCTTCACTCTGCGGCGCGGCAGCCAGACCATCCTTGACGAGTTCAAGAACCAGCCTTTCCGGAATACAAACCATCGCATCATGATAGGTGCCAGCGGCAACAATCCGCCGGGTCAGGAACGGCATTTCGGTCAAGGCGCGTGCCTTCGTCCAAAAGCGATGACGCGGCATGACCCGGTCGCGCGCGCCATAAAGATCATAAAGAATGAGACCGATCTCGATCAGAAGCGCACCGCGGCTTCTGGGGGCCGTAACCGAACCAAACAGGGTTCGCAAGGCCGCAAACACTCCATTGAACCATGAGAAAATAGGAATGATGGTCGGTAGAGGTTTCACCGCATGGGGCGCATTTTTCAGCAGCAGATTGCGTTCAAGGGTCGATTGGGCAACCAGGCGCAGTTCGCCGGTTTCAAGATATTTGATGCCTCCATGGATCAAACGGGAGGGGGCCGCCGAGGTGCCGGAGCCATAGTCACCCTTGTCGATCAGCACGGTCGAGATGTCTTGCAGGCACAGATCACGAAAGAGACCCGCCCCGTTGATGCCAGCTCCGATGATTAACACATCGACTGGTTTTGCTTCGCTTTTCGAGCTCATGATTTTGACACCCGTTTGAGAGGAACATTCATGGCATCCAATGCCTCGCATATGGCGTTGGGCAACGCCTCGTCCACCAGCACCAAATCAAATTCATCAAGGGCAGCAAATTGATGCAGAGCCACCTTGTCGAATTTGGATGAATCCACCATCAGCACGCGCTTTTGCGCTGCGCGAAACATGGCTTGTTTGACCCGGATTATCTGGGGATCCTGAATAAAGGCACAGCCGTCGCTTACCGCCGAGGCAGAACACAGGAACAAATTGCCACGCAGTCCGGCAATCGCGGTTTCGCAGACATGGCCAATGAAGGCATTGTATGTGGGGTGATAGTCTCCGCCGAGGAGCAACAAGGACAGGTCTTCAATATCGACCGCCCTGTTGGCAAGGCCCAGACTGTTGGTTACCAGCTTTAGCGGCCGCTTGGTTTCAAGGAAAGGAGCCATCGCACTCACCGTGGTGCTTTCGTCCATGAAGACCACCTGCCCCGGCTCGATTTCTTCAACGGCCTCCCTTGCGAGGGCTTCTTTTTCGCCAGTCTTTTGCGTCTGCCGGAAGGCAAACAGACTTTCATAGACGCTGGATGGCTGGGCAGTCACAGAGCCATGCAATTTGCGCAAGACCCCTTGGGCGGCCAGAGAATCCAAATGGCGCAAGATGGTCATCCGCGAAACATCAAACCGGTCGACCAGATCGTCAATGCGGACATCGCCCTGTTCCATAACATATGCGGCGATGGCGTCCTTGCGTTCTTTCGGCTTCATGCTTCGCTTCCTTCGCTGGCAGCCATGGACTGCGACAGATCTTCCAGTTTCTGCCAGATTGGACCGAGGGCTTTTGAGGCTTCGCAGTGCAGGTCGTAAAGGTTCCCCAGCTGTTTGCTGTGCACGGGATCGGGCTGATAGACCCGCATCTGGTCAGGATCCGAGCCTGACAGGTCAGATGGCCCCTCGCATGGTGAGGCGAAGAGACCCGCGCCGCTGCCCGCACACAGAGCCGCCCCCCATGCTGCCGGTTCCTCCACATCTGAGACAGAGACCGGCATGCCGAGGGCATCGGCAAAGAGCTGGGCATAGACAGGGCTGCGCGATATCCCTCCGGTCAGACGGGCAATGGAGGGGGCAAATCCGTCGCGCAAGGCATCGCAATGAAGGCGATGATTGAAGGCGATGCCTTCCATAAGGGCACGCAACACATCCCCACGCTGGTGCCAGCCATGCAGCCCCAGAAAACCAGCAGAACTGCCAGGCCCATGGGGAGAGCCGAACAGGTAGGGATGGAAGAGAATGGCATTGCTTGCCGCGCGCGCAGCCTCCAATTCCCCGGCAATCACCGCATGGAAGGCATCCCCATAATGCTCTTTCTCCTGTTGGCAAAAGTTGTCCAGAAACCAGTCATAATTGGCCGCAGAAGCGGGCGATATGGCCATATTGTTCCACTCCCCCCGCCTTAGCCCATTGCGGCAGAGCCAGCGTGGGTCGATCTTGGGTTGGCTGGATACGGTCTCGTTGATTGAGTAAGTTCCGGCGACGATTGCCACCGTCCCTTCCCCATAACCACCGGAGCCAAGGGCTGACGCGGTGACATCATGCAAGCCAGCCACGACTGGCGTTCCCTCGGCAAGGCCAGTCAAGGATGCGGCTTGGGCCGTTACATGACCAATGATCTGGTCGGGAAGCGCGATTGTTGGCAGCGCATCGGACAGGTTTTCCAGCCTGTAAAGATCAAGGATATCCGGGTCATAATCCTGACTTAAGGGATTGGTGAAGGAAATGCTGGCTTCGGTCAGATCGGTCCCAACTGTGCCGGTGAGGCAGAAGCGCAGCCAATCTTTACAGGCAATCACGCTGCCTATCTGCGCAAAGCGCTCGGGCTGGTGCTCGCGGATCCAAGCGAGCAGCACCGCAGGGGCCGACAAATGCGGACATTGCCCGGACATTTCCAACGCAGCCCCATCAGTGCCATCCTGTTGCCACCCCGTGACGATGGCTCCGGCCCGGCTGTCAAGCGAGAGAATTCCGTTGCCCAAAGGCTCATTATCCTGATCGAGCAAATAAAGCCCGTCGCCGTGGGCAGTGGCACCGACGGCCAAGATTTCATCAGGCCGACAAGCTGCTTGTTCCATTGCCTCTCGGATGGCTTCTGCTGTCGCACGCCACAGCTCGATCATGTCACGTTCAACAAAATGGGGCTGTGGCATATGTTGAGCGACGCGGCGGCGTGCGGTGGCTACGGCCCGGCCCGTGTGATCAAAGATGACAGCCTTTGAATTGGTCAGACCGTTGTCTATTCCGAGAAGATAGGCCATGGCGGCAGTTCCTGTTGGGCGTTGGTTTGGGTCTTTTTTCGAGGCTGGGCATTCTATCGGTCGACAGACAATCAGGGCCATCACCGCGTCGAGAATGCACTGAAATGAGAATGGTCATAATATAACATCCATTTTTGTTATTGTCTCATTTTTTTATGTTTGTTTGATCTTTTCACACATCCATTCAGCGTGGGTGGCCGCCTGCATGTCTGGCAATCAGTGCATCGCCCCCCCCTTTTCAAACGACAAATAAAAAACCCGACCCGCAACTTGATGCGGATCGGGTGGGCCCTTGGGTGGCCATGTAACCGGGCAGTTAAACCACCCGATTGCATGCAGATATGTCTTGTTGTCGCTTATTCAGACAGAACAAATGGACCGGTATAATTGGCCACATTGTCTTTGGTGATCAACAGGCAATCAAAGAGCTGCTTTTCGTCAGCAACCTTGGCTTTGCCATTTTTGATGTAATAGTCAGCCTGCTCAACAGCTTCACGCGAGAAGACAGCAACCGGCTGCAGAACGGTGTAAGCCATTTCCCCTGATTTCACGGCATCAACCGCATCTGGAGACCCATCAAAACCACCGACGATTACGCCGTCCAGCTTACCGGCTTCTTTCAAAGCTGCGATGGCACCAAGCGCCATTTCGTCGTTGCCGGAGATGACCGCTTCGATATTGTCATGAGCCTGAATGATCGACTGCATTTTGTTGTAGCCTTGGGTACGATCCCAGTTTGCTACTTCTTCAGCCACTTTTTTGAGGCCAGGATACTGGCTCAGCACTGTCTTGTAGCCGTTGGAACGGGTGGCTGCGTTGTTGTCTGCCGGGTTGCCAAAGAACTCGACATAGTTGGCTTTTTCGCCGACCAGTTCCTGCCAGGTAACAGCCCCAAGAGCAGCACCCTGAGCGTTGTTGGAAACCAACTGGGCGATGGCAATGCCGGATTCGTTGATTTCAGCATTGACGAGGAAAACCGGAATGCCCGCTGCGGTGGCTTTTTTCACCACACCAACGGAGCCGTCTGCGTTGGCCGGGTCAAGAATAAGGGCTTTGGCACCGTTGGTAATGGCAGCGTCGACCAGATTGGATTCGACGTTGGTGTCGCCCTTATGGGCGGAGACATTGGCTTCATATCCCAGTTTTTCTGCGGTAGCCTTTGCCACTTCACCTTCCGTGAACCAATATGGGTTGGCAGGATCAGTTACGATAATCGAAATCAGATCCTTTGCCAGAACCGGGCTGGCCATCAGAGGCAATGCTGTGGCCGCTGCCAGCAGAATCTGTTTGGTGAATTTGATCATTGAAGTAGTCTCCCCTTGGTTGAAACGCCTGAGTAAGGCGGTTTTGCACCTGGATCTCCTCCCAGGTGAAAGTGTGAAACTTTAGAAAGTGACGAAAGTTATGGAGCGCCCCGACCGCTATATTTGATGGAATTGATGAGTACGGCGAGGACGATAACGGCACCGGTAAAGACGGTTTGCCAGTAGGACGACACACCGATAATGACCAGACCGTCGGACAGGAAGCCGATAACGAAGGCGCCAAGCATGGTGCCGCGCACTGTGCCAAGCCCACCCATCAGCGAGGCTCCGCCAACAACCACTGCGGCAATCGCGATCATTTCGTAGGTAAAGCCTGCGGTTGGACCGGCTGAGGTCAATTGCGAGCTGAGCACAATCCCGGCAACCGCGGCACACGCGCCAGAAATGGTATAGACGATGACCTGCACGCGCTTGACCGGCACACCAGCCAGTTCGGCTGCATGGGCATTGCCGCCTGAAGAATAGAGCCAGCGGCCAAAGGCGGTGCGGGACAGAACAAGGCTGACCACGAGGGCCACCACGGCCAGCACAATGACGCCGATGGGAATTCCAGCGATACGATTGAAACCGAGCCACTCAAAGCCGGTATTGCCGAATTCGGGACGACCGGACAGGTTATTGTAGGTCAGACCATTGGTCATCAGCAAGGCCACACCGCGCGCCACATAGAGTGTTCCGAGAGTGGAAACAAAGGCAGGCACTTTGAAGTAAGCGATCAGGACACCGCTGACAGCGCCCACAAGGGAGCCGAGCGCAATGGTGAGCAACACCACAGCCCAGACCGGGAAATAGATGAGCACGCCGAAGGATTGCAACTCGATGCCCTGCATCAGAAAGCCGGCAAAAACCCCGGACAAGGCAAGCACCGAACCGACCGACAGATCGATGCCACCATTCAGGATAACCAGCAGCATGCCAATCGATAGCAAACCGAAAATGGCGACATGGTTGGCCATAATCAGGAAGTTGGACACTGTCGCATAATTGGGCGACAGGACCGAAAAGATTGCGATGATGACAATCAACGCGAAGAAGGCGCGGCCTTCGAGCAAGATTTTGACCAGACTGAAGTCGCTACCGGATTTCTTTACCGCCCTGCTCTTTGGGGATGTCGGATCTGCCATAGTTGTCGCTTCCTGCATCACATTAAATCCATTCATATTTTTTGAGTTGTCGTCACTCGCCTGAAGCGGCCATGATCGCTTCTTTGGTGGTGTCGTGACCGAACTCGGCCGAGATCTTGCCCCGACGCATGACAACGACCCGATGGGCGATGGAGAGGCACTCTCCCACCTCGGAGGTGGAATAGATGACGGCCATACCCTGTCTGGCGTGTTCCGATAGAATTTTGAAAACTTCGGCCTTGGCACCGATATCAATGCCGCGGCTTGGCTCGTCGAGCACGATCACATCGGGCCGGGTCGCCAACATCTTGCCGATCACGACCTTTTGCTGGTTGCCACCAGACAGGGAATTGATCGCCGCCTGGTGACCATCGGCCTTGATGGTCACTTCCTTGATCGACCGCTCGATGATCTCGAGTTCGTCCTTGAGATTGGTGAAAAAGTGCTTGCTGAAGTTGCGAATTGAGGCCAGTGACAGATTGCGCCCGACTGTCATGGTCTGAACGAGGCCATCCTTCTGACGATCTTCCGGCACGAGGACCAACCCACGCGCAATACGATCAGCAATGCGCAAACCGGACATATCCTCGCCCATCAACAGCACGCGACCATCAGTCTCTGGCAACCGCCCGGCGATACATTCCATCAACTCGGTGCGCCCTGCCCCCATCAGTCCATAGATACAGACAATCTCGCCCCGGCGGACCTCAAGGGACAAATTGTCGACTGACAGGCGTGCACCTCCATTGGTGTGCACTGTGAGATTTTCGATCTGCAAGGCAGGTTCGCCAAACGCGTAGCCGAGCGGTGGGCTGCCAAGATCAAAGCCCTCACCGACCATGTTTCTAACGATCCATTCGAGATTGATTTCCGAGCGTGGCGCACGCGCGGTGACCGTGCCATCGCGCAACACCACCGCATGTTCGGTAATTTGCAATGCCTCTTCGAGATGGTGCGAAATATAGACGATGGAGACACCACGCGCCTTGAGATCGCGGATCACCTCGAACAACACGTCAACTTCCGAGGCCGATAGAGCGGAAGTTGGTTCATCCATGATCAGAATGCTGGAATTGACCGACAGCGCGCGTGCAATTTCGACCAGTTGCTGCTGACCGAGCCGCAAATCACCAACCAGGGTTAACGGGTCGATATCTTCCTGCAGTTCCTCCATCAAGGCTCGGGTCTGGCGTTCCTCCTCAGCAAAATCGACGCCTTTGGGGCCAGTGATTTCCCGCCCGATAAAGATATTGTCGCGCACATTCATATTCGGAGCCAAAGACAGCTCCTGATGGATGATGGAGACGCCCATATCGCGGGCATCAACGGTTGAGCTGAAACTGACCTCCTCGCCATTGAGGATAATCTCACCTGATGTTGCCCGGAAAACGCCGGACAGGACCTTCATCAGGGTTGATTTGCCTGCGCCATTTTCACCGAACAAAGTGGTCACTTCGCCTTTATGAACGTCGAAATTCACATTGCGCAGGGCGTGGATGGCGCCGAAGGATTTGGAAATATTCCGCGCCTTCATCACGACTTCGCTTTTGCCCTTTGCGAAGACAGCATCCGGCGTGGGGCTCACTGTGGCGACTGGCGTGGCAGCGGTCATGACTTGACCTCCAGGCTAACCGGAGTGACGAGCCAGTTTTTCGGATTGATCAACTTGAAGGCACCAATCACTTCGACGGTCTTGCCTTCAAGGCTGTCTCGATCAAGATCGGATAAAATCGCGGTGGCCATGGCGCGGTTGATGCCGGCACCTGCATCCTGATATTCGATCTGGTTCTTGAACTGGCCAAATTCGATGTCACCGACAATGTCGCGCAACTCGGTGCCATTGATGGCAGGGCCGGTTTGGACACGCACTTTCGCGCCTTTTGGCATACCTTCAATGATCACGGGAAAGATACCTGATGATCCTTTGCCCATCACACCCGTCAACTTGACCGGCAAAACGGGAAAGGCTCCGGCCATGGTGGCAAATTCCTTGGCGGTCGCCTTCTTGTCGCTTTTCAGACGGGTTGCCAAGTCTACTGCATCAGGTGCCTTGGCTACCACCATGTCGCGAATGCGAGGAAACTGCTTTACGCCGAACCGGTCCGGGTTGAATGCCTCCTGCCGCGCATCTTCGGCAGATCCGATGACAACCACCTTGGTATCCATTGCAATCGCTGCCACAACGGCAACCAGCATGGTGCAGGCAATGATCAGCCCCTTGGACGACCCGCGAGATGAACCCTTGCTTGTTTTGGCGTTGGCTATGGTTGCAGCCATTCTATGCTCCTCCCGCTTGCTTTGACCGGATCACAATCCCGCCTAAGCACCTGTCAGTCAGGCAACCAGAGTGGCGGCCACCGACATGGTCAAAAATTCCATTCAGAGCGTGAAGACATAGCTGTCCCGGCTCACAAAGTACGAGCCTGCTCCTCCCCTTAACTCGTGCCAAATGCATCCTCCAAAACACATTGTCCAGCACTGGCCAAAACCGGCGATTTCCCGGTTGCGACGATCCAACAATAGATGAAAAAAAATACTTTGTCTGCAAAAAAATTCACACGCAATCGTATTTTTATGCTATGAAGTTGGTATGCGCAGCTCACGGCACTGCCGAAAAACACCCTGTAAGCAAATGTTTTTCATGATGTTTTTCGATTCATCCAAATAATGCAAAGTCGTGCGCTGTGGGAGGAGGGAGAAAATGGGAAAATGTCAACGTTACAAATTTTACGGGGACGATGACCAATGACGGATGGAGCAGACCTGATCATCGGCATCGATGCCGGAACCTCCGTCATCAAGGCAATTGCGTTTGACCTGACCGGCAGGCAGATCGCCGCCTCGGCTGTTCGCAACCGCTATGAATTGGGACCAGACGGTTCTGCGACCCAATCCCTGCCCCGCACGTGGGCGGAATGCGTTGTTGCGATCAAAGGGCTTTCAAAGGACGTTGACAATCTCGCGTCCCGGGTGGCCGCGATCGCGCTGACTGGGCAGGGAGATGGCACCTGGTTGGTGGGTGAAGAGAATAGGGATGTGTGCGACGCGTGGATCTGGCTGGATGGACGCGCCGCGCCGACCGTTGCCCGACTGAAAGAAACCGACGCAGAGCGCGCACGCTTTGAAGCCACAGGCACAGGACTTAATACCTGCCAGCAAGGCACCCAGCTCGCACATATGGCGCAGCAGTACCCCAATTTGCTGCATCGCGCAGAAGTCGCTCTTCATTGCAAGGACTGGCTGTTCCTCAACTTGACCGGTGTGCGGGCCACCGACCCGTCAGAAGCCTGTTTCACCTTTGGCGATTTCCGCAGCCGTACCTATAGTGACACGGTTCTCTCCGCCCTTGGGCTTTATACCCACCGCAACTTGCTGCCCCCCATCATTGACGGGTCAAAAGAGACGATGCCGCTCTGCGCCAGCGCGGCAGAAGCCACCGGTCTTCTGGAAGGCACACCGGTCTCGCTTGGCTATGTCGATATGGTGATGACGACCCTTGGAGCGGGGGTACATACGGGTGAAGCCGGTGTTGCCTGCTCGGCCGTTGGGTCAACGGGCGTCCACATGCGGTCCGTTCGATCACAGGATGTGCATCTGAACAAAGAGGGGTCTGGCTATGTGATCTGCCTGCCGGTGGAGAATATGGTGACCCAGGTTCAGACCAATATGGCTGCAACGCTGAATATCGACTGGATCCTGTCGGTAGCCCACGACTTGCTGGCCGAGGACGGGCAAAAGATTGCGCATGAAGATCTGGTCAAGCGGATTGATGGCTGGATGGCGCGGTCCAAGCCCGGTGGATTGGTCTATCACCCCTATATTTCGGATGCAGGCGAACGAGGCCCCTTTGTTGACGCGAAAGCACGGGCGAGCCTGATCGGGATGCACCTCAATCATCGTTTTCCGGATCTGGTCCGGGCCGTGGTGGAAAGCCTCGGTATGGCGGCGCGCGATTGCTATCAGGCCATGGGCGAGATGCCACGCGAATTGCGTCTCACGGGGGGGGCTGCGCGGTCGCCAGCACTACGGGAGATTCTGGCCTCTTGCCTCAATGTGCCGGTCAGCACCTCAAGCCGTGAAGAGGCCGGGGCTGCAGGTTGCGCCATGATGGCGGCTGTGGCCATTGGCGTCTATCCGGACATGGATGCCTGTATTGCCGAATGGGTGACACCACTGCTGGGCAGCAAGCAGGATCCGAACCCGGCTCTGGTCCCCATCTATGAGACCACATTTAAAACCTATCAATCATCACGCAAAGCTATGGCCCCGGTCTGGCAAGACCTGTGACGATCTTCCAACACCAATTGAAGCAACCGGTGAAAGCGCACTGGTTCAGGAGTCGAGATGACAGATTCAATCAAAGTAGACCTCTTTGTCATTGGGGGCGGCATCCTTGGTGCAGGCATTGCGCGCGACGCAGCGGGGCGTGGCCTGAAGACTGTGCTGTGTGAAAAGGACGATCTGGCACAGGGGACGTCTTCACGCTCGGGCAAACTCGTGCATGGCGGTTTGCGCTATCTTGAATATTATGAATTCCGCCTTGTGCGCGAAGCACTCACCGAACGCGAAGTCCTGATGAAGAATGCACCGCATGTCATTTGGCCTATGCGGTTTGTCTTGCCCCATAGCCCGCAGGATCGCCCGGCTGCGCTCATTCGCCTTGGCCTGTTCCTTTATGATCATCTGGGGGGGCGCAAGAAATTGCCCGGCACGCGGATGCTCAATCTACGCCGTGACCCGGAAGGGGCCGCCATCGTGGATCAATATCGGATCGGCTTTGAATATTCCGACTGTTGGGCCGATGATGCGCGTCTCGTTGTCTTGAATGCGGTGGGGGCCAAGGAAAAGGGCGCGATTGTGCTCACCCGCAGCCCGGCCACCAAGGCGGTGCGTGACAATGGGGTCTGGAAGGTCACAACGACCGACAGCTTCACCGGCGAGACCACAATCTTCGAGGCCAAGGCAATCGTCAATGCGGCAGGTCCATGGGTGTCTGACATCATCAACAATGTCGCCAATTCCCAATCCAAGCGCAAGATCCGGCTGGTCAAGGGCTCACATATCATCGTGCCTAAATTCTGGACCGGGACGAATGCCTATCTGGTGCAGAATAATGACAAGCGCGTCATCTTCATCAATCCTTATGAAGGCGATCTGGCCCTGATCGGCACCACAGACATCAGCTATGAAGGACGGGCTGAAGATGTGGAAGCGGATGAAAGCGAGATCCAGTATCTGATCGATGTGGTCAATCGTTACTTCAAGGAAAAACTCAATCGTGACGACGTGATTGAATCCTTCTCTGGTGTACGGCCCCTGTTTGATGATGGCCGGGGCAATCCGTCAGCCGTGACCCGTGACTATGTGTTCGATCTGGATGAGACCGATAACGTGCCGCTGCTCAACATCTTTGGTGGCAAGATTACGGCCTATCGCGAAATTGCCGAAGGGTGCCTCAAGCGGATGAAGAAATTCTTCCCTGCCATGAGCGGCAACTGGACCAAGAATGCCCCCCTGCCCGGCGGTGATCTCGAAAATGCCGACTATGATCTGTTCCAGGACAAGATGAAACGCGACTATCCGTGGATGCCTCGGCCGCTGCGCAACCATTATGGCCGGCTCTATGGCTCCCGCATTGCGGCGATTGTTGGCAATGCAAAGTCAGTTGACGAGCTTGGACGCCATTTTGGTGGCAACTTCTATGAAGCAGAGGTGAACTATCTGGTTGATGTGGAATTTGCCCGTACCGCAGAAGACATTATCTGGCGGCGAACCAAGCATCGCTTGCACATGACGGCTGAGGAACAGGAGGGCTTTGCAAACTGGTTTGCAGCGCGCGAGGCCGACTTGAAGGCAAAGGCGTCCTGATATGGCTTTCACATTGTCTTTGAACACCAATCCGCTGGTCAACCGGTTTGCAGAACCGGATGATCTGATTGACGCCATCGCAGGTAAAATTCGGGTGCGCGACATTCAGTTGACCCATGAATTCATCAATCCCAGCTGGCCAGCACCCTTGATTCGTCGCCTCACAAGGCAAATGGACAAGGCACTGGAGAGAACCGGTGCGCGGGTGACCTCGGGCATGACTGGTCCCTATGGCAGGCTCAACCATTTCGGACATCCCGATCCGGATGTGCGGCGCTATTATGTCGACTGGTTCAAGTGTTTTGCCGATATCATTGGCGATCTTGGCGGCAAATCGGTTGGCACCCAGTTCGCGATCTTCACCTTCAAGGATTATGACAATGCGGAACGGCGCGAAGAGCTGATCAAGATTGCCATCGACCATTGGGTCGAAGTGACCGACCATGCCAAGGGGGCGGGCCTCGACTTTGTCTTCTGGGAGCCGATGAGTGTGGGCCGTGAATTTGGCGAAACCATCAAGGCCAGCATTGATTTGCAAGATCGATTGTCTGATGCAGACATGGCGATCCCGATGTGGATGATGGCGGACATTGATCATGGGGACATCACCTCGGACAATCCGTCCGATTATGATCCCTATGCCTGGGCTCGTTCCATTCCACCGGTCAGCCCGATAATTCACATCAAGCAGAGTCTGATGGACAAGGGTGGTCATCGCCCCTTCATTGCCGAATATAATGCCAAGGGGCAGATTCAACCGGACCCATTGATCGCTGCTTTCAAGGAAGGCGGGGCAAGAGACAATGAAATCTGTCTTGAGCTGAGTTTCAAGGAACGGGAACCCAATGATCGGGAGGTCATTCCCCATATCGCGGAGAGTGTCGCCTTTTGGGCTCCACATATCGACACCGGCGTGCAGGATCTCAAAATTTGATCTGGCGAGCTGCAATTTGTTTGTGCTAATTGCATTCAATTCCGGCAAAGGGTTGTGACTTTTCGTCCTGCACCGGACTGACACCGGAAATCCCGCATTCAGAGCCAAGGCTGTGAACGGGCACCATGGCTTGAAGCCGCTAAAAAAACAACGTCGTGTCGCCTTCCCTTTTGGACTGGCAGCAAGGCTGATGCTCCGACAATCAGGAGCACGCAAGACGATGGACGAGGAAACACCGATGAGCGGAGTAAAACCCCTTCAAGACAGCGAACATAGTTTGTCGATCCGGGCCGCGTGGCTGCATTATGTTGGCGGCCTGACGCAAGCAAAGGTGGCCAAGCGCATTGGCGTTCCATCGGTAAAGGCCCATCGTCTGATTGCCAAGGCGGTGGCCGAAGGCTTGATCAAGGTGAGTATTGAAGGCGAGATCATCGAATGTTTCGAATTGGAAAACGAGCTTTCCCAGCGCTATGGTCTCGATATCTGTGAAGTGGCACCGGACCTTGAAGAGGATGGTATGCCGTTCAATAGTCTGGGCTATGTCGGGGCGAGCTTCCTGCGTCGCTGGCTGGATATGGGAGAAGAAACCCTGATCGGCATCGGCCATGGGCGAACCCTGTCAGCAGCCATTCGCACTCTGCCTCGGATGCAAATGCAAGGGATGCGCTTTGTCTCGCTGCTTGGTGGCCTGACCCGCAACTTCTCGGCCAACCCTCATGACGTGATGCATATGCTCGCCGAGAAGACAGGAGCGCAGGCTTATGTGATGCCGGTTCCCTTCTTTGCCAATACCAGTGACGACCGCGAGATCCTGCTGGCCCAGAGGGGTGTGTCAGAAGTGTTTGAACTGGCAGAGCGTGCGCCACTTAAGATTGTCGGCATCGGCACAGTGGATTCGGACACCCAGTTGGTCGCGTCTGGCATGATCGAACAATCGGAGATTGCCGAAATTGCCAAATCGGGGGCCGTTGGCGAGCTGCTTGGGCATTTCTTTGATAAGGACGGCACGATACTCCAAACGCCCCTCACCTCACGCACGGTGTCTGTGTCACGCGAGAGCATGGCCAACAGCAAGATCATCGCGATTGCAGGTGGTGAGGAAAAGGTGGATGCCATCCGCGCCATCCTCAATTCCGGCCATCTTTCCGGCCTGATCACGGATGAATGCACGGCGCGGGCGCTGCTGGCCTGATCGCACCTGATTGCCGCAGAAGTACCGCAGCATTGCCACAGACAAAAAGCCACCGCCCAACGGTGGCTTTTCTTTTTTACGTTGAGAGCCTTATTGCGGGGCAATCATCTTTTCTGGTCGCACCAATTTGTCATAATCCTCTTCCTTGACAAATCCCAACCGCACGGCCTCTTGCTTCAGGGTGGTGCCGTTTTTGTGCGCGGTCTTGGCAATGGTGGTGGCATTGTCATAACCGATATGCGGGGCCAGAGCGGTGACCAGCATCAGCGACCGGCCCATCAGTTCTGCTATCCGTTCTTCATTGGCCTTGATGCCAACGACGCATTTACCGGTGAAGCTTCTGCTGGCATCGCTCAACAGGCGAATGGATTGCAGGACATTGAAAATGATGACGGGTTTGAAGACATTCAGCTCGAAATGCCCTTGTGAGCCAGCAATCGACACGGTGGTGGTGTTGCCCATAACCTGAGTGCAAACCATGGTCATGGCTTCACACTGGGTGGGATTGACCTTGCCGGGCATGATTGATGATCCCGGCTCGTTTTCTGGCAGGGAGATTTCACCCAGACCGGAGCGCGGGCCAGAGCCGAGCAGACGAATGTCGCTGGCGATCTTGAACAGGCTGACCGCGATATTGTTCAGTGCTCCATGTGCCTCGACCATGGCGTCATGGGTCGCCAGGGCTTCGAACTTGTTTGGTGCCGTGGCGAAAGGCAAATCGGTATAGTCGGCAACTTCTTCGGCGAACTTCTCGGCGAACCCGATTTTGGCATTGATGCCAGTGCCGACCGCGGTGCCGCCTTGCGCCAGATCATACAAAGCGGGCAACGTGGCACGCACCCGACGGATGCTGTTGCGGACCATGGCGCCATAGCCGGAAAATTCCTGCCCAAGTGTCAACGGGGTCGCATCCTGCAAATGGGTACGACCAATCTTGATGATGTCCTTGAAGGCTTCTGATTTCTCTTCCAGAGCAATGGCAAGATCATCCAGCGCCGGGATCAGGCTCTTGTTGATCTCTTCAGCCGTGGCAATATGCATCGCAGTGGGGAATGTATCGTTGGAGGACTGGCTGCGATTGCAATGGTCGTTGGGGTGAACAGGATCCTTTGACCCCAGAATTACCGCCGAGCAGCTCAATCGCGCGATTGGAAATCACTTCATTGGCATTCATGTTGGACTGAGTGCCTGAACCGGTTTGCCAGACCGACAAGGGAAAGTGTGCATTCAATTTGCCTTCTGCCACTTCGCTCGATGCCGTCACGATGGCGTCCCCAATGGTGGGGTCGATATTGTCAAGTGCCAGATTGGCCCGGGCGGCGGAGCGCTTGATGATGCCCAGCGCGCGAACAAGCGGCGCGGCCATCTTCTCCTCACCGATTGGAAAATTGATTAGGGACCGAGCGGTTTGGGCTCCGTAATATTTGTTTGCAGGAACCTCAAGTGGACCAAAAGAATCGGTCTCCACACGCACATTGCTCATGTTTCTCTCCCGTCATGAATATTGAACATGACTATAAAAAAGGCTTCAAAAGAAGCTGGTTGGTTTTCTTTCGACTCTTTGTAGTCGGTCCAGTCAAAAGAGTTCGGTCCCACCCCTACATGTGTGGTCGATCTGAGCGACGTCAAGTGTCTGCCCCCAATAGCTTTTCATGCGTGAAAAAATAAAGGCCACCCCATAGGAGATGGCCTTCTAAAAAGTCGCAGCATATTTAGCTAGCAATCATCAGGTAAGCTGCAGGCTGCCCTTGGCCCCCATCAGCATCGGGATCACCTCTTCTGCCGAAATCACCTGCATGCGTTCGTCGATTTCATCCTCGGATACGCCGTTGTGAACCATGCAGGCCTTGCAAACCAGAATTTGACCGCCCTGTTTGAGAAATGCTTCCTGCAGCGGCTGTGCAGGCTGGAATGGGGCGCCGATATCGATCCCGTCAAGTGCGTCCTTCTTGGCAAGATGGACGGCATCCACCATCAACATGATGGTCGCACTGTGGCCCTGATCGAGCGCTTGCACGCCCATTGTGTATGCAACGGTGATTTTATTAGGGTCATCTGCATTGCTGAAAAGCGTGCTTACATAGTCTGTTTGCTTGGCCATTGTCTTTCCTTATCGATAAAACGGGAATGATAAAAACTGAGAGAGATACTCAAGGGATCCACCAGAGGAGAATTCTGGCATATTATTTATTTCTTTTATTCGAATATTTCAAGATAACAAATTACCATAAGTCTGTGGTCATTGCGTGTGGATAAATTCAGCCCAAATTTGGTGCACGATTACCATAAGAATGACTTGAAATTCGGCCAGAAGCCTTGCACTCATTATTTTGCGGAATTTCCTTTGCATCAGGGTGATACCGATCAAAGACAACTCACCCGATTGATGCAATCAGATCTCCATATTTTGGAAGCGGGTAGGCCACCCGTTATCGGAACTGCAAACGAGGACCAGATATGAGCTTTCAGGTGAACAAGCTCTTCCCGCTTGGGAAGGATGAGACCCCCTACCGTAAACTGACGTCGGACTATGTGTCCGTTGAAACCTTCAAGGGCAAGGACGTCCTTATGGTCGAGGAAGAAGGCATTCGGTTGCTGACCGAACAGGCCTTCATGGACATCAACCATTTGTTGCGCCCGGGTCATCTGGAACAGTTGAGCAAAATTCTCGATGACGAGGAAGCCACCAACAACGACAAATTCGTTGCCTATGATCTGCTGATGAACGCGAATATTTCCGCTTCCGGCATTTTGCCAATGTGTCAGGATACCGGCACCGGCATCGTGATGGGCAAGAAGGGATCGCATGTGCAGGTGATCGGCTCCGACGAAGGCGCGATCAGCAAGGGCGTCTTTGATGCCTATGACAAGAAAAACCTGCGCTACAGCCAGTTGGCTCCTCTGACCATGTTCGAGGAAAAGAACACCGCCAACAACTTACCGGCCCAGATCGATATCTTTGCCGATGGTGAAGACGAGTACAAATTCCTGTTCATTGCCAAGGGTGGCGGCTCGGCCAACAAGACCTTCCTTTATCAGGGCACCCCTGCTCTGTTGACCGAAGACCGGATGCTGGCCTTCCTTGAAGAGAAAATCAAAACGCTGGGGACTGCGGCTTGCCCTCCTTACCATCTGGCCATCACCATCGGCGGTCTGTCTGCCGAGTTGAACATGAAGACCACCAAGCTGGCCTCGGCGCATTATTATGACACGCTGCCAACCAAAGGCTCTGAAACCGCGCATGCCTTCCGCGATCTCGAGATGGAAGAAAAGGTTCACAAGATGACTCAGCAAATGGGCATCGGTGCGCAGTTTGGCGGCAAATATTTCTGCCACGACGTGCGGGTGATCCGCCTGCCGCGTCATGGTGCATCGCTGCCAATTTCCATCGGCGTGTCCTGCTCGGCGGACCGTCAGTGCGTTGGCAAGATCACCAAGGACGGCATTTATCTTGAAGAGCTGGAAACCAATCCGGCGAAATATCTGCCAGACGTAGATGGTGAGGAACTGGGCGGCGACGTGGTCAAGATCGACCTCAACAAGTCGATGACAGAGCAACTGGCTCAGCTGACCAAACATCCAACCAAGACCCGTCTGTCCCTGTCCGGCCCATTGATTGTGGCCCGCGATCTGGCCCATGCCAAGATCCGCGCGCGTCTTGAGGCTGGCGAAGAAATGCCGGATTACTTCAAGAACCATCCGATCTATTATGCCGGTCCGGCCAAGACACCTGAAGGCTATGCTTCCGGCTCCTTCGGCCCAACAACGGCTGGCCGCATGGACAGCTTTGTTGATCAGTTCCAGTCCTTCGGCGGCTCGATGATCATGCTGGCCAAAGGCAACCGCTCCAAGGCTGTTACCAATGCCTGCAAAGAGCATGGGGGCTTCTATCTTGGCTCCATCGGTGGTCCGGCTGCCCGTTTGGCTCAGGATTGCATCAAGAAGGTTGAATGCGTCGAATATCCAGAACTCGGCATGGAAGCCGTCTGGCGCATTGAAGTGGAAGATTTCCCTGCCTTCATCGTGGTGGATGACAAGGGCAATGATTTCTTTGCTGAACTGAATTTGGGTTAATTCCCGACCATTCAGTCAAATTGCCAATGAAATGAAAAACCCGGCGTAAGCCGGGTTTTTTGTTATAAATGAATCTCTTATCCGAATTTATTAAAGCATTGAATCACCTTTGATGCATTGGCCGGGGGCCGCAGATCAAAAGCGGAGACGCAGGGCTATATTGCCCGAATGGTAGCGTTCGAAACGGTTGAAGGCCCCGTGATAACCCGCAGAGACAGCAAGATTTTGATCGACATTTATCATCAAGGAGGCATAGAGATTGAAGATATCGAGCGGCGGCTTCGCTCCGACATATTGATAGCTGACGCCCTGATCGGTCGAGATGCGGTTGGCATTTTCAAGCTCGCCAAAGCGATGCCCCCAATAGCCGCCAATGGTCGGTACGATGGAGCTTTTGTCGAGCAGAATAACCGAGGAGAGGTTCACGCCGAGTTTGGACGATCCCGTGAAAATGGTATTCTTGGCGGTTATGATCGAGGCGGAGCTGTTGCCTTGTTCAACCACTTCAGCCTGCTTGAGCCAATTGAGATCCACGCCAGCCAAGGGCTGAATCATCAAGCGTCCGGCATTCAATCGAAAGCCGGTCTCAAAGGCGGCATTGATGCGCCGGTTGGTGAATTTTGACCAGAAGGCCCGCAAGTCTCCATTGTTGTTGATATCGACAGTACGGCTGGCGCTGTTCTTTTCCCAGCTATGGGTAGCCAAGCCATCGAGATACCACTTGCCCACTTCAAGGGTGCCTGTCCCGCCAACTTTCCAGGCGGTGACATCGAGTTCGTTGTTGTTTTCGTGAATGTCGACGGAAATGTCTGACACCGAACCGAGCAAGCCAAAGCGCAGATATTCATTCGAATAGAGATCCGTCCCGGCCATGATGCCGCTGGCCTGAATACGGATGCTCGCCAATTGCGCCGTTGCATCCTTGTTGCCCAATGTGCCGAGCAGCTTGATCCAGACCGCCTTTTCAAGCGGCGGTGCGGAGCCATAATCAAGCGGCTCTTCTTCACCACTCATGGCATTGAGCTTTTTGATTGCCTCACTTTTTTTGCTTGATGGCGCATAATGCAAAGCGGCTGATCCAACGCTGACGCGCTGGGATGGTGTCATCATCGCCGCGCTGGCGGCATTGTTGCCAGAGGCGGCTGCGGCGCTTGCCGATGACGCGTTGCCGCTTGACGATTTGCCATTGGCTGCAACTTCGCCCACCTTCGTCTGATAGGTCCAGAAAGCGCTCGGGATGCGGTTGCACAAATAGGGGCGATAGCTGGCGTTGAAAATATACTGGAAATATTGCGGCAAATCGCAGGAATTGTTGCATTGCGGATGGTAGTTCGGATCGCCCTTGATTGTGCTGCAAGAACTGACTTGTTGCGCTGATGCCTCGTTGGGCATGAGAGCAAGGGACCCCAAAAGCAGGACGGCCCCAAGGAACAGTTTGGCAAATCCATTCATTATCAATCAACCTTCACAGATCCGGCACCATGCGATCCCAACCGGACCGCGCACCAGACCGCCAATCAAACTAATGCACCCGCTGAAGCCCTTAGCATTTTTTTTACACTCTCGCCTAGATGTGTTTGAACAAAACCCCGAGGAAATCAGTCAATTTGACCTTGTGCCGCTTTTTATTGTCTCCATTATTTGATTGATCCAGCTGGTTCAACAGCCCCGTCCGAAACCGTCATAGCAACCCCGACGGACATACTTTCATGAAACAGAAAGTTGGCTGCTTCGCGGCCATCATCAACCTAGATTATTGATTCGACACTCTCATTTGTTGCACGTCAGAAACCATCTACTATTGAGTGATCTATCGTCACTTTTTGGGGGATGGAGCAGGTAAGTGACCTTGGGGAGAGTCCCAACTGTTGCGAAATCGACACATTGCGCATTTGCTTTGTCTCAAAAACGCAATTGTGAACGCTAACCGACTAAAAAGCTCTTGCAACGATCACCCTTTCTTAGGAAAGATCCTGACAAAATCATCGCAATTTTTTCCTAGGCCGAACTTCAAGTCGCAAGGATCTTGCAGATATTGAAGGCGGTCGAACCTTTCGATAAGTTCGGGGCAAACTTAATGCGCAAACTATTCTCCTTCGCCGCAGGCATGATTCTGGGTCTTACTGTTGCCGTCACAGGCGCCCAGGCATCCAAATATTTTGACATGACGACCAACACTTGGCAGGAAGTCCATGGGTCGGTTCGGGGTGGTCGCTCGCCGATCAAACGCAGCACTGTCAGCTATGACGGACCCTTTGCAAATTCTGCAAAAGGCACCATCATCGTCAACACCAAGGAACGTCGCCTGTATTTCCTTCTTGGCGAAGGCAAGGCCGTTAAGTATGGCATCGGGGTTGGTCGTCCGGGCTTCCAGTGGACCGGCACCCATCGTGTGAGCCGCAAAGCGGAATGGCCGGGCTGGACTCCTCCTCCTGCCATGCGCAAGCGTGTTCCCAACCTGCCGTCCTACATGGAAGGTGGCCCAAACAACCCGCTTGGTGCGCGTGCCATGTATATCGGCTCGACCATCTACCGCATTCATGGCTCCAATGAGCCTTGGTCCATCGGTCAGGCCGTCTCTTCGGGCTGCATCCGTCTGGCCAACGAAGATGTGATCGACCTTTATGAACGCGTGCGTGTTGGTGCCCGTGTTCATGTGATCCAGGCCAACCAGAAATAAGTCTGATCACTTCAGACAAAAGAAAGCCGGTTCATTGAACCGGCTTTTTTCGTTTCAGATACTGTGTGCAGGCAATTGGCATTCACAGTCAGCAGATGTGCAACGGCTATTAGTCGCGGCTGAGACCCTTTTCCTCTAGCGCCTGCAGATAGGCATTCCAGATGACGTCCTGTTCCCGACCGGATTTAAGAAAATAGTCCCAGCTGAAATAACCCGTGTCATGCAGATCGGTGAAAGAGATTCGCACTGCATAATTGCCAACCGGTTCGATTTTCATAATTTCGACTTCGCGTTTGCCGCCGACAGTCTTTCGTTCCTGTTCGCTATGCCCCTGCACTTCGGCACTGGGGGATGTGACCCGCAGGAATTCTGCAGAAAAGCGATAGCTTTCTGCATTATCAAACGACACAGTGAGGGTTTTCTTGTCTTCGGACAGGCGCAATTCGGTCGGCCATGGGTTGGTCATGGGAAGATCTCTTCTTTTGTGGATCCCGGGGAAACCAGTTCGGTGATCCGGGATAGTGCCATGGTTGGCTTTGAGCGTAGCGTTCTTCACCCGTTGGTACAGCTCTTGACTTATGTGACGCTCAGGCGTGTATCAAGGCGGTTCGCGTGATTTCCAGAGCACATGCTGTCTTCACGCCTTTGTCAAGTAGCCACCCAGCACTCGCGCCCAGAGCAGCCCAGAGCAGCATTGACTAAGCCTGACCCCGCACCATATTCTTTATATGGAATAGTACTGACCAAGACAGTGTTCAAAGAGAGTGACCAAATGCTGCATAATGAGCCGACACAGGCAAACGCTCCATTGATCGATCCGTTCGGGCGTCATGTGAGCTATTTGCGCGTATCGGTCACTGACCGATGTGACTTCCGTTGCTTCTATTGCATGGCGGAGAATATGCATTTTCTGCCCAAGAAGGACGTTCTCAGTCTTGAAGAGCTGGACCGGCTCTGCTCGGCCTTTGTCTCGCTTGGGGTGAAACGCCTGCGGCTGACCGGGGGTGAGCCTCTGGTCCGCAAAGATATCATGACCCTGTTCCGTTCCCTCTCGCGCCATCTTAATAGCGGTGATCTGGACGAACTTACGATCACCACAAATGGCTCTCAGTTGAAGCGTTATTCCGCAGAACTGGCCTCCCTTGGGGTCAAACGGATCAATGTGTCCCTTGACAGTCTGCGCGAAGACCGTTTCAGAGAGATCACCCGATGGGGGCGTTTTGATCAGGTCATGGATGGCATTGACGCAGCGCTTGCCGCCGGGATCAAACTGAAGCTTAACGCGGTTGCCTTGCGCGGTGTGAATGACGATGAATTTGACGAGATGATCCGGTTTTGTCACGCGCGCAACATGGATCTGACATTCATTGAAACCATGCCCATGGGCGAGATAGACTTTGAACGCCTGGATATGTATTTGCCACTGTCTCAATTGAAGCAAGATCTAGCCCAAAGCTGGACGTTGGAGCCTTCGGCGCACAAGACAGGCGGTCCGGCCAGTTACATGACGGTCAAGGAAACCGGCGGACGAATTGGCTTCATCACGCCGATGACCCATAATTTCTGTGAGAGCTGCAACCGGGTCCGCGTCACGTGTACCGGTACACTCTATATGTGCCTTGGTCAGGAAGACGCGGCCGATCTGCGCGCCCCCCTTCGCGCATCGGAAAGCGACGCTCTGTTGAAAGACGCAATCCTTGCTGCAATTGAACGAAAACCCAAAGGCCATGATTTTGTCATTGACAGGGACAACAATCGCCCTTCTATTGGCAGGCATATGTCCGTTACCGGTGGCTAGATATTCAAGCATGTGACGCTTGGTCTTTTGCGTTGCCGCCTCTCCGAAACAATCAAGGTTCGACCCCATGACTACCGCGCCGCAAGGAACGGTCGCAACGCGTGTTGATGCGACTGCGATCCGAACCGACAAAGGCAATCTGTATGGCATCATGATCATGCAGATTGCGGTTCTTTTCTTCGTGACCAACGATTTGCTGACCAAAATGGGCGGTGAAACACTTTCGACCGGTCAGGTCGTGGTGGTTCGTGGCATCGTGGCACTTACCTTGCTGGCTTGCATGTTGGTATGGACAAAGGAATTCACGCGCCTGCGAGCGGCTTTGCACCCGACCATCCTGTTGCGTGCGGCGTGTGAGACCATTGCCGCCCTGTTGTTTCTAACCGCGCTCGTGCATTTGCCCTTGGCCAATATCGGTGCAATCATGTTGACGATCCCGCTGGCGTCGACGGCAGCGGCTGCGATATTTTTTGGTGAGAAGGTGGGGATCCGTCGCTGGAGTGCCATCATGGTGGGCTTTGCAGGCGTAATGGCCATTGTCCGCCCCGGCCTTGAGGGCTTCACTTTCTATTCGCTGTTTGCCCTTGGTGCGGTGGTTGGGGCTACGGCCCGTGACCTGATCACGCGCAGAATCCCGGTCGGGGCGCCTTTGTGGGGGGTGACTTTCGTCACCATGCTGATGTCCACCATTGGCGGCGGCCTGTTGAACCTGACGGAGAGCTGGGAACCAATTTCGACGGCTAACATGCTGATGCTGGCACTGGCTGCAGTATTCCTGACCATCGGCCAATATGCCATCGTGATCGCGATGAATAACGGAGAAATCTCGGTTGTTTCCTCCTTCCGTTACATATCGATGCCGATTTCGCTCTTTTATGGCTATATTTTCTACAAAGACATTCCAGACCTACAAACCTGGATTGGTATCAGCCTCATTCTCTTGACTGGCATCTATACGGTTTTCAGGGAGCGAACTGTTGCGCGTATGCGCAGAAAAGCGGAAGCGGAAGCAGCGGCAGCCAAGCGCAATCAAACCTCCTGATCCTGATTCACTGACCTTCTGAGGGTGCAGGCCTTTTTGGCTCACCAGATACAAAAAATGCACTGATATCTTGGCATATCAGTGCAGCAATGATACATGCTAAGGGAGCGAGGACCGCCTAGCCCCTTAATTTCCTCGCGTCCCCCTACCTTCATTCGGCCTTCCGGTCCCTATCGACCGGTTGCTGGACAGTTATTTTTTTAAAGTGGTTTGTCTATGAGTCTTGCGACGCCAACCATGCGTGCGCCCTCTGGTGCATTTTTGCCTTCCATCGCCATACTGGTTGCGGTTACCGCCGTCAATCCGATGGCAGTCAATATCTATGTGCCTTCCATGCCCGGTGTTCAGGCACATTTTGCTGCCCCCGCCGCACTGGTTCAGTTGACCCTTTCGCTCGGGCTGGTCGGTACAGCCGTCACCCAACCGATCATTGGCCCCCTGTCCGATCAGTTTGGGCGCAGGCCCATTTTGCTCGGTGGATTGCTGATCGCTGCAATTGCGTCCTTCCTTGGGGCCTTTTCGGGTTCTCTTGAAATGCTGATTGTCTGGCGGATCATTCAGGTGGCGAGCGGCGCGGCAGGTTTGGTGCTGGGTCGGGCGATTGTGCGCGATATCAGAAAGCCTTCTGAGGCTGCCAGCATGCTTGGCTATGTCACCATGGGCATGGCGATGGCACCTATGGTCGCGCCAATCATTGGTGGTTTCCTTGATGATCTTGCTTCTTGGCGTGCCGGTTTCATCTTTGCCGGTGTCGTGACCATGATCGCCGTTGCCTGGGCCTGGTATGCCCTGCCCGAGACCAACAAGCATTTGGGACAGGCATCGAGCTTGCGGGCAATGCTGGCTGACTATCGCACCCTGCTGGGCCTTCGCAGTTTCTGGATCTATACCCTCATCAGTGCCTTTACGGTTGGAACCTTTTTTTCCTTTTTGGGCGGCGCCCCCTATGTCAGTCAAAATCTGTTTCACCTGACGCCAACCCATTACGGCCTATATTTTGGGTTGGTGGCCATCGGCTATAGCCTGGGCAATTTCCTGTCCGGGCGCTATGCTTCCCAGCTTGGTCTCTACAGGATGATCCTGTTTGGCTGCCTTTTGACGCTATCGTCATCCGCCGCGGTCGTCGTGCTCTGTCTGTTTGGACTTGAAGGCCCGGCCTATTTGTTCGGTGCCACCTTTTTCCTCGGCATCGGCAATGGCCTGGTGATGCCAAGTGCCAGCGTTGGGGTGGTCAGTGTGTTGCCGCGCCTTGCAGGCAGTGCGTCCGGGCTGTCCGGCTCGATCATGACGCTGATCAGTGCAGGCTTTAGCTACATCGTCGCCTTCATGCTGACCGACAGCGTGCTGCCGATGGGGCTGTTAATGTGTTTCACGGCACTTGTCGCACTGTTCTTCAGTTTTCAGGTCAAGTCGATTATGTTCGTCGACACCGAATGACCCCCCAATTGATCGAAAAAAGGAGCCTGATGGCTCCTTTTTCTTGTTGCTCTTCTTGTTCCTTGCCTATTCGAAAACAATCTTGGGCGCTGGCTTGCCTGCTTTTTGCAGCGCGTTGGCAATGGATTGGGCGAGATTGACATAAATGGCCGCGTGGTCGCTGTCTGGCTCGGTTGCCACAATCGGTTTGCCGCTATCGGCCCGCTCGCGGATGTCGATATGCAGGGGCACTTCACCCAGAAATGGCACATTGATATTGGCTGCGGTTTCGCGTGCGCCGCCATGGCCGAAGATCTCGTGCCGTTCGCCGCAATTGGGGCATTGGAAATAACTCATATTCTCAATGAGGCCAAGGATCGGAATCTGCACCTTCTCAAACATCGCAATGCCTTTTTTGGCGTCGAGCAGAGCGAGATCCTGAGGCGTGGAAATGATGACAGAGCCTGACAGGGGCACCTGCTGGGCCATGGTCAGCTGGATGTCCCCCGTGCCCGGTGGCATGTCAACAACCAGCACATCCAGCTCGCCGTTGATGTTCCACGCCACATCGCGCAGCATCTGGGTCAAGGCAGAGACAACCATCGGGCCGCGCCAGACCATCGGGGTGTCTTCCTCAACCAGAAAGCCAATCGACATGGCCACAATGCCATAGGCTTGCATCGGTTTGAGAGTGCGGGTGCCTTCGATCATTTCGGGCTTGTCTGTAATGCCTAGCAGACGCGGAATGGACGGACCATAAATGTCGGCGTCCAAAATGCCGACCTTCAAGCCGTTGGCCTTTAGCCCAAGCGCCAGATTGACCGCTGAGGTGGATTTGCCAACCCCGCCCTTGGCGGAAGAGACGGCAACAATATGGCGCACCCCTTCAACATTGATCCGCGAACCGCCACCTTTTGGGCGTTGTTTCGGTTGCTGGGCTGGTTTTGGGGTCGGCTTTGACTGCTGCGCCGCAGATCCCGAGCCGGGCTTGCGTTCAGCGGTCAGGGCGACCATGGCCTTTTCCACGCCCGGCATGGCCAATACCGCCCGTTCGGCCTGTTGGCGCACCGGCTCCATCGCCTCGGCCTTATCGGCCTCGACATTGAGCGAAAAGATCACCGTTCCGTCCTTGATGAAAATCTCGGAAACCATCTTGGCGGAAACCAGATCATTGCTTCCGTCGGCAACCTTGATCTCTTTGAGGGTTGCCAGAATGGCGTCTTTGCTCGGGGCTGGGTCTTTCTTGTTTTTCCAAAACACGTGCGGTGGCCTTTTTTGTTCAAAGGACGGAGCCGCGCAAAGTGGCAGCTCCGATCGTGGATCCTGTCGACCCTATCGCTCATAGCTGGCGCTTAACACACTGAAGGTCAAGGCGAGATGGGCGATTTGTCGCTGCCTCTCACAGGCTCGGGTCACTTTCATGACATTCTGGCAGGACTTCAAGCTGAGCCTCAAGGGAAGGCTTGATTATAGTCACAAGGTTTGCAAAGACAAACAGTCAGACCAAAAGGCCAAGCGCCCGGTGGAAGGATAAAAACATGACAAGCGAAAAGGAACGGCTTGAGGCCCTGGATCGCAAAGCGATGGATCTGGCCGGACAATTGGCCGCCTTTGACGGCGATCCCGCTCTGGCACGCAATCGCTGGGCGCACAGGGCCCTTGGGGTCGTGCTGGCAGGTGGCAAATCCTCACGAATGGGTGGAGAGGACAAGGCGTTGATCGAGATAGGCGGCGAGACCATGCTGGCCCGCTGCGCCAAACGCCTTCAGCCGCAGGTGGGCAAAGTCGTGGTCAGTGGCCATGATGGTGAGGTTCGCTTCGGCGCTGAATGGGCCGTGATTCCCGATCTGTTGGCCGACCATGCCGGGCCCCTCTCGGGGATCCTGTCGGCAATGCGGTGGGCTGAGTCGAATGCCCCGGAATATTTCTGGATCGCCTCGGTTGCGGTGGATACGCCTTTCTTTCCAGACACGCTTGTGGACCGTTTCATCATGGCAATGGGCGGACCAGACCCTTCAATTGTCCTGGCGCAGTCCGGCGAGCGGGTGCATCCGACCTTTGGTCTCTGGCCGATTGCTCTGGCGGATGATCTGGAGGCGTTTCTCGCATCTGGCGAACGCAAGGCCCGCCTCTGGGCGGAAAGCCAGACCTGTAGCCATGCGCATTTTTCAGGTTTTGTCATTGACGAGATCGAGATCGATCCGTTCTTCAATGTCAATCAAGCAGACGATGTTCCGGTGGCCGAGGCGATTGCGTCAGCCCTCAAGGAACTGGCACAAGGATAGAAATGATGACAACAGAGGATCAACTCGTCAGCAACCATGAAGCGCCCTTTGTCTGGTACGGGCACAAGGTGTTCGGGGTCACCGGTTGGAAGAATTCCGGCAAGACCACCCTTGTCACCCGCCTGATTGAAAATTTGAGCGCACGTGGCTATCGCATTTCGTCGGTCAAGCATGCCCATCATGCCTGCGATATCGACAAGCCCGGCACTGACAGTTTTCGCCATCGCGAGGCTGGCTCCCATGAGGTGGCTCTGGTGGCGGCAGGTTCGCGCTGGGCCTTCATGCATGAATGCAGGGATGTGGAGGATGAAGAACCCTTTCTTGAAGACATCCTGCCTCACTTCGCCCCGTGCGATCTGGTGATGGTGGAAGGCTACAAGAAAGAGCCCTTTCCCAAGATCGAAGTGCGTCGCGCAGACGCCAAACGCCAGACCCCGCTTTCACCGGATGAAGATGCCATCGTCGCCATTGCCAGCGATGCCGTGGGTGCTGTGGCCAATCCGCATAATTTGCCGGAATTTGATCTGGATAACGTGCGTGAAATTGCGGATTTCATTATCAACAAGATGCAGTTGGGGCCGGTTGGCAAATAGACGGATCAGGCCACCGATGTGAGCAAATTGCCAAGATCCACCACAAATTTGTCAAATCTGATCGATGAACCCGCCTGCAAATCGTCAGTTTGCTTGTCAAATAGGCAATTTTGGTCGATGAGAGGGCAGCGCGAGACCGTGCGTCACCACCTTGGTAGGAGCGCCTCAGAGCGCTTTTCGCCTGTCCACGCTTTCGCAATCTGCCTGGCCTGATTGGCCGAACCCAAAATCGGGATTCTATGATAATGAAAATCACAAAAACCATCCTCGCTGCTGCTTCCCTGCTCGCCGCTGCAACCCTGTCCGCACAGGCGGATGAGCCGATCCGCATCGGCATCGACGGCGCTTATCCTCCCTTCAACCAGTTGACCTCTGACGGCAAGCTGGTCGGCTTTGACGTTGATATCACCAACGCCCTTTGCGCCGAAATGAAGGTCGAGTGCAAATTTGTCATGCAGGATTGGGACGGCATGATTCCGGCTATCATGGCTGGCAAGATCGACGCCATTGTCGCCTCCATGTCCATCACCGAAGATCGCCTGAAAAAGGTTGATTTCTCGAAGAAATACTACAACACCCCAGCGGCGATCGCTGTGCTGAAAGAAAGCAAGTTGAAGGGCGAAAGCCTCGACGAGCTCAAAGGCCTGTCGATTGGTGCGCAGGTCTCTACCACCCACGCCGACTTTGCCGAGAAGAAAATCGCCGACATCGATTTGCGCCTCTATCCAACGCCAGACGAATATAAGCTCGACCTGGAATCGGGCCGTCTGGATGGTGTGGTGGATGACATCGTTGTTCTGTCCGAATGGGTGAAGTCTAAGGAAGGCGCCTGTTGCAAGATCCTGATGTCAATCACGCCGGTGCCGGAAATTCACGGCAATGGCGCAGGCATCGCGGTCAAAAAAGGCAACAAAGAGCTGGCTGACAAATTCAGCGCTGCCATTGCTGCTTTGCGTGCCAACGGAAAATATCAGGAAATCAACGCCAAATATTTCGACTTTGACGTCTATGGCGGCGAATAACTGAAGACACCAGAACCGGGTATCACTTGATACCCGGTTTTTTGTATCCAAAAACAGAATCTCACCCTATGAAAGCCCGAATATCTGTAGATATTCAGAGCCAGAATGTCGCATCATTTTGCCCAAAGAATGATCATTCTGACACCTTTTTGATCAGTCTTGGCAAATTGACGGCCTACCTCTTTCACCGCCCCTAGACCCTATTCCGCACATCGTTCCGCAACGCCCAAATCGCACGCATTTTTCTTCCGAAATTTTGGGGAAAATGAATGGATTTCGACTGTGAAACGAATTTTGACGCATTGCCTGTTGTCAACTTGCCGAAAATAGTGGGAATATGCTGCCCACGCGGGCAAGCCGCGCAAAGATAGGAACCTGTAACAGGTCCAGATCGTGCCGACCATCATGCTCAATTGTCATGATGAGATCGCGCGAAGCATGAGGCAAGAGGGAGAAACCAATGCGTCTCTTGAAGAAAATCGCAATCACCGCAGCAGTTGTCATGTTCGCTGCCGGTGGCGCACAGGCTGCAGACAAAGTCCGTATCGGCACCGAGGGTGCCTATCCTCCATTCAACACCCTCACCGCAGATGGCAAGCTGGTCGGTTTCGACATTGATATGGCGAACGCCCTGTGTGAGGAAATGAAAGTCGAATGCGAGTTTGTTGTTCAGGATTGGGATGGCATGATCCCTGCTCTGATTGCCAACAAGTTCGACGCGATCATCGCGTCCATGTCGATCACCCCTGATCGTCTGAAGAAAGTCGACTTCTCCAAGAAATACTACAACACCCCACCAGCGCTGGCTGTGGCCAAGGATTCCAAGCTGAAAGATGCTTCTGCAGAATCGCTCAAAGGCGCATTGATTGGTGCTCAGTCGTCCACCACTCACTCGGAATATGCCGAGAAGAAGCTGGATGGCATCGAGCTGAAACTGTATCCGACTGCTGACGAATACAAGCTCGACCTGCAGGCTGGCCGCCTTGACGCTGTTATCGATGACATCATCGTTCTGACCGACTGGCTGAAATCCGATGATGGTGCATGCTGCAAGATCCTTACCCCTCTGAAATCTGATCCAAAAATCAATGGTGAGGGTGCAGGCATTGCGGTTCGCAAGGGCGACACCGAGCTGGCAGACAAATTCTCCGAAGCGATTGCGGCAATCCGTGCAAATGGCAAATACAAAGAAATCAACGACAAGTATTTCCCATTTGACGTTTATGGCGACTGATTGGAGCCATTTCCGATCATTCCGCCCGGCGGCTTGCCGCCGGGCTTTTAAGTGTAGGTAAGCAGTAGATGACGGACTATCTAGCGCTTTTGTCCTTCGGTCCAACAGGCTGGGGAGACGAAATAGCATCGGGGATCTGGATTACGGTTTCTTTGGGTCTGGCGACCCTGCCCTTCGGCCTGATGTTTGGTTTTCTTCTCGCCATGGGCATCAATGCCAAAGAACCTACGGTTAGAAATTCAGCCAAGATCTTCACGACGATTTTTCGCGGCCTGCCAGAACTCCTGACCCTGTTTATCGTCTATTATGGCGGTCAAATCCTCATCAATCTGCTGTTCCAGAAGGTCTTTGGCATTCAGGTTGAAGTGAACAGCTTCATTGCCGGGATGATCGCCCTGTCTTTCGTCTTTGCGTCCTATTCGAGCGAAGTTTTTCTTTCCGCCTTCAAGGGTATCAATCAGGGCCAGTATGAAGGTGCCAATGCGCTGGGCTTGTCGTGGTTCAAAACCATGCGTCTGGTGATCCTGCCGCAATTGATCAAGCTGGCTCTGCCCGGCCTGTCGAACCTGTGGCTGATTTTGCTCAAGGAAACCTCGCTGGTCTCGGTCATTGGTCTGGCCGACACGATGCGCCAGACCGGACTTGCGGCGCGCAATACCAAGGAAGCTTTCCTGTTTTTCACGCTGGCTTGCGTCATCTATCTGGCGCTGACCTTCCTGTCCTCCATCGGTCTTGAAAAGATCGAGAAACGCGTGCGTCGCGGGGAGGTGCGGTCATGAAGAGCCAAGCCTATATCGCCCCGAGCATGCTGGAAGGCCGCCCCCGTCCGGAGGATGTGCGCGGTGATCTGATCACCTGGTCGCGCTCCATCGGTTTGTTCTTCCTTATTGCCTGGATCCTGTTTTTCGCCGGCATTGTCTGGTTCCTCTATAGCTCCTATGACCCGGATTATGTTTCCCGCTATGCGCCGAAATATATCAAAGGCTTCCGGACGACGCTGGAGCTGGTCATCAGTTCGCTCATTCTTGGGGGCATTCTGTCCTTGCCTCTGGCCTATGGCCGGATGACCAAGAACAAGCTGCTGAACAAGATCTCCTTTGGCTACATCTATTTCTTCCGCGGCACGCCTTTGCTGGCACAGCTGTTCCTGCTCTATTATGGCTTTGGCCAGTTCCGTCATTTCTGGCAGGATATCAATATGTGGTGGCTGTTCCGAGACAGCTGGTCGATTGCCCTTCTCTCTTTCACGCTCAACACTGCGGCCTATCAGGCAGAGATTTTGCGTGGGGCGGTGATGAATGTGCCACGCGGCCAGATCGAAGGGGCGATGAGCCTTGGCCTGCCCAGACTCGTCACCTTCTTCAAGGTCACCCTGCCGCAGGCACTGATCGTTGCTTTGCGCCCTTACGGCAACGAGATCATCCTGATGGTCAAGGGCTCGGCTGTGGTGTCGATCATTTCGGTCTATGACCTGATGGGCGAAACCCGTCGCGCCTTCTCCCAGACCTATGATTTTCAGGCCTATATCTATGCGGCGATCTTCTATCTGCTCTTTGTCGAAGTCATGCGAAGGCTGTGGGATATACTGGAGCATCGCCTGACCCGCCATTTACGGCGCGATGGCAACTAGGCTCCGTTCACAGCGGCTGCAACATTTTGGGGGCGTCATGCCCCCTCTTTTGTCAGAATGCCATTTTATCAGTGACTTTTGACCGGCATCTTGCTAGAGCAAACACCCGAAACACTTCCTTTTCTTTTCGAATTAGAGACGACCATGCCAGACCTTCTGCTTGAGCTTTTTTCCGAAGAAATCCCGGCCCGGATGCAACGCCGCGCTGCCGAAGATTTGAAAAAACTGATCACCGGGGGTCTGGTGGATGCCGGTTTGACCTATGAGGGCGCACGCGCCTATGCCACCCCGCGCCGTCTGGCTCTGAATATTGTCGGCCTGAGCGCGGCTTCCCCGGACATTTCCGAGGAGCGCAAGGGACCACGCGTTGGGGCACCTGAAAAGGCGCTCGAAGGTTTCCTGCGCGGTGCGGGGCTTGCCTCCATCGATGATGCAACCATCCAGTCCGATCCGAAAAAAGGCGATTTCTATGTCGCGGTGATCAACAAGCCGGGCCGCAAGGCCGAGGCCATCATCACCGATCTGGTGCCTGATGTGGTGCGCAAATTCCCTTGGCCGAAGAGCCAGAAGTGGGGTCAGGCGGGCGAAGGGGCTCTGCGCTGGGTTCGCCCGTTGCATTCGATCCTCTGCAGCCTCGCTGTTGATGGCGACGTGTCCGAGGTGATCCATTTCTCGATTGAAGGCATCGACAGCGGCAACAGCACCCAAGGCCACCGCTTCCATGGGCGTGAGAGCTTTGCGGTCAAGCGGTTCGACGATTATGAAGCAGGCCTCAAAGAGCGCAAGGTCATTCTCGATCTCGACGAGCGCAAGGAGATCATCTTTAACGACGCCAAGACGCTTGCCTTCGCGCAAGGACTGGAACTTGTTGAAGATGCAGGTCTGCTCGAAGAGGTGGCAGGTCTCGTTGAATGGCCAACGGTCCTGATGGGTGCCTTTGACGAGGTGTTTCTTGATATGCCCGATGAGGTTATCCAGACCTCGATCCGTGAGCATCAGAAATGTTTCGTTCTGAAAGACGCCAAAACAGGCAAGTTGTCGAACAAATTCATCCTGGTCTCCAACCTGATTGCGACCGATGGTGGCGACACGATTGTAGCGGGGAACCAAAAGGTAGTTCGGGCGCGCCTGTCGGATGCCAAATTCTTCTGGGAAACCGATCTGAAAAATGGTCTTGAAGCCCGTCTTGGTCGCCTCGACGCCATGGTCTTCCATGAAAAACTCGGCACCCAGAGCGAACGGGTAAACCGACTTGTGGCCCTGTCAAAGGCTTTGGCTCCTTTGGTTGGAGCGGATCCTGAGCTGGCGGCCCGTGCGGCACAGTTGGCCAAGGCCGATCTGGTCACCGACATGGTGTTTGAATTCCCGGAATTGCAAGGTTTGATGGGGCGCTATTATGCGATTGCCCAGAAGGAAGATCCTTCTGTCGCTGAAGCCATCGAGCTGCATTACAAGCCGCAGGGTCCATCTGACGACGTGCCGACCAATCCGGTCTCCATTGCAGTTGCTCTGGCGGACAAGCTTGATCTCCTGACTGGTTTCTGGGCGATTGACGAAAAGCCAACCGGTTCGAAAGATCCGTTTGCGCTGCGTCGTGCCGCTCTTGGTGTGATCCGCATTCTTGAAACCAACCAGATCCGTCTGTCGCTTGAGAATATCTTCGCCACAGCGCGGGAAGGCTTTGCTCAGTCGGAAGATCTGCTGTCCTTCTTTGCCGATCGCCTGAGCGTGCATCTCAAAGACAAAGGGGCCCGGCATGACCTGTTGGATGCGGTCTTCGCTCTTGGTGGTCAGGACGATATTCTGATGATTGCCAAGCGCGTTGAGGCGCTCGGTTCGTTCCTTGCGAACGATGACGGTGCCAACTTGCTGGCTGGGTATCGCCGTGCGGCCAACATCCTGCGTGCTGAAGAGAAGAAATCCGATGCGCGCTTTGACGGCCCTATCGAAGGGGCGCATTTGCATGAGGCGGAAGAGATTGCTTTGGCCAGCGCCATCGAAAAGGCCCGCGTGGCGGCAGAAGACGCCGTTGCAGCAGAGAATTTCGAAGCGGCGATGACCGCTCTTGCAACCCTGCGTGAACCAGTGGATGCTTTCTTTGAAAAGGTGCTGGTGAATGACGAGCGCGCAGACGTTCGCACCAATCGCCTGCGGATGCTGACTCACATTCGCAACACCACGCTGACGGTTGCCGATTTCTCGAAAATCGCCGGTTGATCATACTGTTGAGAGGGTGGCTTGATGCCACCCTTTTCGTTTTGGCCGTCCTTCCCCGATAAACAAGGGTCTGGCCGATCATAGTGGAGACTAAATTTATGGCAAAAGTTGCTTTTCTCGGTCTGGGCGTCATGGGCTATCCAATGGCCGCGCATCTGAAAAACAAAGGCGGCCACGAGGTCACCGTTTATAACCGCACCACGGCAAAGGCCGAGCAATGGGTTGCCGAGCATGGCGGCACTTTCGCGGCGACCCCGGCGGAAGCGGCCAAAGGTGCGGAGTTTGTGTTCTGCTGCGTTGGCAATGACAATGATTTGCGTGAGGTAACCATCGGTGATGACGGCGCTTTTGCCAGCATGGCGGACGGTTCGACCTTCATCGACAACACCACCGCAAGCGCTCAGGTGGCGCGGGAATTGTTTGAAGTCGCGCATGCGCAAGGCGTCGGCTTCATTGATGCCCCGGTTTCCGGTGGTCAGGCAGGCGCAGAGAACGGCGTTCTCACCGTGATGTGTGGCGGCGACGAGGCGGTGTTTGCCAAAGCCAAGCCAGTGATTGAGTGCTATGCCCGAATGGTTGGCCTGATGGGGCCGGTTGGTGCAGGTCAGCTGACCAAGATGGTCAATCAGATTTGCATTGCCGGATTGGTTCAAGGCCTGTCCGAGGGTGTGCATTTCGCCAAACAGGCGGGTCTTGATGTTGACGCGGTGGTCGACGTGATTTCCAAGGGCGCTGCTGGCTCGTGGCAAATGGAAAACCGTGCCTCCAACATGGCTGCGGGCAAATTTGACTATGGCTTTGCGGTAGACTGGATGCGCAAGGACTTGTCCATCGTGCTCGATGAAGCACGCGCCAACGGCGCTCACCTGCCGATCACCTCGATTGTCGATCAATTCTACAGCCAAGTGCAGGCGCAGGGTGGCAATCGCTGGGATACTTCATCCCTGATCACCCTGCTTGACAACAAGTAGAGCCTGATCTGCCTTAGCATTTCGCGATATAGCCTTGATATAAAAGAAAACCCGCGCTCGGATAGCGCGGGTTTTTCTTTTTTGCCGATGTTCCTGTCTTGTGTCGCAAGAAGGTCAGAGGAAGCGATCAGCGTGATTCTTTTTCCGGCAGATAATTCAGCGGCAAGGCCGTCGTGTATTTTATCTGTTCCATAGCAAATGTAGTGGAAATATCGCCCACTTCAATGCGCGAGATGAGTTTTTTGTAGAAAGTGTCGTAGGAATCGATGTCCGGCACCACCACGCGCAACAGATAATCAACCTGGCCTGCCATGCGATAAAACTCTACCACTTCGGGAAAATCGCGGATGACATCGGCAAATCGTTTGAGCCAGTCGGCGGAATGTTCGTTGGTGGTCACCGCCACAAAGGCCGTCACCTTCGCATTGACCTTTTCGGGATCAAGCAACACCACGCGGCCCGTGATGACGCCCTCTTCTTCCATTTTCTGGATGCGGCGCCAGCATGGGGTTGTTGACAGGCCGACACGACGGCCTATCTCTGCAACAGGCATCGTTGCATCTTCCTGCAATATCTGAAGGATACGGCGGTCCAACCGGTCCAGCATGGAGTTTTGTCCCCAATCAGCGCTCTTGATCCAAGCGACATACAACAAGGATCAGATGCAAAAAAATTCTTCTCATTGTTCTAAATAGGCAATTTAGAGCAAGTCTATTCTATTTTCAAGCTCCACCTATGGGTGATATACCTCACCTTTTTGTGAATGCCTCTGAGTGTAGTAAATCATTTCAGACACTATCGGACAAAATCTTAGACACTTCGGACCGCAACAGCGGCAAAATATCGTCTTCGAACCACTGATTTCGTTTCAGCCAGCCAGTATTTCGCCAGGAAGGATGCGGCAGGGGCAGATAGTTCGGGCGCCCACCTTCCTGCCAATAGGACGGGGCATTGCGAACGGTTTCGGTCAGGCTTGCGCGACGCCGATCGCGCAGATGATAATGATGGGCATATTGTCCGATCACGAGGATCAAACGAATTTGCGGCATGGCCGCAAAGATTTGATCATGCCAGTGGGCTCGACATTCCTTGCGCGGTGGCAGATCGCCGCCTCTCACATCATAACCGGGAAAGCAAAATCCCATCGGAACGATGGCTATTCGGCTCTGGTCATAAAAGATGTCTCGATCCACCCCCATCCAGTCTCGCAAGCGGTCTCCTGACGGATCATTGAAGGGAATGCCTGTCTGGTGGACGAGATTGCCGGGAGCCTGACCCGCGATGCAAATGCGTGCCGTTGAAGACAGTCGAACAACAGGTCGTGGTTCATGAGGCAAGGGCTTGCCCTTGGGGTCATCGCGACATAGGCGACATGCGGCTATCTTTTCAGCCAATATGTTAATGACGTTTTCTTTGGATCTCATTTCATAACCGCCCTTGCACCAAGCCCAAATTTTTGCAGAAGACCCCGAAGGGACGTTTGCTGAAAAGTGGCAGAAATCCGCCAGATATCGCACTGTGTTCGCTTTTAAGATTTATCGATTTTACCATTCATTAACCACCTTCATCAGCGGCTTTTTAAGACAAATTTGTAAGAATGCCGAGAGAATTACAGCTTGTTGATTTAGGGGACGTCAACCATGGCCGGTGTAACAGCCAGCAAACGGTCAAAAAAAGATGCCGAAGGCAACAGTGCACGGGCGGCTCGTCGGCGTGCGGTTTTGCGTACTGTGCATGATGTCCGCGAGCAGCTGAATAGCGAAGGCGGCTATCGTCTTTCCTTCCGCCACGAATTGTTGATGATGTATGCGCAGAACCACACGTCCGCGCATATGGCTGTTCCGCTGCTGTTGTTGACGGCCGGAGCGATCTCGACACTCTGGGCCGACCCTGCCCATTCCCTGCTCTGGGTTCTGGCTGCTTTGCTTGTGCACAGGATCATGTATCTGCTGGCGCGCCGATTTGAAAAATTGCCGGCCGATGATGTGGATCTTGGAAGCTGGAACAAGCGGTTTCTGGTCTGGGAAGCCGTGTCAGGGATTGTTTGGGCCAGCATTTTGATCTTGCCGACGACCAAGGACCCTGCCTATCTGGCGGAATATCACTTTGCCATCATGCTGGTGGTGGTCGCGATGACGACCATGTTGTCTTTTTCCATTCCCGCTGCGGTGTGGGTGGGCGCCCTGCCGATTTCAACCATTATCGTGTTTGAGGCATCGATCAATGTGGAGATGATCGATACCACCCTGTCGCTGATGTCGATCGGGGCCATGCTCTTCTTTCTCAGCCTGTCAAAGCGGCTTTATTCTTCCACTCTGGCGATGCTAAACTTCCGAATGGAAAAAGATTTTCTGATCTCCGAGCTGGAACAGGCCAAGGCGGTGAGTGATGAATCGAGACGACAGGCAGAGGAAGCCAACACCGCCAAGAGTCGGTTCCTTGCGACCATGAGCCACGAATTGCGCACGCCGCTGAACGCGATCCTCGGCTTTTCAGAAATCATGCAAAATGAGGTTCTGGGACCGTTGCCCAATGACAAATACAAGGAATATGTCGGCGACATTCATTCCTCCGGATCCCATTTGCTCAATCTGATCAACGAAATTCTCGATTTGTCACGCATTGAAGCGGGGCGTTACAAACTCAATGAAGAAGCCGTGACGCTGGCCTATGTAGCCGAGGATTGCGAGAATCTGCTCCGGTTGCGGGCCCGGGCGAAAGACATCACCATCAAGCTCGATATTCAGAATAACCTGCCGAAGGTTTGGGCCGATGAACGGGCGATCCGCCAAATCACGCTCAATCTTCTGACAAATGCGGTGAAGTTCACACCAAAGGGAGGGACCATCATCCTTTCCGTCCACAGAACCGAGAATGGCGGCCAGTATATTGCCGTGGAAGACAATGGTCCGGGCATTCCTGAGGACGAAATCTCAACCGTTCTGAGCGCCTTTGGGCAAGGCTCTGCTGCAATCCAGAGCGCAGAAGAAGGGTCCGGCCTTGGTCTTTCCATCGTTCAGGCGTTGGTTGAAATGCATGATGGCAGCTTTGACTTGCAGTCCGTTTTGCGCAAAGGCACCAAGGTGACGGCAAACTTCCCACCTGCCCGCGTGATGGATGTCACGCCTTCAAACGCGAAGCGCTCTCGCATCCAGCTGCAGCGCGCAGGTTAGGGTCTGGAGCAGACTGCTCCCCGATCAAGTTTGAATATGAAAAAGCCGGGCCATTGCCCGGCTTTTTTGTTATCGCATATGGGCGCGAGGCGCTCCACCAAATCAGACAGGCTCTGGTGCCTCTACGCCGGTCTGGTCAAAGGTCGCCATGCCGGTATGCAGGTTGCAGGCGGTCTTGACGATATTGGCCGCAATGGCAGCCCCGGTGCCCTCACCCAGACGCAAGCCAAGATCAAACAGGGCGGTCTTGCCCATCTTGTCCAAGGCATTTCGATGCGCGCCTTCCGCAGAGGCGTGAGAGAAGATGCAGTGATCCAGAGTGCTCGGGTCGAGCTTATAGAGCACAGCGACAGCTGCGGTGGTGTTGAAGCCATCAACAATGACCGGGATATTCTGATAGCGCGCCGCAATCACGGCCCCAACCATGGCAGCAAATTCGCGACCGCCCAGTCGGCGCAGGACTTCAAGGGGTTTGTCGAGATAATCCTTATGGGTTTCAAGCGCCTTATCGACTGCATCGATTTTGCGCTGGACACCTTCATTATCGACACCTGAACCACGACCAACCCAATCTTCCCCGGTGCCACCAAACAGACCCGCAAACAGGGCAGCAGAGATGGTGGTGTTGCCAATGCCCATTTCCCCAAGGCAAATCAGATCCGGACCGCCAGCAGCGGCTTCCATGCCATAGGCGATGGTGGCTGCACAGTCCTTCTCGCTGAGCGCTGGCTCAACCGTGATGTCGCCCGAGGGATGCTCAAGCGCCAGATCATAGACTTTAAGGCCGATGTCATTGGTCAGGCAAATCTGGTTGATGCCTGCACCACCAGACGAGAATGCCTGCACCATCAGCTGGTTCAGCTCGACTGGGAAAGCGGAGACATTGTGTTTGTTCACACCATGGTTGCCGGCAAATACAGCGACGAGCGGACGATTGATGGCCGGCTCTGCATTGCGCTGCCACACAGCGGTCCATTCAGCCAATTCTTCCAGACGGCCCAATGCACCAAGCGGCTTTGTCAGAATGTCATTGCGTGCACGTACCTTCGCACGCACGTCTTCATCGGCCGGGGGCATTTTCTGTACAAGGTCGAGGATATCGTCAAATGGGAGTCCTGAAGCGGAAGCCGTCATAAGTTCACCTTTTTGGCCGCAAAGGGGTCGCCATGCACAGCGACCTTTGGCACTACTTGATTTGTGATGACAAAATTTGGTCTTTTGATTACAGCGTTCGTCATAGGCACCATTGTTGGGAGCTGTTGCCACGCCGAAGCCAAAGCTATGCGCCTTACTCAAAAGCTACGTCGAAGATATACTGATAAGAACCACCTGGGGCAACTG
>CAXXSO010000021.1:0-36019 GCA_963676965.2 uncultured Cohaesibacter sp.
CCAGCGACCGAATTTGGTGCCAACTTCATGCATGGAGCCGCATTGAATGAATCCAAGTTTGGCATGGAGCTTGATGGAGGCATGGTTTTCGGCCTCGATTCCCGCAATCAGCACATGCAGATCGGTGCCTTTGGCATAGTCGATCAGTGCGGTCAGCAAAGTTTTGCCGATCCCCTGCCCGCGATAGTCAGGTGCTACATGAACACTGTGCTCCACCGTGTGGCAATAGCCGTCACCGTCCCGCCAGGGGCCATAGGTGGCAAAGCCTGCGACTTGACCGTCGGGCAATTCAGCAACCAGAACCGGGAAACCTTTGTCATTGCGCGCCTTGATCCAGGCGATACGATCCTCAATGGTAAAAAGCTTGGTCTTCCAGATCGCGGTGCTGGTATCGACCAGATCATTATAGATGGCTGTGATGGTGGGGGCATCTGCCACTGTTGCGGGTCTTATCTTCATCTTTCCAAACTCACCCATAGTACAACGGCATCCTGTTTGCTGATGGAGACACAGCAATGGCCCATGCCGCTGTCATAATAGACGCTGTCGCCAGCTTTCATGGCCAGCGGACGATAATGCTCGGTATGCAATTCGAGCTCACCGGAAAGAACATACATGAATTCCTCGCCGCGATGTCGAATCCAGTCGCCGAAGTCAGAGATATCTCGTGCCTTGATGGTACTGATATAGGGCAGCATCGATTTGCTGGTCAACTCGTTGCACAGCAGTTCATGGCTGTAGGTGGCGGTTACTTTTGGCTCCCCCTCACCCGTGCGGGTCACGTCACGGCGGCCGGACAGGTCACTGGTTCCCGATTGAAGAAACAGGTTCGGGGTTTCCAGCTCCAATGAGCGGGTAAGGCGGCGAACGATTTCAAAGCCGGGGCTTGTCTGGCCATTTTCGATTTTTGACAGGGTAGAGCGACCAATGCCTGCATGGCGGCCGGTTTCCTCCAGCGTCCAGCCCTTTTTCTTGCGGGCCTCGCGCACCAGTTGGCCCAACTCATTGAGGCCCGGTGCCTGTGGTGCTGTGGCCCCGGCTGGGCCGACCGCGCCCGGCAGGCTTTCGGTAACGCTGATATCATTTTGCAGGCTTTCAACAGCGCCTTGTTCACCGCGTTCCAGATCACCCATATCGAACGTCCCTCTCTTTTTGCTTTCGACCTTCTTTGCCAGCCGATCCTTGAAATCCGACTCACCGTCCTGCTTGCCAACATTCAACAGCGCAAGGTGGCACAATGCTTGCCGTTGCTTTGGTTATCTTCAGCGTCTTTTCGCTTTTCAGGACGGAAAAAGGTGTGTTTCATCCCGGTCGGACTGTTTAGTCTATATCACATTATTGCCTATGATGGAAATTTCCCCTATAAGAAACTTAAGTGACAGTCCGCAGCGTGACCCCGTTTGCACGGGGTGTTTTCTAGGGTCCATCACACCGGCATGATTGACCCTCATGGCGCGCAAAGGTCTGTCCGCAATGGATGAGACTGGCTGCAATGCAGCCGCGATGCACCACATTTGGTTGGTGCACGAAGCGAGGAGCGCGCGATGACCTTCAAACCAACCCGGTATGCCCCCTATGATTTCGCCAATCGACGCCATATCGGCCCTTCCCCGAAAGAAATGGAAGCGATGCTCAAGGTGATTGGCTATTCCGACCTTGATGCGCTGATTGACGCGACCGTGCCCTCCTCCATCCGTCAGAAGGAACCGCTGCATTGGGGTCCGGCGCTGAGCGAACGCGACACCCTGCATCACATGAGCAAGGTGGCCTCGAAGAACAAGATCCTTACCCCGTTGATCGGTCAGGGCTATTATGGCACCGCTACACCACCTGTGATCCTGCGCAACATTCTGGAAAATCCGGCCTGGTATACCGCTTATACCCCATACCAGCCGGAAATCAGTCAGGGCCGTCTGGAAGCCTTGTTGAACTTCCAGACCATGGTGTCAGACCTGACGGGTCTGGAAATTGCCAACGCCTCTCTGCTTGATGAAGCGACCGCAGCTGCCGAAGCCATGACCATGGCCAAACGCGCCTCCAAATCCAAAGCCAACATTTTCTTCGTGGACGAGAATTGCCATCCGCAGAATATCGCCGTTGTCGAGACCCGTGCCGAGCCACTGGGCATTGAGGTCAAAGTTGGTAATCCTGACGATCTCGACCCATCCGAAGTCTTTGGTGCGATCTTCCAATATCCCGGCACCTATGGCCATGTGCGCGATTTCACCGGTCTGATTGCCCAGCTGCATGACAACAAGGCCCTTGGTATCGTGATTGCCGATCCGTTGGCGCTGGCTTTGCTGAAGTCACCGGGTGAAATGGGCGCAGACATTGCCGTTGGCTCAACCCAGCGCTTTGGCGTGCCGCTTGGCTATGGTGGCCCGCACGCAGCCTATATGTCCTGCCGTGATGCCTTCAAACGCTCGATGCCGGGCCGGATCATCGGGGTGTCCATCGACGCGCGTGGTCGCAAGGCTTATCGCCTGTCGCTCCAAACCCGCGAGCAGCATATCCGCCGCGAAAAAGCCAATTCCAACGTCTGCACGGCGCAGGCCCTGTTGGCCGTGATCGCCTCGATGTATGCGGTCTATCATGGTCCCGAAGGCATCAAGGCCATCGCCCAGTATGTCCACCGGATGACTGTGCGTCTGGCCAGTGGGCTTCAGAAACTCGGTTTCAATCCGGAGCCGGATGTCTTCTTTGACACTTTGACTGTGGAAGTTGGTGCCTTACAGGGTGTCATCCTCAATGCCGCCGTGTCCAATGGCATCAATCTGCGCAAGATCGGTGAGACAAAGATCGGCATCAGCCTTGACGAGCAGACCCGACCGGAAACCGTGGAAGCGGTCTGGAAGAGCTTTGGTGGCGATCTGTCCTATGGCGCGGTGGAGCATGAGCGGATCGAGGATGTGGAATATCGTCTGCCGACCGCCAATCTGCGTGAGACGGACTATCTGACCCATCCGATTTTCCATCTCAATCGCGCAGAAGCCGAAATCACCCGCTATATGCGTCGCCTCGCCGACCGCGATCTGGCACTTGACCGGGCCATGATCCCGCTTGGCTCCTGCACCATGAAGCTCAATGCGACGATCGAAATGATCCCGGTGACCTGGCCGGAATTTGCCAACCTGCATCCATTCGTGCCCGAAGATCAGGCCCTTGGCTACAAGGAAATGATCGATGATCTGAATGACAAGCTTTGTCAGGCGACCGGCTATGACGCGATTTCCCAACAGCCAAACTCTGGCGCACAAGGGGAATATGCCGGCCTGATCACCATTCGCAACTATCATGTGGCGCGTGGCGAAGGGCATCGCAATATTTGCCTGATCCCAACCTCGGCCCATGGCACCAACCCGGCATCCGCCCAGATGGCGGGCTGGAAGGTCATTCCGGTCAAGTCCGCCGACAATGGTGACATTGATGTCGAGGATTTCCGAGCCAAGGCTGAGAAACATGCCAATGAGCTGGCGGCCTGCATGATCACCTATCCATCCACTCACGGGGTGTTTGAGGAGGCGGTTCAGGACATCTGCGCCATCACCCATGAACATGGCGGGCAAGTCTATATTGACGGCGCCAACATGAATGCCATGGTGGGCCTTGCCCGTCCGGGCGATATTGGCGGTGATGTCAGCCACTTGAACCTGCATAAGACCTTCTGCATTCCCCATGGGGGCGGCGGTCCGGGCATGGGGCCGATTGGGGTCAAGGCCCATCTCGCCCCTTACCTGCCGGGTCATCCGGAGCGAGATGCCACCATTGGACCGGTTTCGGCTGCGCCCTTTGGCTCACCGTCCATCCTGCCGGTCAGCTGGGCCTATTGCCTCTTGATGGGGGGTGAAGGCCTGACACAAGCCACCAAGGTGGCGATCCTCAATGCCAACTATATCGCTGCCAGCCTCAAAGAGGCCTACAATGTTCTCTACAGCTCGGCGAACGGTCTGGTGGCCCATGAATGTATCCTTGACACGCGGCCACTGAATGACAGCTGCGGTGTCAGTGTGGATGATATTGCCAAGCGTCTGATGGATAATGGCTTCCATGCGCCAACCATGAGCTGGCCAGTGGCAGGCACCCTGATGGTGGAGCCAACGGAATCCGAACCAAAGGCCGAGCTTGATCGCTTCATTGCCGCAATGCTCGACATTCGCCGCGAAGCGCAGGATATCGAGGACGGCAAGATCGACCGCGACAACAACCCGCTGAAGAATGCACCCCATACCATGCGGGACTTGGTTGGCAGCTGGGATCGCCCTTACAGCCGCGAGCAAGGCTGCTTCCCGGCGGGTGCCTTTGAGGTCGATAAATATTGGCCTCCGGTGAACCGGGTCGACAATGCCTATGGCGACCGTAATCTGGTCTGCACCTGCCCGCCAATGGAAGACTATTCCGAAGAGGCGGCAGAATAACCAGCTGAATGCAGCCTGCTTTTGGGGTGTTCCCCAAGGCAGGCTGTTTTGTATCTGACGCCTGCCAAGAATGGCTTTTTCATGTGACGACAAAAGGGAGGAGCAAGGATGTTCCTATCCGTCTTCGACATCTTCAAGATCGGCATTGGCCCCTCTTCGTCGCACACGATGGGGCCAATGAATGCAGCCTTGCGCTTCATGGCAGAATTGCGTGATGGCAGTTTCATGGGGGTTCAGGCGAGCGACGTGGTAAGGGTGAGTTGCTCCTTGCATGGATCGCTGGCCTTTACCGGCAAAGGCCATGCAACGGATCGAGCGGTCATACTGGGCCTTGTCGGCATGACACCGGAGAGCCTTGACCCCGATCAGGCCGAAGCTTTGGAAGCGGCGGTTCGCAACCAGAAATTCATCGAACCGGATGGCTTTTCCCGCTTGCGCTTCAACCCGGACGAGGATCTGATTTTTGACTACGGCCCGCCCCTGCCCGGCCATGCCAATGGCATGAAGCTGATGGCCTATGGCGAGGGCAACCGGATGCTGGCCAGCTCCACCTATTATTCCATCGGCGGCGGTTTCATCGTGACGGCCAGCGAACTGGATGAGAAGATCAGCCACGACCCCAATGCCCTTCATGCGGAACAGGCCGCGGCTGGCTATCCCTATCCGTTCGGATCGGCGAGCGAAATGCTGAAGATGGGGGCCAAATCGGGCCTGACCATTGCCGAGATGAAACGGGCCAATGAGGAAGTAGAAAGCGGCCGCGAGCAACTCGATACAGGTTTGGATCGTCTGTGGCAGGCCATGTTTGACACGATGAATAGGGGCCTGTCAAAGGAAGGGGTGCTGCCCGGCGGGCTGTTGGTCAAGCGCCGCGCCACCTTCATCCATGATCGCCTCAAAGCCCAGCGGGGCATCAACATGGCGATGCCGCATCAGGTCAACGATTGGCTGAGTGTGTATGCCATGGCGGTGAATGAAGAAAATGCCGCAGGTGGCCGGGTTGTAACCGCGCCGACCAATGGTGCAGCTGGTGTCGTGCCTTCGGTCTTGCGCTATTATCGTGATCACTGCCCCGGCTCGAATGATGCGGGAATCCATATTTTTCTGCTGACGGCTGCAGCCATCGGGGGTTTGATCAAGCATAACGCGTCCATTTCGGGGGCTGAGGCTGGGTGTCAAGCCGAAGTCGGCTCGGCCTCGGCCATGGCAGCGGCTGGCTTGTGCGCCGCTCTGGGGGGCAGCAACGAGCAGATCGAGAATGCTGCAGAGATCGCCCTTGAACATCATCTGGGCATGACCTGCGACCCGGTCAAAGGCCTCGTGCAAGTTCCCTGCATTGAGCGCAACGGACTTGGTGCCATCAAGGCCGTGTCCGCTGCTTCCCTCGCCCTGCATGGCGACGGCAGCCATTTCATTCCACTGGATAATTGCATCAAGACGATGTGGCAGACGGGCAAGGACATGAACGAGAAATACAAGGAAACGTCGCTCGGCGGGTTAGCAGTCAATCTACCGGAATGCTGACAACACGACCCGCCTCGCTTCATGCGTGGGCAATAGGCTTTGCACCCTTGCGCCGCGCGGGTGGCCTATCTTGTGGCGGGTTAGCAGTCAATCTACCGGAATACTGACAACACGGCCCGCCTCGCTTCATGCGGGGGCGATAGGCTTTGCAGCACCCTTGCGCCGCGCGGGTGGCCTATCTTGTGGCGGGTTAGCAGTCAATTTGCCCGAATGCTGACAACACGACCCGCCTCGCTTCATGCGTGGGCGATAGGCGCACCCTTGCGCCGCGTGAGGGCCATCCAAATAAGCCAGGCCTTGCGAACATTGTCATGATTGCTCGCCTTGTGTGCGCTGGTGTGTTAAATCTGGGGGGCACCTTTCTTATTCATTGCGCGTGTTCGGGGGCCAGTTCCATGATCCGTTTGATTGCTTTGCTTCTTCTTATCTCAGGTCCAGCACTGGCTGATGATATGCAATATCGCAACAGCCGTTTTGGAACGACCGCCATATTGCCAGCGGACTTTCGCGCCTCTGCGGCCCCCACGAATGGGGATGGCCGGGGATTTTCCCACCCGTCTTTGCGCGGCACCGTTTCGGTCTATGGATCGCACAATATATCGGGCGATCGGTTGGCCGATCATCGGGACTATCTAACCGAATTGTATCTCGAAAGCGGCATGACCATCACCTATCAGGCGGGTGGCAACAACTGGTTTGTGCTGTCCGGCTGGGATGGGGACGAGATCTATTATTTGCGGGCGGAAGGATGCACGGGCGGGCCGGTGCATCATATCTATTTCAGTTTTCCCGGTTCTGAAAAGCCCCAATGGGAACCGATCATCAAGCGTTATGCCAGCAAGTTGGATGGACCTTGTCGCCTGAACTGATAGCCAATCAGCTATCTTCCGGGTCTCCCATGGCTCTGATCAACCGTTGATATGGCTCAGTTGAGCCACTCCCTAGATGTATAGAAACTAACACAACTTGCCGCCTCTCACCGGTTACGCCTGCGATCGATGATCTTCCAGTCGCGACCGTGATTTTCAGCAAAATCTGGCAACAAAAAAGCCGGGATGACACCATCCCGGCTTTTTTGTTGCATCGGTGCGGTAGCGATTAGCCACCAAAGTCATCGAGCATGATGTCTTCGCGATCCACGCCCAAATCGAGCAGCATGTTGATCACGGACTGGTTCATGATCGGAGGACCACACATGTAATATTCGCAATCTTCCGGAGCCTCGTGGTTCTTCAGATATTGCTCATACAGCACATTGTGAATGAAACCGGTGTAACCGTCCCAATCATCCTCTGGCAGGGCGTCGGAAAGAGCCACGTGCCATTCGAAGTTTGGATTTTCGGCTGCCAGTTGGTCAAAGTCCTCGACAAAGAACATCTCACGCTTGGAGCGGGCGCCATACCAGAAGGTGATCTTGCGATCGGTCTTGATCCGCTTGAGCTGATCGAAGATATGCGAACGCATTGGAGCCATACCGGCACCACCGCCAATGAAGACCATTTCCTTGTCGGTATCGCGGGCGAAGAACTCGCCGAACGGACCGGAAATGGTAACCTTGTCACCTGGCTTGAGGTTGAAGATGAAGGAAGACATTTTGCCAGGAGGCAGGTGATCCTGACCCGGAGGAGGCGATGCAACACGCACATTGAGCATGATGAGGCCTTTTTCTTCCGGATAGTTGGCCATGGAATAGGCGCGCTCGATTGGCTCATCAACCTTGGAAGTGAATTTCCAGAGGTTGAATTTGTCCCAGTCCTCGCGATATTCCTCTTCGACGTCGAAATCGGAATAGTTCACGACGTGAGCAGGCGCTTCGATCTGGATGTAGCCACCGGCACGGAAGTCAACATTTTCACCTTCTGGCAATTCGAGCACCAGATTTTTGATGAAGGTCGCGACATTCTCGTTGGATTTGACGGTGCATTCCCACTTTTTGACGCCAAAGACTTCTTCTGGCACTTCGATGACCATGTCCTGCTTGACGGCCACCTGACAGGACAGACGGTCGCCTTCGCGGGCTTCGCGCTTGGTGATGTGGGTTTCTTCGGTTGGCAGAATGGAACCGCCCCCTTCCAGAACCTTACAACGACACTGCGCACAGGTACCGCCGCCACCACAAGCGGACGGAACAAAGATCTTCTGACCGGCCAGAACGCCGAGCAGCTTGCCGCCGGCAGGGACGGAGATGGTCCGTTCCCCATTGATGGTGATGTTCACGTTGCCGCTCGAAACCAGACGGCCCCGCGCAAACAGGATGAGGAACACCAGCGCCAACACGATCAGGGTAAAGAACGTGATGCCAAGGGTAAATTCTTGCATTTTAAATCTCCCTTACAGCTTCACGCCGGAGAAAGCCATGAAGCCCATAGCCATCAGCCCTGCGGTGATGAAGGTGATGCCGAGACCCTGAAGACCCGCCGGGATATCAGAATATTTCAGCTTTTCGCGAACGCCTGCCATGGCGGTGATTGCCAGTGCCCAACCAACGCCGGAGAAGATACCGTAGGTGGTGGCTTCAGCGAAGTTGTAGTCGCGCTCCACCATGAAGAGCGAGCCACCCAAGATGGCGCAGTTCACGGTGATCAGTGGCAGGAAGATGCCCAGCGCGTTGTAGAGCGCGGGGAAGAAGCGGTCGAGGATCATTTCAAGGATCTGCACCATCGCGGCGATGACGCCGATATAGGAAATCAGACCAAGGAAGCGCAGATCCACATTGCCCAGACCCAACCAGGAAAGAGCCCCGTCATTCAACAGGTAGGTCAGGATCAGATTGTTGGCGGGCACGGTGATGGCCTGCACGACCGTCACGGAAATACCCAGACCAAGCGCGGTTTCAACCTTCTTGGATACGGCCAGAAATGTACACATACCCAAGAAGAAAGAGAGCGCGAGGTTCTCAATGAAGACAGCCTTGACGGCTAGAGAAACGAGACCTTCCATTCTTAGTGGCCTCCCTCTTGTTCAATGATTTTGAATTCACGGGCTTCGACCTGTTTTGGTTTCCAGGTACGGAAGGCCCAGATGATGAGACCAATCAGGAAGAAGGCGCTTGGCGGCAGAAGCAGCATGCCATTTGGCACATACCAGCCACCATTGTTCACGGTCTGCAAGATGGTGATGCCGAACAGGGAGCCAGCACCGAACAATTCGCGGACAACGCCAACCATCATCAGGATCATGGAATAGCCAAGACCGTTGCCCACCCCGTCAAGGAACGAAGCGACCGGGGGATTCTTCATGGCGAAGGCTTCCGCACGGCCCATCACGATACAGTTGGTGATGATCAGCCCGACAAAGACCGACAGGGTCTTGGAGATCTCGAAGGCATAGGCCTTGAGGATCTGGTCAACGAGGATCACCAGAGACGCAATGATGACCATCTGCACGATGATGCGGATGTTGTTCGGGATATGGTTGCGGATAACCGAGATGAAAAAGCTCGAGAAAGCCGTCACCAGCGTCACGGCAATTGCCATCACGAACGCAACCTTCAGGGAGGAGGTCACAGCAAGCGCCGAGCAGATGCCCAGAACCTGCAGGGTGATCGGGTTGTTGTCGACCAACGGGTCGATCAGCATTTCCTTATTGCTTGGTTCAGACATTAGGCCTCTCCCGCTTTAAGGTTTTCGAGGAATGGCTTGAAGCCGTGATCGCCCATCCAGAAGCGGACCAGGTTATCAACGCCGCGCGACGTCAGCGACGCGCCAGCCAGACTATCGATGTGATAATCGGCCATGGCGCCTGTCGCAGACCCCTTGGCGACGGTGATCATCACCTTGCCATCCTTGTCATAAATCTTCTTGCCAGGCCACATGGCCTTCCAGTTCGGATTGTCGACTTCGGCACCAAGACCCGGTGTTTCAGCATGTTCATAGAACTGGAACCCGGTAACCTCGTTGCCATCGGACTTCAGGGCAACGAAGCCATAAAGGGTGGACCAAAGACCATAGCCATGAACTGGCAGAATGATTTTCTTGATCGCACCGGCATCGTCCCGGATCAGATAGACTGAAGCCAGTTTTGCCTGACGACCAATGCCTGCAGGATCGTCTTCCAGTTTGACCGACCGGGCTGGATCCTTGGAAGCGGCACGCTGATCATAGGTTGCCGGATCCACTTTATCGGTGAATTTGCCGGTTTCCAGATCAACGACGCGTGCTTCAACGTTGGAGAAGGCTTCCTCGATATTGATACCCGGCTTGTAAAGGCCAGCAACCTCAAGAATGTTGCGTTTCTTGTCCAGTACCTTGTTGCGTTCCTGAACGGGCTTGAGCGCAACCGCCGCAGCCGATACGATCATGGAGCAGAAGAGGCACAGGCCAACAGCCACAATGACTGTCTTGACCGGGTTGTCCGCTGGCATCGCCAGAAAACGACCCACAGGTCCTAGTTTTTTTTCAGTCGCTTCAGGCATTGCGAGCAACCCTCCGCTTGATGTTGGCGCGCACGACGACATAGTCGATCAGCGGCGCAAAAATGTTACCAAACAGGATCGCGAGCATCATGCCTTCCGGGAAAGCGGGGTTGATGACGCGGATCATGACGACCATGAAACCAATCAGGGCACCGTACCAGAAACGACCCCAGTCGGTGTGAGACGCGGTAACCGGCTCGGTGACCATGAAGAACAGACCGAAAGCATAACCACCCAGCACAAAATGCCACCAGAAGGGCATTGCGAACATTGGGTTGGTGTCGGAACCGATCAGGTTCAGCAAGGTCGAGAAAGCAATGGTACCAACCAGACAACCGACGATCAGGCGCCAGTTGGCGATCTTGGCGACCATAAGGATCAGGCCACCAATCAGGCAGGCCAAAGCCGAGGTTTCGCCCAGGGAGCCTTGCATAAAGCCGAAGAATGCATCCCACCAGGTCAGGCCCATATTCGCCAAGCCTTCCATACCCTGCAGAGCGGTCACACCAAGCGCGGTTGCACCACTATAGCCATCGACCGGCGTCCAGACCGCATCACCGGACATGTAGGCCGGATAGGCGAAATAGAGGAACGCGCGGGCAACCAGTGCGGGGTTGAGGAAGTTCTTGCCAGTGCCGCCGAACACTTCCTTGCCCATGATAACGCCAAAGGCGATGCCCAGACCAACCATCCAGAGCGGGGTCGAGGCAGGAACGATCAGGACATAAAGCACCGAGGTAACGAAGAAGCCCTCGTTGATCTCGTGTCCACGGACAATAGCGAACAGCATCTCTGCCGCGCCACCCACGGCCATCGTGACCGCATAGATCGGAACAAGATACATGGCACCATGCAGAATGCAGGCGAGAAAATTGTTCGGATCAAAGCCAATGCCGAGCATCGACAGGATCGCGGCACGAATACCGGGCACATCGGTCAAACCAAGCTGGGCAATGGCCGCGTTGGTATTGTAGCCGGTATTGTACATGGCAAAGAGAATGCACGGGAAGGTGCAGACCCAGACATAGGACATAACACGCTTGAGATCGATATCGTCGCGCGCATGCGGCGCGACTTTGGTCACGGACTTGGGCGTGTAGATGAAGGATTCCACCATCTCGTAGAGGGCGTAATACTTGTGCAGCTTGCCGCCTTTACGGAAATGCGGCTCAATGCTGTCGAAAAAATTGCGCAAACCCACGATTTAGCCCTCTTTTTCGATTTTGGCGAGATTGATACGCAAGGCTTCACCATACTCATATTTCGAGTGGCAAATGAAACTGCAAAGCGCCAGATCTTCCTCTGCGAGTTCCAGCGCACCCAGTTTCTGAGCCATATCGGTATCGACGGTCAGGATCGCACGAAGCAGCTGGGTTGGGAGAATATCCAGCGGCATTACGCGTTCATAGGATCCGAATGGCACCATAGCGCGGCGGCCTCCGCGCATATTGGAGCCGAAAGCGAATTTTTTGCCAGCACCAAAGATCGAGCTCAGATGCACATTGGTGAAAGACCAACTGCCCTGTGCGGGATTGATCCAGCCAAGAAGCCGTTGCTTTTCATCTTCCTCAATCAGAGTGATCTGCCGGGCAGAGTGGGTGAGGAAGGCAAACTGGTCAATGGCATGGCTGCCGGAGAGAACCGAGCCGGAAATAACGCGGCAATCGATGCCGGTCTCGATTTCGTCTGCTGTGATCTCGTCGGTGGAGGCGCCAACGCGGGTGGTGATCAGGCGAGGCTTGACCGCCAACGGGCCAGCCAGCGAGATTGTGCGATTGGTATCGATCTTACCCGTCGTGAACAGGTTACCGATGGCAATCACATCAGCGTAGGAGATCGACCAGACGGTCTTCTCGGAGCTGACGGGATCAAGGAAATGAATATGAGTGCCAGGCAGGCCAGCGGGGTGCGGACCCTCGAAGCTTTCAAAGCTGACATGGTCACTTGCGCTTTGGGGGAGCGTGTCGTTTGCGTGATGGCAAACATAGACTCGACCGTCGGTCAACATCGAAACCACATCGAGACCAGCGGTGAAGGCTGCTGCATTCGCGTCGATAATCACCTTGGCATCAGCGCAAAGCGGATCGGTGTCCATTGCGGTGACGAAGATGGAATGAGGTACGCTATCTTGCGGAGGGACATGGGAGAAGGGACGCGTCTTGAAGAAGGTCCACTGCCCGCTCTCATACAAGCGCTTTTGTACATTTTCACGCGAAAGATTCAGCAACTGCTTTGGGTCGGTTGCCTCAAAATCGACTTCTTCTTCCACATCATCCAGAGAGATGACAATCGTTTCAAGCACGCGACGCGCGCCACGATTGATCGCTGTGATGGTTCCGCCACCAGGCGCCACATACATCACATCTTCTGAAGCTTTGTGTAAAAAGAGAGGTTGACCCTTCTTGACCTTATCCCCTTCAGCAACCAGCATCTTGGGTTTGAGGCCGATGAAGTCCCGACCATTCAAAGCCACCTTGGAGATTTTTGGCCCTTCATGAATGGTCTGGACAGGAGCGCCGGATATCGGCAGATCCAATCCTTTTTTTAGCTTCATAGCATACCTTGATTACGTAAGTGAATTGCGCCTGTATGGCAGCGTTTGACGAGCTTAGCAGCGTCCTCTTGCTAACGATGGAATCTTAACAATTCAAGCCCATTCGGATTCCTTGGCCTTGTTTTGCAACTGAACCGGACACGAAGGGCCAAAAATGGAAAATTTTTTCCGTTATTTCCACCGTTTCAATGGCAGGTTCAGGATTTTCTTGCCTTGACTTATAACAATTTTGGTATGAAACCACCGAGCATCGACGAACCAGAATGGCTCGCCTGAGTCCCCGACGACATCGAGTTGTGATGTTGCAAATATCGCTATTTAGCCAATTATGGCCCAGAGAGTATCAGCCCCATGTTCCTGCGCTACCTTGCCACCCTGTCGCTCATTCTAAGCAGCCTGTTGCTGGCGGGTTGCGATCTGCTGGCAGAGCAGACAGATCATTTTGTTTTGCGCGGCAACACGATGGGCACCTCCTACACGATCAAGGCGCTCAGGGCGCGCGGCAAGATCGACAAGGAGGCGCTTTATAACGATATCAAGGCAACATTGGATGAAGCCAATGACAAATTGAACAATTGGACAGAGGATACGGAGATCTCCCGATTCAACGCAAGCCCCTCAACCAATTGGCAGGATATTTCGCCGACATTTCTGGAAGTTATGCAAGAAGCCCAGCGGATCCATGAAGAAAGCGGAGGCCGCTTCGACGTCACCCTGTCTCCCTTGATCGACATGTGGGGGTTCGGGCCGGATGATAATCAAACCCCGCCAACCAAACCAGAAATCGACGCCGCTTTGGCCAATGTGGGGCAGGACAGCCTGCTTGAACTGCGCACCGATCCACCGATGCTTCGCAAGACGCGCGGTGCGGTTTCCATCAATCTGGGCGCCATAGCCAAGGGTTATAGCGCAGATTTGATCGCCCGCACTCTTGAGAAACACAAGATTACGGATTATCTGGTAGAAATCGGTGGTGACCTGATCGCCCGCGGTGTCAATGACATGGGTGTGCCCTGGCGCGTGGGGATTGAAAAACCCAGTGAAATCGGCCGCTCGGTTCAGTTGGTTGTCTCCGTTACCGATATGGGCATGGCCACGTCGGGGGACTATCGCAACTTCTTCCTTGATGAAGAAGGAAGGCGGATGTCTCACATTATCGACCCCGTCACCGGGCGACCCGTGACGCACAATCTGGCCTCGGTTACTGTGCTTGCACCCAATGGCATGCGCGCCGATGGGCTGGCGACGGCCCTGTTGGTGCTTGGGGAGAAAGAGGGTCGGGAAATGGCTAATCGGTTGAATATACCCGCCTATTTCATCACGCGGGAAAAGGACGGTTTTGCCACCTCCAGCAGCAAGGCGTTTGACGCCCTGATGGCAAAACAGACAAAACAGACGTCCAAGGGCAAGTGATTGCGTGAGCCTGATATTGGCTCACGTTGACATGTGTCCAGAGATAAATTTTGCCGAGACGCAGCGGCCCTTTTGATCTATAAGGTCCGGGAGACCGCAGAAACAGTACAGACTGCCCGGTCGGGCGAACTCAAGGATAAGAGATATGGAAACCTTTCTCGTCGCATTCGGTGCCTTTTTGATCGTTGTTATTGGCATGTCCGTTGGCGTGATGTTCAAACGCAAGCCGATCACCGGATCCTGTGGCGGGTTGAATGCGATCTCTGACAGCGATAAATGTGTCGTCTGCTCCATGCCGGTCGATCCGAACAGCCCCCTCAAAGAGCGCCTCGAATGCCCGCGCAAAAAGGCCGCCCGCGAAGCTGCAGAAAAGCTGGCAGCGGAAACCAAGGCCGCCTGACGCCCTGTTTTTTTCGCAAGAAGATTTTAAAAGCCGCAGGTCTCGACCGCGCGGCTTTTTTGTTGGCCTTTATTGAACAGCCAGCCAGATCAGCCCTGCGGCACGAACGGCACGAAGGCAAGGACAATGAAACAGGCGGTCGCAACCAGACCGGCGGCCCAGCAATTGCGCTTCCAATTGTCGCCCTTGCGTTTCCAATTGTCGCGGAAGACCTTGCCTGCAAGACAGAAAATCACCAGCAGGGCGATGCCGACATAGGAATTGGAAATAACGAGGTTGGACAAGATGTGGCCTTTGGTTTTTTGGCGTTGGAATCGGCGACAATCTATCCTAATGTGCCGCCAATGCAAACGGTGTTGCGCGAGAATTTGATCTGCCGCGCGACGCTCTGCATCCCGAGCCCTAGCCAATGTTCGACGCTTTGGAGCCCTTCCCTCTTGTCCCCTTCCCGCTCGCCCAATCACCCGGATCTGTTTGACCGTGGCACACCGTCGATTTTGCGACTGGCTGGCTTTTTGTCCCTGTCGGGATTGTTTGCCACATCGGCCATTCTGATTGATGCCAATATGGTCGGGCCTATCGGCGATGAGACACTGGCCGGGCTTGGATTGGCGGGTGGCTTGATCGGCATATTCATGGCTTTGCAATTTGGCCTTGGCTCGGCGGCGCAAATCCTGCTTACGCGGGCTTTCGGACTTGATGCGCCGCAACTCTTTGCCAAACGCCTTTGGCTGACACTGGGCCTTGGGCTTGGCATCTGTCTGGTGCTGGTGCTGCTGTTCCGCTTCAACATCCATTTTCTGGTTGACCATCTGGCCAGTACATCCGGCGTCGGCTTTGCGGCCAAACGCTATCTGGAGCTGATGGTCTATAGCCTGCCGATCACCTTTTCCGCCTACTTGATCTCTTTGTCCTTTGATGTGAGGCGACTGGCATCGCGCGAGCTTTGGGGCTTTGCGATTGAAGTGCCTCTGAACGTGACCCTGAATGCCTTGTTGATTTACGGTTGGTTCGGCGCGCCGGAACTCGGCATAAAGGGTGCGGCAATTGCCACTCTGGTCAGCCAGTCGGCCCGGTTGACTTTCCTGCTTTTCCAGCTCAAACGCGATCCCTATTTGCGTGCAGCCTCTGGCAGATCCATCAAAGAGGCCATGCAACCAGACGCGTCCGTTCCCGTCTTGCCGCGGTCGGTTCTGTTGCCGGTGACGCTGAATGTGGCGGCTCTGATCGTTGGGGCGCAGGCCTATCAATTGCTGTTTGCCCAACTCTCCTATTTGCATTTCGCGGCCATGGCCCTGATGGCGCCCTGGCTGTCCATTTCCAATGTGTTGGGCCGATCGATCGCCATCTCGGCGACCATCACCTGCGCGGACTTGCCAAAGGGCAGCGACGCGCTGAGGCGGGCCATTTTGTCGAACCTTGCGGCCTTGCGGGTTCTGGCACCGCGCCTTGCGTTGCTATTTGTTGCGGCGACGCTTTTGACTGGCGGTCTGTCCTGGCACATTTCCGGGGCCGTGCGAATCAACTTCATGCTTTTGATCCCGGAAGCCGCACTTCTCGTCTTGATCCGAACCACGTCGGTGACCATCACCGCCATTCTGCGGGCGACGGACAGGCCCAAATGGGTTTTCTGGGTGCAATTTGCTTTGCAATGGGGGTTTGGCCTGCCGCTTTTGCTGGCGATGATCCTGTTGTTTGACATACCCATTTTCGTGGCTTTTGGCATTTTTCTTCTTGAGGAGAGCCTCAGGTTGATCATCATGGCGTTGCGTTTGCGTCATCTTTTGGTCGCGTACAGCGAAAAGTAGAGCGGCGCGCCCTTTCGCGGCTGGCCTTTTTATGCAATGGCTGAGACTCAATAAAACAGCCTTTCCGAGCCCTCCATGCGAAATAATTCTCTTCTTGCCTATGGTCTTCTTGCCATTGCCACACTCAGCTGGAGTGGCAACATTGTTATTGGTCGCGCCGTGCGCAGTGACTTGCCGCCGCTGGGCATGACTTTCTGGCGTTGGAGTCTATGCTGCCTCATCCTTCTGATTTTCACGGCACCTCGCCTCAAGGCATCGTTGCCGATCATCAAGCGCGAATGGAAGCTGTTGCTGATCATGGCGGTGACGGGCATAGGAACCTTCAATCCTCTGCAATATATTTCCCTTCACACCACCTCCGCGATTAATGTGACGCTGATTTTGGCCACCTGCCCCGCTTTCATGGCCTTGCTGTCGGTCGTGTTTCTCAAGGATCGGTTGGGAATGGCGCAAATTGCAGGCATTGCGGTGTCCTTCATTGGCGTGGCCATCGTCATTACCAATGGGGACTTGCAGACCTTGCTTGAGGTGCAATTTGCCGTTGGCGACATCTTCATGCTGTGTGCAGCGATCATCTGGGCCTTCTATTCCATTGCAGTGAAGAAGCGCCCGGCCGATCTGGATCCGCTGGTCATGCTGACGGTGATCACGGGCGCAGGGTCGTTGTTCCTGCTTGGCCCCTATCTGTGGGAAAGCGCCACCTACAAGACGATGCCGGTCAATATGACATCCATCCTCACGGTTGGCTATATCACGCTCATTGCATCGCTGCTTGCCTATGTCTGTTACAACAAGGGGGTGAGCCTGATTGGCCCGTCAAAGGCTGGTCCAACGATCCATCTGATGCCCGGATGGGTGGCGATTCTCGCTTTTGTCTTTCTGGGTGAGCGTCTTGAAAGTTATCATCTATTGGGCATTGCCTGCATCGCGGCGGGCATATTTCTCACTAGCCGCAAGGCGCGTATAAAAACCTAGATTGCCATTGAAAAGTCCGAACTTTTACCCCGGTTGACCACATATATTGCGTAAAATTGCGCCTATTTAGCAGAAAATGTATCTCACCTCTTCCATTTGATGCTCATATATGCCCATAGGTTGAGTAGGACCAATTATCGGCCCTATCTTCGACTTGGAGGGATCATGATGATCGTGGAGAATATTCCCTGCGAAATGATTGCAGGGCAAAAGCCTGGGACGTCCGGTCTTCGCAAGAAGACGCGTATATTCATGGAGCCGGGTTACCTCGAAAACTTCATACAATCCGTATTCAACGCGATCGGTGGAGGCGAAGGAAAGTCATTTGTCTTGGGAGGCGATGGACGTTACTTCAACCGCAAGGCCATTCAGACCATTCTGAAAATGGCGGCTGCCAATGGCGCCAAGAAGGTGATTGTCGGGCAGAATGGTATTCTGTCAACGCCAGCCGCCTCGCATCTCATCCGCAAGAACTTTACCGATGGCGGTTTCATCTTGTCCGCCAGTCACAATCCCGGTGGCATCAATGAAGACTTCGGGGTGAAATACAATGTTGCCAATGGTGGACCAGCACCAGAGGCCGTGACCGAAGAAATTTTCCAGCAGACGCTGATGATCTCCAGCTACAAAATAGCCAACGCGCCAATGATTGATCTTGGCACTGTGGGCACCTGCATGCTGGGCGAAATGGAAGTCTGTGTCGTTGATCCGGTTGCCGATTATAAGGCGCTGATGGCGTCCCTGTTCGACTTTGTCGCCATTCGCAACCTGTTTGCGGGCGGATTTACCATGGTGTTCGACGCCATGCATGCGGTGACCGGCCCCTATGCGAAAGCCATTTTGGAAGGCGCGCTCGGCGCGCCGAAGGGCACCGTTGTCAATGGCTCTCCTAGCGAAGATTTTGGCGGTGGGCACCCGGATCCAAACCCTGTCTGGGCCAAGCCTCTATATGACTTGATGATGTCCGATCAGGCTCCATGCTTGGGCGCTGCCTCTGACGGTGATGGCGACCGCAACATGATTTTGGGGCATGGCATCTATGTCACGCCATCGGACAGTCTGGCGGTTTTGGCGGACAATGCTCATTTGGCCCCGGCCTACAGCAAGGGCATTGCGGGCATTGCCCGTTCGATGCCGACCAGTGCGGCCAGCGATCGCGTGGCGCACAAGAAAAAGATTGGCTGCTACGAAACTCCGACGGGGTGGAAATTCTTCGGCAACCTGCTTGATGATGGCAAGGTGACGATTTGCGGCGAGGAAAGTGCCGGCACCGGGTCCAACCATGTCCGCGAGAAAGACGGCCTTTGGGCGGTTCTGTTGTGGCTCAATATCCTGGCTGAACGTCGCGAGCCGGTGAAGACCATTCTTGAATCCCACTGGGCGCATTATGGCCGCGATTATTATTCGCGCTATGATTATGAGAATATCGACAGCACGGTTGCCAACGATCTGATGCAGTCTTTGCGCGACCGTCTCACCGATTTGCCGGGTCAGGTCTTTGCTGACAGAACGGTCGAGAAAGCGGACGAGTTTTCCTATGAGGATCCGGTTGACGGATCGATCAGCGCGGGTCAAGGCATTCGGGTTTGGTTCTCTGGCGGGGTCCGCGTGGTCTTCCGCCTGTCAGGCACCGGCACTCAGGGAGCCACTCTGCGCGTTTATCTGGAACGCTTTGTGCCACCGACTGGGGAACTGGAGCTGGATCCGCAGGTTGCGCTCTATCCGGTCGTCAAATCCATGCTCGAATTGACCCAGTTGAAAGACATCATTGGACGCTCCAAACCGGACGTCATCACCTGAACGGCTTTTGTTCAATTCCGAGAAGATAAAAAGCGGCGCCGAAGACAGCGCCGCTTTCTTATTGGGGTCAGCATGTTTGGGGAACTGGCTGACCGATACCCAAGGTTGTCATTGGGGGAAAATGACGAATCTTGGAATCCTTCTCTTCTGGTCTCTTCGTTCCTGATAGCTTCAGCGTTTCATTATCCGACCCTGCGAACCTCAACGAGGAACTCGACCAGCTCCTTGCGCAGATTGTCGAGATTGTCTTCCTGATGCACAAGGCGATCCGAGACGCCGAGCACTTCTCCGGCTGTCTGTTCGGTCACGGCTGTTGCTTCATTCACCTCATTGATGCCTTGGGTCACGTCCTTGGTGCCACTGGCCGCCTCATCGACGCTGGTAGCAATCTCCTGTGTTGCAGCACTTTGTTGCTCGACGGCGGCGGCAATGGCGCTGGAAATGTTACTGACCTGCTCAATGGTCTCGGAAATTTCCTCATTCGCCCGGACAGCGCGGTCCGTTGCGCCTTGCAATCCTTCAATCTGCTTGGAAATTTCCTCTGTTGCGCCAGCGGTTTGGGCGGAGAGATTTTTCACTTCCTGCGCCACGATGGCGAACCCCTTGCCTGCATCGCCAGCACGAGCGGCCTCAATGGTTGCGTTAAGGGCAAGCAGGTTGGTCTGGGCCGCGATATCAGAGATAAGGGACACCACCTCGCCAATTTGCTGGGAAGCGGAGGCCAGGCCCGTAATTTCGCCACTCATGTCATGGGACTTGTTGACCGAAGTTTTTGCAATATCGGAGCTTCTGACCACCTGATGATTGATCTCGGAGATGGAAGCACTCAGTTCCTCTACAGAGGCGGCGACGGACTGCATGTTGGCGGAAGCCTCTTCCGCGCCAGCAGCCACAATAACAGCCTGTTCCTGCGCCCCATGAGAGGCACTTGACACTTTACCAGAGGAGCTTTTCAACTCGGAAATCATCAGCTTCATATCGCTGGTGATCTGCTCGAGGTTGCTCTCGAACTTTGATCCCATTTCGGAAAAGGCATCATGGCGCTGTTTGATCTTGTACGTTGCCCGGTTGATGCTTTCGGCGGCGAGCTTGAAGTTGCCCATCATTCCCTTTTCGGCGATGAGACGGAAATGCTGATTGCGAGAGACATAATCAAGACAGGCTTTGGATTCGCGAATATAGGCGTCCGTCCGGTCGATGAGCAAATTTATGGCATGCATCAATTCAGCCGTTTCGCCCTTCCCCTCGATATTGAGGATTCTGGCTTCGAAGTCGCCATCGGCAACTGCTTTACAGACTTCGGTCGCACGCCGGATTGAAGATTTTGTGCTCGAGAAAACCATAGGTCATTTCCAAATTTGGTTCGGCAAACCGCCATAAGATCAATTCATTGCAGGCCAGTTATCAGCGATAGCCACGCCGTTAGCGCTGCCCGAGTGTGGCGATGAACTCGTCATATTCGATATCTTGCTCAGCCAGCCTGCTATTGAGCGCAGCCTCGGCCAAATGCAGACCATCCTTGCGATTGGGCATGGATTTTTCCTTGGTGACGAGGTCTTTATAGAGGGGGATGATACACTCTTCCAAGATGCGGCGGTCTGGCACGCGCCGGTTCGAATGATAGCCAACAACCTTGCCCGCCTTGTCACAACTGGGCGTCACATGGGCGTAAACCCAGTAATTGTCACCATTTTTGGCGCGATTGTTGATATAGGCGAAGATCTCTTTGCCCTGCTCAAGCGTGCTCCACAAAAGCTTGAAAATGCAGCGCGGCATTTCGGGATGCCGGATCATGCTGTGAGGCTGGCCGAGCACTTCCTTTTCCTGATAGCCGGAAATATCGAGAAAAATCTTGTTCGCATAGGTTAGCCGACCTTTTAGATCGGTCTTGCTGACGATGATATCGTCATCACCAAAAAAACGTTCATTTCCACTTAGAAACGTCTCAACTGCCATTTGATTTTTCCCACTCACGTCTCATCTTGAGGCTTCGCGAGCCTTTGGTCTTGCAACAAGCTATAGATTTATCACAAGCTTTAACCATCTGGGTTAAAAGAGATTTAATCTTTTGGCATATGCATATTTACCGAACCATATTCTGAGAAATTCGAACCCTCTCGCCGAGCAAGCGACTGTTGGTTGGGGAAAAATTTGTGCTTTTTCAGCACTTTATGATAAGGCGCAACTATTGATAAAATGATTTCTTTTGCACATCTATTTTTCAAACTGAGCAGCGAACCATTCACTTAGCACCCAAAACGAATCAATCGACCTTGCATGAATAAAGAATAGCTACGTACGTACTGACCAATGGATGATCAGACTTTATGTCCGCTAGCCGATTATCCTATGGATCTTGGGGCGTGCTTTAGGGCATATCGGAGGTAGTAACACCGACAGGACGGTTCTGCTTCATGGCGACTTTGCATTTTGATCGAGACTTCACGCCAGCCTACGGACAAGCCATTGAACTGGCTCCCGGCGTGCGGCGTGTAACGTGCAACAATCCCGGCCCCTTCACCTATCTGGGCACCAACAGCTATGTCATTGGCGAAGGAGAGGTGGCGATCCTCGACCCCGGCCCGGCGAATGCAGCCCATATCGAGGCTTTGTTGCAGGCCACCCGGGGGGAGACCATCAGTCATATTCTGGTCAGCCATACCCATGTGGACCATAGTCCGGGCGTCGCCCTGTTGCAGCAGCATTGTGATGCACCGGTTTATGCGGAAGGGCCCCACCGTCCCGCACGCCCGCTGCATTTGGGCGAGATGAACCCGCTCGATGCCTCTGCCGACCTCGATTTGAAGATTGATCACCGGCTGGCGGATGGGGATCGAATCAAGGGAGCGGACTGGTCTCTGGAGGTGATCCACACGCCCGGCCACACGACCAATCACTTGTCTTTTGCTTTCGAAGACGGATCTGGCTTGTTTTCTGCAGATCATGTGATGGCATGGTCAACCTCGATTGTCGCCCCGCCGGACGGATCAATGGCGGAATTCATGGACAGCCTTGATAAATTGATGAATCGGAAGGACGACGCCTATTGGCCCGGTCACGGGGGCGTGTTGCGAGACCCTGCTCCCTTTCTGGTGGGGTTGAAGGAGCATCGCATGGCACGCGAACAAGGATTGATTGATCGCCTGCATGCAGGGGATGAAACGATCGGCGCGATGGTGGCGACGGTCTACAAGGATACGGACCCGTCATTGCATGGTGCCGCGAGCCTGTCGATGTTTGCGCAACTGGAATATCTGGTCGAGCGGGGGCGGGTCCGCTGCCTTGATGCGGTGCCATCGCTCAGCGCTCGCTTTGAGTTGGTCGACTAATTCTGTCAGCCGCTATTCCTAGCTGGTGCGGGTTGTGGAGGCCGGGCGGCGTTTTGGTTTTGGCCGAGGCAATGGCCCCTGCTCCAGACGACGTTGGCGCTTGATCTCTTCAAGCTTCAGCTCGAAATGCTGCACGCCCTTTTCCAGTCGCTCTTGTACAGAGGCGAAGAAGCCCTGGATACGACTGGCATTGAGCCCCAGATCGTGCGGGCCCCAGAGCGATGCCGACCGCATGTCAACGACGGTGGCAAATTCTCCATCGGGAATGAGCCTCACGGCCATTACATAATGCAGTCCTGTCACGATCGAGCGCGTGTGCGCCTCGAAAAGAGCACCATCGACGCTATCTCTGTGGTCTGTTTGGCGAATGATATCCCATTTCGCCTTTTTCAGCTCATCCTCAACCACCAGATAGACCAGTTCACTGGAATGTTCGATATAGAGGCTTTCGAGATCTGGATAAGCCAGCGCTTGCTTTTCCCGCACTTCGAGACTGGCAACATCGAGTGAATTGTCTGCATCGGTGCGATAGGCCCAGGCTGCGGTGAATTCTGGCGGCTCGACCGGATTGGTTGACAGGTCGGAAAATGCAGGGCGGGAAAAATAGAAATAGGTCAGGATCAGGGCGGGCAGAATAATGATCAGGCTGCGCAGGAAAGTCCCCCACAGTGGCAAGCCGCCACGATATCCCTCAAACCAAATGGCTGGAAAGGCAATCAGACTGGCAAGAATCGACAGAAATGACAGGGCGATGGCCGCGCCAAAGCAATAGACAGCAATGGAGGGATGCAACCCGCCAAAGCGCATCAACAGGAACGAAATGATGGCAACCGGTATCGTCAAACGAGCCAACCAGAGCGCCCAAATCGCCATACGGGAGGATTTGAACTTATATTTCCCCGACATCAATCCGCTCTCGTCGCATTCTCTTACCCGGCCCTGTTGACGCCCTGAGCATCGCTCAGGCGTGTTGACGACGCACCGTCAACTGGGGTGCAGCTTAGAGCCGATTGCAGGCAATCTCAATTGCCGTTAAATAGAAGAGGCACAAAAAAAGCAGAAGGCCGGTGGCCTCCTGCTTGGATCATTGTCAATACCATCAGAGCAATGGCACTATGGCAAAGACCTCAGGCGCCTTTGACCCAGCGTTTGGCGCTGGTAGCAAAATGGGCACCGAACTGCTCAGCGGTGCGATGATCAGTTGCCGGTGGAGCCATATCTGGCCCCTGATCAGCATTGGCCTGTGCCATCATGCCCAGGTAGGAGCCGATGCGGTTGATGTCTTCAACACTGCCTTCAGTGGAGTTGTTGCCCGGTGCCATGCCGGTCGGGACCCAGACCATGCCGTGCTGTGCTGCAAAGACGGTCATCTGAACCAGAGTGTTCAGTTTATCGCCAGACTGAGATGCAGAAACGGTGAAGCCCGAAGCCATCTTGTCTTTCCAGCCTTGGGTAAACCAGACTTTGGAGCTTTCATCCATGAAGCCTTTGAACTGGGCGGAGACGGACCCCATGTAGGTTGGGCTGCCAAAGATGATGGCGTCAGCTGCGGCCAGCTTGTCCCAATCCTTGTTTTCGTCGTCGGCCTTGATCAGATCAACGGTTACGCCTTCAACGCTGGCGACACCCTTGGCAACCGAATTGGCAACGGCTTCGGTGTGGCCATAGCCACTGTGATAAACGAGAACGACTGAGACATCGCGATTGTCAGACATGGTATTTTCCTTATTGCTTCCCTTGGGATGGGAGTAAAATCTGTGGCGGGCAATCTAACCATCTGGCGTTGGTTCATCGTCCGATCCTTGCAATGAAAATAGCCATTGATCCCATGAACTCAAATGCATTAGAATAATATCTATTATGAGCAATTTCGATCACTTATCCCTAGATGGCCGTTCCCTCTATATGCTTCGACAGATTTATGAGTTGCGATCTGTCACTGAAACGGCGCGCGTGCTTGGGGTGACGCAATCCTCAGTAAGCCATTCCCTCGACCGACTTCGCGGATTGTTCGGCGACCCACTGTTCATCAAGGTCGGGCGCTCCATGGTGCCGACCGAACGGGTTGAATCGATGATGGAGGGAATTGATCAGGTCTTGCAGGGCATCGAGGATCTTTACAGCCTGAGTGATTTCGACCCGGCTCAGTCAAAGGATCGCTTCTCGATCATCTGTAATGACTTTGAGCATGACCTGCTGGTGCCGGAAATCTTCACGCGCCTCAAGCAGGAAGCCCCCAATAGCACTCTGCGGACCCATCAACGGCATATGTTGCAGACCTCAACCCAATGCAATGGCATGGTGGATCTGGAATTATGCCCCTACCCGCCTCAGGATGCGGCAGATCTGGTCGTCTCGAAAATCTGTACCGACCATCAGATCACCTATTATGACCCCAATGCTCGAGAGGCTCCGGATACGCTGGACAGCTTTTTGGAAGCGGAGCATGCCATTCTCTGCCTTGGGCTGGACGAAGACACGCATATTGACCGCTATCTCAAGACAAAAGGCCTCAGCCGCAAGGTTTCGTATCTGGGACCGAACTTTTCTGCGGCGGCCACTCTTGTGCGAGGATCAACGATGTTGGCAACGGCCCCCTCCCGGATGGCTCGCTCCATTTTCAGGGATTTTGCCTGGGTGAAGACACCGGTACCGCTTGAGCCGATCGACTTTTACATGGTCTGGCATGTGCGGAATCGCCACTCGCCGCGGCATAAATGGTTTCGTGAGCTGGTCAAGTCGGTTGCCCGAACCCTGCCAGCCGATCTGTCGGATGCAACACTTTAGGCCCCATCACGATGTCAGACCCTGCCCTTTGTCCATCCGACGTTGTCATCCGAGCGGCATCCCGTTCAGACCTTGACGCCATCGCGCGCCTTCATACAGCGAGTTGGCGAGATGCTTACAAGAACTTTCTGCCTCCGAGCTATCTCAAGGAACGCGTGGCGCAAGATCTGGCTGACCTCTGGGAGAGCTGTCGCATCAAACCGGACGACTTAATACTGGTCGCGCAGGATGTGCGCAACAAAAACCGACTGGTTGGCTTCATCTCTGTCTGGTGCCGCCCGGATCCTTACATTGACAACTTGCATTGTGACCCTACGGAAACTGGAAAGGGCATCGGAAAAGCTTTGATGAAAGCGGCTTTTGAACAAATTTTATTGCGAAAGAAACAAACAGCTTCCCTGACTGTCATCACTCAAAATTCCAATGCGCGAAACTTTTACCTGCACCTTGGCGGCCGCCCCGCAAAGTCCCGGAGAGAAGAAATTTTCGGCCATCCCGTTGATGTGGAACTCATTCATTGGGACGATACCAGCATCTTCAAAACTTGGTAAAATCGGCTGTTTTCCGCCATTTTTCTGAAGTTTTCGTTGATCCGACACGGGGGCAGTCCGGGCAATCCCGGAGTGATACATCGTAAAATTTTAGATGACAAAGTTCATTAAGCGTTTCTACTTACTCTTGCTGTTTGTTAATTTGGCAATAACCAGTCCAACTTTCCTTTGTTTCTCACGATCACAACTTTAACTTGTTATCAAGAACTTTCTTATTAAATCAATATTTACTGCTAATGCGTTATCGAATTAAGCATTGGTCTGTCAGTTTTTGTTCAAGCTGCAATAAAAGCAGCAAGCAAAGTTGACAACTTGAATACGAAGACACCTGTTCAGCCCCGTACTAGGACCGCAGATCCAACCAGAGGAGGAATAGGCAATTATATGGGGCGGTTTATGCCGATCAAGTACCCACAAGGCGAGCGCGACATTGTTACGTTATCTGATGTGATGGCAGTAAGCGCGCCCATGTGGGTAATCGATATTGACCAGTGCCAGATTGTTTGGGCAAATGAAGCAGCTCTCCTTCTCTGGCAGGCGGAGAGCCTTGACTCGCTGTGTGCACGCGATGTTCATGATGATCTTGGCCCTGATCTGATTGAACGACTGAATGGCTATCAAGACGCCTTCAGAGGCGACAGCAAGCCATTCAGGGAACTCTGGACCTTATATCCTGACGGGGAAGAGCAGCAATATGAAGTCAAGCTCTGGCGCCATGATCTGCCCGGAGGTGGCATAGGCGCGTTATGCAAGGCCCGCGAAGTGGCGCATGACAGAGCCGCCCGTCTGCATTGCGCCAAAGCGCTCAACAATATTGCTGTCTGTATCAGCCTTTTCTCGTCGGAAGGTGCGCCTATCTATGCCAACAAGCATGCCAGAGACGTTTATGGCGGCGACCATCACTCATTGCAGGCGCGGTTCCTTGAAAAGGCAGATTATGAGCGCTTGATCGAGAAACTGGAACAAGCAAACGAGACCACTGCAATCTGCGAAGTTTATGTGCAGAATGGAGTGCGTTGGCACGAGATTTCTGCCCGCAACTGCCAAGACGCCCAAACAGGTGAGGCGACCTATATCTTGTCCGAAGTCGATGTGACTGATTTCAAGGAGCAGGAACGCCGGATCAGTTTCATGGCGCACCATGACATGTTGACCGGACTGCATAGCCGCAATTATGTCAATGACGAGTTTCCGGGTATTCTGAGCAAGCGTATCGTCGCGCATCTCCCGATGGCCATGTTGTTGCTCGACCTCGATAATTTCAAGACAATCAACGACACTATGGGTCATATGGCGGGGGACCAATTGTTGGTCCATGTCGCACTGACACTGGACAGGGTGATTGGCGCGCGCGCATCAATTGGTCGGCTGGGCGGCGATGAATTTATCGTCTTGCTACCATATGAAGAACGCTCCGAGATCGAGGCAGTTTGTGTTGAGTTGCTCGGAGAGCTCTCGTCTGAATGCCAGATTGCCGGCCACATGCTGCATAGCCGGGCGAGCATCGGCGTTAGTGTGTGCCCGGATCATGGATCCGATATTGCGACGCTGATGCGCCATGCGGATCTTGCCCTTTATGAAGCCAAGGATGCCGGGCGCAACACCTATCGCTATTTCCGTCCTGATTTGCAGCAAGCCGCGATCCTCAAACGGACACTGGAGAAAGATCTCAACCGTGCCATGAGCGAGGGCGAGTTCCGGCTTTTCTATCAGCCACGCGTCGACTGCCTCAACCACAAGATCCTTGGTGCAGAAGCGCTGATGCGTTGGTATCATCCAGAGCAAGGCATTGTGCCTCCGGGCATGTTTATCGGCGCGCTGGAAGAAACCGGACTGATCCATCAAGTCGGAGACTGGATTGTGACACGGACCGGATGTGACCAGCGCAAGCTGGCTTCGCATGGATTCGACCTGCCGATTTCCATCAATATTTCGCCCAAGCAATTCGAGCGCCCGGACTTTGTATCGCGCCTGAGGAATAATCTGGCGCAGACCCGTTGCCCGGCAAGCAGGATTGAAATCGAGATTACCGAAAGCATGCTGGTGGGCGAAGGGTTCGATGCCAAACAGACCCTGCTCGATTTGCGCCGGGCCGGTTTTTCCATCGCGGTTGATGATTTTGGAACCGGCTATTCCAACCTTGCCTATATCCATCAATATCCGATCTCGGTCCTCAAGGTTGATCGGTCCTTCATTCAGATGATCGAAGATCAGACCTCGGTGGTCAACATGATCTTGTCATTGTGTCGTCTGGTCGGCATCACCGCTGTTGCGGAAGGGGTGGAGACGATGGATCAGCTGGAATGGTTGCAACTCAATCACTGCAACCAGTATCAGGGCTATCTCTTCTCCAAGCCGCAGCCGCTAGATGACTTCTTGGAAATCCTCATGAATCCGCCAGACTTCAGTCATCTGGCAGTGGCGGGCGACAATAGCGATCTTGAGGTCTCCTGGGCTTGACAATGGCCCCGGATCTGGCATGCCCCGCACCGTAAAAATCTGAATTATTGGTTATTGGAATGTCTCGTGCCATGGCATTGAGCATGCCACGAAGGTGCCTTTGATCGGTCCGGAATGTTGCTGGTCGAGGCTGCAACGGCAGCACCAGCCAGAAAAAGCGGCTACCGATAAAAAGCAGCGGCGTCAGCCCTTCCAGAGCTTGGATTGAAAGGATCCAGCCCTCACCTGCCAAAAGAGAAGGCAAGGAACAGCAACAGGGTCACATTAGGCGAGGATATGCCCGATTGAGCCGTTTTCATCGATTGCCAAACTGAAAACAAGCCCGGACTATATATAGTCCGGGCTTGTAAAAGATGCGGCAGGAATAGCAATCACAATCTGCCTAGACAAGCAAATCTTCCATTTCCGGGGCGGCAATAAAGCGCCATTTGCGCAGTGGACCTGCCATGACATTGAGATAATACATATCGATGCCGTAGGGCGTGCCGCATGGATGATAGCCGCGCGGCACACAGACCACATCCCCGTCATGCACCGCCATGGTTTCATCAAGAGATGCATCATCTGTATAGACCCGCTGGATGCCAAAGCCGTTGCTTGGATTGAGGCGGTGATAATAGGTTTCCTCAAGCAAGGTGATGTCCGGATAGTTGTCCTCATCATGGCGATGGGACGGATAAGAAGACCAGTTGCCTGCCGGGGTAAAGACTTCGGTGACCAGAAGGCTGTCACAGAAATCCTGTTCATCCATGGCGATCACATTAATGAAGCGTTTGTTGCTGCCTTCGCCACGCTCTTCAGGGCTGATATCAGCCGGACCGATATAGCGTGCCTTGTGGCCAGACTGACCCGGCGCCTTGCACACGGCGATGGTGCAGTCAGTCGTCGCGGTGGCACTCCAGCTTTCACCATTGGGCACATAGAGGCAATGAGGTGGGGTTTTCTCGAACACATTCATACGCTCACCCAGCTCGCCCCAGGTCTGACCGGCTGCCTCAAATTGCGCCTTGCCTTCGACCATGACAAGTATCACTTCCTGATCGCCCGTATCGCCTGTTACCACCTCGCCGGGATGCAATTTGTGGACGTCAAAGCCTACATAGCGCCATCCGGCGGATTCCGGAGTGATTTCTTGCACTTTGCCATGGGTCGCCTGGGGGCGATGAAGTAGATTTGCCATGCGGAGCCTCTCCCTGCCTTGTGTTGCCAGTTTCTGTATCAACCGGTGGGATGGCATGGCGGCAACACAAGGCCGAAACGCCATCCTTTGGAACCGGCCAGCGCCTTGTAACTATGCCTATTCGAAACAATTCGAAATCAGGCCTCCCGGTCATGACTCCTGATTTATCACACTTCGCAGGGCATTTCCTCACTTTTTGTGACCGGTTGCAATTTTTTGGTCAATATCGCAACAAAAAGACTGCATTTTGGTGAGATGGCCTAATGAGACAGACTTGCATTTCATTCGCCAGAATAGGCTTATTTCTGCCATTCTTTCTCAAAAATCGACATGATTGATCCAAAAGATATCCACCGAAACCGCTTGCACCAATCTCACTATATTTGTCCTTTTCGCCGCGCTGAATAGGAGACAATGTCTTGGAATGCATAGTTTCAGATTGGCGCAAATCAATTAGCGACAATGTGACTTTATTCTCTTGAAGCGACGACTGCCCCAGCCCGCAAAAGAGCACCGACCTTGAGGCGATCCGTGCTGCCCAATACCCAAAAAAAGGCCGCCGGTCCTGATGGATCGGCGGCTTTTTAGTCCTGCGATACTGAATTCTGGAAGCGCTGGTATCAGCCTTCCAGCTTGTCTTGTGTGCGCAGCTCGAAGTCAGACGCGTCATGGCGCTCATGGAGTTGCTCGCTGGGATCATCGGAAACCCGGTTGACGATCCGCCCGCGTTGAACCGCCGGACGCTCCAGAATTTCATGGGCCCAGCGGCGGACATTCTTATAGTCTTCAACCTGCAGGAACTCACCCGCATTATATTGATTGCCGAGCGCCAGATTGCCATACCAAGGCCAGGTCGCCATATCCGCGATGGTATAGTCGTCGCCGCCCAGAAAGCGATGGTTGGCCAGTTCCTTGTCCAGCACATCAAGCTGGCGTTTGGCTTCCATGGTGAAGCGATCAATCGCATATTCGATCTTGAAGGGGGCATAGGCATAAAAATGGCCAAAACCGCCACCAAGATAAGGCGCGGAGCCTTGCAACCAGAACAACCAGTTCATTACTTCGGTGCGCTTGGCGATATCCTTTGGCAGAAAATGGCCAAATTTCTCAGCCAGATAAAGTAGAATCGCACCGGATTCAAAGACGCGCACACCGCGATCCTTATCAAATAATGCCGGAATTTTAGAGTTTGGATTGACATCGACAAAACTGGAGGAGAATTGCTCGCCGTTGCCAATCTTGATCAGCCAGGCATCATATTCGGCTTCCTTGACGCCGAGCGCCAGAAGCTCTTCGAGCATGATGGTCACTTTCTGACCATTCGGTGTGGCAAGGGAGTAGAGCTGGAGCGGATGCTCGCCCTGAGGCAGGTCCTTCTGGTGGGTGGCACCGGAAATCGGGCGATTGATCTTGGCCCATTCGCCGCCATTTTCCTGATCCCACACCCAAACTTTCGGTGGTACATAGTCGTGATTATCGGTCATGTCGGCTTCCTTTTTCGCTGATCAGCGTCAGATTGTGGCGTCGGCGCGCACTTGCGTTTGGCATTTATGTAGCAAGTGACGCGGTGAAATAAAGATGGGATACAGGGAAATCGGACAGGCGTGGATCAAATCTGCGCGAGCCAGCTTGCCGATTTAGAGATCAAAGGTAAGTTTTCTCTGGGTTTCCTCCGATCTTAGTGCCGTGCGGGCAAAATCAAGAAAACTGCGCAGCTTGACGCTGGTCCGCCCGCCGCCTGCATGAACCAGATGAACGGGAACCGGATCCGCGCGGTAGGCTTCCAGCACCGGCACCAGACGACCGGTTCGTACATCTTCACTCACCTGATAGGACAAGGCCCGGCACACCCCCCAGCCTTGGCGAGCAACGCCGATGGCAGCGGCGACGCTCGTCACCTCCAAAGTCGGCTTGAGATGGACAATCTGGCCTAGTTTGGCGCCAAACCGCCATTCGGTGGTTGGACCATCGGTTGCCGTGGCGATGATGCGGTGATCAGACAGATCCTCAGGTTTTTCTGGTCGCCCCCAGCGGGCGAAATAGGCCGGTGCGCCGCAGATAACCAGCCGCACCTCGCCAACACGAATAGCCGACAGGCCGGAGGATGGCAGATGGCCAATGCGGAGCGCGACATCGACCCCTTCTTCGATGATGTTGACAATCCGGTCAACCACCAGAACCTGTGCAGTGACATCTGGGTGGGCATCGAGATAGGCCGTAACAACCGGCATAATATGCAGACGACCAAATTCTGACGGACAGGTGATCCGCAAATGGCCTTGTGGCCTAACAGCGGCACCAGAAGCCGCATCATCGGCTGCCTGCAATTGGGCCAGCACCGCTTGAGCGTCGGTCAGATAGGTCTCCCCGACCTCAGTCAGCCGGACCTTGCGGGTGGTTCGGGTGAAAAGCCGCACCCCAAGCCTTTCTTCAAGCGCATTGATGCCGCGAGTGACCGAAGGCGCACTCAAGCCAAGCGCGCGTGCGCCTGCCGCAAAGCTGCCTGCCCTGGCCACAGCAACAAAGATTTCCAGCGTTTGAATGCGATCCATAAAACCTAGATTACTATCATTTTATGAAACAAACAATTGCACCTAGCGATTATTATAATCAGAAACTGAAGGATCTACATTGGAGGCAGAACAATCCCGGGCCTTGATGCCCAGACCTATTCCTTTCTCTGAAACCCCGTCAGGACCGCCCCATGACCACGCCAATCAAGCTTTACAGATATTCTTTATCCGGCCACTCCCATCGGGTTGAATTGATGCTGGCCCTTCTCGAGCTGCCTTATGAGACCATTGATGTTGATCTTGCCAATGGGGCGCACAAGGCTCCAGATTTCCTTAAACTCAGCCCGTTTGGCAAGGTCCCGGCAATTGATGATAACGGCTTTACCCTGTCGGATTCCAACGCCATTCTTGTCTATCTGGCTCAAACCTATGCAGCCGATAGTCACTGGCTGCCGCGTGATGGGAAAGTGGCAGCTGAAATACAGCGCTGGTTGACAATTGCTGCTGATCAGATCGCTTCCGGCCCTTGCGCTGCCCGTGTGGCTGCCCTGTTCGGCGGCACCAATTGATCATCAGGGCGCCATCGGCAAGGCTCATGCCCTGTTTGAGATCATGAACGCACATTTAAAGTGATCGCGATTGGCTCGCCAGTGATACAATTTCCATTGCTGATGTGGCAGGGCTACAGCTACATAGCCCATGCTCCTGAAGGCGGGATCAGCCTTGCCCCCTATCCGCATATCCGCAGCTGGCTTGCCCGTATCGAGCAACAGCCGCATTTCGTGGCGATGGTTGCCTCGCCCCAGCCCGAGCAGGCATGAATTCAAGTTAAGGACCCGACCCCGTGACGATTTTCAAAGAGCCCCTTTCTGTGTTCCATGCCGGTGAACGCGCTGTTCAGGCGCGCGCCGAAGTGTCTCAAGATTATGTCGACATGGTCAGCCGAGCAATCCGGTCTGCCATGCCCGATCAGCATCGGCGTTTTTTCGCGAGCCTGCCGGTGCTGTTCATGGGGGCTTTGGATCAAGACGGCCGGGTCTGGAACGTACCGGTCTTTGGTGCGCCGGGCTTTCTTTCTTCTCCACGTGCCGATCGATTGGTCGTGGATGGCAAGCCACCTTTGGCTGACCTGGTGGCCCTTGATCTGTCGGTCGGGGGCCAAGGTCGGGGCGATTGGACTGCAATTGTCCACGAGACGACGCAACCGGGTGAATGGCACTTTGCTGGAAATCCGAACAAGGACTTGTGGTTGGTGTCGATCAAAGCTTTGGCAATTGTCCGCAATATATCCAGACACGGGAGATTGACTGGCAAGAGCAGAACCAACTGACGCCGAAGGCAGTGAAGCTCGACCGCCTGACACCCGAGGTGGAAGCCTTGATCCATCAGGGCGGATACCTTTTTCATAGCCTCGGCGGGTCAAGGATCTGAACGGCGATCCGCGCGCCGGGGTCGATGCATCCCATCGTGGCGGCAAGCCGGGCTTTCTTGGCATCAATGAAGATGGCAACCTTTCTTTTCCCGATTTTTCTGGCAACAAATTCTTCAATACGCTTGGCAATATCGAGGATGACGGGCGTGTGGGCCTATTCATTCCAAATTTTGACACAGGCTCGGCTGTTCTGTTGACCGGACGCGGCAAGGTGGATTGGTCTTCAGACAGAGTCTTGTCCTTTGCCGGGGCGGAGCGGATCATCGACGTGCTACCTGAGGAAATATGGCTCGTGGAACAGGCATTGCCCGGTCAGGGGCAATTGCTCGACCGCTGGCCAGCGCTTGAAGCAACAGGCAGCTGGCAAGCATAGCCATCTCCCAGATGTCGCCTTATGCCACCGATGCCAACAGCGCTTCGATATGGGCCGGACCTGTTGGCCGGATACCCAACGGATTGAGTGCCTTGATGGAATAATAGCCGGTCGTGATGTGGTCCATATTGACCGTATTGACCACACCGGGCAGGCGTAGAATACGCGCCATATAGGCGGACAAGTTGGGATAGTCGGCGATCTGTTTGCGATTGGTTTGAAGAGGCCGTGATAGGCGGAATCAAAGCGGATGAGGGTGACAAAGGTACGGATGTCGGTCTCGGTCAGTTGCCCTCCAACAAGGTAATCCTGACCTTCAAGGCGCTGTTCCAACCTGTCGAGCATTGAGAAGACATCCAAGACCGCTTCGTCATAGCTTTGCTGGCTGGAGGCAAAACCCGCCCGATAGACCCCATTGTTCAGCGTCTCATAAATTTCGGCATTGAGCTGGTCGATTTCTTCGCCCAATGCCTCGGGATAGAGCCGTAGGTCTGACGGTACGATGGCTTCAAAAGCGGTATCGAACATACGCAGAATGTCGGCGCTTTCGTTGTTGACCATGATATTTTGCTGCATATCCCACAGGAATGGCACCGTCGCACGTCCTGTGAAACTGGCATCGGCACGGCTATAAATCTCATGCACATAGGTGGATCCGAACAAAGGGTCCTTGTCGGCGCCCGGATAACCACCGAATTGCCAGCCTTCATCGGTCAGTACCGGACTGACCACCGTTACCGGTATGATCTCTTCCAGCCCCTTCAATTTTCGGGCAATCAGGGTGCGCGATGCCCACGGGCAGATCAGGGCCACATAGAGGCGGTAGCATCCGGCTTCTGCCTTAAAGCCCCCCTCCCCGGTTGGCCCGGCGCTGCCATCTGGGGTGATCCAATGGCGGAACGACGAAACCTGCCGGATGAAGCGGCCTTCTTTGTCTGATTTTTGGACCGGCTGCCAGTCCTTGGTCCATTTGCCATTCACAAGCATGACCGGCTCCTTTCTGATCGCCTAACCATGGAAGAGGAAAGAGCGCATGGACACGGCCCCCAGTGTCAGGTCTTGAGTTAAATAGGTAAGGGAATCCCGCTCGCTTGCTGCACCGGCAATCGTCAGGGCCGGGATATAATGGTCGATCGTGGGGTGGGCGAGCTGGAACAGTTTGCCCATGGCCTTGCGGTCGACCAAAGCTCCCATGTCCCGAGCGGTCAGGCGATCTTCGAAATAGCTGTCAAATTCGAGGGCGAAGTCATGCACTGTGCCATCCATCCGCAGGGCGCGAAGATTATGAACGACATTGCCTGAGCCGAGAATCAGCACGCCACGATCCCGCAAGCTGGCCAGAGTTTTGCCTATTTCAAGATGTTCCGAGAATGGCATGGACAGGTCGATAGAGAGCTGGAAGACCGGCACATCGGCTTTCGGGAAGAGGAATTTCAAAACACTCCAAGCCCCATGATCGAGGCCCCAACGGTCATCTTCCTGCGCATGATGGCTGGCAAGTAGGGACACCACTTCGCGCGCCAGTTCAGGATTGCCATTGGCGGGATAAGTCTCTTCATAAAGAAGCTGCGGGAAGCCATAAAAATCATGAATGATTTTCGGCATGGCGGAAATATCCACCAAAGTGTGCCCCTTCGTCATCCAATGCGCAGAGACCACCAGAATGGCTTGTGGTTGCGGCAGGCTTTCGCCCAGTGCGGTCCAGCTTCGGGCATAGGGATTGTCTTCAATGACATTCATCGGGCTGCCATGGCCCAGAAAGACCAGCGGCATGCGTTCGGACAAGGCCAAACTGTCTTTGAGTTTATCAAGGGCGTGGGAGGCACGCATGGCGGGCTCCAATCATATGAGCATTTTGGGGGCTAGGCAGGGGAGGATGGCAACCAAACGGAGGGCAAACAGGTGCGGAAGCGACATCGCGCAGCAGGCACAGCATGATCTTTCCAATGGCTTTTACCGGCAAGGGTCCCCGTCTGGACCCGAGGATGACCATGGTGTCTTTGCTACTGTGCATGGGGTTGCTCCGCGCTTGAAAAGGATCAACTCGCTCGATCCCTGCCTTTCATCTGGAGCCAGTATGCGCTGCTTTTC
>CAXXSO010000022.1:0-84968 GCA_963676965.2 uncultured Cohaesibacter sp.
ACTGCTAAAGTAGAGCCTTCATTGGCGAATGCTCAGCCTCTAGATCGTTTCCAATTTCAACGTATTGGTTATTTTAATGTCGATAAAACGTCCAGTTCAGACCAGTTGGTGTTTAACAGAACTGTAGGTTTACGTGATTCTTGGGCTAAAAAGAAATAAAGAAGATTAGGCTTATTGCATCAGTAGGTTCAGTTTTTTAAGTGTTGCTATCGATCTTTTATGGAGAAAATTCTTGAAATATCTAACCTTAGTTGTGGCTATAAGTCAAGTTTCGGGATTAAGATCAAAGATTTTATTATAAATCGTGGTGACTTTTATGGTGTGATAGGCCCTAATGGCGCTGGTAAGACTACTTTGTTTAGGGCAATCACAGGAGAGCTTGTTCCACAATACGGAAATGTCGTTTTTTTAGGACAGGATCTGGGGCAAATGAAGCGACAATTCAGGGCGCAGCATATGGCTATTGTTAATCAGAATGTGGGAATACCACATATTACTGTAGAAGATTATGTATTGCTCGGGCGTCTTCCTTATCGCCATTCTTTTAGCTTTTTTGAGACTTCTAAGGATTATGATACGGCGAATCATTATATGAAGCTGACTGATACCTATCGCTTTAAAGATAAATTAATGACGGAGCTTAGTGGCGGGGAGCAGCAATTGGCAGCTATAGCACGAGCTCTTACTCAAGAGCCTGATCTTTTGTTGCTCGACGAACCAACATCGCATTTGGATATTTCACACGCTATTGCTATTCTTAATTTGTTACAAGATCTTAATGAAAGTTGCCAGTTAACGATTATGATGGTAATTCATGATTTGAATATGGCTGGGAGTATTGTGAGGATCTTTTGATGATGAAAGATGGTGAAGTTTTCATTTCTGGAAAGCCTTCGGAGGTGCTAACTTATAATAATATTGAACAAGTTCATAATGCTATTGTTGTAACACAAGAGAATCCGCTATCTGGGCGTCCTGCAGTATTTCCTGTGTCTCAGCGTATGATGCAAAAGCATCAGTCCAGATGAAATATGACAAAGAATGTAAGATGATTCATCATTATTAGCTTTAGCTATGAGCTAAGAACCTATATTCTATAATAATTCGTATTTTTGCAGCAGCATTGTATAACCTTAATACACAAAAAGTATATTCTATGAAAAAAATTATTTTTGCACTAACGATTTTGCTTAGCATTTTGTCTAATTCTGTCTTAGCAAATGGCACTAATATTGACTCTCTAAATACAAGTCTCTATAGGAGCTCTAACCGTTATGTAGAGAATAAGATCGTATACCGAGTGGTGAAATGGGATGAATTGCAGGCTTATTTTGATGATATAAAGTTGCTTGACACTGATAAGTCTCAACAGATTGATGCAGCTCAAGAGGAGATCGTATCGCTCAAGCAAAAGAATGAAGAGCAAGCTCAAGCGCATGCAGACCTGCAAGATAAATACGATCAGGCTGTAAGAGCTAATGATGCGATGGAATTTTTTACTTTGTTGATACCAAAAAATCAGTACAATGTAATAATGTGGAGTCTTGTGATGGGGCTAGTTGTGTGTGTCGTTATACTGTTTGTGATGTTCAAACGCAGCCACCAAGTGACACGCCATGCGCAAAAAGAACGTGATGATTCACGTGAGGAATATGAAGCTTTTCGTCAGCGTACTTTACGTCGCGAACAGGAGGTTGCCAATAGTTATCTTAGAGAGATTAACAAGCTTAAATCTCAGCTGGGAATATAGACCTTCTTTTTAAGAGAAAATCTTTACACTTTGCGGTATAATCCGAATTTTCATAAGTCCATTTACCTTGATGGACTCTCCATCTACATTAGCATACTCAAAATCTCCTTTGATTTCTGCCTCATCTACACTCATATGTTCGTAGTAGCGGCTATTATGTAGTTTTCCAGAGAATAGGCGAAGTAAAATATCGGAGGAAAAAGCCTTAGGAAAAGGTTTAAGTATGCACAGGTCAAGTTTGCCATCGTCAGGATGAGCCATTGGTGCGGTAAATGCGAAGTTTCCTAATTGGCGCATATTGGCGATGTTAACCATGAAAATGTTGGATTCCCATTGCTTACCTTTTACTTTAAAGGTAATAGAAAGAGGTTGGTATCGTAAGTAGTGTTTAAGGACTAGGCGCACGTAGGCTGCTGGACCTCTTAATTTTTGTTTTTCTACTCCTAATGCTATGATGGTGTCGAAACCTACTCCAGCAATATTCATAAAGTAGCGTTCATTCATCAAGCCACAATCGTAGGTTTTTGCCTCTCCATTTAGAATGCGCTTTAGTCCTTGATTCATAGTGAGAATGCCAAGTTCATAAGCAGTAGCATTTCCAGAGCCTAGAGGAAAGACTCCAAGAATAATGGGGGTGTTGACAACAACCTGTAGTAATTCGTTTATAGTACCATCTCCTCCGACAACAAATACAGCATCTATACTGTGTTGTTTTTGCTTGATGTAGCTAGCTGCTTCGCCTGATGATTGGCTGATAAACTGTTCAATGTTGTAAGAGTTTACAAGTTTGCGCGATATGATGTGGGCAACCCTTATTCCTCGTTTGTTTCCAGAAAAAGGATTGACAACCATTATAGCATTTCGTTTTTCAGACATACCAATGAAATAGGCTAAAGATTATAATGTTTTTTCGTAGCAATGAAAGTCTGAAGTAACGTTGCGAAAGTTAACCGATCCCGCATAGTTATAATGGTATTTTTTGAAGAGCTGTAATACGGCTTTGTTGTTTTCGTTGGTGTCTACTCGTATCGAGCGTAGCCCCATCAGTTGTCCGCGGTACTCTACATAGCGGAAAAGGGCTTCAGCAACGCCTTTGCCGCGGTGTTTGGGGTCTATCATTAAGCGATGAAAAGTATAGCTATTAGGGCTCGTTTTCCAAGCGATAGCACTATATTCTGGTGGGAAAATAGCATCTACGGCTACAGCTCCTATCACCACACGGTCTTCTACAGCAACAAAGAGATTATATTGTTGTATATCCTGTGTAAAATCAGATGGGGATGGGTAGGAGTTGTCCCATTGAAAGTTGCCTTCGCTATGCATGACAGGTACTACACGGTGCAATATTTCGATTATTGCAGGTAGGTCTCTCATATTGGCTAAACGAATATTCATAGCTATGTTTTGATTCTCTTTTTTGAATTGTTGCTTATATCACTTTAGTAGCGGTAATGTTCGGGTTTATATGGCCCCGCAACATTTACGCCGATATAGGCGGCTTGTTCTTCACTTAGTTCTGTGAGCTTTACGCCTAATTTTTCGAGGTGTAAACGAGCAACCTCTTCATCTAAATGTTTTGGTAAACGGTAAACGTCGATAGGATACGCTTTATTGTATAATTCGATCTGTGCCAATGTTTGATTTGTAAATGAGTTGCTCATTACAAATGAAGGGTGACCTGTTGCACATCCGAGGTTTACTAAGCGACCTTCTGCAAGCAATATAATAGAACTGCCATCTTCGAAAAAGTAACGATCTACTTGAGGTTTTATGTTGACCTTGTTTACGCCAGGGTAGTTTTCTAAGGCGTCGACTTGTATTTCGTTATCAAAATGACCAATGTTACATACAATAGCTTGGTCTTTCATAGATGTTAAATGCTCTATACGTAGAATGTCTTTGTTTCCTGTTGTTGTTACGTAGATATCGCCTTCGGCTAGAGCATTTTCTACGGTAGTGACTTCGAAGCCTTCCATCGCAGCTTGTAGGGCGCATATAGGATCTATTTCTGTAACGAGAACACGTGCACCAAAACCTCTCATACTATGAGCGCAGCCCTTACCCACATCGCCATAGCCACATACAACGACAACCTTGCCTGCAATCATAATGTCGGTAGCGCGTTTAATGCCATCGGCTAGTGACTCACGGCAGCCGTAGAGGTTGTCAAATTTTGATTTTGTTACAGAGTCATTAACATTAAAAGCTGGGAAAAGAAGTCTTCCCTCTTCTTGCATATGGTATAGGCGGTGAACACCTGTTGTTGTTTCTTCAGAAACGCCGCGTATTTCTTTAGCCATAGGCGTCCAGTAGTTTGGGCGTTCGATCATCGCTTTTTTTAAGGTGGAAAAGAGTTGTCGTTCGTCTTCTGCTCCCACCTTCTGTTCTAAGACAGAGTTGTCTTTCTCGGCATCTACACCTATGTGTATCATCATAGTGGCATCACCTCCATCGTCGACGATTAAGTTAGGTCCTTTGCCTCCAGGGAAAGATAAAGCTTGAAGCGTACACCACCAATATTCTTCTAGTGTTTCGCCTTTCCAGGCAAAAACAGGAACCCCAGTAGCGGCAATAGCAGCAGCCGCGTGATCTTGGGTCGAAAAGATATTACAGCTACACCAACGTACGTCAGCACCTAAATCTACTAGAGTTTCGATGAGTACTGCTGTCTGAATGGTCATATGGAGAGAACCCATAATGCGAGCGCCCTTGAGCGGTTTTTGTCCTTTGTATTTTTCGCGCAATGCCATCAATCCAGGCATTTCTGGTTCTGATAGTTCGATTTCTTTGCGGCCAAATTCTGCTAGTTTAATATCGGCCACTTTGTATTTTATATCTGAAAAAATCATCGTTGTTTTTTGTTTTAGTAAATTGCGCACAAAGATACAGTTTTTTTAAGGAATGACGATGGCAAAAGGCTATAGACTTCTTTCTAGTTGTTGGGGGATAGCTTGCGAGCTTCTGATAGAGGAATGCGCTTTCCTTTGTAGAAGGCAACAGGAAAACAACCTTTGAAGCGTTGTTTGTATTCTTTTTTTAGGGTGATAATGTCTTTTAGGTTTTCAGAACTTCCGATGGTATACTTATAGTTCGCTCCATCTTTATAGAAACTAAGCGTTTCTAAACCTTGTAGGGAAGTGTGCTTGCTATCTATGATTTGAGGAGAAGACAAGATCTGCAGTTTATAAACTGGAACTTCGCTTTGTTGTGTTGGGGTTGATTTATCCGTAGAGGTTGATTTTTGAGTGTTTTCTATGGAGATGTTCATCATTTCGGTTTCATTAGAGCTATAGGCTGTGCTTTGTTTAGAATCGATGTCATTTTTGTACTCGCGCACCGCTCTAAAAATGGCTGAGGCCATGTATTCTTTTCCCTTTTTGGAGGTCAGAAACTTTTCTTCAGCGGGGTTAGATATGAAACCAAGTTCGGTAAGTACTGCGGGCATCGAGGTTGCTGCTAGTACCCATAAAGCTCCTTGTTGTACTTCTCTATCTTCTCGGCCTACGCGCTGGGTGTATTGGTTTTGAATAAGTGTAGCTAATCTGATGCTTTGCTCTTGGAAGCCTTTTTGCATAAAATTGAAGATAATGTATGATTCTTCAGAATTAGGATCAAACCCTTCATATTTTTCTTCGTAATTATCTTCTAAGGTGATTACACTATTTTCTTTTTGAGCTACGCGGAGGTTGTTCTCGCTTTTGTTAGATCCTAGCACAAAGGTTTCGGTACCATAAGCTCGGGTTGAACTTACGGCATTCGCATGTATCGAAATAAACAGGTCAGCCTTGGCGTTATTGGCAAAATCACAACGTTCTTTTAAGGTTGGAAATGTGTCGTCACGCCTTGTATAGAGTACTTTAACATCTGGTAGGTTTTTTTCAATATAACTACCAGTAAGTAGTGCAACATCTAGTACGAGGTCTTTCTCTTTCGTGCCTTTGTGTCCTGTGGCTCCGGGGTCTTTTCCTCCATGTCCAGGGTCTATTACAATAGTTTTTACTCCATAGCCCTGACCTAAGCTAAGTGGTGAAAATATAAAAAGGCATAGAATTTGTACCAAGCCGATCGCGTATAATCTACTGTTATTCATTTTGTGGTAAATGCTAATTTGGTTCATATTATTTCAAAATGCACAAGAGTTCAGATTATGTAGATTGAAACATTTATCTTTGCAACAAAAATACGAAAAACTAAGAGTTTGCTAAAAAAAACTATGACATACCTCCTTAGGCTCTTCTGGGCTTTTTTCTTGTTAGCAACTCCAAGGTTAGTATTCGCTCAAGAATCTGAAAAAGACTCTACTGTTCTTTTATTGTCCGAAGATACAACACAGGTGTTGCAAGAGGATGAGCGTTATATGATTATAAGTCCTACGCGCCAAGTCATGGATGATGATGTTGTATATGATGCCACCGACTCTATTAATATGTATGCTGATGGTACAGTTGTGATGTACAACAATGCTAAAGTCATTTATGGAGATATTCAGTTGGAAGCTTATTACATCCGTATGAATAGGGATAGTAATATAATTTATGCCGAAGGTTTTCGCGATTCAACAGGATTGTTGACACAAACGCCTAAGTTTACTGATGGAACACAAGATTTCGAATCAGAGACGATTAGGTATAATTTTTTGACGGGTAAAGGGCTCATTTATAATGTCGCTTCAGAGCAGGCCGAGGGGTATATTACAGGAGGTATTACCAAGCGTGTAGATGATGAAAGTTTTTGTATGAAAAATGGACGTTATACTACTTGTTCAAATAAGGAGAATCCTCACTTTTATCTTTTCATGACGAAAGCAAAAGTGCGTCCTGGAAAAAATATTGTGACGGGACCCGCATATCTTGTTATGGAGGGGGTTAAGCTTCCTCTTTTTATTCCATTTGGCTATTTCCCTTTTACTGATACTTACTCTTCTGGTTTTATTATGCCGAGCTATGGCGAGGAGAATACGCGCGGTTTTTACCTCAAAAATGGGGGGTATTATTTTGCACTTAGCGATTATATGGATCTTTCTGTGACAGGAGATATTTATACGCTAGGTTCTTGGGCGCTTTATGGTACGAGTAAGTACAAGAAACGCTACAAGTTTAATGGTAGTTTTAATGCCACTTACCGTGTTAATGTAGATGGAGAAAAAGCGTTAGGTACATATAAACGAAGCAAGGACTTCTCTATCCGATGGACCCATAGTCAAGATGCAAAGGCAAGTCCTTATAGTTCTTTTTCAGCGAGTGTCAACTTTTCATCTTCGAGCTATGAGACCAATGACCGAGAACGTATATACGATGCTAGTCGCAGTCGATCTAAAAACCGTAAGAGTTCTAGTATTACCTATTCTAAACGTTTTCCTGAGGCTCCATTCAATTTTTCGTTGAGTGCTAATACTTCACAAAATGCCGCAGATACCAGTATTTCGGTCTCTCTGCCACAGTTTTCTCTTTCTATGAATCGTATTTATCCGTTTAAGCGAAAGCAGCGTGTAGGAGCAGAGCGTTGGTATGAGAAAGTTGGGGTGTCTTATAGTGGAACATTTTCCAATTCCTTCAAAGGTAAGCAGGATGACTTGTTTACATCTGACCTTATAAAAGATTGGCGTAATGGGGTAAAACACTCCATACCAGTAAGTACTTCTTTCCAGTTGTTTAATAGTATTACAGTGAGTCCTTCGGTGAGTTATACTGAGCGTTGGTACTCTTCTAAAGTGGAGCAGTCGTGGGATAGTACTACACAAAAGGTTTTGAGAGATACTGCTTGGGGATTCAATCGAGTGTATGACTATTCTACATCACTGAGTATGTCGACCAAACTCTACGGAATGTATTATCCTTCTCAGAAGATTTTTGGAAGTAAGGTGCAAGCGATACGCCATGTGGTGACGCCTTCTGTTTCGCTCTCTTGGCGTCCTGATTTTAGTGACGAACGTTTTGGTTTTTATGATACTTATGAGAAGTATAGTAGTGCAGATAGTATGTGGGTAGAGCAAGAGTATAGCCTTTATCAAGGGAGTCTCTATGGTACTCCAGGTCGAGGCAGAAGTGGTATGGTTAATTTCTCGCTTGGCAACAATCTTGAGATGAAAGTGCGTGATGACAAGGATTCCATTGCCGATTTCAAAAAAGTAAAATTAATCGACCGATTAAATCTTAGTTCGGGTTACAATATGATGGCTGATTCGATGAACTGGTCTACAGTAAGTGCAAGTCTTGGACTCACAATTTTTAAGAAATCGGTTAATATTAGTGCAGCATTTGATCCTTACAGTTTTGATGAAAAAGGTCGTCGAATCAATACTTTTTATTGGCAAGACAAAGGCCGACTTTTACGACTCACCAGGGCGAGTACCTCGATGGGCTTGTCGATAAATGAGAAAAAGGTACGTGATTTTATTAATAAGTTTAATGGTGGTGTAACAGAGGGAGACGAGAAGAAAGGTGAATCTGAAGGGAAAGGGAAGAGTGCGCAGTATGATGAAGATGGATACTTGACTTTCTCGATGCCTTGGAGTATTAATTTTAGTTATTCATTTAGTATGAATAGTCACTGGAATGCCGAGCTACAAGATTATAAACTGGAAGGAAATTCTAACCTTAGTATGTCTGGTAATGTGAAATTGACTGATAAGTGGGGCTTTAATTTTAGTTCTGGTTATAATTTCCAGCGCAAAGAGATGGCTTCTACACGTTTTAGTGTCACGCGTGATTTACACTGTTGGAGTATGAGTGCTAGCTTTGTACCTATTGGGAGATACAAATCTTATAACTTTTCTATTCATGTGAAATCATCGATGTTACAAGATTTAAAATATGATAAACGAAGTTCGCCTTGGGACAATAACCTATGGGCAGACTAACTATAAAAGATAATAAACAAGATAACGAAAATGATACCAACTGCTACACTTTTATTCTATTGTGATGACAAGCCTGGAATTTTGGCTAATATTACCGATTATATCAACCGAAATAATGGAAATATTATTCATCTCGATCAGCATGTCGATAGTGAAGAAAAGCTTTTCTATATACGTATAGAATGGGAAATTGATGAATTTAATATCCCAAGAGATCAAATCGAAGAGCAGCTTAAGAGTTTATTTTCAGAGAAAGACTATTCCGTTGTATATGAGCTTTATTTTAGTGATAAGGCGCCTCGTATGGCTATTTTTGTTTCTAAGATGTCGCACTGTATTTATGACCTACTTGCGCGTTATGTAGCTGGAGAGTGGAATGTGACGATTCCGCTTATTATCAGTAATCACGAGGATATGGCAGCTGTGGCTAAGAAGTTTAACATCCCTTACTACCAGATACCCGTAACGAAAGATACGAAAGGAGAGCAGGAGTCTAAACAATTAGCTTTGCTTGAGCAATATGATATTGATTTCATAGTATTAGCTCGTTACATGCAAGTGCTTTCCGAAGATTTCGTGGATAAGTATCCTAACAAAATTATTAACATACATCACTCTTTCTTACCCGCTTTTATGGGGGCAAAACCCTACCATGCAGCGCATAAGCGTGGTGTGAAAATCATAGGAGCTACAAGCCATTATGTAACTAGTGATCTAGATGCAGGGCCTATCATAGAGCAAGATGTGGCGCGTATTACACATCGTAATTCGATAAAAGAATTGGTAGCTAAAGGTCGTGATTTAGAGAAGATTGTATTGGCTCGTGCTGTCGAGAAACATATAAAACGACGTGTTCTGGTCTATGGTAACCGTACCGTTGTATTTGGGTAATAGGCCTTGTATATTATAATTCCTTAGTCGTAATGTCACAACGGTATTTTATAAGATTAGCATATGATGGCGCTAAATACCATGGTTGGCAAGTGCAACCCAATGCAATATCTGTGCAAGAAGAGTTGCAGAGGGTATTCAGCCTAATACTACGCGAATCAATAGAACTTGTTGGCTGTGGACGTACTGATGCTGGTGTGCACGCTAGGTATTTTGTAGCTCATATTGATGCTCAACAGACTATTGTAGATCCTGATAGGCTTGTGTTCAAGCTTAATAGCTTTCTTGACAGAGCAATTGCAATCTATGATATCTATGCTGTAGATGAGGATATGCATGCTCGATTTTCGGCGATATCGCGTTCTTATGAATATCATCTCGTGTGTCGTAAATCACCATTTTTAGAGGCTTATAGTTTTCGTCCAAGCTTTTATCCTAATTTTGATAAAATGAATGAAGCTGCGAGTAGGTTGTTAGATTATGAGGATTTTACTTCTTTTAGTCGCTTGCATACTGATACTTTTACCAACGATTGTGATGTAACTCTTGCCGAGTGGCGACGACATGATAGTGAACATTGGGTCTTTTATATTTCTGCCAATCGCTTCCTGCGCAATATGGTGCGCGCTATTGTAGGGACCTTATTAGAGGTTGGGCGTGGTAAGCTTAGTGTAGAAGAGTTTTGTGCTATTATTGAAGCCAAAGATAGAGGCAAAGCAGGTGCAAGTGCTCCTGCAAAAGGACTATTTCTTACTGATGTGCTTTATCCAGAGAGATAAGAAGTCTTGTATTTACTTTGCTCATTTCTTAATCCTCAACGTCTGGTAATTCGAAACTGTCGACGATCACTATCTTGAATGTATAGTTGCTGGATGGCGTTGGTGTTTGGTTTATGCCACTAATGAGATTTTTTAGTTGAATATCAATGCCTCCTACATATGCATTGTAATCCATATATTCTATAGCATTGTGGTCTACCCAAGTGTATGGAAGTTGGCACAGACTTGCATCTTTAGTGTCTTCATTCAAAATCCTGTATACGAATATCGTTCCATTATAGAAGACCTTACTTGTTATTTCTGGTACCTCAAGATAGGTACTAAAACCATCTATATTGCCTGACCAAGAGGATGGGGATACATCGTAGATGTAAGTTTTGATTGGGGTGTTGTCTTTTTCAACCTCGCAACCGTAACTTGTTATTATAAAGAGTGTAAGCAAAATCCAAGATAAATGTTTTATTTTCATAATATATAGTTTTGTTACTATCGTTGATTATTTATGGGTATAAATATACTAAAAACTATACTTATTTGACCTTAATATAGGGAGCATTCGTAAATTATTTCAGTGTTTTAAACACTGGTTATGGAATACCATACTCGGACTTAAAGATACCTGAAGAGAAAATGAAACTGTATTGCGAAAAATGTAAATTGCTCTGTCCTAAATAACCATTACAGGTTCTGGGTAAAAATAGAATAATTGTTATACATCAGCTCTGGGGTAGCCTCTGTTTGGAGTGAGTTTGATAAGTAATGTTTAGTTCAAGGTTGTGCCTTGGATTTAAAACGGAGGAAAGCTTGTAGCTTAGCAGGGTTGGGATGTGAGAGAGTTGTATAATATACAAATAAAATTAATAATGACTCTTCATCGAAAGCACGATAATTTTATCATCAACAATCTCATATACGATATGATGTTCTTTATTGGTTCTGCGAGACCAATATCCCGTAAGAGCATATTTTAAAGGCTGCGGCTTACCAATACCTTTAAAAGGATTATCCAGTATATAGCCTCAATCAGTTTACGGAGTTTCTTTGAAAAACTTTAATAAAAGGTTTTGCGTTTGTTTACGGATTACCCTTCCTTTGTTTTGATAAACCATTTATAGCCACATTTATGAAAATGATAAAATCGATTACATGCTTCTTCTTATGCCTAGTGTTATTATCTGCATGTCATGATAAAGCACCGCAAAAAAATGTACGCGTAGCGTTGAATACTACTATGGGAGTCGTTGTTTTAGAATTGTCTGACCAGACCCCATTGCATCGTGATAATTTTGTTAAGTTGGTTGATGAGGGATATTATGATGGTATGCTTTTTCACCGTGTTATTGAAAACTTTGGTATTCAGTCGGGAGATCCAGATAGTAAACTTGCTAAAGTTGGAGAGGCATTAGGTAATGGAGGACCTAGCTATACCATTCCGGCAGAGATTAATGATAGTTTATTTCATAAGAGAGGCGCATTAAATGCTGCAAGGGATGGTAATCCAGAGCAAGCTTCTTCGGGTTCGCAGTTTTTTATTGTGCAGGGACGTGTTCAGACAGATAGTATATTAGATCTTGCCGAAAAGCGTATTAATCTTTGGCTGGCTCAGAAAGCTTATATTAATGCACCAGAAAATAAGGCGTTAAAAGAAGCCTTGCAACATGCTATCGATGTTGATGACGAAGAAGCTATAAACCGGTGGACAGACTCCATGATCGTGCGATCTCAGAACTATACCAATTTTACACCTTATCACATACCAGAAGCTCACCGTAAAGTGTATAGAGAGCAGGGTGGAGCGCCACATTTGGATCAGAACTATACTGTATGGGGGCAGGTAATAGATGGTATGGATGTGGTCGATGCTATTGCAGCGGTAAAGGTTAATGAACGGGATCGTCCTGTTGATGATGTGCGCATTGTCTCGGCAAGAGTATTGGAGTAAGGGAGATAAGCTACATAAGGCGGTAGGTAAGACCGAAGCCTAAAAATTCTTTTATCTGAAGGCGTTTGCTATAAACGTTAGTACCATCATCTAATTCTTTGATCTTGATGTCTACATCATCGTCATAAGCCATATCTAAGGAGAAGCTCACCGAGAATATACGGCTAAAGTGATAGGTCAGGCTAGTATTCCAGTTAAGATCGACATTCTGAGGGTTGTCAATATAGTTAGAGAAGAAAAGTAAGCGGCTACGTCCACTGAATTTATCTTTTATGTCATATTTAGAGACAAACTCTACAGATCCACCAATCTCCTGTCTTCCTTTCTTTCCATCATCGATGCCAAAATTAGAGGCTTTTACAATGCCTGTATCTCGCACATAGGTTAGTTTATAAGATAGAGGAGAGGCTTGCATTGAGAATAGTTTCTTTTGTTTGTCTGTCCCATATTTATAATCGAGGCCAAGTGCAATTTTGAGGTAGGCCGGCGTGAAAAAATTAGAGGTAGGATCATCAAAATTATTGCTTTTGATGTCGTAACCTTCAAAGAACTGTGTCGTAAGCTGAGCATTAAGGGCGTAGAACCAATTGTTGACTGCATTACGTGCATAGCGGGTGTTGCACATAAAGTAGTCCAGATTTTTTACAAAAGGCGCATTTTCTTGTTGAATATAACCTAAACGAAATTGCATATCGTTATCCCACTTGGTTTTTTTATCCATCGATTCATAATCGGCATCTACCGTGATGCTGCCTGATAAAGTAAATGAGTTTTCTCCTCCTTTAGCCCAATTGGAAAAAGCTGTTTGGTTGGCATTAAGCATACTCATAGCTTTGACATGCCAAGGTTGATATCTAAATCTAAGGCGCTCTATTTTATCGGGTTTTCTGATGCTCTGTCTACTGGTATCTATATGCGATAGATCTACGTTGATAGAGTATATTATACTACGTTTCTCCGTCTTAGGTGGGTCTGGTATCATATCAGAAGTGGCCGTCATCATCTGTGGATTATCAGCGGATACTTGTTTTACAATTTCATTATAAATCTGGTAAGAGGGGTTAGGGTATGAGGCGCTATTGTTTTGATAGATGTCAAATGGCGACTCTTGATATATTACCTGTGCATAAACATAGGGGTTTATGATGCTCTCGGCAGGGGTAGGGGTTATGCGGTAGATGTTGAAATTTAATGTTTTGTCGACTTTTACTACGGCATGGTAGTAGACGTCTAAAAGTTCTTCATACGAAGGTATAATGAGTTTGTTATTAAAGACCTGTTCTATTGAATGTGTGGTGTCTTGTGCATATAGACTAGTCGTATCAGTGGTACTGCTCTGTAGCGTATCTTGCTCAGTTATATCTTGCGCCAATAATAGATAGCTTATGCTCAGCAAAGCAACTATATTTATATGCTTTAGATTTAGCACCATATCATGTTGTTCTCTTTTGGCTTAAAAGACCTGCATTTCGTGTAGGTTGTAGTAGGCTCCTTTTTTATCCAACAATTCTTGATGTTTGCCTTGTTCTATGATTTCACCCTCGTACATAACACATATACAATCAGCATTCTTGATTGTAGACAAACGGTGAGCAATAACTAATGTTGTACGATCTTTCATTAAATGTTCTAAAGCATCTTGTACCAAACGTTCGCTTTCGGTATCAAGAGCAGAAGTGGCTTCGTCTAAGATTAAGATTTCAGGGTTAGCTAAAATGGCTCGTGCTATGCTAATACGTTGGCGCTGACCTCCTGAGAGGCGTCCGCCACGGTCGCCCACTAGTGTTTGGTAGCCCTGCTCAGCGTCCATTATGAATTGGTGTGCATTGGCTACTTTAGCTGCTGCGATTACTTGTTCTTCGGTGGCACTATCTACACCAAAGGCGATGTTATTAAAGAAGGTGTCGTTAAATAATATAGGCTCTTGATTGACATAGCCCATATGAGAACGCAAGTTGTGCATTTTTAACTTCTTAATATCTACACCGTCGAGCTCTAAAGCTCCTTTAGTAACATCATAGAAGCGCGGGAGAAGCTCGGCCATTGTGGTTTTGCCCGAGCCAGACTGACCTACTAGAGCTACGGTCTCTCCTTTTTTTATGTTTAGATTAATATTTTTCAGCACATAGTCTGTATCGTATTTGAATGATACATTGTTGAACTTGATGTTTTTGTTAAATGTTTCTATTTCAGTTGCATTAGGGAGGTCTGTAATATTACTCTCTGCACTTAGAACCTCATCAATACGATCCATAGAGGCCATTCCTTTTTGTACGCTATACACTCCATTCGAGAGGGCTTTGGCGGGTTGTACGATACTATAAAAGACAAGGAGGTAGTAGATAAAGGTTTCGCCAGAGAGTGTACTGTGTTCGTTTACAATTAGACTACCTCCGTAGCACAAAACCACAGCAATAATAACTGTACCCATAAACTCACTGACAGGATGTGCTGATTGGCGTTTGCGCATCAGGCGATTGCTTATTTTACGAAAACGCTCATTGGCTTCGGCAAAGCGTTCTTCTACTTTGGGTTCTGCACGGAAGGCTTTTACCACACGTAGACCTCCAAGGACTTCTTCGATTTGCGAAAGTATAACCCCCAATTGTGTTTGGCCTTTATTCGAGGTCCTTTTAAGCGTACGACTAATGCCGCCTACGAGACCTACTGTGATAGGCATTAATACAATTACAAATATTGTCAATTTCCACGAAATGGCAAGCATCACACCCAGATATATAATGATAATAATGGGGTTGCGTAGCATAGCATCGAGAGAGCTCACGATAGAGCTTTCGACTTCTTGTACATCGCCTGTAATACGTGCCATGACGTCTCCTTTTCGCTTTTCGCTAAAAAAAGCCAAAGGCATTGACGTGAGTTTTGCAAAAATGGTATTGCGCAGATCACGAACGATACCTGTGCGTAGAGGTATCATAAAGAATGCTCCAAGATAGGTAAATCCTGTTTTGAGTAAAGTCATAAAGACTAAAAAACCAGCAATATAGATGAGTGCTCGAGTGTCTCCGTGTACTTCGATAATGTTATTGATGTAGTAGTAGAAATTATTTTTTATCACATCCACACCTTGATCAAAAAACTCCAAAAGGCTGAGGTTTTCTGGCATAGATAGGTGTTCTATTACTTCATTTTTTCCATTGATTTGGAATAAAATCTCTAATACTGGGATAATCATTGCAAAAGAGAAAAGTCCAGCTATTGTACCAACGATAGAGAAGAATACGTTGAAATAGAAGTAATTCATATACGGACCCGCAAAGCGTTTTAACACTTTATAGAAATCTTTCATAAGTTGTTTATTATTGCACTCTAGATGCTTTTTGTAAAAATGAGGACGAAAGTAAGACTTCTAGTGTTAGCCCTTATTTTATTTTGTTATTATTTTACTGAATTATCTAAATCGCCAATTAAAGTGACGGATCGTTTATAGATATCTTCGTTGCTCGCAGTAACGGCAGATGGTGCATATCGTGCAAATTCACACATATCTAAAAGATCATTCATTTCGGTGATGTGCATTTCGTCTACTCCTTTTTGATGTAATATTTCTTTTACTTTTTCGCGTTTGTGTTGCGAGGCTGGTAAGTTGAGTTTGTCGCTTAAGTAGCCCCATAGTGCATTGAGTACCTCTTCATAAAACTGCTCATTTTGAGCTTTGTTCATCAGTTGATGGGCTACTTTCATGCGTTTTTGAGCCATTTTGTTCGCCTTTTTGTGTTTTACTTTTACTGTGTCGGCGCTCGTTCTTTTGTACGACCTGTATATTAATATAATAATGACAGCTAAAACTAAAAGAACAATATAAGACCATAGGTACCATACTTTGTCTAAAATGAAGCTGTTGATAGGGATAAAAGCGACAGGAGCCGTTTTAATAAAGCGTATGTCTTTACCTAAGAATTTTACATTTTCTTTGCTTGCAAATGTAGAAGTAGGTACTGTATTTTCTTGTCCTTCTCCTTTAGCTACGGTAAGTGTATAAGCTTTTGTTGTAAGCGTTTTATAACTTTTACTTTTGGTGTCGAAGTAGCTAAGGCTATAGGCTGGTATTGTAAATTCTCCGGCATAGCGTGGTATGACTAGATATTCAAAAGTGCGCGAGCCTTTGACGCCAGAAGTAGTATTCTGTAATTGATTATTGACCTTGGGGTCATATGCTTCAAAATCTGCAGGGAACTGAATGTCTGGCGTGTTGATTAGTTTAAGGTTTCCATTACCTTGTAAGGTGATCTTTAGAGTTACAGGTTCATTGGCTTTTACACTTGTTTTGTCTAAGCTCGAGCTCATTTTAAGGTTCTCACTAGAAATGCCCGAAAAGTGAGATCCACTACCTGCGGGGAAAGCTTCAACTGTAATGCTCTCAGTTTTTGTTTTGAGAGACTTTCTTACTTCTTGATAGGTGGAGAAAAAATCATCAAAAAAATCTTGTTGCCCGCGGTTTGAGCGTATGCGTATAATGGCATCTAAATGTGCTTGACCGATCGTAAGTTTGCCGCTACGCTGTGGGTACAAAAGGGTTTGCCGTAGTATCGCAGTATTGTAATTGCGCCCATTAATGTTCTCTACTTTGTAGTTGATCTGAGATGGTTTTATCAAGTCATAAGCTAAAAAACCATTATAATCCGGGAACTCTACATTGTCTACGCCACCTATCGTGAGGCGCGTATAGAGTTTTACGGTAGATACAAGGTATTCTTGTTGATATACACGGCGTTTGCTTATGGTTGTTCTGAGGAAGACGTCCTCTGATGATATGCCTTTTGTTTTTTTCTGAGTTTGAGCAGCCGCAGGACTGTCTTCTTTCAGTACTTTGATGGTGAGGCTGTTTGAGGTGTATGTTTTTCCTTTTACTTTAATAGATGCAGGAGCAATAGTATATGTTCCTTCTTGCTCCGCCATTAAAATATATGTGTAGGCATTGGATATTTCTTTTGTCATTTTTCCATTAACCACAGAGACACTTGAAGAACTCGAGGTGCTAGGTCCTGCTAGGTGTCTGAAATTTGAGAAAGAAGGGGCACGTAAATCTCTTCCATCAGCAGTTAGTGTGTAGGTTAAACGAAATTGGTTGCCCACTACCACAGCAGGTGGAGCACTTGCTGTAAAACTTACATTCTCAGCGAATAAATTCGCAAATGAAGCCATGAAAAATATGAATAATAAGTAGTGTTTCATTTCTCTTGGTGTTCCTTTTTTTTCAATTGAATTGCAAAGATAATCTAATCTCAAAAATACACACGCATTTTAAGCTTTAGTAAGCTATTACCAGTCTTTTTCGACGCGTGTAGCTCTCGCTTTTTGTTTTTGCTTTTCTTTTTGTTTTTCCTGTAGTTCTTTTTCTTCTTGCATCATTGCATTCAGAATTTTTTCAGCATCTTCTTTCGATATTTTGTTGGCTTGGGCTTGCTGATTTTTTTGTTGCTCTTCTTTTTTTTGTTGCTGCTGATCTTTCTGCTGTTGCTGATCTTTCTTGTCTTGGTCCTTTTTATCTTTCTTGTCTTGTTGTTGCTGTTGGTTTTGCTCTTGTTGAGGAGGGGGACCTTGCTGTTTTAGTTTTTGAGCTACGGCTAAATTATATCGCGTTTCATCGTCGTTAGGATTGTAGCGCAATGATTGTTTAAAGGCTTCGATGCTTTTGTCTAAATCTTCACCTGCTTTTTCGGCCTGTTGTTGGTTTTGTAATCCTTGTTGATATTTCCCTAGGTAAGCGTTCCCAATATTATGATAAATACCAGACGCCTCCTCTTTTTCTTTAGTATCGGCGGCTAAGAGCTCAAATTGCTCTATGGCTTCTTCAAATTTCTTTTGGCGTATAGCATTGTTTGCTAGGTTATATTGAGCCTCTTTAAAGTTAGGGTTTTCATCTAATGATTTGAGATAGGCTACCTCGGCTTCTGTATATAAGGAGTCGTTATAATAACGATTTCCTTGACGTGCTAGTGAGCGCTCTTTTTGGGCACTCATGCTTGTACAGCTAACTAATACAAACATAATTACGCTTAATAATTTAAATCTATTATTTAACATAACAATTCTCTCCTTGGATGTTTTTAATCAAATTCATTACTATATCTATTTTTTCTCTTTCACCACTAACACAAAAGGATATTCCACCTTCGGCTCCTGCGATACCTCCTTTAGCAATAAGTTTGACCTCAACATTTGCAAACTGCTTGATGGCTTCTATTTCGGTAAATATTTTTCCTTTTATAGACCATAGCCAAGGGGTATTATTGCCTGCCAATCGAGATTTGGCTTTGATGTTCTGAGCTAATAGGTCAATATCCTCGGCGCTGTCTTTTTCTAAACCAACAGGTATTATTAGTTGCAAATTGTACTTTTCTATTGCAGGGCATATTTGGCCACAGGTTCCTCCAGTAGGAGATCCTATTAGCACTCCAGCTTGTTTCTTTTTATAATTGATAATGTTGGCGCCTTTTAATATAATATCTCTAGGCTGCATCTGTTTTAATACTTCAGGGTAGGAGATCGGATGTTGTTGTCCATTTTCTAGTACCAATTCTGAGAGTATTTGTTCTTTTTTTAACCGTAGAGGTGTCTTGGCAGGTAGAAGGTGTCCATTGATATAATCGCCACTCGATAGCTCTTGTGCCATCAACTCTTCATAAATGTAAGTATTGGTAGAGCCCTTAGCTATAATGATATTACCATGGTGTAGCTTCTCTGCAAATGGGGCATATTGTTTTAGCCCTTTTGCTATAAGACGCTTACTTTCGGCTACTGTTAAGGTAAACCACTGTTGGTGTAATTGCTCCGACATACTTAAAATAACTTAATATCTTTTAAATAACGGTTTTTGCGTTCTAAGATTAGAACCTCAATGACGAGTAGGACTAATGCAAAAAGAGCAAGCCATTGGTATTGTTCGTCATACTCGCTATAAACTTTAGCTTCAATTTCTCCTTTTTCTAAGTTGTTGAGTTCTTTGAGTAGCTCATTGAGACCTACTTTAGTATTGTTGGCTCGCACACTTTTTCCTCCTCCAGCTGCAGCAATTTCTTGCAGCATTTGTTCATTGAGTTTGGTAATCACAATATCTCCATTTTTGTCTTTGCGAAAACTGTTGTTATTGTCACCTATAGGAATAGGAGCGCCTTGTACTGAGCCCATACCTATCGTATAGACCAATATGCCTTGTTCGTTAGCTGCTTCGGCTGCTTTTATAGCATCATCTTCATGGTTTTCTCCATCGGTAATAACGATGATGGCACGGCTAGCATCCTTCTGCGGACCAAAAGATCTTATGCCTAGCTCTATGGCCTTTCCAATAGATGTTCCTTGGCGAGGTACTATGCCTGTATTGATCGTACTTAAAAACATTTTTGCTGACACATAGTCTGTAGTAATTGGTAATTGTGTATAAGCATCACCAGCAAAAACAATTAGACCAATTTTATCATTTCCTAATTTATCAACGAGTTGAGATATTGCTTGTTTTGATCGTTCTAAGCGACTGGGTTTTATGTCTTGTGCCATCATAGAGTTCGAAACATCTAATGCAATAATGAGCTCAATTCCTTTGCGTTTAGCGGTTTGAAGTTTTGATCCAAACTGTGGTCCTGCTACAACGAGTATCATGGCTGTTATTCCTAGCAAGGTGAGATAAAATTTCCATACAGGACGTCTTGGTGATACCTCTGGCATAAGTTGTGAGATCACTTGGTCTTCTCCAAACTCACGCAGTTGTTTCTTTCTACGTTGACGTCCCCATATAAACAGCACCATAAGTATTGGTATCAATACCAATAAGTACAAAGCTTCTGGATGTGCAAATCTAAACATATCTTTTAGCCCCTTTGGCTTTTTGAGAACCTTCTGGCGGGCTGACCAGATTTTTATTGAAAATACTTCTCTTTTTTCTGTGTTGGGTCTTTTTTAGTCCTTTTGTAGTCAAACAAAAAGTTAACAATGGCTTTAAGGTACTGTCCTCAAAATTGTCTGACGTAGCAGGATTTCTCCAGCTAAGAGCAAGAGAGCTAATGCAGCATAGCGCCAGTACTCTTCGGTCTTTTTGCTGTACTCTTTCTTTTCTATTTTTGTTTTCTCTAATTGGTCTATTGTGGTGTAAATGGTCTTGAGGGCTTCATTGTCTGTTGCTCTAAAGTATTCACCTCCGGTGCTTTGTGCTACGTTTCTAAGTAGGTCTTCGTCGATGTTTACAGGGATTTGTTGATAGCGAGTTCCGAAGGCTGTTTGTACCGGGAATGGTGCTGTTCCATTCGTCCCCACACCTATAGTATATACACGAATGCCAAAAGTCTTAGCCATTTCTGCTGCAGTTTCAGGAGTAATTTCTCCTGTGTTGTTCTCGCCATCGGTAAGTAAGATAATGACTTTAGATTTAGCCTCTGAGTTTTTGATGCGCGCTATGGCGGTTGATAGACCCATACCTATTGCAGTACCATCTTCGAGCTCTATTTCTGGAATGGCCTTAAATAAGTTAATAAGTACCGACTGGTCGGTGGTGAGAGGACACTGTGTAAAGCTTTCACCAGCAAAAACCACGAGACCCATTTTATCATTTTTGCGCCCAGCGACAAATTCTGTAGCTACATCGATGGCGGCTTGTAGACGGTTAGGTTGTAAGTCTTGAGCTTGCATACTCCCCGATAAGTCGACAGCCATTACAATATCGATACCTTCAGTTGTCGTATTGCTCCAGCGGTTGGTTGATTGTGGACGAGCGAGCACAAATATAATAAGAGCCAAAGCGAGCATACGTAGTGCGAAAGGCAAATGGCGTAGATAATATTTATATGAATGCTTGAGTCCGTTAAAAGCACTAAGTGATGACACCTGCAAGCTCGCGTTCATCGTATGTTGTTTCCACACATACCATCCAATGAGTGGAATAAAGATTAGGTATAACCAAAAATATCCTGGATTAGCGTAAGTCACGATAATTGTTGTTTTTTAAGATTTAACTTCTGTGGTTTCTTCTTGTTGATTCTCGTCATTTGTATCTGATTCGTCTACAAGCGATGGCTTAGTGTGATCTACGAAAGCATAAGCCTCTTTTATACAGCGCTCGCTGTCATCCATAAGAGGAGTCATCTTGGCAAATTTAACATAATCTGCTAATTCAAGGGTGTTCTTGAGTTTTTGATAGTCATCTTTGTCAATTAAGCCTTTGATGTCTCTCAATATTTCTTCTGAAGTTTGCTCCATTGCAAGGACTTGGAAGCGCCCCTCAATGTAGCTTCTTAGGGTGTTAGTAAGGTCTGTATAATATTCTTTTGTCTTATCTTTTTGCCATAGTTTTTCTGCGCGAATGCGTTCAAGTTCTCTGAAGGCAATAATGTACGGCGGCTCTGAAGGCTCAGGCTTATGTGCAAATACTGAACCTTTATTTTTACTACGCCAGTAGATCCATATGCCAATTAAAATCAGAAGGATTGTCACAAAGCTCCACGACAGATAAGGTACAGCCTCCTGAAAGGTAAGTGGAACTTTTTTGATTGGTTTTATATCAAATACTCCTTGAATGGAGTCGATCTTGTACGTATAGATTTTAAGAGCTAAAGGATCTGTAAATAAGGATCCTCCTCCACTTTTTTCTTGTATTTCAAATTCGAAAGGAGGTATGTAATAGAAACCACTATCGAAAGATGCGATGGTGAGTTCTTGACTAAGTAATTGTCGGTCTGGGCTTAGTGCTGTGGTATCGATTGGTGTGCGGCTTATGACCTCTACCTTGTCTACTAGGGTGTCTAATATCAAGGGGAATGCCACTTCTGCCTGATTGGGTTTGCTGAGTTCTAAGGTCAGTTTGGTCTGGTGACCAATGATCATTGCCATAGAGTCCATAGTCGCCTTCACACTAATGTCCTGAGCTTGTATAGAGCTCAGGGCTATGAGTGCAAAAACGAGGGACATTTGATATTTATGTTTAATCAACTTGAACATGTTTTTCTTATGTCTCTTTTTGTTAAATAAAAGCTTAAGCGCGCTGTTTGAATAGTTTCATCAAACCTTTTACGTAGTCTTCATCGGTACGAATACTTACATTGTCTACGCCACATTTCGTGAAAATTCGTTTGAGTTCTTCTTGTTTGTTATGCCAACTTTTGGCGTAGTGATTTCTTACAGAAGAGCTTGATGTGTCTACCCAGAGGTCTTTTCCTGTTTCAGCATCACATAGTTTCATAAGTCCAGCATTGGGTAGTTCAGCTTCGCGCTTATCATACACTTGTATGCCCACTACATCATGTTTTTTTGATGCGATCATAAGAGCGTCTTCAAAATTCTCATCTATAAAATCAGAAATGATAAAGGTCGTGCAGTGCTTCTTAATCGCATTAGTTTGATAACGAAGCACATCTGAGATCTTAGTTCCTCGGTGCTCAGGATAGTAGTTGATGAGTTCTCTAATGATGTGAAGAACGTGGCTTTTACCCTTTTTAGGTGGAATGAATTTCTCGACACGATCTGAGAAAAAGATAATACCGATTTTGTCGTTATTTTGAATTGCCGAAAAGGCTAATGTGGCAGCCATTTCGGTGATCATGTTTTTCTTTAGTTGAGTCATTGAGCCAAACTCGCGACTGCCAGATACGTCAACAATAAGCATAACTGTAAGTTCTCTTTCCTCTTCAAAAATCTTGATATATGGGTTGTTGAAGCGAGCTGTTACGTTCCAGTCAATGTTGCGAATATCGTCACCATATTGATATTCGCGCACTTCTGAAAAGGTCATGCCTCGTCCTTTGAAAGCAGAGTGATATTCTCCCGCAAAAATATTTTTGGAGAGCCCTCGCGTTTTTATTTCTATTTGTCTTACTCGTTTTAGTAAGTCTGTTGTTTCCATTTTTCTTAGTTAATAGAGTTGAGTTAATAGAGCGTAGAGTATCCACATTCTTTAATCTATAGTCTATTATTTATACTAAGGTACTTCCACCTTATTCAGGATTTCACTTACAATTTCTTCAGAGGTAATATTATTGGCTTCGGCTTCGTAAGTCAAACCAATGCGGTGACGCATTACGTCATGACATACGGCGCGTACATCTTCTGGAATGACGTAGCCTCGGCGTTTGATAAAGGCATAAGCTCGAGCGGCTAATGCAAGACTAACAGAGGCACGTGGTGACCCACCAAAGGCAATCATATCTTTCATATCTGCCATGCCGTAATCTTCAGGAAAGCGAGATGCAAATACGATATCGACAATGTATTTTTCGATTTTTTCGTCCAGGTAAACATCTTTTACCACTTCGCGTGCGCGAATGATGTCTTCGGGTTTTAGTACAGAAGTTGCTTTAGGGAAAGACTGGGCGATGTTGTGACGAATAATAATTTTTTCTTCGTCTTTTTTAGGATAGTCGATGACTACCTTGAGCATAAAACGGTCGACTTGTGCCTCTGGCAATGGATAAGTACCTTCTTGTTCTATTGGGTTTTGAGTTGCCAATACTAAGAAGGGTTTTTCAAGAGGGAAGGTGTTTTCTCCTATAGTGACTTGGCGCTCTTGCATAGCTTCAAGCAAAGCACTTTGTACTTTGGCTGGTGCACGGTTGATCTCATCGGCCAGTACAAAGTTGGCAAAAATAGGACCTTGTTTTATCACAAATTCCTCATTTTTCTGACTATAAATCATGGTACCTAACACATCGGCTGGCAATAAGTCTGGTGTAAACTGAATGCGGCTAAATTTAGCGTCTACAACATTGGCCAAGGTGTTAATGGCTAGTGTTTTTGCTAGGCCAGGAACACCTTCGAGTAAGACGTGGCCATCAGCCAGTAACCCGATGAGTAAAGATTCTACCAAGTGTTTTTGTCCCACAATCACCTTATCCATTCCCATTACAATGGAATCTACAAAGGCGCTTTCTTTCTCGATGCGCTCATTTAGCGCTCTGATATCTACAGCGTGATCCATAGTTTTTTGTCTCTATATATTATTGTTATAAACTGTTTCTTGGTTTGCAAAAATAGCCGTGTATATACATAAACACAAGGCTTGTTGCTGTTTTGTTGGCAACGCGAGCGAAAATATCAAATATCTTGCCAAACTTTAAGTCCGTTTTGTTTTAGTTAATCTTCTTTTTTATTAATAAAAGCCTTCAAAAAGAACATAGATATTTACTAATATTGCAATATTAACTCACTAAAGGTTTAACTTCTAATTACGTTGCAATGAAATTTTCTGCTTTGTGTCGCGCTGTTTTTTATACTACTCTTTTTTTGCTTTTTTTTTCTTGTAAACCTTCTTCTAAAGAGAAGGTAAAGGTTGACCAAGGATTTAAAGAGTATATTTCTGCTTACACATCTGGTCAAATCTCCTCAAGAGCGTCTATCACGCTTAAACTAAGTCAGCAGTACAAGCAGGATGTTGCATCGAATTCGAAAATAGAGAAGGAGCTTTTTACTTTTCAGCCTCAAATTAAAGGAAAGGTTTATTGGAAAGATGATAGAACTATTAACTTTATTCCAGATAGTCCGTTGCCATCAGGTAAGGAGTACAAGGCCGAATTTCATCTTGACAATATCATTGGAGTTGATGCAAAATATAAATCTTTTCCTCTTCAATTCCAGGTTATAAAACAATCTTTCCAAGTGCAAGAGGGAGAGCTGAAACCTTCAAAGGAGCATCCTACAGCTTATGATTATACGAGTACAATCATAACTGCAGACGTTATGGAGGATGATGAAAGTGAGAAACTTGTTGATTTTCAGGCTGAAGGGCAGGGGCTTGAGGTGGTTTGGCAACACTATAAGCTTTCGAATAAACATCTTTTTACGATTAAGAATATAGAACGTAAAGAAAATGATTCTTATTTATTAGTGAGTTGGAATGGTGAATCTCAAGGTGTAGATGTTGAGGGCAAAAATGAGATATTGATTCCTGGTTTGAATAACTTCTCACTAGTCAATGTTCAGGTTATACATCAGCCAACACAATATGTTGCACTTACATTTTCGGATCCTCTTAAAAAACCACAAGATCTGAAAGGTTTGGTTCGAATAAAAGATGCTAACATTTTACGTTGTATTATTGAAAATAACCAGATTAAAATTTTTCCAAGCAAAAGGCTGAGTGGAGAACGCACGATTCAAGTTGAAAAAAGTATTGTAAATGCATCTAATTTTAAGTTAAAAGATAATATATCAAAAACCTTGACTTTTGAAGCTTCAAAGCCCAACGTAAGGCTGCTGGGAAAAGGCGTTATAATCCCAGAGACCGATGGACTTCACTTTCCTTTCGAGGCGATTAATTTAAGTGCTGTAGATGTTAGTGTTGTTAAGATCTTCGAGAACAATATCTCCCAGTTTTTGCAAGATAACAATTTAGATCAGGAGCGAAATATCAGACGTGTAGGGCGGCTTATCTTGAAGAAGCGAGTTGATTTAGTCGGTGATGATGTTATCGATTATGGCAAGTGGAATGGTTTTTCGTTGGATTTGAAAGAGCTAATTCAGGAAGAACCGGGAGCTATTTATCAGATAATAATCAGCTTTAGAAAGAGTTATTCTCTTTACCCTTGTGATGGGAATGATGAGGAAGAGGATAATACTCTGGAAGATGTAAATTGGGATGAAGAATATTCTCAAGAGCAGAGTTTTTGGGATGGAGGTTTTTCTTATTATGATTACAGCGATTACCATTGGAGTGATAGAAATAATCCTTGTACTAAATCGTATTTTTATAATAAAGAAGTAAAACGTAATGTGTTAGCTTCTAATCTCGGAATTATAGCAAAGGCTGGTAGTACGAAAGAAATTAATGTTACTGTGACAGATATTCTTTCGGCTGTTCCTCTTTCTGGTGTTGCTGTGGAGATTCTTGATTATCAGCAACAGGTCATCGAAACAGGAATTACTGACAATAAGGGGCAAGTGACGATGTCGTTCGATAGAAAGCCATATTTGCTCGTTGCTAAGTATAATAAGCAAGTTGGCTATTTAAAACTCAACGATGGTCTTTCTCTTTCGCTTAGTAAGTTTGATGTAGGGGGAGCTAAAATAGAGCAGGGAATAAAAGGCTTTATCTATGGAGAGCGAGGTGTGTGGCGACCTGGGGATGATATTTATTTAAATTTTATCTTAGAAGACAAGGAGAATACTTTGCCGCAAGGTCATCCTATTGTATTCGAGTTTGTCAATCCAGAGGGGAAGACGATAGATACTCAAGTAAAAGCAAATGGTGTTGGTAATTTTTATCTTTTTAAGACAAAAACTGCGAATGATGCCCCTACGGGTAACTGGATTGCAAAAGTAACGGTTGGTGGCGCCAAATTCTACAAGCGCATAAAAGTTGAGACTGTGAAGCCGAATAGATTAAAGATTAATCTAAAATTTGATAAAGAAATAATAACGAGAGCAGATAAGAGTTTAGAGGGAAATTTGGAGGTGAAATGGCTCCATGGTGCTATTGCAAAAAATCTAAAGGCCGATATTTATGTCGAACTAGAGCAGACTAAGACTTTCTTTGATCGTTATAAGGATTATATTTTTGATGATCCATCTATTGAGTTTGCCTCTTTTGAGAGGAAAATCTTTGAAGGAAGTGTAGATGAGCAAGGAAAGGCGAAGGTGGCAATGAAGTTTAACTTAAAAAAGAAACTTCCTGGTATGTTGATGGCAAAGTTTAATACGAAAGCTTATGAACAAGGAGGGAACTTTAGTATTAATCAGGAAGTTATACCTTATGCTCCATATGCTACTTATGTGGGCATAAAGACGCCCAAAGGAGATAAAGCTCGAGGAATGCTTCTTACAGACGAAAAGCATACTATTGAGGTGGTTACCTTAGATGCTCAGGGTGAAAAAGTATCACAAAAAGACCTTGTTGCAAAACTTTATAAAATAGAGTGGCGCTGGTGGTGGCAGTCGGGAGCTGATAATATTGGGAGTTACATTAGAAGACGTAATCTTGAGCCTATCCTAACTAAAACGTTTGCTACCCATGACGGCTTTGGAGATTTTGATATTGAAGTGAAGTACCCAGACTGGGGGCGTTATTTGTTGAAAGTTGAAACTCCAGAAGGGCATAGTGCAGGTAAAGCTATCTATATCGATTGGCCAGGATGGGCTGGGCGTGCACAGAGTGATAATCCTGGTGGAGCAGCTATGCTTTTATTTAATGCCGATAAGAAGGAGTATAATGTAGGAGAATCAGTCAAGGTTACTTTTCCTAGTAGTGATGGATGTCGGGCTCTGGTCAGCATTGAGAAAGGAAGTAAAGTCTTCGATTCGTATTGGGTAGAGACTCAGCAAGATCAAACTATGTTTGAGTTTGTTGTTACTGAAGAAATGACTCCGAATGTGTATATCAATATTACGCTACTTCAACCTTACAATCAATCTAAAAATGACCTCCCTATTCGTCTTTATGGCGTTATTCCTATTATGGTAGAGAATCCTACGACAAAGCTTAGTCCTATTATTGAGATGAAAGATGAGTTGAAGCCAGAAAGTGAAGTTGCGATTAAAGTCCGAGAGCAAAATGGCGAAGCTATGACCTTTACTTTAGCTGTAGTGGATGATGGCTTGTTAGATCTTACTAACTATAAGACGCCTAATCCGTGGCTTACATTTTATGCCCGAGAGGCTTTGGGGGTGAAGACCTGGGATTTGTATGATTACATACTTGGTGCTTATGGTGCTAAGATCGAAGCTGCGTTTGCTATTGGTGGTGATGGGGAGTTAATTAATAAGAAAGATAAGAGGGCTCAGCGCTTTAAGCCTGTTGTTCAGTTTTTTGGGCCTTATCAACTCGATAAAAACAAGACCAAAGAGCTTTCTTTTAAAATGCCACGCTACATTGGTTCGGTGAGGACAATGGTTGTGGCGGGGAATGATAAGGCTTATGGAAAAGCAGAGAAAACAACGCCAGTTAAAAATCCTTTGATGCTATTGGGGACTTTGCCGCGAGTTATTAGTCCAGAAGAAGATCTTGCTCTACCTGTTACTTTGTTCTCATTGTCTGAAAATGTGAAAGATGTGAAGGTTACTTTAGAGACCAATGATAAAATTAAAATTCTAGATAATATAACGAAGCATCTTCATTTCGACGCACCAGGTGAGCAGGATTTTAATTATAGAATAAAAGTTGGAGACCAACTTGGTATTGGGAAGGTTAAACTTGTTGCAAAATCAGGCGAAATCGAAGCTACTTATGAAATAGAAATAGAGGTTAGAGCTCCTAATCCAGTAAAAACACAAACGTATACTGCTATGGTGAAACCTGGAGAAGAGTGGGTGAAAGAATATCAGACATTTGGTATTGAAGGGAGTAATAGTGCTACGTTAGAAGTTTCAGGAATGCCGCCTGTTAACCTAGATCGAAGAATGAAATATTTACTTCGATATCCATATGGGTGTGTAGAGCAGACGGTTTCGTCAGTGTTTCCTCAGTTGTATTTAGCTAAACTCTTAGAGCTTACTCCTTCAATGAAGGTACGTATTAGTCAGAATGTGAAGGCTGGTATTAACCGATTGCAATCTTTTCAAACTGCTGATGGAGGATTTTCTTATTGGCCTGACAAGGGAGAGGCTAATGAATGGGGGACCAACTATGCTGGACATTTTATGATAGAAGCTGAAGAGCGAGGTTTTGCTCTTCCTGCTGGTTTAAAAAGCAGTTGGATCAGTTACCAGACAAAAAAGGCTAACGAATGGGGTGCTGATGAACGTAGCAAAGAAAGATATGGATTAACACAAGCTTATCGTTTATATGTTCTAGCTCTTAGTGGAAACGCTAACCTAGGGGCTATGAATCGAATGAAAGAGGTTGTGTCTTACTCTAAAGAGGCAAGTTGCTTGCTTGCAGCATCATATGCTATTATTGGTAATAAGGATGTTGCTCTACAACTCATAGAGGATCCTAAGGTTTCTCGTCGTAAGAAAGCTTATGATTATTATAGTTATGGTTCGTATACTCGAAATACGGCTATTATTTTAGAATGTGTCATTGATTTAGGAGATTTAGATAAGGCGATGCCCCTAATGCAAGAAATCTCAGATAAACTTAATGCATCGGTGTGGTTGAATACTCAGACTACAGCTTTCTGCTTAAAAGCAATGGCCAAGGCTGCAAAAATATTTGATGCACAGGCTGATCAATTTTGCTACACTTATGCTTTTGATAACGAAAAAGAGCAAGAGGAGATGCTTGTGAAAATAGTCAAGCAGCATAGTGTTATGATTAGGGAAGGAGATAGGAACCATAAGGTTGTGCTTAAGAACAATTCACCTGCACCGTTTTATGCTAATTTGTCAATAGATGGAATTCCTTTAGTTGATAGCTTAGAATCTGTTCAGGAAAATCTTAAGATGAACGTTGTTTATAAAGATATGGATAATCGGGTCGTAGATCCTTGCAGCTTGCTTCAGGGGACTGATTTCAAGGTAGAAATCACAGTTGAACATCCAGGTATACTCCCTAATTATAAGGATGTTGCCCTTACAATGATGTTGCCTTCTGGATGGGAAATAATTAATACTCGTCTCAATAATACAGGGAGTCTGCATATGAGGGATGTGCCTGATTATTTAGATATTAAAGACGATAGAGTAGACTTCTTTTTCGATTTAGGGAAAAATGAACAAAAAACGTTTGTAGTCTTACTTAATGCATCTTACATTGGAGCGTTTTATCTCCCTGCCATCAAGTGTTCTGAAATGTATAACAATACGATAAAAGCAAGGGTCAAAGGTGGGCAAGTGGAAGTTTATAAATCTGAGAACTAAATTGGGGGGTGTTGCGAGGTATATTATAAGAACGAAGTACAAGTTTATTGCTGTTTGCTTTGTGTTTGTGTTTGCTTTGTTTGTTTTTATTCCTTCACCGAAGTTTGGAGATTCAACAAGTACTGTTCTTTTTTCTAAGGAAGGCAAGCTACTTGGAGCAAAGATCGCTGCTGACGAACAGTGGCGTTTTGAGGAGTCGGATAGTCTACCTTATAAGTTTAAACAGTGTATTACCTTATTTGAAGATCAATATTTTTATCGTCATCCTGGGGTTAATCCTATTTCGATTATCAAAGCAGCTTTCTATAATATTAAAAATGGTCGAGTTGTTAGTGGTGGTAGTACTATTACGATGCAGACTGTTAGGTTGATGCGTAAAGGACAATCTCGGACACTAAAAGAGAAGTTGGTTGAAGTGTTTTTTGCTTTAAAATTAGAAATTAAATATTCTAAAGAAGATATACTAAATAAGTATGCATCACATGCGCCTTTTGGTGGTAATGTGGTGGGACTCGAAGCTGCTGCTTGGCGCTATTATGGCCGTTCGCCTTTTCGTTTGTCGTGGGCCGAGACTGCAAGTTTGGCTGTTCTTCCTAATGCACCCTCTTTGATCTACCCAGATAAGAATGCTCTCATCCTAAAAAAGAAGAGAGATGGACTGCTGCTTAAATTATACGAGAAGGGCCGCATAGACCAGACAAGTTATCAACTTAGTCTTTTAGAACCATTGCCTCAGAAGCCAAAGCCTTTGCCACAAGAGGCTCCCCATCTTCTTGATCAGCTTGAGAAAGATATGGTAGGGGATAAACTAGTGAGTACGATAGATTATCACTATCAGCACCGTTTGCATCGTTTGGTTAACCGACATTCAAAGACTCTCTCGAGAAATGAAATACACAATGCTGCTGCTATTATTGTAGATAATGAGAGCGGAGAAATACTGGCTTATGTTGGTAATTGTGATTATTCTCAAGCTCATAGTAATAGTGTGGATGTTGTTTTGGCTCCAAGAAGTTCAGGAAGTATACTAAAGCCTATTTTATATACGGCAATGCTTGATGAGGGGATTATACTACCTAAGAGCTTGGTTCCTGACTATCCTTTGTTTTTTGATGGGTTTACGCCAGAAAACTATAATCTCAGATATGATGGTGCAGTATCAGCAAGTGATGCTCTGTCAAGATCCTTGAATATTCCGTTTGTGTATTTGCTAAGAGAATATGGTGTGGGGAAGTTTCATCATCAGCTTAATCAGTTAGATTTTTCAACAATAACTAAGTCGCCCGATTATTATGGTTTGTCCTTAATATTAGGAGGCGCCGAAGTGACGCTTTTTGATTTGGTTAATGCATATTCTTTCTTTGCTCGAACCTTAGAGCATACTTCCAATAATGGATATAAATATCTGTTGGCAGACAAAAAGGTAATTAGCTATAGAAAAAGATCTGAAGATAACTTGAAATTTTCCACATCGCCATTAGTGTTTAGTGCAGGTGCTATATGGGAATGTTTTGAAGCAATGAAACGGCTTAATCGTCCAGCTAATCAATTGGGGTGGGAATCTTTTTCTTCTTCTCATAATATTGCTTGGAAGACGGGTACTAGCTTTGGCTTTAGGGACGCTTGGGCTGTTGGTGTATCTAAGCGATATACAGTAGGGGTATGGGTGGGTAATGCTGATGGAGAGGGGCGTCCTGGTCTTACTGGAGTTACCGCTGCTGCTCCTCTTCTCTTCGATATCTTTGATTTTCTTGATCCCCAAGATTGGTTTAAAGAGCCATATGACGAATTTGTTAGCGCTGAGGTTTGCCAAGAGAGTGGGTATTTGGCTTCGCGCCATTGTGTACATGTCGATACGGCTTATGTTTTGTCAAGTGGACTGACAAGTCGCTCTTGCCCATACCATAAGATGATACATCTTGATAGTACTGAGACGTATCGTATAAATCAAGATTGTGCCGATTATTCCAATATTATTCATAAATCATGGTTTGTTTTACCTCCTAGCATGGAGTGGTATTATAAGAAAGTTCATTCTGACTATCGTGAGTTACCCCCGCTTAGTCCAGATTGTAATGTGTTAAAGAGGAATGTCATGCAGTTTGTTTATCTTCAAAATGTAAAAAAAATATTTATTCCTAAAAATATTAGAGGAAATAAGGAAAATGTCGTGTTTGAGGTGGCTCACCATAGTGATGAGGCTATTCTGTTTTGGCATATGGACAATACATTTATCGGAAGCACTAAAGATATTCATCAATTATCTTTCTCGCCTGTTGAAGGAAAACATACGATTACCGTAGTTGATAATCTGGGAAATAGCATTCATACCACTATACTTTTTGAACGATAAACAACTTTTCAAGTAATCCCCTGTTAAAAATTTGGTGATAAAAGAGAAAATTGTATCTTTGCAGCCCGAAAAACAGAAGTGGAATTTAAACTAATATAACAGAGCGATGAAAAGAACATTTCAACCATCAAACAGAAAGCGTAAAAACAAACACGGGTTCCGTGCTCGTATGGCTTCAGTAAGTGGACGAAAAGTGCTTGCAGCTCGTCGTAGAAAGGGTAGAGGCAAACTATCTGTATCTAGCGAGATGAGATTCAAGAACTAAGAGCACTACCCCGCTTAAATTAATACAAAAAAGACTTCCAAATGGAGGGTCTTTTTTTGTGTTTAGTTGTTACATGTGTACTTATCAACAGTGCAAATGACAACTAATTTTTTATTTGTTGATAAATCCGAAGGCTTCTTGTGTTGTGGCTCGCGGATTCCTTGTATTTTTGAACCCTTTTCGAGAAAAATAAAACCTTAATTATGCCCAATCAGAAATATAACAAGAGTAAGTCGCCCAAACATGTGAACACCCCCCCTAATGAATATGGGAAATTGCCTCCTCAGGCTGTCGAATTGGAAGAGGCGGTGCTTGGTGCATTGATGCTTGAGCAGGAGGCTTATTTGGAGGTTGGTGATATTTTGAAGCCCGAAGCTTTTTACAAGGAGTCTCATGCTAAGATATATAAGGCTATTGCAGATCTGTCGGGTAAGCAAGAGCCTGTAGATTTACTTATGGTGACAGAGCAGCTCAAGCGGAATGGTACTTTGGAAGAGGTTGGAGGTCGTTTGTATTTGGCACAGTTGACATCTAATGTGGCTTCTGCAGCTAATATTGCCTATCATGCGCTTATTATATCTCAAAAGCATATTCAGCGTTCGTTAATTCATTTAGCTACCAATATTCAGAATGATGCTTATGATGATGCTGTAGACGTTAAGGATCTGTTAAATAGTGCTGAAGAGGGGGTTTTCAAGCTTTCGCAAACGAGCTCAAAAAGTGAAGCAATTCAGATTAATCCTGTAATCGCAGAAGCTCTTGAAAAAATTGCAGAAGCGGGTAAAAAAGAGGGGAATGTTAGTGGGCTTCATTCGGGTTTTCATGAGCTGGATAATATGTTATCTGGATTTCAGAATTCTGACCTTATTATATTGGCGGCTCGTCCTGCCATGGGTAAAACAGCTTTTACACTATCGCTAGCGCGTAATATGGCTGTTGACTATGGCTATAGTATTGCTTTTTTCTCTTTAGAAATGTCAAATTTGCAGCTTGTTAATCGACTTATCTCGAGTGAGACAGAGATTGAGGGACAAAAAATTAAGACAGGTAAGTTGACTGCTTTTGAATGGGAGCAGCTCAATCAGAAGATTAAGCGTTTGCAAGATGCTAAGATTTTTGTAGATGATACACCAGGGCTTTCGGTATTTGAGTTAAGAGCTAAATGTCGGCGTCTAAAGCAAAAGCACGGTATCGATATGATTATGATTGATTACTTGCAGTTGATGACGGCACCTGGTAGTCAAAGTCGTGAGCTTGAAATCTCTACAATATCACGCTCACTCAAGGGCTTAGCTAAAGAGTTGGATGTGCCTGTTATAGCATTATCGCAGCTTAACCGTGGTGTAGAGGGGCGTACGGGTTATGAAGGTAAGCGTCCATTGCTTTCTGACCTTCGTGAATCTGGTGCTATCGAGCAGGATGCTGATATTGTAAGCTTTGTACATCGCCCCGAGTATTATGGATTTACTGAGACCGATCCTGATGATGAGGGGGTAAAACACTCGACCAATGGTCTAGCAGAGCTTATTATAGCTAAGCATCGTAGTGGTGGCATTGGTACTATAAACTTGAAGTTTGTGAAGAACTTAGCGCGTTTCCAGAATTTTGGTGATGATCGTATTACAACAGAATCTTCTATTAATCAAGGAAAAGAGGAATTCCCAATTCCGCATGATCATAGCGGTTTAGGTGAGTTTGATAATACTGATGCGCCATTCTAGCATTTTTTTATAGGAGAATGCTTGTAGTAGCTTTGGGGCTATGGCTTTAAAGAAGAATCCACAATAATACAGGTTTTGACAATCTGCTTTATTGTGGATTTTTTTGATTCTAAGGGCGCTTAGGTTGAATGATTGTTTTAGTGTCAAAATGTGTAAATATTCGCCAATTTGTGTATTGATTAGTGCTTGTAGCTGTCGTAATTTCGCATCGTTTTTTGTGAGAAGTTATTGCTAGTGACTACTTGTGCAAAGAGTAGTTTAATTACTTCTACTAGAAAAAGACAACTGTAGAACCGCTTACTTTTAATTAAATATACAGAGAGGAGTGAATCTTTTGTTGCAAAATAGAACAATTTATTTGTCTTCAGTAAATACTTTTGATCTTTGAGGTTTGATCTTTGAAAGAAGAACTTAATGGGGGTAGGTATAGAGAAGCATTATTGGGGGCTGATAAAATGTTTCAAAAATAGTGCTTATATCTTGATAATTATTGATATGCCTGAGTGTAAGATATGGTGGCTGTTTTTTTAGGCTGCTTTGTGATTTATATTTGAAATTTCTAAAAATACGATATAGAATGAAACAAATTGATGTTAAATTGATGCATCCTCGCGAGCAACTTGTTAAGGTTATTACAAGGATTTATCGCAATGGAATGACAACTACCTCGGGAGGTAATATTTCTATTATGGATGAAAGCGGCGATATTTGGGTGACGCCTTCTGCTGTAGATAAGGGGATGCTTACCGAGAAAGATATTGTGTGTGTGAAAAAAGATGGAACTATCATTGGTGATCATAGGCCTTCTTCTGAGTTTCCCTTTCACAAAGCAATTTATGACTTGCGTCCAGATATAAAGGCGGTGATACATGCGCATCCGCCAGCATTGGTCTCGTTTAGTATTGTACGTGAGATTCCTAACACTAATATCATTCCACAAGCGAAGAAGATATGTGGACCTATAGGCTATGCTCCTTACGGGATGCCAGGTAGTGAAGAGTTAGGGATGAAGATCGCTAAGCAGTTTGAAGATCACTCGATAAAAGCGGTGATCATGGAAAACCATGGGACTGTTTTGGGAGGGGCTAATTTGATGGATGCTTATGAGCGTTTTGAGACTTTAGAGTTTTGTGCGCGCACTATCATTAATGCTAAAGCGATAGGAGAGCCAAAATTTCTTGCAGATGAGCAGATTGCAGAGTTTGAGAAACAAATACCACAAGATGTACCGCACAATACTGAGGTGTCTTATCCTCCGGAGGAGCGCGCTATACGTCAGGACATTTGCAATATTGTGCGTCGCGCTTGTGATCAAGGGATGATGATAAGCACTTATGGTACCGTGTCGGTACGTTGGAAAGATAATGACTTCTTAATTACGCCCTCAGATGTACCGCGTTGGGATATTTCACCTGAAGACATTGTGCAGATTAAAGGTGGTAGGGCAGAGTCTGGAAAGACCCCGAGTCGTTCTATGTTTTTGCATCAGTATATTTATGAAGAGAATCCTAATGTAAACTCGATTATTCTTACTCAGCCACCACATCTAATGGCTTATGGAACTACAGGGGTGAAGTTTGATGTTCGTACTATTCCAGAGAGTTGGATTTTTCTACAAGATGTGCCTATTTTGCCTTACGGTGTTCACTTCCGTGGTGATAATACGATTCCTGAGTTGTTGAGTGATAATGTACCTTCTGTATTAGTTGCTAATGATTCGTTTATTGTAACGGGGGATAAGCTTTTGCAAACGTTTGACCGTTTAGAGGTGGCTGAGTTTAGTGCTAAATCTTTAGTTATGGCTGCCCCCTTGGGTACGCTTGTGCCTATCAATGATGAGCAAGTCGAGGAACTTCGAAAAGGATTTTTGGAGTAATTGTTCGCTTATTGATGTTCCCTTTGTATATTTGTGCTTAGATTCATCTTTGGATTTGAAGGTATGAAATTTATTCAGCTCTAGGTATTTCCTAGGGCTGATTTTCTTTTTACTTATATTCGTTTGATCTTATAAATGTCGACATTATGAATTTGAGATACGCAGTCATTGGAACTGGAGCTATTGGGGGTTATTATGGAGCTAAGTTGGCACGTTCAGGGCAAGAGGTGCATTTTCTATTGCGTAGTGATTATGCACATGTCAAGGCTAATGGGCTTGCAGTTAGTTCGGTTAATGGGGATTTTGTGCTAGAGGATGTATTGGCTTATCATTCTACGGCAGATATGCCTGTCTGTGATGTGGTTATTGTTGGGCTAAAAACCACAGCTAATGCTCAATTAGCAGGTATGCTTAAACCCATAGTGCATAAACATACCTTGGTTGTATTGATACAAAACGGTTATGGTATAGAGGCTCAGCTTGCTGAGGAATTGCCTGGTATTGCTATTGCTGGAGGTTTGGCTTTTATTTGTTCACAGAAGATTAGTCCAGGACATATCACTCATTTAGATTTAGGGCATGTGAATCTGGGCTTGTACTGTGGTGAGAAGGATTGTTTGGTGCAGGTGGTTTCTGATCTTGAGGCTGCAGGTGTAGCAGCACACCTGTCCTCTGATCTTGAGCGTAGCCGCTGGGAGAAACTTGTTTGGAATATCCCTTTTAATGGTCTCTCAGTAGTGATGAATGCTTCTACAGACCTACTAGTGAGGCATACTGCGATGCGGACTTTGCTAAAAGGTATTATGGATGAGGTGATTGCAGCAGCAACGTGTTGTGGATATCCTATAGAATCTGTCTATGCACAGCGTATGATAGAGCTTACGCAGGAGATGACTCCTTATGCACCGAGTATGAAATTAGATTATGATCAAAGACGTCCTTTAGAATTGCAAGCGATGTACTGGTCTCCCATAGAGACAGCCCGAAGAGCTGGTTGTGAAATGCCTCAAACCCGAATGTTGGCCTGTCAGTTGCAGTTTATGTCTGACTACAATGGAGGAGCACATTAAAAGAACCTGTTGTAAGGTAAGTTGTTCATATTGTTAATTTCAGAGTCTGTTGAGCTTACGTTTTTCAAGGTGTAATAGTCGCGTGTAAATGCTTGACGCAGTTGTGTAACGTCTGTATCGACTAGAAGAGTACCATGATGCGATTTTTACGTTTGTATTGTGTTGCTCCCGACACTTTTTTATCTTCGCAAAAGATATTCGAAAGATGTCTTGTGGTATTCTTGGGCTTTTGCCAATAGATGCAGTCACTTTCGATTTTTATGTTCGTAAGGTTGAAATGAAAGTCTTCGGGTTATGGTATTACGCTACAAATAATTGAAAAATAATATAAATATAGTTCTCTTACTTTATATCTGATAGATAAAGGGAGAAAAAAGAATGATCTTATGAAATTTGATTTAGCAATAATTGGTGGAGGACCAGGAGGATATGTGGCTGCAGAGCGTGCTGGCGCCCATGGTTTAAAAGTGGTGCTTTTTGAGAAAAAAGCACTAGGTGGCGTATGCCTTAATGAAGGGTGTATCCCCACTAAAACCTTACTCTATAGTGCAAAAGTTTTTGATACAGCAAAGCATGGTGCCAAGTATGGTATACAAGCCGGAGAGCTTTCTTTTGACTATGCTAAGGCTGACAAACGAAAAAAGAAGGTGGTACGTAAGCTTGTAGCAGGTGTAGGACTTAAAATGAAGGCTTACGGAGTACAGGTTGTAAAAGAGGCTGCGATGATTCAAGGGCGCACTTCAGAAGGCTTAGATATTTTGGCCAGTGGGGAGCATTATTTAGCCCAAAATTTGTTGATATGTACGGGTTCTGAAGCATTCTTTCCTCCTATTCCAGGATTAGATCCAGATGCGGAAAACGTAATGACGAATCGTGAAATCCTAGATCTTAAGGTTTTACCTCAGTCTTTAGTGATTATTGGTGGCGGAGTGATTGGGATGGAGTTTGCTAGTATGTATAACAGTTTCGGTGTAGAAGTGACTATCGTAGAGATGATGGATAAAATCCTGGGAGAGATGGATGCTGATATGAGCAGGATGCTGCAAGAGATTTATGCCAAACGTGGGGTTAAATTTGAATTAGGGGCACGTGTAAGCGAAATAAAAGGAGATGAAGTCTTTTTCGAAAAAGAGGGAGTTATGGCGTCTGTTACAGCCGATGCGATTCTGGTAAGTGTGGGGCGTCGTCCCGTAACTTCTGGTTTTGGTTTAGAGAATCTTGGTTTAGAACTCTTCAAAGGAGGCATTAAGGTCAATGATAGAATGGAGACTAGTGTTCCTAATGTGTTTGCTGCAGGAGATGTGACAGGCTTTTCGCTATTAGCACATACTGCAAGTCGTGAAGGTGAAGTCGTGGTTAACAACCTTATAGGACGCCAAGATGTGATGCGCTATTCTGCTATCCCTAGTGTGGTGTATACCAACCCTGAAATATCTGGTGTGGGATATACCGAAAAGACAGCTAAAGCTGCTGGAATTGCATACAAAATAGCAGAGTTGCCGATGACATATGTTGGTCGTTTTGTGGCTGAAAATGAAGGAGGATCGGGCATGTGCAAGGTGCTTGTAGGAGCTCAATATGGCGAAGTGATAGGCGTACATATGCTTGGTAATCCTTCGAGTGAAATGATTTATGGTGCTTGTATGGCTATCGAATCAGGAATGACTTTGAAAGAACTTGAAGAGGTGGTTTTCCCACACCCTACAGTTTCTGAGATTTTTAAAGAGACTGTGTTCTCTTTTAGTGAATAAAATAGTCTCTCGTGTGGAGTGAATATAAATAACCATTAAAACTTTTAGAGTATATCAATTAGTGAGGATATAATGAGCTGTTTTATAACAACTAGAAATTTCACGGGCAGTCAAGATATGTTGAAACAGCTGAAATGGCTTTAAAAATAAGCGCTAATAAATGAATAAAAAAGAAATAATAAGGCAAACCATTCAAGGTTTTAAAGGGGTTATTTTTGATCTTGATGGTACGTTGATCGACTCAGTCGCAGATATACGTAAGTTTGCAAATGCTATATTTGAAGAACATGGTTTCCCTACACACTCGCTTGATCAATATATCGATTGGATTGGTAATGGTGCGCGTAAACTTATCGAACGGGCTCTACCTGCAGGTATAGATCAGGCTACATTTGATCAAATCTTTGCGGATTATCTCTATGTCTATGAACATGAAGAGCATACCGAAAGCATGCTATATGATGGCATACCTCAGGTGCTTGATTACCTGAGTTTGCATCATATTCCTATGGCCATATGTACTAATAAACCTTATAAGGTGATGGAGAAAACAGTAAAGCAATACCTTAGTGCGTGGGACTTTGTAGCTATCGTAGGCCAACAAGATGGTAAACCTAAGAAGCCAGATCCTAGTAGTGCTTTACAAATTGTGGCGCAGATGAAACTGCACCCTAAGGATGTGCTCTTTATTGGTGATTCTGTCGTTGATATTAAGACGGGGCAGGCGGCTGGCATGAGAAGCGTTTGCATTACAGGTGGTTATGAGACGCTCAAAAACATTGAGCAAGCTCAGCCAGATGTACGAATACATGCCCATCGTGAGTTGTTGGATTTGTTTAATGAGTGAGGATTTGTGCCAAGTGGATCTCATTCTAGAGATAGAATGGTATAAAAACAAAAGCAGTAAGACTGTGTGGGAAGAAAGATCTGCATAGAGTTTGATTTATTCTCTATCCAAGAGGATGAAATATTGGCAAAGAGATAGTTATAGGTTCTATATGTATGTCTTTATACAAAGTCGCGATACTATTTTAGCACAAGGTGGCTGTTTTAATTTTTTTCTGGTTCTTAATTCTGACTTTAAAGTCAAATTTAATTTCTATAGTGTGTGTTATACGTGTTGTGGGGACATTGGGTGGTAATACTGAGAACATGAAAGAGGGATTATGGTTTTGGGGCAGTGTAATGTGTAGGTATAGAAACAAAGAATGTACTTCCAACTTGTTCTTCTGATTGCAATGAGACACTACCGCCTAGCATTTCGCAGTAAGACTTTGTGATCGATAAGCCTAGTCCTGAACCTTCGTAGGCTTCTTTGTCTTCTATGTCGGCTTGTATAAACCGATCCCAAACCGCTTGTTGTCGTGCGAGGGGTATGCCTATTCCTGTATCTTTTACGCTTATTGTTAGTTTTTCATCATTTATTTCATAACGAAGAATGACTTCTCCTTGAGAGGTGAATTTAATAGCATTTTTTACTAAGTTGCTTACTATAGAGTTGAGTTTACTCTCGTCTGTATTGCACTTAAAGGTCTTTAGTTTTCTTGGTTTTATGAAATGAAGAGCTAGGTGTTTTTGATGTGCTTCGACTGCAAAGAAAGCTTCTAGATTGTCAAAAAAAACAACGATATCAAAAGTGTTTGCATATACGGTCATTAGACCAGCTTCTATCTTGGACATATCTACAAGGTCATTGATTGTACTGAGCATGCGTCGTCCACTTTTTTGGATAATGTTGATATATTGGTTAAGTTGCTGAGGACTGAGGTCTGGTTTGCTTAATAGTTCTGAAAATCCTAAGATACCATTCATTGGCGTACGTATCTCATGGCTCATATTGGCCAAGAATGCTGATTTGAGGCGATCACTTTCTTCTGCACGTTCTTTTTCTTTAGTTAGTTGTTGATTGATTGTTTGTTGTTCTTTAAGCAACTTACTGATTTCATACTCGTTTTTTAACCTTTGAGTAATGTCGTTGACATATGCTACATAACTATCTTCGCCTGTCTTTGTGTATATGATATGCCATGTGGCTAGGCTTTTGTCTTTGTGTAATACTTTTGCAGAGTGTTCAAAGCTTATATTGTCTTTAACTAATGCTCTAAAAAGAGATTCGATTTCTAGATAATCTTGTGACCTAAATAAAGTGAAGAAAGGCAGACCAAATAATTGTTGTTTGTTGAGTTCGGTGAGTTTCTCTGCTTTTGGGTTGGCACTCGTAATTCGTCCCTCTTGGTTAGTGACAAAGATACCATAAGGTGCCTTTTCGATATGTTTTTTTATTTTTTTCTCACTTTGTTGGATGGCCTCGATGTACTTTTTTCGCTCAGAGATGTCTCTTGACAAGGATACGATCAGGGCTTCATCGTCAGCCTTAAATATGCGAGAATTTACTTCTACGGGGAATATGCGACCATCTTTGCTCTGATGTGTTGTCTCTATAATACTCCAATCTTGTTCGAGGAGTTGTTTTCTGTGTTTACGAAGTCCTATATCATGTACATCGGTATATGGAGAGATATCAACTACGCTCATATTTAAGAATTCTTCTCGTGTATAGCCATAGTTTCGAACTGTGGTATCATTAACTTGTGTAATATTGGCAAAACCATCTTCGCGATAGGGATGTATAAAAACAGCATCATTTATTCCATTAAAAAGGGTGTGAAGTCGATGTTCGGACTCTAGGAGTTTCGCTTTTTGGTCTTCTTCTTTGGTGATGTCTTTAAATATACCGTTGATGTACCCTTCCTCTTTGTTAATGGTACAGACCATTTGCAAATGGAGCCATTTTTGAGAAAAGCGTCGTTTTATTTTTAGTTTGAAGTTGAGCAGGGATACATCTTCGTAGATTAAAGGTTTAAAGTTTTCAGTTATTCTCTTGTGCTCTTCTGGGGTTAGTAGTGCAACCACCTCTTTTGAGTCGATCTCTGAGGTATTAAACTCCATCATGCGCTGTGTATGCAAGGACATGCTGAAGCGTCGTGTTTTTCTGTTGAACTTCCAGCTACCTGTGTTTCCCATCTCTTGAGCACGGTTGAGCTCATCTATGGTTTCAGAGAGTTTTTGGAGGGTGCTTACTTTTTTGCTAACATTACGTACGGTGGCTATTCGTGCGGTATCTCCTTTGTATTCGATTTTTTTGGATTCTACTTCGGCATAGATTTGGGTTTTTTTATCTTTTTTGAACCCCCTTAGGAGGTATGAATGATTCTTTGGGCTTTGTATCACTTGCTTAAACATCTCAATATCCTCTGGGTTTAGAAACTCTACTATATTTTTCCCTATGAGTTCGGGTAAGGTCATTCCCATCATATTTGCAAAGGTGGTGTTGGCTTCTAATGTCACGCCCGCTTTGTGAATAACAATACCATCAAATGTTTCTTCAGCTAAGCGTCGGTAATAGGTTTCGCTGGCTTTTAGTTCGTCTATTTTTTTCTGGTAAGGAGCCATGTCTTGTACGGTGATAAGAGTACAGAGCTCATTGTTGTATTGTATCGGCGTGTTTTGCACTTCTACATTGAGGCATTTTCCTTCTTGGGAATATAGCTTACTTTCATAGCGCAATGGTAATTCGATGCCAGACGATGTGGCTTTAATGAAACGTAGCAGTTTGGCTTGCTCTTTTCTGCATACAAAGTGGAGGATCTTTTGTGATATACATTCTTGAGCAGTATAGCCTGTAAGCTTAGTTATAGCTGGATTGATGTACACAATATTGCCTTTGGCATTTACAATGGCAGTAGCATTTTCGAGGTGATTAAGGATGTTTGTAGTATTGTAGTTCTTGTTGTTTAGGCATTGGGTGATGCTTGAGAGTAAGACTTTGTTGTCTTGTTGAGTATAATTGCTGTGGATGCCGATGTGTAATCGTTTAAAACTGTTTAGCAATAGCGTGTGAGTGCAGGCAGAGTTTGTCTTGGTGATGCTTTGGAGTTTGGGGTGCTCTAGCTCTACGACTTCAGGTGTTTCTTCTAGATATATAGTAAAGGTTGGCTGTGATAGAATCTTTTCAATGTGAGAGGTAATGTTTTTATTTTTTACAGAGATGTTTAGTGTCTTGAAATTGTCTGAGCGTCTGTCGTATTGCACGCACCATGAGGCACAAGCTTCTGTTTTTTCTACCAGAAAAGAACAGACAAGTTTTATTTGATCTTCGATGTGTTCAAGTTGATGTAAGTGATCCTCTAATTCTTGTAGCAGAGTTAATATGTGAAATGCTTGATTCATTGATGTACAAAAGCTATTGTTATAGTGGAAAAATCGTGTGTGTTATTGCTATGTAAGGTATTTCCATATAACATTTTTTTAGATGATTTGTTCGCTATTGATCTGTTGTGTTTATTAGAGACTTGATTTAAGATCTATCACTCCTTGAAAATAAAGATTTTGTAATGAAGATCAAGTATAATATATTTGTCAACTTAAAACACAACAATAGATTACCATACTAAGTTCTTTTTTGTTTGATATGATGAGATTCACGTGGAATATCATAGGGGTGATTATGTTTTTGGCGACCACTTTGCGTGCCGAAACCCAAAATAATATCCTCATATTACATTCTTATCATCAAGGACTGATGTGGACCGATCAAATTTCCAAAGGCATATCAGACGTATTCCAAGATTATCCTGAGTATGAATTGGAATATTATTATCTCAATGCACGTAGAACATTCGATCAAAAATATTTAAAAAAACAAGAAGATATTATAACACATGATATTCTGTCGTATGATTATGAGGCTATTATAGTTTCAGATAATGCGGCTTTCGATTTTGTAAAAAACCTACCCGACAGTGTGCTTGGCGATGTGCCTCTCATATGCTGTGGAGTGAATGGACTGGGGATAGAGCCTTTTTCAGAGAACTGTCATATAATCCATGAAGACATTGATTTTCAGGGGGCATTTTTGATGATTGCAGACCTTATGCCAGCTTTGGATACCTTAGTGATTATCAGTGACCATAGTAAAGTTGGACGTCTTACTCGCATGGAGCTTGAGGAAGAATTGAAGCTCTTTGACTGTCCTTTCGATCTGGTTTATTATGATGATTATACTCTTAACGAACTCAAATCTAGTGTTGCTCACCTTACGGGGAATAAGGCTATTTATTTGTTAGTTTTTAATCAAGATAATGAGGGGACTTATATTTCTTATAATTATGGTTTACGTACGATCACAGAACTAGCGAATGTTCCCATTTTTGGGGCTTGGCATTTTTATATGAATAAGGGAGTTGTAGGTGGTAAATTATCTGAGGGGCATACACAAGGCAGATTGGCAGCTATGGCTTGTCTAAAATTGTTGAAGTATGGTGTGCTTCTAGATAGTGACTTAGTAGTTCGTAGCAAGTACATGGTTGATTATCATCAGATGAAAAAGTTTGGCTTCAAGTTCAAAGCTTTGCCGCCCTCTACTGTGGTGTGCAATAGGCCTGACCGCAAGCCCTTTGTTCGCCTTTTTTATGCGGTCACTATCCTTTTGCTTGTGGTGCTTATATTGCATAGGCGTAACGAAAGATATCTTAAGCGGGTAGTGCTAGAGCGGACTTTAGAGTTGCAACAAGCATTGAGTCATAAAGACCAATTTTTCTCACTTTTAGCTCATGATTTGCGCTCTCCTGTAGGCAATATAGCGCAAAGTCTTAGGCTGCTAGAGCGTAAGGGGGATGCTCTTCCTGCTCAGCGTCGCGCTCAGATGATGCGCGAACTGACAAAGACCTCTTCGCGAGTCTTTCATTTGCTTGAGGATCTTCTAGTATGGGGACGATTCCAGTTTTCGAGTCGTTATGAAGCCCAGATGTCAACTTTTGAGCTCAAAGCTGTTGTTGATGACGTATGCGAAGTGTACTATTTAGAAAAAAACAAGTCTTTGTTTCAGAATGAAGTTTCTACATCATTAAAACTGTATAATGATGTTTTTGTTCTGAAATTTGTTCTTCGTAATCTAATTTCTAATGCTATTAAGTATTCTCCAGATGACGCTAAGATTATTATAGGCGCAAAGCATTCTGAAGATTCTGTTTGTTTCTGGGTGAAAGACGAAGGTCAGGGTATGTCGCCTAATGTTATACGTAGTATACTCGATAAGGTTCCTATCCAGACGCCAGGAGTAAAAGGTCAAAAGAGCTTTGGTTTAGGCTTGCGTTCTGTACAAGCCTATCTTCAACAGATCAATGGTGAGATGAGAATAGAAAGCACCGAAGGTCTTGGTTCTTGTTTCTATATCAATCTTAAAAAGTAGCCTCTTAGAGTATTTCCTTTTCTTCTTTATTTTGTGTTATGTTTGGAGTCGCTATTTCTGCAGCTTTCCATGAATGTGCTACGGCTTCGATGCGACGAAGCAAATTACGCTTGTCTTCGTGAGGAGCATATACAAATCCTTCTAATACTTTCAATGTCTTATTGGCTTTGTCATAATAGGCATAGCTAATAAATGGCCCGCCCATAAAGTCGACTGTTGTTTCCCATAGACCACGCAGTTCATAGATCTGAGCTTTGTTTATAGTAATGGTTTTGAATGAGGGTTCTATGACTTCAGCAGTTCGCATTTTAGCACCTTCTGATGGGCCTGGTACGTTGGCACCCAACACAGAATCTCGAATCTCAATCAAAAAGTTGCGTGAGATTTTTGATGGATCGTCAAGGGGATAAGTATACATTACAAGATCGGTACGAGCACTGACATTACCTCCAGAAAGCCATGCGAAATTTTCTGTTAAGAAATTATTGTGGTTAAACATAGAAGGAATATTGAGCACATAGCCCATATGTTCTTTTACTTTTTCTGTGTATTCATCACTTTTGTTTTTCTCAAAGTAGGTCATGAGGCGATCGCGTTCTGCCGAATAAAAAAAGCTGAGTAGTTGAACTTCTTTTTCTTTGAGTAGTTTTACGAGACTCTCTTCATCTGGGGCTTGTATTTTAGCGTAAGCCTGTGTTTTAGAAAATTTCTCTTTAAAAAATTTTATTTTAGAAAGGGCGTAGCGATCACCAACGTCTACTTCTACTATATTTCGGGCGATGCGTACCATGTCATTATAGGATTGGCGGGGTAGTCGTGATATGTCAAATAGGGGTTCGCTCCAGGCTAGACCGTCTACATCTTGAGTAAATGCTTTTTTTAAGATAAGCCCAGATTCAGCATTCCAATGTGCGTCATTGATGACGATTAAAACTTCACCAGCACGTCCACTAGGATTAGGCAATACACGACCGCTATCAGAGCAGGACATCAGAGTTACTAGGGCGATGAAATAAAGAATCTTTTTCATAAGAATTGGCTTTAGGGTTAAATCTAGTAATTAAACGAAGAACAAAGGTAAATAGTATTTCTCATATACGATTAAAAAAATAGTAAGGAAAGGCAAAAAATTGTTCTAGGAAAGAGTTGGCTAATTGTATCTAAGCTATAAGGCATTTTTGCGCTTCGATTTTTTGACACAAAAGTGGGAGATCTGCTATTTCTTCTCCAAAAACTATTAATTTTGAAGGCTTAATTAGTACACGAACAGCACTTTTTTAGAGATATTTATGATTTATACAAAGAAACAGACTCTTAATTTGCGTGGAGCGCTTTATAGCATTGATGAGCCCAAAGTGATGGGAATATTAAATGTGACGCCCGATTCTTTTTATGATGGTGGACAGTATGAGAGCTTGCAGAGGATGCGTTTGCGCCTTGAGCAAATGCTACTCGAAGGAGTAGATATCATTGATATAGGAGCCTACTCGTCGAGGCCTGGCGCGCAGGATGTTTCGTCGCAAGAAGAGATTCATCGTTTATGTCAGGCTTTAGAACTTATCCAATCTATGGAAGTTGATGTGCCTTTATCAGTAGACACTTTTCGGAGTGAGGTGGCACATGAAGTATTGGAGCGTTTCTCTGTTTCAATCATTAATGATATATCTGGGGGGGCAGCAGATCAAGCGATGTATGATGTTGTGGCAGAGTATGGCGCTGTATATGTACTGATGCATATGCGTGGTACACCACAGACTATGATGCAGCATACGCACTATGACAATCTGATGCGAGATTTATTATTTTATTTTTCTGAGAAGGTCAATGCTCTAAAGGCAAGAGGAGTAAAAGATATTATTATTGACCCGGGCTTTGGTTTTGCTAAAGATTTGGATCAGAATTATCGCTTGCTTTCAGAGCTTGAATTGTTAGAAGCTTTAGAACTGCCTCTTTTGGTTGGAGTCTCTCGCAAATCCATGATTTATAAATTACTACAGGTTTCTCCAGATGAGGCACTTAATGGTACTACGGTAATACAAACGATGGCATTGAGCAAAGGTGCTGATATACTACGCGTGCATGATGTTAAAGCAGCTAAAGAGGCTATTGCGATTATGGCGAAGCTTAAGTAAGTGGCTTTTTATTTCTTTTTCCAGTAGTTGTACATTTGGTATTGAGAGCGAACAGGGGTTTTTCTTGCTACTTTGGGGATGTCTTGTAACTTATGGTTAATGTAAGTGCCTTTTACATTGTCCTTTAATTCTAGTTTGAGATAATCTAAGGCAAATTTCTTAATGTCTTTGTCTAGGATAGGAAAGACGGTTTCTATACGACGATAGAGGTTTCGACGCATCCAATCGGGAGATCCCATAAATGTTTTTTCTTGTCCGCCAGCATAAAAGTACCAAATGCGTGCATGTTCTAAGAAGCGATCAACGATGCGTGTGATGGAGATGTTGCTACTGAACTCTTCTCCAGGGATAAGGCAGCATATCCCCCTTATAATCAGTTCTATTTTAACGCCAGCCTGACTAGCCTCATAGAGTTTCTTGATCATATGAGGGTCTTGTAATGAATTCATTTTTATGATAATGTGAGCTTTTCGCCCTGCTTGTGCTTCAGCTATTTCGTGTTCTATCATTGTTGACATCTCTTTTACAAGATTAAACTGTGCTACGAGCATCTCTGTGAAGTTCGGCTTAAAGTCTGTATCGTTAAGGTACATAAAGAGCATACTGAGGTCTTCTATAATTGCTGGATTTGCGGTAAATAGGCCAAAGTCAGAATAGATACGAGCCGTTTTCTCGTTAAAGTTACCTGTACTTAGGTAAGCATAGGAAGCTTTAGCACCTCCATTTTTATTTTTTCTTTTTACGAGGGCTACTTTTGAGTGTACCTTAAGGTTGGGGATGCTATATATGATTTTAATCCCTGCTTTTTCCATCATAGCAGCTGAATGTAAGTTGCTTTCTTCGTCGAATCGCGCTTTTAGTTCGACAAATACAGTCACTTTTTTGCCATTATGGGCCGCACTTATTAGGCTATTAACTACAGCTGAATTGCTTGCCACTCTGTATTGGGTGACCATGATTTCGCTTACGCTAGGGTCATAAGAGGCCTCCATCAAGAAGCGAATCAGGTAGTCGTAAGAGTGGTAGGGATATTGGACCAAGACATCTTGTTTTTTTATCGTTTTGAAGATTGAAGATTCTTGCTCAAAGGCTTTTACTCTTAAGGGTTTCAGCGGTTCTACCTCAAGCTCTGGAGCGAAGGGGTTAGGAAAGTCAAAGAGGTCTTCTAATGAAAGATAGTAGCCGCCTTCTACCACATCTGTCTTATGAATATTAAAGGCATGACGAATAACCTTGACCATATCGCTAGGCATCCCTTGCTCGTGCAGAAAGCGACTGGGAGCACCCGTTTTACGGCGTGATAAGCTACGTTTTATTTTATTTACTAAGTTGCCATCCAGCTCGTCTTCGATCATGAGGTCGGCATCGCGAGATACTCTAATGCAATAAGCATCGGCAATATCGTAGCCGGGAAAGATGTTGCAGAGCTGTAGTTTGATGATCTCCTCAAGAAATACCACATAGTGTTGTCCATCGACCTCTGGTAGAGTAATGAAACGAGGAAGCTTGGTTTGTGGGAGTTTTATCGCTGCATATTTAGCACGCAGTTGCTCGGTATCGTTCTTTTTGTACATTCTTACAGACACGTAGACTCTATTGTCGCGCAAGAAGGCATTGATAGCTCCTTCCTTGACCATAATGGGCTGTAGGTAGGGGAGTATTTCATCATTAAAAAAAGAATTGATGTATTCGATGTGCTCGTCTTTAAACGATTTGCCTTGGCACAGGATGATATTGTTTTCCTCGAGTTCGGGGAGTATTTTACTAAAGATCTCTGTAAACTCTTTAGTTTGTCTAGTTACTTCCTGATGTATATCATTGAGCGTAGTTTGTGCTTTTGTCAGCGTCTTGGTGGCTTGTTCTTGCGCTTCTATCATCAAGATACTGCGGTGCTCTGCGACTCGCACTTGGTAAAATTCTTCCAAGTTGTTTGTATAGATGGCTAAAAATTTAACACGTTCGTAAAGTGGAAGTTTAGGATCTTTAGCTTCTTGTAGCACTCTGTAGTTGAATGCTAACCAACTCATATCTCGATTAAAAAAATGACGTGTCATAATGCCTATAATTTGGGGTGTTAGATGTAACACAAAAATACTCATTTAATTGTGAATTACGAATCTCGGGGGATGATTTGCTCCCTTTAACATGCAAGATTTGGATTTCATTTTTTCTTTTTAGGTGATAAAAACTTATTTTTGAACTCTGAATAATAGACAAGCCTACAGCGATAGACTTGCCAGCTAAATTAAAGATATTATGGCTTCCATTTTTACAAAAATAGTACAGGGTGAAATTCCTTCATATAAGATTTATGAAGATGAACGTTTTCTTGTTTTCTTAGATGCCTTCCCATTGGCTAAAGGGCACACGCTAGTGATTCCTAAGAAAGAGATCGATTATCTTTTCGACTTGCCAGACGAGCTTTATGCTGCTATGATGAGTTTATCCAAAAAAGTGGCTGTCGCCTTGAAAAAAGCAATGCCTTGTAAGCGTGTAGGGGTCGCCGTGTTGGGTTTAGAAGTCCCTCATGCTCATATTCATCTGGTACCTATGAATACCGAAGCAGATATTAATTTCAGAAATCCAAAGTTAAGTCTTACGCCACAGGAGTTCGAAACTATTGCTGCAAGTATTAAAGCTCAACTGTAATCTTTTTCTATACCTCTGTATGCTAGTTTGGGCGTTTTATCTTATGGCATGTCCTTGGTGCCCTTGCTGTCGGAACTGTATTCTTCCTTTTATCGCACGACAAAACTCCTGATGCCTATGGATGATTTGAAATTCAAGACTATAAGTCTAGTTGAAGTTGCGCGGAAAGTTAATCTTGCACAATTTGATGTGTTTATGGATGGTGTGCCTTTATTTACATAGCCTCAACTGACGTTCGGTTTTTAGCGGGTCAGGAGTTTAAACAGGAGATGTTGAGAGCGACTTACTCTAAGTTGTAAGCTTAAAATCTTTATTCTTTTAGGAGGGAAACCATTGGGTATCCCTCCTTTTTTTTATGCTTGAATGTATAATTCCTGTTTCGTCTAAACGAAAGTATGAAGCACCTAGAGCCGATGTGCTAAATGTGTTTGTTTTTTTGATACCTATCTCCATCGATTTTAATACCTATCTAAAGAAATCCCTTTCTTATTGTCCCTTTTATGCGGGCATGGACTCTTGTTTATTTCTTTGTTTTTATCTGCTAAACGCTTTCAGGAGTTGCGCGCGCTGAAAGGTTGTCTGTTTCTTGTTTGGGGATGTTGGTTGTGTTTTATTCGTAGTTTGTCGTTGGTGTTAATCTACGTTTATCTTTTGTAATTAACATTTATGTTTTATTTTGCACTAATTATCTACCATACTGTCGTGCCACTGGCATTTGGCATTTTCGATGAATACCAATGGGGTGGTAATTTTAGAGCATTGTGTCCTGCACAGCTGTAGCTCTCGTGTGCGAGGCTTTTATTAATGAAACCTTGCAACTCTGAACCTTGTTACCCTCTTCCTTCCAGATGCCCCGAGTTGCAAATTTGTAGCAGTGGAGAATTTATATATAGACTTCTAAGAAGCGGGTATTTGATGATGGACTGAGTTCTATTTGTTTGATTGATGCGGGAATTAGGAGTGTTTCCATAGCATGGAGGGGGATAACTTCTTTATTGTACTTGAATGTTATGGTGTCTTTTAGGTTGAGAATAACTACAAAAGATGATAGGTGGCTATAGTCGAGTAGTTGGTTTTCTGATGGTTCTTGTTTCTTAACCGTAAAGTAGGAACAGTTGATTAAGGTCCCATCTTTACTAGCTTCTACCTGACCAGTAGCTGTATCGTTAAAATCAAGGGCTTTTATGGACTCGTTAAGGTGTAGTTCTCTTTTATTGCCTGCTGCATCATGGCGGTTGTAGTCGTAGATGCGAAATGTTGTGTTAGAGCATTGCTGAATTTCTGCTAGTAAATTGCCTTTGCCTATGGTGTGTATTTTACCTGCGGGTATGTTGAAACAATCCCCCTCTTTTGATGGTGTTTGATTCAAGTATTTTACTAGACTATTGTCTTGGGTGTATTGTTGTAGCTGCTCAGCATTAAGTCTTTCTTTAAAGCCTGTAGTAATTAAAGCTTCTTCTCTGGATTCTATGATGTACCACATTTCATGTTTTCCGTAAGCTTCATTGTTTTTTCGTGCTAATTGGTCGTTAGGGTGTACTTGTATCGAAAGATTTCTATTAGCATCAATTATTTTTAGCAAAAGAGGAAAGTGTTCCTTGTGTTCCTGATATACCTTGCTCCCTAGGAGTTCGTCTTGGTAGGTATGATGCTGTTGATGCTTTGTCCTTGTAATGAGCCATTGCTAATAATTGAACACTGTTCTTGTAGTCCTGAAAGGCAAAAGAGTTCTCCGATAGATACTGAATTGTTTGCTTCATTATCGAAATGTTGCGCAATGCGATTACCTCCCCATAGTTTTTGGACAAAAAGGGGTTTGAATTTTAGAGGATATAATGAAGTGTGTTTTGCTTTCAAGTTGTAGTGTTTCTGATACTTTGACAAAAATAGTAAAATACTTGACGGTGCAAAATGTTGAGACTTTTTTCTGGATTTAGGTTGGGGGTATTCGTTTTTTTGCGGGAGCATGGGTACTGTGCATCTTGCTGTGATGTTTGACGATAGGTTGCCACTTTAGACTTATCAATCTAGGATATAGTTTAGAAATGGCATCACAGATGCTATGACCAAATACCCCGAGCATTGTCCCCGGCATTTCTATAACTCTCGCTTGCGAGGTGTTTAATGAAACCTTGGCTCTCTATAGCTTCACATTATAAAACCAATAAAATAGCCAACCTGCTGAGATAAACCACTAATAAGCTTTTAAAGTATTGTCGAAAATACTACTTTAGTGCCTTCTTTATGAGAAAAAGGAAAACGCAAAACACAATGACTAGCAAAGCACACATATTGATATGTGGAAAGGATGGGTTTGATGGCTCTAATTCTTGTGGATTTGTATGAAAGACCATTAATAATACAGCAACTTGACAAATGAAAAAAGCATTAATTACAGGGATTACGGGGCAGGATGGTGCCTATTTGGCGGAGTTTTTATTAAAGCAAGGCTATCAGGTACATGGTATTAAACGCCGTTCGTCTTTATTGAATACCGACCGTATCGATCACTTGTATCAAGATCCACATATCGAAGACCGTAATTTAATTCTTCATTATGGGGATATGACGGATTCGATGAATATCACACGTATTGTACAAGAGGTGCAACCTGACGAGATCTATAACCTTGCGGCGATGAGTCATGTAAAGGTGAGTTTCGATACCCCCGAATATACTGCTAATGCTGATGGGATAGGAACGCTACGTTTATTAGAGGCCATCCGTTTGTTAGGGCTCGAAAAGAAAACGAAGATTTATCAAGCCAGTACTTCCGAGTTGTACGGTCTGGTGCAGCAAGTGCCGCAGAGCGAGACTACGCCCTTTTATCCACGTTCACCTTATGCGGTAGCTAAGCTCTATGCGTATTGGATAACTGTAAACTACCGTGAAGCTTACGATATACACGCTAGCAATGGGATTTTGTTTAACCATGAAAGTCCTTTGCGTGGCGAAACCTTTGTGACGCGTAAAATAACCCGTGCTGTAGCCCGCATCGTAATGGGCTTGCAAGATACGGTGTATTTGGGTAACTTATCGGCTAAGCGCGACTGGGGGCATGCTAAAGATTATGTACGTGCGATGTATTTGGTATTACAGCAAAACCAACCCGATGATTATGTGATTGCCACTGGGGTGACGACCGAAATTCGTGATTTTGTACGTATGGCTTTCGCCGAATGTGGAATAGAACTCGAATTTGTAGGTGAAGGGATGCACGAAAAAGCCCAAGTGGTGAAGTGCAACAATGACCGTTATCAACTCGATGAGGGTAAAGTGGTGCTAGAAGTAGACCCACAATATTTCCGTCCAACCGAGGTGGAACTATTGATTGGTGATGCCAGCAAAGCACGTAAGGTATTGGATTGGACGCCTGAATATGATCTTCAAACACTAGTCAAAGATATGGTCAGCGCCGATCTTAGATTAATGGAAAAAGAACAAATGCTCAAAGAAAAAGGGTATGATGTATTGAACTACTTCGAGTAGTTATAAAAGAAATAGCAGGAATATAGGGGCGTAGCTCCTAAACGAATAACACGAGCGTTGGCCTATGCAGAGAAGGCAGGCAGCATTCTTCTCTGCTTGGGTATTTAAATACTCAATTGAAATAATGATTCGTTTTTTATCAATAAAAAATGAATGACTGGGGTTATAGGGGGGCAAACCCCTAAACGAGTGAAGTGAAGAGCACATTCTATGAACTGGATAATTGATAAGAGATATGAATAAACAAGATAAAATATACATTGCAGGGCACCGTGGTATGGTGGGATCCGCTATATGGTGCTGCTTAGAAGCCCAGGGCTATACCAATATCATAGGCCGTACACGCCAAGAACTCGACTTACTCAACCAACAAGCGGTAGCTGATTTCTTCGCCCAAGAACAACCCGATTACGTATTCCTAGCAGCAGCCAAGGTAGGAGGCATCATCGCCAACAATACCTACCGTGCACAGTTTATCTACGAAAACCTACAGATACAGAACCATATCATTCATAACGCCTACGTGCAAGGGGTGAAAAAACTCATGTTCTTAGGCTCTAGCTGTATTTATCCAAAGTTAGCACCTCAACCCATGAAAGAGGAGTATTTACTTACAGGCGAACTTGAGCCCACTAACGAACCGTATGCCCTAGCTAAAATATCAGGCATTAAGATGTGCGAGGCTTACCGTGATCAATATGGTTGTAACTTTATCTCCGTGATGCCGACTAACCTTTATGGCCCTAACGATAACTTTGACTTGCAAAACTCTCACGTGCTACCTGCCTTGATGCGTAAGTTTCACGAGGCGAAAGTCAACGGACAAAAAGAAGTTGAAATATGGGGCAGTGGATCGCCAATGCGCGAGTTTCTCCACGCCGACGATATGGCGGCGGCTTGTGTTTATCTGATGCAGACCTATAACGAGAAAGGCTTTGTGAATATTGGCTGTGGTGAGGACCTATCGATTAAAGAGCTTGCCTTGATGATAAAAGATATTGTGGGCTTCGAAGGAGAATTGAAATTTGATGCTTCTAAGCCTGATGGTACGCCTAAGAAATTGTTGGATGTAAGCCGACTGAAAGCGGCTGGATGGGAGTCTAAGATTGGGCTCGAAGCCGGTATGCGTGGGGTGTATGAGTCTGTTTTTTTGAATAAGTAAAAAAGAATAATGAATATATTATCCCTTATAGGACGCGATAAAGCACTTTTTGAGAGTGACATTCAACAACATGAAGCAGAATTGTCAGCTATAGTAGGACGCTCTAAGTTTCTAGTACTTGGAGGTGCGGGCTCTATTGGGCAAGCGGTGGTCAAGGAGATTTTCAAGCGCCAACCCCAGAAACTACACGTGGTCGATCTTTCTGAAAATAACTTGGTTGAAGTCGTGCGTGATATTCGCTCGTCTTTTGGCTATATCGATGGTGATTTTAAGACCTTTGCTTTAGACATTGCTTCAGAGGAATACGATGCTTATTGGCAAGCGGATGGAAATTTTGACTATGTATTGAATCTTTCGGCATTGAAGCATGTGCGCTCAGAGAAAGATGAGTTTACCCTGATGCGAATGATCAGGACTAATATTTTCAATACTCAAAAAACGATGCAGCAATGTGCGGCTAAGGGGGTGAAGAAATATTTCTGTGTCTCTACCGATAAAGCGGCAAACCCTGTAAATATGATGGGAGCTAGCAAGCGCATTATGGAGATGTATGTGCATCAGGCTAGTCGAGACATTAAAGTTTCAATGGCACGTTTTGCCAATGTGGCTTTCTCTGACGGATCTTTACTGCATGGTTTTAATCAACGTATTACTAAATTACAACCGATAGTCGCACCAAAGGATATTAAACGCTACTTTGTGATTCCTAAAGAATCTGGAGAGCTTTGTTTGATGTCTTGTATATTTGGTGATAATCGTGATATTTTCTTTCCCAAGTTAAGTGAGCAATTACATTTGATTACTTTTTCAGAGATTGCAGAGCGTTATCTTGAGGCAAAAGGTCTAAGACCCTACCTATGCGAATCTGAAGATGAAGCAAGAGCTAAAATGCAAGAGCTAGACCTTACGAAAGAATGGCCATGCTATTTTACAGCAAGCGATACGACTGGTGAAAAAGACTATGAAGAGTTTTTTACCGAAGCTGAGACTTTAGATATGGAGCGCTTTGTCAATCTTGGTATTATTAAAAATGAGCTTGAGGATGTTGAAGGAAATGTTCAGTTGTTTACAGAGCGAATTCAGCAACTATTACAACGTAAAGCTTGGACGAAAGAAGAGATTGTGGCCTTGTTTTACCAAATGATACCTAACTTTGGGCATTTGGAAACAGGGAAGTATTTGGATGGTAAAATGTAGAAATAAGGCCACCTTTTCAATAATGAAACAACTGTTTTTAAAATATAAGAAGAGCTTACAAAATGTAGGCATTTATTTCATTGCATCCTTGATACCAATGGTATTATCTATGGCGATCAATCCTTTGATTGCGCTTAATATGGAGCCGCGAGATTATGCTATTGTAGGCTATTTTAATTCTTTTAATGGGCTTATATCTCCTTTAGTCGTTTTTTATTCTTTTCATTATTATACCAAACGTTTTTTTGAACTAGACGAGGACGGGCGTATTGAGCTTCGATCAACAATAGTTCAGGCTTTAGTATATTTTTCATTGTTGCTTGCTGCTTTAAGTGCTTTGGGGATATTTATTTATATGAAGTATCTGAATAAAGGGACAGATATTGCATTTTTTCCCTATGCTTTGTTGTCTGTTTTTGCACTGCCATTAACTGGTATCTACACTTTAATGCTAACAGATTATAAGATGCAGAAACGGGCGAAAGATTTCTTTCGTTTTTCAATATTAAAGAGTATTGTAAGCATTAGTCTTATTTTATTACTGGTTGTTTTGTTAAAGCAAGGGGCTTTAGGCAGATTAGGAGCGACATTTCTTGTTAATCTTTTTTTGTTTGTATGGTGTTTGGTCTTAAATTGGAAATGCTTCAGAAAGAAGATAGATTGGTCAATCTTCAAAGCGATGATACGCTTTACTTGGCCCTTGACTTTAGCTGCGATGTTGGGTTTTTTCTCGAATGGCTATGATAAGGTTTTTTTGGAGCGTTTAGGAGATGTCAAAGAGTTGGGGTATTATGTTGTGGGATTATCTATAGCAGGTTATATTAGGGTGTTTCAAACGGCCATTGGGAATACATTTCAACCCGATATTTATGAGAATATAGTTAAGCGAAATTGGAAGGGGGTGCTAAAATTTGCAAGCCTAATCATAGGGTTGACTACTATTGTAGTATTGGGCTTTATTATAGTTGCTCCTTTTGTGGTTGATTTATTAACTGCAGGTAAATATACTTATTCAGTTAAGTATACTCGAATAGTTGCAATTGCTCAAATTTCATCAAGCCTATATTATGTTTTATCTCAAATTACGGTTGCACTTGGGGCTACAAAAATTACACTAGTCAACAAGATTGTAGGCAGTATTCTTTGTGTTGTGATGTTCTCATATTTAATCACTAAATGGCAGTTTATTGGAGCAGCTTGGGGACAAGTGTTTTCATTTGTTATATTTTTTGTTGGTAATTTATTTTTACTTGGTTTATGGAAAAGCAAAAGAATAAAAGGACTCTTGACATCTTAAAGATTGATGATACCTGTACGGGGTGTGGAGCTTGCGCTAATGTTTGTCCTACCTCGGCTATTACTATGGCTTATGATGCTGAAGGGTTTTATTATCCACAAGTTGATTTTGATGTATGTATCGATTGTTATCAATGCGAACGACAATGTCATGTGTTAGATAAAAACCCTAAAAAGCAAGAGCATAATTTTACTTCCTATATGTGCTGGGCTAAGGATGAAGAGTTAAGGATGAATAGTTCGTCTGGTGGTTTATTTTCGGTTATTGCAGCGTATGTTCTTAAGCAAGGAGGAGTAGTGTTTGGTGCACGTTATAACTATAAAGAAGAACGACTAGAACATGCAAATACTGAGGATTATGATTTGTCTGAGTTTAGAAAATCAAAATATATCGAGTCTTTTACTGGTGATACCTTTTCTCAAGCTGAAACCTTCTTAAAAGAAGGAAGGTTTGTGTTATATTGTGGTGCACCTTGTCAAATAGTGGGCTTAAAAACTTATTTACATAACAAGGAGTGGGATAATCTAATTTTGCTTGATTTTATTTGTCATGGTGTGCCTGCTAATAAGCACTTTACTGAGTATAAGCACTTTGAAGAAAAGATGCAAAAGTCTAAGATTAATCATCTTGATTTTAGGCCTAAAGGTGAGATGAAAGGATGGAGTGGAGCATCATTAAAATTCACATTGAAGACTGGGAATGTAGTATACAAAACGAATGCTGATAGTTTATACTATAAATCATTTTATGGAAATGCCTTTCTTCGAAAATCGTGTTATCAATGTGATTATACACATCGTCCTGCATCAGATATCACCTTAGCCGATTTTTGGGGAATTTATAAGTACAAGCCGGAATTAAATGATAATAAGGGGATTTCTTTAGCTTTGTTAAATACAGCCCAAGGTTCTAGGGTTTTTGATATCATTAATAATGAACTAGAGAGTGAAGAATTACCTCAAAGTGCTGTTGAATATGTTTTTAAGGAAAGAACTATTGAAGCTTTTAATCTTGAGAAGAGAAATATGAATGCAAAAGCTGCTGAAGAGAATGGATTTATTAGTACGATGAAGCAGATGTATGGTAAAGATATTAGCCGTTATAAAATTCGAAGGAAGCTAAGTGTTGTAAAGAAATTTATATTAGGAAGAAAGTAATGACAAAACGTAGAATCGGCATATTAACTTTTCATACCGCCATTAATTATGGTGCAGTATTGCAGGCTTATGCCTTGCAACAAACATTGTTTAAATTGTTTCCCGATGATGAGGTGAAAATTATAGATTTCAAAACAAAGGAGCATATTGATGCCTATAAGGTTTTTAGAAAGGGAAATCGCTCTTTCTTTAGAAACCTAATAGTGCAGATTATATTGTTGCCAAGAAATCTTCTTTTACATAAAAGAAGAAGACGTTTTCTTCTTTTTATTGATAGTATGCTAGAAAAGACTGAAAGGATAAAAAAGAGTGATGATTTATTAAAGTCACCTCCAAAGTTTGATGTGTATTTAAGTGGTAGTGATCAGGTGTTTAATCCGCAAAATACACTATTTAGAGAATATTTCTTGGGTTTTGATCGGTGTGAAGGAAGGAAAGTCGCTTATGCTCCAAGTTGTGGTATTAGTAAGTTTACTCAAGAGGAAATTGATAAGATAAAAGGTTTAGTATTGGACTTTGATAAACTAAGCTGTAGAGAGAGAGAAGGGGCAGAGGTTATTTCTGATATTGTAGGATATGATGTTCCTGTGGTATTAGATCCTGTTTTTCTTTTAGATCCAGTATTGTGGAATCAAGTGTCCGTTTTTCCGAAGACTAAACAAAAGTATATATTTGTTTATGATTTGAATGGCGGCTCAGATTTAATCAAAATAGCAAAGAAAATCGCTAATGTTACTGGCCATAAAATTATTTGTCAGACACAAAAACCATTGGCTGTATATCCTGGAGTAAAGATGGTGTTTTCATCTGGACCCAAAGAGTTTTTAGGTTATATCCAAGGGGCAGAGCATGTTGTTACGGATTCTTTTCATGGTACTGCATTTGCGATTCTGTTTAAGAAATCCTTTAATTCATACATTGCTACGCCTCATTCATCATCAAGAATTACAAATATTTTGCAAAAGCTCGATTTGATGGATCGTATTGTTGAGTATAAAAAAGCAAATAATTTTGTTTTTGAGAAAAATGAGCATAAGGATTATTCAGTAGCATTTGATAAACTAAAGAATGATTCTTTTAAATTCTTAGAGAGAGTAATAAGTGAATGATATGAAAATAATTGCACCCGTTTTACTAATAGCATTTAATAGGCCAGAGACTACCTGTGTAGTTTTTGAGTATATTAGAAAAGCAAAACCAACTAAGCTTTATGTAGCACTTGATGGGGCTAGGGAGAATAAACCTTATGAGAGCATTGTTTGTCAAGAAGTTTGCAATATTGTGGAACGAGTAGACTGGGAATGTGATGTGCATTATTCAATCAATGATTGTAATAAAGGAGCCGAGATCACCGTATCAGAAGCTATTCGTTGGGTTTTTGAGAAAGAAGAATATGCGATTATTCTAGAAGATGATATTGTTGCACCGCTGTCGTTTTTCTGTTTTGCACAAGAGATGCTATATCGCTATAAAGATGATGAGCGGATCTCTTTAATTACGAGTAACAATTTTACTCCTGAGGCTGTAGAACCATCGGCTGATTATTATTTTACACGATACGGGCATTCTGGGGGTTGGGCTACTTGGCGTAGAGAGTATAAAAATTTTTCCATAGATCAGGAGATCAAAGAAGAGCATTTGAGGATGTCTTTCCTACAAACGATTACCAATAGTAAGAAAGAAGCTAGATATTATCAAAAACATTTTAAGCGTTTAAGAGCCAATGGTGTTGGGGGAAGTACTTGGGATTGGATAGACTCATATCAGCATCGAGTTAATAGTAGATTAACAATTACTCCACGTGTTAACTTATCTTCAAATATTGGGATACAAGGACTGCATGCAAGAGGAAAGAATAGTACTCATTATCGCGAGTTCGATACAGAATTTAGTGTGATCAAACATCCAGAAGAAGTGAAGTGTGAAGTCGCTTATGATATTTACCATTTCGAAAACTATATAAATAGAAGGAGAAAAAGTTTTTTGGTAAGAGTATTAAGAAAATTAACTCGAATATTAGATTCACAAATTTGATAAAAAAATGACAAAAAATTTTTCTGATGATAGGATTTGGCTTAATGGTGTTATCATTCCGTATCAAGAAGCTCAAATCAGCATAATGAACACTACTGCACAATATGGAATTAATGTGTTTGAGGGTATACGTTGTTATTTAGATGAGCAGGGTAATCACTTAAATGCTTTTATGCTTAGAGAGCATTTGCAGCGCCTTATTCTTTCTGCTAAGTTAATTCGATTCGATTTAGAGGAGCGCTATAGTGTTGATTACTTTATTGAAGCTATTAAAGAGTTGTTTATAGTAAATAGGATAAATGAAGATTGTTACCTTAAAATTGGTATATATCTTGATGAAGAAGGGAGTTGGAGCGCATGTTCTCCTCTAGGTGTTTTTATGCTAGCATTCCCTAAAGGTCGAGTATATGATGATATACCAGAGTTAAAGTGTAAGATCTCGACGTGGGAACGTATAAGTGACACAGTAATATCCCCTAGAATAAAGGCAGGAGCAAATTATTTGAATAGTAGATATGCTTTTTTAGAAGCTAAACAAGATGGTTATGATGCTCCAATCTTTTTAAATAGGGAACGTAAAGTCTCAGAAGGTGCAGGAGCCTGTATCTTTATGGTAAAAGATGGTCAGCTTGTGACACCTTCAGTAACATCTTCAATATTAGAGAGTATTACTAGGAAAGTCGTAATTGAAATAGCTGGTGAAAAATTGGATTTAGATGTTTCAGAACGATCTGTAGACAGGACAGAGTTATACTTAGCAGATGAATTGTTTTTTGTGGGGACAGCAATGGAAATCGTGCCAATTATCAATGTTGATGGTTATCAGATAGGAGACGCTCATATTGGTAAAATAACAGAAACAATAACAGAACAATTTTTTGACTTAGTGAGAAGTGTAGAGCCCCAAAACTGCTTAATACCCCTTAATTAGATGGAATATATTTCAATAACAAATGATCCTCGTGTTGCACAATATTTTGAACAGTGTGGGATTGATAATATAATGGTTGATCTTGAAGTGCTAGGTAAAGAAGAACGCCAAAAGGGCTTAAATACGGTGAAATCTCATCATAGCATTAATGATATTAGTAAAGTTAAGAATGTATTAACAAAGTCTCAATGTTTAGTTCGTGTAAATCCAATACATGAGGGCTCAAAAGAAGAAATTTCTGAGGCTATAGTACAAGGAGCAGATATTTTGATGCTTCCAATGTTTAAAACAAAAGAAGAAGTCTCTTATTTTGTTGATTTAATTAGTGGTCGTGCTAAGGTATACTTGCTATTAGAAACGACTCAGGCTCTCACAAGAATTGATGATATACTTACAGTAGCTGGTATTGATGCAATCCATATTGGTCTTAATGATTTATCTATAGGATTAGGTTTAGATTTTTTATATGAGCCTGTTATTGGTGGGCTTGTGGAGTATATGGGGAGGAAAATTAAAGCAACAGGTATCAAATTTGGTTTTGGTGGAGTGTCGCGTATTGAGTTAAGTCGAAATCTTCTTTCTGAACATTATAGAATGGGTTCTGAAATGGTCATTCTAAATCGCCATTTTAGAAACTATAAAGATAAATACGAGGAGATTGTTTTAGAGAGTAATTTAAAGGAAGAAGTGGAAAAGGTTGATTGTTTCTTTAGCTCATTAAGCGAGGCTAGCGAAGTAGATTTGTTATGTAATAAATTGTTATTAGACAAAGAAATTAAGGCGCAAATTACAAGAATTAAAAGCGAATGACTACTAAAGATAAAATAAAAGTTGTATGGTTGTGTCATTTTTCAAACAGAGAAATTCGTTCATCCCTTATATTTTCGAATAACATAATAGAGATAGTTGTTCGACGATTATTAAAGAAAAAGATCAAGAATTATAAGCGTGATTTTGCTCCTTGGATAAGTTATCAAATAAACGAATTTGAAAAAATGTCTGATGTTGAATTGCATTTACTTGCTCCTCATGAAGGAATGAGAAAAAAAAGACAGAATTTTATTATTAATGGGGTTTCTTATCATTTTTTTCGACCTCAAGACAAGTGTTTGTTAGGTAAGATTAAAAAGAAACTAATAGGCGTTCAGAATTTTGAATATGAGAAAAATAGAATTGAAATAAAACGAGTTGTTAATACAATAAATCCAGAAATTGTAAATGTGATAGGAGCTGAGAATCCCTACTATTCAATTGGAGCGCTAGATATAACAAATAGACCACTGCTTATTACCTGTCAAACGGCGTATTCAAGTGATTTATTTAAAAAGCGTCTTATGGCACAACAAGCTTACGATTATCATAGACATGATGTTGAAATAAAGATCCATAGTAAGTCTAAATATTTTGCATGTGATGGTGTGTTGCAATATGAGACAGTATTAAAAAACAATTCTGATGCTATTGTGTTTAAATACACATTTCCGCATAGGAAACCTTCAACGATAAGCTTGGAAAAAAAATATGATTTTGTTTTTTTTGCTGCAGCACTTTCAGAATCAAAAGGGGTCGAAGATCTAATTGATGCTTTTGCTATTGTCGCCAAGTTAAATAATAAAGTTAAGTTGAATATCGTAGGTAAATGTAATCTGGAATATTCTAGAGTTTTATTCAATAAGATTAGAAAATATAATTTAGATAAACAGATTAGTTTTAATGATTATTTTCCAGAACATTCAGACATGTTTCTTCATATAACTCAAGCGCGCTGTGCAGTATTGCCTATAAAATTAGACGAAATATCAGGTACCGTATTAGAAGCAATGATGCTTTCAATCCCAGTAATCACGAATAAGACGACAGGAACACCTTTTTTAAATAAAGATGGAGAGTGTGTTTTGTTAGCTGAGATAGATAATATACAAAGTTTAGCAGATAATATGCTTAAGGTGCTGGATAATGATGATCTTTTAGATCGTTTATCAAAGAATGCAAAAGCATTTGTAGATAAAGAATTTGATAATACAACCTCTGCAAAACGTCTTTTATCTTGTTATCGTGCAATTCTTAATCATTATTATAATGATAAGCCAATTCCAGAGAAACTGTTGTTTAATATGGATGATTTTAAACCGAGAAATTAGCACTCTATTTACTTTACGAATACGATTTCATTATGCAAGAGAAATATAAAGATATATGTGTTAATTATGATGCTGAGATATTGTCTGCTTTAAAACAGATGGACGCTGTGGATCATAAGCTCCTGATTGTAATGAAACAAGATAAAGTTCTGGGGTTGATTAGTATTGGTGATATCCAGCGAGCATTGATTGCTAAGATAGAGCTTTCGTCTCCAATATTTTCTATTTTACGAAAAGACGCGACTTTTTTGAGGCAGGGTGAAGATATCTCTCTTGAAAAAGAGAAAATGAAGAAAAAGCGGAATGAATTTATGCCCATCGTGTCAGAAAATAACGATCTTTTAGAGGTGATTTTTTGGGATGATTTGTTTGAAGAAAAAGTAAAAGAGAATAGGCGGCAGTTAGATATTCCAGTTGTTATTATGGCCGGGGGTAAGGGTTCTCGATTAAAGCCAATTACGAATGTGTTGCCTAAACCATTGATTCCTGTTGGAGAAAAATCTATTTTAGAAGAGATAATGGATCGCTTTGTAAATGCTGGATGTAATAAGTTCTATATGTCTGTGAATTATAAGGCTGATATGCTTAAGTATTATTTTTCATCGCTAAAGGACTCGCCTTATCAAATTGAATATTTTCAAGAAGATCAACCTTTGGGTACTGCCGGTTCAATGTACCTTATAAAAAATAAAATTGATACGCCATTCTTTGTTAGTAACTGTGATATTATTATCGATCAAGATTTATCTGAAATTTACGATTATCACCGTAGTAACGGTAATGCTATAACCCTTGTATCGGTACTGAAACACTATAAAATACCCTATGGGACGTTGGAAACAGGAGAAAGAGGCTTGTTGTTATCATTGTCTGAAAAGCCGGAGTTAACATTTCAAATTAATTCGGGAATGTACATTTTAGAACCTTATCTATTGGATGATATTCCTGATAATACGTTTTTCCATATAACTGATTTGATTGAAAAGGTTAAGGGTTCAGGAAGAAATGTTGGTGTTTTTCCTGTTAGCGAAGGGAGTTGGAAAGATATTGGCGAGTGGAGTGAGTATTTAAAGTTAACAATGATTAATAATATCAGATGATTTCCAAACGAAAACTTACTCTTTTTATTGGTTTGATGTTAATGGTATCATCTCTTTTGATGGTAGTTGCCGATAATATTCCCATTATTGCCAGTTTTAAGTGGCTGTGGGGGCCAGTTTCCCTGCTATATGTTGCCTTGAGTACCCCTAAAATATATTTAAGTAAAGAAGTATTTAATGCTTTTCTCTACGGTTTTTTGTTTTGCTTTCTTTTGCAGTTTTCCTTGTGGTATAGTATGCATGATTGGTATAAGATTTCTATTTTGAAAGACTTTTATGCTATGTTTGTTGTAGTTGTTTTTTATGCTCATCTGAGAGCAGGCCGATATTATTCTTTGTGGCAAAACATAGCCTTTTATGCTATGTTCTTTATGATTATTACTGGTCTCTTGACATTATATGCTCTTTACCTAGATCCTGTTGTTGTCCGTCTTTCTTATTCATATCGTGACACTATAGACCCATACCTGCTAAGACTTGGCATTGGTTCTTATGGTTATATGACTGCAATTGTTGCATTGTTGCCTTTTTTTGTTTTCAAATCAAAGAGAGTAAACAAAAAAATCAGCATCTATTATTATTTGCTTATATTATTTCTATTTTTTGTTTTGGTTAGATCTCAGATATTTACCAATATTATTGTTGCTGCGATAACCATTTTATTATCATTTGCAGGTAGAAAATATTTGAAAAAAACTATATTAATTTTTTCTGTTATTAGTGTTTTGGTTTTTGTTATTCCTAAAGAGTTTTATGCTCGTGCTTTACATTTTATAAGTCAAAGTTTTGATCCTGAAAGTAATGTTTTTTTTAAACTTAATGATTTGTCAAACTTCATATTAAACCCTGAAATTGGCTCATCAACAGGTGTTGGATCTAGAGCTGAACGTTTCCCTTGGCTATGGCAAGCTTTCCTTAATAGACCTTTATTGGGAGATGCTTCTGATATAAGTTGGGATATTAATAAGGTAATGCAAGGGGGGCATTTATATTGGATAAGTCGCTTGACTATTTGGGGTATATTGGGCTTTAGTACTTATTTGTTATTATTAATAAGTATTTTCTCAACAGTTATGATTCAGTTTGATAAAGAGTTTAAATTCTATTATTTATTATCTCTATTGGCTATTTTTACAATAGGTATTTTTAAAAATTTAGGAGGTCGAGAGATTTATATTGTTCTTTTAATAATTATACCTGGTTTATATTATTCACACAAGGTTAATAATCATAATGTTTTTTATGAACAACAATAACACCCTACTAATCACCGGAGGCACCGGCTCCTTCGGCAATGCCGTTTTAAAGCGTTTTATCGATGACGAACGCTTTACGGAGATACGTATCTTTTCGCGCGACGAGAAGAAGCAAGATGATATGCGTCATCAGATAGCGAGCGCCAAGGTTAAATTTTATATAGGCGATGTACGTGATCGGCGATCGGTAGATGGTGCTATGCGTGGCGTGGATTATATCTTCCATGCGGCAGCTTTAAAACAGGTGCCCTCGTGTGAGTTCTTCCCTTTGCAAGCCGTACAAACCAATGTGATTGGTACGGAGAATGTCTTAGAGTCCGCCATAGAACATGGCGTAAAGCATGTGGTGGTACTCAGTACTGATAAAGCCGCCTATCCTATTAATGCGATGGGCATTAGTAAGGCCATGATGGAAAAGGTGGCGATAGCCAAGGGGCGCGCTTTAAGCAAAGGCGCTGCAACAACCATTACCTGTACCCGCTATGGCAATGTGATGGCAAGCCGTGGTTCGGTCATCCCGCTATGGGTAGAACAGATCAAAGCCAACAAGCCCATAACCATTACCGATCCGAATATGAGTCGTTATATGATGACCTTATATGATGCGGTAGACTTGGTGCTCTATGCTTTCGATCACGGCCAAAATGGGGATCTTTTTGTCCAAAAGGCTCCAGCCGCTACGCTACAAGTCCTAGCCGATGCGCTAAAAGAGCTGTATAAAGCTGACACCGAAGTCCGCATCATAGGAACCCGCCACGGCGAAAAACTCTACGAAACGCTAGTCACCCGCGAGGAAATGGCCAAAAGCGAGGACATGGGTAACTATTACCGTATCCCCTGCGACGACCGCAACCTTAACTATGATAACTATTTCGTCGATGGTCAAGAAGTCGTTCCCGAAATAGAAGACTACCATTCGCATAACACGGAGCAGTTGGATGTGGAAGGGATGAAGGCGTTGTTGATGAAGTTGCCTGAAGTGCGGGATGAAGTGATGGGATAGAACGCTGATTTTGCAGATCTAGCAGATTGGCGCTGATGATTTATATTTGTAAGCGTTCATTTAATATATTATGGAAGAATATAAACACGAAGCATTAACATCTGTTATTATTGGTTGCTTTTATGATGTCTATAATGAGTTAGGGTATGGGTTTCTTGAGAAAGTATATGAAAATGCTTTGATGCTAGAATTACGTTCCGAAGGTTTTGTTGTAGAGAAGCAAAAACAAATTGATGTCTTTTTTAAAGGGGAGAAGGTTGGAGAGTACTTTGCAGATTTAGTTGTAGACGATAGTGTAATTATAGAATTGAAAGCGGCTGAATATTTACGAAAGGAGCACGAAGCGCAGTTGGTAAATTACCTTAAAGCAACAGATATTGGAATTAGTCTTCTTTTGAATTTTGGAAAGAAACCTGAGGTACGACGTAAGATATTTTCAAATGTATAATAGAACACAGATTTGACAGATCTAGCAGATAAACACAGATATTTAAAATAAAGCATATTTATATATCAGTGTTGATCAGCACAATCAGCGTCATCAGCGTTCTATTAAAAAGGAGGAGATAGAACACAGATCTGGCAGATTAAGCAGATTGACACAGATAAAATAATTTAAACAGCGCAAATCAGCACAATTAGTGTTATCTGCGTTCTATTTAAAAGTAAAAACAACGTAGATCAGCACAATCAGTGCCATCTGCGTTCTATATGAGAATTATGAAAAAAATAGGGATAACAGGACAGGCGGGTTTCGTAGGTACGCACCTCTATCATCATTTAGGATTATTGGAGGATGTGGAGCGGGTGCCGTTTGAGGATGCTTTTTTTGAGGATGATGTTAAGCTGCAGGCGTTTGTCTCGTCTTGCGATGCTATTGTGCATTTGGCCGCGATGAATCGCCATGAAGATGAGCAGGTGATTTATGATACGAATATTCGTTTGGTGAAGCAGTTGATTGGGGCTTGTGAGGCGACAGCGTCTACGCCGCATATCTTATTTTCGTCTTCGACGCAGGAGGAGAATGAGGGTATTTATGGGCAGTCGAAGCGTGAGGGACGCTTGCTGTTTGAAGCTTGGGCGCAAGAGCAGAGTGCTTCTTTTACGGGCTTGGTGATTCCTAATGTCTTTGGTCCTTTTGGGCGTCCTTTCTATAACTCTTTTGTGGCGACTTTTTGCCACCTTTTGGTGCACGAGGGACAGCCCGAGGTCAAGGTGGATGCCGAAGTGGGATTGATTTATGTGGGTAATCTGGTGAAATTGATTATTGAGCGTATTATTAATCCGCAGCAAGGAATAGAACGTTACGTGCTTCCTATTGACAAAAGGATAAAAGTGACTCAAGTGCTAGTATTACTGGAAGATTATCGTGTTAAATATTTATTAAATGGTGTATTTCCTGATCTGTCAGATGTCTTTGAGTGTAACCTTTTTAATACCTTTGTGACCTATATCGATCATAAGACTTATTTTCCTCGTCCTTTGACCCCGCATGCGGACGATAGAGGGGTATTTGTGGAAACGTCAAAGGTGCATGGCGGACAGAATTCATTTTCGACCACCGTGCCAGGTATTACACGAGGCAACCATTACCATACCCGCAAGGCCGAACGCTTTACGGTCATCAAAGGCAAAGCCAAATTAGAGCTACGCCGTATAGGTACAGATGAGGTCTTGGAGTTTGTGATTGATGGCGACGATTGCCCAGGTTATGTGGATATGCCCATATGGTACACCCATAATATAACGAATGTGGGCGATACAGATTTATATACGGTCTTCTGGATAAGTGAGCATTATGATGCAGAGGATGGGGATACTTATTTTGAGAAAGTGTGATAATAGAACAGATTCGGCAGGAGATAGAACACTGATCTGGCAGATTAACACAGATAATAAAAAGAAAAGAATATAACAACGATGATCAGCATAATCAGCGTTCTATTAAAGACGGAAATAGAACACAGATTAAAAATAATAATATAACAGCGTAGATCTGCATAATCAGTGCAATCAGCGTTCAATTGAGAGATATGAAAAAACTGAAAGTACTCACCGTAGTTGGTACTCGGCCAGAGATTATTCGTCTTTCGCGGGTGCTATTGGCATTGGATGCGAGTGCGGCGGTGGAGCATCTATTGGTCCATACGGGACAGAATTACGATTATGAGCTTAATGAGGTGTTTTTTGAGGACCTGGGCTTGCGTAAGCCGGATCATTTTTTGAATGCTGCTGGGGGCAATGCAACGACGACGGCAGGTAAAATCTTGATTGCTATCGATCCGATACTGGAAGAGGTGCAGCCGGATGCATTCTTGGTGTTGGGGGATACCAACTCTTGCCTATGTGCTATCGCTGCTAAGAAACGCCATATCCCTATCTTCCATATGGAAGCGGGGAACCGTTGTTTCGACCAACGTGTGCCGGAAGAGACCAACCGTAAAATTGTAGATCACACCTCGGATATCAACTTAACCTATAGTGATATTGCACGAGAATACTTACTCAAAGAAGGACTGCCAGCCGACCGTATTATCAAAACAGGAAGTCCCATGTATGAGGTACTACATGCCTATATGGATAAAATTGATGGGTCTGATGTGTTACAACGCTTAGCACTTACAAAATACCAGTATATGGTGGTCTCAGCCCACCGCGAAGAAAATATCAATTCAGGAAACTTTGTCAAGTTATTGGATGCCCTTAATATGCTAGCAGAGCAGTATCAATATCCGATAATCGTTTCAACGCATCCAAGGACAAGAAACAAACTCAATGAAATCAGCGCCAATCAGCAAGATCAGCGTTCTATTTCATCACTCATTACTTTCATGAAACCTCTAGGTTTCCACGACTACAATCACCTTCAAAAAAACGCCTTTGTCGTACTGTCCGACTCAGGAACCATATCCGAAGAATCATCCATTATGAACTTCCCGGCATTAAATATCCGTGAGGCGCACGAACGTCCCGAAGCGATGGAGGAAGCCTCAGTTATGATGGTGGGGATGAATACCGAACGCATCTTGCAAGGTGTGGCGGTTTTAGCTTCTCAAGAGCGTGGTGAGAGACGTACCTTACGTCCTGTTGCGGATTATAGTATGCCTAATGTGGCGGAGAAAGTGGTACGGATTATTGTGAGTTATACGGATTATGTGAAGTGGGGGGTATGGCGCGAGATGTAGAAAAACATATATACTTTATTGACTCTGGTAGTAAGAAAAAAAACACGGCATCTTACAATCGTTTTTTGATGTTGGTTAAAATGGCAGAGCTCAACTATCCTGTAACACTATTGCAAGCAAAAGCAATAAAAGGGAGGCATCATAGGGTGATAAAAGGAATTTTATTGCGCTTAGCAATAGTTGCTCAATATTGTCTTGTGCCTAGCCGAAAGAAGGATGATGCCACACAGCATGTGCTTTTCTTAGGGTCAACAGACCCTTTGATGGCATTGATTGCTTTTATTGTATCTCGGATAAAAGGTTATCAGGTGATCAATGAAAGGAATGAATTTCCCAAGGCCATCAGAGAATCCAATGGAATAAACCGTTTTCTTTTTAAGGCTTTGGTGGTTTGGTGGCAGTATCGTTGTTTTGATGGTTTATTTGTTATGACCGATAGCTTGTACAACTATTATTCTCAATATACACGATCAAATTCTTATATAGTAAAACTGCCGATGACTGTTGATTTTGATCGTTTTAATAATTTAACACAGCCATCGCCTTATAATCATGACTATGTTTTTTATGCAGGAAGCCTGAGTGAGTCTAAAGATGGAGTTGAGACTTTAGTGCAAGCTTTTTGTCAAATTCAGAATCAGTCGATACATTTGTTGATTGCTGGAGGTAGTAAAGAGCAAGTTGCGTATAAAGCCTTGGAAGGTAAAATAAATGCTTTGAATTTAGAGTCTCGCGTGAAGTTGCTAGGTTCTTTGGAGCGAGATCTAATACCTCATTATTTGAATGCGGCTAAAATATTAGTTTTAGCTCGTCCTGATAGTGTCCAAGCAAGTGGGGGATTTCCTACTAAGTTAGGGGAATATCTTGCTTCTTCTACTCCAATCATTGTTAGCAATGTGGGTGAGATTGAATCATATTTGTCTAATAAGGAAGTTGCAATTGTTGATAAAAATAAATTAGAGAGTGAGCTTGTTATTACTTTTAATCGGGTTCTTGATGATTATGATGAATCCCTTAAACGATCAAGCTTAGCCTATAAACTTGCGTATGATAATTTTAGTACAGATAGCAATGCCATAGTGTTTAGACGTTTAATAGATGCATTATGAGTCAGTCAGAATTGATAAAAATAACGTTTACAGGGGACTTTGTGCCTAATGATGAGACCTTGGCTTTGGTGCAGGAGGGTAAGATGGATGAGTTCGCGCCCGACTTAAAGGCTGAATTTGTATCATCAGATCTTGTGCTTGTTAATTTAGAGGCTCCTTTGACTTTGCACCATGAGCCGATTTTAAAAACGGGACGGAATTTTTCAGCACACCCTGATAATGCGAAGTTATTAAGTCATTTGGGGGTTGGGGTAGCTTGCTTGGCGAATAATCATATCCTTGATCAGAATGAACAAGGGGTACTGGATACGATAGAAGCGTGTGAAAAACATGGTATTGATAGTGTAGGTGCAGGACGAAATATACAAGAAGCAGCAAAATCTGTGATCAGACATATCAAAGGGAAAAAGATAGGTATTATTAATTTTTGCGAACAAGAGTTTTCTATTGCAACTGAACGGTCAGCTGGTGCCAATCCCTTTGATATTATAGATAATTATAGACAAATAAAAGCACTGCGTGAGAAGGTTGATTTTCTAATTGTAACGTTTCATGGTAGCCTAGAATATCATCACTTGCCGATGCCTCATTATAAAAAAGCATGTGAGTTTTTTGTTGAAGCTGGAGCTGATATTGTGGTCGGTCATCATCCACACTACTATGGTGGATATAGCTATCATCAAGGGAAACCCATTTTTTATAGTTTGGGTAATTTCTTTGCTCGATCTTTGCGTAAAGACCCTGAACAATTTTATTCATACGTCTTGAAAGTTGAATTGTCTGAAAATATGACTTCTTTTTCTATAACCCCGATAAGGATAGAAGAAAAGCTTCCTTTTATTAAGAAAAATGTTGGTTTTAGTAAACAGATAATAGATGATATTAATAGAGAGATTGAGGATAATATATTATTTGATGAATATTGGAGTCGGGTTTCAAAAAATGAAATGAATAGAATTTTTGTTCGCATATTTAGTATAAATAATTTTTTCTATAAAATAAGAAAAAGGCTTCCATTTAAATCTCAGCTTGGCCGTTTTAGGTTTATTGTATTGAAGAATAGTTTTCACTGTGAATCACATAGTAGTTTATTGAGAATGATAACAGATATTGTGTATAAGAAAGAGAATAAGAAGTAAAGAATTATGAAAAAAGACTGGCTAATTTCTAATGAAGTTTCAGAAGTAGAAGGCTTGCAGTTATGCATTAAAAATGAATCGTTTAGTTTTCATGCATCTGACGGAGATTTAAAACGGTTTTCAGAGGACTGTTATATTCTTATCAATGGCTATTTTGTTCCAAGGAATAGATATTCTGGAGATTATACCGAAAGTCAGGAGGCTTTGATTTATAAGATGTACAAAGAATATGGCCTAGATTTCCCCAATTATGGTAAGGGGTGTTATAATATTGTCATTATAGATAATGATGATTTCTTGGTAGTTTCTGATCGATTTGGGCAAATTAAACACTTTATATACGAGCAAGGTGAAGAATTTATTCTATCTAATTCATTAGAGTATATTGCAATGAATATAGATAAGGAGATTGATTATCTTTCTTTAGCAATACATACTTTGTTTTGTCATTATATAGGAGAAAGAACATTGCTGAAGGATGTGCAATATAATGATGCTGGAGGAATAATATTTTTCAAAGAATCAAAACTTATGCGATCGCGTTATGATATTATTGATCGCTTATATGAACAGGAAAAAAACAATATTACTGTTAATCAGATTGCAGAAGTGTTTTCAGATTCCGTTGCTGATATCATAAAACGTTTAGATATTAAAGATGTATCACTTTCTTTAACGGGGGGAATGGATACTCGAAATTTATTAGCTTCGCTTTTAAAACAAGGGATTCGACCACATGTGTACACTTATGGTAATCCAAAATCGGAAGATAGTTTACGCTCACAGGATATTGCTAATGGTTTAGATTTGGAACATGCACTTTATGATTACAAACCTAAACTAGATGAATTTATGCAATACGCAAAGAGGATAGTTAAAGAAGGACAAACGTTAACGTCTATACATCGTGTTCATCGTCTTTGGTCAGTAGAGAAGGAAACAAGTTTTTCTAAGAACATGTTTTTAGGGACTTTGGGTGGTGAGTATGTGAAAGGTGTACACTTTAATGACTATATTATTTCAAAATTTATTGAAAAGTATTGGGATTCTGAAGATCGAAAGGGCTTGTTGAAGGCAGAGTTGGAAAAGAAATGTTTTAATCTTGATTTGATTGATCTAGATGAGTTATTCCATTTTGTAGAAGGACAGAGCTTCAATCAATCAGTAGATAGGAATTGTAATATATTTCATGTTTTATCATATATCACTGCTCGTACCCATGATGCACAAGATATTAATATTTATAATAGTGAGATGGACTATGTGTTCACCCCATTTCTAGACATTGATTATCTTGAAATTTTATTTTCATCGGAATATACATTTGATTTAAAGAATCGCATAAAGAATAGGGTAAAACGTCGTTTGTCAAATCCTATATACTCTACTCAAATGATTTATAGTCTTTATGCGCCATTAGCCAAATATGAATATGCTGGTAAGTACTCGCCAAGAGAAATGAAACTATCTCCTTATTATGCCATGGTTAAGAAAATCTTACGTACTAAGCTTAGGGCGAGTTATCCAGAAAACTTTCCATTAAATCAGTGGATGATTGATTTTGTAGATGAAGTGTATAAGAGTGGGCTAGGAGTTGAGATGAAAGATGTTTTTGATTATGACCAATTATTAGATCAACTTCAAAACAATCAACATGATAGTATTGAGGCTTATTGGTTGAAATTTACAAACATAATACATCATCAATATGAGTTCGAATTTTTGAAATTAGCAAAGTCATAACTATGAAATTTACAATTTTAAGAAATGAGAATGAGAGTTCTTCCCGAAAATGGGAGAAAGCTTGTCATGATATTGGAGTCGATTATTCTGTGATTGATTTAACATCGTGTAATTGGTTTGAACAAGTGACTAATGATAATTCTGATTGTTTTTTGTTAAGACCTCCAGGCGAAACATTTAAATACAAAACGGTATATGATGAGCGTTTATATGTGATTTCAAAAGTATTGAAGAGGAGGATATACCCTTCTTACGAAGAGGTGTTAATCTATGAAAATAAACGTATGCTTTCTGCCTTTTTAAAAGGGGCAGAAATTCCGATGCCTGATACCACGGTGTTTTATAATAAAGATGAAGCTTTACGATATGCAGGACGATGTCATTTCCCAATTGTAGCCAAAACAGGAATAGGGGCTTCTGGGTCTGGTGTGGAAATACTACGCACAAAAGAAGCATTAATGTTGTATATAAAAAAAGCATTTGGACGAGGTATAAAACGTCGTTTTGGCCCTAATAGAAATACAGGAAATGTAAAATCTTGGTCGAAAAAAGCCTATGCTAGTCCAACATTTTTTATTAACAAGATAAAGAAATATGTAGAGGTTTATAAAGATGCTCAACGCGGCTATATGATTTTACAAGAATATACACCTCATGAATACGAATGGCGTATTGTAAATATAGGCGGTTCTTGGTTTGGTCATCAGAAAGTGAAAGATGGTGATAAAGCAAGTGGGACAAAAGGTATTGACTATGTATCACCACCCATTGACTTACTAGACTTTTGTAAGGGGATTTGTGATAGGTGGAACTTTTCGTGTATGGCTATCGATGTTTTTGAGCATCCAACTAAGGGTTATGTGGTGAATGAGTTGCAGACTATATTTGGTCATGTGCAAGATCATATATTAGAAGTGGATGGTAAAATAGGACGTTACATCTATGATAATGCTTGGGTATTTGAAGAAGGGGATTTTAATACGAATGAGTCTTTCGACTTACGCTTGCAGCATGTGTTAGAACTATTAGAAAACGAAAAATAAATGAAGATTTTAGTAACAGGAGCAGCGGGATTTATTGGTTTTCATCTATGTTCTCGACTCGTAGAGTCAGGACATCGTGTTGTTGGCTTAGATAATATAAATAATTATTACGATGTTGATTTAAAGTATGCGCGGCTATCTGAACTGGGGATAGCTAAGGCAGAAATAAGTAAGGATACTTGTATTACAAGTCGTCGTTTCGATACGTTTTCTTTTATCAAAGCCGATATTGAAAATCAAGTAGTGATCAATAGCTTGTTTAAAGAAGAGCAATTTGATGTGGTTTGTCATTTAGCAGCACAGGCTGGTGTACGTTATAGTATTGAAAATCCACATGCTTATGTGTCGTCTAATGTCGTAGGCTTTATGAATATACTTGATGCGGTACAGCGCTATGGCATAAAGCATCTGGTGTATGCCAGCTCTTCGAGTATCTATGGTAATAACACCAAGATCCCTTTTAGTGAAGGTGACAATGTGGATAGGCCTATCAGTATATATGCTGCTACGAAGAAAGTGAATGAGCTTATGGCACATACTTATTCTCATCTTTATGGCATAAAAACGACAGGTTTACGTTTCTTTACGGTGTATGGACCTTGGGGACGACCTGATATGGCCTATTATAAATTTGCTCAAGCCATAAGTCAAGGTCAAGCGATTGATGTATATAATCATGGGCAATTAAGACGAGACTTTACCTTTATTGATGATATCATAGAGGGGCTTGTAGCTGTAATATGTCAGAATGGGGCGCAACGTCAAAACTACGAAGTATTCAATATTGGGAATAACACCCCTGTTGCTTTAATGGATTTTATCCAATGCCTAGAAACATCGTTAGGACTTAAAGCCCAATGTAATTATTTGCCGATGCAGGCCGGCGATGTCTTTGAGACCTTTGCAGATATTGATAAATTGAATCAGGTCTATAATTATCAGCCGAAAACTTCTATAAAGCAAGGATTAAAAGCTTTTGCTGCTTGGTATAAAAACTATTATAAGATTTAATATGCGTGTATTATTTGTTTGTTCCGGTAATTCCGATGTTTTTGCTATTACACCTTTTATTAAGAATCAAGCTGATTCGCTTGTGGAACAGGGGGTTGAGCTTGACTTTTTTCAGATAAAGGTAAAAGGCTTTGCTGGTTATTTAAAACACGTCAGTAAGCTAAAGCAGCATCTTGCGGATAATACGTATGATATTATCCATGCGCATTATTCATTTAGTGGCTGGGTTGCGGTATTGGCTCGTCCTGTATGTCCTATTGTTTTATCGCTTATGGGGAGTGATACTTATGGTTCAACAGAGGGGGGGCTAATACGACGCATAAAGAATATGTTTGTGGCAACACAAGCGCGAGTTATCCAGTTGTTTTGTAAACGTATCATCGTCAAATCAGAGAATCTTTTTCGCTTTGTATGGCAAAAAAAGAAAGCACATATTATCCCTAATGGGATAAATATGGATCGTTTTAAACCTTTAGATAAGGATGCTTGTAAAAAGGACTTAGGTTTAGCTCTTGATCATCGTTATTTGTTATTTGTTGCTGATCCTAATGATAGTAGAAAAAATTATAAAGGGGCAAGTGCTGCTGTTGAGTTGCTAAATAAAAGAGAAGGGCATGACTTTGAATTATTATGTCCTTTTCCTGTCGATAATCAAATGCTTCCACTTTATTATTCTTCTTGTGATGCTTTGGTCTTCCCCTCAAAGGCAGAAGGTTCTCCTAATGCGGTAAAGGAAGCAATGGCGTGCAATATGCCCATAGTGGCTACGCCTGTAGGGGATATTGAATGGTTGTTTGACAAGACGGAGGGCTTACAAATATCATCATTTGAACCGCAAGATATGGCAGACGGTTTAGAAAGGGTTATTGAACAGAGTTATTCCAATGGAAGGAAGCGAATTGTTAATCTAGGCTTAGCAGCTGATCTTATTGCTGAAAAGTTAATTACTATTTATAAGTCTTTAATTACCTCGTAATGCCTAAACCAGGAGTTATCATCATAGAAGGCCATGTACAAGGCTTAGCCAATACCCGAGCTTTGGGGGAGCAGGGGATTCCTGTTATCGTGGTAGACGTGCATCCATGTGTGGCGGCTTCTTCTAAATATTGTCAGGCCTTTTATACTTGTCCTGCATTTAAAGAGGATGCTTTTGCCGACTTTTTAGAGCGCTTGGGGCAGGAACAAGGTTTACAAGGGTGGTTGTTATTACCCTCTAATGACCATGCGGTATATACGCTATCCAAACATAAGAAACGACTATCCAAACTCTTTAAGTTTTTAGTGCCTGATTTTTCAGAATTAGATAAGATTTATGATAAGGTAAGTTTATTGACTATAGCACAAGAGCAAGCATTACCAATTCCTAAGACCTTTTGTGTCGATAGCTTTTCTACTTTATCAAATGAGCTTGACTCTTATCCTGTCTTGATTAAAGGACGGCATGGCCTTACTTTCTATAAAACATTAGGGAAAAAAGCTTTTTTATTAGAGTCGGAGGAGGAGTTACAAGTATATTGTCAGCAGATCGTAGATAAAATGCCACTGTCAGAGACTTTCACCCAGGAATTAATTCCTTTTGATGGGACCAATAAAACGCTATCATTTACGGCATTTTGTGTAAATGGTGAGATAAAGGCTTACTGGATGGGCGTTAAGCTGCGTGAACACCCCCTTCAGTTTGGCACGGCAACTTTTACTGAAAGTGTGTATGAGGAAGTGTGTTTAGAACAATCGAAGCGTTTGTTAACTGCGCTTGATTATACGGGTATTTGTGAAGTAGAATATTTGAAAGATCCCCGCGATGGTCACTATAAGCTGATTGAGATTAATCCCCGTACTTGGCTGTGGGTCGGACATGCCATTGCTAGCGGAGTCAATCTCCCGCTCTATGCCTATAATTATGTGAATGGCATAAGTTGTGATTATCCTAATGACTACCCAATAGGTTTGAAATGGAGAAATCCAATCTCTGATGCATTGTTTAGTTTATATGGCATTGTTACGGCTAAGCTCTCTTTGGTAAAAGTATGGCAAGAATCGAAAGGTCGGAAAATTAATGCTCTATGGTACCGAGGAGATGTGAAGCCTTTTTTTGTGTATGGTCGCATGTTATTTAGTTTTTTTAAAGAGAGATGATACCTTACTATAGCCCAAATTTTAGAATAAAGGATTTTATAGCCTCTCTATTTGTAAAGGATGCAGATGCTAAGCTTATTGCGTTTTTTAAAGGCTATACTGGAAAACAGTATGTCTTAATTACACCATCTTGTCGTTCTGCTCTTTATTTGACTTATCAGGCTTTGAATAAAGAAGGTGGGGTGTACACTTCCCCTTTGTCTTGTAAAGTGGCTATTGATCCTATAGTTAATGCTGGTCGGATTGTTCACTATGGGGATGTTAAAACACAATCTTTAGTATTGGATGTTAGTAATACGATCGATTCTCGTGGGATAGCAGCATTTCAAGTGATTCACTTAGGGGGACAGATGGTTGATGTTCGGCAGGTGCGTGAGTGGTGTGACCTGTATTCTTGTTTGATGGTAGAAGATTGTGCGCAAGGGTTTTATTCTGAGACTTCTGGCCTTAGCTTAGGGCGTCTAGCTGACGTTGCTTGTTTTTCCTTAATTAAGAATGCTTATGGCATTGGTGGTGGTATCTTAGCAACAGATGTTAAAGCACTTTATGAACAAGCCTCGAAGCAAGTCGGACTTGATGGTAAACATAGTCGTATACTTATTGGATACCGTATTGTCCGCAACCTATTAGAGAGTTATCGTACTACATTTCTAGGAGCCTTTCTCTATGCAACCTTAATTAAGTTACGAGGAGATAGTAGAGAGGGGACTGAGGTATATGGCAAGGAATTGCGTGCTATTGAGAAAAAAATTGCAGTACATCAATTAATGCGTTCTAGGCGGTTAAATGAAAGACGGCGTAAAAATGCCGAACATTTAATCCCTCTGTTAGAGGATCAGGGTGTGACGGTATTGAAGGCCGCGCATCACGAAGTGTCATCTTATACTAAACTGTATATCTATCATCCGCATTTTAATTCAGAAAGAGATATTGAGTATTTAAACAATATAGGGATTGAAGCTAAGCACTTGGAACAAAAGATTGGTAGTTTTTACCAAGAACGATTTTGTGACTTACCTTTGGATAATTACAACTTGATCCATGATAAAATTATTAGTATTCCTTTGTTTGAATACATGAAAAAGCGCCATATGAAAAAGCTAGTTGACTCCATATCAAAACTGATAAATAATGAGAATATTAATTGATATAGGACATCCTGCCCAAGTTCATCAGTTTAAGCATGTATATGCATTGCTTAAACAGAATGGGCACGAGGTGGTTTTTACTGCGAAAGATAAAGAGATTGCCCACTATTTACTGGATGTCTATGATATCCCATATTATACGATTGGAGCAAGCAAGAAAGGATATCTGAATAAAGTTTTAAGTATTCCGCGCGTTTGTTGGCAGTTTGCTAAAGTGTTAAGGATATTTAAACCTGATATGGGTGTGAGTCGTTTTTCGTTTCAAGCAAGCTGGATGGTTTTTCTTTTTGGGAAGAAGCATGTTGCCTTAACTGATACAGAACACGTCGGTGTTGCTGATAAACTAACAGTGCCTTTTGTTAATGCAAAACTCACCGCTTATTCATATCAAAAGGAACTAGGTAAGAACCACATACGTTATAATGGTAATATTGAGTTATTCTATTTGCACCCTAATCGGTTTGCTCCGAATAAATCAATTTATAAAGACTTAGGGATTACTGCGAATGAACAGTATGCGATTGTGCGTTTTGTTTCTTGGGATGCACATCACGATGTGGGGCTTTCGGGTATTACTTTAGAGAATAAAATTCGTTTAGTGCAGGAGTTGTCTAAACTAATGCGCGTCTTTATAACTTCAGAAAAAAAACTGCCTAAAGAGCTGAAGCCTTATCAGATTTCTATAAAACCAGAGTGTATGCATGATGCGATTGCTTTCTCGTCGCTCCTTGTAGGAGAAAGTGCAACAATGGCTTCTGAAGCTGCAGTACTTGGTGTACCTTCTGTTTATATTGATGAGGTTGGGCGTGGCTATACTGATGAGGAAGGAGAGTATGGTTTAGTATATAACTATAAACCTTCGGAACAGGATAAGGCTATAGATAAAGCCTTAGAGGTCGCAAAAGAAATGGCTCAAGGTGGAGGTGTTGTGTATAAACATAAACATCAAGAATTTCTCAAAGATAAAATAGACCCCACAGCCTTTCTAGTTTGGTTTGTAGAAAACTACCCCGAGTCTAGAGATATTATGAAAAAAGATCCCGACTACCAATATCGATTTAAATAGGTTATAATACATGTTATTCAACTCCTTCATATTCTTCATATTCTTGGCAATAGTCTGGATAATATTCTATGTCTTACCATCTAAGCAAGGCAAGAATATATTTTTGCTGATAGCCAGCTACATTTTTTATGGCTACTGGGATTGGCGCTTCTGTGGTTTGCTCTTATTATCTACCGTTGTAGACTTCTTTGTAGGCGCTGCTTTGCATCGTAGCGATTCTGAGAGAAAACGTAAAGGCTACTTATTACTTAGTATGGCTGTGAACTTGGGTGTTTTGGGGTTCTTTAAGTACTTTAACTTCTTTGTGGACAGCTTTCAGAGTATAGTTGCTGCTTTTGGCGCTCAGCCCGATTATTTACATCTGAATATCATACTACCCGTAGGGATTAGTTTTTACACCTTTCAGACGATGTCTTATACCATAGATATCTACCGCAAAAAGTTAGAGCCTACCCATAGCTTGATTGATTTTGCCTTGTTTGTGTCTTTTTTTCCTCAGTTGGTGGCAGGGCCTATCGAGCGAGCTAGTGCTTTATTACCTCAGCTTTCGCAAAAGCTACATCCTACCAAAGAACAGTTGCAGAAAGGACTCCATTTAATTGTTTTTGGTCTTTTTAAAAAAGTGATGATAGGCGATGCTGCAGGGCGTATGGTCGATCAGTTCTTTAGTGCACCTCAAGATTATGCCTCCATCGAGTTGCTGTGTGCTTTGGTGTTATTTTCCTTACAAATATATGCGGACTTTTCAGGCTATAGTAGTATGGCACGCGGTGTCGCAAAGTTATTGGGGGTAGAGTTGATGAAAAACTTTGAGCAGCCCTACCTGTCGCGTAATATTACGGAGTTTTGGCGGCGTTGGCATATCTCTTTGTCTTCGTGGTTAAAGGATTACTTGTATATCTCTTTGGGGGGGAATCGAATAAGTATATCACGCACCTATGTCAATTTGTTTATCACCATGTTACTTGGAGGCTTGTGGCACGGTGCAAGTTGGAATTTTGTGATATGGGGGGCTTTGCATGGCCTTTATCTGAGCATTCATAAATATGCGCTGAGGTGGCGAAAGGTCAGTGCCTCATATACCTACCGAGGGAGAAAAGATGCTGTGAATAGCTTATTGCATTTGCTATTGACCAATGTCTTGGTCTTGTTTGCCTGGTTGTTTTTTAGAGCCACTGATCTGAGCATTGTCGGCGTGTTCTTTAGTAAACTATGGCATTGGGAGGCGAGTCCTTATGCCGGGCGTTTGCTGCTTTCGGTGCTTAGCTTTTTAATAATGACCATGACAATGGATATCTTGCAGTACCGTTATAAGAAACACACCTTCTTATTACTGGTAAACAATGTATACTTGCGCTTAGCTGTGCTTGCTGCAATGCTTTTGGTATCTTTATTATTTATGTTTAACTCGGATCCTTTGCCCTTTGTTTATTTCCAATTCTAATGATAAAAACAATTAAGCATATAATTAGTGGAGGTTTAGCTTTTGTGTTGGCCTTAGCCGTTCTGGATGTGTTTATTACACAGGCTGGTATAGTGAATACTTCGCTTACGCACTATGATTATACTTTGGGAAAGATACGTCCTGCCGAAAAGTCTTATATCATGTTCAATGAAGGTTTCTCCATCGGGAAGTTTAATGAGGGAGGTTATTTGTATCAGTATTATCCTCCAAGACACTCTAGTAAGGATAGTGTCGTACGTGTTGCTTTATTTGGGGATTCTTATGTGGAAGGTTTTCAGGTGTTTGAAAGGGATCATTTTTCAACATTGTTGGAGGTGGGATTGCAGAAAAAATATCCTAATCGCACCGTAGAAGTTTTAAACTTTGGTTACAGTGGTTTTGATATTGGCGATATGTATGTGTATTCTCAGTTGATAGCTGCGGACTATACCCCAGATGTAATGGTCTTTCTTTTGTCAAAAGCTGATTTCCAACTCAACTATCGTATGCCTTATTCACCAAGGGTCGTTGTTGATTCAGCATCGTTGGAAATTGTTCGTCCTTATTCTAAGGACAAGATGGCGCGCTACAATACATCTAAGCAATTATTGAATTTTTCCTCACTAGCTAATATGTTGAATAAGGCAAGAAAAAGTACGAAGGAGCAGATACTATCCAAGTGCTTTGAAAAGTTTTATACGTTTGATTCAGAGAGCACTTCGGTTTATGATGACTTGGGGAAAGAAGCGTCGGATAGCTTAGGAGTGGCGAGTCAATTGATATTAGAAGATTTAAAGCATCAGTTAGTCGTTGTGAATCGTGATGATCTGCCATTACCGGAGGATATTTGTGATAAAATAGATGATCTAGATATTCCTTATATTGATTTGTCCGTGCCTCTACAACGTCTTTATGACGGGGATATAAATCCCCATTATTGGGAGGTGACCAGTAAATACGGGCATTGGAATAAGGTGGCACACCGTGATGTGGCTGATTATATGGTTGAGGAGTTTTCTTTGGGGATGATTAGTGATGACTGACCTTAATTGATTTAAATAATGGATTTCATAATAAAAAAACACCAACAATTGTTGCAAGCCTTGCAGGCGGCGGATTATCATTTTATCACCTTTCGAGACTATTGCGAGGGACATCGCTATGATAAGATGGTGATACTACGCCATGATGTGGACTTATTGCCGCAGCATTCTTTGCGTTTTGCGAAGGTGCAAGCTGCACTAGGCGTACATGGTAGTTATTACTTCCGTGCAGTACCTGAGAGTTGGGATGAGGCTGTTATAAAAGAGATAAGTTCTTTGGGCCATGAAGTGGGTTACCATTATGAGTGCTTGACCACTTGTGGTGGGGATATGGCAGCAGGAATTCAGGATTTTGAAAAGCACCTTAAAGCTTTGCGTCAACTTGCAGAAGTGAAAACCTTGTGTATGCATGGCAGTCCGCTCTCTCCCTATGATAGTAAAGATTTGTGGAAAGAGCACAGCTACCGTGATTACGGCCTCATCGGTGAGCCTTACTTTGATGCTGACTTTAATGATTTGTTTTACTTGACCGATACTGGTCGTCGTTGGGATGGCTGGAAGGTGAGTGTACGGGATAAGGTCGCTCAGCAGGAGGAATGGGTGAAGCAGGGGTTGGTGTTTCATAGTACTGAGGATATAATTGATGCTGTGCAAAAAGGAAGGTCACTGAGTACTTCGACTGCGCTCAGCAACCACGGAGTCGAAGTGCCTGATCGGGTGATGTTCACCTTTCATCCACAGCGTTGGAATGCATCCTTCTTGCCTTGGGCTAAAGAGTTGGTGTTGCAGAATGCTAAGAATTTGATTAAACGTTTTTTAGTGTCTTAGTCCCGATGCCTGAGTGCACTTCGTTGTTTTGCGAAGTGTGTATCGAAGGCGGAGGGAGCCGCTATTATCACCCTTGGGGGTTTACCACCTCAAACCCCAGGTCATCCTTTTTTCTGTAGCAAAAAAAGAATGCAAAAATGCCACCGCTGTTGAAACTATGCTAAAATATGACGACCTTCCGTTAAATTTTTGAAAACTCGTCCTTCGTCCTCAGACAAACAAAAATTTTTCACACTCCAGTTACCTATATTTTTTAACGCCTACTTTCAAATGCGGAAGGTGCTACTCCCGCAGCATCGTCATATTTTACTTGTAATTTTGTTTATTGTTTCCCAACGCCGATGTCTGATTGCACTTCGTTGTTTTACTCAGAGTCCCGATGCCTGAGTGCACTTCGTTTTTTGACGAAGTGTGTATCGAAGGCGGAGGGCGGGTACTTCCGCAGTATCGTCACAAGCCTTACAAAACATGGGGGCAAGGAGGGGCTAGGAAAAACTTTATTTGTACTTTTACGCGACAAAAATCCAACGTAAACTATGATATCAGCACCCTTGGCAGAACGATTGCGTCCTAAGAGTTTGGACGATTATATAGGACAAGAACACCTCGTAGGAAAAGGCGCCATATTGCGCAATATGATTGATAACAATACCATTAGTTCCTTTATACTCTGGGGGCCTCCAGGTGTTGGTAAGACGACTTTGGCCAATATTATAGCGCGAGAGCTCGATCGTCACTTTTTTACACTAAGTGCAGTAAGCAGTGGTGTTAAGGATGTGCGAGCTGTGATTGAGAAGGCTAAGAAGGTCAGGATCTTTGATGAGCCAACACCTATTCTATTTATTGATGAAATTCACCGTTTTTCAAAATCGCAACAAGATTCTTTATTGGCAGCCGTAGAGAAAGGGGAAGTTACACTGATAGGAGCTACGACCGAGAATCCTTCTTTTGAAGTCATCTCGCCTTTGCTTTCGCGCTGTCAGGTGTATGTGCTTCAGGCACTGTCTGACGAGGCTCTGCTCCGCTTAGCTCAATCGGCTTGTAAGCAAGATGAACTATTGCGAGAGCGTAAAGTGATTTTTAAAGAGACACATGCTATGCTGCGCTATGCCGGAGGCGATGCTCGTAAGTTGCTTAATATATTGGAATTGGTAACGAATGCAGAAGTGAGTAAGCAGGTGACCATCACCGATAAAAAGATACGTGAGCGTTTGCAAGAGAATCCTGCTGCTTATGACAAAAATGGGGAGGTGCACTATGACATCATCTCTGCGTTTATAAAATC
>CAXXSO010000023.1:0-32924 GCA_963676965.2 uncultured Cohaesibacter sp.
ATCCCCTTCGAGCAGCTTCAGGGTTTCATCATCGGCAAAGAAGTTGCCGTCATGATGGGCAACCGGGCAGCGGACAACCTGATTGGCCTCATAGGCCTTGGTGAAGATGGTGTCGGCCCGCTCGACGCGCAGCAGGGTTTCCTTGCAGATGAAATGCAGGCCCGCATTGCGCATCAGGGCACCGGGCAGAATGCCGGTTTCGGTCAGGATCTGGAAGCCGTTGCAGACGCCGAGGATGCGGACGCCCTTCTTGGCTTTTTCCAGAAGGTCGGCAACGATGGGCGAACGGGCGGCAATGGCACCGGAGCGCAGATAGTCACCATAGGAAAAGCCACCGGGCAGAACGATCAGATCGGCCTGGGGGATTTCGGTTTCAGCATGCCAGACCATCATCGGGTCTGTTCCGGACACGGAGCGCACGGCGGCTGCCATGTCATGCTCACGGTTGGTTCCGGGAAAAACGAGGATCGCAGTTTTCATGGGTCCTGCTCCTGAAGGAAGGGGGTGACGGCTGGCCCGCAGTTATAAAAGGAAAAAGACGGCTAGCGCGGAGGCTATGACGGGGATGAGAATGAAAATAGCTGCCTTGATCGCCATGAAGCGAATGGCTTTTGCCGCTTCTGCCCGCTGGTCGAGGATCTGCGCGTCGTTGGTCTTGGCTGTTTCAGCGTCACCTGGCGTCTGATCTTTATCGTTGGCGTTGAGGGTCATGCTCTTCAGTCTCTATCGTCATCGTCTTGTCGAACGTCCCAAAAGGACAGTCCTGAACGCTTACAGGATGTCGATCTGGTAATTCTCGATCACCGTGTTTGCGAGCAGCTTTTCGCACATGTCGGCGAGTTTGGCTTCGGCTGCGGCCTTGTCAGCGCTTTCGGCAAGTTCGATGTCGATCACCTTGCCCTGACGAACCTGGTCAACACCATCAAAACCCAGCGCACCCAGAGCGCCTTCGATCGCTTTGCCCTGAGGGTCGAGAACGCCGTTTTTCAGGGTAACGGTGATACGTGCTTTCATTTTGGAGAGTTCCTTTTTGTCCTGACCGTCCATTGCGCGGCGGAAAAGAAGAGAGGCGGAGTAGGATGAAAGAAGGCAGGGGGTGGCCCCTGCCTTTTGAAAGGGTGCGTGCTACTTGACCAGAACCGGGCCGGTGCCCTTATGTTCAGGATTGCTGTTGATCATGATGCCAAGGCGTTTGGCCACCTCCTGATAGGCTTCCAGCATGCCGCCCATGTCGCGGCGGAAGCGGTCCTTGTCCAGCTTGTCGTTGGATTCGATATCCCACAAGCGGCAGGAATCTGGCGAAATTTCATCGGCCAGAATGACGCGCATGGTGTCGCCTTCAAAATAGCGGCCACATTCGATTTTGAAATCGACAAGGCGGATGCCAACTGCGCGGAACATGCCGCACAGATAGTCGTTGATGCGGATGGCCAGTGCCATGATGTCATCAATTTCCTGCGGGCTGGCCCAGCCAAAGGCGGTGATATGTTCTTCGGACACCATCGGGTCGTCGAGGGCGTCATTCTTATAGCAGAATTCAACGACCGAGCGTGGGCAACTGGGTGCCTTCTTCAATGCCGAGACGCTTGGCAATCGAGCCGGCCGCAACGTTGCGCACGATGACCTCAAGAGGAATGATCTCGCATTCCTTGATCAGCTGCTCACGCATGTTGAGGCGGCGGATAAAGTGGGTCTGGATGCCGATCTCATTGAGGTTGGTGAAGATATATTCAGAGATGCGGTTGTTCAGAACACCTTTGCCATCGATGACTTCGTGCTTCTTGTTGTTGAAAGCAGTCGCATCGTCCTTGAAATGGGCGACCAGTGTGCCCGGCTCTGGACCTTCATAAAGAATTTTGGCTTTGCCTTCGTAGATCCTGCGACGACGATTCATGAGCGTTCTACCATGTTGTTTAGCCCGGGATCGGGCGGATTTGCTGGTATGGGACCGGGCCTGGTACCAGGCGAGCCGGACCCATTGAAAATGTGGCTGCCAGCCGACGCGGCTCGTCCCTAGGTGGCGAGCAGATGGTGGCAGGAGCGTTTTGGTCATTTTTCCGGTGCCAGATTTTGGCATGGGAGAATCAGACTTTGCGCTACTGAACTATAGCCTATTTACAGGCGCGGATGGCGGATGTTGAACAGTGATCTCGCGCCGCAGCTTCTACACAGACCTTTTGGCTCGCTGCTTAGCGAATTCCGGGCGAAATCACAATCGTTGAATCGCTTCCGCACCGGAGTTTTTGGGTCCAATGACCGGGTTGCTCTCTGCATAGCAGCGGATGAACGCCCGATGGTTGGAAAATGCGCGCATTGCCTGTTGAGAAGGAGGGAAAGCCACCTTACATTGGTTCCAATAAATCGCGTCCACCGGGAGGAGGTTTTCCAGTTTGTTGTAGCCGTTGGGCCCAATCTCAGACCAAAGTCGGTGGGAAACAGAAAATGCACCTGTTGTTTTTTGGTCTATGCTCAGTATAGGTGAGGGCAACATACGACGGAAATGGTCGGATCGGGGAGTAGCCATATGACGACTTTTGACAAGCGGGAAGATGCATTTGAAGCCAAATTTGCGCATGATGAGGAATTGCGCTTCAAAGCGACAGCTCGCCGAAACAAATTGCTCGGTCTTTGGGCGGCTGAAAAAATGGGCCTCGATGAAGCGGCCGCAGCGGAATATGCCAAGGAAGTGGTGCGCTCTGATTTTGAAGAGCCAGGCGAGGAAGATGTCTATCGCAAGATCGTTGCCGACTTTTCGGAAGTCAAGGTGGATCAGTCCGAGCATCAGATCCGCCGTACCATGTCCGAGCTGATGGCTGTGGCCATTGAACAAGTGAAGACCGAAGCCTGATCGGTTTGCAGTTGCTCATGCGATCATGGGGTGACTGGACAAAGGTCTGTTTATTTGATTTTGTGAAGAGGCTGGTGCTGTGTGCATCGGCCTTTTTTCTTGCTCTGGTTCACCGCTTTTCTCTTCGCACTGTCTGTCCCGTCTGTTTGGATGGCCAAGGCTCTGTTGTCTGGGCGAAGGCCCGTGAACCGCAATTTTCTCGGGGAGGCTCATCATGGCGGACAATAACACCCTAATGCGGCATACTTTAATGCGGCGCACGGTCGATGCAGCGATCGGTAAGGGCGAACCGCTCTATTTTGGCTGGTGCGTGTTGGCCAGTCGGCAGAGCGCTGAAATCCTGGCCCAAGGGGGCTTTGAGGCGGTCTTGGTTGATATGCAGCATGGGGCGATTGGCTTCTCGGACGCGCAAGAGATGACCGGGGCGATTGTCCATAGCGGAACAGCACCGCTTGTCCGCATTCCGGTGGGAGATTTTGCGACCGCTTCTCGGGCTCTGGACTTTGGCGCGCAAGCCATTATCGCACCGATGATCAACACCAAGGAACAGGCCGAAGCTCTGGTCAAGGCCGTGAAATATACCCCGCTCGGGGAGCGCTCCTATGGGCCATTTCAGGCTTGCCGAACCTATGGCATTGGCAATGCGTTTGACTATGTGGTCGATGGGAATGACAGCTGTTTTGCTTTGGCGATGATCGAGACCCGCGAGGCGCTCGACAATCTCGAAGACATTCTGGCAACCGATGGGATAGATGGTGTGTTTGTCGGTCCGGCTGATTTGTCACTGACCCTGCTGGATGGCAAGGCGGTGGATTTTTGACCATGACGTGACTGTGGCCGCGCTCAAGCGGGTGATCGAGGCTGCCAAGGCTCATGGCAAATTGACCGGCATTTATGCGACCAATCCCCATTATGCCAAATTGTTTGCCAGCTATGGGTTCCAGTTGATTTGCCGTGGCGTCGGAAGCTGGATTCCTGGCGCAAGGCATCGAGCAAGCCATGGCTGAATTGGCGTCCGACTGAGACAAAGACACGCAGGAGAGAGGCCAAAAGGCCGCAGGTTACTTTGATATAGATCAGCGCGTGCAAGTAATTATGCACTCATCGTGCATGTATGAATTTGGCGCGTGCAACTGAATTTCGGGGAGTTTTTGATCGGTTGCCACCCAGTTGCTTGGGAGAGACTATCATGCTGAAATTGACTGTGTTGTTTTACATTATCATTGCGCCGACACTTGCGGGAATATTCGCTTTGGTGCCGCTGACCATGTCTGGAACACTGGATTTTGATCCTATGTTCTTCATCGGGTTTGTGGCTGCAGGCGCTATTCTGGCGCTGCCTGTGTCCTGGATCGTGGCCAAGCGGGTCGATGCAGTGATTGGCAAAAAAGGACCAATGGCGACCGCCTGAGTGGGTGTCGCTTGATCGAAAAAAGAAGCCTGCTCCAAATGATGGGGCAGGCTTCTTTTGTATTTGATCTAACCGTCCAGCTTGCTCAGGAAGCCTGCAAAGGACATCATGCCTTCGGGCCATGGACCGTGGCCACTTTCCAGATTGATATGGCCAGCTTCGCCTGCATCCTGAAAATGGGCACCCCAATCTTTTGCAAGTTCCTGCGAACGCTCGTGGTCGCAATAGGGATCATTGCGGCTGCCGACCACATGGGTTGGAAAGGGCAGTGGGTTTTTCGGGATTGGCACGAAGTCGCCGCCGTCAAAGCCATCGATCAGCCTCTTCTCTGTCCCAATCGCTTGGGGCGACCAGATAGGCTCCGGCGATTTTGCCTTTGAGGCTTTCCGCCCCATGGGCCACCAGAATGCAACCGAGTGAATGGGCCACCAGAACCACCGGGCGGGTGGAGGCCTCGATTTCAGCCAACAGACTGGTCATCCAGGCGTCCTTGGATGGATTATGGACGTCATCCTGTTTGACTTCGCGTGCGGTTGGCATCTTGTCGCGCCAACGCAGCAGCCAGTGGCCCGGCAACGTATCGCCATAGCCCGGGATCAGCAAAATGTCGGTTTGGGAAATTTTCATGATGCGGTCCTGCTGGTTTGAATGGTCGCCTGCGTCAACACCAAACAAGGCGTTGCAAGGTCAAGCGACAAGCCGGAGGAGAGACCGGCTTGTCGTCGTTGCTGTCTTGCTTACTCGCTGTCGCCGAAGACGCGCTTGAAAATCACGTCAACATTCTTGGTATGGTAGCCAAGGTCGAAGCGGCTGCGGATTTCGTCTTCCGAAAGGTAGCCGCGGACATCTTCATCGGCCAGCAATTCGGTGAGGAAGTCAACGCCAGCGGAACCGGAAACCTGATAGCTGTCCCAGACCTTCATGGCATTGCGTTGAACCAGACGATAGGCAATCCTCGCGCGACGAGCCAGCCTGTGTCAGGGCCAGCAGGATGCGTTGGGAAATGAACCAGACCGCCGAGGCGATCCATGTTACCGATCATCCGCTCCGGATAGACCATCAGCTTGTCGATTACGCCGGTGAGGCGGGCCAGGGCAAAGTCGAGGGTGATCGTTGCATCGGGGCCGATCATCCGCTCAACGGATGAGTGGGAAATGTCCCGCTCATGCCACAGGGCGACATTTTCCATGGCTGGCAGAGCAAAGCCACGCACGATGCGGGCAAGACCGGTGAGGTTTTCGGTCAGCACAGGGTTGCGCTTGTGTGGCATGGCCGAGGAGCCTTTTTGGCCCTTGGAGAAGAATTCTTCGGCTTCGAGCACTTCGGTGCGCTGCAAATGGCGCACTTCGGTGGCAACCCGCTCGATGGAGGAGGCAATGACGCCCAGCGTTGCGAAGAATTGCGCATGACGGTCGCGCGGGATGACCTGAGTGGAAACGGGCTCGGGCTTCAGGCCCATGGCCTCGGCGACATGCTCCTCCACGCTTGGGTCGATGTTGGCGAAAGTGCCCACCGCACCGGAAATGGCGCAGGTGGCGATTTCTTCGCGCGCTGCCAGCAGGCGGGTCTTGCAGCGGTCAAATTCGGCATAGGCTTCGGCCATCTTGAGGCCGAAGGTCACTGGCTCGGCATGGATGCCGTGGGACCGGCCGATGCAGACGGTGTCTTTATGCTCCATGGCGCGGCGCTTCAGAGCCACCTGCAGGGCGTCAATGTCAGCCAGCAGCAGGTCTGCTGCGCGGGTCAGCTGGACGTTGAAGCAGGTGTCGAGCACGTCGGAGGAGGTCATGCCCTGATGGACGAAACGGGCGTCGTCGCCAACGATTTCGGCCAGATGGGTCAGAAAGGCAATAAACGTCATGCTTGGTTTCGCGTTCGATTTCATCGATCCGGTCGATGTCGAATGTGGCAGCGCCGCCTTTCTCCCAAATGGTTTTGGCAGCTGACTGCGGGATCACACCCAGTTTGGCCAATGCGTCACAGGCATGAGCTTCGATTTCGAACCAGATGCGGAATTTTGTGTCTGGTGACCAGATGTCGACCATTTCAGGGCGGGAATAACGAGGGATCATTAGTGAACCTGTCTTTAGCAAGTGAGAGGAATGGACGGCGCCAAAGTCGGGCCGTCCTGAAAGAGAATTACTTCTGAGCCTTTTCAGCTACTTCGCGGATGCGGGCGATCATATCGCGATAGCCTTCAACGGAGCCGGTCTTAAAGATGGCCGACCCGGCGACAAGCACATTGGCACCGGCTTCCACAACGAGCGGGGCGGTGTCAACCGAAACGCCACCATCGATTTGGATGTCAATATCGCGGTCGCCAATCATGGTCTTGACACGGCGCACCTTGTCGATGACGGACGGGATGAGGCTCTGGCCACCAAAACCGGGATTGACGGTCATGAGAAGCACCAGATCGAGGCGATCCAGCACATATTCGATGACACTTTCTGGGGTGGCTGGATTGAGCGAGACACCGGCTTTCTTGCCCAGCGCCTTGATAGCTTGCAGCGAGCGGTCAAGATGGGGGCCCTGCTTCTGCATGTACGGTGATCAGGTCAGAGCCAGCCGTCGCGAAATCTTCCAAATACGGGTCGCACGGGGCGATCATCAGGTGGGTGTCAATGACCTTGCCGGTGTAGGGGCGGATGGCCTTGACCACATGAGAGCCGAAAGTGATATTTGGCACGAAATGACCGTCCATGACGTCAACATGGACCCAGTCGCAGCCGGCGTCATCGATGGCTTTTGACCTCTTCACCAAAGCGGGCGAAATCGGAAGCGAGAATGGATGGGGCGATCTGAATGGGGCGTGCCATGGCCTGCTGTCCTGTCTGTCTGACATCAAAGTAGAGTGTTGCTGATGCGCCTAGCATATGGGGCTTGGTTGAGCAAGAAGGGAAGGCCTTGTCTTTGTTGCTAATGTTGCCAAAAAGGTATCTATATGCGCACCATATGCGATCAATCTTGTGCTTTCAAGATTTGACGTTGAAATTCACAATGGCAATTTTGGATATTGGATACTTTTGATCTGGACCTGATCCGGTCACCGTGACACACTTGCCTTTATTCTTTTGTCTGGTGCGACAGGGCTGACCCGCTAAGGGATCCGCAGGCGCGCAGACCTTCCAATTTAGAGCGCTTTGAAGGTAAACCGGGTCACCGGTTTGGATTTAAACGCCATTTCTCAGTATGTTATTGCATTCTCGTGAACGGGTGTTCCCGAGAATTGCTCTAGATCAGCGCTGGCCAGCCGTATCAGGAGAAAAGCCATGAATCCGATGAATCATGATGTGATTGTTTTGGGTGCCGGGATTGTGGGCGTGAGTACAGCGTTTGCATCTTCAGGAAGGTGGGCTGAACGTGGCTTTGGTGGATCGTCGGGAGCCGGGCGAGGAAACCTCCCATGGCAATGCCGGGATCATCGAAAAAGACGGAATGGTGCCGCTGACCATTCCCAGCAAACCGGTTGAAATTCTGAAGTTTGCTTCCAACCGGATGATCCACATGCATTATCATCCGACCTTTATGCCGCAGCTCACGGGCTGGCTTTATCGTATGTGGCTGTTGTCGAACCCGGCGGGGATTGATCGGTATGCGCGCGGAGTACAGCCCTTGCGGCAACGATCTGCCGATGAGCATGCCTATTTTGCCGGTCCTGCCGAGGTTACCGAACAGTTCCGCCATACGGGCTGGATTCACCTCTATCACAGTGCCAAGAGCTTCGCTGGTACAGCTGCCTCGCGCGGCTATGCGGATGAGTTCGGTGTCGAGTATGATGTGTTGGATCAAGGCGGCCTTGAAGCTTTGGAACCGGATATGGACTTTGGCGACGATGACCATGGTCTCTTTTGGAAAGGCTGCGTCAATGTCAGCTCTCCCAAGGCCGTGACAAAGGCCTATGGGCAGTTATTCATCAAGCGAGGCGGGGACTTTTACACCGGCGACGCCCAGACGTTGGAGCAGGTTGGCGATGCATGGCAGGTGCAATGCGCGCATGGGGCACTAACCGCACCCAAGGTGGTGGTGGCACTGGGGCCGTGGAGCCTCGATCTGGTCAAGCCGATGGGTTACCACTTTCCGCTGGCGGTCAAGCGTGGCTATCACCAGCATTTTGAAAGCAGCAAAGGGGCTGTGCTCAATCGGCCGATCGTTGATGAGGATGTGGGCTTCCTGATAACACCGACCGAGCGTGGCATCCGGCTGACGTCAGGGATTGAATTTGCCAATCGCGACGCGCGCAAGACGCCGACGCAGATTTATCGGGCAGCGGATCATGCGCGGCATTTGTTCCCACTTGGCAAGCCGGTGGATGAGGAGCCCTGGATGGGGTCGCGGCCATGTTTTCCCGATTCCCTGCCGCTGATTGAAAAAGCCGACAAGCATGACGGTCTCTATTTCAATTTCGGTCACGGCCATATGGGCTTCGCAACCGGTCCGGTGACCGGTCGCATGATGGCCGATTTGGTGCTGGGCAGGGATAATGGTCTGGATCGGACCACTTTTTCCAGCAAACGCTTCAAGTGAGCAGGATCACTCACTGAGCGGCAGTGACGCGGTTTCCTTGACGGTCGAGACAACGATACGCGACTGCACGTCGGAGACGAGCTCTGAATTCAGCAGCTTGTAGCAAAGGAAGTTGTCGTAGGCCTTGATGTCTTCGGTCACCACTTTGACCAGATAGTCCACTGCGCCGGTGATGCGTTCGCAGGTAACAACTTCGGGCCAGAGGGCGACAAGCTTGTCGAACTCTTCCATATTCTTGCGGCTGGGCACGGTGAGCTTGACGAAGGCATAAGAGACAAAACCGAGACCGACGGATTCGCGATCGATGATGGCGGTGACCTGTTTGAGGACGCCGGTTTCTTTCAGTTTTTTGATTCTGCGCCAGCATGGCGTCTGGGACATGCCGGCAAGCTTGGCGATCTCGGCGATGGATAGGGAGGCATCATTCTGCAAAACCTTGAGTATCCGAATATCGCCAGAATCGAGTGTCAATTTTTCCATATTTCGCTCTCTTGGGAAGAATTTATTCGAACGCTACAAAGAATCTAGGGGTTTGTATATATTTAATTCCGCAAAAAGTGCGCCCTTGCCGGAATTTTATGATTCCAATTGCCGGTCATTGTGAAAGAAATGAGGGTAAAGGGGCGCTAAACGGTTCATTCTTTCTCTGTCGATGGTGCTTTGTGTGATCGCAAAGGCATGACTGCGATCAAGCTTAGCCATACTTGTCTTGCCAGCTGGGGAATAGGTCGCCGTCTGTGCTTGTCGCGGCATAGACCCCTCTGGCCACGGCACGGGCCATGACAGAGGCGGCGCGGGCGCCCAGCGTGATAAAGGCGTTCTCGGTTGCCGGTAGCGGCTTTCTGCCATTGGAGAGGGCAAAGATCATGTCACCGTCCAAGGGCGTGTGAGAGGGCCAGAGCGCGCGGGCAAATCCGTCATGGGCCATGATGGCAAGGCGCTTGGCTTGAGCCTTGGTCAAGGCCGCATCGGTGGCGATGATGCCGATGGTGGTGTTGCCGCCCGGTTGGGCCATTTCTGGCGCGTCAGGGCCATCTGGGGTGTTGCCAGCGCGCATGGCGTCTCCTTTGGTAAAGGGGACGTGCATGTCCTCAGTGATCTGTGCCGGGAGGCCTGCACCACCAAATTCATCGCCCTTCTCGAAGGGAGCTGCCCAAAAGTGGTGGCTGTCGCCCATGGTGGCGCGACCAAGGGCATTGACGGCGACGAGCGCTGCGATCCTGATGCCATGATCATCTTCATCGGAGGCGGAGCCCAGACCGCCTTTAAGGTCCGCTGTCAGTGCGCCGGTGCCTGCGCCGATCGTGCCAATCTCGAAATGGTCGCTGGCGGTTTCTGCCGCTTGCCAGCCCATGTCCCAATAGGGGCTTTGGCGTCCCCAATCCTTATTGCCGCCATTGATCAGGTCAAACAGGATGGCCGCGGGGACAATTGGCACATTCACCGGACCGACGGCAAACCCGCGACCCTGTTGCCTTAACCAGCCTTGCATGCCACCGGCCGCATCAAGGCCGAAGGCCGAGCCGCCGGACAGAACCAATCCATCAACCGCTTCGACCGTCTGATCAGGATTGAGCAGATCGGTGTCGCGGGTGCCAGGAGCGCCGCCCATGACGGCGCAGGAGGCCACCATCGGCCATTCGCACAGCAAGGCGGTGGTGCCGGATTTCAGCTTGGGGTCGGAGGCATTGCCGATCAGGATGCCTTCAATATCGGTGATCAGATTTTGCATCATGTCAGTCTCGCGAGGCGGCGGGTTTGAGGCCAATGCCGAGCGAGGCCAAGATGGCCATCAGTCCGGCGACTTGCACTATAGAAAGATGTTCGCCCAGAACAAAGACGGCGATTAGCATGGCAGTGACCGGGACGAGGGCGGTGAAAAGGGCGCTGGTGGAGGCGGGAATGGTCTTGATGCCGATACACCAGAGATAGAAGGACAGGACGCTGGCTGTGAAGATGTAATAAAGACTGATCAGCCAGAAATGCCAATCGGTATCGGGCAAAAGCCATCCGCCATCTTGCAGCATCAGAATCGGGAGCGTGATAGGGATAGCCAGCAGATGGACGACCATGGTCAGGGTCCATGGGGGAATGCGAGCGGCATAGCGACGGGTCAGGATGGCAAAGACCGCCTCTGACGTGACGCCAGCGAGAATGAAGCCATTGCCGATCAGGGTGGATGTCCAGCTGTGGCTAGGAGTGAGGTCTGTTTGGGTCGCACCGTGCGGGGTGGCTAGATTGAGGCAGGCAATGCCGAACACCGCCAGAGAGACTGACAGCGCTTTTTGCCGCGAGATCACTTCCTTGAGGATAAGCCAACTGAGAAGGGCAATGATGGCAGGCAAAGCCGACGCGATGATGCCTGCATTGATGGCGGAGGTATATTGAATGCCGATCAGCATCAGGGTGGTGAAGCCGACAACACCGAACAGCGACAAAAGACAGATTTCTCCCCATGCCCGCAGTGGCAGGGCCTTGAGGCTTTGCCAGCCGTGGCGTTCTGTCATTGCCAATGGCACAAGACACAGGCTCGCCAGCACAAAGCGCAGCATCGCAAAGGAAGCTGGCGTCATTTCGGTGATGATGATTTTTCCTAGAGCCACATTGATACCTGTCAGTATCATGGCGACCGCGAGGGCGAGATAGGCGAGCATGGTGCCCCTTTGGCAGTTGTCACTTGGGATGTGGGAGGAGGGGATAAAAAAGGCCCCCGACGCGCGATGTCCGGGAGCCTTCGTGGCGGTCAACTAGAAAGTCGGGATATCAGCAAGGCTGATCAACCGATTATTTGTAGTCGTATTTGCCTTTGCTCCACTTGTACCAGACATAGCCTGGCAGGGTCACGTCGCCTTTATCGTCAAAGGAGAGGTTGCCCAGAACGGTGGAGAATTCACCTTTGTTCAGCTCGTCGCTGACTGCGTCATAATCGGTGGAGCCAGCCGCTTTCACAGCGTCGGCCCATGCCTGAATTGCAGCGTAGGTGTAGAGAACATAGCCTTCGGTGGTTTTACCAGCAGCCTTGAATTTCTCAACAACAGGAGCGGCTTCCGGGTTGTCGGATGGGTTTGGCGAGAAGGTCATCAGGGTGCCTTCGCCAGCGTCACCGGTGATGGACCAATATTCGTCGGTTACCAGAGCGTCACCGGAGATCAGCACGGTGTCCATGCCCTGCTCACGCATCTGACGTACGATCAGGCCAGCTTCGGTGTGATAGCCACCAACATAGAGAGCATCGATTTTGGCCTGCTTCAGCTTGGAAACCAGAGCCGTATAATCTTTCTCACCAGCGGTGTAGGCTTCATACATCGTAGCTTTGCCGCCGAGTTTCTCAAGATTGGCGAGGGTCTGGTCAGCCAGGCCTTTGCCGTAAGCGGTTTTGTCGTGGATCACAGCGATGTTTTTGTCGCCAAACTCTTCAAACAGCAGCTTGCCAGCCACTTCACCCTGCTGGTCATCACGACCGCAAACGCGGTAGGTGCCACCATCGGGATTAGGGCGCTCATCGGTGAATTTCGGGTTGGTGGAAGCAGGTGAAATCTGAACGATGCCTTCTTCAGCATAAACCGAGGAAGCCGGGATGGAAGAGCCGGAGCAGAAGTGGCCAGCCATGAAGACCACGCCTTTACCTGCCATCTGGTTGGCAACTGCAACAGCCTGTTTCGGGTCGCAGGCGTCATCGCCAACTTCCAGAACGAGCTTCTCGCCATTGATGCCGCCAGCAGCATTGATATCGGCAACAGCCTGTTCGGCGCCGATTTTCATCTGTTGACCGAAGGATGCATATTGACCGGTCATTGGGCCAGCGGTAGCAATAATAATATCTGCATATGACGCGCTGGATAGAACCAGAGAGCCGACGATTGCGACACCTGCCAAAAGTGCATTTTTCATGAAAATCTCCCGTGAGATGTTTGTGCGTTCCATTGCGATCTGGTCGAACGCAATATTCTGGTGTGATTTATTTTTATTGAACCATATGGTCATTCGAATTAGGGCTGAAATTTTCAAAATTTTCAATCCCTTTTTTGTTGTCTCCGTAGCTAAGCCATTGGAATATGGTATTGTTCGGAGACGAGGAAGCGGCGGGTATCCGTCGCGTCCAATCTCGTTGCAGGGGCTTAACCCCGCTTTTCCCGCCAGCTGAGCGGGCTTACCTTCTCATACAGCCAATTATACTGATCGACCATCTGGTTGGTGCGCGTGTAGCGGTAACCAAGCCAGCAGGCGGCCAGCAGGACTGCAAAGTCGACAATGTAGAAATGCACCGATAACAGGGTGCCCTCAAACAGTGAGAAATGCAGAAAGCGGACGGCAAGCGTCAGTAGCAGCATATAAATCACGATCTGATAGGTCGGACGCCAGGATAGAGCGATACCCCGACCAGACATCCAGGCAGCACCACCGCCGATCAGGACGGTGAGAAAGAAAAAAGCCAAGAAGGAATTTTCCCAGAGCAAAGACATGGTGTATCTCCTTCTTTTTAGTGTCTGCCGCCTTCGAGATAGGCTGCCTGAACTTCCGGATTTTCCAGCAATTCATGGCCGCCACCCGAAAGGGTGATTTGCCCGTTGATCATGACATAGCCACGATGGGCAAGACGCAAGGCGTGAAAGGCATTCTGCTCGACGAGGAAGACGGTCAGGCCCTGTTTTTCATTCAGTTCCTTGATGACCTCGAAGATCTGCTTGACCACCAGTGGCGCAAGGCCAAGGGATGGTTCGTCGAGCATCAGCAGTTTTGGACGGGACATCAGCGCGCGGGCGATGGCCAGCATCTGCTGTTCGCCACCTGACAGGGTGCCTCCGCGCTGGTTCTGCCGCTTCTCAAGAATCGGGAAGAGCTCGAACACCATGCGGAGATCCTCGTCCATATGCCTGTAATTGATGACCGCGGCCCCCATCAGCAGATTTTCCATCACCGTCATGCGGCCAAAAATGCGGCGGCCTTCCGGTGATTGGGCAATCGAACGATGGGCGATTTCGTGGGTCGGTAAATGGGTGATGTCTTCGCCATCATAGGTGATGGTGCCTGCGCGCGCCTTGGTGATGCCGCAGACTGTCATCATGGTGGTGGACTTGCCAGCACCGTTGGCCCCGATGATGGTCACAATCTCCCCTTCATTGACATCGATATCGATGCCACGAAGAGCAATGATCTTGCCGTAGTAGGTTTCAATCCCTCTTAGGCTGAGGAGTGGCTCGCTCATGAGATTTTCTCCTCTTCGTGGGCAATATTTGCTTCAGCTTCAGCAATTGCGACCTCATCATCATCCACGCCGAGATAGGCGGCGATGACATGGGGGTCATTCTGCACGAATTTTGCGTCCCCGTCGGAGATCTTGACGCCATAGTCGAGGACAACGACATGATCGGAAATCTGCATCACCATGGACATGTCATGCTCGATCAGAAGAACTGCAGTATCGTCATTTTCACGAATGGACAGAAGCAACTGATTGAGTTCCAGCGTTTCCTTGGGGTTGAGGCCGGCTGCGGGTTCGTCAAGGCAGAGCAGCTCGGGATTGGTGCACATGGCACGGGCAATCTCGAGGCGGCGCTGGTCGCCGTAAGGCAGGTCGGCTGCGGGATCGTCGGCCCGGTCAATGAGGTCGATGCGTTCAAGCCAGGCCTTGGCTTTCTCGACGGAGTCCTGTTCAGACCGCCGGAAAGATTTCAGCCCCAGCACACCTGCAATGGTGAAGACGGAATCGACCATCAGTTTGTTGTGTTGGGCGATCATCAGATTTTCCAGAACGGTCATGCCGCCAAACAGGCGAATATTCTGGAAGGTCCTTGCCACGCGGGCATGGTGTGAAATCTGAAAGTCTGGCATCCGCTCCAACAGATATTGACTGCCGTTGGCGCGGTTCATGGTGATGCGGCCCTCGGTCGGCTTGTAGAAGCCGGTGACACAGTTGAAGACCGTGGTCTTGCCTGCGCCGTTGGGGCCGATCAGGGCGGTGATGTCGTTGCGACCAACTTCGAAGGAGAGGTCGTCAATCGCCACCAGACCACCAAAGCGCATGGTCAGATGCTCGACGGTGAGGATCGGGTTGTCTTGCCAGCTGGTCATCCTTCACCCTCCGCAACGAGATCGCCGGAAACGGCTTTCTTTTCTTTCAAATAGACAGAAGGTTCACGACTGGAGACGAGACCACGCGGTTTCCAAACCATGATGACAACCATCAAGAGGCCGAAGACCAGCATGCGCAGCTCTTCGAGTTCACGGAAGACCTCAAAGCCGCCGATCATGAAGATCGAGGCGATGACGACGCCCAGCTGGCTGCCCAGCCCACCCAGGACCACGATGGCGAGAATGATCGCCGATTCGATGAAGGTGAAGCTTTCCGGCGAGATAAAGCCCTGACGGGTGGCAAAGAAGGCACCGGCAAAGCCGCCAAACATGGCGCCCAGCGAGAAGGCGGTCAGCTTGGTGTTGGTGGTGTTGATGCCGAGGGACCGGCAGGCAATCTCGTCTTCGCGCAGCGCTTCCCATGCACGGCCAATTGGCAGGCGGCGCAGGCGCATGGTGATGAAGTTGGTCAACAAAGCCAGTGCGAGGATGAGATAGAAGAGGAAGATTACCCGGTGCAACGAGGAATAATCCAGTCCGAAGAAATCGGCAAAGCCGTTCTTGCGGGTGAATTCCAGCCCGAAGAAGCTGGGACGCGGAATGCGCGAGATGCCATCCGGGCCACCGGTGAATTCATACCAGTTCAGCAGCACGACGCGAATGATCTCACCAAAGGCCAAGGTCACGATGGCGAGATAATCGCCGCGCAAACGCAAGACAGGGAAACCCAGAATGATGCCCCAGAACGCGGCGAGAATACCGGCCAGCGGCAGACAGATCCAGAAGGAAAGGTCAAAATTCTGCGCCAGCAGGGCGTAGGAATAGGCGCCCACGGCATAGAAGGCGACGTAGCCCAGATCGAGCAGACCTGCAAGGCCAACCACGATATTCAGACCCCAACCGAGCATGATGTAGGTGAGGACCAGAATGCCGAGGTCAATTGCATAGCGGTTGCCATAGAAGGGCAGGGTGAGGGCGAAAACCAGCAATGCCGGACCAATGAAGGTGCCAATCTTGGTCAGGGTGTCTGCTTTTGGAACCAGGGACTTGGTTGCATCGGCAATGACATTGTTGCCCTGCCAGATGAACAGGCCCATCAGCAGGCGGCCGACAAAAACCACGGCAACCATGGCGGCAACCATTGGCCATTGGGACTTGAGAGCAAGGCCGCCGGGAATCGTCTCGGTTTTCATGCCGACCATGATACAGGTCAGCGCAAGGGTCACGAGCGCGGCCAGACCTGCATCTTTCAACGCGGACTGGATGCGGCTTTGAGGTGCTGCAGACATATCAGACCTTCTCCACTTCTGGCTTGCCGAGCAGGCCGGATGGCAGGAAGATCAGCACAATTGCCAGGATCGAGAAGGCTGCAACATCCTTGTATTCGACGGAGAAATAACCAGACCAGAAGGTTTCGATCAGGCCGATCAAGAGGCCACCAAGCATGGCGCCCGGCAGGGAGCCGATGCCGCCCAGAACCGCTGCGGTGAAGGCTTTCACCCCGGCAAGGAAGCCGATGAAGAAATCGATCACGCCATAATAAAGCAGGAACATGATGCCTGCGACCGAGGCAAGCGCTGCGCCCATCACAAAGGTCAGCGAAATGGTGCGGTCAACATTGACGCCAAGCAGGGCTGCCATTTTCTGATCCTGTTCACAGGCGCGCTGGGCGCGGCCAAGGGAGGTCTTGTTGATCAGCAGGGTGAAACCAGCCATCAGGCAGACCGTGGTGATAATGATCAGAATCTGCATATAGGAAAGCTGAACAACAAAGCCATCCTTTTCCATCAGTTGGAAGCCGCCCGTGATCTGCGGTGGCAGCGGCTTGACGCGCGCGCCCTGTACGATCTGGACGAAGTTTTGCAGCACAATGGACATGCCAATCGCCGTGATGAGCGGAGCCAGTCGGAATGAACCGCGCAACGGACGGTAGGCGAGGCGTTCGACGCTCCAGCCCCAAACCGAAGTCATCAGCATCGAAACGATCAGCACGATCAGCAGCACGATCGGCAGAAAGGTGACACCCATGGCTGTGACAGCCAGAAGGGTAATCAGTGCGATGAAGGCACCAACCATGAAGATGTCACCATGGGCAAAGTTAATCATGCCGATGATGCCATAAACCATGGTGTAACCAATAGCGATCAGGCCGTAGATCGACCCCAATGTGATGCCATTGATCAGCTGTTGTATAAAATATTCCATTTGACTCGCTGTTCCTGAGCTCTTTGTGGCTTGATCACCACTTTTTTTGTTTGGAATGTGATGCTTATTTTTGTTTTGAGATCTATGTCCCGGACAACTTTTTAGCAAGAAGCGAGATCGGACACAAATGTTTCGAACCTAATTTCGATCATTATTGCGATATTTCGGGATAAGTGCCCAAAATATGACCAAATGGATTGGGCTCTACGGTACAAATGGCGTCTAAATAGCTGGCTTTTGGAAGGATGATTGCGAATTAGTCGGTTTTTGTGGAACGTTTCCACCGAGGTGGTTGTTAATTGTGCAAATATGACGAAACTATGTGACAAAAGTCTTAGTTCTTCTTGCTAATGCGTGCTTTGAAATGAGTTAATACTGCGGCGCATCTGATCTTGGGTGCGTCGCGAAATATTGGTCGCGGTATTATTACTTATATTTTGTTTCGACTTTGATTTTTGGCGGTTCGGCTTTTGCCGGTCGCGGTCAGCTTTGAGTGCGGCTCAGATCAAGCCCAGGCCGCGGAAACTGGTGTGACCATTTCGGGCGACAATAATGTGATCATGGAGTGAAATACCCAAGGGCTCGGCTGCATCGGCCACCTGTTTGGTCATGTCGATATCTGCCCGCGACGGGGTGGGGTCGCCGCTGGGGTGATTATGAACCATAACGATGGCCGTCGCCGACAAGTCCAGCGCCCGTTTGACCACTTCGCGAATATAAACCGGCGTATGGTCGACAGTGCCTGTCTGCTGCACTTCGTCGGCGATCAGGGCATTCTTCTTGTCAAGAAAGAGAATACGGAATTGTTCAATGTCATTGTAGGCCATGGCTGTGCGGCAATGGTCGAGCACGGCCTGCCATGAGGAGAGGATTGGGCGTTCCTTGACCCGATCGGAGGCAAAACGGGCAGCGGCCGCCTGAACCAGCTTGAGATCGGTGACAACGGACTGGCCGATGCCATCCATTTCCAGCAACAGCTTTTCAGGGGCAGCAAGCACTTCGGCAAAGGAGCCAAAGCGCTTTATCAGCGCTTTGGCCAATGGTTTTGTATCCCGGCGCGGAATGCTGCGGAATAAAAGCAGTTCGAGCAATTCATAATCGTGCAGCGCTTCGGCCCCAGCTTCGCGAAACTTGCCGCGAAGCCTGTCCCGATGGCCCAAATAATGGGGCGTGTCTGCTGAATCCTTCAAACCGCGCATGGATGCCCTCTAGCTGTTGGCTTTTACATAGGGCGGCTTGTCATAGCCTGCTGGTGACAAGGTGAAGATCTCGCAGCCATCCTCAGTGATGCCGACAGAATGCTCGAACTGGGCTGAGAGGGACCGGTCACGGGTGACCGCTGTCCAGCCATCATTCAACACCTTCACGTGGGGTTTGCCCAGATTGATCATCGGTTCGATGGTGAAGATCATGCCGGGTTTGAGTTCGACCCCTTCGCCCTTGCGGCCATAGTGGAGAATGTTTGGTGCGTCATGGAACAGGCGGCCCAGACCATGGCCGCAGAAGTCGCGTACCACGCCGCAGCGCTCCCGCTCTGCATATTCCTGAATGGCCGCGCCAATGTCACCGGTGGTGTTGCCGGGTTTGGCCTCCGCAATGCCGATTTGCAACGCTTCATAGGTGACTTCGATCAGCCGTTCGGCGGCCCGCTTGATCTGGCCGACAGTATACATGCGCGAGCTGTCCCCGTGCCAGCCATCAAGGATATAGGTCACATCAACATTGACGATGTCGCCTTCCTTCAGGGGCTTGTCGTTGGGAATGCCATGACAGACCACATGATTGATCGAGGTGCAGCTGAATTTCCTATAGCCGCGATAATTGAGGGTCGCGGGTAGGGCATTGTTTTCTGCGCAAAAGATACTGATATAATCATCAATGGCTTGGGTGGTGACGCCGGGGGCGATCATTTCCGCTACGCCATCGAGGGCCCGGGCAGTCAATTGTCCGGCGCGGCGCATGCCTTCAAAGGCTTCTTCGCCAAACAGCCTGATGTCTCCGGTGTTGCGCAACGGGCCATCGGTGGCCGCAATATAATTTACCATTGGGTCTGTTCCGTTCGTCTTCTTTTTGGTCTGGCTGAGACTGACCATGGCCGCCCAGCCCTGATTGGGGTCTATGTTCCGCGTTTTGCAATCTCTGTCAATCGGCAAAGGGCAGAGAATGAGTGAGGTGAATACCCTGCGGAGATATATCGCAAGCATAGACCAGCGCTTCGACACCTCGGTCGCGGGCCTGGGCGAAGGTGGTGGCATAGGTCGGATCAATATCGGCTGCAAGACTGAAGCGGGCGCAATCGGTGCGGTTGACCAGATAGAGCATCACCGCGCGTTTGCCTTCCTCGACCATGTCTCCCAGCTCGACGAGATGCTTTGCGCCGCGCTTGGTGACCGAATCCGGGAATTCGGCAAGTTCAGGCTGACGCAGCAAATGGACATTCTTTACTTCCACATAGCAGTCGACCTTGTCCGGGTCTTCGAGCAACAGGTCAATGCGGCTATTCTTGCCATATTTCACTTCGCGCCGTAGTGACTGATAGCCGCTGACTTCAGGGATCTTGTCGGCCAGAATGGCTTCTTCAACGATGCGGTTGGGATGGGTGGTGTTGATGCCAATCATCGTGTCGCCGAGTTCGAGCAACTCCCAGCTATAGGCGAGCTTGCGTTTGGGATTGTCCGATTTTGACAGCCAGACCCGCGAGCCGGGATCCTTCAGACCGAGCATCGAGCCGGGATTGGCGCAATGAGCGGTGATGATCGTGCCATCTTCGAGTTCGACATCAGCGAGAAAGCGTTTGTAGCGCTGGATGAGGCGGCCGGGAATGAGGGGGCTGTCAAATATCATGATCTTTTTTCTAGTTCGCTCTGATCTGGTTTTGAGCGCAATATGAGGTTGGGGCCTTCCATGTCAGGCGATCGGGTCTGCTCAGGCCTATCTATTTGTTGAGATTTGGGGCGGGAGAATCAACCGTGTCTTGTGGCAGAGGCGTGCATGGGTTAAAGCGAAGTGCATTCACCGCAGTGACTTTGCGTATCACGTGCGGGCAAATCATGCTTCAAAAAGGGATGTGTGGCAATGAATGCAAAAATCATGACAGCCGCCGTATTGGTGATCGGGGATGAAATTCTGTCTGGTCGCACCAAAGACCGGAATGTCGGCTTCATTGCGGATTATCTCACCCAACTTGGTATTGATTTGAAAGAGGTCCGGATCGTCTCTGACGATATGGAGGCGATCATTGACGCTGTCAATGCATTGCGGGCGGGCTTTGATTATGTCTTTACCACCGGCGGCATCGGACCGACCCATGACGACATCACCGCGGATGCGGTGGCGGCGGCCTTTGGTGTGGGGATCGATCATGATCCCCGGGCGATGGCGATTCTTGAAGCCCATTACGCCCAGATGCCTGATGCCGAGTTCAATGATGCCCGCAAGCGCATGGCAAGAATTCCGTTTGGCGCAGACTTGATCGAGAATAAGGTTTCAAAAGCGCCGGGCTTCAGGCTGGGCAATGTTCATGTCATGGCCGGTGTGCCTTCTGTCATGCAGGCCATGATGGATGCCATCGCGCCGACTTTGCAGGCGGGCAGCCAGATTGAAAGCGTGACCATTGATTCCGGGCTGGGAGAGGGCATTGTCGCGGGGCGTCTGGGGGACGTGCAAAAGGCGCATCCCGGCGTGGTGATTGGCTCCTATCCCTATATTCGCGACGATCTGTTCGCGACCAGCATTGTCCTGCGCAGTCGGGACAAGGCAGCGCTGGGGGCCGCCGCAGTGGCGGTCGAGGCGCTGATTGAAGAGCTCAAAGATCAGCAACAAAAGCAATTCTAGGCCGTCTGGCGAGGCTCTTGCCGGGCCTGTCTATGGCTTCAACTCTCTTGTCTCTTGGAAGGATTGAAATCCGATGTCTGAAGCGTCCAACAATGCATTTCCCGTCTATTGGGAACAATTTCACCGCGATTGCCGGGCTCTTGCCTGGCGCCTGAAGGGTGTCTCCGAATGGAAAGCGATTGTCTGCATCACCCGCGGTGGTCTGGTGCCTGCGGCGATTATTGCCCGTGAGCTGGGCGTGCGGATGATCGATACGGTCTGTGTGGCCTCCTACCATGATTATGAGAATCAGGGCAATATGAGTGTTCTCAAGCCCATCGATCCGTCTGTGGTGGATGTTCATGGTGGCGAAGGCGAAGGCGTTTTGATCATCGATGATCTGGTGGATACAGGCAAAACCGCCAAAGTTGTGCGCGCCATGCTGCCCAAAGCGCACTTTGCCACTGTCTATGCCAAGCCCATGGGGCGGCCGCTGGTTGATACATTTGTGACCGAGGTTTCGCAGGATACCTGGATCTATTTTCCATGGGATATGGGCCTGCAATTCCAGGCGCCAATCGCCAAAGGTCATGAAGGTTAGACTGAGTCGTTTGGCGAATTTGGAACGTTAAACCAGCTTTTCAAGCGTGTTTCATGAGCGTCCGGAGGGTCTTCGGGCGCTCATTTTCTTGTGTATTTGTAACGTTTGACCCTATTTAGGCTTGTGGATCGCGTTAATCCACTTGCTTGCAATTCCCCAAACTACGCATTAGCAATGAGTTGACTCGTATAGACGAGCTTATAAGCGGGCATGGCGGAATTGGTAGACGCAAGGGACTTAAAATCCCTCGATCCTAGATCGTCCGGGTTCGATTCCCGGTGCCCGCACCAGCCTGATTTCCTGATCTTTTCAGTATTCGGCTTTTCTCCTCACCAAGCAACAGCAGCAATCGTTGTAGCAATGGCCAAAGCGGGCCATTGTTGAAGTTGATATGCGCCTTTTTACGGAGGTTCTAATGTTGGAACCCGGCGCAACAGGGCCTTTAAGCTAGTGGCAGCTATGTTGTGGCTGGACTATTCTGTGGTTGTCTAAATTCCGCCTAATTTCTACTCACATGCAAATGGGCCTGCCATGGAACCGAACACAATCTACGTATTTGCTGTGTTGGCGTTAGCCATCATTATGTTCGTCAGCGATAAAGTCCGTCTCGACCTTGTCGCTATTCTCGTAATCTTCGCACTGGTACTTGGTCACAAGATCACCGGTGGCGATCCAATCATCTCCGCCAAACAGGGCGTGGCCGGCTTCGGGGCAACCGTTGTTCTCCTTATCGGTGGCTTGTTCCTGGTTGGTGAAGGTCTTGCTCAGACCGGCGTTTCCTACGCCATGGGCGACAAGATCGTCGAATGGGCCGGTACAGGACGCGTCAAACTGATCGCGCTTCTGATGACCGCCGTTGCGATCATCTCCGCATTCATGAGCTCCACGGGTGCCGTGGCCATCTTTATTCCTGTTGCTATCCGTCTTGCACAGCGTGCAGGCATGAAGCGCCAGGAAGTTCTGATGCCTCTGTCCTTCGGTGCTCTGATCGGTGGTATGCTTACCCTGATCGGTACGCCTCCAAACATCGTTGTTGCTGACCAGCTGGGTCGTGCAGGTCTGCAGCCTTTCGAGTTCTTCACCTTCACCCCAATCGGTCTGGTCATTTTGGCTCTCGGCATTGTTTACTTTGCTCTCTTCGGCGCCAAACTGCTTTCCAAATGTGGCCGTAAAGACGGTAGTGAAGAAGTTGAAGAAGTCAAAGCTGGCTCGATTCTTTCCTTCCTGCAGCGCTATGAAATCGAAGAACGCGCTGTTCGTCTGAAAATCAACGACAATTCCGGTATTGTTGGTAAAACCGCTGTTGACGCTCTGCTGCGTACCCAGCTCGGTGTTTCCGTCTTTGGCCTGCAACAGGCTAAAAATGGCAGCAAACTGGTTTCCGCTCATTCCGCCATTCCATTCTCTGCTGGCGACGTGATTTATGGTGTGAAAGCTGCTGATCTGGACGAAGGCAAGCTGAAAGAACTCGGCCTGACCCTGATGCCGAGGAGCGAAGATGACTTCCATCTGTCCGCTCGTGAACTCGGCCTGGCTGACCTTATCGTCACCCAGAATAGCCAGTTGGTTGGTCAGAACCTGAAAGAAAGCAACTTCCGTAAGCGTCATAACCTTGGTGCCGTTGGCGTCATGCGTCGTGGTCAGCCACTGGAAGGCAACTTTGCTGAAACCAAACTCGAGTTCGGTGATCAGCTTCTCGTTGCTGGCGATTGGACCAACATCAAGACCCTCAATAAACGCTCCAAAGACTTCCTGGTTGCTTCTCTGCCAGAAGAAATCGAAGACGTTGTTGCCAAGCCACATCTGGCATGGGTATCGGTCGCTGTTGTCTGCTTCATGCTGGCACTGCTGGTCTTCAAACTGGTGCCTTCCGTTATCGCCATCCTGATGGCTTCCGTGCTCATGGTTCTTACCAAGTGCGTGGACGGCAAAGACACCTACCGCGTTATCAACTGGCAGTCGCTGGTTCTCATCGCCGGTATGTTGCCGATGGCAACCGCTCTGAAGTCTTCTGGTGGTTTGGAATTCGTTGTGAGTACCCTGCTGGCAGCTGTTGGTGATAGTGGTCCATATGTCCTTCTGGCAGCGATCTTCATCATCACCTCCCTGTTCTCACAGGTTATCTCCAACACCGCGACCTCGGTTCTGCTGGCACCAATTGCAATTGGTGCTGCACAGGCCATGGGCGTGTCTCCATACCCAATCATGATGGGTGTTGCGATTGCTGCTTCCACTGCGTTTGCAACCCCGGTTGCTTCCCCAGTGAACATGCTGGTTCTGGAACCAGGCAACTATCGCTTCGTTGACTTTGCGATTGTTGGTCTGCCGCTGCAGATCCTGGCGTTCCTTGTATCGCTGGTCGCAATCCCAATGTTCCTGCCATTCTAATCGAACGGCTGAGAAGGGACCGATGCACAGCATCGGTCCTGAACAGAATGAAGATAAAAAACCAGGGCATCTTGCGGTGCCCTGGTTTTTTCATGTCTGGTGTCACATGATACTGGTTTGCTCATTCAAGGCAGACTACTTTTTTGACCGAATGGTTTTCTCGCCGATGGTGAAGGCCAAATGGGAGGTGACCATCATGGCAACCACCGCAAGAACGGCCATCAGGCTGTAGTTGGCGACCGCCTGTTTGGCAAACCAGGCCTGATTGAGAAACATGAATCCGCTTGCTGCCACCACAGCTGCTATGCTTGCATGGAGCCGATTGCGCAGGATTGTGCAGATGACGAAATTGGCGATGCCTGGCGGGCTGAACATGACAGTGAGGATGAAACTGAAATAGGCGGATGCGTCCATGGGTCTTTCCTTGCGGCTTTAATATGCTCTTGAAGGCAGACTTCCTGACAGGTGGCCCAGTTTGGCGCGTCATCCGGAGGTGGTCTGCTTTGGTTTGAGATGATGCATGCTCTTTGGCAGAAAGAAAAGGCGATTGTCACTCAAATCTTCCGACAGCTTCTTCTCCTCATTTCTTGCAGGTCGCCATTCCCGATGGACGCGGAATGAGAAACCCCCTTGTGCAGGGCACAAGGGGGAACTGAATGTCAGGTTATCCACGCTTTTGCTTAACGGCAGAACCGCTTGCGACCACTATAGGTGGTGAAGTAGCCAGTGCGTGGGTTGAACGAGCGGTATTTGTTGGAACAATAGCGATACCATGACCGCGTCCAGGGTTTCGGGCGCCCGGAATAGATCCGCGATGGACGATAGTTGCGGACACCGTGGCAATGGCGCACGCCGTTATGCGTGTGGCATCCCCTTCGGAAGTCGCGATGATAGTGGTTGGGGACACGATTCCAACGCTTGTTACTGTGGTGATACAGAGCGGCAGCGCCAGCTGCGCCGATCACAAGCCCGGTAACAAAGGCTCCGGTGCGGCTTCTGGCCTGCGCATCCGAGGTTGGAATGGTAACCATCAGCGCTGGGAGAATCGCCGCAACCAACAGATAAATGGAGAAATTTCTTCTGATCATTGGAGCTCCTTAGTGTTTTGATGTCGACCAGTGCGATAACCCATGATTTCAGAATAAGGATTTAAGTGGCAGAAATTGGGTGTAGCGATCAAAATTTGTTTATCCTGGCCTCACGCGGCTGTGCCGCCAAGCGCAAAAACGTTTGACGGCACAATGCCTTGGGAATGAATGGTGTTTCTAGCGGCAGAACCGTTTGTGGCCGTTATAGGAGATGAAGTAACCGGTGCGTGGGTTGAATGACCGGTATTTGTTCGAGCAATAACGATACCAAGCACGGGTCCAAGGGGCCGGGCGGCCATAATAACGGGCGCGATGCGGGCGGTAGCGCGGGCCATAGTAACGATGACCATAGTAACTATGACCATAGTAACGGGGGCGGTAGTGGCGTTGGCCATGATAGGCGACAGCTCCAACTGCAAGGCCGGTGATGGCCCCTGCTACAAAGACGCCGGCACGCGATCCTGCTTGGGCTTCCGAGGTTGGTGCGCCAAAGGTGGCGGCGGTTGCGAGCGTGGCGACAAGGGCGAAGGTGGTGATGGCTTTCTTAAACATTGTCTCTCTCCATTTAAGTTAAGTAATTGCTTTTGTTTTAATTCCGTGACTGGCGTTCACTGTTGCGCCCCTCACATTTGTAGGACGCCGTTGTGGTGGGATTGGTTCAAACTTTTTTCGTCTTTTTCAAAAAAGATGATCTGCACTTGAATCAAAGGTTGATGGTTCATGGACTTGTTGGTCGCGGTGCTGCTGCGCTCAACAATGATTCCGGTGGCTTCGGCCAGTTTGCGACCGCCAGATATTTTGCAGGCCTGGGTTGGCAGGGAGAAAATCAGGGCTCCGACAATTGCCGTCATAAAGGCGATAAAGGTGGTGTGACGGGTCATGGAAGCTGACTTTCCTGGTAAGGGGTGACTGGAATGGCGGCTCCCTTGGGAGAGGCCCTTTCTCTTTGGTCGCCTTGATGCGTCAATCGGTTCAATTATCTAAGAGATTTGGAGATGGGAGAGCCGGTTGCCTTCAGACACAAAAAAAAGGGCTGCCGGAGGGCAGCCCAAAGGGAAGGTCATAAGGGAGGGTGTCGCGTGGTCTTTGTTGCTTAGCGGCAGAAATGATGGCGGCCATCATAGCCGATATAGTAGCCGGTGCGCGGGTTGAAGGACCGGTAGCGTGCGGAGCAATTATCGTACCAAGCTGCGCTCCAAGGAGCGGGGCGACCATAATAAACCCGGGTCGGTTCTGGCACATAGTGATGATGACGGTGGCTGTGGCGATTGGCGACAATGGCTCCTGCGGTCAGGCCAGCAATGGCGCCGATGGCAAAGGCTGCAGTGCGACGACCGCCAGCGGCTTCGGCTTCTGTGGTTGGCAGTGCAAAGGTTGCCCCTGCGGTTACGGTTGCGATGGTGGCGATGGTGAGGATGGTTTTCTTGAACATGGTTTTTCTCCGAAAGGGTGTGTGATCTGAAGGTCTTTTGTGTCGCTTTTTGAAACTGTTTGGCGGTGTTTTCCGCCGCCTATACTCATCAGTCGCGGTCAGCCGGGAAAGGGTTCAAAAAAGTTCGAGTTTTTATTGCAACTTTTTTGCTGCCTTTGAATTAATTGGATTTTTTGGGTTTTCGTGTCGGCTTTTTAGTGCAGGCGGGCGTGTTGAGGCATATTGATTGCCAATGGCTGTCATCGTTTCGGCACTTGCGTCCGTCCGATGCCTTGGCGGCCCTCGCACATACGCGCGCGCCTTCTGTTCCACATGGGGCTGATATGGGGCCGTTGGTCTTTTGGAAAAGCTGTGCCATTAATAGGGAAGGTGCAGGGGCAAAGAATTTTTTATTTCTTTGAACCAAACTGCGCCGTAACGCGACACAGGTATGACAGTGAAATCGAGGATCGTATGTCTGGATCGGAAAATGCCCGCGACTTGGAGCTTCTTGCCGGGGTCGCGCGCAATGATCGCAAAGCCATAACGCTCTTGTATCAGAGGCATCATCTTCGGCTTTATCGTTATTTGCTGCGTTTCGTGAAAAGCGATGCGGTAGCAGAGGAACTTGTGAACGAGACCTTCATCGATGTCTGGCGCGCTGCCGGCAAGTTTGAAGGACGCAGTCAGGTTTCGTCCTGGATCATTTCCATTGGGCGTAACAAGGCCATCTCGCTCCTGCGCAAGCGTTCGGATGCCGAGCTGGATGATGATTATGCATCGGGCTTGGAAGATGACAGCGACACGCCGGAGGTCACGACCCTGAAGCAGGACAAAGCCGCAGCGTTGCGGGTCTGCATCAACAAGCTCAGCAATGAGCATCGGGAAGTGATTGATCTCGTTTATTATCAGGAAAAGGCGATCAAGGAGATTGCCGTGATCCTGGAGGTTCCGGAAAATACGGTAAAGACACGGGTGTTCCACGCTCGAAAGAAACTGTCCGAACTTATGAGCAAAGCCGGTCTCGACCGGGGTTGGCCATGAGGGGCAATGCGTGACCAATGGATACCAGTGTTGAGGACAAAGACATGACTTATGATCCGGAAATTGAAAAGCTCCTGCCTTGGTATGCCAAAGGTTTGTTGGAGCCGCATGAAACCGAGCAGGTGGAAGCCTATTTGGCGGCCAACCCGGAGATGCGAATGCAGCTGGATTTGATTGCCGATGAAGACATGGCCATTGCCGAGCAGCATGCCGCTCTTGGAGCGCCCAAGCCCGGCGGGCTTGACCGCTTGATGGCCGGGATTGATGCGCTGGAAGCCAAAGAGGCACCTTTGCAGACCGCTGCCAAGGGAATGTGGCAACGCATTCAGGATGTGCTGGGCAATCTTGCCAGCCCCGGCATGCAATTTGCGACGGCTGCCGCTGCCGTGGTGATCGTCGCCCAAGGGGTTATTATTGGCGGTCTGATGCAGGATAACCCTGCCGCGCCGATGTCGCCATCCGTGTCCGGTCCGTTCACGACGGCTTCCGGGCCAGAACAGATGGTGGCTGAGGATGGCGCGCGGTTTCTCGTTGTTTTCAACGGCGAGGCAAGCATGGCCGATGTTGCCAAGTTTCTGAAATCTCAACATGCGGCGATTGTGACCGGACCGAAGGCTGGCGGCTTTTTCGAGCTGTTGGTGCCGAGCGCCAAGTTGCCTGAAGGCGGTGCGGATGCGGTGCTTGAAAGCCTCAAGAGCAACAAGGACTTGGTTAAATTTGCTTCCGTCAGTCGCTGACCGGATCACGTTTGCTTGATGGTGCGCAGTTTTGCGCACCAAACTATGGTATACTTACGCGAATATACTGAGAATGAGACGGGGCCGCGGCCATCCAAAAGTATCTGCCGGGGTGCTGAACTCGCTATATTTTGATTTATTGTCCAGCTATCGGGGAGAGACAATGAAACGAACGGCTTTTCAAACGCTGACCTGTCTGGGTTTTGGGTGTCTGTTGCTGCTCAGCCCGGACTTCGTCGTGCCCTCTCAGGCCAATGATTATTATAGTGAAACCGCACCCAAGCCACGGTATCCGGAGCGAGACCGGGGCCGGGACCGTGGTGGCAGCAATCTTATTGGCCCGGCCATCGGGCTTGGGATTGCGATTATCCAGGGGGTGCGTGAACGAGACCGCCAGAGGCGGCGTCAGGCGCCTGTTTATGATACGCCTCCACCACAGACCAATCCGCCCGTGCGCACCCAGCGCCCGAGAGTGACCCAAAAGCCCGCTTGGAACAAACGACCCGTGCGGCAGGCGAGCAAGCCAAAGCCACCGCGTTACAATCCACGCATTGTGTTGCCGGAGGTTTTGCGCGTGGCACGGGCCAAACCGCGCATCTATTCCATTGGCGACAAACCATGGGCAAGCAACAAGGATTTCATTGTTACTTTGCGCCCCGGACTGACACAGGCCGAAGTGGATGCTTTTCTGGAACAATATGGTTTGACGTCGCTTGAGCAGACAAAGATCGATCTGCTGGATCAAGTGGTTTTGAAGGTTGCCTATCCTGACACCATGTCACCGCAGCAAACCTTGCGGATGGCGACGGATGAGCGGGTTCTTCGTGCACAGCCCAATTATTATTATTATCCGACCGCAGAAAATCAGGCTGAAAGCGTCGAGCCGTTTGCCGAACTGCAATATGCCTTTGCGAAAATGGGGCTGAGCCGCCTGACAAATGAATCAAGTGGTGTGGGGGTCCGGCTGGCGGTGATCGATAGCGGCATTCGTGCCGATCATCCAGCGATTAGCGGCCATGTGACCGCAACTTTCTCGGCTTTTCCTGACGCAGAAGGTGCCGCATTGAACACAGATCATGGCACGGCGGTGGCTTCGATCATTGCTGCACAGTCGGGCATGAAAGGGGTCGCGCGTGACGTGGCGCTGATGTCTGCGCAAGTGTTCCGCGTCAACGCGGCGGGACATATGGTGGGCGACAGCTATGACATCGTGCGCGGCATGGACTGGGCGGTGCACAATGGTGCCAAGATCCTCAATCTCAGTTTTGCCGGGCGTCATGACGCTATGCTGCAGGCCGCTGTAGAGGCGGCAGATGCCAAAGGGGTCATCATGGTAGCCGCGACAGGCAATGAGGGGGCCGAGGCGCCGGTCGCCTATCCTGCGGCCTATGACAATGTGATTGCCGTAACGGCCACTGACGAGGATGATGAGCTTTATGGTTTTGCCAATCGTGGGCCGCGCGTGGAACTGGCCGCACCCGGTGTTGATGTGCTGGTGGCCGCTGGCCCTGATGGTTTTGGCCTGCAAACCGGTACTTCGATGGCAACGGCCTATATTTCTGGCTCGATTGCCTTGATGCTGGGGCGTGAGCCGGATTTGGCGGTGCGCACCATCAAGGAACGTTTGGCGCGTTCGGCGTTCGATCTGGGCGAAACAGGCCGCGACCGGGAGTTCGGCTTTGGTCGGCTCGATGCTTTTAAGGCGGTGACCAATGTCACCCAATCGGCGCAGGCGAACTGACGCGGTTGCTTGCTAGCCCGAACGGCGGATCCTGCACGGAAGCTCCCTGCATAGAAGGCTGGGAAAAGTGCATGTCATGAAAAGGCTGCTGACACCATGCTGTCAGTAGCCTTTCTTTATGGTGGTTCTCAAGCGGCGATGAGGCCGCAACATCTGAGCAACACAAGGAGAATCAGACATGTCCAATTTACCTGCCAATGCTGCCACATGGTTTTTCATCCCGGCCACCGACTATGCCAAATCTGTCAAGTTTTTCGAGGACTTGCTAGAGATTTCCCTCATCGAAGAGACGGAAGGGGACGGGGAGATGGCATTGACCTATGCAATGTTCCCGAAAGAGGGAAAGACCGGCATGACAGGGGCTGTCGCTCCTGCTGTCATCACACAGCCAGCCAGCGGTGGTGTTTTGCTCTATTTGCATTGCGCCGACATTGATGGCGCTCTGTCGCGGGTAGACCGACTTGGGGGATCAATTGTTTCACCAAAGCGGCCTTTACCGGGGGAAATGGGGTTGGTGGCAACCGTAGCTGACCTTGATGGCACACCGATTGGTCTGCATCAGCCATGATCTTGTCTGGCGATCCGCTTGGGCTTAGGCTCATCCCAAGGATAAAGGGAGACTGACATGCGTCGGGCGGATCGTTTGTTTGAAATTGTGCAAGCTCTGCGCGGGGGGCGATTGCTCACCGCGCAGGCCATTGCCGAGCAGCTGGAAGTCTCCAAGCGGACCATCTATCGGGATCTTGCCCATTTGCAGGCCTGTGGCGTGCCAATCGAAGGGGAGGCCGGGGTTGGCTATCTGCTTTCAAGCGATTATCACATGCCGCCGCTGACCTTCACTGCCGATGAAATCACCGCCCTGGTCCTTGGAGCACGGATGGTGCAGGCTTGGGCCAGCGAGGATCTAGCCAAGGGGGCAGCGGAAGCTCTGGTCAAGATTGACGCCGTCATTTCCGCAGGCATGCGCAGCTTGATCAATGAAACCCAGCTTTATGCCCTGTCGTTTCGATCAGGTGAGCGGGAGCGCGCCTTGCTTGATGAGTTGCGGCGGGCGAGCCGGGACCGTCACTATCTCGATCTGGATTATCTCAGTCTTGATGGTAAAAGTTCAACCCGCCGGGTGCGGCCGTTGGGGCTCTATTTCTGGGGGCAGGTCTGGACCTTGCTGGCCTGGTGTGAGCTGCGCGAGGGCTTTCGATCCTTCCGGGTCGATCATATTGAAGCCTTGCGCATGAGCGAAGCGCATTTCCCCCATGAAGCTGGCAAGGAATTGAAGGACTTTATCGCTCTGCGCAAGCAGCAGCAGCCGGAGGCGGATGCAAATTTGCGCGGCGGTCATTGATGGAGCTACAGGGACACGACGTCAGGTGTCGAATTTGACGCTTTGAGGGGTCCAGCGATAGATCCAGTCAAACTGGCTGAGCAGTCGCTGCTTTGGCATCATGCGCATGGTCATGTTGCGCGCCGTCGCCATCAGGCCATCGAGATGATAGATGTCGCCGTTGCGACGGGCCTTGGCCACAACTTTGCAGACCCGTGCCTTGCGCGCCTTTTCATAGGCTTTGAGGCGGACATCCATCGGGCCGTCCAGCTCGTCGATGGCGCGCGCGAGGATAGCCGCATCTTCAAGTGCCATGGCGGCCCCCTGGGCCATGAAGGGCAACATGGCGTGGGCGGCGTCGCCGATCAGGGCCACCTTGCCCTTTGTCCATGATTGATCAGGATTTTGGCCGCAAAGCGCCCATTTGAGCCAGTCTTCCCGCTCGGCCAAAAGGTCTCGGATTTCCCGTGGCCAGCGGGCAAAGCGCTGATTGAGCCAGCTGGGATCGCCCGGCACATTCCAACCCTCTTCCTCCCAGTCATCCTTGACGATGGCGACGATATTCATCATATGGCCGCCGACAATCGGATAATGGACCAGATGGGCATTGGGCGCGAGCCAGAGACCGACATTGGAGCAATCGATGCTGGGTGGGGCCATCTGGATGGGCAGGGTGGTCCGCCAGGCGGTCTTGCCGCTATAGGACGCTTTGCCAGAGCCGACATAATCGCTGCGGATGCGCGACCAGACGCCATCTGCGCCAATCAGTGCCGAGCCACGAAAGAAGCGTTGTTCGCCATTGGCAAGCTTGCAGCGCAGCTCGACATAGTCTTCGGTTTCGCTGACTTCGCGCATTTCGCAGCCATCGAGGATTTCGATCAGGTCCATCTGGCTGGCACGATGATAGAGCGTGGTTTGAAGATCGGCCCGGTGCACAACCATGTAAGGGGCGCCATAGCGATTGGAAATCTCGCGGGTCGAGATCTCGGTCAGTTGATTGCCCGAAGTGCCTGACTGGATGCGGATCAGGTCCGGGGTGACAGCCTGCTCGGCAAGCATCGGCCAGACGCCCCAGCTTTCAAGTAAGCCTGAGGCATTGGGGGACATTTGCAGGCCAGCGCCGACTTCATTGGGAAGGGTGCTGCGCTCCAGCAACAAGGTCGGGATGTTTTTGTGGGCCATGGCAATGGCTGTGGCAAGACCGCCCGGCCCGGCTCCTACAACGATGACTGGCAAGCGCTCGCTCATGGTCTTCTTCCCTCGCTGTCGATCCACAGGATTGTGCTGCTGCGGCTCTCATTGGTGCGGGCCGGTCAGTTGTGGATGACATCATCTTTTGGGGCGCATGGTAAGGCCTGAATGGGCCATGCAAATTGATCGACAGCAAAAGGCTGCTGCCCTTCCTTTAATTCTTTTGGCTCTGCATTTTGCTGGCGCGGTGGCTCCGTCCTTCGGACGCGTCTGCAAACATGTTGGCCCGGAGGGAAGGGGCTATTTGTGCAGACAGCCATCCGGCACGGTCTTTTCCGGTGCCAGTTTGGCGTTAAATTTATAAAGGGTTGAGCAATAAGGGCAGATAATTTCATCCGCCTCGCCCATATCGAGATAGACGTGAGGGTGATCTTGTGGAGGGGTCGCGCCCATACACTGGAATTCGCGTACACCGATTTCGATGCTGGATACGCCTTCGTCGTTCTTGAAATGGGGAATAGTATGA
>CAXXSO010000024.1:0-26697 GCA_963676965.2 uncultured Cohaesibacter sp.
TGGAAATTCCCCCCGGGAAAATTGAAGATTTCTGGCTGGTGGACGGCGGGGGTTGTTGCCAATAACCCAACCATGTGCGCCATTGTCGAGGCCAGACGAAAATGGCCCCAAGAGCCCCTGGACCAGATGCGGGTACTTTCCATAGGTACGGGATTTCTCACCCGGAAAATCAACGGCCCTGAATCTACGAGATGGGGCGCCCTGCAATGGTTTACAAGAGGCCATATCCTGGAACTCTTGTCTGATGAACGGGTGGTGGCCTACCAGGCCCTGACCGTGGCCAGTCCGGGTAATTACATTCGGGTCAATACCAAACTTCAGCCCCAGCCCGGTTTTCCCAAATCACCTTTTGAAGAGGTGCCCGACGATGCCATGGATGATGTGAGCCGGACCAATATCAAACGGCTCAAGGCCCTGGGAGATTTCTGGTTTGAGCAGTACGGCGATGCTGCAGCCCAGCTGATCGCCGATGATTACCGGGGGCCTTCTCTGGACCGCATTGATCCCCGGACCGGCAAACCCATTGTGGCCGACGGGGCCGATTAACAAACAGATGAATGCCCCGGCCGGGAGGACGGCCGGGGCATTGTGTCAGGGGAAAATCGCTATCCGATCAACTCTTATCCCCACCATCCCCAGCCGAATGAGGCTGTGAACAGGATGCAGAAAATCAATGTGGCAATGAGGTACTTGTCTTCTAGGGCCATGGGATTTCTCCTTATTGATATTGTTTCCACTGATTAGACCATATCGGCCTCTTTGGTGATATCCAGGGTTTCCGTATCTGCCCTGCGGATCTGTTCTTCCGAGGTGGTGGCCATTTCCGCCTTAAAGCAGAGTGCCCACATCATGACGATGCCCACGATCCACCAGATGATCTGCCAGGACCAGATGGCCGGAAAGCCGCAGAAGGTGACAGCGGTGTTCCCGATCAACACCCCCGGCCCCAGAGCGAAAAAGAACCAGAGAGGAACCAGAATTTTCATCCGGCGGCGCCATTTTTTCCCGTTTTCACTGGGGCCGTCCACAGAGTCCAGCCATTCCCGGACCTCTTTTTGCCTGGCCAGGGTTTCTTCGGAATCCCTGATCCCTATGGCCCGGCAGAGATAGGCCACGCCCAGGGCGGTGAAAATACTCCAGCCTGCGGTGTGGATGGACAACGGATACTGGTAGACATAATAGGTGATAAAGCAGGCGATGATGCCTGTGATCAGACCCAGAACCACCCCCACCGAGGGGAAACGGAATCCCCAGTGGACGCCCATGAGCGCCAGGTACATGATGGTACCGAAGGCCGTGGCAAAACCGCCGATCATGACAATGGCATCGGTGGAGGTCAGACTGACCACCACGGCGGCCACAGAGACAAAATAGTGGCAAAGATCCTGTTGGTCCAGATCTGTTCGCTGTGGGAGCCCCCCTGTTTTCTGACATAGCGCCACCAGAAGTCCCTTTGAATAATGGTGCCGCCGGTACCGATATAGGGGGCGGCCGTGGAGTGGATGGCGGCGATGGCCCCCAGAAAGACGATGCCCAGAACAGGCCCGGGCAAAAATTTGACCATGAGCATGGGTACCACATCAGAGTCCACCTTAGGCGCGATTTCTCCGGCAATGGTCAGGATTCTGGCCCCCATACCCTGAAAGGCAGTGAAAAAGAAGAGGCAGACCCCCACCACAAAGGTGGACATAAAGACCTGTTGCCAGGCCAGGGCCTTGGGATTGGCCATGCCGAAGTTCCACAGGGTAAAGGCCGGCGAGGACTGGATACCCATCAGGGCAAACATATAGGTGAGAATCATCACAGCGGTCCATCCGCCGTTGCCCAGGCCGAAATGGATGAGGCCCGGCACCGAGGTATAGCGTTTGTCCAGGGTCTCAATAGAGGCGGTCAGCCCGGACCAGCCGCCAATAAGGTCAGATTTCAGCACAAAAAATCCCAAAAACCAAGCACAATACCCGAGACCAGCAGGCAGAACTGGATGACCCCCACCCAGGTACTGGCCCGCAATCCCCCTGTGACCACGTAAAACCAGACGATAAAGGCGATAAAGATCAGACCGTAGGTAGTGGGAATGCCCGCCACCCAGTAAAAGAGTTTGGCCGCAGTGATCAGCTGGAGGCCCGAGTAGAAGACCGAGTAGAGAAAGGCGGCCACCACTGTCAGCCATCGCACCCCTTCGTTGTTGTAGTAATAGGCGAACATGTCCCCCGGTGTGATAAAGCCGTACCGTTTTCCTAAAAGCCAGTTGCGCTTGGCAAAAAAGGTTCCGGTGATGGGAATGGTCAGCACATACATGGAGGCAAAGGCGTAAACCAGCCCTGCACTCCAGATCAGTCCCGGATGGCCCACAAAGGTCCAGCCGGAAAAGGAGGCAGCCGTGGCTGCCATGAGAAAAGCGATGAATGGGATGGACCGTCCGGCAATGCCGTATCCCGATGCGGTCTTTTCCGTGAAAAAGCCACGGAGTCCCCACCAGAAGCAATAGACGATGTACAGTCCCAGAAGTAGAAAAACCCAGGTTTTTGGTTCCATGATACCCTCCTTTTTAACCGTTGAGTTGATCCATTGAGTTGATCGATGCGGGAAGCCCGGCCCTGTATACCGGATCCCTGCCCTCCTTATTACAGGGGAGAACTAGGCAGGGATTAAAAGAAAACTAAGCGGGACTTAACCGATACTTAAAAATTAACTAAAATGGAAAAAATGATATTTTTTCTTGCATCCTAATGAAATTACAGACTATATTTCCATCAGCCACAGTCTGTTTCTCTGTCGCGTCTTTGTGTGTTTTCCTTTCTCTGCTGAACATTCTCTTGAATAATCCCAGCCCAACGGTGAACCCATGAGCCAACTTCTTGCAAAGCATCGGGCACCGGATATCCGGGGAGCCCTGTCCCGGAAAGGAACGGCTCTGGCCGCCGTATCCCGACATAAACTGACCCTGGTGATTGCCGGGCCGGGATATGGAAAGACCACCTTTGCCGCCCAGGCCGGCAGGGCGGTTTCTCAGCCTCAGATCTGGTTCAGACCGGGGGCGGAATCGCCGGGGATTGATTCTTTTCTGGGCAGTATGATTTCGGGGGTCAACGGTATGATTCCGGAGCTGGCCCTTACCCGCCCCCGGGCCGGAACGGTAAAAGATAAAATTGCCCATTTTCTGGCAGCGCTTGAGTCCGGGCTGGATCGGGATTTATTTCTGGTGGTGGATGACTGCCAGGACCTGGCTGGAAATCCCGAAGTTTTGGCCTTTTTACAGATGTCCATGGACCGTTTTTTTTCCAGACCTGCACCTGATTTTATGCGGCCGGTCTCTGCCGTCCCTCAAATTTTCCCGCCTGACTGCAGAGCAGCAGGTGCTCCGGGTGTCGGCAGCTGATCTTGCCTTTTCGCCCAAAGAGATACAGCGTCTTTTTTCCCTGAGGTTCGGTATGAATCTTTGCGGTGAACAACCGGAACAGCTCTGGGAGAAGACCCAGGGGTGGGCCGCAGGTCTGATCCTTTTTCACCAGGCCCTGAACCGGAAAGAGGGATCCGGGGCTATGGCTGAGGCCATTGATCAGTTTAAAGGATCCCAGCGCCTGGTCGCCGATTATCTGGCGGAAAATGCCTTTGACCTGTTGGCCAGGGAAGAACAGGCATTTTTAATGAAACTCTCTGTGCTGCACCGGCTTGAGACAGGTCTGTGCAACCGTTTTCTGGACATTGGTACCGCTGGCCCCATACTCAGGGCCCTTGAAGACCGGCATTGCTTTGTAGAGGCCTTGGACAGCGACAGACTTGCTTTTATCCTTCATCCTCTTTTTCGAGAGTTCCTTCTGGACCGGATCCCGGAATACCTGGGAACAGGGCAGAGAGAGCGGCTTCATGCCGGGGCTGCCCGGTTGTATGAACGGGAAAACAGAGGGGAAGAGGCCCTGGTCCATTATATCCGGGCCGGCAGGATGGAAGAGGCGTCCCGGCTGCTCAACCGGTTCGCCCGCCCCATCATCAAGCAGGACCGTCCCCATATGCTGGAATCTCTGCTGTCGGTGATTCCGGCCCATTATATGGATGATGAGCCTTGGTTCCAATATCTGCAGGCCGGGTATTACGGGGGTCTGCAGTCGTTTTCAACTGGCGGTAAAGGCCTATGAAAAGGTCCTCCAGTCTTTCCGCCGCCAGAAGGACGAACAGGGGGAATGCATGGCCCTCATGGAACTGGCGGAACATTATCTGAGTGCAGGGGAGTTCAAGGCTGCCGAACAAGCCTATACGAAAATCCTGCTGAAGAACCATCTGGACCCCTATTTGACCATCATCGTCATGGGGTACCTGATCCGGGTTCTGGCCCTTGAGGGAAGGGCCAGTGACGCCGACCGTTACGGCAAACGGGCCATGGCGCTGCTCAGGGAACTAGACAATCCGGTGGAGTTGGATATGGGCCGGGCCTGGATCTATGTGGCACGGGGATACCGCTACGTGTTTTCAGGGGGATATGAAAGGGCCGTGGAATTGGGGGAGGAGGCCAAGGCCCTGTTTGAATCCCTCAATGAACACAGGCTGACCCTGTCCGCCTATTTTTTAATTTCCTACGCCTGTTTTTACCTGGGCCGGTTTGCCAGGGGCAGCGCCTCTGCAGCCGAGGGGATTGCCCTTGCAGAAGGCCAGGGCATTGAGAACGAGTTTTCCGAGTTTCTGGTACTGCTCAAGGCCAAAAACCGGTTGGAGATGCCCGGTATTTCCCAAGAGGAGATTGATGGGATCCTGGCTGTGTGCCAAAACAGTCTGGCCTATTTCAGGAGTGGCGGGTTTTCCGGAGGGGTGGCCCAGGGATGCCTGGTGCTGCACCGGGCCTACCTGCTGAAAAAAGATGCGGCCCGGGCGGAAAAGTATCTCAGGCAGGGAATAGATGCGGTGGGCAGGCATCCCATGCCCCTGGTCAAAAACGAACTCAACGTGGCCCTCTCCTCTCTGTTACTGTTTGACCGGAACCCTCCCCTGAAGCGGGAAGCGTTTATTCTGCTCAAGAAAGCAGAACAGGACCTGCTGTACTCGGGCTGGCACATGGCCTGGGTCTCCAGAATCTTTGCCCGGTACTACTGGGAGTACGGCCACAGGGAAACCGCCTACAAGTATATGGTGTACGCCTTGAAAATCTGTGAAGAAGAGGGGTTTGACCAGTGGATTCTGGTGGACAAAGAATGGATATTGCCCATTCTTGTTTCCATGGCATTTCTGGGGTCCATGAAATCTTATATCTTCAGGTTGTTCCGCCACGCAGATAAAACCATGCTTGCCCGGCTCTCCTCCATTGGGACCAACTTCACTTCTCCTGAACAAAAGACGGTTTCTCAGTTGATTGCGGTGGTTCCCAAACCTGAACCGCTGCCCATACGGGGTCTTCTTTTTTGACCGGTTTCGTCTCTATGTGGGAGACCGCCAGATTGTTCCGGGCTGCTGGCGAAGCCGCAAAGCCCTGACCTTGTGCAAATATATGCTGGCCATGGAGCACAAGGGGTTTATGGAACGGAGATCCTCATGGAGCTGCTCTGGCCTGAAGAAGATCCCAGGAAAAGTGCCCAGCGGTTTCACGTGGCCCTGGCCTCCATCCGAAAAACCCTGGAACCGGATATCCTCAAGGGAAACCGCTCTTCGTATATCTGCCGTTCCGGTCAGGCCTATCGAATGGTCATGGGAGAAAACGGGGAGTCTGATCTCCGGCAGTTTATCGGGACCGTGGGGTCGGCGGACAGGGCCTCGGATGACGAGATAGCCCAAGACCTCTATCGTAAAGCCTGCGCCATTTACAAGGGGCCTTTTCTGAGGGAGGATCCCTTTGACGACTGGTGTGAAACAGCACGGGAAAAGTACCGTCAGGTCTATTTGTCAGTGCTCAAGCGGATGCTTTCCTCTCTTGAGCGTACAGACGACTGGGCACAGTGCATTGACACCGCCTCGGCTTATCTGGAGCTGGAACCCTATGATGAGGGCATGATTCAGCAGCTGATGCGCTACCACATCCGCACAGGGAACCGGATCATGGCTTCCCGTCTCTATATTACGTTTCGTCAGGCTGTACAGGAGGAATTTCACTGCACAGTCAGTGATGAAACCACAGCCTTGTATTATCATCTGAAGGAGGGCAAGGCCCTTCAGAGATAAACGGATGATCCTGGCGATGTTGTTCCGGTTAAAAACCCGAGAACCGTCAACCGGTTTCGCGGGTTTGACATTTTTGAGTAGAAATGATAGTGAAAATCATTATCATCCAAGGAGTTACACCCGGACAATTGAGTGTTAGTGAGGTATCTGTGGCCGACGTACAACACCGCATTGAAACCATCGTGACAGCCCTTCGACATCAGCGGCACAAGCTGACTCCCCAGCGCATGGCCATTGTCCGGGTGCTGGCAGCCAGTGTGGGGCACCCCAGTGCCGAGGCGGTGTACAACCGGCTCAAAGATGAGTTCCCCTCCATGAGCCTGGCCACAGTCTATCGGAATATTCAGCTGATCAAGTCCCTTGGACAGGTCCTGGAACTGGGGTTTGCCGACGGCAGTAACCGGTACGACGGCAACAAACCCTATCCCCATCCCCATCTGGTCTGTACCCGATGCGGCAAGATCATGGATCCTGACCTGGAAAGCCTGGAACGGATGACGGCGGAGCTGATCCGGGCCACCGGATACAAGGTTGAAACCCACCGCCTGGATTTTTTCGGCGTTTGTCCCGACTGCCAGACAGAATCTTCAGAGTGATGGGATGACAGAGGGATCATCCCAGACGACGCCAGCCATGGCCATCAATGAGGTGCAACTGCTTCTGGCCGAAAAGCGGACCGCCCTGGCCGTACTCAGAACCGGCGTCGCCCTCGTGGCTCTGCCCATGTCCATCATCAGTTTTCTTATCGCCACCTCAAAGTATTACGTGACACTTCAGGTCCTTCATCTGCTGCTTCCCCTTGGACTGCTCTGCCTGATTCTCGGCGGGTTCGGCGGGTACATGATTTTTTCTTCCATGAAACGGATGCGGCGGTATGACAGGCTCATCCACGAGATTAAGCGGCGCCACAGCCTGGTGGCCAAATTTTTGGATTGAACCCGGTAAGGCAAGGGCTTGGGGCCTGTCAGTCCCCGGGCAGGCTGACCTTGAAAAACAATTCCCCCCGGGGTTCTGTCTGCCGTGATTTCTCCTCTGCACATCCTGGCCTGTTTTTGTGCAATGGTCAGTCCAAGACCGCTGCCCTGGGCTGTGTTGCCCGGAATTCTGTAAAAGGGGTTGAAGAGCATGGCCATCTGTTCGTCGGTGACAGGAGAACAGGGATTGGCAACTGAAAAGTTCAGGCTCTTGTTCTGTCCGATCCGTGCCTCTATGGTCAGGATGCTGTGCCGGGGGCTGTACTTGATGGCATTGTCCAGCAGATTAGACAGAATGGATTTTAAAACAGACTTGTCCTGGAAGATGACAAGTCCGGAAGGGATCCTGGTTTCTAGTTCCAGGCCGGCCTGGGCAACCAGGGGGGCATAGCCCGAGAGCACTGTGTCCAGAAAGGCAGAAAAGGAAAAAGACTCCCTGGCCGGTCCTGTGCCCCTGGTAATCCATTCTGGACAGGGTGAGCATGTGGCTGACCAGTCCGTCCAGCTGGGCGATATCCGATTCCATATTGTCCAAATATTTTCGGATATCAGTCGGGTTGCCCCCATTATCCAGCTTATCGGCGATCAGCTCCTTGGAGATCCTCAGCCGGGCCAGAGGGGAACGCAGCTCGTGGGAGACGTTGGCTGTCAGTTCTTTGGCGTTCTGGACCAGGGCCTCCAGCCGGTCTGCCATGAGATTGAAGGAGAGGCCCAGCTTGGCGATTTCGTCATGGCCGCCGATATCTGTCCGGCAGGCCAGATTGCCGCCGGCAAAGGCCAGGGCTGTCCGGTTGAGCCGGTTGATCCGCCGGGTGATATAGAGGGCCAGGGGGATGAGCAGCAGGGCCACCACCCCGCCGATGCCCGCAAGTCCCATGACAAAGAGGCCGTGAAGGGGGGCGGGATTCCGGGTGTCATAGTAGAGGTGAAGCCTTAGTTCCCGGTCTCCCTGGAACAGGGGGATGGTGGCGTAGTATTTGATCCATCTGAGGACAAAGTGGTAGAGGGTGATACCGTTTTCATGGTGGATCTGTCGGTGAACCCCCCGCTGGGGCACATTGGCCTGCCCCTCAAAGGTCTTGAGCAGCATTCGGCCCGCCGGGTCTGCGATCCATATCCTGACGTCAAATAATGCGGCAAAGGTGTTCAGCTGCTTGACAAGATCCGGATTGGCGTCCAGGCTTATGTCCGGGTGGCTGTCAATATTCTCCTGGACCTGGGCCCTGAAGATCTGGAGTTTGGCCAGGGTCTGGCGGTCCAGCCGGGCCTTGTATGATTTTCCGGCCGTAAAACCGAATAGCAGGAAAATCAGAACAAGGGTAACAATGAGTACCGTTAAAAAAGAGAGGAGGATCTTAGTGTAAAGCCGCCGGATTCTCATTCAAGGTCCACGAACATATACCCGGTTCCCCAGACGGTTTTGATGCGTGTGGGAGAGGCGGGTTTTTTTTCGATCTTGGCCCTCAGTTTCGAGATATGAATGTCCACGCTCCGGTCAAAGGCCATGAAATCCTTTCCCTGGGCCAGATTCATGATCTGGTCCCGACTGAGCACGGTGTTGGGGTTTTTCATAAGAATCTCAAGGATGTTGAATTCCGTGGTGGACAGGGGGATGTTACGGCCGTCAACGGCCAGGCTCCTGGCCGCCCGGTTTAATTCCATATTTCCGGACCGGATGATCCGCTCTTCCTTGTCCCCATCAGCCGCACCCCTTCTGAGAATGGCCCGGATCCGGGCCAGAAGTTCCCTGGGATTGAAGGGTTTGGGCAGATAGTCATCTGCCCCCAGTTCCAGGCCGACAATGCGGTCCGTGTCATCCCCCCGTGCCGTGAGCATGATCACCGGGACAGCCGATGCCCCCCGGATATCCTTGAGCACCTGAAGTCCGTCTTTACCCGGCAGCATAATGTCCAGTATGACCAGGTCCGGTCCGAGGTCATTGATATTTTCTACTGCTTTCAGGCCGTCCTGGACGCCATGGACCTTAAATCCGTTTTCTTCCAGGTACTCGGACAAAAGCTCAATGAGCTTGAGGTCGTCGTCTATGATTAAAAGGGTCCGGCTCATGTCAGTTTCCTTGAGTTTTTGTATTCATACAACGGACTTACACTTATTTACAAGCGGGTTAACACAATTTTACATTTATGGGGCGGTGAACCGGTTGTTATCTACGGCATTTTTCCAGAAAAGCATCGAACAGAGGGGCCATGGCCCTGTCGGTTTTGAGCATGAGTTCCGGATGCCACTGAATCAGATCAATGGGCAGGTTCTGATGTTCCAGGGCTTCAATGATCCCGTCGGAAGAACGGGCCGTTACGTCCAGTCCTTGGCCCGGGGTTTTGACAGACTGATGGTGACGGGAATTCACCATGGTTTTCGCACCGAAAAGGCGGTGGAGACGGCTGCCGGGAACCAGGTCCACAGAGTGGTCAGTTCCGAAGTGGAGCTCGGGCTGCATATGGGTGAGCACCGGCGGGTCAGCCTGTGTGTTGATATCCTGGTAAAGACTGCCTCCCAGGGCCACGTTGATTACCTGGGCGCCCCTGCAGATGCCGAGGATGGGAACCTTCATCTTCAGGGCTAGGTCAAAGACGGCCAGTTGATGGATATCCAGATCCCGGTCCACCCGGCCCAGCTGGGGAACCGGTGTTTCATGGAAAAAAGAGGGATCCAGGTCAAATCCTCCGGGGAAAATAAAGCCGTCTACACCCTGTGTCAGCCGGGGCAGCAACTCCAGGTTGGCGGTATAGGGCAGAATATGGGGCAGTCCGCCTGTCTGTTCGATGGCATCAATATAGGCGGTGGGGATGGTCAGGGCATAATGCCCGGAACGGGTGGTGTCGGTATGGGCGACTATGGCAATGAGGGGGGGCATGGTCTGTCTCCGTTTCAGATGTTAGGAGCCAGACCATACCACCGGAAGAGGCCGGGGACAAGAGCGGGGAGATTATTTGGACTCGACCATCTCTTTGTAGGGCCAGCCGCCCATTCCTTTTTCCAGAATGAGAAGTCTGCTGTCGTCAATACCCTGGGCGGCCATGTGGTCATAGCACCGTTTGGCACCGCCCTTTCCCCTGGGGCAGACGATGACCACAGGATCGTTGCTTTCCTTGGCCTGGTTCAGGGCGGCGTCCAGTTTAGCCCGGTCTGTATCGCTTTTGACCGGATAGGAATAGGTGGGCACAGAATCCTTGATGTGATGGGCGTCAAATTCATCTTCCACCTGGATGTCCAGGATCATCACCGGGGTGCCGGATTCGACCCAGGTTTTGAGCTGTTCCGGGGAGACGTAATTATAGCTGCCGGCAAGGGCGGGGACGGTAACAGCCAGCACGAGCATGACCAGAAGTACAAATGATTTTTTCATGGGATTTCCTTTAAATTGGGGGTTGGTTTAACACATAGGTCCGAAGGTCGGATCAATACTTTATATCGGGCGCTGAGGATTGACAAATTCATAATACGGATCATGTTTGGATCTGAGTATCAGTGAAACCAATATACTTATGGAGAGCCCATGCCATCCCTGGAACTGCTGGCCCCGGCCGGAAATCTTACCCTGGGCAAAGCTGCCGTTGACCACGGTGCTGATGCCGTCTATATCGGTGCCGACCGTTTCGGTGCCAGAGCCGCTGCAGGCAATCCGGTCCGGGATATCGAAGCCTTGTGTGACCATGCCCATTTTTTTCGATCCAGGGTCTATGTGGCCCTGAATACCCTGCTTTTTGACCATGAGCTGGAACCGGCCAGGCGTCTGATCTACCATCTCTGGGATGCCGGGGTTGACGCCCTGATTGTCCAGGACATGGGCCTGCTGGAACTGGATCTGCCCCCCATCCCTTTGTTCGCCTCCACCCAGACAGACAATCGCTCTCCGGAAAAGGTCCGTTTTCTTGAACAGAGCGGGTTCAGCCGGGTGATCCTGGCCCGGGAGCTGGGGCTGGATGCCATTGCCCGGATTCGATCTGCCACCAGTGTTGATTTGGAGGCCTTTGTCCACGGGGCCTTGTGCGTCTGTTATTCCGGCCAGTGCTATATGAGCGCTGCCATCGGAGGCAGAAGCGCCAACCGGGGGGCCTGCGGCCAGCCCTGCCGCCTGCCTTGGAATCTGGTAACGGAAAAAGGAAAGGTCCTGGCCAAAGACCGGTACCTGCTCTCGCTCAAGGACATGGACCGTTCAGACCATCTGGCTGCCCTGGCTGGTGCCGGGATTACCTCGTTCAAGATTGAGGGCCGTCTCAAGGACCTGGCCTATGTGAAAAATATCACCGCCCATTACCGGCAGAAACTGGATGCCCTGATTGAGGGGGAAACTGCCTATGAAAAGGCCTCTTCGGGAAAAACTGTTTTTTTCCTTTGCCCCGGACCCGGCCAAGACCTTCAGCCGGGGAACTACGGATTATTTCCTGACCCGGACGGATACAGGGGATATTCACTCCATGGACACCCCCAAATCCAGGGGAGAGGCGGTGGGGATTGCTTGCAACATAACCCCGGAGGCCTTCGGCTTGAAACCCGGGTCCCAGGGCCCCGTACCCGAGATATCTAATGGGGACGGCCTCTGTTTCGTGGATGACACCGGTCGGTTCAAGGGGTTCCGGGTCAACCGGGTGGGCAGCAACGGGCTGTTGTACCCGCCGGGAAAATTTCCCATGAAAAAGATCCCATTGAAAAAAGGGATGCCGGTCTTTCGCAATTTCAATCACCAGTTCTCCCGGCAGATGGCAGGAGAGACGTCTCAAAGGCGTATAGGCCTTTCCCTGGTCCTGGCGGAAACAGAGGCAGGTGTGGTACTGGAAGGGACGGACCAAGACGGGGGCAGGGCCCGCATACACATGGATATTGCCAAAGAACCGGCCCGGGATTCTGCCCGGGCTGAGGCGGCCATAAAAAAACAGCTGGGTAAACTGGGCCAAACCCCTTTTGAACTAACCTCCCTGATCTTGCCCCTGAATCCCCTTTTTTTTCAGGCCAAAATATTGAACCAGCTGCGCCGGGACCTGGTGGAAAAATTAACAGAGGAAAGGGGCCGGAGCTATGAGCGAAAAACAGCAGAAAACCGTCCTGGTCCCGTGCCCTATCCCCATTCCGAGTTGGACTATCGGGGGAATGTGGCCAATAAAAGTGCTGAGCAGTTCTACAGAAAACGGGCAGTGAAGAATGTCGATCCCGCTTTTGAACTGGCGCCGCCAAAAGGGGGGATGCCGGTAATGACCACCCGCCATTGTCTTCGCCGCAGTCTGGGGGCCTGCCCGGCGAAATCCGGGAAAAAAAGGCCGGACTGGGAAGGCCCTTTTTATCTTGAGAATAATAAGGACCGATTCCACATTCTTTTTGACTGTAAGGCTTGTGAGATGATTGTTCGACGCGGGGATATTAGATAACTGTTTGTTTTCTGTTAGCTATTCGTGTTTTTGTTGGCATCTGTCTGCAGCTTCCTGTACTATTTGGATAACACATCCGTATTTCAGTGTCCTTATTTCGTATGTTTAGACGATTTATATAGCAGGAGGGAATTGTGGCTGTTCTTTCTTTATTCAATGACTTGTCCATTGGTAAAAAATTGGTGGGCGGCTTTCTGGCGGCCGCTTTGATCACGGGCGTCGTCGGTGGTATCGGCTTTTTCAGGATTTCTTCGACCATGGAAGGCCTGCAGAATCTTGTCGATGAGGAGGTTCTGTTTTTAAAACAGACCCAGGCCCTGGCCCAGCAGACTGCTCTGGCCACCCCAGGAGATCAGCCAGAACATTGCCGGTATCCAGGACACCACCCGGGAGTCGGTGACGGCCATTGGTGGCATTACCCGGGTGATTAACGATATCAACGATATCGTCATGAATATGACCTCTGCCATTGAAGAACAGGCTGTGACCGCCCGGGAGATTTCCCATAATGTGACCCAGGCTGCAGAAGGATTCCAGGAGATCAACGAGAATATCAATCAGGCATCTTCTGTTGCCGGCACCGTGACAGAAGAGATCAGCGGCGTCAGCCAGGCTGCGGAACAGACGCGGGAGGACTGCAGGCAGATCAATCACAATGCCGGTGAATTGTCTGAACTGGCAGAGAAGTTGAACCGAACCGTTGCCATGTTCAAAGTATAAGCCTGTTTTCATTTTGCTTGACAAACAATCGGTTTTTGCATAGCAAAACCCTATGGTTTTTTATGCGCACGGCAGTTTTGACCTTGATGTCCGGGGCGAAGTGATTCTCGTCACCATTGAGGGATCGTGGAATCTTGAGCAGGTGAAACGGTTTTTTGAGGCCTACAAACCCTTTGTGCGCAGACAGGCGCTCAGGAAGTTCGGCGTTGTATCGGATTTCCTGAACCTTGACGGTGCCACCCCTGATGCCATTGCTTTTTTTGAGGAGGTGACGGCCTGGGCCAAAGCGCAGGGCCAGGTCGCCCGGGCCCAGGTATTGAATTCGCCTTTGCGGGAGTATATCGTCGACCGGGCGACGAAATCCAAAGATATCTTTCACATAAAGTCTTTTGACAATAAAGAAGAGGCCCTGGACTGGATGGCCAGTCTGGGCCTCAGTATTTCCTGAACCGCCTGATTTCTAAAAATTATTTCCACAGATCGTAAAAATGGTGAACCGGGCCGTGGCCGTTTCCGGTTTTGTATGCCGCCCCTGCCTTGAGGGCACCGGTGATATAGGTCTTGGCATCGGCCACTGCCCGGTCTAATTCCAGGCCACGGGCCAGCCCTGCAGCGATGGCCGATGAGAGGGTGCAGCCGGTGCCGTGGGAGTTGGGGGTCTCTATCCGGTCTCCGGGCAATTTGATCATTCGGTCTGCCTCGGGTTGAAAGAGCAGATCAAAGCTCTGTTCTCCTGTGAGATGGCCGCCTTTGACCAGAACGTTGGCCGGTCCCAGTCTGGCCAGGTCCCGGGCAGCCCTGTCCATATCTTCCGGGGTTTCCACAGTACGTTCCAGGAGCACCGATGCCTCGGGCAGGTTGGGGGTGATGAGGGTGGCCATAGGGATAAGGGTCTCTCTGAGGGCGGCTACGGCATCGTCCAGCAGCAGCTTGTCACCGCTTTTTGAAATCATCACCGGGTCCACCACCACATTGGGACAGTCCCAATGCTTCAGGCGGTCCGCCACAGCTTCAATGACCTGGGGGGAGTGGAGCATACCGATTTTTACGGCATCGGTGCCGATATCCGCCATCACCGCATCGATCTGCCGGGCGATGAACTCCGGCGGAGCCGGGAAAATCCCCGTCACCACCCGGGTATTCTGGGCGGTGAGGGCGGTAATGGCGGACATGCCGTATACCCCCAGGGCGGAAAAGGTTTTCAGGTCAGCCTGGATGCCGGCACCGCCGCCGCTGTCTGAACCGGCAATGGTCAAAGCGCGAAAATGGGTCTGCATTATCTGTCTCCTCGCTGGGTATGGTAAAATGGATAGGTGTTGTCAAATTCCCGGATCAGGTCCCGGGTTGCGGTATACGGGTCCCGGGCACTGCAGATGGCCGAGACCACCGCCACCATATCTGCCCCGGCCCTGAGGGTTTCTGCCGTGTTAAGGGCGTTGAGGCCGCCGATGGCCACAAGAGCGTGCCGGGAAAAGGCCCGGATTTTTTTCAGCCCCTCAAATCCCCACTCGCCCTTGGTATCGGTCTTGGTGGGGGTGGAAAAGATGGGGCTGACACCGATGTATGCCAGGTCAAGACCTTCAGCCTCCTCCACCTGCTCCCAGGTCTCCACGGACAGGCCGATGAGGGCATCGGGCCCCATCAGCCGCCGGGTCTGTTCATAGGGCATGTCTGTCTGGCCGATGTGGACCCCCTCTGCACCGCAGGCCAGGGCGATGTCCAGCCGGTCGTTGATGATCAGGGGGATGCCCGTATCCCTGAGAATGGTTTTTAACCGGACGGCCCGGTCCAGAAAGTCCCGGGTATCTGCGGTTTTCTCTCTGAGCTGGACCGCACAGACCCCGGCCCGGGCCGCATCTGCCACCACGGTTTCCAGGTCATGAAAGGGACAATCCCCGGTTACAAGATAGATGCCGCGCATACAATCCGTATCCATGGGCTCAGCTCCGCAGCAGGCTGTGGATGTCCGCTTCCGAGATCCGGTACAGGGCGTCGATAAAATGCATCTGAAGACTGCCCGGCCCTTTGGCTTCTTTGGCCGCCATTTCTCCGGCGATTCCCATGACGACCATGGCGTGGGCCGCAGCCTTCTGGGGATCCTCATTGACCGCCGCAAAGGCCCCGCAGACAGCAGAAGCCGTGCATCCTAAACCGGTCACCCGGGGCATCATCTCATGGCCGTTTTTGACCTCAAGAACCGTATCCGCCGATAGAATATAATCGGTCTCTCCTGTGATGCAGACGGCAGATCCGTAGGTCTGGTTCAGGACCCGGGCCGCATCCAGGGCCTGGTCTGATCCTGAGGTGGAATCCACTCCCTTAGTGGTGGCCTGGTCATTATTTCGGGTCTGATGAAGGGCCTGGCCCAGGGCCATGATTTCGGATCCGTTGCCCCGGATAATGGAAGGGGCGGCGGTTTTAAGGAGGGCCTGAACCGTCTCGGTTCTGAACGGGGTGGCACCTGCTCCCACCGGATCCAGAACGATGGGGATGTGTCGTTCTTTTGCCTTGGCTGCGGCTTGGTGCATGGCCCGGATCCAGGAGGGGCTCAGGGTACCGATGTTGATCACCAGAGATGAGGCGATGGCAGCCATGTCCGACACTTCCTCCTCGGCGTGGGCCATGACCGGTGAGGCTCCGATGGCCAGCAGGGCGTTGGCCGTATTGTTCATTACCACGAAATTTGTGATGTTGTGGACCAGGGGGCTTTTCTGGCGGATGGCCCACAGGTCCATGTAAATGCGTTCCGATGAAAGGGTCATGGATGGTCTCCTTCTTACTGGATTACCAGATATTATTTACCAGGTGTGAATCAGGGAGGCCCCGTTCACAGGTGTGTCAATGAGTCCGTATGTCAAAGCAAAGTCGGAAAAAGCCTGCCATTTTTCAGGATCGTGGCCCAGATTTCCGGCAAAATAGGGCCGGGTCAGTTCAAAGGCCTTGGTTTCAATATCCTTGTCGGCTTCGGGGACGGCCTGAAGATAGAGAGCCAGGGCTTCTTTGGGGGCGGACTGGATCTCTTTGAAGGCCAGTTCAAGGGCCTGGGCAAAGGATTTTACAGCCCGGCCTTTTCTTTGAGAGCATGGGGACCGGCCACAAACAGCAGTTCTTCATAATCGGGAATGCCGTATTTTTCCAGCTCAAAATAGCGGGCCTCAACCCCGTGGGCTGCCATGCCCACAGTTTCGTAGGTTTTGAAAGGGCCCATGACGGCAGCCACCTGGTTGGCGGACAGGGCCGGCAGAATAGTAAATCCCACATTCACAGGCGTATAGTCTGTGATGCCGTTGATGTCGGCAAAGGCCTTGAGTATGATGTCCATGAGACCGGGAACGGTATAGCCGATCTTTTTCCCGGACAGGTCGGACGGAGATGAGATGGTGTCATCCAGAAAGAGCAGGGTGGTCAAGGGATGGCGGACCAGAGGTGCCACCACTTTCAAATCCAGGCCCCGGGCAGCGGCAATGATGGTCTGGGGCTGGTAGGAGACGGCCAGGTCTACCTGGCCCGAGGCGGCCAGTTTCAGGGCGTCGCTGGTTTCCGACGGGGTGATGATGGTGATCTCAATGCCCTTGTCTTTAAAGTACCCTTTTTCCTGGGCCACATAAATGGGGGTATGGTCCACATTGGGGAACCAGTCCAGCATGAGGGTCAGTTTTTCCGCGGAAAAGGCACCGGGTGCCCAGACCAGAAGGGCGAGCGCCATAAGGGTCAGATAAGAGAACAGGCCGTTGACAGTGTGACGTTTCATTTTAATATCCTTGACTTAAGTTATAGATGATGACTTCCATGTGACGATTTTTGCTTTCCAGCAGTCCCACCAGAATCCACAGGGCAAGGCCCATGGCCGTCAGCCAGAGGATGGCGGCAAAGACCATGTCGGTCTGCAGCCGGGCGTTGGACTGGACCATGAGATACCCCAGCCCCTGCTGAGCCCCCAACCCATTCGCCGATGACGGCGCCTATGGTGGCCACGGTGACCCCGACCTTAAGACCCGAGAAAAACTGGGGCAGGGCCCAGGGCCAGTAGAGCAGGCGCAGTTTTTTGCCAGAAGGAGGCGCCCATAAGTCTGAACAACACCCGGTACTCCTCATGGCAGCTTTTCAGACCCGAGAGCAGGGAGATGGTGATGGGGAAAAAGATGATGATCCAGGCCATGAAAACTTTGGAGGCCATGCCGTAGCCCAGCCAGACCACCAGCAGGGGGGCCAGGGCAAAGACGGGAACGGCCTGGGAGGCCACCAGAAAAGGGGCCAGCCCCCTTTTCCAGGCCGGGCCGGGCAAACATGGCCACAGCCAGGGGCACTGCCGTGGCCAGGGCCAGGCCGATGCCGGCCAGGATCTCCGCCATGGTGGCGGCGGCATGGGGGAAGATGACCGGAGCGCGGACCACGGCGGTCATGGCAATGGCCGAAGGGGGTGGCAGGATATACCCGGGTAGTTCCGCCAGCCTGACACCGGTTTCCCACAACAGAAGAAGCCCCAGGCAGAAGACCAGGGCCGAAACCCGGTGGCGGCTCATTTCAGATCCCCCTGGAGCTGGGCCAGCATCCGGATTTTGGCGGCCATGACCTCGGCATCGTTGAATTGCCTGGGTTTGGGGGTGCCGGGACGGAAGGTCTGTGTAATTTCCATGGGGCCTGCACTGAGCAGACAGATTTCATCTCCAAGGACCAGGGCCTCTTCAATGTCGTGGGTGATCATGAGGATGGTCTTGTTGAACTCGGATTGAAGCATGAGCAGCAGGGACTGAAGCCCCTGGCGGGTGATGGCGTCCAAAGCCGAGAGCGGTTCGTCCAGAAGGATCAGGTCCCGTTCGAACATCAGGGTCCGGACCAGGGCGCAGCGCTGGCGCATGCCCCCGGAAACCTGTCGGGGATAGTGGGATTCGTAGCCGGCAAGCCCCAGTCGCTCAAACAGGGCGTGGGCCTTTTGTACGGGGGGCTCGCCAGCCGTGGATACCCGGTTACCGGTTCTGGCCGGCAGCAGGCTGTTCTCCATGAGGGTGAACCAGGGCAGGAGCAGATCATTCTGCTGCATATAGGCGGCATGACTGCCCAGGTGGTTAAGGGGGGTACCCTGCCAGAGAATGGTTCCGGCATCCAGAGAGGTCACCCCTGTCAGGGCATCGAAAAGAGTGGATTTCCCACAGCCGCTGGGGCCCACCAGGACTTTAAAACAGCCCGGTTTAAGGGTCAGGTCGAAACGGGTAAATATGGTCTGGCTGCCGAACCGCTTGGCCGCCCCTCCAAGATGGAGCATGGCGCATCCTCAAAAGAGTTTAGATATCCTCAAATTGTGTATGCACGTGACGGGGCCAAGGGCGGGATAGGTGGCTTTCCTTCGCCAGAATGAACTGGATCAGGTTCCAGGGGTCGAAACTTACGTTTTACAGTTTCCTCTCAGCCGATTCCGTATCGACTCCCCCAGCCTAGTACGATGCAAGTACAACGGGCAGATTAGCACGGGCCGCAGGTCATGTCAAATCACTGAAACAGCACCTTGCAAATACCAGTTCGTACTTATCCGTTTTGAGCCGGGGGCTGGAGAGGGCCGGTAAACATGATGGGGGAGGCATCGATTTTTTCCGCAGCCATCAGTGCCACCACCCGCTCAAAGGCGGAGAGGATCATCATCTGCTCCCATTCCTCCAGTCCGGAAAATCTGTTGGTAAAGGTCTCCTGAAGGGGGGAGGGCAAATCTTTCAGGATTTCCGTTCCGGCATCGGTCAGAAAAAGGCTGACCGCCCGGCGGTCATCTTCCCTTTTCTTCCGTGCAATGAGGCCTTTGGCTTCCAGCCGTTTGGTGATATCGGTTACCGTGGCCTGGCTCAGGCTCGTTGCCTTGGACAAAGGGGTGATGGACACCTGTCCTTTTTGGAAGATTTCCTGGAGCACCACAAGCTGGGGGCCTGTGAGTCCGAATCTTTTGTTCAGGGGTCCGGGAATGGATATCAATAGCCTGGATGATTTTTCTCATGGAGATCAGCAGGTCTCTGCACCGCTGGTCATGGATAGTGTTCAAGTCTGTCATGGCTCCCTTTCATCTGACAGATTAAGCGTGGAAAATGAAGATTAGTGTAAACCAGATTTTTTTTGGGGGCAATATCTGCACAAAAAATACAGTGAATTCAAAATATATTTACAGCGATTCCAGGCCTGCCTGTTAAAAACAAGCTGAAACAGATCGCTGGTCTGGTATCCGAAAGAGAGGAAGACACCCTAGGTCCAGCCCTGGAAAAACATTGCCTTGGCCGGGCAGACAGGCCTATCTTAGGGCCTGATTTCAATGGACCGGGGACCTGCAAAGGGGAAACAAAATTAAGAAATTATACCTGACGTGACCATGCGGATTTTTCATACTTCTGACTGGCACCTTGGCCAGCATTTCATGGGAAAAACCAGGGAGAAAGAACACCGGGCCTTTTTATCCTGGCTGCGGCGGTCAATCCGGGAGCGAAGGGCCGATGCCCTGGTAGTGACGGGAGATATTTTTGATACCGGCACCCCTCCGTCCTATGCCCGGGCTTTGTACAATGAATTCATCGTTTCCCTGCAAGAAACCTGCTGTGCCTGTGTTGTGGTGCTGGGGGGCAACCACGATTCCGCCGCGACACTCAATGAGGGAAAGTCTTTGCTGGCCTGCCTTAAAACCCGGGTGATCGCAGGCCTGTCCGAAAATCCAGAAGACCATCTGGTCGAGGTCCCAACCCAGGACGGCAGCCCCGGGCTGCTGATCTGTGCCCTGCCGTTTCTGCGGCCCCGGGACCTTGTGCTGAGCCTGGGGGGCCAGACCGGCCTGGAAAAACAGGAGGCCCTGGCCCAGGCTATCTGTGATGTCTATGCCCGGGTTTTTGAACGGGCCCTGTCCCGGCGAAAAGAACTTGCCCGGGAGACCGGTGGCAGGGATATACCCATCATGGCCACCGGCCATCTGACCCTGGTGGGCACCTCAAGCACGGAATCGGTCCGGGATATTTACATTGGCAGCCTGACCGGATTTCCTTCGGCCAAGCCTGCCCGGGGCGGACTATACTGCCCTGGGGCATCTCCACCGGGCCCAAAAGGTAAAGGGGGGACAAAGCCCCCAGATCCATTACTCGGGATCCCCCATCCCCCCTGAGTTTTGACGAGGCCAGCCAGATCAAACAAATCAACCAGGTGGATTTTTCCCCTGGTGCCCCCCCAAAGATTGAGCCTGTCTCTATCCCCTGTTTCAGAACCCTGGTCAGCATCAAGGGCGATCTGGACGCCATCGCCCGGAGTCTTCAGGGCCTGTCTGCCAAGACAGAAGATTCTGATCCGGATGCCCGTATCTGGCTGGAGGCGGAGGTATCCGGGGATGATTTCTTGAACGATCTGACCGAACGGGTCCAGGCCATGGTGGCGGAAGCGGGCCTTGACCGGGCAGAGCTTCTCCGGGTCCGGCGACGGCGCAGGGGAGCCGGCCAGGGGATGATACCCCGGGAGGCGGAACGGTTGGAGGATTTAAACCCCGAAGAGGTGTTCCAGCGCCGCCTGGCATTGGAAGAGCTGGACCCGGAGCGGATGTCCCGGCTGACGGAGTTGTTCGGCCAGATTCTGGCCCAGGTCACAGACCCGTCAGCAAAAGCGGTCCACTCAGAAAAGATGATCCAGGGGCAAGGCCAAAGGGGGGACATGCTGTGAAAATCTTGAAGCTTCGGCTTAAGAATATCAACGCCCTCAAGGGGGAATGGGTCATTGACTTTCAAACACCTGAGTTCACCAACCATGGTCTGTTCGCCATTACCGGTCCTACGGGCAGCGGCAAGACCTCCATTCTGGATGCCATCTGCCTGGCCCTCTATCACCAGACCCCGCGGCTCCAGGTGTCCGGAACTGCCAACGGTCTCATGACCCGCCACACAGGCGAGTGCCTTTCCGAGGTGACCTTTGCCGTGGGGCAGCGGCAGTACCGGGCCTTCTGGTATCAGCGCCGGGCCAATAAACGTGCCGGGGGAAAGCTGCAGCCCCCTCAGGTGGAACTGGCCCGGGACGACGGCACCATACTGGCCAGCCAGATCAAAGAAAAGCTCAGCCAGGTGGTGGCGGTCACCGGCCTGGATTTCAACCGGTTCACCAAGTCCATTCTCCTGGCCCAGGGGGGATTTTGCCGCCTTCCTCAACGCCAGTGCCAATGAGCGGGCAGAACTTCTGGAGGAGCTGACCGGCACTGATATCTACGGGGAGATTTCCCGTCAGGTCTTTGAGCGGACAAGAAAAGAACGGGAGCCTCTGGAAAAATTTACAGCCATGGCAGAGGCGGTGAATCTCATGGCGCCGGAGGCCCGGGCTGAACTGGCGCAGGAGCTGACCAAACTGTCTGTTGAGGAAAAGCTGATTCAGCAGGAAATCCGGAATTTGGACAGGCAAATCCAGTGGATGGAAAAGAAAAGGGGACTGGAGGCGGAAGTTTCCAGCGCTGAACAGCGGTGCGAGGCAGCGGCCCGAAACCGGGAAAAACACAGAGAAGAATTAAACCGCTATGCCCTCTGTCTGCCTGCCCAGGATATTCGGCCGTTTTATGACAGGCTGGCCCAAATCAAACAGAGCCGAACGGCCCAGCAACGTGATCTTGAGAATCTGGCCTTGAAAATGGAAACTCTTGAGGCCCGACTGGTTCGGATGGATCAGGCCCTTTCCGGTCTCAGGGAAGAGGCAGGAAAGGCCGAGGAGAAACGACGGGAAACCGAAACGCTCATCGTTGAACAGGTTGTGCCCCTGGACCGGGACATCATGGCCCTGGAGCGGGAACTGACAGAGCTGGCTGCCCGTTCAAAGGCGGGGGCAGGGAAGTGCCGAACCCTTGAGGCACAGCTGGTTGCCTATGACAAGGAGGCCGAAGCCTGCACGGCAGAACGCGATCAGGCCCTGGAGTTCCTGGAGACCCACAAAGCCCGTGGGGGGATGGGAGAACTGCTGCCCCTGGCTGAAACCCTGCTGAAACAGCGGACCGGCCTGATGGACAAGGGGGCCGGTCTGACCCGTGCCCTGGAAAAAAATGATCAGGCCCGCAGGGCCGCGGATCAGGCCATTGCGGCTGGGGTTCGGGAAAGCGGTCGCCTGAACAAAGAATTTGAAAACCTGTCCGCCAGGACTGCGGACCTGGAAACGCGTCTGGCCGAATTGGCACAAAACCTGGAGGTACCGGAGCCGGACAAGGCATACCGCCTGCTGGGACGGACATCCGGACCCCAGGAACAGGCTGGTGGCCCTGGGAGAACAATTTACCCAGTCCCGGCAAAAGCGGGATCAGGCCAGGGCAGATCTTCAAAAGACCCGAACCGGGCTTGCCGGCAGTCCTGTATCCCATCTTTCGGCCGGTGTGACCCTTCTCAAATCCAGGGTCAGGGATCTTGAGGAAAAGCGGGTGCTGGAAGAACGGATTCAGTCATTGTCTGCCCACCGGGAACAATTGCAGGAGGGAACCCCCCTGTCCTCTGTGCGGAAGTACAGCCCATCCTCTGATGACCCAGTATACGGAAATACAACCTTCCCGCACCCGCCGGGAACAGGCTGTGGTGGAAAGCGAGCTGGTGGATGCGGAAAAGATCCTGGCCCTGGAAATCAAGGCCCAGGCCGTCAGGCAGAGCCGGGTAGAGTCCCTGGAAAAGGAGATTCAAGAGATCCAGGATCTTTTAACGAAAATGGAAGCCCAATGGCCAGAAAGCGGGTGGAAAGCCTGGGACAGTCTTTTGACTCCGGACAGATCCGGGAGGCAACCCAATGGGCTTTGGCGGAAGAGGCCCTGTATGCCCGGCTTCATACCTTCATGGAAGAGCGGACTGCTTTGCACAGTAAAAAAGAGGCCCTGACCGAAAAGATGGCAGTGCTCAAAGAGCAGATCAGCAAGAAAAACCAGGCCGTTGAAATGGGGACCCGGGAGCTGGAAACTCTGGCAGACCGGGCCAGGGAACTCCAACTGGAACAGGTCCGGACGGGCAATGACATCCAGGCCCTGGAATCGGACCTGGCCCACCGGATCGGGGACCTGGGGAAGATACCTCCGCCCGGGGAGGAGGGCAAGTGGCTGAGACATATGTCAGGCCTCCGGGATCAATATCAGGACGCTGTCCGCTCAAAGGAAATGTCTGAACAAAAGCTGGTGGAAATCCGGCAGAAACGGGGCCTGGCCGACAAGGAACTGGTGTTGGCAAAGGAATCCATTGAGGAACTCTCGGGGAAAATCGGGGAAAAGGAAAGTCAGAGGACATCCCGGGTATGGGAGCGCCGTTCCCTTTTCGGAGAGCGGATTCCCGGAACCGAGCGCAAACGGCTGGCCGCAGATGCGGCCGCAGCCGAAAAAAAGATTCGGATGGCAGTTGAGGAGCGGGACCTGGTGGCCGGGCAGATCAACGGGCTGAAAGGGGAGCGCAGATCCATGGGCCAGAGGCTTGATACCCTGGGCAGAAGAACTGGAAACGGCGGGCCGGCAATGGGCTGAAGCCCTTGAAGGTTCCGCCTTTGCATCGGTCAGGGAATTTGAAAAAGCCCTGCTGGAAAAAGAGGAGCATGACCGGCTCAAAGGACTGGCCATTGGGATTGAAAGAGAAGAGACCGAGGCCAAGGTCCTGCTGGCAGAAACCCGGGCCCGGCTGGCCCGGCACACAGAAGACTCCCCTGTTGTACAGGACATCAAAGAGGTCGATCCGGAGAGCAGAGATCAGGACCCAAGAGATCTGGACGCAACGCACCGGGAACGCCAATCCCTTGAAACGGCCCAAAAAGAGCTGAACCGGCACCAGGGAGAAATCGGGGAAAAGCTAAAGGCCGACCAGGCTTCCCGGCAGCGTCACAGTGATCTGCTTGAACAGATTGATAGACACAAGGCCCGCTATGATCTCTGGGTCTGTCTGTCAGGGCTCATCGGCTCCAGAGACGGAGACAAGTTCAGACCGGTTTGCCCAGGGATTGACCCTGGATCATCTGCTCAGCCTGGCCAATCGGCGGCTGGACCAGCTCCACGGCCGGTACCTGCTCTCTCAGGAAAACCCAAGAGCCTTTGAGTCTGGAGGTGGTGGACACCTGGCAGGCCGATGCCGTCCGGGATACCCGGACCCTGTCCGGTGGAGAAAGCTTTCTGGTGAGCCTGTCCCCTGGCCCTGGCCCTGTCGGATCTGGTGTCGGGCAAGACCGCCATTGAGTCCCTCTTTCTGGATGAGGGTTTTGGCACGTTGGATCCTGAAACCCTGGACACGGCCCTGGATGCCCTGGACAGCCTCAACGCCGGAGGGCGGATGATCGGGGTTATCTCCCATGTAGAGGCCCTCAAGGAACGGGTTGCCACCCGGATCCAGGTCATGCCCCGCCAGGGGTTGGGCATCAGTGGCCTGGACAGGCGGTTTGCCGCAGGAGGCGGGCAATGAGCAAACCCATGGAATTACCGGAACGCCAGCGGCAGCTGATCATCTGGTCGGCGTTGCTGGCATTGTTTCTCGGGGCCTTGGATGCCCTGGTCATGTCTGCGGCCATGCCCACCATTGTGGCGGAGCTGGGAGGCCTCTCTTTGTATGCCTGGGTTTATTCCGCCTATTTTCTGGCCCGGGCGGTGAGTCTGCCGGTGCTGGGAAAACTGTCGGATCTGTATCCGGCCAAAACACTGATGCTCATCTCCATCTGCCTGTTTGTTCTGGCTTCGGCTGCGGCGGGAGCCGCTTCCTCCATGGCTGTTCTGGTGGGCGCCCGGGTCTTTCAGGGCATCGGGGCCGGCGGAATTTTTGCCCTGGTCTATGTGGTTCTGTCCGAGGTCTCCCCCGCCTGAGCAGCGGGGCAAAACCCTTTCCCTGGCCTCGGCCATCTGGGGACTCTCATCGGTCATCGGTCCCACCCTGGGGGGATTCATCGTCACCTATTTTTCCTGGCCCTGGATTTTTTTTCATGAATCTGCCCCTGGGGATCCTTTCCCTTGCCGGCATTGGCCTGTTCTTCCGTGAATTTCGTGAAAAGTCCGGCAAAGAGCGGCCGGATATGGCCGGAATCTCCTGTTTTGCCCTGGCCGTGCTGGGGGGACTGACCTTGATTATGACCGGGGGCCGGGAAATTCCCTGGGATTCCGGAACCGGGATCGCCTTGGCCGTCTCCACCCTCCTGGCAGCCATGGGGGTTCGTTGTGGCGGAACGAAGGGCTGCCGCCCCTTTTATGGATTTCAGATTCTTCAGGCACAGGGGCTATGCCCTGGGCAATGCCATGGCCTTTGGGGCCAGCTTTGCCATGTTTTCCCTGTTTGCCTATGCCCCGCTCTTTCTTCAGGGAGCCATGGGACACCCCCCCCATGGTGGTGGGCTATGCCATGCTCTTTTTGAGTTTTGGCTGGTCCATGGGCTCCCTGGCCATGGGCCGGGCCGTGAACCGGCTGGGCCGAAAGCCCATTGCTTTGGCCGGGGGGTTGCTCATGGCGGCCGGGGCCTTCTGCTGTCTGGGATTTACCAATAGCTCCCCTCTGCTGTGGTGCTTTGCCGTGTTTATGGTCATCGGCTTGGGCATGGGATCCATCACGCTGTCCACTCTGCTCATCGTCCAGGACAGTCTGGGGCCCGAACACCTGGGGGCTGCCACCTCTTTTCACCAATTCGCCAGAACCCTGGGAGGCACCGTGGGGGTAGGCCTCTGCGGCAGCCTGGTTTTTACCCGTCTGACACGGGCCGGTGGCCAAACCCTGCCTCCAAGTTTCTCAGAGGGCATCCAGGGCAGCCTGGCCCGGATTTTTCAGCCGGAGTTCCAGGCGTCTGTTTCACCAGGTATGTCCTTGAAAATGCTCCACGCGGCGGTGCTGGAGGGTGTGGGCGTGGCTTTTCTGTGCGTGGCCTTCATGTCCTGCATCAGCCTTGTCCTGGCGTTTTTTTCTGCCGCCGGAAAAAAATAAAGTCCTTTTAAGCGCCGGTCCTTAGGAGGTGTTCCGGTACCTTTCTTTTGGTATAGTTGTGACATATTTTTCACCATCGGATACAATGATAGTTGTTGAGAATAAAGGGTTTCGTAATATTTCCATTACCGGGTTTATCGCTATGGGATCTGTTTTTATGCATGAAAAAATTCCCGGGTGGCTGATTGCAGGGCTTCTCCTGATATTTTCAGCTTTACCTGTCTGTGGAAAAACTTTGACTGTGGGCGTTGTGCCCCAGTTTGAGACCGGCCGGCTGTATGCTGTCTGGGGACCCATACTGAACGAGTTGTCCCGCAGACCGGCGTGTCCTTTTCCATGGCCGGTGCCCCCAGTAATCCCCGCCTTTGAAAGGGCCTTCATGAACGGGGAATATGATATCGCCTATATGAATCCCTATCATTATATCGTTGCCGCCCGGACACAGGGCTATGTGCCCCTTGTCAGGGATGTGGGCCGGTCTCTGAGGGGGGTTCTGGTGGTGGCCAGGGACAGCGGTATCTCAGCAGTGGCGCAACTGGCAGGCAAGACCATTGCGTTTCCCTCTCCCAATGCCCTGGGTGCTGCCCTGCA
>CAXXSO010000025.1:0-100011 GCA_963676965.2 uncultured Cohaesibacter sp.
TCAACTGATCGGGAAAGTCGACGAGAAGGCCTGCCTTGAATTTCTGGCAAGCATGGTGCGTCACAAAAGCTACTCGGAAACCGAAGGTGAGGTCGCACTGGCCCGCTATATGGCCAACGAGCTTGAAAAGCTTGGGATCACGAGCGATTTGCAGCCTTTTGATGAGGGCCGCCGCTTCAATGCGATTGGCACATGGAAAGGCGAGGGTGGTGGCAAGAGCCTGCTTTTCAATGGCCATCTGGATACCAATCCGGTCACCGAGGGCTGGACTGTCGATCCATGGGGTGGGCTCGTGGATGACAAATTCATTTACGGTATCGGTGTCTCCAACATGAAGGCTGGCGATGCTGCCTATTTCTGCGCGGTCAAGACGCTGCTTGATGCGGGCATCAAGCTCAAGGGCGATGTGATCCTGACCTTCGTGGTCGGCGAATTGCAAGGGGGGCCGGGCACCGTGGCCGCCATAGAGGCGGGCTACAAGGCGGATTATTTCGTCAATAGCGAGCCGAGCGATCTCAAGGCTGTGACGATGCATGCCGAAGCGCTGATCTTCACCCTTGAGCTGACCGGCAACACCCGCCACCTGTCAAAGCGCGAGGAAGCGGTCGATGCCATTGCTGCGGCCTGTGACATCATCCCGCGGATCAACGCCATGACATTCTCGGGTGCGCTCAGCGAAGAGCATAAGAGCATCAACAGAGGCCATATTGGTGTGGTGCGCGGTGCGCTGGGCAAGGATCTTGTCGAATGGCGCCCGCCGCAAGTGGCAGACTTTGTCCGCTTGAAGGGCACCGCACGCTATGCCCCGGGCCAGACCCGCGAAGGCGTTGTGGCGGACATTCGCGCAGAGCTTGACGCGTTGGAAAGCCGGTTCCCCGGCCTTAAGGCAGAAATCCTGCCTGACAGCCCGGAAGGACGTCTGACCATGCCAGCCTTTGAAGTGTCCAAGGATTCCCGCATCGTCAAGTCGATCAACAAGGCCTATGAAACCGTGCGTGGCGAACCGCAACCAACCGGTGCGATAACGCCAACCGGCTTTTACGGCAGTGATGCTGGCCATCTCTATCAGAAGCTGGGCATGGAAGGCATCGTTTGCGGCCCGGGTGGCCGCTACAACACCATGCCAGATGAGCGGGTGGACATCGACGACTTCCTCGACATGATCCGCATCTACATGCTGACCATTCTCGATATCTGCGAAGTGGCCTGAGATGGCGTTTCCCGCAGAAGAATACCTATCCGGCCCTACCCCCTGTCTGCTTCGGCACAGGCTGCCGCTCCAGTCTCTTGACGCGGACAGCGGGAGGGCATGGCATACTGGTTGCAATTAAGTTTTGAGTATCAAAAAATGATAGTAATTATGCCAGAAAGAGAAGTATTTTCTGAGTTTAGGTGCCTCTTATGAATTCAAGGATTCAGTTTTTTTTAACAATGAGTCCCGATTATGCGATTGAGTATCCTCACGTGATGGAATTCTTATTATGAAACTAGTCCCGCAATCCATGTCAGGCAAGCTTTACAGCCTAGTTGCTTTTTTTGGCATCTGTTTTTTGGCCACACTTGCCTATCAGATGGTGAATTTGCGCTCTAATTTGGTCGAATTCAAAAACCAAGAAGCCCGGTCTGTGGTCAACACGGCAATTACTGTGACAAATTCTTTCATCGAACGGGTGAAGAGTGGCGAATTGACACTGGAGCAGGGTCAGGAAGCGGCCAAAAAGGCCATTCGGGCGATCCGATACAATGGCGACAGTTATGTTTTCGTCTACGCAACGGACGGGACCCGACTTGTTCACCCCACCAAGCCGAAAACCGAAGGCACCAATCGCATAGACGTCACAGACGCCAAGGGCAAGCATCACGTCAAAGAGTTTATCGATACGGCCCGATCGCAGGGCGGCGGGTTCGTGGAGTATTATTATGAAGCGCCTGAGGGCGGGCATTATCCCAAGACGAGCTATGTCGGATACGAGCCGGAATGGGGCTGGGTAATCGGTTCCGGTGTTCTTCTTGACGATGTGAATGCGCTTTACCGTAAACAACTTTTGACAAGCACAAGCCTGACGCTCGCGCTGTTGCTTGCCGCAATCGTATTAAGCTTCCTGCTTGCAAAATCCATCGCCCTGCCGATCAAGCGCCTCAGCGTTCGGATGTACAAGATTGCCGACAATGATTTGGCCGGTGACGTTGAAGGGACAGGTCGAACCGATGAGATTGGCGACATGAGCCGTGCGGTGGCTGTCTTTCGTGATAACGCCTTGGCTCGTCAACAACTCGAACAACAATCTGAGCAGGATCAGGTCCGCGAACGGGAGCGTCAGCGGCGCACACAAGAGCTGATCACAAGCTTCCAAAGCGATGTGAAACACGCGCTTCAGATCGTTGACGAGAACACGTCTCAACTGAATGAAGCTGCCCACAACCTTAAGGCCATTGCCGGAAGTACGGAAGAGCAATCAACGTCTGCCTCAGCAGCATCCGAACAAGCGACCGCAAACGTCCAGACCGTTGCATCCGCGGCAGAAGAGCTGAGCGCTTCCATTGGCGAAATCAATCGTCAGGTCAGCCAAAGCAGTATCATTGTTGGAAGGGCCAGCGACAGCGCTCGTCTGTCCAACGAGAAGGTTACCAGCCTGGATGAAGCTGCGCAAAAGATTGGTGAAGTCGTCGTCCTTATCCAGGCCATTGCCGAGCAGACCAACCTTTTGGCTTTGAACGCAACGATTGAGGCCGCCCGTGCAGGCGAAGCGGGCAAGGGCTTTGCCGTTGTTGCCGCCGAAGTGAAGGAACTGGCGACACAAACGTCCAAGGCCACAGAAGAAATTTCTTCGCAGATCTCCGCTATCCAGAATTCGACCCGCGAGACCGTCTCTGTGATCGAAGATATCACCAACATCATGGAAGAGGTCTACGGCTACACCACCGCGATCACAAGTGCAGTCGATGAACAAGGTGCGGCGACCAGAGAGATTTCCTCGAACGTTCAGGAAGCCGCTCAGGGAACGCGCTTGGCAACTGAAAACATGCATGGCGTTGCCAATGGAGCAACACAGACGGCCCAAACTGCGGACGGAGTGCTTGAAAGCGCTGATCATGCGTCACAAAGCGCCAGTGAACTGCGCAAGCAAATCGAGACATTCCTGAAGAATGTCGCTGCCGCCTAACATTGGACCTGCTGATATCGACAAACAAGAAAGCCGGCGCTTGAAGCCGGCTTTTTCATGAAAGGCGTTCCAAATTGCTTCTTGCTACTTTCAAACCATTGAGGCTTGGAGTCGTCGCTACGGCCCAACCTTCGACGCTCTCAGAATAGTTGCGTTAAAGCTAATGTCCCGTTTGTCCGGAGGCTGTGTGAAAACATCAGGTCCTCCAGATTTGCCAGGATAGATTTCTAACAAAACGGCTATACAAAAGTGCACCTTAGATCCTTGGGGCAATCCGGCTACATGCAGAGAATTCTATTCTATGAATTCAAATCAACAGGATGGTTTCACACAGCCTCGGGACACCGCAGATCACGCATTTGGGGGGCTAAATCCCAAACTTGCAAAAATAGAATGTGTAAACTGCCAACCAGACAAATCCATGAATGACGTATATCTGATGAATACTCAGTTTTTTGCGCATTACGCTGCTCACAAGATCGAATAGGGCAACTACCGTAAAGAAACGAAGGGCCCGCATAGTCACACTGGCTGCGATAAAGACAATTAGTGGCAGTCCTAAAAAGCCGGACCAAGAAGCGAATAGCTTATATGGTATGCCAGTGATCATGCCAGTCAAAAGAGCCCTCAGCAGCCCTTCTTGCTCGATTTGGACGCCCACTTTGTCAATCATAGATGCGGACACCGCTGGCACGAAAGCAAGCAGTTCCTTGACTTCTGCAAAATGAGAAACCGAAACGAAATACATGAAACAACCACCAACAAGCGCGGCAAAAGAGGCGATTGCGCAGTTTAAGTAGGCTTCGTTTCTGTTCATCAGAACTAGTCTGCTTAGCCAAATGTCCGGGATCAGAAAGAAGAAAACCGCTTCCGCAAGCCCCCATACAAAGCTTACGACCCGTGTCGGGGTTATACCCATGGCTTGATTTCCATTTCTTCTTTCAATCCGTCCAGACCATGCTGAAGATCATCGATTAGCCCCTTTCGATTTCCTTGCCAGTGAATTGGTAGCCCCACGTTGATGTCACAAATGAATGGCACAGGCAGGGCTGTTCCTCGGGGTAGAGATTTGCCGAGCCCGTGCATGTAGACGGGAGTGATTGGTACTTCAGGTCTGGCTTTGGCAATCATCGAAATCCCATACTTCAAATCGGTTAGCAGTTCCGGATCACCCCGCGTTCCTTCTGGAAACAGGATAACCGTGAAGTTCGCATCGAGCGCATTGATGATCGGTTTAACGGGATTTGCAGTCTTACCAGCCCGGTCAATCGGGATGATGCCTATGATGTTCATGGAAAACCAGGTCATCAGACAATTTCGGCAGAAGTAGTCTTTCGCTGCTACCACTTTCACGTGCTTCAGATCAGACAATTTGAACAGGCTCATCAAAACCATCGCATCGAGGTGGGAATTATGGTTTGCGGCAATAATCCTTGGTCCCGACGCACTGAGGCGATCAAGATTCCGTGCATTAAACCCAAGCAGAACGAGCAATATGGGTCGAACAATTACTCCATAGAAAATACGATTTAGCAGCCCATTTGCCTTCATGATCAGAGCTCCCGTTTAGTAGTAAAAGAAGCGGACGGTGTGAAAAAACAAAGGAGCACAGAGGCTTAGCGAGTCAATTCTATCGAGAATTCCTCCATGACCAGGAATCAATGATCCTGCATCCTTGATTTTTAAATCCCTCTTCAAGGCAGAAAGTGTCACGTCACCAACGAACCCCGCTGCCGCAATGCCAGCTCCAATTGCAAGGGTAAAAACAAGACTGAATGGGGTCAGGAAGCCATGAAGAAGCACTGCTGCCAACATCGTTGTTACGATGCCTCCAATGAACCCTTCCCATGTTTTGTTCGGGCTGACATCGGGAACAATTTTGTGTTTTCCCAGCATCTTACCCCAAACATACTGAGCAACATCATTGCCCTGATTGAGTATTGCCAGAAACAGGATGAGGCCAGCTCCTCCTGCTATATGAGTCTCGGTAGCAGGAAATCGCATGAGCATCGCGGTGTGGGAGATAGCGAAAACGGTGATCATTAGGCCCCAGCTGATCGAGGAGATGGAGACCAAAAAACCTTCAGTTTGTTTTGCCAATATCATTCTAAACGGCAGCAAGGAAAAGACCCAGACAGGAATGAAGACAATAAAAAGCCCATACTGATCGGTGGCCACGAACCAATATTGAATTGGGATTGCCACATAAGCCCAGAAAAGCACTCCTCGATCGACACGACGCAAGGGAACAATCGAGATGTACTCCTTGAATGCGAGGAAGCTGATGAACGCAAAGAATATGACGGACACGGTGGGAGATGAGAGTAAAGCGAAGCAAAAGATCGCAATCATTACCCACCAGCTCTTGACCCTGTCGGCAAGTTCCTTGTGAGAACCATCGGGTTTGGTACGTTGAAGATAACCCACCACCAAGCTCGCGGCTACGAGCAGAAGAACTATGGTGAACAAGCCCAAATGAACCGGATTTGTAAAATAGTTGAACATTTAAAAACCTATGCTTTCAATGCACTATTGAGACGATTGAAACAGGACCAAATACACAAAAGAGTCAGAGACCAGAACACCCAGCCAATGAAGGCGGCAAGAGGTAACCCAAGCCCGATGAGGAACCCAACAATTCCTGTCACCGCAGCGCGGTCGCTCTTTCCCATGGGGCCATCATATTGACGCTTGCCACACATCATAAAGGATAGCACACCACAAAACTCACTTAACAAGGCGGCAAAAATGAACGCAGCAACGGCCCAAGTGGCATCAGGTGCGTACAAAGCAAAAGGTAAGAAAAGCGCTGTATCCGACAACACATCTCCTAGCTCGTTTAGAGCCATTCCGATGCGGGATTTCATGTTGTGTTCACGGGCTAGCATTCCGTCTATCGCATTCAATGCCATCCGTAGTGTTAAAAATATCGGCAATGCTAACCAGAAAACCGGATGGCTGAATGCGAGGAGGGTTCCATAAATTAGACTTAGCATGAGCGCCAAGACAGTCACTTGATTGGCAGTAACTCCATTTTCCGCAAGCCATGAGCAGAAGGGACGTAGAATATTCTGAAACCTCGATTTCAAGTCATAAACGCTCGCCATTCCAGAAACTCCCTTCGTTGTTTAAGTCGTTTGCATAACAATGGTTTATGGGGATGGTGAAAGAGTTAAGCGAGCCAGAAATTCAAAGAGAATCCACAATCAGTGATATTCTTAAATGACCCGATGCACTAATTTGACAGGAGATCTGCTCTTAAACGGTTTCCGCTTTGAAACTTGTGGTGATGAACATAAAATTGCGCAGTTATTGAAGGCCCGGAAAGAGCTTGGTGTCGTCTTCTCCGAAATCATGCGCCATTGCGATCTCTTTACTTCTGTACCTTCTATCAGCCTGGATTCAGAATGGATGGATCGAGGAGCAAATGCCGAGCATCCCAACCAGTGGCGAAGAGATGTCGCTGATCCTTATTGGCGCCAGTCCCAAAGCGCAGATTTGGGACCGAGCGCCCAAATGCGCCACGATGTCTTGGCGGCAATTCTGCCGCGTTTGAAAAACTCAGACGCGTTCGTACTGGACGATAAGTTCCTGCATGTACGAGGCATTCGTCACCAATATGCAATCCATTTGGGATCAGGCTCTGTTCAGCTCAAGCCTTCGGCACACCACATCTGCATTGTTCGAGCGGGCGCTTTGAAAAAAGCAGACAAAACAATCCACCTGCCCTTTGAAGGGGACTCAGTCCTGTCAATGGTTCTTTCCAAAGCACTTATGCTGGCGCAGGATGACAAGATAACAGACCCGGTAATCTTGCAACAACTTCCTTGAAAGGGGATCTGTCTTCGGCAAAATGAAACAAGCCATCACCCTGAATGCCGCGGTCCATAGGCGACACTAAGATCAAAGAGCAAGTCCGCATCACGGCAAAAGGGCTCGCAAAGCTTGGCGAAATATTCGGCCAACCCGTAGCTGTCGAATGAGTCGGCAAAAAGTGAATGAACATGAGGTCGCCGCTGGCGGCCTTTTTTGTTAACCCCGCAAGCGAACGACCTTTGCCTCGGCACCGGCGACAAAATTGGCCCACTTCTGCATGAGAATCCGAAAACAGATCGCGTTCATATTGTGCCGCACACGTGCCGCAAGGTACGGCACAGATGATATTTGTTCCTGCATCGTTCTGCAAACAACTGCACATAGCATTGACGATCCAATTCGGAACGCAACACTAAAAAGTCAATATTTTCAATGAGAATTAGCTGTAAAGAAGCAAGGAAGAATGGTGCTGCAAGAGAGAATTGAACTCTCGACCTCTCCCTTACCAAGGGAGTGCTCTACCACTGAGCTACTGCAGCATTCCAAGAAGTTTTTGTCATCGGAAAATGTCTCCCGATGCGGGCGGTTTTTTGCATACCGAATTTGATTATGCAAGCACCATTTTGAAAAAAGCGGTGAATTTCATCTGAGCTGTGAAAATTATGCCGTCAAATGGGTTTGCCTGTTGATGAAGCGTGAGGAACAGCAGCACAAACAAATGCGAGTGAAGAGGGTGTCCTGCTCGCGTCATGATCTTGGCAGCACTAACCAAATTCCCAAAAATGCCTTAGATAGCCCAGAAATCTCCTTATTCTGGTCTTTCTTGTCGTCTGCATTTGGTATAGAGCAAAGTGCCAAGAGATTGAATCGTCCAAGCCACGCAAAAAGCGGAGGCGGGCGAAGAGAAATTAGCCGAAATTGATTTGAAACCGATGACCAACGCCGACCAGACTAGGAACAAGACCGAATCCGCAGCGCCTCAAGGCGGAAGCGAGAAGACGTCCGATGATCGGCAGGCGCGTCTGTCCAAGGCATTGCGAGACAATTTGCGCCGCCGAAAGGCTCAGGTCCGCGCGCGCAAAGCCCAAATTGAGGTTGAGGATCAAGACAAGGGTCCAGAAAAGTGCCTAGAAAAGGCCCAAGAGAACGAGACCTGCGACCAGAGAACAAACATGTCTGATGCGCGAAGCGATACTCAGGCTGACAAACAGAAAACCGCACCCGGACAGCAAGACCAGGCCGCGCACGCCAACAAGCCGTGAGCCTTGATCTGGCTCCGCCTTACGGGGTGAGCCGAGACTTAAGGCAAACGACCCTGCGCGCATGCGGTCCGGACAGAGAAACAGAAATGTCAGCAAAGGCTGGCGAGGGAAAGAGTGAGACATGGACGCAATTCGTATTGTAGGTGGTGCCCAGCTAAATGGTGTGATCCCGATTTCCGGAGCGAAGAATGCGGCTCTGCCATTGATGATCGCATCCCTGTTGACGGATGAGGAATTGATTCTGGAGAATCTGCCCCGCCTGCGCGATGTGCAGCAGCTCCAGCAAATCCTGTCCAACCATGGCGTCAGCTACATGATCGAAGGCAAGCGTCCGGGGCAGGACACGATGGCCGGTCAGGTGGTCCATTTGCAGGCCAAGGAAATCATCGATACCCGCGCCCCTTACGATCTGGTCTCCAAAATGCGCGCCAGCTTCTGGGTCATCGGCCCCTTGCTTGCCCGTATGGGTCAGTGCGAAGTCTCGCTGCCCGGTGGCTGTGCGATCGGTACCCGACCTGTCGATTTCTTCATCGACGGTCTGACGGCCATGGGGGCGGACATCGAGATCGACAAGGGTTATGTGGTTGCCAAGGCGCCCGATGGCCTGAAGGGCGGGGAATTCACCTTCCCACGCATTTCCGTTGGCGCAACCCATGTCTTGATGATGGCCGCGAGCCTTGCCAAAGGCACGATGGTGCTGAAAAATGCCGCCCGGGAGCCTGAAGTGGTGGATCTGGCCAATTGCCTGATCGCCATGGGGGCGAAAATTTCTGGCGCAGGGACGGACATCATCACCATTGAAGGGGTGGAAAAACTCCATGGTGCGCGTCATTCGGTTCTGCCAGACCGGATCGAGACCGGCACCTATGCCATGGCCGTGGCCATGACCGGCGGTGATGTCTTGCTCAAAGGCGCCCGCGCCGACCTGCTGCAAGCCGCTCTGGACATTCTGGCGGAAACCGGCACAACTGTCGAAACCACGAGCGAAGGCATTCGTGTCTCGCGCAGTGGCACCCCCCTGAAGGCTGTCAGCGCCAAAACAGATCCGTTTCCTGGCTTCCCAACCGATCTGCAGGCCCAGTTCATGGCATTGATGACCATGGCCGAGGGTACCTCTACCATCACCGAAACCATCTTTGAGAACCGTTTCATGCATGTGCAGGAACTGGCGCGTCTGGGAGCCAAAATCTCTCTTGATGGCCAGGAGGCTCATGTCACCGGTGTTGACAAGCTGACCGGTGCGCAAGTGATGGCAACCGATCTCAGGGCCTCTGTCTCGCTGGTCATTGCCGGTCTGGTGGCCGATGGTGAAACCAAGGTCAACCGGGTCTATCACCTCGACCGAGGGTTTGAGCGCCTTGAAGACAAGCTGGCTGCCTGTGGCGCAACGGTGGAACGCATTTCCGCCTGATCGCCAAAAGAGGCATCCAGATGGCACAGGTAGACAGGATCGTCCAGAAGTGATCTCTGCTGCGGGCAACCTCTTGTTTTCCGGGCCTGATAATCCTATCTGTGGGAAGTAATGAACAAGATCCGCGCCTTTAAGGAGTGACCCATGTCGATGCTCAAGCTTGCCGCACTGGACGCAGAAGACCTTCAGGTGGTCTCAAGCCAAATTCAGGATGCAGTCGTGCGCGTCGGTGATATTCATTGGCAGAAGGCTGAAAATCGTCTGGTGATCCGCATGAACCGCTTTGCCTGGGAAAAGGCGGTGACGCAGAAACGCCGCATCTTCGGTCCCAAGCCGATTTATGAGCGTCACGAAGCGGTGCTGCATTTTGACCGCGTCTCGTCCGTTCAGGGGCGCAATATCCGCATCGGCGCGCAGGACGCAGTGCTTAGTCTGTTGTCTGCCAGTTTTGAGCCGGCAGGGGAGGGGCCTGATGGCATCGTCTCCCTGATCTTTGCGGGCGACGCGGAATTGCGCTTGAATGTCGAATGTATCGAAGCCCAGTTGGCCGATACAGGGGCTGCATGGGAAACCGAAAATCTCCCCGAGCATGAAGCCGCCGAAAGCTTCGAGAAGCAGCTGGCCAGCAAGGGCTGACGATCACCCAACGCTTAATCGCAAATCTTCTACGCATAATCAATTCAAACAAAAAGCGGGGCATGCATCACGCCCCGCCTGTCTTTGGTTCTTTTTTGAAATGAGATCAGACGGTCAATAGACCTTGGCTTTCTCGCGGATGCTTTGCTCCAGCGCTGCATAAGCCCAGCTGTCACCGCCACCGCGTTGTTCAATCTCGTATAACTGCGCGCGCGCAGCACTCATCTTTCCTTCTGCAACAAGACCCTGTCCCATATAGGAGCGGGCCAGAATATAGTCTGGGTCGAGTTTGATCGCAGCCTTGTAATAGTCCATGGCCAGGTTGAAATGACCAAGCTTGCGATGAATGAAGCCCTTGTAATTCAGCATCCGCGGGTCGTTCGGATTGGCCGCGGCCGCAATCACATCCATTGCCCAGTCATAATGGCCGGCATAGGCAATTTCGCGCACCGCATCATAGAGTTGATCATCACTGAAAATCTTTGATGTGGGTTTGGTGCATTCCTTTGTGTCGGGGTTGAACACTTCCCCTTTTTCACATTTTTCTGTCGTCTCTGTTGGTTTTGGTGGCTCACTCGTATCCGATCCGACAGCGAATGCGGTGTTCGCTGTTGCCAAAGCGACCCCGGTCGCAAGAAAGGCCGCAAAGATAGTTTTTTTCATTATCGTTCCTCATGATATGTGAAGGCAATATTTGTTTTGTTGTTATTCTCTATACGCAGGACTGACCGATCTGGGTCAGGTCTGTATCTCAGTTTTGCACATGCGCGGTGCGCAATTAGGGCACCTCACACGTAACTCTCAATAGTGGCGCTCTCAATAGTGGCGACCATCCGGGCAGGCAGACAGCATTGCTGCGAGGGCCTTTGAGGACCCCTTGAGATGCAGATCCAGTCTGGTACCCGATGCGTTGAACATGGCTCTATCTCCCTGTTTCAAAGCATCCAGCAGTCCGTCATAGCGATCGAATCGCACCGACAATACAGGCCCTTTCGTTCCGCTACTCTTGAGCATGCCCGGATTGGGAAAGAAAGTGGTCTGTTTTTTACGGATAACAGAGAAAAGCGCCGGCATTGTGTCGCCGATTTTATAGCTCCCGGGTGAAATGGCAAAGGTCATTGCGATCGATCCGGTATCAGACTGACATGAAAATTGCACCAGCACCTCGTCCTGCTTGCAGGTTTCATAGCGTGCAACGCCGCCCTTATCCGAAGCGCCTCCTGTCCATAGAAATCCGTTTCTACAGGGGGCTGAAAACTGTCTGGTGGAGCGTTTTGTCGGGCCTTTCTGACGCGCTAACTGCACCTGACCAGAGGTCTTGTTGGCAATCTCAAGCTTTGAATCTCCACGCCGCGACGACGCGATGGCCTGTATGACGTTTGATCGCGGGTCCCGTTTGAGTGTCACATCGTCAGCCAAAAAACCATCAATTTCCTTGAGGGAGCCATCCGGCTCCCGCCGTAGAATGGCCCATTGGCACCCGTTAGATCCACAATAACCCGGATCCTCCACATGGATGATCACCTCATCGATCTGATCTTCCGGCAAATCAAGATCCACCGCCCAGACATGATAGGTCGGATTGAACATGAAGTTTTTCTGCATATAGGCCCTGAGGCCCGTCACCGCATCAACCCGCACCTTGTTGGCCTCGGGTGGGGCGGTATACCCTGCTGCTGGCAACAGAAAAGCAAGGAAAGCAAGACTCAAAAGCCGAAGCAAATGGGTGTGGGGAAACAGCATTCTGGCAGGCTCCAAACAAAATGCACACGTATGATCAATTATCTAACTGTGACAGAAAAGCCGTCCGGGCACCAGTCTTGCCGCGGCAGATTGTAAAACGCAGTGCGAACAGCCAAGGAAAAGTGGCTTAGCCTTCTAAATTAGGGTCTATCCCTCTTGCGTGCGTGGCTGGAAACTCCCATAAAGACTGCCGAAAACACCAAAGATGCGATCACTGTAAGGACACCCCCGACATGGCCATTCGCCTTGATGCTTCCGACGCTGCTTTCGACGCAGCTTTCGTCGACCTTCTTACCATGAAGCGGGAAGTCTCAGAAGATGTCGACGTCATCGTTCGTGACATCATCGAGGATGTGAAGGGCCGCGGTGACGAGGCCCTGTTCGACTATACCGCCAAATTTGACCGCTTTGATGCCCGCCCTGCAGGCTTGCGGATCAGCGAGGCTGAAATTGACCAGGCCGTCGCCAAGGTCGATGCGCAGACCATGGCCGCATTGGAGCTGGCCCGCGATCGCATCCAGTCCCACCATGCCCGTCAGATGCCAAAGGACGACATGTATGAGGATGCATTGGGCGTCAAACTCGGCTCGCGCTGGACAGCAATCGAGGCCGTTGGCCTTTATGTGCCCGGTGGGTTGGCTGCTTACCCGTCATCGGTTCTGATGAATGCGGTGCCTGCCAAGGTCGCCGGTGTCAAGCGCTTGGTGATGGTGGTCCCAACCCCGGACAACACGCTCAACCCGCTGGTGCTGGCCGCTGCCCGTCTGGCTGGCGTTGATGAAATCTATCGTGTCGGTGGCGCACAGGCCATTGCTGCTCTGGCCTATGGCACAAAGACCATAGCCCCGGTCTACAAGATTGTCGGCCCCGGCAACGCCTTTGTGGCAGCAGCCAAGCGCCGGGTCTTCGGACTGGTCGGCATCGACATGATTGCCGGCCCGTCGGAGGTGCTCATTCTGGCGGACAAGAACAATGATCCCGATTGGCTCGCCGTCGATCTGATGGCACAGGCAGAGCACGACAAGGCGGCGCAGGCCATCCTCATCACCAATGATGCGGATCTGGCAGATGCGACAGAGAAAGCCGTTGAACGTCTGCTCGAAACCCTGCCTAAGGCCGAGATTGCCGGTGCCAGCTGGGCCGATTATGGCGCAGTGATTACCGTGCCCGATTGGGAAACCGGCCTTGCACTGTCCAACCGCATTGCCCCGGAACATCTCGAACTGGCCATGGATGACGCCGCCTTGATGGTCGACAAGGTCCATAATGCGGGCGCTATTTTTGTGGGTCACTTCACCCCTGAAGCGGTGGGAGACTATGTTGGCGGCTCCAACCATGTGCTGCCAACCGCTCGCTCCGCGCGCTTCTCGTCCGGCTTGTCGACGCTTGATTTTGTCAAGCGCACCTCGGTGCTTCAATGCAATGCCATGAACTTGCGTGAAATCGGCCCTGCTGCCATCACCTTGGCGCGTGAGGAAGGGCTTGAGGCGCATGCGCGCTCGGTTGCCAAGCGGTTGAATATGACCTGAAGGAGCTTGAAGTTGGTCTTGCGCCCGGGGGAGGGGATTTGACTTCCCCCCTTAAAGCGGGCAAAAGGCGTGGGTGGGGATTGCAACAATCGAAAATGGTGAGGCATGGCTGAAACGAAGGGGACGGATGAGGTCGAAGAGACCAAAAACGCAAGTGAGGCAGACAAGCCTGACTGCGCGGCAAACGATCAGAGCGCATGCAACTTCCGCCTTTGCGCCGTCAATCTCGATCCGAAATCCATCCAGCCAGCCAACGCGGAAACCGAACATGAACGCTCGGTTGCGATCTATGATCTGGTTGAGGAAAACAGTTTCCAGCCTGTTGGGCATGAACAGGGTGGCCCCTATTGCCTCGATCTATCGATGATTGAGCGCAAGCTGGTCCTCGACATCAAGCTCGAAAGCGGCGATATAATCGCAACTCACATCCTGTCGCTCACCCCATTCCGCCGCATCATCAAGGACTATTTCCTGATCTGCGATAGCTATTATGAAGCCATCAAGACCGCCACGCCCAGCCGCATCGAGGCCATCGATATGGGACGGCGCGGGCTTCACAATGAAGGATCGCAAATTCTTCAGTCGCGGCTGGAAGGCAAGATCATAACCGATTTCCCAACTGCGCGCCGTCTCTTCACGTTGATCTGCGCTCTGCATTGGCGAGGATGACGGATGGTCGATTACACCGCGGGCTTTGATGAACGTCCCGCCTCCGTCCTTTTTGCTTGTGGTATGAATGCCATTCGCTCGCCCATTGCCGAAGCGCTGGCCAATCACCTTTTCCCCGGTGCCTTCTATGTGCGCTCGGTCGGGGTGCGCTGTGGCAAGCCCGATCCGTTCGCCGCTGCCGTGATGGACGAAATCGGTCTGGACATATCAGAACACGAGCCTGCTACCTTCGATGATATGGAGGATAGCTATTTCGACCTGATCATTTCTCTTGCGCCCGAAGCCCATCACAAATCACTTGAATGGAGCAGGGGTCACGCAGTTGAGACCGAATATTGGCCGACCATGGATCCCGCTCTGGCCATTGGGTCACGCGAGCAGATCATGGATGCCTATCGCGCCGTTCGCGACGGTTTGATGGTCAAGTTGAAGGATCGATTCGAGTGGATCTCGCCAGCGGGCGGTTAATATCCGCATTTTTGCTTGGGGCTGCTCGCCGCATTGGGTCAATTCAGCACAGTCAAAAGCCCTCTTCCCACCTCTATACTGCAAGAATCTGCGTCGGGGATTGAACTTAATCTTGCTTTCGACTAGATTGCCGACAATCTCAAAGACGATACAGGGTTTTTGGATCGACAAGCTTTGATCGATCAGCCTGTCGCCTTTGCCTGCAACCCGCCTTCAAACGGCGCTGCGGACGAGGACGGGGTGGTACGGTCTTGGGCTTTCCAGCCGGGCGCACAAGGATGCAAAAAAGCCCGATTGGTGTTCAAAGCCGATTTGAAACCACCCTGAAACTCAACCGTGAAGGACATATAGGACGCTTATGGCGAAAGAAGAAGTACTGGAATTCCCTGGTGTTGTCATCGAATTGCTGCCAAATGCCACATTCCGTGTAAAGCTTGAAAATGACCACGAAATCGTTGCTCACACGGCAGGGCGCATGCGCAAGAACCGCATCCGCGTGCTCGCTGGTGACAAGGTGCAGGTCGAAATGACCCCATACGATTTGACCAAGGGTCGTATCACCTACCGGTTCAAATAAGGCCCGCCTATTCGTCGGGACCGAGATCAGGGCAGGTGGGTGCATCTGCTCTCTCATGCTGCCAATTCTTGCCTGCGTGAAATTGCTGTCTGTTTGGTCCTGATTTTGCAGGTTACGATCAGATTTATGATTGCGCTGGCGTGACCTTGTTTCATCAGTAAAGCATTGCGACATGTCTGATTCCTACCGTCTCATTCTGGCGTCCGCATCTCCGTGCCGCTTGCAACTGCTTCAGCAGATCGGCATCGAACCGGTTGCGCTGAAGCCTGCCGATCTTGATGAAACACCCCAGAAAAACGAGCAACCCCGCGCTCTGGCTCGCCGCCTGAGCGAGGAAAAGGCCGCCGCCATTTATCAGATCTACAAGGCTGATGAACGTCTGGGTGGCAGCTATATCCTGGCTGCCGACACGGTCGTTGCGGTGGGGCGGCGCTGCCTGCCCAAAACCGAACTGGCCGAAGAAGCCATTCAGTGCCTGACCTTGCTGTCCGGGCGCACCCACAAGGTTTTTACCGGCGTCAGTCTTGTCACTCCGAAAGGCAAGACCCGCACCAAGGTTGTCGAAACCCGCATTCGCTTCAAACGGCTGACAGGGGACATTGACCCCTATATTGCGTCCGGTGAATGGCGCGGCAAGGCCGGTGGCTATGCCATTCAGGGCATTGCCGGTTCCTTCGTCGTCAATCTCGTTGGCTCATACAGTTCCGTGGTCGGCTTGCCTTTGCACGAGACCTCGAACCTGTTGCTGGGTGAAGGCTATCCGCTGCGTCTCAAATGGCTCGGCGGTGTAAGATAAAGCATCATCACGATGTCAATAGTGGACTGAAATCATGACCAACAGCCCCAAGGACGAAGTCAAATCCGCGGCTACCAAGGTGACCGGGTTGCGGCGCGTTCGGCCATGTCCGATCTGCGACAAACCCTCCACCAAGGCGACCTATCCTTTCTGCTCGCCCCGTTGCAAAGATGTGGACCTGAGCCGGTGGTTTAGCGGCTCCTATGCTATCCCCGCTGTAGAAGAGGACGACCCCGAAGACGAAGATTTCAACGCATAACGCTATGGCTTTCAGCTTCTATGCGTGGCTCAAGAGCCAATCAGTTCGTCGTGAAAAACCATTTCCATCAAGGAGATAACAGATCTTCTCCAACGGGTCATGGCCACGGGCCTGAACTCAAAAGTCGCAAATGAAATCCAGTCGGGGATAAAATCACATTCCCCCTGTAGAAAAGCCAAAAGCGCACTGGACAGGGCAATATGAACCTTCTATAACGCCCAAACAAATTGCACGGGGCACTGTCCTGCTGGCCAAGCCAGAACGCGTCAAACGCCTTTGCATGTGCCCGGATAGCTCAGTTGGTAGAGCAGCGGATTGAAAATCCGCGTGTCGGTGGTTCGAATCCGCCTCCGGGCACCATTTTTTTCCAGTAATCACAATGCTTTAGAAGACCCTTTCTTCCTTCACTCCGCTTGGGTTTCAATTTCGGACTGCTTTGGGACTCATTTCGAGTCAACTTCAAGCAATCCGCATCCATGCATACAAGGATTTCCTTTGATGACGGCCAGTCATGCGTTGGTTTTCATTCAGGACGTCGGAGTGAGCCTTGGCTATTTTCCGCAACAATGCTTGAATTTGCGGCCACTGCCGCATGGGCAGGGTGCATTGCGGCTTGGGGCGCTGGCGGGTTTCAACCTGTTGCCGCCGCGTATCTGGCCACTATTGATGAGACGCATGATATCGCTCGCCGGTCGCCCCGCATCCAGTAGTTTAACCATGGTCTCGAGATAAGGCCGGGCGTGCTTCACAAACTGGGTGGTTGAGCGGCAGAAATAATTGAGCCCGGGCTCGCCGCTTTTTGTCTTGAGGAACCGGTGTTTGGGGCAACCACCATTGCAGGCGAAGCGGATATCGCAGGTCCGGCACTGTTCGGTCAGCGTGTCCCGTTTGGCATCGCCAAATTGCTGTTGCTGGGCGGAATTGGCGAGCACATCAACCGGCGTTTCAGTGATGTTGCCTAACTTGAATTGCGGATAGACATAATGATCGCAGGCATAGAGATCGCCATTATGCTCCATCGCCAGCCCCTGCCCACACGTCTCGGCAAAAACGCACAAGGAGGCGGGCTGTCCCATGAAGAGCCCCAGCTGCATATCGAAGAACTGAACAAAGACGGATCCCACATCACGGGTCACCCATTCATCAAAAATGGTCGTCAGGAAGGAGCCGTAGCTGCGCGGCAACACGCTCCACGGCGTGACCTCATACTGCACCCCGTCTTCGTCGATCTGTGGTGCGCGAGCAAGGGTTTCGCCGTCCGCGCTCCTCTCCACAATGGGGATGAACTGGATGAATTCGGCGCCAATCTCTTTGAGGAAGCGGTAGACCTCCAAAGGGCGCTTCGCATTTTCCCCATGCACCACGGTGAGGATATTGTGCTCGACCCCGTGGGATTTTAGCAGCTCATAGCCACGCATGACGCTCTCGAAGCTTGCCCGACCTGCCTTATCGTAGCGAAAGGCATCATGGATCTCCTGAGGCCCATCGATACTGATGCCGACGAGAAAACCGTTTTCCTTCAGGAACACGGCCCATTCCTCATCCAGCAGCATGCCGTTGGTCTGCAATGCATTGCGGATCGTGGCGTTCTCGGGTGCATAGCGCTTTTGCAATGCGACGATCTGGCGGAAATAGTCGAGCCCGAGAATGGTCGGCTCGCCGCCTTGCCAGTTGAACCAGATTTCCGGCACCTTGAGGCGAACCTGCGAGGCGATGAAGTCGCGGATATAGGTCTCCAGCACGTCGGCCTGCATCTCGAATTTCTTTGTTTCGGGATACAGCTTTTCCTTTTCCAGATAGTAGCAATATTTGCAGTCAAGGTTGCACCGCGGCCCGATGGGCTTTGCCATCACCTGAAAGGGTTGGTCCTTCATCGCCTCCATGCAGCGCACGCTCCTTGATATCTGGTTGGTGCCCGGTGTTGTTGTTCGGGCCTGGGCCAGTCAGTCGGACGGGCCCTTATTGTTCTTTGTGCTGGATTCTGCCTGTATGCGGGTTGTTTTGCAAGCCGGACCAGGCCCGCGCATATAGTATTTTTCAGGTTGATAATGCTGCGTCCATCTCACCCGAATGAACCGCAACCAACGATGCATAACCATGGCCATTTGCATGATATCTGTTCCAACTTATCGCCCGTTTGGGCAAACCTTGAGGTCTGCCCTGCCGATGCGGTCATCGGCAGGGCATCACGTCGCCTTGGGAGGGGCAACGGGAAATCTCAAAGACTTGAAATCACCTTTGCCGTGTCGTGTTCAGGCACATCGCCAATCTCGGCCATCTTCCGATCCATCTTTTCCAGCATGTCCTTGAAGGCATCCTTATAGGCAGGATCAGAGGCAAGATTCTTGAGCTCGTGCGGGTCCTCATCACAATCGAACAGCTCCCATTCGGGTGGAGCAGAATTGGGATGAGCACCGATTTGGCCCAAATCGTCGTTGTACCAGTAAATCAACTTGTAACGCGGATCCCGCACCCCATAGTGGGCATAGGCATGGTGGATCTCGTCATTGTGCATCCAGTAGCGATGATAGGCGAGTTGGTCCCAATCATCAGGCGTATTGCCTTCGACCACGGGACGCATCGAGTTTCCTTGCATGTAGCTGGGGATGGGCAGGCCCGCATAATCAAGAAAGGTGGGTGCGAAGTCGACATTGCAGGCAATGTCGGCGCTGACCGAGCCGGGCTTGATGGCGGCGGGATAGCGGATCAGGAAGGGCATTTGCAGCGATTCCTCATACATGAACCGCTTGTCGAACCAGCCGTGTTCGCCAAGGAAGAACCCCTGATCCGAGGTGTAAATGACGATGGTGTTCTCTGCTTTGCCAAGAGCATCCAGATGATCGAGCAGACGACCGACATTGTCATCGATCCCCTGAATGGTTCGCAGATAGCGCTTCATGTAACGCTGATACTTGAACTCTGCGAAGGACTGGGGATCGTTGAAGGTGTAATTCTCGCCCGTTTTCTGGTCGATCACCGTGATGCTTTCGCCGGGAGCCAACTCGGGGATCTTGCGCTGATGCCAATAGTCGGTCAGAAGCTCACCGACCTTGCTCGCGGGCCCCTCTGGCTGCACAAGACCAAGATCGTCATAGGTCATGTCGGATTTCACGCGCATCTTGGCTGCTTCGGCGGCTGCGGCCCGGTTCTCGTAGGTGTCGTTGAAGGTTTCCGGCAGCGGCAGATCCTCGTTCGCCCAAAGATGGTCATAGCGCGGATGGGGCTGGAAATTGCGGTGCGGTGCCTTGTGATGGCACATCAGGAAAAACGGTTCATCTCCACAGCGATCAATGAAGTCCATCGACATGTCAGTGATGATGTCCGTTGCATAGCCCTCATGGCGACGTTCGCCTTCGGGATGGATGAACATGGGGTCCCAATAGTCGCCCTGACCCGGAACAACAGCCCATTCGTCAAAGCCGGTCGGCTCGTGTTGCTTGCCTTCACCCAGATGCCACTTGCCGAAAATCGCCGTTCTATATCCGCCTGAGCGTAGATGCTTGGCGACGTTGGGCAGGCGATTGTCGATGTGAGTATCCAGAGTGGTGACGCAGTTCACGTGATTGTGGGTGCCCGTCAGAATAGCAGCGCGGCTTGGTGTGCAAATGGAATTGGTGACATAGACCGCATCATGTCGCATCCCTTCGTCAGCAAGACGATCCAGATTGGGGGTGTGGTTCAGGCCAGCCCCGTAGGCGGAAATCGCCCGAGAGGCGTGATCATCCGACATAATGAAAATGATGTTGGGGCGCATGATTGCGGCATCCTTATCTTGTTATTCGTGCGAAATTCCCGCCCGGGTGAGGGGCGGCTCCAGTGCCGGATGGCGGGATTATGTTGATCTCGCCATCCAACCGTTTCAAATGAATAAGCAGACTGTGCCATTGGGGCCTGCCACAGCCTGCCTCTTGTCACTCGGCATAGAGGTCCGAGAGATAGAAGTCTTTGGCAGGCAGCGGATCGGAGATCTTGCCAAACGCTGCATAGAGCCCGGCAAGCGTGTCAAACCAGCCATCCACCTTGCCTTCGCGGGTGAGTTTTTCCAGCTCTTCAGAGCTTGGCAACAAGGCTAGCTTGGCTTCTGCTGCCAGCGGGCCTCTCGGTACATTGAGGAACTTGGCGGTGATGTCGACGGCTTCCTCCATGTTGTCGCGGCGGAAATCGAGTGCTTCCTTGATAACAGCATTGACCTTCTTGATGACCGCTTCATTCTTGATCATGTCGCCGCCAACGATAAAGCTCGACGGGAAGGCCACATCTGGGAAGAAATCTTCGTTGGAAGACAATTCCTTCATGTCGGGAATGCGTTTGTGGATCACATCAACGAACGGATACCAGATCCCGGCACCATCCACCTGGCCCGACCCGAATGCGGTGACAACCGTGCTCGGGTCCATGCGCACCACTTCGATGTCATCCAGCGTCATGCCAGCGCGTTCCAGTGCCAGACGCAGGAGCATGTCGCCTGAAGTCCCTTCCGGCACGCCAACCTTCTTGCCCTTAAGATCGGCTATGGTTTCGATCCCCGGTTGAGCGATCACACGGTCGGTGTAGCCAAGAGCGTTGACCGCGATCACCTTTGCCTTGCCAGAGGCCGGCAGCCAAAGTGCCCCCGGTCCGATATAGGCAAAATCGAGGGATCCTGCACCAAGCGCCTGAACCTGAATTGGGCCATTGGTAAACACCTTGAGTTCTGCCTCAAGGCCATGCTTTTCCCAAAGTCCCTTTTCCGTGGCAATCGCTGCCATGGATGTGCCGAAATAGTCGGCGATATAGCCCATTTTGATTTGGTCAGTACCAGCAAGGGATACACCACCAGCCAACAGGCTCATTGCCATACCGGCTGCGCCAAGACCGATGGTCCTGAGCAATCCTCTCTTCGACAGTTTCATTTTCCTTATCTCCTCCACTTTTCAAGCAGCGTCCTCATTTCGAGAATAGACGCCACGCCAAACTGCGTTTCGAATACGCAGGAATTCCTCCGATAGCCGGACATCGTCATTTCTTGGATAGGGCAGGTTTACATCGATAACTTCCTTGAGACGGCCCGGACGGGCAGCCATCACAATGACGCGGTTGGCAAGAAAAACCGCCTCGTCCACATCATGGGTGATGAACATGATCGTGCGTTTGTCCTTTGCCCAGGTCTCCAGCAACTGTTCCTGAAGGCGCACGCGGGTCAGCGCATCGAGCGCTCCGAACGGCTCATCCATCAAAAGGACCTCCGGATTGACCGCATAGGCACGGGCGATCGCGCAACGCTGCTTCATGCCGCCCGACAGCATCTTGGGCAAGGCATCGGCGAATTCGATCAGACCGACCATGTCGATATAATGCTCGGCTCGCTCCCGACGTTCCGCAGCTTGCATGCCTTGCAGTTTGAGTCCGAACTCGACATTCTTGCGCACCGTCAGCCAGGGAAACAGGGCATATTGTTGAAAGATCACGCCCCGATCCGGACCCGGGCCCGTCACGGCCTTGCCATGGACCAGACACTGCCCGCTTGTCAGGGGAAGCAAGCCTGCTGCGATGTTCATGACCGTTGACTTGCCACAGCCGGACGGACCGACAACGGTCACGATCTCACCATCTGCGATTTCGAGATTGAAATCCTTGAGCGCCTCGAAGGCAGTGGGGCCGTCCCCGAACTTCTTGTCGACATTCCGGAAGACAATCTTTGGCTCTGCTTGCTGTGTCATGCCGCACCCTTTTCCTGCCAGCGGGTCAAATATTCGTCGAGGCGGCCGACCAGTCGATCCATGATCAGCCCCAGAATGCCGATGGCAACAAGACTGACGAAGATTGTCGGCAGATCGTAATAGAGCTGTGCCTGCTGCATCCGAAAGCCAAGTCCCGATTGGGCGGCGATCAACTCGGCCGCCACCACGGTTGCCCAGGCGGAGCCAAGGCCGATACGGAAGCCGACGAGAATGAAGGGAGTGGAAGCTGGCACGATCACAGATTTGAAAATCGTGAAATCCGAAGCGCCAAGTACGCGGGCCGCGTTGATATAGGTCCGATCCACATTGATCACACCCTGATAGGTCGCCACCACCGAAGACAGGAAAGCCGCCAGAAAGATCACGAAAATCTTGGGTGTCTCATCAATTCCCATGGTCACAATGGCCAGCGGAATGATTGCCAGTGGCGGGATCACCCGGAAAAACTGGATCCAGGGTTCAATCAGACCGCGGGCAATCCGGTACCAGCCCATGAGGAAGCCCACGGGCACAGCAATGGACACGCCGAGCAGAAAGCCGAACGCCACACGACGCATGGAGGCCAGCACATCGACGAAAAGCTGACCATTCCGTGCAAGCTCGACGAAACGTGTCGCAACTTCGAAAGGGCTGGGCAGTGAAAATGCCCCTGCGCTGGTGGCCAGCGCCCATAGACCGATCCCTAGGACAAACGATGTTGTCCCAAGGCCGATTGCGGCAAGCTTGCCCGGGGCGAGCCCCAAGAGGCCTGGCTTCTTGATTTCTTCCGACACATGTTCCTCCCAGAACCGTTCCTCCCGATCGGCCGGTTATCATCTACGATAGGTCCGGCCTCGGCTCGATGAAAATTGCGGATTGCCAAAGATGAATTGCTCAAGGCCGGCACAGGCCGCTCCGATCGCTCCGGCGTCGCTTAAATAGGATGTGCGCATGACATGCAGCTGATTGCGCTGCTGGGGTACCAGAATCCGCTTGGCCAGATCCTTTTCCAGGCGTTCATAGAAGGACGCGGGCGCGACCCCCAGATGGCCGCCCAGAACGATCATATCGGGCAACAGAAGAATAGCTGTCGTCGCCAGTGTGCTGAGGAAATTCTCGTAGCGATCTTCCCAGTGCTCGGTCTTCATGAGCGCATCGAGAAGCCCGCTCTCAGGCACCTTGTCGAGCCCTAATAGTGCAAGAAGCGGACCTTCGGAGAACACCGCCTCAAGACAACCCGACTTGCCACATTTGCACTGCGCGCCATCGGAGCCGACGACGATATGTCCCAGCTCTACATGACGCCCGCGGCTTGAATTGGCCACTCTCGCTCGGCTGTAGGTGATGCCAGCGCCAATGCCCCCGCCCATATAGACATAGAGCACGCGCTCGCACTCTCGGCCCGCACCGTAACGGGATTCCGCAAGCGCAATGGCCGCCGCGTTATGCGCAAGGGTCACCGGCAGGCTTAGCTGTGACTCCAACAGATCGGCAAAGGGAATGTTGCTCCACTGCGAGAAGGAAGAAAACAGGTTGACCCGTCCTGCACTGTCGACAGCACCCGGAACGGCCAGCCCAATACCGCGAATGCGAGAGCGCTGCAAACCACTCTTGCTGATTAGCTCCTCGATGGTCTGGGCGAGGCGACCGACCAACACATCGATGGCGATGTCGTGCGCGATGTCGAAATGGGCCGATGCGATCTGCTGCATCAGGATATCGGTCATCACGACCTCGACGCGCCCCACGGTTATGTGGGCACCGATCATGAAATAGGCATCAGGCTTCAAGGTAAGATCAATAGAGGGGCGTCCGACGGACGGCTTTCCCGTGACCTCGACTTCTCGCACCACCTCCGCTTCAAGCAGTTCGGAGGTGAATTTGGAAATAGCAGCCGTCGATAGCCCGATTGTACGAGCCAATTCTGCCCGTGAACATGGCCCTTGTTCCCTCAGAACAGTAAGGATCTTTCCGGCTGTTGATTGCATGTCGCCTCCATTAATTTACTAACTAAGTTAATTAATTATTTGGCGCATGTCAACGAATGAAATTTTCGGTCGCCATTGCCGATCGTTGCGACAATCGCTGAGGCCGTGATCGGGCCGACACCGGGTAGGCGTCTCGTTATCTTTCAACCTTGTTGATCACAACAGAGTCGATCTCGAAAAAGAGGTCACCCTCTGTACATTTTGTGTAGCGACCAAGTGTTGCCCTTATTGCCATGCAGATCGGTAAGAAGTGCCTCTCAATCTTGCCTATGTCTGGATTTTCCGCCTAGACCTGCCCCATCCTGCAATGTCTTCATTCTTTCAAAGCAAGGCATTATTTTGTTTTGTCTCCACATCAGACAAACGGTTTTTTGCAGAAGAGCTAGTTCCAAAGACGAGGTTTGCAACTTCGCAGCATTTCAAACTTTCGTATACAAAAATAGTATGATATTACGACATAAAATTCATACTACGGAGAAGATCATGCGCCGCCAGCTGTTGCTTGCCTCAGTTTTTGCATCACTTGTGTTTGTTACCAACGCCATTGCGGCCCCACCTCCATTGGTGCTGGCTATCGGTGGAGAGCCGGAAACCGGTTTTGATCCGATCATGGGATGGGGCCGTTATGGCAATCCCCTGTTTCAGGCAACGTTGCTGCGTCACGATGCTGATCTGAAGATGGTGGGCGACCTGGCAACCGACTGGTCTCTGTCTGATGACCGCCTCGTTTGGACAGTTACTCTGCGTGAGGACGCCAAATTTTCGGATGGCTCTCCGCTGACTGCTAAGGATGTTGCCTTTACCTTCAACAAGGCAAGAGACGCAGGTGGTCTGACGGACATGAAAGTCCTCAAGGAAGCGCGCGCTACCTCGCCCTTCACAGTCGAACTGGAACTCACCAAACCACAGATCACATTTACCTCGCATCTCGTGGCTCTTGGCATTGTGCCGAAAGACAGCTATGGCAATGATTATGCGCGTCATCCGATCGGAGCCGGACCATTCAAGATGGTTGAGTGGAGAGAAGGCGAGCAATTGATTGTCGAACCCAATCCATATTGGTATGGCGAAAAGATTTCTTTTCCGCGTGTAACATTCGTCTTTGGTGAGGAGACAGTGGCGCTCAATTTGGCACGATCTGGAGCGGCGCATCTGGTTGCCGTTCCGCCAACAGACGCTGAACAGGTCCCGAGTGGAATGCATGTTGAATATGTCGACACGGTCGACAACCGAGGAATTTCATTTCCCATGCTTCCCTCTGGTAGCCAAACAAAAGATGGTGTGCCAATTGGCAACGACGTGACGGCTGATCGTGCCATTCGCGTTGCGATTAACCAGGGCCTTGATCGGAAGGCATTGGTAGCCCTCGCCCTTAATGGACATGGCACGCCCGCTTACGGTCCGGTTGATGGTCTGCCTTGGGACAATCCCGATGCACGCGTTAAAGGCAGCGACGTGAAGGCTGCGAAAGCGACACTTGATGCCGCGGGATGGCGTGATGACAATGGCGATGGCGTCCGCGAAAAAGATGGGTTGGAAGCCCGTTTCCCGCTTATTTACCCAGCCTCTGATTCCCTGCGCCAAGCCTTGGCCCTGGGGGCTGCGGAACAGATGCGTGCGCTCGGAATCATCGCGGAACCCCGCGGACTGAGTTGGGATGCCATCGGCAATGAAATGCATGCCAGCGCAATTCTGTTCGGATGGGGATCCCATGATCCATCAGAGATCTATGCCCTGTATTACGGCAGCAATGCTGGTGTTGAATGGTACAATACGGGCTACTATCGAAATCGTGCCGTAGATGCCCATTTGGATGCCGCTCAGTCTGCCGCGAGTTTTGAAGCGTCTCTTCCTGAATGGAAGGCAGCACAATGGGATGGAGAAACAGGCTTCAGCGCCAAGGGCGACGCGCCTTGGGCCTGGATGGTCAACATCGACCATGCCTATTGGATCAGCGATTGCCTCGACATCGGCCCCGTACAGATTGAACCCCATGGCCATGGCTACCCAATCACGCAAGGGCTTCCGTCCTGGAAATGGACTTGTGAATGAGCGGGTCTCATTGGCTCATAAGGCTGCTGCGCGAGCGCCTCATCCGTCTCGTGTGGCTGCTGCCATTGGCGATGATCGGCCTGTTCACCCTTATCAGACTTGCCCCGGTTGATCCGGTGCAAGCCTATGTGGGAGCGCGTGTCGCTCTGGTCGGGCCGGAACAACGCGCGGCGATTGCCGAGGCCTGGGGCCTTAATGATCCTGTGCCAGAACAATTCCTGCGCTGGCTCTCCCATCTTCTCCAAGGAGACTTGGGCGACAGCATGCTGTTCAATGCTCCGGTCAGCGAGGTAATTATGGCCCGCTGGCCTGCATCAATATCATTGATCGGTGCGGCCTTTCTTTTCTCCTTTGTCATCGGCACGTCGTTGGGGTTGATTGCTGCAGCAACAAGAGGTCATTGGCCAGACAGGTTCATCCGGGCCTTTGCCGTAACACTGGCTGTTAGTCCCAGCTTCTGGTTGGCTCTCCTGTTCATTGCCTTGTTCTCTGTTCAGCTTGGCTGGCTTCCCGCCTGCTGTTCTTCATCACCCGGTCTGACCATGACCGAGGTGACGCTGGGTGACCGGTTGCGCCATCTTATCTTACCTGCAATCACCGTATCGATTGTTGGCATCGCACCGCTCATCCTGCATACGAGAGCGAGGGCTCGCGCATTTTTGGAAGGACCCGCAGCACGTCACCTCAAGGCTCATGGCGCTCGAGACTTGCCGCTTCTTATGGGTCCCGGGCTGCGCCACGCACTTGGCCCTGCACTCACAGTTCATCTGGTGGGGGCGGGAGAGTTGATCGGCGGCTCGGTTCTCGCTGAAAGCATCTTTTCCTGGCCAGGTTTGGGGGAAGCGACTGTCCGCGCGGCCAAAGGAGCCGATGCACCGCTCCTGATGGGCGTCGCACTCGCGACACTGGCTGTGGTGTTTGTTGGTAACATGCTAGCGGACATCTGCGCATATCTGCTCGATCCCCGCTTGCGAGAAAGAGCGTCTGATGGACGCAAAGGACGCCGAAAAGCACGGCTTTCCACGATAGAAAACGACATGGAATGTGAGGGGCAATTGTGACGGATCTCACTGAGAAAGCGCTCATTGATGAGTGGTCGGAACAAACCGGACGGGTTGAGGCTACTTCAGGTCGAAAGCATGCTTCTCGCATTCGGCAGCAGGCGATCATGAGCGGTCTTGTTGCTTTGACGCTTGTGATTGGTGTTTTTGTCTATTCTATGTTGGTCTCCTCTGATGACCTTCGCGTTAGTCCTTCACTGCGAATGCTCCCACCGTCTTTGGAGCATGTCTTCGGCACGGATCTGCTGGGCCGAGACATGCTGTTGCGCACTGTGTTGGCGCTCGGCCAATCCATTGGTATTGGGCTGTTCGCAGGAATTGTTTCAACCGCTCTGGCAATCATGCTCGGACTTCTGTCGACAATTAACAGAACCACAGATCATATTGTTGGAATTGCCACAGAGTTGTTTCTTGGCTTGCCTCATTTCGTGCTGCTGATGCTCGTTTCCTACGCGGCGGGAGGTGGTGTTAAGGGTGTCGTCCTCGGTGTTGGCTTGACCCATTGGCCTCGTTTGGCACGCGTGTTGCGCCACGAGACCCAAAGAGTCTTGGCATCAGACTATGTCGCCGTTTCGCGCGGGCTGGGACGTAGCCCATTTTGGGTCGCTCAGCGTCATTTACTGCCTCATCTTATTCCTCAAATCATCGCAGGCTTCGTTCTGATCTTTCCGCACGCAATTTTGCACGAGGCTGGCCTTTCATTCATCGGTCTGGGCGTTCCACCGCATCTACCCTCCATTGGTGTCATTCTGTCAGAATCCCTGCGGGCTCTCGGCTCGGGCCTGTGGTGGCTTGCTTTCTTCCCCGGCCTTGGCCTGCTGCTCGTAGCCTTATCCTTCGAGATTTTCGGGGAATCCTTGCGCCGTGTGTCCGATCCTGACGAAGGAGTAGCCTGATGCTGGTGGTTGAAAAACTGTCTGTTTATTTCCGGCAGCATGATGGTACCCGGCTTGTTCCGATCCGGGATGTCTCCTTCAGTCTGCCACGCGGCGAACTGGCCGGGTTGGTTGGTGGATCCGGGGCTGGCAAGAGCCTGATTGCTGAGGCACTCATTGGCAATCTGCCACACAACGCTGAAATTTCCGGAAGAATGGAATTTGATCACGGACGGTTAAAGCAAGGCTCCTTGGCATTGGCTCCGCAAAGCCGGGATGCTCTGGATCCGCTTTGCCCGGTTGGCCGTCAGGTCGATCGGTTCGCAAAGCTTGCCGGTCGGACTTGCGATGTGCCCGCTATGTTCGAGACGCTCGGCCTTTCTCCCGAAAGCATTGAGCAACGGCCCCACGAACTCTCAGGTGGCATGGCCAAACGCGTATTGCTGGCAACGGCACTTGCGACTGGGGCGGACTGTATCATCGCTGATGAGCCGACTGCGGGCCTGGATGGGAATGCCGCTGATCGCATTATGACGCTTCTCGCATCTCTCGCAGAAAGTGGTAAGGCGATCCTCGTGATCAGTCACGATCTCTTGCGTTTGGTTCAGATTGCCAACCAGATGGTGATCCTTGAAGAAGGAACACAAGTGGAGGCAACCACAGCAAAGGCCTTTCATCGGGGTACGCTTGTGCATCCCTTTACCAAGGCCCTATGGCAAGCGCAAAATTGGGTAAATTTTGCTCCCAACACGCAAGAAAGGCAAACACATGCTCAGGGCTGAAGGGCTGGTCCATCGATTTGGGGACACGTTGATCCTGGATCATGCTGATCTTGATGTGGAAGAAAATGCCCGGATCGGTGTTGCCGGTCCTTCTGGCATCGGAAAGACGACGCTGGGCCGGATTCTGGCCGGACAAATCCATCCTCAGGCGGGTAGGGTCTCATGGAATGGGGAGGGTTTCTCCAGTCTCAAGGACGCTTCGCCGGTGCAGCTGGCACCGCAGTCTCCGGAAATGGCGGTCGATCCTCGCTGGTCTGTTTCTGATATTCTCAAAAATGGCGGTGTCGTCGATAGCACCATCCTCGAAGGCCTCGGAATTCGATCTGAATGGTATGGCCGACTGGCACGAGAACTATCCGGAGGAGAACTAGCGCGCGTCTCACTCGCCCGCCTCATTCTACCGACAACGCGACTACTCATCTGTGATGAGATCACAGCACAGCTTGATGCCATCTCCGCCCGACAGATCTGGCAAGCTCTTTTGCCGGTCCTGGCCGCTCGGGGGATCGCCCTCATCGTCATCAGTCATGATGACAGATTGCGCAAAGCTGTCTGTACACAAAGTTTCCAACTTGAAAAGGGTCGCTTGCTCCCGTTTCCCCACGAAACCTAGAACCCTGCACAAAACAGCCTAAAATTGCATAACACCTGAGAACAGATGGACTGGCCGGGCAACGCGATTGGGGCAACTGCTCTAGCCCATGTCCAGAAGGGCATCATGGATCTTGCGATAGCCATAGACTTTGTCACTATACCACTATCATCCCAGACTTGTCGGATCAGATCCGTTTGCCTCTGGTCTTCAAGCGCCCTGTTACTCAAGGGCTGCTTCAGCCGGGCATAAAAATCACTGGGATGGATAGACAAGCACCGACACACGGCACGAATAGAAAATTCCGGCCGATGCTGGGCGACGAAGGCGTACTTCATTCAGTGCCCGGCACGAAAGCGATGCGTCGCCGAGGGGCAGCTGACCCTTGATACGGCCTTGGACTATCGAAATCTCATCATCCATCGAGGCACTGACACTATTATCGGTCACCTCAATCTTCCCCTTCATCCATCATGAGGAAGCCGCACAAAAACAAAATGTGAGAATAATTATTACTTTATCTTTTCCCGACCTCGCTATCTTTAAATGTACCGTTAGCGTATTTTTAACTTCAAAATGAAATCATTCATTAATTACTGCGAATATTGCAATCAATGCAAAAATAAAATCTAAAGATATTCTTTGGACTTTTGCTGTAGCGATAAAGCAATGAAATTTTTCAGCTCTCTTGAAACAATGGATAAATAAAATCCTGGCCCTGTGGTCGAAGTTCGAAAGGTTTAAAAATGAAAAGTCATGGATTTATTCGCCTCGGCGGTATTCAATCTAAGATTGCAATATTTTCGATCTTCTGCATTGCCCTTACTGTTATTTCATTGGTGGTAACATCACTGTTTTTCTCTCGCGACACGAACCAGTATATTGGGGAAACCGCCAAGGGCATTATCGATGGACAAATCAAAGCGCGCCTCTTGAATGAAGCCAGCCTTCAAGCGGGAGCCATCAAGTCCAGGTTGAGCGTAGGGATCCAGACCGCACGCAACATGGCGACGACGTTTTCGAAACTAGCCTCGGCGAGCGAAGGTTTGCCTGCTGAGATCCGGCGCGAGAAATTCAATGGTATCCTCCGTCATACCGTCGAGCAAAACAGCACCATCAACGGCACATACTCGGCCTGGGAGCCCAACGCACTGGATGGCGATGATGCGACTTATCGGAACCGCACCGATATCGGCTCCGATGACACTGGTCGTTTCCTTCCTTACTGGACTAAAAACAAGTCAGGCAAAGCAGTGGTACAGGCCCTTGTGGAGTATGAAGACACGTCAATGGCTTCATACGGTTTGCAGAAGGGGGCGTGGTATCTAGATCCGCGTTCAACCAGCAAAGAACGCGTCATCGGCCCGCTGACCTATCTCGATCAAGGAAAGTTGGTTTCACTTGCTACTTTTGCCGTTCCCGTCATGATTGACGGCAAGTTTCACGGTATTACCGGCGCCAATTTCAATCTGAACTTCGTGCAAAAACTAGTCAAGAACGTCGATGCTGGCCTGTTTGAGGGTCAGGGAAGCGTGAGCATCATCAGTGATAACGGGCTGATCGTTGCATATAGTGAAGATGCCAATCTCATTGGCAAAAAGGTTGCCGCAGCCGGAACAAGCTGGTCAGAGCGCATGGCTTCAATGGCCAAGGGTAAGTCCACTGTCATGGACGATGGCAAGTTCGAAGAGATCGATATCTTTTCGCCTATCGTCCTTAGTGAAGATAACACGCCGTGGACAGTTGTGATCTCAGTGCCCAAGGCAGTGGCGCTTGCAGATGTCAATCAATTGCAGATCAAGCTTACTGAACGCTCCGAGGCTGCCACCATGTGGATGATCATTCTCGGCGTAATCGTCGGCGCGGCTGCAACCTTTGTTATGTTTCTTGCCGCACGCGGTATTGCAAAGCCAATTGTCAATATAACCCATTCCATGAAGAAGCTGGCAGGGCATGATACGTCAGCCGAGATACCCTATCAGGAAAGAACTGACGAAGTCGGTGATATGGCTGTGGCCGTACAAGTCTTCAAGGACAATATGATCAAGGCCGATGAGCTGACACTTGGTGCCGCCGAGGAAACAAAGCGCAGGGAAGAACGGGCGCAGCGTATTGCGACGTTGACGCAACAGTTCGATGTAGATGCCAGTGATTTGCTAGCCGCAACTTCCACTGCTTCCAAAGAAATGGAAAGCACGGCTGGTGCAGTCTCCGGCATTGCCAACGACACCAACCAAAGAGCGACGTCGGTTGCGAGCGCCGCAGAACAGGCCGCGGCAAACGTTCAAACTGTTGCCAGTGCGACGGAAGAACTAACGAGTTCAATTGCGGAAATCAGCAGACAGGTAACCCAATCATCCGAGATAGCCGGGGGCGCTGTATCCCAGGCAGAACAGACTGATCGGCAGATCCAAGGTCTTGCGACCGCCTCTCAGAAGATCGGCGATGTGGTCAATCTGATTTCTGCTATTGCCGAGCAAACAAACCTCTTGGCACTCAACGCGACGATCGAAGCCGCCAGAGCTGGCGATGCCGGTAAAGGTTTTGCGGTTGTTGCCAGCGAAGTTAAGGAACTCGCAAGCCAAACCACCAAGGCAACTGAGGAAATCAGCCAGCAGATCAGCACCGTTCAGCTGGAAACCGATGAGGCGGTGAGAGCTATTCAGGAGATTGGAAAAACGATCGGCGAAATGAATACGATCGCTTCGAGTATTGCTTCTGCAGTTGAACAGCAATCGTCGGCCACCGGAGAAATTGCCCGCAATGTCGAACAGGCCGCTCGCGGTACTCAGGAAGTGACTGAAAACATTCTATTCGTGTCGAAGTCAGCAGGCGAAACGGGAACAGCGGCAACTCAGGTTACAAGTACCGCTGGCGAACTTAGCAGCAAGTCAGAACAGCTCAGAGTTCAAGTGGAGCGTTTTCTGGCAGAAGTCCGGGCAGCCTGAAGCCACGGTCGCAGGCTGATCGCGTAATCTTCCTTGGCTTAGGCTTTTGCTAAAAACCGAAGGCGGAATACACATTCCTCCGAAGCCTTGGAACAAATCGAACTGCTTTTCTGCCCGCATGTGCTCCTGCCATGCGGGCAGTTTTCCATCATACTTTAGCCGCTCAAGCCCATACGCTGCGGGATCGCCATTCCAGTCGGCAAAGGGATCCATTTTGCTTGATCGCTCTGGAAGCATGAATGTCGGCTTGATCATGCTTGCGTTCAGATGCTTCGCGATCCTGTTGCACGCCTGTATTCTGGATCTGGCATTGCAAGCTTGTCGCGCCGACCGGGAGGGCAGGTATCTCGCATTTGTTTGGGCCTCATTGCTTGTTTAGCATTTGCTTTTCCCTGCGAAGAACAATTTGCTTCCAGATTGGCGGCAGAACTGTGGTGATGATCAACAGGCTAATCAAAACCATGCAAATCGGACGCGTGAAAAGAATATATTCCCCTCTCACGTCGAGCAAAAGAGACAGCCTCAGATTGCTTTCGATAAGAGGGCCCAGAATAACTCCCAGTGCAACGGGTGCCAAAGGTAGGCCGGTCTTGCTCATGACATAACCGAGCAGGCCAAAGCCGAACATCAACCAAACATCGAATATCGAATTCTGAACGCAGTAAGCGCCCACGATGCTCAGACAAAGAATAAGTCCGACCAGCAGTGCTCTTGGAATGCGCAGAACCTGCGCAAACAAGTTGGTCGCAAACGATCCGCCCAGAGGAATCAGGATAAGCGATGTCAGGAACATCTGGATCATGAAGCCGTAAATAATATCTGCACTGTTGCGGAACAGATCAGGGCCGGGCTGAAGACCGTGAACCAGAAGTCCACCCATGATAACGGCGGCGACGGAGCTTCCCGGAATACCGAGCGTGACCGTTGGAATGAGGGCCGCGGCATTGTCAGCGTTGTTGCCAAACTCCGAAGCGGCGATGCCTTCCGGATTGCCCTTGCCAAAGGTCTCTGGTGATTTTGACATTTTCTTGGCGCGCTCATACGCAAGAAAGGAAACGAAGCTGCCGCTGGCTCCCGGAAGCAATCCGATGATGATGCCGTAGAGATATGCCCAGCTCCAAATTTTGAAAAACCTCGGGATTTCCCGAATGGTTTCGAGGAAGGGAGAAAATTTGAGCTTCTGGCTATGCTTGGCTTTCAGAAGTGTCTCTTCGGCCATATCCAGACATGGCGGAATGGCATAAAGTCCGACCATCAGGACGACGATGTCGATACCCGATTCCAGCTCCAGCTGACCAAAGGTGAACCGGTCCGTAGACATGACGGGATCGAGCCCGATCATGCCGATAAACAGCCCCAGAAGAGCCGCCAGAAAGCCTTTTGGCAAATCCTCGCCAAGGAAAACCGACACCGCGGACATGCCAAAGACGCCGACCCAGAAAACCTCAGGCGGGCCAAAGGAGAGCGTCACGAGAGACAGGGGTGGTGCGACGAGCATCATGGCAACGGCACTTGCCATGCCGCCGAATGCAGAGGAAAGCAAGGCGACTTGCAGCGCATATCCGGCCTTGCCCTGCTGTGCCAACGGATATCCGTCGAAGGTGGTGGCAATGGCAGCGGGCGTTCCGGGAATGCGAAGCAGGATGGCAGGAATGGCCCCGCCATACATGGCACCATTGTAGATGCCAGCCATCATCCCGAGCGCTACCAGCGGATCCATTGTGAAAGTGAGCGGCAGCAGCACCGCGATGCTCATAGTCGCAGTCAGGCCCGGCAAGGCGCCGACAATGATGCCAGCCAAAACGCCCCCGACCATTGCCAACAGGTTCGGAAAGGTCAGGACTGCCGGGATTGCAGACAAAAGAGGAGAGAAAAGATCCAAATCAACCTCCAAGTCTCGTCCAGATTTCTTGAGGCAGAGGGCGCGACAGGATCTGAACAAAAACGATGTAGATAATTGCCAGGAATATAAGCGTCGTCGCCAGCACAGGCAGAGGCTTGCGGTAACCGAGCAGATAACTCATGACGGGAATGACGATTGCCGAAGTCGTCAGGAAGCCGAGATAGTCCAGGCCGATGAGAGCGAGAACCATCACGGCGGCGGCGAGAAAGAAACGTGACGGGCTTATAAAGAAGTTTGGATTTTCCCCCGACCGGTTAAGTCGCATCTGCCCGCGAACGGCGATAATGACACCGGTCGGCACAGCTGGCCCCAGCACAAGAAGAGGAAAGACACGGGCTTCTGGGCTGAAGCCCGTGGCGAGCCAAAAACCAAGCGCGGCAAGAATTGCCGCGCTTGAACCCAAGACGACATCATTGTGAATGGATTTCACGATGCACCCCTATTCAATTATTTCAACCAGGGAGATGTTTCCCAGATGGTTCTCATGTTCTTGTCGAATGCATCAAGGCCCTTGGCAAAGTCATCACCTGTCTGGAAGTTCAGAACCACACCCTGCTTTTTCGCATTCTCCTGGAATTCCGGATCTGCCAAAGCCTTGAGCAACGCAGCTTGTAGGGCTTTCCACGGCTTCCTCAGGCATGCCTTTGGGGACCGGCGAACCCACGCTGCGAAGACGCAATTATATCATAGCCCTGTTCTTTCAGAGTGGGAACGTCGGGAGCGAGTTCGGAGCGCTCTTCAGCCATGATACCCAAGATGTCGATGCTGTCCTGATAGTTGACGGCTTCACCAAGGTTGAAGCTGCCTACGGCAACGTGGCCGCCCATCGTGGCATTTCGTGCAGCAGCACCGGGGAAGGGAACAAAGGTAAATTCGGCGCCGGTCATTTTTTCCAGCTGCAAGCCAGCCAGATGATCGTCGCCACCGAAGTTGCCCGTCGCCATGGTCACGATTTTCGGATTTGCCTTGGCATATTCGACCATTTCCTTGACGTTGGTAAACTCGCTGCCCTTCTTCACGTTAAGGGCTGCAGGGTCGGTCACCATATTTGCGATGATTGTGAAGTCCTTCCAGGTGAACTTGGCTTTCCCTTCGATCGGCCTTTGTCACGATGGAAGGCGTGGTGATGATGCCGATCGTATATCCATCTGGCTCGGCATCATGCAGGGCAGTCCATCCGACCACACCAGAGGCACCGGTGCGGTTCTCAACGACGATGTTGGCATCGTTGCCGAGATATTTTTCGACGAATGGAGCGACCGTGCGCACCATGATGTCGCTGCCGCCACTCCGCACCATAAGGAACAATAACGGTAATTTTCTTCTCCGGATATGCAGCCTGAGCAGCGGTGCTAAGGCACAAGTCCAGCGAAGATAAGAGGCAATAGAGCTTTTTTCATTTACATCTCCTGTTTATAGCCAATGTCCAGAATTAGAAGCGTTCAAGCCTACGAGGCTTGCCACTTTTCAATCGCGCCCGGCAGCCATTTGGGTTTTGGCGAGCCAGCTTTGATATTTTCAATTCTGGTTTTCTCTGAGGTGATTTTATTGAGACAGAGTGGCAACAGATCCTCGGCATCGCGGGCAGGAACTACCATGACACCGTCGTCGTCGCCGATGATTATATCGCCGTGGTTAACGACCACATTTCCGCAAGCCACAGGAATATTCATGTGCCCCGGCCCAGTTTTCTGGGATCCGCGAGCGCATGTGCCTCGCGCAAACACCGGAAAGCCGCTGTCGCTGATCCAGTCGCTATCCCTGCACATGCCATCGAGCACCAGTCCGCCGATTTTTTTGGCGATGGCAGCTCTGGTCATGAGCTCGCCCCACACGCCCGAATGACGATCATTGCAGGTATTCGCGACGATGATATCGCCGGGCTCGGCGGAATGCAGAGCGACATGCAGAAGCAAATTGTCATTAGGTGGCAGCTGTACTGTTACTGCCCGACCAAGAATGCGCATTCCATGGCGAAGTGGCTTGATGCCTGTATCCATGATGTTGCGCCGACCGTAGCAGTCATTGGCTACGGGGGATGAAACATCCCGAAACTTCTCAACGAACTCTACAGACAGGGGGTGGTTGATGGCGGTCAACGAGAAGTCAAAACTCATTGTGCTTCTCCTGATACAGAGATTTCCAGTTTGGCAATTGAAGCCCGCAACTTGAGACATGCTTTCTCAAGGTCTTCGATGGGGCAGGCAAATGAAATTCGAAAGAAGGGAGACATCCCGAAAGCGGCGCCTGGGACACAGACCACTTCGGCCTCTTCGATAAAGTACCGAGTCAGATCGCCATCGGTCTTGATGATGGCTCCACTTGGAGTTTTCGCGTTCATCAGGTCCTTGCAGGAGACGAACAGATAGAATGCGCCATCCGGTGTATGGCATGACAGGCCGTCTGTTCCGTTGATCAAATCAACGCCCAGATCTCGGCGACGGCGGAACTGGGCCAGATTGTCGGCCATGAAGTCACGTGGACCGTTCAGCGCTTCAACGGCACCATATTGAGCCGGATGCATGACGCCGCCCGTTGATTGGCTCTGATAGACGCGCATGGCGTCGATCAATGGTTTGGGTCCGGCCGCAAAGCCGATACGCCAACCGGTCATGCACCAGGATTTCGATACGCCATTTGTTGTCAGGGTGCGTTCCAGGAGGGCATCAGAGGCCTGAGCAATCGTGAAATATCCCTCATCGGAGTAACGGATATGCTCGTAGATATCGTCGCTTAGAACATAAACATGAGGGTGGCGCTCCAGAACTTCAGCGATTGCGCGCAGTTCTTTTTCTGACATGACCGCGCCAGTGGGATTTGATGGATTATTGAGGATCAGCCACCGGGTCTTGTTCCGTGATCTTCTTTTCCAGCGCTTCGGGAGAGATGCAGAAGCGCTCGTCGTAAGATGTCGGCAAGTCGATGGGCACGCCATCATTGAGCCGCACCATTTCCGAATAGCTCACCCAACCCGGCGTTGGGATGATAACTTCCTGACCAGGCTCAAGACTGACGGCAAGCGCATTGAAGATGATTTGTTTGACGCCGTTGGCGACAATAACTTGCGATGGGTCGTAGTCGAGCTTGTTATCGAATTTGAATTTCTCGCAAATTGCCTTTCTGAGAGCAGGAATCCCTTGCACTGGGGGGTAACCTGTATGATTGGCTTGCAGCGCGTCAATCAAAGCCTGCTTGATTGGCTCGGGAGTGGGAAAGTCGGGCTCACCGGTCGCCAGCGAAATCACTTTAGTGTCCTTTGGCTCGCATGTCACGAGCCAATTGTGCGGCCTCCAGCGACGCTGATGGTTGCGTCGATTGCAGCTTCATATTTACTATTCCGGACATTTGGTCTTTCTACTGAAATTTGCTCATAGTTCTACGTTTCCAGAAAGCTTGCTTTGTCCCTCGGACAGAGCGCTTCATGGAGCGGGCCGTTTGGATTGTTTCAAGAGGATCTTGAACAGACACTCTGCGGATTGCTTTTTTGTTTATGCTAGTTGGTCAAACAAACTTTACGCAATCTAGAAATATTTAACATTACGTCAAATTTTCATTGACAAATAGCGGCTCAACACCCCAGAGTTGCTGATAAATTCAGCAAATGCTTTAAATGGCTATATTTTACGCTTCAAACATGCAGCAGGAGATCAGCATGTCATTCCGCCGTTTAAAAACTCTGGTGGCAATTTTTCGACATGGCAGCCTGTCTGCGGCTGCTGCTAATGAGCATCTCACTCGGGCTGCGGTTTCGATGCAAATGAAGCAATTTGAAGCTGATCTGGGGGTCGAGCTTTTCGACCGGCGCGGGCGTATCCCCGAGTTGAATGCGCGTGGTAAAGCTATCGTCCCGAAGGCGATAGAAATCATTGAAGCTTATGAACAAATACGCCGAGAAGCGCGGGGCGAAAGCAAGATTTCAGGTGAACTGAACATTGGCGCCATGTTCACCCGCCATGACTGGCGTCGTTCCCTATGCCATCAAGCAATTGAGAGCCACTTACCCCGACTTGCATATTCAGGCAGCTCCCGGACATTCGGCAAATCTTGTCGCTCCGGTCGATCGCGGATTAATCGATGCGGCCTTTATCGGCCGACCTCCTGTTTTGGGATCGCAACTCGTCTTCCACCCGATTACGGAAGAACCATTTCACCTGTTGCAACCGCTGGATTCCCCGCTCACCGATGTGCGGGAAATTCTGGAAGCCTATCCATTCATCCGCATCAGTCGATCACTTTGGTCAGGGCAGTTGATTGATGACTGGCTTGTGAGAGAGAATATCAATGTTGATGAAGTCATGGAACTGGATGGAATTCAGATGATTTCCACGATGGTTTTTCACGGTTTGGGAGTATCCGTCGTACCCAAACGCTGTGTTCCAGCACCCAACCCCGTTCCCGTTTCTGAAGTGGCGATTGACTCGATTGCTTCACGGCCGGTTGGGCTTCTTGTCCGCTACGACAACCCCAAAAGCAACCTGATCGACGCCCTTTGCAAACAATTGGAAAAGGTGGTCGAAGGCGTTGCCCTCTTCCTAAATAAGGCACATTGAGGGTTCATTTCCAAGGATTGGATAACGAGTTTCTAGGAGGCCTATCTCAAAGTGAGGTTGAATACAACACGGTTTGTGGAGCAGATCACCCGCGTCTGTAAACAGGGTTTGCAGGTCTGACACGGAGCTTTGCAGCGCATTCAGGTGAAGTGATCCATCAAGAAACCGCGCGCGATATGCTGGCTTGGGAAATAGTCACGGCTTCCAATACTTTCAGAATAGTTTTCCGGGGTAGTTTTGTCAGTGTAAACACATTCTTAGCTTTGTTTTGCAATTTTGAAATTAGTGCGCGAGCCAAGGAAGCGGGTGAAATATGGACCAGCAAAACTGCAAGGAAGCATTGAACTTTCTTAAAAGTGGGATACCCCATAATCGGAAGACAGATATTCTCGACAAGTATCTGACCAAGGATCTGCCGGACGTCGTGAGTGAACTTCATGCGGCGCTTGGTCAGAGTTGTGCCGGTAAATTGTTGCCGAAAAGCCCTGAGGCTTTGAACAATCTGAAAGGCCGCCAACAGGACCACTGGGAACGGCTTTTCTCGCAGCCATTTGATGAGGATTCTGAGGCCCGAGCCACCAAAACGGGCCTTGTTCATCAGCGCATTGGGCTTCCGACCGATTGGTATGTTGCCGCCTATGGCCGTGCTTTGATGAAAATGATCCCGAGCGTCACCAAGAAATACAGCTTCAGAAGCAAGGAGTTGGATGGTATCCTTGCTAATTTGCTGTTCCGCGCCTTTGCAGACATGAGTGTTTCGATCACTGGCTATGAGCACGCCGCCGTTGATATGGCGACCAAAGAGGCGCGTGGCTCCAACGTGGCCAATCTGGGCAAGATGTCTCACTCGGTTGCCGAAATCAACGACATCATGTTGCAGGTCGCGTTGCTGCGTAAAAACTCCGAAGATGTGGCGTACAACAGCCAGGCCATCTCGGCTGCCGCGACCGAAATGGTCTCCTCGGTGGAAGAGTTGTCCCGCAACTCCGATGGCGTCAGCAACGAAGCCAGAGAGACCAATTCCAACGTGATCAATGGTCAGGACACGGTGCGTAAAATGTCCACCACCATGTCTCACATCGCCAATTCGGTGGAAGAGACATCGCGTCGCGTGGATGAATTGGCGACCGCATCCGAGCAGATCAATCAGATTATTGCCGTGATTGAAAATATTGCTGCCCAGACCAATCTGCTGGCCTTGAATGCCACCATCGAAGCTGCCCGCGCAGGCGAAGCTGGCAAAGGCTTTGCCGTTGTGGCAGCCGAGGTGAAGGATCTGGCCAACCAGACGTCACGCTCGACCGAAGACATCATTCAGAAAGTGTCATTGCTGCGTGAAGGCATGGCGAACATCCAGAAGACCATGGAAGCCTCGACCAATGCGGTGCTCGACGGCGAAGCTGCGATCAACGAAACATCGAGCCTGATGGAACGGGTATCGGGACAGATCGGCTCTGTCTCCGGCAACATGCATGAGATTTCCAATATTCTGTCCGGTCAGAAAGATGCCAGCGCTGAAGTGGCTAACAACATTGGCAAGATCGCCGACATCGCGACCGACAATGACACCATGGTGTCGATGGTTGCCAAGTCTCTGGCTGAAAGCACTGATTATTTCTCCAGCAGCGCCCGCGACATGTTCGAGGAAGACAATGCGGCTTCCCTTTGCTATGCAGCCAAGATCGATCATATCCTGTTCAAGCGGCAGGTTCTGAACACCTGCACCGGTGACGACAATTGGACCTCAGACAAGGTGCCGGATCATCACGAATGCCGTCTTGGTGTCTGGTATGACAAGATCACCGATCCGGACCTGCGCGGATCCCGCGCCTTTACTGATCTGGTCGAGCCACACAAGCAGGTTCATGATAGTGCAAAACGCGCTCTTGACGCCCATGCAGCAGGCAATGATGACGAAATGCTGGACGCCTTGAGAGAACTCGACGTGACGAGTAAGAAGGTTGTCGACCTCCTTGACAAGCTGGCAATGGAAATTATCGAGCGTGAAAAACGCCATGTGGCTTGAGCCGAGGAGCCACACATTCAGCCAAGATCAAAAAGGGCGACCAACAGGTCGCCCTTTTTGATTGAAGCAAGACTTATTGGCAGGCGACTGGCTCTGGTGGCAGCATGGCCCAGCCGATGCGGAATGGTTTGTCGGTGACCTTCCAGGGGAAAGCTTCTATGTCGGACGTGTGGATCCTTTTCAGATCAACCCATCATAATTGGGAATCCGTGGCTGCGCGCCATCTTTTTGCTGCCACAGGATCAAAAAGGCCTTGGCAACGCACCTGTGCGGGGGCCGCCCAAGGGCTCTTGCCCCAATCTTCCAGATATACCAGTGAGGGACGTTTCAGGCGCATAAAAGGACACATTGCCGCCAATCCATGCATCGCCGCCGACAAAGGCTAATGGTTGGCCAAACTGGCTCTGCCAGGCTTTGGAAAAATGGCTGGCAATAACCGCACCCGGCCAATCCACACCGCAAAGGTTTCTTGATGAAGTGGGATCCGAACAGTCCCATCGAGGCAATCACCACTAAGGTACCAAAATATATTGCAGCCCAGCCAAAGACCATGGCGCGAAACCGGTTCTTGAAATAGGCACTCTTGAGACTGCCAAGCAACGCGAGGGCCGAGAAGGAAAACATCGGCGCCGGCCACATCGGGCGCATCTCACTGCCACTGATCACAGAAACAAGGATCGTCAACAGGATCGGGACCAGCGCGATCCAGAGGAGATAGCGCTGTTCCAGTGTCCCTGCAAAGGCAAAAGAAACGCGTCCAGTCAGCCCCTTGCGCCAAAAAGGCACCAAGCCGCCCCCAAGAACAAGCACCAGCAACAACGCTGCGTGATGCCCGATCTGCGCCCCAACAAAGCCTAGAGGTCCAAGGATCCGCGCGACGATGCCCTCAAGCGGTGCCGAACGGGCCGAGGCATAGGCAAGGGATTGGAAGTTGCTGTCTATCAGCCAATATAGATGCGGCACCGCGACCAGAAGTGCCAGCAAGGATGCCAGCCACAATCCCTTGCTGCGCAAGCGCTGGCGGGCCTGAGGTTCAATCAGCAGGAAGAGCAGCAGGGCGACCACAAGAATGGCCATCGAATATTTGATATAGACCGCGATGCCGGTCAAAAGCCCCAGGACGAGCCACTGCCACAGCTTGTCCTGTTTCAGCGCATACCATCCGACAAGCGCCATCAGCGCCCAGACCGGCACCTGAAGGACATTGTGATTGAATTCCGGCGTCGGGAAATTATAAAAATAAATCAGTGAGGTGAGGAACACCGAAAGCAAAGCGGCCTCAGCGCCAATCACGGCACGTCCCAATCGCCAGATTGCCCAGAAGGCAATGACAATGGATAGCTGACTGAGCAAATAGGCAGGCCATGCGACCTTGCCAAACAAGAGGGTCGCCCCTTCCAGCAGCCATGAGGGCAGGGGGGGATGCTTGAAATAGCCAAGCTGCCATTCATGCCCCCAAGTTACCAGTTCGATCACATCCAGCGGCAGATTGCGATAGACCAGTGTCGGCACCAACGTCCACAGCACCAGATGAAGTGTCACCAGTGCCCAGAACCAGAAAGCCGGATGCTTCATCACCCGATCATGCAATCCGCTTCTGACAGATGTGATATCGACGGCTTGATCAACCTCGTCCGTGTCCCTGTCTGAAGCAATGGCTTGAAATGTTTCAGCTTCTGGCCCAACTGTCTCTGGTTCTGAAGGTGTAGAGGACTCCTTGAAGCCCCAAAGGCGGCTCGCCACATAGGAAATGGCAGGCACGATCGCCGCCGCAATAATGACGCTGGTGACCTTGCTGACCAGTCCGCTTTCTACAAGGCCCAGCAGCACCAGATTATTCGCGCCAAAGGCGCTGAGCGAAATAACGAAATAGCGCCAGATCGCCTGCTTTAACGGTGCGCCTTTCTGAAAGGTCCAGAGAAAATGGCCAGTAAAGGCCACCACAAAGGCGGTCATATAGGCCGTCAGATTGGCGATGAACACGTTGGCCAGCGCAAAATGCACCAATCCTGCCGCGACACTCATATGCACAAGGGTTGCGCCGACCCCGACAATGCCGAAACGCATCAGGGTGAGGAATTCTCTGAGGGGAAAGTGGGGCACCTTACCTATCCTGATGATCTGCGGTGGCGATCACTTCGCGCACCAGATAAAGCGGCCGCTCCTTCACCTCAATGAAGATCCTGCTGACATATTCCCCGATCACCCCAAGCGAAATCATCTGCATCCCGCTCATGAACAGGATGATCGTAATCAGCGAGGGATAGCCGGGCACATCAACCCCGAACAGCAAGGTTTTGGCGATGATGAAGGCGCCATAAAGGAAAGAAAACAGGGCCAGAACGAAGCCGGTATATGTCCAGATCCTCAGGGGAGCCGTCGAATAGCCGATCACCCCGTCGAGGGCAAAATTCCAGAGCTTCCAATAATTCCAGCTGGTGGTGCCGACCGTGCGCTCCGGGCGGACAAAGGGGATTTCGGTGGTCCGGAAGCCAACCCATGCGAAAATGCCCTTTAAAAAGCGATTGCGTTCCGGCATCAACTTGATCGCTTCGACCACCTGACGGTCAAGCAGCCGATAATCGCCCACATTATTGGGCAGGTCTGTCGGCGATAGCTTGTTGAACAGCCAGTAGAACAGGCCCGCACTGTTGCGCTTTACCGTCGTGTCCTGTGACCGGTCCACTCGCACCCCGTTGACCACGTCAAAGCCTTCGCGCCACTTGGCAAGAAAAACCGGGATCAGGTCTGGCGGATCCTGCAAGTCCACATCCATCGGGATCATCACGTCACCGCTGGCAAAATCCAGCCCCGCTGACAGGGCCGCTTCTTTGCCGAAATTTCGAGACAGATCAATCACCTTGACCCGAGCATCCTGCGCGGCAGCGGTCCGCAACGCCATCAGGCTATTGTCGCGGCTGCCATCATTGACAAACAGGATTTCACAGGCCTGTCCCGTTGCTTCGATAATTGGCGTTACCGCTTCCAGAAAAGGCGCAATTCCGTCCTCTTCATTAAAGACTGGCACGATCAGGGACAGGGTGATTGGGCGGCTGCGATCCATATCCGGACCTTTGACGGTCTGGGCAAAGCCTCTCTGGTAGTCGAAGGGAGAAGAGGTCACATCAGGTCTCTTTGATTATTGGCAGGCTGGTTCGCCGCTGTGGCTGGCCGGATTGACGATTTCCTACGCTGTTCCGGGCTGTGTTTCAATCCTCTTTGCCCATTGGTGGGCCATAGAGCTGGGCGAATAACACAAAGACACAGCCGATCAGGCAGGAGGACGAGAAAATACCCTAGAAAAGCGATGTCTGCGCATGCACCGGCTCGATCAATCGTTCTCCCGTCGCCTTGCTGTTGCCCACCGTCCGGTCAACCCGGTAATGGATCAGTTCGCTGTCCCGATGTTCTGATAACGTGGCCTGCGCATCTTCCACCGACCGAAACGGATCGAGCCAGGCCTCATAGGCTTCTTCCTTCAGGATCACCGGCATCCTTGGATGAATGGACTTGATTTCCGGCACCGCAGGGGCCGTCAGGATTGTACAGCTCAATAAGTCCAGCCGCTCGTTCAGGGCAAACAGACCGGCAAAGGAGAAAGGCTCGAAATCAGGCAAATGCAACAGATGGGGATCTTTCTTCTTGTCCTGCGGATTGGTGGTCCATTCATAATAGCCATCCGCTGGAATGAGGCAGCGCCCGCGCTTGAAGGCATCGCGGAAGGACGGCTTGTTCATCACCTCTTCCGAGCGCGCATTGAAGGTTGGATACCGGCTTTGGACTTCCTTGGCCCAATGGGGCACCAGCCACCAGCGACCCTCAAGCAAGCGTTGTTCATGGGCCAGATTGGCAACAAACAGGATATCCTGTGTTGGAGCGATATTGAAGCGGGCAGGGACATTGCGATTCACATCCTCAGGCCTGACCAGATCATACATCTGTTGGATTACGGACCAGGATTTCTGCAAAGTGAAGCGCCCACACATCGATACAAATCTCCCCTGCGCTCGACATAGGCTGGGATCTTATCGAGATTTGGCCCATCGTCAAAGCCTCTGTGCGATGCTTTTCGTTTCACTTGTCCGGTTCAAACGTCCAGTCCACTTGCCCAGTGCCACAAAATCAGCTAGGACTCTGCATGAGATAACCTTTGCGTAAAGGGAAGGATTTGTCTCTTGTTTTTTCTAACATGCCAAGGTTTCGTCCATGTATCCCGTCAGTCGGCTGTTCCTTTCCACCCTCAAGGCCAGACGCGGCCAGAAAACCGAGCCTCTGAGCTTTGACGGAGTGGGTGAGATCACCTTTCGCTGCCGCCCTTGGGATCTCGACATGTTCATGGAAATGAACAATGGCCGGATCCTGACGCTCTATGATCTGGGGCGCTTTGATCTCTCCATTCGGGGTGGCCTCATGGATGTGCTCAAACGGCAAAAATGGGGCTTCTCAGTTGCGGGCAGCTCGGTGCGTTATCGCAAGAGGGTCCGCTTGTTTGACAAGGTGACCATGCGCAGCCAGCTCGTCGGTATTGATGAGCGCTGGTTCTATATCGCTCAAAGCATGTGGGTGAAGGGTGAGCCGACATCCGCCCTTCTGGTCAGAACCTGCGTCACGACACGGGGGCGTTCCGTCCCGACGTCAGATGTTCGCGATGCACTTGGTGCGTCGGACTGGTCATTTTCTGTTCCCGATTGGGTGACCAACTGGGATAAAGCCGACAAGACACGGCCCTGGCCTCCAACACCCTGACAACCACCTCTAAATCAGGCACCCCCAAATCAGGCACCCCCAAATCAGGCACCCCACAGCCCTTGTATTCGGAGACAATATGCGTCTGGTTATGCCATAGGGCTGATTGCATCACAGTCATCGATATATTGGATCTATGTTTGTATTTTCGCAACAATATGTCCTTGAAAGCGAAAAAATGCTACAAAGATGTCCGTATGGATCTCAATAATGCAACGCTCGTTTGCTAGCTATGCAAAATTTAGTGGGATATATCCATTATTCGCTGTGACATCACCCGTTTGGGGGATGCCATTCATGTATCTTCGGTTCATATTGGGGTCATCACCAGATACTTTGCATTACCTGTTTGTTTCTTTCTTTTTCTATTTTTCAATGCTGCGACGATTGACATCGACACCGGGCACCCGCAAGCCCGGTGTTCGCTTTTCTAGCTACCAATTTTTCCCTGAATAGCTTTGCAATCGGGCTTGCACTCCACGCCTTAAAAGCGTTAGGAGGGCGTGATGAAAGTTGGTACCCTTTCTGCGATTTGCTGATCCCCATTCGATTTATATCTTGTCAAAAGTCTCCTGCTGCCTTTGTGCTATCCCGGTCACAGGGCGCATGCCTCATTGAGTCCGCGCTCGTCTTGGCTTTCCCTGTAAGGGCACTTCAGGGAAACCAACCGACAAGGCAAGGTCAGCAAGGAAGGCGAGGGCAGTTGATGAAAGAGTGCAACGGATGCTTTGAGTGGGATGGCTGAGGCTCGCCAACTGACAATGCCCGCAAGGCTGATGATGGACACGTCATCAGATCTGCGTAAAAATTAGCTCCAAACTATCATCATGCCAGAGTGGCAAGAGCAGATGGGGCTGATACAGAGATTGCCCGATACAGAGATTGGATGAGTGCCATGGCCAAAATGATAGCACCAATCGCGTCCCTTTTATTTTCCGTCGCTCTTCTGTTGGTCGGTCATGGCCTGCAAAGCACGATCATTCCGCTCGCCTCGCGTATTCTGGATTTTGGCGAATTGATGATTGGTTTGGGTGCTTCGGCCTATTTTCTTGGCTTCGTCATGGGCGCCATCATCACCCCGCATGTGGTGGTGCGTGCTGGCCATATCAGAGGCTTTGCCGTGATGGTGTCGTCCATGTCGGCAGCGGCATTGCTGCATCCCTTGGTCGAGGATGCCGAGGCGTGGATCCTGTTTCGCTTCATTACCGGCTTTTGCATTTCAGGTCTCTATCTGATCATCGAAAGCTGGCTGAATGAGTTTGCGGACAATTCCAACCGCGGCCTGATCATGTCCATCTATATTGTGACCAACTATGCCGCCTTCACCACAGGTCAGTTGATGGCGACCCTGACGCCACCCAGCGGTTTTTTGCTGTTTGTTGTCGCCTCGATCATCATTTCGGTGGCGGTGATGCCTGTCGCAATGACCAAGGCCGCCCAACCCGCTCCGATCGCCATTGTCAAGCTTGAGCTGGGTAAGGTGTTCCGCACCTCACAGGCCGCCATTATCTCCGCTTTCATCATTGGCATGGTGGCTGGTTCCCATTTGACCTTTGCCCCCCTCTATGCCATCGACAAGGGCTATGACCCACTGTCGCAAGCCCCGGTCTTTGCTGCGATGCTCGGCCTTGGAGGCATGCTCAGCCAATGGCCTCTCGGCCGTTTTTCCGACCGGGTTGACCGTCGTCTGGTCTTGTTGATGATCAGTATCATCGGCGTCATCAGTTCCATTGGCATCACGTTGTTAGAGGATGTCGACTTCATCGTTTTCCTGATGGTTGGTGCCCTGATTGGCGCTGTCACCCAGCCTGCCTATTCGCTGGCTGCCGCCCATGGCTATGACAATGCAAGTGAAAATGGCTATTTGCGGATGGCTGCGGGCTTGCTTGTGGCCTTCGGGGCGGGTTCTTCGTTGGGTCCATTCCTCACCGCGCTGTTGATGCGGCATTGGAGCCCGGATGCGCTGTTCCTGTTTCCCGGATGTCTGCTGGCTTTTCTGGCGCTCTATTTATGGCAACGGATCTTGCGCAAGGAAGCTGTGGGCGACGACCGGAAGGAAGACTTCGACCTTGCGGCAACCTCCGCCTCTGTTGGTGCTGTCGTTGCGCCTGAATTGCCGTCCGAAGAAGATCGTTATGTTGTGGTGCCTGACGAATGGGAGAATAGCGACCTGATTGACGAAGAGGAAGACAGGAAGGACGCCTCCGGCGCTACCGATGGGGAGCTTGAGGATGTCACCAAAACAAGCTTTGATCCGGTCATATAAACGGACCAAAGCCCTGACGTCTGTTGACTTCCAACAGCGTTGGCTGCTGCGTTGCGAGCCGAGATTCTGGTATCTTCAGCGAGCCAATATTGCGTTTGTTGCGCATCCAGCTTGTCATTTGATCAAAGCTCAACGGGCGGGAGATCAGATACCCCTGGACAGAGCAGTTGGCGATCTTTGAAACGGTCTCCAACTGCTGAACGGTCTCAACTCCTTCGCACACCACACGGATCTGCATCAGCTTGGTCATCGACATGACCAGATCAAGGATAGCACGCTGTTTTTCACTGTGGGGAACGGCACTCATCAGTGACCGGTCAATCTTGATTCCATCAATTGGAAGGTTGGACAGGTGGGTGAGGGAGGCATAGCCTGTCCCGAAATCATCCAGCTCCACATGGACGCCAGCAGAAGAAAAGCGATGGAAAATCTCTTCGATATTGCCGTCCCTGTCATCCAGCCAGACGCTTTCGAGCAGTTCGACTGCCAGCAGACCGGGATCGACGCCATATTTGTTTATGCTGGCGCAGAAATCATCGACCAAAGTTGCTTTCTGGATATGACCCGGAGACAGATTGACCGCCAGTCGTCCAAAGGGTAGCCCTTCATCGGTCCATCTCTTGACGGCCATCATTGCCTTGTCAAACACCGTCCTGCCCAGAGCGGCGGCAAGGCCATGATTCTCGACTACCTGCATGAACAGACCCGGTGGCAATTGACCCCGATCTGGGTGGTTCCAGCGCACAAGAGCCTCAATGCCAACAATACTCTCATCAACAGCACTGATCTGTGGCTGGAAATAGAGCACGAACTGGTCCAGTTCCAGCGCCGAGCGTACACCAATCTCAATGAGATTGTCGCTGTCGACCTTCTCTTTCATTTCCGCAACAAAGAACTGGAAGCCGTCGCGACCCATCCGCTTGGTTTTGTAAAGCGCCAGATCAGCATAGATCATCAAGGATTCCAGACTGGTCGTATCATCCGGATAGATGGCGATGCCAAGGCTGGCGGTCGGCCAAATCGTTGTTTCTTCGTAAGGAACCGGCACTGCAATCAAGTCAGTCAATTCCTGACAGAGGCCTTCGAGGTCCAAATCGTCATCCAGAAGGACGATGGCTACAAACTCGTCGCCACCCCAGCGATAGGGGCGGAAGGCGGACACTTTCGACGACAGGAAAGAAAGGCGCGACCCGATCACTTTGAGCAAATGGTCCCCGCCTGCATGGCCCATCGTGTCATTGACGCGTTTGAACTTGTCCAGATCGATCTGGATCAGCGCAAATTTGCTGCCCGGATTCTCCTTGCTCATCAAGGCTTCCAGATCCTGCTGTCCATGCGCCCGGTTGGGCAGGGTCGTCAGCGCGTCGAAATATGCAATATGCTCCAGAGCATCCCGAGTGCGTTTGAGTTCTTCTTCGCGTTCATGCAGGGCGGTCACATCGATCATGGTCGTGATGATGTTGCCGTTGGATGCGAGGCGTTTCTGCACCACCACTTTGATGCCGGGGCGCAAGGTGAAATTGCATTCTATATTGTCCAGCGTGAGATGCTCCTCAACCCGCTGGGCGATCCAGGCTTCAAAATCGGGATCGTCGGGATCGTTATTCTCACCCACCCACAGGCCCTTTGTACAACCGGCGCGCAGGAGAGATTCAAATGACATCCCGGGTCGGATAATATCGGCAACCGGCGCATGAAACTTGCAAAAAGCACTATTGGCGAGCTGCAAATATCCTTTTGAGTCCCAGATCGCCAATCCATTTTGCATGCTGTTGATAGAGTTGAGCAATTGCTCATGGGTGCTGGCTTGCATCTTCTGTGCAAGCTGTAGTTTCTCTGCGGTCTGCTGCGCCTCTTCATGCTTGGCCTGCAGATCGCGGATCATCTCATGACGCTCGGTCACATCAATATGAGATGAAAGAAATCCACCACCCTTCAATGGCCAACCCTTGACCTCAAGCACCTGCCCACTGTTATTTTTACATGTAAAGACATAGGGCGAATGCACCCGTGCCTGAGCCATAAGCCCTTCAATCCGGTCTTCGATCTCATGATCGTCGGCATTGGTAACATAAAGATCGTCCCGGACATTGAACCGCAATACATCTTCCAGACTGCTACCGATTGGAAAGGCCTCTTCCGGAACCAACAGAAGTTCGTGAAAGGCTACGTTGGCCAAGGAGAGCCTTAGATCGTCGTCATAAACCGAAATGGCACCGGGGAAATTGTCAAAGATGGATTGAAGAAGTTGGTTCGACCGCTCAAGTTCCTCTTCCTGTTCCTTGATTGAAGTGATTTCCGTTCGGACAGAAACGATCTCCTCGACATTGCCATTTTCATCCATGATTGGGGCGACGGTCGTCTCCACCCAATATAAACTGCCATCCTTGGCCTTGTTGCGCACTGTGCCGGACCAGACATTGCCCTGTTTTATGTCCCTGTAAAGTGCCTCAAAGAAACTGGCATCGTGATAGCCTGAATTCAGGATACGATGATTCTTGCCGATCAATTCTGCCTCGGTATATTTGGACGTTTCGCAGAATTTGTCGTTGGCATAGGTGATCCGGCCCTTGGCATCGGTGACCGATACGATGGCATGGTGATCGACGCAAAGCTTGTGCGAGGTGAGTTTCTTGATCAGCTTACGGGTTTTGTTCTGTTCGCGTATCATTGTCTCGAAACGCGAGGTCATATGGTGCCGCTGCTGACGCATGATGACAACGAGTGTGACGATGGTGCCGCAAAGAAGGCCCACGGCGAGCGAGGCCAACAGACTGGAGAAAAAGGGATCGGTCTGAAATATGGCCACGCCGAGCAGAACTGCACTCAATATCATCGCCATTAGAGGTCCGATGCTGGTCCAGCGACCTCGTCCGATCGATCTCAATGTTTCCATCATTCACCCCAGAGCTAGACGGCAGCCCCCGCCTCGTCATCTAACCGCATTGCATCAGGCCCCACAAAGCACTTTTCTGTTAAGAGTGCCGTGCCCTGGTGCAGCTGTTGCGCAAAGGGTGTCAGAAAAGTATTGAAATATGGATAAGGCAAAAGAGCTGAATTATTCGCCTGTTCAAATCCGCACCAAGCAGCCTGTGTCAGCACAATGGAGTCGGGAGTACCTAAATTTGTTGGCATGGTTGGGGGAGGTGACGTCGCATGATGGGGGCGACTGGAACAAAAAAGCGCAATCGGATCAGCCGATTGCGCTTTTTGATTGTCATTGCGGTGATAGGGCCTGTCAGGCAGCCTTGTCCGCTGCATCGACCTGATTCTGATCCCGGATCGTCTTCAGGAAGGTGTCAATTTGGGAGGCCAGAACATTCATTTCGGAGCACAGACCGTCAGCATTCTCGCTCATCATCGCTGCAGACTGGCCATTTTCATTGGCCAGATTGTTCAGCGCTTCGGCATTGTCCGAAACTTCGCGGCTGCCAGCGGCGGCCATGGCGATATTTTGCGAGATTTCGCCTGAAGCGGTGCCTTGTTCTTCGACTGCCGCAGCAATCGTGCCAGCAATGGCCGTCATCCGGTCGATGGTTTTTTCAACCAGCCCGATGGCGTCCACAGCATTGGCGATGTTGGTCTGAATGCTATTGATCTGACCGGAAATCTCTTCCGTTGCCTTGCCCGTCTGAGCGGCCAGTTCCTTCACTTCCGATGCAACCACCGCAAAGCCCTTACCCGCCTCACCGGCCCGTGCGGCTTCGATCGTCGCGTTAAGGGCAAGCAGATTGGTCTGTTCTGCAATATCCTGAATGAGCCCGACAATCCGGCCAATGGCCTGAGAAGCATCAGACAGGGTGGAAACCACGTCGGTCGCTTTCTTGACTTCCTCAACAGCCGAGCAAGCCACGTTGCTTGAATCGGTTACCTGATTGGAAATTTCATTGATCGAGGCCGTCATTTCTTCCGACGCGCAAGCAACGGTTTCCACGCTGACGCTCGACTCTTCCATTGCCGAGGAGATCGAATTGACCCGCGAGCTGTTTTCCTGCGCACGGGAGGCCAGCAATTTGGTTTCGTCGTTCAACTCGACAACAGCGCTCTTGACGCTTTCAAAGATAGCCCCGACCTGCTGGTCGAACCGGTCGGCCATTTCGAGCAGCATTTGGCGCTGCTTGGCTTCGGCTTCTTTCTTCTGGGCTTCTTGTTCGGCGCGCAATTGCGCGCGCTCGCGGCCATTATCACGGAATACCAGCAGCGCCTTGCTCATGGAGCCGATTTCATCTGCACGTTCGGTATAGGGAATCTCCATGCCGAAGTCGCCCTTGGACAGCATCAGCATCCTTTCGACGATCTTTGCAACCGGGCGTGTAATTGACAAGGCGAGCATAACCGAGACCAACCCGATCACCAGAAAGATTATCAGGGCGCTGGTCAGCAGACTGCGTAGATTGTTCCAATAGGTATCATTCAGGTCATCGACATAAGTGCCAGTGCCAACAATCCAGTCCCATGGTTCGAAATAGGCAACATAGGCCATTTTGGGCTGCGGATCCTTGTCACCCGGACGTGGCCACATATATTGCACCAGCCCGCCATTTGGCTGTTTGCCAGCTTTGACAAATTCATGGAACAGATAAAGACCGTTCGGATCGGTCGCATTGCTATAGTCTTTGCCAACGGCAGAAGAGTCTGCTCCATGCATGATCATGCGATAGTTGGTGTCGTTGATCCAGAAATAGTCGCCTTTGTTATATTTCAGCGTGGCAAGCGTTTTCGCAATGGCTTTCTTTCCATCAGCTTCTGAAATTTTGCCAGCTTGTATATCGGCATATTGTGCCTCGATCGAAGACATTGCAGTCTCGACCAAATGCTGAAGTTCTTTGCTTTTCGAGTTTTCAAGATCGATACGGCTGAAAATGGCGGACTGCAGGGTCAATACACCAATGCCGATAATCGCGAGAAACACGATGAAGTAAATTTTTGCCGCCAATCCACGCAAAGACGCGGGCAAGAACGAAAAGAGCGATGAGAGCATATTAACCTACTCCGTTGCATATCACCTAGCGATGGCTTCTTCCGATTGGGGGAGACAACCGACGATTGTTGAATGTCAGACTTATTCATTTTCGTTAAAAAAGTCGTAAGCGCCATCTAACATTCAAATGTATGAAAGTTGGAAAGAAGAAGAAAAAACCTTTTTGCTTGGTATTTTTGACGATAAGTGGGCGCTGTGCACGGATGAAACGACAGTTTCAGGCCCTTGATATGTATTCGTTAGACATTTTATCGATCCTATTTTGTATTCTATTGCTCTTTAAAATTACTCATTCGAAATAGAATCAATATACGTAGTATTTGGGGTGTGTGATTGTTCGGTTTTGAATATCAAAGAGTAAAAAATAAGTATCTAGCCGAACTGTCAATTTGTCTCATGTTACAACGTTGCAACCCAAGGGAGCGAGAATAAAGTTTAAAATTGCCCCTCGATTTTGGTGATTTATAACTCATGGTTGTCACGGCGTGCGGTTGCCAAAGCGCTGTTAATCGCAGTCAACCTGCAACGATAGGCAAGAAAAGGGATGCAAAGCGGGTGTCGACCTGATAGCAAGAAATTACTCTTTTTGGTCGGGAACAAACGTTCCGAACCTCGATCCTTTCCCCTCAGGAGTATTGAATGCAGAAGAATGCCACAATTTCAGTGGATGACTCGTCTGAGCGTCAAAAAAAAGCGGCTCCGCAAGGTGTCGAGCCGAATTTGGCCTTTGGAGAATTCATAGTTTTAATGGCGCTGCTCATGTCTCTGGTGGCGCTCAGTATCGATGGTATTTTGCCAGCACTCAAAATTCTCGGGTCCGAATTTGGTGAAACCGCACCACAGCAATTGCAGAAGGTCATCACATTCCTGTTTGCCGGTCTAGCCGTCGGCCAGATGATCTATGGTCCTGTTTCTGACCAGATCGGTCGAAAGAACAGCATGTATATTGGTCTGTCCCTGTTCTTTCTTGGCAGTGTTATCAGTTGGGCGTCGACCAGCTTTGACCAAATGCTGTTTGGTCGCTTCTTGCAGGGGCTGGGTGCTGCCGGACCGCGTATCGTTCTGATTGCCCTTGTCCGGGATCTTTATTCTGGCCGAACCATGGCCCGGGTGATGTCCTTCGTCATGGGAGTTTTCATCTTCGTCCCTGTTGTTGCTCCCATCATGGGGCAGATCGTGGCCCATTTGGCCGGTTGGCGTTCGATTTTCTTTTCCTTCCTGATTTTGGCACTAGTCAGCGGCTTTTGGTTGATGATCCGCCAGAAAGAAACCCTGCTTCCGGCCAATCGCCGCAAGCTGAGCCCGTCCGTTATCTGGCAAGGGATCAAGATCGTCCTTACGACGCCAAGCTGCGTAGGCTATATGATCGCCACCGGCATCGTTATGGGGCCTTTTCTGCTTTATCTCAGCACATCGCAGGACCTGTTCCAGAATACCTATCAATTGGGCGACCTGTTTCCCTATTTCTTCGCTGCATTGGCGCTTTCGATCGGGATCGCTTCCTTTTCCAATTCCAAACTGGTGATGCGGTTCGGCATGCGCTTTCTTGCCCGCACGGCTTTGTCGGTGATGGTGGGACTGACCGCTTTGGCGCTCTTTGTTTCGGCTCCCAACGGCTTTGTGCCACCGCTTTGGTTGTTTATGCTGCTGTTCAGCCCACTCTTCTTCTGCATGGGGTTGCTGTTTGGCAATATGAATGCCCTGGCGATGGAAGAGGTTGGCCATGTGGCCGGAATGGGGTCGGCTGTCGTTGGTTCCGTTTCAACCGTGATTGCCATGCTACTGGCCTCGGTTCTGGGTCATTTCTATGACGGCACGATCATCACCTTGGCAGCCAGCTTCATGGTTTGCGGTGCGTTGAATTTGGTGATCATCTGGTTCACCGAACGCTTGCGAAGGGCAGATCCGGCCTAGATCTGGCCAAGATCTGGAAAACCAGATGTCAAAGGCCCCATTTGCGCCCCAGTCATCCGCTTCCATGCTGGGATACAATGTCACCGGATGGATGGATTCACCGCAAAGTGGTTTGAACTGCGACATATCGGGGTGAGAGACGTCAGACTAGGCTGACTTGCGTCAGAAGAGTTTTGGGGGCCAGAAAAGGTCGGGAGAATGTCGAAGAGACATAGGCACAGTGAGGCGCAAGAAGCGGGGGGCATTGATCTCTCGCGCATTGTGATCGACCGATCCATGCTCGATGCTTTGGCCGCAAGAGGTGACATTGATGCCGAGCTTCGGCGTGCGAGCCTTGAATGGCTCCACCCGCCCCATATGTGGGCGCAATGGGTCATTCGCCTGTTGCTGGCTTTTGGCACCGGGTTGGTCCTGACCGGGATCGTCTTCTTCTTCGCCTTCAACTGGGCGAGCCTGCCTGACCTTGCAAAACTTGGCCTTATTCAGGCCGCTCTGATTGCCACCACGCTGGGAGCATGGTGGTTCGGGCGCGACAAGGCCGTTGGCCAGCTGCTGTTGATTGCTTCTTCCGTGCTTGTCGGGGTCTTCATGGCGGCCTTTGGCCAGATCTATCAAAGCGGTGCCGATGCCTGGACCCTTTTTGCCATCTGGGCTGTTGCGATTACACCCTGGACCCTCCTTAGTCGCTCTCCTTTTCATTGGTTGCTGTGGGTTGCGCTGGTCAATCTTGCTCTGTCCTTCTGGTGGGACCAGACCCTTGATGTCGGGGCACACAAAACAGACAAGTTGAGCATGGTGATGGCCAGCTTCAATTTGTTGCTGCTGGCAGGCAGGGAGGCGCTGATCTTTGGCAAACCCTCCCACTGGCTCGCTCCGCTCTGGACCCGCTGGCTGCTGTTGGCGGCTATTTTGGCAACATGTTTCCCGTTCCTCTATCAAGGCTATTCCACGCCGTTGGAAAGCATGCTGTTGCTGATGGCGGCGATTGTCGCTTCGATCATGATCACAGCCCTGTTTCTTGGCTATCGACTGATGGCTATGGATATTCCCTCGCTTGCCATGATTTTGCTGCTCGCTTCACTGCTGGTGGTGCTGCTCTGCGCCAACTTGCTAGATGCGCTTGATCTTTCGAGCCTTGGTGTCACCTTCTTCACAGCCCTCGCCGCCATCGGAGTGTTTGCCTTATCTGCGGGTTATTTGCGCGGTCTTCTGTCCAAGGATCAGGGTAGGGAGGAAGAGACCAATGTCTGACCTGTTTCAATGGACAAGCAAAGGCAGCGACGCCATTCAATGGTTGACCCATATCGATATGGCACGTCCCGACCTGTCGGCCGATAAAAAACAGGCTATCTATAACGGTCTTGTCCGGCTTCATGGTCAGCAGCGCCAAGAAGCACCGCTTTATTTGCGTGCCCTGACCGGCATCGGTGCGATCATTGCCGGTTTTCTGGTGACCTATCTGCTCTATCTCTTTGGCCTCTTCAACAGCCAACCAATCAGCCTCAGCATGAATGGGGTCGGCCTGATGGTCGCAGCCATGTTGCTCTATCGTCTGGGCATCACCAAGACAGGACTCGGTCAGGATTTCTCCCTCCAATTGGCCCTGACATTGTTGCAGGCAGGCAAGGTGGCCTTGGTTGCAGGATTGGTGCAATATTTCGAACCCCTGCTCGATATCGGCTGGATTTGGCCGATTGTCGGAGCGCTCGGCTTTGTCGGAATTCTCAGTTTCCTGCTCTTCCCATCATCTCTTGAACGGTTTCTGGCGGCGATGGCTTTTCTCGTTGCCCTATGGGTGGCGATGGTCAGCGACGGGCCGGACACATCCGGTGTGATGTCCTTTTCAAGCCTCATCCTGCTGCACCTGCTAGTGCTCGCCGCTTTCTTGCGTTGGAGCGCTTGGCGTCGGTATCTGACGTCGCTTTATGATGCCTTGCTGGTCTCTCTGTGCATCGGGGTGGGCATTGTCGCGACCTTCGTTGATTGGGCAACTGTCATCTTGCCAAATGCGCAGAGCCCGGACGCGGGACTGCGTTTTGATGCCTTCTTCTATACCTCTCCGACGCAGATCTTGCTGACCATGGCGCTGATCGCGCTCATTCTGTGGGCCGGTCGCAACCAATGGACGCAGTCGCGCACCATTTCGTTTGACCATCCGCTTTTGATTGCCATTATTGGCGTGCTGATCCTTGGTGCCTTGTCCGATCCCGGCATCCTGCTGGCACTGGGGCTTCTGGTGCTTGGCTATGCCACGCATCGTCCGGCTCATTCGATATTGGGTTTTCTCTTTGCACTTGGTTTCGGCATCCGCTTCTATTATGCGCTCAATCTGTCGCTGCTTGAAAAATCCGCCATCCTTGTTGCCTCGGGCCTGCTGTTGTTGGCGGCAGCTGGCTATATTCACTGGCGCGGCTGGAACCGGAAGCCTGAAAGCCGTCCCGGCCTTCGCCAGATAACAGAAGGGCAGCAGGGAGGAGCGTCTGATGCGTAACATTGCCATTCCACTGGTTCTGCTGCCGATCCTGCTCTTCTTTAATGCGGCGATTTTTCAAAAGGAAGATCTGCGCGCCAACGGCGATATGATCCTGATTGAACTTGCCCCGGTTGACCCGCGCTCGCTCATGCAGGGAGACTATATGCGCCTTCGCTTCAAGTTGATCGAGGAAGCCAACAAAGCCGTGCGAACCCTCGCCCAAAAGGATAAAGAGACCAAGCAAGAAGAACCAAGAGCCAAGGTGACGGCCCTTGTCGTGCGTATCGATGATAGAAAGCATGCAAGCTTTGCCAGATTGCACCGTGGCGAAAGTCTGGCAGGCGGAGAAAAGCTCCTCTCTGTCCAACATCGCCTTTTCGCCAAGCCGCAATCCATCAAGTTGACGCCTACCTCCTTCTTTTTTCAGGAAGGCCACGCTTCTCTCTATCAAAATGCCCGCTTTGGGCTGATGCGGGTTGCAAAAGACGGGGCGCATCTGCTGGTTGGTCTGGTGGATGCAGATGGCAAATCGATCAAACCCTGATCAGGGCCACAGAGCTGCGGCATAAAATAGCCAAGACAGATATTGATGATGGTTGAAATCAATCGGCCTTCCTTGGGCTTTTCTGCATCTTTTTTCGCGACTTTTCTGGCCTTGTCGGGGCAGTTAGCCCGCGGTTAACCATATTAACCCTAAGCTTCGATCTGTTTGGGTGAGCTGATTTGACGGCATCGCGCATTTTTGCCTGCGCATTTGGGTCGAAGTCGTTTGAAGGTCAGATCCATCAGCTAGCTACGGAATGGTTTGAAATGTTGGAACTTGCGCAATTGCTGATGACGATTGCAGGCCTTGGCCTCCCCATGGGGGTCATGTTACTGTTATCTGGCCGCGTCAAAAGCCGCAATGAACTCGACACGGTTACCCGTATCATGACCGCCTTCTGTCTGTCGCTGGTCTGCTTCTGGATGTTCGGCTATGGTTTGTTCGCAGGAAAAAGCTATCTGGGATTTGTTGGCACCGGTTTTCTGATGCTTGATCAGGTAGAACTGTTCAACGGCGCGGAAGATCTGCGTACCATCTATCTCTTTTCCATCCCGCCGATCCTTGCCACGGCAGCCATGGTTGAACGCGGCAGTTTTTCTGGTGGCACGCTTCTTTCCGTCTTCGTAGCCATTTTTGTTGTGCCGATCGTTGCCCACTGGGCATGGGCATCCGGGGCAGGGGAACCCGGCTGGCTCGCCGCTCTTGGCTTTATCGATCATGGCGGTTCAGTGGTCATCTTTGTCTCCGCAGGTTTCGTCGCGCTGGCTATAAGCAACTTCATTGGTCCGCGTCACGGGCGGTTCCCGCTGCAACATGATCGCCCACGCGGCCACAGCCCCACTTACCATGCCATAGGCGTGATCCTGATGATTTTTGGGTTGGCCCTGTTGAGCGCCGGGCAGGTGGAAACCATTGGCGCCATGCCATCCCTCATGTTCAAGGTATTGCTGGGTGCCAGCTTTGCTGCCATCGCCTCACTTTGCCTGCTGCTCATCCGGTCTCGCTCAGGCACTGGGTCGGCGATTGATCTGCTGGCCGCATCGCTGGCCGGTGCTGTTGCGCTCATTGCCTTTGCCCAGCATAGCACCAATGCCAACGCAGCGCTCACTGGCCTGTTTGCAGGCACGGTCTGTATCGGTTTGCGCCGCCTCATGGTGACCATCGAATTGGACGATCCGGGCGATTTGATCGCTTCCTTTCTGGCCGGCGGTCTGATCGGCGGTCTCATCGCACCAGCCTTGTGGCAGAGCAGCGCCATTTCCTCAATCGACCAATTGATGGTGCAGCTCATGGGCATTGCCGTGATCGCCGCATGGTCTTTCGCAGTCACTTTTTTGGCAGCCCAGATCATATCCATGGGGATCAACATGCGCGTCAGTGAAGAGACCGAGGCCATTGGACTGTCTCGTGCCCATTTCGGTCTGCAAAGCGAGTTGGACTTCCTGATTTCACAATTGCTGGTCTCGACCGGCAAACAATATGGGTCCCCGGACAGCAACACGGTGCATCTGACCCAATTGTCCTCCGGCTTCAGCGACGCAATCGTCAAGCTGCGGACCGAGACCCATCGGGCAACCGACCGAATTCAGGCCACCAGCACCGATTCCAAACAGACCTCCCTGATGACCACCAACATCCGCCTGGCCGAAGACACCCTGCGGGTGAAGGCCGAAGACATTCTGTTGTTGCTGGAAAACACCTTGAGGGGTCGCAATTCCCAGCTGGGTGGTGCACAGTTTCAGGCATGGTTGTCTCAGGCTCTGGAAATTCTGATGGGTCCGATGATGCGTGATCTGGAGCAATTCACCCGCCACCTGAAACTCCAGGCTGATTTGAAGGAAATCGAGACGATCATCATCACCGCCGCTGACGTCATTGCCCGAAGCGCCCATAGCATTGAATTGATGCGCGACCTGACCGATGCCCGGGCTCGTGGCTTCTTCTCCCGCGATCATGAATGTGATCTGGCAGAGATACTGACTGAACAATCAACCTATATCACCGCCTGTGCTGAAATTCGCAACAGCCCAATCCAGATCGATTGCCCGGTCAAAAGCGGTCTGGTCGCTGCCGGTGATCGCAATGCCTTTGATCGCATTCTCTATCTGTTGGTCGAAGCCGCCCTCAACCGGCTGAACAGCCATGATGCCCAACCGGTCCGGATCGAGTTGCGTGAACATGGCCACGGTCATGGCATTGTGCTGGAATGCCTCGATACCGGTTCCGCGTTATCACCAAGGCAGATTCGGGCAATCCTTGAGCCATTCAAGGAAGAGCACGCACTCGATTCCATCGGTTTGGGGCAAGTGCTGCCATTGATGCTGGTGGCTCGTCTGGTCGATGCGGTTGGCGGGGAGATTTCTGTCTCCAGCCAGGAAGGTCTCGGCACGCTGGTGCAGAGCCGTTTCCGCCGGCTTGAGGCCAAGATCGATCGTGATCGACAATATACCGTTGCCTGATTGTTTGACGTGATCCTGTCGCCTGATCCTGCTATCTGAACATGACTACAAGGCGAAGGCCTTTATTCAACCCGCTTGGCCATAGCATGCGATATTTTGTGGGCAGATCTCAATTTGGATCAATGCAAAGTGCCTTCGGCGATTGGCACCCACACAGGATTGACATGGCCAAGCACCTGATCGAGCAACGACCCGACCGAGCGGGATGCGTCCAGTTCGATCCAGTTTGTCCAGTCGAGCCTGTCATCATCACTCTCAAGGACCAAACCATCCTCGCGCGGCAAAGACGCGTCAAAACAGACGCTGCCAAGCACAGGGTCCGTGATGGCACGATTGTCCGGACGGCTGAGATGTTCCATTTCCCGCATCCAACTGGGAAGTCTTTGTCCATGAGCGTTGGTGCCATCAGCGCAAGTCCTCTGTTCGCCCACAGGGTCAAACAGATGGAAGGCTTGCAAAGGCACCGATGGGCCAATTTGCTGCTGCAGCACGGTCAGATTCCGCCGACTGCTCGGGCTGTCAAACGCACCGGACAAAATGACGGAATAGCCAGCCTGTAGCGCCAGCTGCGCCTTGGTCGCCAACCGACGATAGACCAGATGCCAGACCGACCGCCTGTGAGCGGATTGGGGCAATTCGCTTTCATGGCGCACATCATAGAGCGACAGCATTTCCTGATAGGCTGACATATAGGCCGCACCGGGCATACGCCCGATAACCGGTGCCAACAGGCGCGCCAGATGCGACCGATTGACCTGAAGACTGCCCCCCAGAACAATCAACTTGGCTTCATCCTGAACCAGACTGTCCCGCGCCGTCTTTACATAACCGCGGAACAGGCTCTGTTCCTGAGATGCACCATTATTGAGGACGGGCTTCTGGATAGACAATTGGCGGGCCTTTTCAAAGGCGCTGACAAACAGATAGAGATCCATCGCCTGCAATCCATCCACTGCATGGCTATCGAGCAGATTGTTGCAATAATGGGAAAAGACCCAATTGGCCTGACGATTAAGGCCGCGTGCCCACATTTCTGCAACCAGCGACGCAAGATCATAAACCGGGTCACCAAACCATGCCTGGCTCTCCTGACCGAGTTGTCCAACTGCTGGGTTGACCAGTTGCAAACCTTTGGAGGTTTGAAGCACATTTTCGAGACCGACATTGCCGTGGATCTCATCGAACAAACCGCGTTTGCTGCGATCCTCCAGATGGTCACTCAATGCCCCAAGCCGATAGAGAGCGCGGTTCAGGCAGGCGCGCAAGGTCTGCTGCTTTGTCTTCTGCTCCATTTGCCGCACGGCTGGTGAAAAATTGGTCAGCATTTGCGACAAATGCCGCTGCCAGACTGCCGCCCGTTGGGTGTCAGCTTGCTCGGTCGCATCGGGCGTTTTTGCCACCAGATCGGCGAGCTTACAGCATTCCGTGAAATTCGGACGGTAGATCTCGACGCTCTTGCTCAGGCTTTTCGACACATCATAGCGACGCATCTTGATCAGCCATTCCACCACCGGATCCGTTTCAACGCCCGCAATCCGTACCGAGCGATTGGTGCCATCCTCAATGGCAGCGTGATCAACATAAAAACCGTCTTCATTAAGGCGTACCGGCACAAGGCCGATATAGAGATCAGGCGCGAAATTCTTACCCAGCTTGATTTCTTCAAAGGCCCGTTCATGCCGCTGCTCAAGGCTCAGTCTGAAGGACTGCTCAAGGGGCATCTCGCGTCTGAGTTTGTAGCAGCAACGGTCCGTCAGAAACAGAATGCAGTCAGCAGAGTCGATCCGCTCAACCGTCTTGGTCATGGCATGGCTGTTGACATCCCCCAGGAAAGCCAGCAATCCCGCATCCCCGGCCAGCGGCAGGACAGCCCCGGGCGCCTGGGCATCGCGACGCATGCGATCCTCCTTGGTGCCATCTGAAGGCTTTGGTGCCGCAACTTGGGATAAGAGACTGTCCATCCATTTATGTCCGAAAGAGGTATCAGGAAAAAAGGTCGGGCTTTAAATGCAACGTCGGGATGCCTACCTTTACTATTGGTTCAACCTTGGCGGTTGACGACAATAATCGCATTGATAGAAATCAAGGTGAGTAAGCACCCATATGCGACAATTGCTGTATCAAACGCCACGTCATATCTTGCAAAAATTGCCTGAAAATCAGCGTTTTAAGGTAAATGGGAGGAAGCCGCACAAAATTCCCTTTTGTGCGGCAATTTGGAGCGTTGAAGTAAACCTTATTAGCTGTGGAAATAACAATCTGCGGTTTTGTTTGCCAGAATGCTTGATATGCATCAATATAAACCATTCCGCAAAGTAAGGAGGATGCGATGTCTGATGGAATCATGAAAAAGGTTAGACTTAATCTGGCGCGCAACGCCAAATTTCCTTCGGGCAGCGCACAGCATGGCTATGAATTTGTCGCGCCATTGAACGACGAAGGCCATATCGATGCAACGTCTTGGAAAAAGCATCGGGCTCAATGCCGGGTCCGTCGTTTCTGGCAGGGCGAGAAGGATGAGCATGGTCACCTGATCCACCGCCCCGGCGGCAGCTGGGCCTTTACCTATGATATCGAAGGTGAAGATGATGTTGAAGCAGGTTATCGCTTTGGCATGCATGCCTTCAAGCCGGGCGAGTATGTATCCATCAAGGATGAAGACGGTGATCTTTTTACCTTTCAGGTTGTCACCGTCGATAACCTCTGAGCCGAAATGCGCTTTTTCCACTCTGTTTGAGGTTAATCAAAAAACCGCATTTGATGGTATGGCATCCTATGATCATTCAGAACCAGTCTCCAAATAGGCCGGTCTAATTTACTTCTTCTGGGTCCCTCTGAGGTTGGCTGATGTCTCGCTGACGAGGATCAAGCAAAGTCGTAAAGCTTGGCATATTGGAGGAACCGGTTTGTTGCCGATGCGGCGGTCGGTAACACCAAGAAAGGGAGTATGGTGATCCATACTCCCTTTTTCATGTCTTTGGCAGGTATGTCCTGGCGGGTATGTCCTATTGCGGCAAAGCGTTTATCTTGCTGCCAATATTGGGCACATCGAACAGCATATGGACGAGATCGGGATCGTCCGGGTCCATTTTGGTCTTGAAGCCCAACGCTTCACACATTTCGCGCATGGTGCGGTTGGAGCGCAATACCTCGCCTTCGACCTGACTGAAACCGTCCTTTTCTGCATATAGCAGGATCAGTTTCATCAGCTTCCAGCCAAGACCCAGCCCCTTCAGGTCCGAACGCACCATCACCGCATATTCGCCCTTTTTGTGATCGGCATCCCCCATCAGGCGGACCGCACCAAGCATTTCGCCGGTTGCCTGATCAATGGCGATGAAGGCCATGGAGCGGGCATAATCAATCTGGGTCAGGCGGGCAATGAAGGCATGGTTGATCGTCCGGGCAGCGGTAAAGAAACGAAGCCGCAAATCATCATCGGTCACATGATCAAAGAAGCCCGGAAACAGGCTTTCATCTTCGGGACGCATGGGGCGGATCTCCGCACTGCGCCCATCCTTGAGTGCTTTGACCTGTTCCCATTCCTTGGGATAAGGCTTGACCGCGAAGCGTTTGTGCGGATGGATGCCCACGCTCGATGGGACCACATGGACGCTGGCGTCGGTGACGACATAGCCTTCGCTATCCGCCAGAAGCGGGTTGAGGTCAAGGCCGGAAATCTGGGGCAGATCCGCCACCATCCGGCTCAGCTTGACGAGGATCGAGGCCAGCTCTTCCCTGTCGCAGGGGGCTGTATCGCGATAGCCTGCCAGACGGCGATTGACGCGGGTTTTCTCGATCATTCGCTTGGCCGACAGCAGGTCAAGCGGCGGCAATTCCAACGCTTTGTCCCGAATTACCTCAACTGCTGTCCCGCCGCGTCCAAACACCATGACAGGGCCGAATATCGCATCCACATGCATGCCCGCCGTCAACTCCACCGCATGAGGTCTGCGGATCATAGGATGCAAGGTGACCCCGTTGATCTTGCCGTCCGGATAAGCGTCGCGCGCGCGTTCCATCACCGCCTTGGTGGCCGCTCCCACCGATTCCGGAGTGACGAGATTGAGCACCACACCGCCAATGTCGGACTTGTATTTCACATCCGGGCTGTCGATCTTGATCACCACCGCACCATGACGGGCAATCATGGGAATCGCCAATTGTTGCGCTTCCTCTGCACTTGTTGCCGGGATGGCTGCTGCAATCGGCAAGTCATAGGCTTCAAGGAGTGTGGACACCTCCACGGCGGTCAGTCGATCAGCCCCACGCGCCAAGGCACCTCCAATCACCTTGCGGGCCACGTCAAGATTCGGTTGGCTATCGTCAAAGGCAGGCGGCATCCGCATCAATTGCTCCTGCGCCTGCATATATTTGATCACATAGCTGTAACCGCGCATGGCGTCAGCCGGGGTGGCATAATGGGGGATATCGGCATCTTCAAACATGGTCCAGACCTTTTCCCCGCCGCCGAGCCAGCAGGTAAAGACAGGTAGCCGTCGCTTGCCGCTTTTCTTCCGCTCGGCCAACAGATCAATGACCGCCTGCGCCATTGCCACCGGATCATTCAGCGCCGTCGGGCAATGCATGATCAGGATGGCATGGCTGTTTTTATCCTCCATCAGGATCTCAAGGCTCTGACGGTAGGCATCTGGCCCGGCAGTGCCCAGAATATTGATGGGGTTGGCGCGCGACCATTTTGCAGGCAGCGCGTCGTCGAGCTTTGCAATCACTTCATCATCCAGCTCCGTCAGGGAGCCTGTATGATCGACCAGATCGTCAGCCGCCAAAGCGGTCAGCCCGGTGCCATTGCAAATGATGGTCAGATTGGCCCCGCGCAGCTTGCGGACATGGGTGAGCGTTTCCACCGCATCGAAAAATTCATCCAGATCATGCACCCGCAACAGGCCAGCCCGGTCAAAGGCGGCCTGATACACCGCGTCTTCGCTCGGTAGCCGATTGTTGCGCCATGCCGTTGCCGACACACCTTCGGTATGGCGTCCGGATTTCATCACCACAACGGGTTTGGCACGCGCTGCCGCTCTGGCTGAGGACATGAACTTGCGGGCATCCTGAATGGATTCCACATAAAGCAAAATGGCGCGGGTGAAGGGATCCATCGCAAAATGATCCATCAGGTCACCAAAATCCACGTCGGATTTTTCCCCCAATGACACAACGCCCGAAAAGCCAATATGCTTGCGGGTGGCCCAGTCAACCACCGAGTTGACAATAGCGCCGGACTGGGAGATCAGTGCCAAATCTCCCTTAAGACCCGGCAAATGACAAAAGGAAGCATTCAACTCCGTCCGGGGTGCAAGGATACCGACGCAATTCGGCCCGACAATCCGCATGCCATAGTTTTTGGCAATCTCGGCAACTTTCTTGGCAATCGGCTGATCGGATTCTCTTGATTCCGTAGCAATGATAATCGCCCCGCGACATCCTTTCTGGCCAAGCGTTTCGATCACAGCGGGAACACGAGGCGCGGCAACCGCCACCACGGCCAGATCCGGTTTGCCTTCAAATGCATCAAGGGAAGTGAGAACATCAAGCCCTTCAATCTGCCCGCCTTTGGGATTGATCAAGGTTAGTTTGTCCTTGAATTTGCCCGCGATAAGATTGCGCACAATTGCATTGCCAATGCTGTTCTCGCGCGCCGATGCGCCGATCACTGTGACATTGCGAGGTCTGAAAAACACGTCGAGATTATAGCTGCTCATGGTTTCTGCGAGTTCCTGTTCAGGGCCAATGTCAGAGTTTGGTCTTTCGCGTTGCGGGTGGCTTCAAGGCATAGGTGTCAAAAGCAAAAAAACGGCTGGTCGCCCTGATCGGGTTTGTTCGATCAGCCTCCCACAAGGCCCCCCGTAAAGCGAGGGCCACTTTCGATGATACGCAGACTTACTGCCTGACCCTGTCTTAAAGCTGTCTTCAAACCCTCTTTGCAAAAAAAGGGCCGGAGCCATCAAAGGCTCCGACCCGATCGATCATTCCGCTATGGGACGCCTGTCTCACAAATCACAAGACGTGAAGAGGGCAGGGGCATAGGGATCTCTCCATGCGCTCTAGTGTGACATGATGCAAGGCACGGTCATCGACTGCAGCATGCCACGGGTGGCGCCGCCCAGAATGAATTCACGCACACGGCTGTGCCCATATCCACCCATGACGACCAGATCGATCTGGTTGTCGGAGATATGGTTGAGCAAAGCATCTGACACGCCAGAAGCCGGAGCGGGGATTTTCTCCACGGCAACCTTGACACCGTGGCGGGACAGATAAACTGCCAGATCCGCCCCCGGATCACCCGGCAAATGCAATTTCTGGGCTTCGACCATCACCACCTGAACCTCGTCTGCCAACTCAAGAATAGGCATGGCGGTATGGATCGCCCGTGCTGCTGTTTTGGAGCCATCCCATGCGACCATGACTTTCTTTGCGGCAAAATGCTCGATGCCGACATAAGGCACAACCATGATTGGGCGACCGGAATCAAACAAGGCAGCTTCGATCAACTCTGCGCGCAAAGGTTCTGGCCGATCCGGATTGTCCTGACCCACCACCAGCATATCACACATACGGGTGTGATTGACGAAGGTGTCCAGACCACCGGGGGTCAAATCCATCAGGCGCGTTTCGAAGCTATTGCCGGAGCGTTCGCTATATTCGCTGAAGCGTTCCAAGGCGGACTGAGCCTTTTCCTGTGCGCGATTGCGCGCGTCGGAAATGAACTGATCCGGCACGGGCTGTACCATCAAGGCTGGAACGACTGGCTCGATCAGCGGGGAAACGCCGGTCATATGGGCGTCGAGTTTGTTGGCCAACTCGCTCGCAATCTGTATCGGAGCGGTTGTCAGATCGGTTTCGATATCCAGAAGGCAGATAATTTCTTTGATGGCCATGATGGCCTCCTCTCCCAAATATGTCCGGTCATGGGTGGGGGGCCGGACTTGATTGCATGCAGACGGATCGCTCTGAGCTTGTCTGCGCTCATTGTGATTCGATCCCTGAAGCCGCACGCTTGGCTTCTAAGTAAACTATGGCCCATGGTTCGAGATCCTTGCTTTGATAGGGATCAAGCCCAAAGGGAAATTGCGAAGGCTTGCAAACCACTTTCGTCGTAGAGCTGCGTAGCAGAAAAAGTTGTCTTAATTGGGATGTAGGAAGGCATCCGCCGAAATATTGGAAACCAGCAGGGTTCGCTGATCTATAATGATCTTTCGACCGCAAGAAAAATCAAAGGCCTGTTTGGCAGCGAAGGGTTAACGAGAGGCCCCGCGCTTCTGGAACATCACCCCAGAAACCGCAGAAACATCAATTGTGTATCCCCATAGGAACGCTGATCGAGGCTTTCAAAGCCTTGCGGAATCACAAGCTCTGCCTTTGCGTCTTCCTCCCAGACAATCAGCGCGTCAGGCACCAGCCAGCCACCGGCCACGGCACTCTGAAGGGCTTGTTCTCCAAGACCTTTGAGATAGGGGGGATCCATGAAAACCAGCGTGAAGGGCTCGATCGTGCCGACGGCCCCCAGCTTGGTTGCATCGCGCCGGAAAATCTTGGCGACCCCATTCAGTCCCAATGTCTCCATGTTGGACCGGATCAAGCCACGCCCTTCGATGCCATCCTCGACAAACAAAGCCGCTTTTGCGCCGCGTGACAGGGCTTCACAGCCCAGCGCTCCGGTGCCGGCAAACAGATCCAGCACCCGTGCATCTCTCTCCACGTGATCGTAGGAATGGGCGAGGATGTTGAACAGGGTTTCCCGCACCCGGTCAGTGGTCGGTCGAATCGACTGGCTTTTCGGGCTGGCAAGACTCTTGCCTTTGAGGCGGCCACCAACAATGCGCATATTTGGGCTCTCTGATCAGAAGAAGGGCTGGGATGGAGCGTTAAGGGACATCAAAAAGGGGCGAGGCCGCCCCTTTTCATTGGTCTGTGTGGCTTAGTCGCGACCGCGAGGGCCTCCGGGTTTGCCACCAAATTTGCCAGAAGGACGACCACCAGAAGGTCGGCCACCAGATGGGCGCCCGCCATCACGACCACCGGGACGGCCCCCGGATGGACGGCCACCATCGCGACCACCATCACGGCCTTCGAATGAACGGCCACCTTTGTTGCCGAATTTACCGGATGGGCGTCCGGTCGGTTTACCCGAAGGGCGACCCGTTGGCTTGCCCGCGGGTTTGCGTTTTTCGATGCGGGCATTCGGGTCCAGCAGGTCGGCCTTTTGCGGGCGACCGCCAACCTTGCGTACAGACTTGCCAACCGATTTTTTGCCGTCAGCGCCTTCTTCGCGATAGGTGAAGCTGGTCCGGCGCGGTGCTGCCGGATCAAAGGGTTTGCGCTCGGCATACGGAATGGCATTGTAGCTTGGGCGTTCCGGACGATCTCCACGATCACCACGATCTCCACGATCTGGGCGATCACCACGGTCATCCCGATCCCGGCCAAAGCCGCGACCACCGCGCTCGCCCCGGTCAGGACGGTCGCCTCGATCAGGACGGTCACCGCGTTTGCCATCTTTGGTTTCGGAAAAGGCGCGCGCGCCTTGCTTGGCCGACATAAAGCCCGCGCGGGCACCGCCGGACGATTTGCGGTCCTTTTTCTCCGGCTTTGGCTCTTCCTGCTTAGGCGCTTCTGTCAAGATCGGCGCGTCGAAATCGGCCCCGGATTCTTCCACCAGACGCTCGCCAAGCTGATCGCGCAGCACCCGGCTCTTGACTTCCGATGCCGTGCCTTCCTTCATGTCGAGCAGCTGGAAAGGACCATAGGACACGCGGATCAGACGGTTCACTTCAAGGCCGAGATGCCCCAGGACCTTCTTCACTTCGCGGTTCTTGCCTTCGCGCAGTGCAACGGTGATCCAGACATTGTCGCCGACTTCGCGTTCAATCTGCGCGTCAATCGAGCCATAAAGCACGCCTTCCAGCGCCACGCCTTCGGCCAACGTATCAAGCTGGGCCTGTGTGATCTTGCCATAGGCCCGCACGCGATAACGGCGCAGCCAGCCGGTGGTCGGCAGCTCCAGAACCCGCGCCAGACCGCCATCATTGGTCAGCAGCAGCAGGCCTTCGGTGTTGATATCCAGACGACCAATCGTGATCACGCGCGGCAGACCAACCGGCAGCTTTTCAAACACTGTCGGGCGACCTTCCGGATCGGACGTGGTGGTCACCAGACCGCGCGGCTTGTGATAAAGCCACAGGCGGGTTCGTTCGCGAACAGGCAGCGGTGCACCATCGACCAGCACCGTGTCGGTGGTATGAATATTGATCGCCGGGCTGTCGAGCACTTTGCCATTGACCGATACGCGGCCTGCCTTGATCCAGTTTTCTGCATCGCGACGCGAGCAAAGCCCTGCGCGTGCCATGATCTTGGCAATCCGTTCGCCTTCTTCCAGCGCACGGGTCGGCGGTGTATAGGCTGGGCCTTTTGGCTTGTCGGCTTGGGCAGCTGGGCGATCTTTGAAAGGACGATCCTTGACCGGGCGATCTGGACGGCCGCGGCCTTTATCACTCCGTGGACCCCGGTCATCCCGTGGGCCTTTTGAAAAGCGTGGTCCCTTGTCGAACCCACGACCCTCTTTGCGGTCATCAAACCGACGCTCACCAGACCGGTTTTCGGTCTTGCTGTCGCCCGTCTGGCGCAGGGCGCGCTCTTCCGGCTTCTCACGGCGTGCATCGACGCTCGGAGACCAGCCATCATCCTTGCGGTCGCGACCAAAGGGCTTGGCGTTGGGTTTATTTTTGGTCCATGGGCCTTTTTTCTTGAAAGACCCGGACTTTGATGAATGATGGGCGCCATCCCGGCGCGCATGTTTGGATGCGTCTGGCGACCTCGCGTCGGCAGAACGGCGTCCTTTTTGAGCAGATTTGCGTTCCATAGCGAAAGCCTTTACCACAGGTTCATAAGAAAAATCGAGAAGAAAGTGGAGAGGTCAGCAATGTGCAGGCCGCATGGTTATCAAGCCGACGGGAAGCACCGCAAAAGCTTCATGGAAATGGCGCTTGATGAGGCCCGTCAGGCCGCTCTGGTTGGGGAGGTACCCATTGGTGCTGTGCTGGTCCATAATGGAAAGGTCATTGCCAAGGCGGGCAACCGGACCATCACGCTCAATGACCCCACCGCGCATGCGGAAATTCTGGTGATCCGGGAAGGCTGCGCCCAGTTTCAATCCCAAAGGTTGCCCGATTGTGATCTCTATGTGACGCTGGAGCCATGCCCCATGTGCGCCGCCGCCATTTCATTTGCCCGCATCCGGCGGCTCTATTATGGGGCGCAAGATGTGAAAGGCGGTGCGGTGGAAAGTGGCTCGAACTATTTCAGCCAATCCATTTGCCATCATGCGCCAGAGGTCTATTCCGGCATCAATGAAACCCAGTCCGCGCATCTGTTGCGGGATTTCTTCCGCCAGCGCCGGGATTGAAAAAGTCTTTTAGCTTTCATTCTCATCAGGCTGATAGATCAGGATGTCACCGGGCTGACACTCCAGCACTTCGCAAATCTTGCTCAGGGTCTCAAAACGCACCCCCTTCACCTTGCCCGATTTCAGCAGCGAAACATTCTGCTCGGAAATGCCGATCAGCTCCGACAGGGCCTTGGACTTCATCTTGCGCCGGGCCAGCATCACATCCAGTTCGACGATTATAGCCATCGCACCAATGCCCTCCTTGTCTTTGTACCCTTGCGGTTGGGACAGGCCGCAACAGGTCGGATAGGGGTGTCTGCACCAATCATGTCAGATGATTCCTCGATTGCGCCAATGATTGCACCATTTGGCATGGTCTCAAAAGGGAGTGGCTCAAACAAACTGGCTATTCTCTTCCTGCAGCAGAGACGCTTCGCGCATCACCCAGCCAATGGTCATGAACATCACCCCGAAAATGATGAAGAAGATCTCGCCTCCCTCCACGCCAATCGACAATTGTCGTTCCCCGTCAGGCAGGTCAAAGGTGGTCAGTACGGATGCCACCGGCTCCTCGAGGAAATCCATCACCCCGAAAATCACAAACCAGATGCCGCACCAGACCATCGAGGACAGGGTCTTTGAGGAAAAGAAGTCAAGGATCTGCAAGCGGGCAAAGACGGTGCGCATATACCAGAGCGTCATCAGGAAGGTGCCAATCGAGGCATCATAGAAGAATGCGAGTATCCAGCGCTGAAGCTGCGGGATTTCACCATAGGTGCGGCCACTATCCCCAAAATCGATCACTTCGTTGCCCGCTTCCAACCAGTCAGGGTTGAGCAGCAGAAGCAAAACGATGATGCCGATAACCACGACCAGTGCGATGAAGAAGGTAAGAACCCATTTCATGATGCCGCTGACCCGTGCAATGCGACCGACCCGGACATCCTGTTCCTCTGCCAGTTTCGCAGACTGATTCACCATCGCGGTTTCTCCCAAAATTTTTATCGGACATTTTGTCAAAGATTTTCGTGAACCGGCCACGCTTGTAGCGCGACCAATGGAAAGTGGACAGTGATTTTTTTGAAAAACCACTTGACTTGCAAATGAACATATATGATTTAAAAATTATCGTCAAACGATAATAAATCAGAAAATTGCAATGATTTATGATTGTTTGAATTTTGGCAGGCAATGCCGACCGTCAAACAACGCGAACCAAATTGAAATCACATCTGAAAGGGCGCTTTGAAAAAGAGCGCAAGAATATCATGGCTTTGAGTTCCACTTCCTCCCTGGCCCTTGCTGCAGCCGCCGGTTGCCTTGTTGCTTCCTTCCTGCCCATGCACGCCCGGTCCGCTGATCTGCCCGACATGCCGGGCCTCTATAGCCCGCAGGGTCCCGCCCATCAGCTTCGTTGGGAAGGAGGCTATGTCGGTGCCCAAATCGGCGGCGGTCACCTGTTTGGCGAAGTCAAGGCCTCCGGCTCCAAGGACTATGTCAAGGGTGGTGCCGCTGGCGGTGTCTATGCCGGCTACAACTGGCAAATGTCTCGCGCCGTGCTCGGGCTTGAAGGTGACTTCATCGATCTCGGTCACAAAAAGACCTTCAACCACGCGACCCTTGGCACCGTCAAAGCCAGAAACAACTGGTCGGCAGGACTGAAAGCCCGCGTTGGTCTGCCGATTGATCGCTTCATGCCTTATCTGTCCGCTGGCGTCTCGTTGGCCGACTTCGAGCTGAGCGCCAATGGCACCAAGAAGGACTCCACCAACCTGTCGCTCAATTTCGGGGCCGGTGTTGAATATGCCATGTCCGACAAGATTCATCTGAGAGCCGACTATTCGATCAATGGTGTCAATGACATGCGTAAAAATTTCGGTGGTACGAGCGTCAAGAGCGAAGCGGGCAGCCATCGACTGATGGTCGGCGTCAGCTACCATTTTTAATCCGCAAACCCGGCAAGCATCAGGATCTGGCACCTTTGAGAGGATGAACAATGAAAGGACAAGCCAATAGCGAAGATTATGCGCCTCGATGGCCGTTGTCGCAGGTCATCGAATGGCTCACTCTTGCCAGCCTTTTGGCGTCCCTGATCCTCATGCTGGTCATGCTTGCCGGGTAACTTTTTGATCCAAGGAGAGAGACAATGAATGCTTTGTTTATTCTGAAATGCCTCCATCTCATCTGTTTGCCGAGTTGGAAGATGAAATGGCAAGCGCAGGTGGAATGGCGCTTCTTCGGCTAAAGCCCAAGGCCATATATCTTGTGCCTTTGGCTCTCTCTTGGCAGGATGGCACCACCTTTTCTTGCCGCATTGGAGCCAAGCACCATGCCCGATCGCCAGTCCTCCAACACCGACACCTCATCACAGACGCACGAAATCTATGATGCTCTGCCTGACATGTTTGCAGGGTTTGAGCGCGCCTCTGTCACCCTTGACGACCAGACTTTCTTTCTGCGCAGCGGTGGTCATGGTCCGCCTTTGTTGCTGTTGCATGGTTATCCGCAAAATCATGTCTGCTGGCATCGCGTCGCCCCGGCGCTTGCCGACCATTTCACCCTGATCATTCCCGACTTGCCCGGTTACGGCTATAGCAGCTTGCCGACAGCGACCCCTGAAGAAAAGCCAGGCCACGAGGCCTATGCCAAGCGTCACTGGGCTGACCTGCTGGTCAGGTTGATGGTGCATCTGGGTCATCAGTCCTTCGCGGTGGCTGGCCATGATCGGGGAGGGCGCGTTGCCTATCGCATGGCGCTTGATCATCCAAATCGCGTCATCCGGCTCGTCTGTCTTGATATCATCCCGACCCTTGATATGTGGCAGGGTATGACGGCCCCCCGCGGCATGGCGGCCTACCATTGGCAGTTCCTCGCCCAACCCTATCCCCTGCCAGAAAGGCTGATCGCTGCCGATCCCGCCTATTATCTCGACCATACCATTGCCAGCTGGGCCTTGAAACGTGATCTCTCAGCCTTTGATGCCGACGCCATGGCGCATTATCGTGCGACCTTTGCCACGCCAGATCGCATCCATGCAGCCTGCGAGGATTACCGCGCCGGATGGAGTATCGATCAGCAAATCGATCAGGCCGACAGGGAGAAAGCCAACAGGATTGCCTGCCCGACCATGGTGATTTCCGGTCCGGCCAGCAAAACCTCCGACGCTGATGGCCAGCGGGCCATCTGGAGTCAATGGGCAAGCGATCTCACTTGCCATACAGTCACGGCAGGGCATTTTGTTGCCGAGGAAGCGCCCGAAGACAGCTTGTCCCTGATGCTTGAATTCCTGTCTCGCTGCTGACTGGCACCCCCGTCTCGTTGATCTTGGCCCCCGATACAGGCCCCCCGATACTGGAACCCTGATAACAGACCCGATTGCACGACTGGGATGCCCTGTGGCATCTTGCCGAACTCATGGGCGGCGGCGCGCTGATTCTGTTTCTGAAAGCCACTCCTCGCCCGGATTGACCACCAGCCTCCGCAAAGAGCTTATTTATGACCGAGACCGTCTCCAGCATCCTGAAACTGGATGAAGCCACCATCAACAAAATCGCCGCAGGCGAAGTGGTGGAACGTCCGGCGAGCGTCGTGAAGGAACTGGTGGAAAATGCCATTGATGCCGGGGCGGATCGCATTGAGGTGATCACCGAAGGCGGCGGCAAGAATCTCATACGGGTGATTGACAATGGCAAGGGCATGACCCGCGCCGATTTGAGCCTTGCCATCCAGCGCCATTGCACCTCAAAGCTCGACCCGGATGATTTGATGGATATCCGCCATCTGGGTTTTCGTGGTGAGGCTTTGCCCTCCATCGGCTCGATTGCGCGCCTGACCATCCTGTCGCGCCATGCAACCGAACCCCATGCCTGGGAAATCTCCGTCGAAGGTGGTCGGGAAACCGGCCCCAAGCCCGCAGCACTGACCTCAGGCACCCGGATCGATGTCGAGGATCTGTTCTTCACCACGCCCGCGCGCCTTAAATTCCTCAAGACGGATCGGGCTGAGAATACCGCCATTTCCGATGTCATCAAACGCATCGCCTTGTCGAACCCCTCCATTCGCTTCACCGTCACCGGCGCGGACCGCTCACGCCTTGACTATCCTGCAGCCAAGGGTCCAGACGCCCATTTGGTGCGGATGGGGCAGGTGATGGGCAAGGCCTTTCGCGACAATGCGGTCGAGATCGACGCCTTGCGCGACACGGTGCGCTTGACGGGCTTTGCCGGATTGCCAACGCTGAACCGCGCCAACAGCTTGCACCAGTTTGTCTTTGTCAATGGACGCCCTGTGCGGGACAAGATGATGCTGGGGGCCTTGCGCGGTGCCTATTCTGATTTTCTGGCGGGCGGTCGCCATCCTTGCGCGGTCTTGTTCATCGATCTTGACCCCCATGAGGTGGATGTCAACGTCCACCCGACCAAGGCTGACGTGCGCTTTCGCGATGCTGGTCATATTCGCGGGCTGGTGGTTGGTGCCATTCGGCAAGCTCTGCTCGAGGCAGGCCATCGGTCTTCCTCCACTGGCGGCGACAACACCCTTGGTGCCTTGCGACCGGACGGTGTGCGGGCAGCCAATGTGGCGCAAGGCCACCAGCCTCAAGCACCTTTCCGCCCAACCCAGCCTTACCGACCGCAAGCGCCGGTGAATTGGGACTGGCGGCAAAGCGTCTATCGCCCCGAGGGGCCCGATCAACAGGTGACGCCACCCACCGCGCCAGCCATGCAGGAGCAACCGCAACAGAGCTTTGCCCCTTTCGGGGACGAACCGATTGAACAGGATGCCAGCCCATTGGATATTGCACCCATGCAGGGACGCATGGCCGATGTCGCCGGTCCATCCGCTGACACCCGTGCCAATATGGCAGAGCCAAGCGCCGAGCAACTGGCCCGCCCACTGGGCGCCCCACGGGCTCAGATTTTCGAGAATTACATTCTCGCCCAGACCGATGATGGTCTGGTGATTGTCGATCAGCATGCAGCGCACGAACGTCTTGTCTATGAACAACTCAAGGCGTCGCTTGCCCAAAAGACCATCGCCCGGCAGGGATTGCTGATTCCCCATGTGATCGAAATGGACGAAGACGACGTCACACGGCTCGATGAGGCCAGCGAGCAACTGACCCAATTGGGTTTGACGCTCGAAGCCTTCGGTCCCGGGGCTGTGGCGGTGCGCGAAACCCCTGCCATTCTGGGCAAGCCCAATGTCGAAGCCCTGGTCCGTGACATCGCCGACGATCTGGCCGAATGGGACAAGGCCACCCGGATTGAGGAAAAGATCCTGCATGTCGCCGCCACCATGGCCTGCCATGGGTCGATCCGCTCGGGCCGTCGTCTGCGGCCCGAGGAAATGGATGCTCTGTTGCGCGAAATGGAAGCCACGCCCCATTCGGGCCAATGCAACCATGGCCGTCCGACCTATGTTGAGCTGAAAATCGGCGATATCGAACGCCTGTTTGGCCGATCCTGACGCCTGTCGGATCCGCTCCATCTTCTCGCCCTTTGTTGTCATGCCTCTGTCACACAAAACAGGGAAAGGAAAGCACCACTGTCGCAGCGACAGTCTGTGCCCGATCAAAATGACCCATCGCACGTCTTTGTGGGATGGAAGACAAAGAGGATAAAGTCGGTATGCGGCATCTCCAGCACACCCTCATGGCAGCGCAATATTCCCATGCGGGCTTCAAACGGCTGATGCTGGAAACGGCAGCGCAGGCCGAGGTGATCTTCTTTATCCTGTTGCTTGGTCTCTATGGGCTGGTTGGGGCCAGTCCCCTGCATTTTGTCATCCTGACCTTCCTGTTTCTCGCAACAATCGCTCTGGAAGCTCTGAATACGGCGATTGAAGTGCTGGTCGATCACCTGACAAATGACTATGCGGAGTTTGCCCGACAGGCCAAAGATCTAGGTTCCTTCTCGGTCTTTTGCACCTTGACTATGATGAGCCTTTTCAGCCTTTATGTTTTATATCTGAATCTTTAAAGGCAGCCACGCGTCCATGAGCAAATCAAATCCGCTTGTTACTTCCATTCGCAATCATCTTTCCCCGCTGGTCCGGGCGCGAAAGGGCGCTTTGGGTGTTGCGCTGATGTTTGGTGCCTTTCTGGCCATTTTCGGGCCCCGTTCCGAAGTCAGCGTCATGTTGCAGGCGATGATTCTGGCAGGTGGCTTTGTCTGTTTCGGGTTGGGCTGGGCCGGTATCTCCCAGGCCCTGATGGGCTGGTCAAAGCAATATGACTTCGATTTCGAGAAATGCGAAATCCGTCAGGTTTCCGGCACCATCTTGGGACGCTCGCGTCCCTATATCGTCCCCTTCATCCGCATCGAGGGTCTCGAAGTCAAACCGGGCAGCATCACCGGCGAAGGCGCTCTGGAAGGCGAGGGGATGATTGAAATCATGGCTCCGGACGGCCGTGCCTTCTTGCGCGCGGGCATGTTTGAAAGCATGGAAGACGCTGAGAAAATGGCTGCAAAATTACGTGATGCAATCATTTTGGCCAAAAAAGCGGTTGGCATTGAGTAAAATTACGGCAGCCCTATGCATCGGGAATCCTGCTGATGCGTCTTTCGTCGAAAAAAATTTGTAGAATTGCGAACTGATTTGAGACATCGCAATTGCCTTGCACTATGGAAGCATGTTTGATGGGGGATAGCTTTTAGACGAAGCACCCTCAGCTAAGATCTTCTTGCAAGGAACCCAGCTCCATGACGATTAAAGTCACTGACCGGCAAATCGAGAAAGCCAAGGTCTTCCACTCCCTGCATGTCAAGGGGCGCCCCCTTGTGCTGTATAATATCTGGGATGCGGGTGGCGCCAAGGCGGTTGCCGATTGCGATGAGAAAGCGGTCGGGACCGGTAGTGCTTCAGTTGCCGCCGCCCATGGATATGGCGACGGCGAGGAAATCCCGCTTGATCTGGTCATGACCATTGTTGGCCGCATTACCGCGACCGTTGATCTGCCGGTAACCATCGATTTCGAAGGCGCCTATGCCCAGACCCCTGAAGGGGTGGCGGAGAATGTGCTTCGTCTGGTCGAGGCGGGGGCGATCGGCTGCAACTTTGAAGATCAGATCATCGGCGAACAAGCCTTCTATTCGATTGAGCAGCAGGCGGACCGCATCCGCGCCATTCGCGAAGCGACCGATGCACTGGGATTGCCCTTCTTTATTAATGCCCGCACCGACTTGTTCCTCCACGCTCATGATGACAGCAAGCATGGGGACCTGATGAGTGAGGTCAAGGAACGCGCCATCGCCTATACGGAAGCCGGGGCGGATGGCTTCTTTGTGCCGTGGCTCAAAGACAATGACCTTCTGGCCGAATTGTGTGACGATCTGATCCTGCCGGTCAATGCCTTCAAGCGACCCGGCATCGCCGGCAACAAGGAGTTGGCCAAGCTGGGCATCGCCCGCATCAGCTATGGTCCGTCCCCATACCGATGCGCGGTCGTTGACCTGATCCGGCGGATTCACGAGAAGGATTGAGCCTTCCCGGCCTGAAAAACAAAAAGCCCGGTCCTTGTGAACCGGGCTTTTTTGATATCACATTGATATTCGCTATTTTGACTGACTGTCGAAGCCGACAAGGATCTGCACATTGCGCTCAGATGGGGTGACGATGGAGATGCCACTGTCAACCTTGGCGAACAGGGCCGAACGGTCCGGTGTATTCAGTGCCACCTTGACCTTGTGCAGCTTGGAGTAAAGGACATTGTCCTGCTTGCGCACAACGATGCGTAACGGCAATTCGGCTACGGTTTTTTGCGACGAACGCGGCCCACCCAGCACTCGCCCGGCAACGCCCACCTTGATGAACATTTCCGCACCCAGCGTGGTGCATTCACGGGCGGTTTGTTGGATAACGCCCTGATAGATCAGCTTCTGATCCGCGTTACCAGCGGCGCGCTTGTCAAAGCGTTTAACCACATTGGTGTCACCAAGAATCGACACACTGGGGCAGTAGCCGGCAAATTTCTTCGGATTGCTGAGCATCATCCGGGTCGTGTCATCCACGATCGTTCCCGCATTGGCAGCATCCGCCTGGGTTGTCTGGACAGAATTGGCAGGAGCCGTTTCGTTGGTCTTGCTGCCAAAGGTTGGCATGCTAATGCCGCCAGCACACCCTACCAGCAGAAGGCTGAGGACGCTCACAGCACCAATTGCGCGAAGTTTGGGAAAGGACACCGACATTCTCAATTCTTTCTATACTCAAAACCATGGGCCATGCAGAGCAGGGCTCTTGACGCATTCTTGACCCAGCCAGTGAAAATAGACAAGACCGGGCAGCAAATTCGGCCCCTCTTTTAGCATAAAAGTCGCAAAAGGCGATGCTTTAGACACATCCGATCGCCTTTTGTCTTTGTTGCCGACTTGACAGAACGGGGCTCAATGCCCTTGTTATCCTCAAGGATGAAATCAGTCAGACCAATCCTGACCTTTTCGCATCAAACAGCTTCAAAAGACCCAGTCCAGCAGAGCGATGGCAGAGCATAACAGGGAACCAGCAATGATCGAGACAAAGCCGCCACTTGATATCTATCTTTGTGCCCCGCGCGGCTTCTGCGCCGGGGTGGATCGCGCGATCCAGATTGTCGAGCTGGCTTTGGCGACCTATGGCGCGCCTGTCTATGTGCGTCACGAGATTGTTCATAACAAGTTCGTTGTTGAAAGCCTCAAGGCCAAAGGCGCGGTCTTTGTCGAAGAACTCGACGAGGTGCCGCCGACCAAACAACCGGTGATCTTTTCCGCCCATGGGGTGCCGAAATCTGTCCCCGAAAATGCCCAAGATCTGAATTTCTTCTATCTCGACGCGACTTGTCCGCTGGTTTCCAAGGTGCATAAGGAAGCCATGCTGCATGACAAGCGCGGTCATGAAATCATTCTGATCGGGCACGAGGGTCACCCTGAGGTGATCGGCACCATGGGACAGCTCGAAGAGGGCGTCGTCAAGTTGATCGAAACGGTTGAGGATGTCGCCGCCTTCGAGCCGCGCGACCCGGAAAATCTGGCATGGATCACCCAAACCACCTTGTCAGTCGACGACACAGCCGACATCATTGCGGCTCTCAAAGACCGCTTTCCTGCCATCACGGGGCCGAACAAGAATGACATCTGCTACGCCACCACCAATCGTCAGGAAGCGGTGAAGATCGTGGCCCCCAAGGCCGACGTGATGATTGTCGTTGGTGCGCCAAACAGCTCCAACTCCAAGCGCCTGCGCGAAGTGGGCGAACGGGCAGGCTGCCGCCAGTCGCTTTTGCTGCAGCGGGCCAGCGAGATCGATTGGGACAGTCTGGGTGACATATCCTCGGTGGCCATCACAGCAGGCGCTTCAGCACCTGAAGTGCTGGTCGAAGAGGTCATCGAAGCCTTTCGGACGCGCTATGCGGTGACCGTCGATGTGATTGTCACCGCCAAGGAAGACATCATTTTCAACATCCCGCGTGAGCTGCGTGAAGCGGCCATTGCCGCTGGCGTAATGGAAGAAGGACCAAAGGCTGTTGCGGTCAACTGATCCGGTCCCGGCCTACCATCAAGGCACAGCGACGCCACGTTGTCGCGCTGATCAAACAGATCTGATCAACGAGAAACAGACAGACAAGAAGAAAGAAAGGGACCGGACATGGCGGTCTATACCGAAGTCAGCGATGAAGAACTCGATGCTTTTGTCAACAGCTATGACATTGGCGCGCTGACCTCCTACAAGGGCATCGCCGAAGGTGTCGAAAATTCCAACTTTCTGGTCCAAACCGAAAGTGGTCCCTTTATCCTCACCCTTTATGAAAAACGGGTCAATCCCAACGACTTGCCCTTTTTTCTGGGATTGAAGGAGCATCTCTCCGAGCATGGCATCAATTGCCCGACGCCATTGCGCAATCGGCAGGGCAAGAGCCTTGGCCATCTGGCCGGACGACCCGCCGCAATGGTGACGTTTCTCGATGGCATGTGGGTCCGTCGCCCCACTGTCGAGCATTGCGAACAGCTGGGCGTCGCAATGGCCAAGATGCATGCCGCCGCCTCTGATTTTGAATTGACCCGTGAAAATGCCCTCTCGGTGTCCGGCTGGCGTCCACTCTTTGCCATGTGTTCGGACCGTGCCGATTCGGTTGAGGTGGGGTTGAAGGATGAAATTGCCGCTGAGTTGGATTTCTTTGAAGCCAATTGGCCGACGGATCTGCCTAAGGGTATCATCCATGCGGATCTGTTCCCCGATAATGTCTTCTTCCTGCGCAATCAGCTTTCGGGCCTGATTGACTTCTATTTTGCCTGCAATGACCTGCTGGCCTATGATCTGGCCATCTGCATCAATGCCTGGTGTTTCGAACCTGACGACATGTTCAATGTCACCAAGACCCGCGCACTGCTCAAAGGCTATCAGTCCATCCGTCCGCTGACCGATGCCGAGCATCAGGCTATCCCGTTGCTTGCCCGTGGGGCTGCTCTGCGGTTTCTGTTGACCCGCCTGTATGACTGGTTGACCGTGCCAGAAGGGGCTTTGGTCGTGCCGAAGGATCCGATTGAATATCTCAAGAAACTGCGTTTCCACCGTTCCATCCGCTCCACTTCCGATTATGGCATCGGCATCTGAACGCGAAGGGGGTGGTGGGCAGCTCAAGGCTGTGTGATCACAGCCACCCTTGTCTGGTGGGGGGACTGCACGATATAGAGGAAGGGAGGACAATCCCCTATCTTTATCATGCTGCTCCGCTCGACCCTCATGGCGGGTCTGTGGCGAGCTTGGGGCGGCAGGGGCAGCCAAAGGGACGGAAAAGATGAGCAGTTGCGGTATCGGCACCAAGACCAAGGATGATCCATTCCTTTTCCGCAATCATTTCCCACTGCCCGTGCGCGTCATGGTCGGACTGTTTGGTCTTGTTCTCTGGTTGCTGCCCTATTCCCTGTTGATTGCCCCGCAATGGAACCATTTCAGCTGGTTGCTTATTCCCTTCGGCCTGATCGGAATTGCCGGTGCCGTGGGAGGTAGCCTGTTCATTCTGTCCTCAATGATTGGCGAAGCTCGTGAAACCCGCCTTGATCTGGTCTGCCAGCAATTGGTTCAAACCTCGCGCGATTGGCTGCTCCGACGCCATGAGGAAAGGGTGCCATTCTCCGACATTTCCATCATTGAGCTGCGCAAGCCTGCATGGGCGCGGGACGAAGAGATCTATGCCATTCATGCTATGCGCGATGATGGCACCATGCTGCCAGCTTTTGGGGCCTTTCCCTCCCAGCAGGAAGCCGAAAAGATCACCACCCTGATGGGCCATCGGCCCAATGGCCTCACCGCGCTTGATCAGAACTGGACCAAGGCCGAACTGGCCGCCCTCAAGCGATCCATGGAAGCCCAGGCCGCCCGCTCGTCCTGCGGTACCTGTTCTCCCGGCGGCATGCCCAAAGACCGACCCTTACTGCATTAATCATCCTGTCGCCTTGCAACAGAATGAGCACTCGGCCGCTTGCACACTCACTCCGGCAGCCCGTCAAAGCAGGGAACCGCGTCGCGTTTCTCGCTCCAGCTTGGGCGCGAAGCGACAAAGATCTGTGCGTCCGGCTGACGGGTAATCGGTGTGTCAAGGCAGCCCGCCGGAATCTGCCACTGCCCGATTGCCTCATTGAAATGAGGCATAGCCGCCCCGCAGCAACCGCAGAAACTGCGCGCATTGAGGCTATCAGGCACCCGATAGGATCTCACATGCTCCTGGCCGGAGAGCCAGTCCAGCCTGCCATTCTGAACAAAGAGATTGGCGCTATGGGCCGAGCCGCTCGCCTTCTGGCACCGGCTGCAATGGCAAAGATAAAAGCCCGAAATGTCAGCACTTCCCTTGAAAGCCACAGCCCCACACAAGCATGAGCCTGCAAATTGCTGTTTGGAATTATCCATCAAACTTACTCCTCCCTGTATTCAATCCTGACAAGGGCAATCAAAAAAAGGCCCGCAAAGGGCCTTTTCAATGGTCGTGTCAACAAAAGCGAAGTGCATCACTTGAGCTGACTGAAGCCTGCCTGAAAGCCATTGAGGTCGATCGGAATGCCGATGCCTTCCTCCGGGGTCTGGAAGACGATGAAGGTCGCCGTCTTGCCCTTGCCGAGCAGGGAGACCAGCTTGTCATCCATGATGACCTCGGCAATGCAGCCTTGTGGCAGGCAGCGGACAAAGCCCGCGCGGCCCACATCGGTTGAATCCACTTTCAACCCCAGTCCGTGTGGCAGCAAAACGCCAAGTGGCGTGAGGACGCGCAAGATACGCGCCGACTTGTCGGCTGTTTTGAGAACAATCACCGTCAGACCGACATTGTCCCGATCCGATGCGGTGACATATTGCATCAGTGCGCATTGCTCGGAAGGGGCGCCCGGAGGCGTATCGCAGCGAATTTCCCAATCACCATGAACCGACCGAACGGCCCCTTGAGCCTGTACCGGGCTTACGGTCAGCACCGAGGCCGCTATGGCACCCAGAAAGGGGACAAGGGCCAACGACAGACCAAACGGCACCCGAAGCACCTGCTTGATCGAAGAAAGGAAAGGCTCGCGCTTGGATCTCATAGGGAACGTACCATGAAGTTTTGCCCATCCGGGGGGCGTGAAACAGCTGTATCAGACTAATTGCCTGATTCGTCAAAGCGATGCTGCAATTTTGCGTGCAGTGCACTCTCTAACCCCCAATTATGGCAAGAAAACATTGGGGATAATGATAATTTTGGTTCACAAATAGGGGAAAACCCGGATAGGAAGATTAAGGAATTCATTAATTATCCTTGGGAAGTGTGGCATGTTGTCGCACTAATTTACTATCTCTGAAGGTTGCGACAGACGGTCGCATGTGCCTCTATAGAGATAGTTTGATCTGGATCAATTGGGTGCCCGAACAAGAACCGGAAACCGGGCTGCGGCTTAGCCGGGCTGGGATAACAACGAACGGTCGCTTCAGTCACCCGACGCAGAAGACCGCGCATGACATGGCCGGACTTGCCCCGCTCGGAGCAGGTCTATGTCAGGTTCGCAAGATCTTCGCACTGACCAAAGCGAAGCAAAAGGGAGGATCACGGACGTGTTGATCGCCAAACGTCTTACCAAGGCCAACAAGATGGCACGCCAGCTTGGCCAAAAAATGGGCCTGAATGCAGTGGCTGCCATTATGGGTTTGGCTGCCGCGTTGCAGATTGGCAGCAGCAGTGCTGAGGCGGCTCAGCCGACCCCATGGGCTATTCATTTGCAAGAATCTGCCACGACCGTGATGGATGACATCCACTGGTTCGGAAATTTCACTTTCTGGATCATCGGCGTGATCGTTTTCTTTGTGGCGGCCCTTCTGGCTATCGTCTTGGTGCGTTTCAATGCCAAGGCCAACCCAACGCCATCCAAGACGTCCCATCACACCATGATTGAGGTGGTCTGGACCGTTGTGCCGATCCTGATCCTGCTCGTGCTTGCGGTCCCATCCTTCCGCCTGCTCTACAAACAGATGGAAATCCCCGCCGCCGACCTCACCGTCAAAGTGACTGGCTATCAGTGGTATTGGGGCTATGAATATCCCGACAGTGAAGCGGTCTCCTTTGATTCGATCATGCTCAACGACCAGGAGCGCGCCAACAAAGGAACCAACGAGCCGCGGTTGCTGGCCGTCGACAATGAGATGGTCGTGCCAGTGGGCAAGACGGTTCGCCTGCAGATTACCTCCGCTGACGTGATCCATTCCTACGCCATGCCTGCCTTCGGTGTAAAAATGGACGCCGTTCCGGGTCGTTTGAACGAATCCTGGTTCAAGGCGGACCGTGAAGGCATCTATTACGGCCAGTGTTCGGAATTGTGCGGCAAGGACCATGCCTTCATGCCTCTGGCTGTGCGCGTTGTCTCTCAGGAAAAATATGACGCCTGGCTGGCGGCTGCTGCCGACGATGTTGATGAAGCCAACAAGTCGCTTCGCGCATCGCTCTCCACCAAACCCAATTTGAAACTCGCCGCGCAGTAAGCGCTGGAAGCTAAGGGAGCAAAGACCATGTCCTCAACAGCTGCCCATGATGCGCACCACACGCCAACAGGCTGGCGGCGCTGGGTCTATTCGACCAACCACAAAGACATCGGTACCATGTATCTGATCTTTGCCATCACGGCAGGTCTCATCGGTGGTGCTCTGTCTGGTGGTATTCGTCTCGAACTGCAGGAACCGGGCCTGCAATATTTCACCAATCCGCACATGTTCAACGTCTTCACCACGGGTCATGGTTTGATCATGATCTTCTTCATGGTGATGCCGGCGCTGATTGGTGGATTCGGCAACTGGTTTGTGCCGATCATGATCGGTGCGCCTGATATGGCGTTCCCGCGCATGAACAACATTTCATTCTGGCTGCTGCCTCCGTCTTTCCTGCTGCTGATCATCTCGCTGTTCGTGGAAGGCCCATCGGGCGCCACCGGCTTTGGTGGCGGCTGGACGGCCTACCCGCCGCTTTCCAGCGCAGGCCCCGGTGGCCATCCTGGTCCGGCCATGGATTTCGCCATTCTGTCTTTGCACTTATCCGGTGCGTCATCCATTCTGGGTGCGATCAACTTCATCACCACCATCTTCAACATGCGTGCGCCGGGCATGACCCTGCATAAAATGCCGCTATTTGCATGGTCGGTTCTGGTGACTGCCTTCCTTCTGCTGCTGTCTCTGCCGGTCTTTGCCGGTGCGATCACCATGCTGTTAACGGACCGCAACTTTGGCACCAGCTTCTTCAATCCGGCCGGTGGCGGTGATCCGATCCTCTATCAGCATCTGTTCTGGTTCTTCGGCCATCCTGAAGTGTATATCCTGATCTTGCCGGGTTTTGGCGTGGTCTCGCATATCGTGTCCACCTTCTCCAGAAAGCCGATTTTCGGCTATCTCGGCATGGCCTATGCCATGGTTGCCATTGGCGTTGTCGGCTTCATCGTTTGGGCCCATCACATGTATACGGTTGGTCTTGACGTTGACACCCAGGCCTACTTCCTGTTTGCCACGATGGTGATTGCGGTGCCGACGGGCGTGAAGATCTTTTCGTGGATCGCCACCATGTGGGGCGGCTCGATCACCTTCGCCACACCGATGCTTTGGGCTGTCGGCTTCATCTTCCTGTTCACCATCGGTGGTGTGACGGGTGTGCAGTTGGCCAATGCCGGTCTCGATCGTGCCCTGCATGACACCTACTATGTGGTTGCACACTTCCACTATGTGCTCTCGCTCGGTGCTGTCTTCGCCATCTTCGCGGCTTGGTACTACTGGTTCCCGAAAATGTTCGGCTACATGTATAACGAGCTCTATGGCAAGCTGCATTTCTGGATCATGTTCATCGGCGTCAACCTGATCTTCATGCCCCAGCATTTCCTCGGGCTGCAGGGTATGCCACGTCGTTATGTCGACTATCCGGATGCGTATGCCGGTTGGAACGCCATTTCGTCCTATGGCTACTATGTCACCATGGTGGCGGTTGCCGTCTTCCTGTTCGGTGTCTTCGAAGCCTTCTCCAAAAAACGCAAGGCTGCGGACAATCCATGGGGTGAAGGAGCAGATACCCTTGAATGGCAACTGTCTTCGCCACCGCCATTCCACCAGTGGGAAGAATTGCCACGCATCAAGTAAGCGTCCCTTGCGACCTGCTTGACACGAACAGGGATCGCCACTGGCGGTCCCCCGGAACCCTGAAAACATAAGCCCGGACCGACCGGTTGAGGGCACATCAAGCAGGGGTTCTCTTGGAAGGGGAGAGTAAAGACAATGACCATTCTGGACCAGACCCGAACGACAGCACCGCCCTTGTGGCCTCTGATCTTGCCCATGTCGATTTCGGCGGAGCGGAGGTGCGTGACTATATCGCGTTGTTGAAACCGCGTGTCATGTCTCTGGTAGTCTTCACGGCCTTTGTCGGTCTGGCCATTGCACCGGGGCCATCTCCATCCGCTCGAAGCCTTCATTGCCATTGCCTGCATTGCCATTGGCGGCGGCGCGTCTGGCGCGCTGAATATGTGGTATGATGCCGATATCGACCGCATCATGAAGCGCACCGCCAATCGCCCGATCCCCGCTGGCCGGATCACTCCCGGCGAGGCCTTGAGCTTTGGCCTGACCCCTGTCTGTCGCCTCGACCCTGATGCTGGGCCTGTTGGTCAACTGGCTCGCCGCTGGCCTTCTGGCCTTCACCATCTTCTTTTATGCCGTAGTCTATACCATGTGGCTGAAGCGCTCCACGCCGCAGAATATTGTCATTGGCGGTGCCGCTGGCGCTTTCCCTCCAATGATCGGCTGGGCTGCTGTGACAGGTTCCGTGACCATCGAATCCATTGTCCTGTTCCTGATCATCTTCATGTGGACTCCACCGCATTTCTGGTCCTTGGCGTTGATCAAGAATGACGATTACAAAAATGCTGGCGTGCCCATGCTGCCCGTGGTGGCGGGTGAAGCGGGTGACCCGCTCTCAAATCCTGCTTTATTCGCTGGTGGTCGCCCCCCTCGGCATGGCACCTGCAGCGCTCGGCTTTGCGGGTTTGACTTATGCAGTGCTGTCCGGCGTGCTCGGGATCTTGTTCCTTCTCGCCGCTCTGCGCGTCTATCGTAACCGGGAAGGGGCACTAGCGCGCAAGTCTGCTGGCCAGATGTTCGCCTTCTCCATCCTCTATTTGTTTGCGCTCTATGCCACGCTGCTGGTGGAGCATTTGCTGGGACTGTCGATGCTGCCAGCGCTGATCTAGCGCGACAGCAAGATAGCAGAACAGCTCGAAAAGGAGATCTGACATGGCTGAGATCGTTGAAAAGATCAATCTGACCGATGAGCAGAAAAAACGCCGCCACAAGCGCTCTGTCGCCATTGCCCTCAGTCTGGGTGTGTTGGTGGTGCTGTTTTATGCGGTCACGCTGGTTAAAATGGGCGCTGAGGTTCTCAACCGACCCATGTAGCCAAGCCCGTGCAACCAGATCCATGCAACCTGCCAACAGATAAGCGGGTCATGGCCACAAACGCATAACAAGAACGCGACGGAAACAACAATGAGCGAGCAAACCAAAGAGACGAAAAAGCCGGATACTGGCAGGGCCAATCGGCGCCTCGCCTATGGTCTGGTCATTTTTGTCGGCTGCATGGTCGGAATGGCCTATGCATCCGTGCCGCTCTATCGCATTTTCTGTCAGGTAACCGGATATGGTGGCACAACCCAGACCGCAGAGACCGAAGCCGAAGATGTGATCGATCGCAAGATCACCGTGCGCTTTGATGCCAATGTCGCCGGTGGCCTCAATTGGGACTTCAAACCGCTGGACAAACCGGTCACGCTGAATGTCGGGGAAACCGCTCAGATCGCCTATCAGGTGGTCAATCACGCTGCGGTCGCGACATCCGGCACTTCAACCTTCAATGTTACGCCAGCTGCCGCCGGTATCTATTTCAACAAACTTGAATGCTTCTGCTTTACCGAACAAACGGTTCAGCCCGGAGACACCGTCGACATGCCTGTGGTGTTCTTTGTCGATCCTGACATCGACGAGGACCCGCAATTGGATTCTATCAAAACCATCACCCTGTCCTATACCTTCTTTCCAGATGAGAAAGAGACGGCCGCGCTCGCCAAGGATCGCGTTCGGCCCAAGGTGAAGACGGGCGGATAAATAACAGACAATGTGGCGCTGAGCGCCCAATTGACATCAGGAGCTTGGGAGGACCCAATCATGGCTGAGGCTCATACCAAAAACCACGACTATCACATTATCGATCCTAGCCCGTGGCCATTCATCGGCTCGGTGTCGGCATTCGTGATGGCCATCGGTGCGATCACCTACATGCACGAGATCCTGCCAATCTGGCTGTTCCTTGTTGGTGTGGCAGGTGTTCTCTACACCATGCTTGGCTGGTGGGGTGACGTGATCAGTGAATCCCATCAGGGACACCATACGCCAGTGGTTCAGCTGCATTTGCGTTACGGCATGATCATGTTCATTGCGTCCGAAGTGATGTTCTTTGTTGCATGGTTTTGGGCCTTCTTTGACGCCAGCCTGTTTGTCGGCGATACCCAGCAATATTTGCGCGCTGAATTTACCGGCGGCACGTGGCCTCCAACTGGCATCGAAGTGATTGATCCCTGGCACCTGCCTTTGTTCAATACCCTGCTGCTGCTCACCTCCGGCACCACTGTCACCTGGGCGCACCATGCCTTGATCGAGAATGATCGTGAAGGCCTGAAATGGGGTTTGATCCTGACCATTCTACTGGGGGCAATCTTCACCACCGTTCAGATCTATGAATATGCTGTGGCACCATTTGCCTTCAAGGAAAGCATCTACGGCGCGACCTTCTTCATGGCCACCGGTTTCCATGGCTTCCACGTTTTTGTCGGCACAGTCTTCCTGATTGTCTGCCTGATCCGGGCGTTGAAGGGCCAATTTACCCCGCAGAAGCATTTCGGCTTCGAAGCGGCAGCCTGGTACTGGCACTTTGTTGACGTGGTGTGGCTGTTCCTGTTTGCCTCCATCTATCTTTGGGGCAATGCAGGTGGCATGATCGCCCATCACTGATGCGGATAAATGGACAAATGGAGGGTGGCCGCTGGTCACCCTTTTTGTTTGATGGGAATAGTAAAGTACAAACGAAAAGGGTCATGCAATGGCAAAGCAAAATGGCAGTCTATGGAAAACAGCTTTGCGTGGTCGCTGCCCCCGCTGCGGTGAGGGCAAGCTCTATGATGGCTTTTTGCGTGTTGCAAACCGTTGCGATCATTGTGATCTGGATTATGGGTTTGCCGACAGCGGCGACGGGCCCGCAGTCTTTGTCATCATGATTGTCGGCTTCATCGCCACCGGCGGTGTGCTCTATACCGAATTCACCTATGAACCGCCGCTATGGTTGTTGATTGCAATCTGGGGGCCACTGACTGTGATCCTCTGCCTCGCCTTCCTTTATTGGCTAAAAGGCGCTCTGATCGGCCAACAATATCTCACCAAGGCCGAGCAGGGGCAAAGAGAAGAGTAGATACTTCGACCATCAGGGCTGGAACAACAGACTGACAAAGGCTGGTACAATATGCACCCAGCCGAACAGAGATGTGAAGAAGCTGAGCGCGCCCATCGCGAACAGTGAAATGAGATTGAAGCCGACGATCACCAAAAGGCCCGTCCTCTGCCATGCCCGGCAATAAAAGGCATAGGTCAGATTGAGACTGTTGATCAGCATGATCACCGGCAAGGCAACCCAGAGCTGACGTAAATCCGGCCCGAACAATCCAATCAATCCAACAAGCAGATGGACGCCGAGCGGCAAGAAAAGGTTCAGGGCAAAAAAGCGAAAAGCATAGCTGTCAGTCTTGAGTTTCATTGCTGGCTCTTGTCCTATGGCACTGTTGCGTGACGTTTGTTTAGCACGACCCAAGGAGAGATGTGTGGCCAAATCCATCAATAAACCGTCCTTTTGGATTTTTTGCTTTTGCGCCTTGGGTGCGTTGGCCATTCTCCTGTCCCTGGGCAATTGGCAGGTGAGGCGACTGGCTTGGAAGGAACAGCTGATCGCTGATGTCGACCATCGTGTCGCAAGTCAACCAATCGCCGCTCCCGGCCCGAAGGAGTGGGCCAACGTCTCCCGTGAAAACCATGTTTATCAGCCCGTCACGGTGACGGGACATTATGACCATAGCCGCGAGGTGCATGTCTGGTTCGCGCTGGGCAAACCACAAGGTGGCAGCTATGGTGGGCCGGGTTATTTCATTCTCACGCCGTTCAAAACCAACGAGGGTTGGGACGTCATCGTCAATCGCGGCTTTGTGCCTGATCCATTAAAGGAAGCCGACAGCCGACCCGACACGTTGGTATCCGGTGAACAGATCCTGACCGGATTGATGCGCTTTGATGAGCCGAAAAACTGGAACAGTCCCGTCGCTGACAAGGTCAAGAATGTCTGGATCGTTCGGCAAGTTGCTGAAATGGCCGATTTCCTGAAGCTCGCCCCAGGCAATACCGCTCCCTATTGGATCGACCTGACCAAGGGGCAAGGTGTCAACGGCTTGCCGCAGGGCGGAGAGACCCGGATCAGCTTTACCAATTCCCATTTGCAATATGCCGTGACATGGTTTGGACTGGCAGTTGTCTTGGTGCTTGTCTTTGGCCTATGGCTTTTCCGAACGGTGCGGTCCGCCGGTTCAAACGCTGCATCAGACCCCGCATCAGACACTGAGTAAAAAACTGTAGGCATAAGTGATTGCCCGGCCATTGACCTTCGCCCGTGAAGCGTCCATGTCTGGGGCGCAATCTGACCCTTGGTCAGTTGACCCCCGCCTTTTCCGACTGCAAGGACCTTTTTCGATGCTAATACTCTTTGATTTCGACGGAACGCTGGTCGATTCCGAATTTCTCTGGGCTCAGGCCACTGTGGAGGTGCTGGCCGAAGAAGAGATGGAAATGTCGATCGAGGAGTTTTCCAGCAGCTATGCAGGCATGCGCCATGAGGAGATCATCCCCAAGCTTGAAGAGGAATTCGAGCGCGGCATTCCCCACGATATCGTTCAACGGGTCGAGGATCGGGCATTGCTCAAAATCGAAAAGCTGGAGGCGATTGCCGGTGCGCACGAGATGCTTGACCAACTTGATTACGCCCGCTGCATCTGTTCCAACAGCTCCTCAGAGTCGCTGGAAACCAACATGCGACGCACCGCTTTGTGGGATCGTTTCCGCCCCTATATCTACTCGGCCATCGAAGTGGGCACCAACGCACCAAAGCCGGACCCGAATGTCTTTCTTCATGCCGCGACAACGCTGGATGTCGATCCCAAGGATTGCATCGTCATTGAAGACAGTTTCCATGGCACCCAGGCAGGTGTCAGCGCAGGCATGCGCGTCATTGGGTTCATTGGTGGAGGCCATACCTATCCCGGCCATGGGGAACATTTGATGGATGCAGGTGCGCAAACCGTGGTGCGTCGCCTTGCCGACCTGCCTGCGACCATTGAAGCCCTCAAAGACTGGCACGACGAATAACAATCCGGATCTTAAAGCGTCAACGACGCTTGAGCCGTATAGATGTCAAAAGCGGTCTCTACCTGATTTTCGATCAGATAGAGGCCGTTTTTTTACTTATTGTCAAATTTGTCAGTCTGTCTCCCAACAGCGCCCTTGGGTAAGTCTTCTCTAACCATAAAGCACCAAATCCACCTTTGTTTCCAACGATATTAGTCCCAGAGTTACAAATTTTACCTTTTGTGAATGCAAGTTGTGATCCCTTCATTTGGGGGGTTGCCAGGGGGGCGGCTGGATATTGTGGGGAAGTGATGATGAACACGAGAAGGGTATGCCACTCTAGAGTTGGAGCGTTTCTTTCTTTCTTGATGTTGATGACTGCCGTGGCGTTCATGACGGAACCCGGCAAAGCCTCCGCTCGGACGATGCCAGAACCAACAGGCAAGGTCATCCTGACCGTTGCCGGCAAGCTCGCTCATCACAATGGTCACGGCGAAATGCGCTTTGACAGGCAGATGCTCGAGAAACTCGGCATGCATGAATTGGAAACCCGAAGTTTTTTAAACACCAAGCGGGCGAAATGGCGTGGGGTCCTGATGCGCGATCTGCTTGCCTATGTTGGTGCCAAGGGAAAGCAAGTAGAGGCCATTGCGCTCGACAATTATCGCATGACCATCCCCCGGTCTGACTTTAATACCTATGATGTGATCTTGGCACTGAAACGCAATGGCAAAGCCCTGTCAATTCGCACGCGTGGCCCAACTCGCATTATCTATCCCTATGACCAGCATGAGGAATTGCGCAACCATGATCATGGTATGCGGCTGGTTTGGCAGCTTAAAAGATTGATTGTCAAATGAAGACACATCTTAAACTTCTAGCCTTTGTCTATATGTTCTCTGTCGTCATTCTGCTGGCGCTTGAATTTTCACAATTCAACAAAGTCGACAAATTACGGTCCGAGATTGGAGAAAGCCATCGATTGATTTCCGGGCAGGACGAAGGTGTTCGTCTCGAGCTTGACTTTCGTCGGTTCGGAGACCGTTTGAATTCCTATGTCCAGAAGACAAAACTCGCTCCAACCTACGGGTCAGAAGTGGTCAATCGCGAAGAGTTGCAGGTGGCATTCGATATTCTCTGGAGCCGTGTCTTTCAGATGAATTCAGAATCGGTTGGTCTGGAAGGCGAACATTTGCTTACATTGCAGCCAATCCTCGTTGGTTTGAAACGCACTTTGCGGCAAATCGAACCCATGGTGCAAAATCTGAATGTCGGTGACAATGACAAGCTGATGGAGATTCGCAAACGACTTGATCCATACGGTGAAATCATCACCAATGCGGCATCGAAGATCAGTCACATCAAGAGAGTGCGGGCTGCCGAATTGCAGATGCGTCTGGAAACCGTGCTTGTCTCGATGGACAATTTGCTGACCACATCGGCACTTGGGGCTGGGTTGCTCTTGTCTCTGTTGGGGGCGGAAGCCTATCGCGCCAGACGCGAAGAGCGCAAGACCCGGGCGCGGGAAGCACGTGTGCGCTTTCTTGCCGAGCATGATTCGTTGACCGGACTGGCCAATCGGGCCTTTCTCAATCAGAAAATGTGCCAATATATGCGCGATGCCGATGAGGACGGGCAGGGCTTTCATTTGCTGCTGCTCGATCTCGACAAGTTCAAGAATGTCAACGACACCTATGGCCACCCAATGGGTGATAGGTTGCTGAAAAAAGCCGCTGGCCGCCTGCTGCGGATCTTCTCTTCCTCCGACGATATCGTAGCGCGCCTGGGGGGCGATGAATTTGCCGTCCTGTCCAAGGCAAACACCGCACAGGCCGCGGCCATGGCGCGCAAGATCATCGAAACGTTCTCCTCGGTTTTCACCTTTGGTGATTTGGAAGTGCGTATTTCCACCTCTGTGGGCATTTCGAGCTTCCCAAGTCTGTCGGGCTCCGCAGACGATCTGATGCGTGATGCCGATCTGGCCCTTTATGCCGCAAAGAATAATGGTCGGGCGACCCACCGCTTCTATGAGCGGGAAATGGGCATTGTCATTCAGCATCGCATGCAACTGGAGGCGGACTTGCGTCGGGCAATGTTGCACGATGATGGCGGCCTTGAAGTTTATTACCAGCCGCAGGTCTATCTGGCCGAGCAAACGGCCCATGCCATCGAACATAACGACTGGCGGATCACCGGGGCGGAGGCTTTGGTTCGTTGGTTCCATCCCGAACGAGGCCATATTCCGCCGATGGAATTCATCGAAATCGCCGAGGATGCGGGCATCATCGATGATCTGTCCGACTGGATCATCCGTCAGGCTTGTGCCGACGCCGTCGAATGGCATCGGGCCGGGCACAAAATTAAACTCTCGGTCAATCTCTCCCCCCTACAGCTCAACAATCCCAATCTGCCAAACGAAATATTGAGCCATCTCGATCAGTGCGGCTTTGACCCTAACCATCTGACGCTGGAAATCACCGAAAGCGCCGATGTGCAGGACACCAAAGCGGCCGCCCGCATGCTCTCGATCCTGGCTGACCGTGGCATTTCGTTGGCAATGGATGACTTTGGCACGGGTTATTCGAATCTGGGCTATCTGAACAGTCTACCGCTCAACATTCTCAAGATCGACCGCAGCTTCATTTCGGGCATTGAGCAGGGGGGCGAAAATTGCAAACTGGTGTTGGGTGTCATCAATCTCGCCCACGGCATGGGTTTGAAGGTGGTCGCCGAGGGCATCGAGACCGAGGAACAGCTTGCTTTCCTGCGCGACCAAAACTGCGCCATCGGTCAAGGCTATCTGTTTGGCCGCCCAATGAACAAACTCAAAATGACCGCACGGTTAAGCCGTCAGCGTCTAAGCGATCCTGTCGCTCACATTCGTCGCATCGCCTGAATGGCAACAGGCAATCAAGGCAAAGAAAAAGGCTTTCCCGATCCATCGGCAAAGCCTTTTTCCGTTGCATCTTGTCGGACTGCTTATTCCTGCTCGGCCAGGAATGCCTTGTAGGCGTCAGCATCCATCAGGCCATCAAGCTGGCTGGCATCGCCGACTTTCATCTTGATGAACCATGCATCGCCTTCAGCGTCGCTATTGACCTTGGATGGATCTGCTTCCAGCCCTTCATTGACTTCGGTGACCTCGCCATCGATCGGGGCATAGACTTCGGACGCTGCCTTGACGCTTTCAACAACAGCTGCTTCATCGCCCTGGCTCATGCTGGCGCCCACTTCTGGCAGCTCAACAAACACCACATCGCCAAGCTGGCTCTGGGCATAATCGGTGATCCCGATGGTGGCGATGTCGCCTTCCACGGTGATCCATTCATGATCTTCGGAATAATAGGTGCTCATTGGTCAGGTCCCTCTTGGAGCTATAACTGTCTCGGGGTGGATGCCTCTTGCCCCGATAAAGGATGATGGATTGGGTGATTATGGTTTGCGGACATAACGCTGTGGCACAAACGGCATGGCGGTCACTTCCGCTTCCAGCAAGCGCTTGCGCACCTGCAATTGAACCTTGCTGCCAACTGCTGCGAAATCCGGTGTGACATAGCCCATGGCAATCGGTTTTTGCAGGGATGGCGCAAAGCCTCCGGATGTCACCACGCCGATTGCATTGCCATCCATATCGAGAATGTCCGCGCCTTCCCGGGCAGGTGCCTTGCCAAGGATCGACAGGCCGACACGGATACGCGAAGGGCCCTTGGAGAGGCCTTTGAGAATACGCTCTGAACCGGGGAAGGCACCTTCCTCGCGGCGGCGCTTCTGGATTGCCCAGCCAAGATCGGCTTCGGCCGGATCGGTGTTGGTGTCAAGGTCATGGCCATAAAGGCAAAGACCGCTTTCAAGACGCAGGCTGTCGCGGGCGCCGAGCCCAGCCACTTCCACTTCGGGTTCCTTGAGCAACAGACGGGCCAGACGCTCTGCATCTGCCGCGTCACAGGACAGCTCAAACCCGTCTTCACCGGTATAGCCGCAACGCGAAATCACCACCTCGATGCCATCAATCACATCGCTGGTGTGGGACATGAAGGTCAACGCGTCGGCCTTGGCAGAATGACGGGCCAGCGCATCAATGGCCTTTGGCCCCTGAATGGCAATCAAGGCCTTGTCCGGCAATGGCTTCAGCGTCACGCCTTCAGGCAACTTGGCTTCCAGATGGGCATAGTCGCCATCTTTGCAAGCGCCATTGACGACCAGCATCAGGGTGCCATCAAGTGCTGGATCTTCGGGGCGCGTCACGATGAAGTCGTCAATGATCCCGCCTTCATCATTCAGCAGCACACTATAGCGCATCCGCCCAAGGCCAAGCTTGGTAAAGGCAGACGGGGTCAAGGCTTCAAGCGCACGGGCGGTGGTCTCGTGATCGGGCCCTTCCAGCAAGGCCTGCCCCATATGGGAGACATCGAACAGGGATGCCTGTTCACGGCAATGCAGATGTTCGGTCATGATGCCTGCCGGATAGCGAACGGGCAGGGCATAACCAGCAAAATCGACAAGCGTTCCGCCAAGTTCGACATGCAAATCATATAGGGGTGTCTTTTTAGCGGCGGACAGGTCGGCCATCTCTCACCTCATAGTCTGGCGCGCTCTTTTGGCAGCGCTCGGGGGTTGCACGGGTGCGTTAGTCTTTCGCGTCATTGCGAACAGACCATCTGCATCGGTGCCTCCTCTGTCCCAGAACCTGAGAGATTTCCCATGGGGCCCCGCAAGCGGGAGGCATGGTTGCTTCCTTCGGTGAGCCCAGAACTCGAACAGAGCTCATGACTGCTTTCCAGAGTGTCGCCGGTCGGGCGGTCCCTTGTGCCTGAGAGTTTCCGAGGCGGTTGCTCCTTCGGCGGCGTCTGGGGTTGGACGACTGTCCGTCTCCAGCAGCGCTCTCCCGCTGACCTTTGCATCCCGCCCATCGCTCGATAAGGGCCACAGACGGAACCAGAATTGCGACAACAATCCTGTCCCGACAAGGTGCGTGGCAAGGAGAATAAAGTCAAGCAGCAAAAGGCGATAAAGCCGTGCTTCTTGGGGGTATTGCAAACGCTCACGCAGCCAGTGGTACAGGGACAAACAGACATTTCCCCAATAGCTGCCCGTTTTTCGACGACTGCCATGTGCGATTCCGGCTATAGAGACTCCATGTTGTATGATCGACCCAGTGATGACAGCCTCTATCAGGCTTTGCTAGACCGTGACCCGGCCTTTGACGGACGCATCTTTGTTGCAGTCCGCTCAACCGGCATTTTCTGTCGCCTGACTTGCCCGGCACGCAAGCCCAAACGCGAGAATTGCAGCTTTCATGACAGTGTTTCGACTTGTCTGCAGGAGGGCTTCCGGCCCTGCAAGCGCTGCCACCCCCTCTCTGCTGGCGGGGACCCGGACCCGGTGATTGACCAACTGGTCGGCGCCCTGCAAGCCGACACTTCCCGGCTTTGGCGTGAAGGCGATATTGTCCGCATGGGGCTTGATCCTTCCAGTGTGCGCCGCAGCTTCAAGCGGCGCTTTGGCATGACCTTTCTGGAAATGGCCCGGATTTCCCGCCTGCGCGACAGCTTTCAGGCCCTTTGCGAAGGGGATCGGGTGATCGACGCGCAACAGGCCGCAGGGTTTGACTCTCCTTCCGCCTTCAGGCAAGCCTTTGCCCGGCTGCTGGGGCTGAAACCGTCCGATTTCACGATGGACGCCTTGCTGAAAGCTGACTGGATCGACACGCCACTCGGGGCAATGATCGCCGTCAGTGACGCGTCCCATTTGCATTTGCTGGAATTTGTCGGTCGCAAGGCCCTGCCAACCGAGCTGAAGGCTCTTTTCAAAGCCACAAAGGGACGCCTCGGCTTTGGTCGCACCATGCCAACGGACAGCATTGAGCGGGAGCTGGAGGCCTATTTTAGCGGTAAGGATGCCCATTTCACCACGCCGCTTGCCTATCACGGTACGCCTTTCTCCCGCTCGGTCTGGGATGCGTTGAGAAAAATCCCGCAGGCGATACCCGCACCTATGGGGCTTTGGCAGCGTCTCTTGGCAAACCTGATGCCGTGCGGGCCGTTGCCCGCGCCAACGGCGCCAACCAGATTGCCATCGTCGTGCCCTGTCATCGGATCCTCGGTGCGGATGGCAGCCTGACGGGCTATGGTGGCGGCCTGTGGCGCAAACAGAAGCTGATCGAGCTTGAGCAGAGCTACCGTCAGGTTTGATCAGCCCGGTGAGGCATGATCAAGAAATGTCAGACCGCATCCGGGCGCTTTTCTGCCAGCACCAGATGGCCATAGATCGGCTTGCCCTCATCGGTGCGGACAATGATCATCTGGAAATGTTTCACATCCATGCCGTTGGCATCGAGCAAAGCCCGCACATAGGTCTCCGAATGGGCAAAGCGCTGCAGCCTACCCACCTTATAGGAGGCACCTTCAAACTCTTCCTCCGGCAAGGTTTCTGACGAGAAGGCAAACAGACCCTTGGCATCAAGACAGCGACCAACATGGAGGAATTTCTCATCCAGATCCCCCAGATAGGGCAAAACATCGGTTGAGACGATCAGATCCCAGCCGCCTTCCTCTCCAGTGCCGTCATCTTCAATATCGCGTAGAAACTCGACCACGTCCCCCGCATAGAGATCATCATAGACCTCCTTGTCATAGGCTTCGTCCAGCATGCCGGTGGAAATGTCGACGCCGATCATCTCATCGACCTTGTCAGCCATGGAGATGCCCGTCAGCCCTGTACCGCAGCCCAGATCAAGCATCCGGGCAAAGCGCCGCTCGGGCTGATATTGCACGATCATTTCGCGCACCATCATTGGCACCGCATAACCCAGATCATCAACGAGGATTTTCTCGAACGCCGCCGCATGCTGGTCAAACAGGGTGGCCACATAGGCAACCGGTGCCTTGTCCGGCTGTGGACCCAGCCCCATCGCCGCCAGTCGAACCGATGCGCCCGCATGGTCTTCGGGGTCAAGGGCCAGCGCCTGACGATAGGCGTCTGCGGCCTCTGCATGGTGACCGGCCTTTTCCAGCTCAAGCCCACGATTATAGGCGTCCGCAAGGGCTTCTTTGTCGATTTCGCTCATGATGATCCTGCCTGCTTTGGATATGGCAGAAGCTCTACACGCCAACTATGAAAAGGTCCAGCCAGAATGACGCGCTCACAAGGCGTATGGGTTGAAACCATTCCCTCCTCTGGCTAGATAGTCCCAACAAACACAGAATCGAAGTGATGGTGCCCGGCTTCTCGTCGCCCCCGAAATGATCGCAATGTGTTTGGCGCTAGGACGGGACACCATAAAATGACGCCGCCGAGCATAAGGTAAGGAAGTCGAGATGAGCACAGTCAGTATCTACACAGACGGAGCCTGTTCGGGTAATCCGGGGCCTTGCCCTCGTCGCCCGCAGCGCGCTTAGCGCGAGGACGGGAAACCATAAAATGACGCCGCCGAGCATAAGGTAAGGAAGCCGAAATGAGCACAGTCAGTATCTACACAGACGGAGCCTGTTCGGGTAATCCGGGGCCTTGCCCTCGTCGCCCGCAGCGCGCTTAGCGCGAGGACGGGAAACCATAAAATGACGCCGCCGAGCATAAGGTAAGGAAGCCGAAATGAGCACAGTCAGTATCTACACAGACGGAGCCTGTTCGGGTAATCCGGGGCCTTGCCCTCGTCGCCCGCAGCGCGCTTAGCGCGAGGATGCGAAACCATAAAATGACGCCGCCGAGCATAGGGTAAGGAAGTCGAGATGAGCACAGTCACTATCTACACAGACGGAGCCTGTTCGGGTAATCCGGGACCAGGCGGCTGGGGTGCTTTGCTGACCTCTGGCGAGCATGAAAAGGAATTATGCGGCGGCGAGGCGGAGACCACCAACAACAGGATGGAACTGCAGGCCGCGATAGAAGCGCTCAATGCTTTGAAACGTTCCTGCGAGGTCGATCTCTGGACCGACAGCCAATATGTCAAAGGCGGCATTACCGGCTGGATCCATGGCTGGAAGAAAAATGGCTGGAAGACGGCCAACAAGAAACCGGTCAAGAATGCCGAACTTTGGCAGGCGCTGGATGAAGCCCTGAAACGGCACAAGGTGAATTGGCACTGGGTGAAAGGCCATGCGGGCCATGAAGGCAACGAACGGGCCGATGAACTGGCCCGGCGCGGCATGGCGCCTTTCAAGGCTGGAAGCAGCTGAAAATACCATGGACACAATTCCAAAAAGAAAAGGGTGGAACCCGTGAGGGCTCCACCAGTCAGGTCGTGTGAGATCAAGCGTACTGGATTTTTGCAAAGCTGCCTTCTGCGAGGGGCTGATCAGCTTTGCAGATGAGGCTGGGCGCGCAGACCCTTGCCTGCTCGATTCTGGCCGAACCGATCAGGCAAGGGGCCACGTGAGACCTCGTCCCCCAGATGGGGAAACCAGGAGACATGGGTCGACTTCTTGCATAATGATCTTGCAAACGGTGCGGGAGAGCGGTTAGCCCCGCGTTGC
>CAXXSO010000026.1:0-75392 GCA_963676965.2 uncultured Cohaesibacter sp.
TGTTGCATCGCTCATGTCACGTCTTCCTTCTGATGCGCGGATCGATGAGGGCATAGACCATGTCCAGCAGGATAGAGACCACGACGACCACGACAGCGAAGGTCAATATGAAACCCTGAATGACCGGATAATCGCGCTGGAAAATGGCTTCTATGGCCATGCGTCCGACACCGTTCCAAGCGAAGATATTCTCCACCACAATGGCCCCGCCCATCATGAAGGCAAATTGCAAGCCCCATCATTGTGATGACCGGGACAAGGCCGGCGCGCAGCACATGGTTGGACAGCACCATGCGCCGTGGCAGGCCCTTGGCTTCGGCGGTGCGGACAAAATCCTGACTCATGACGTCGATCATCGAGGATCGGGTCATTCGGGCGATCATCGCCGCATTGCTGAGCCCAGCGTCAGGGCCGGTAGCACCAGATTGAGCGGCCCCGTGCCACTCACTGGCAGCCAACCGAGGGTCACGCCGAAAAAGAACAGGAAGATCAGGCCAAGCCAGAAATGGGGAATGGACACCCCGCTAATCGCCCCGATCATCAAGAGAGTATCGACAATCGTGCCGCGCTTGTAGGCGGCCAAGAAGCCGATGGGTAACCCGATGAGGATGGCAATGGCCATTGCGGCGAGCGCAAGCGCAATGGTGTTGGGCAGGCGCTGCATGATCACATCCAGCACCGGCTGATGACCACGGATCGTATAGCCCAGATCCCCGTGCAAGAGATTTTTCATATAGGTGAAATACTGAACGATGATGGGTTGATCGAGCCCCAGATTGCGGCGGATGACCTCTAGCTGCTCTGGTGTCGTTCCCTGACTCTGGGCATACATGATCTGCACAGGATCGCCCGGCACCAGATGGATCAGCAGTGTGACGGCAATGGTGGTCACGAAGATCGTGAACGCGCCCATCGCAAATCTGCCACCAAGAAACTGCCACATATGGTTTGCTCCATGCCTTGCGTGATGAAGGGGAGAGGGCTACCGGCCTGTCTGCCGCCAACCTTCTCCCTTTTTCGCGGATTGTTGAGCCCGACCTCCACCTGATGCAGTCCCTTGTATCAGGCAGGCCATTGGCCGGGTTTGGGTCCCCTGATGGGTACTATTCGGCGATCTTCACATCATTGAAGTCGGATAGACAAAGGGGGCGGTGTGGAAGCCGGTAACCTCGGGGCGAACCGCAAAGACCCATTCCCAGCCGGGCGTATAGAGCGGGATGTGGATGCCGTTCTCCAGCAGATACTTGAACACCTCTTGCACCTTGGCCTTGCGTGCCTGAGGGTCGGTCAACACACGGGTTTCTTCCAGCATTGCGTCAAGCTCTGGCGAGGTGTAGCCACGATAGGCACCGGGCGAATGCCACAGGGCATAGAGAATGTCGGATCGTACCAGGACCACGTCATCATATCCATGGAGCCTTTGCCAGTCGGCGTTTCGTTTTCCTGACGGACACGCGCATTCATGGTGCCGATATCCATCATCCGGATCTCCGCAGCAATGCCGACCTCGGCGAGTTGGGCCTGAATGACTTCGGCGAGCTTCTGACGATTGCCCACCGGTCCAGACCAGCATGTTGGTCTCCAGTGGCTTGTCTGGGCCATATCCCAGCTCGGAGAGCAGGGCCTTTGCTTTCTCGGGATCATAACTCGGATAGGAGTGTCCGCAGACCTCCTGATCATTGCCGAAGACGCCGCGCGAGACAGGACATTTCTCGGGAAGCGACAGATCGCCATAAATGAGCCCGATGGCCGCTGCCGCATCCGTTGCATGGCCAACGGCAAGGCGGGCGCGCTTGTCGTTGAAAGGAGGACGATGGGCAGCAAATTCCCAGAACACATTCTGTCCGGTATTCTCGGCTACCACGATATCGAGTTCACCAGAAGCCTTGATATCCTCGACATCGTCAAACGGCGGCTCGGCAATATCGACCTGACCGGTCTTCAGCGCCGCAAGCCGCGCCTGTGGTTCGGGCACGACGGTGATTTGCAGCCCGTCCATGTAGGGCGCGCCCTTATTTTCGGCAAGCTTGCCGAAATTGGTGTAGTCGGGGTTCTTTTTCAGCGTGATCTTGTCCCCCTTGGTCCAACTTTCAAAGACCCATGGACCAGACCCGATGGCCGTGCCGGTGCCAAAATCCGCCGCATCCGCGTTGGAATCACACATGATGGAAGAAAAGCTGTCCGCAAGGAAAGGCACCAGAGCCACGAACGGCGAGGACAAGGTGAATTTCACCGTCAGCGGATCAACCACTTCCACTGCGGTGATCGGCCCCCAGCTTGAAGAGGTAACACTGGGATTGTCTGCGTTGAGCGCCCGGTCGACTGTGTATTTGACATCGTTGGCATCAAGCGGCGTGCCGTCATGACAGACAATGCCGTCTCTGAGCTTGAAGGAATATTCCGTCCCTGCCTCATTGGCGGTCCAGGATTGCGCCATATTGGGTACCGGGTTGCCATCCTTGTCGGTTGCCAGAAGCGTGTCATAAATCAGGCTCCAGACTTGTAACGACAGCGTACTGGTTGCGCGATGTGGATCGAGCGTGTCGATATCGCCATAGCGCGCCCAGACGATATCCCTTGCGCTTGCCGCGCCCGTCAATGCAGAGAGCGCGGCGGCAGCCAACAAAGTTTTCGAGAAGTTTCTTAGCCGTTTCGTCATTGTGTCATCTCCGATGAAAATCCGTTTGCGGCAAGATTTGGCATGCAGGAAACCTTCGGTGCGACAGCAAGGTGCGCACCGTAACCAACTCACCATTCTCAGGAAATTGTTCCAGGTCGCCCACAGCGCCCCTGAAACCATCCAAAAGAAAATCCCGCTCTGGCCAAGAGTGCAGCGCGCAAAGAGGGGTGTCAAATTTATTTCAGAAATGCGTGTTCTATTTTCTTTTTTGAAATTTGAACGCCGTTTGCTACAAAGAAACGACAGGTTTGATCCTTGCGGTGAGGATTTTTCACGTCATTTCCGGATCAGGCCACTCTGCGGATCACAAATCACCGGGCACCAGGTCACCCCATTCCTCGTGAATGCCATCAATGAACTGCATGCGGTCGACCGCACCCTCGCCAATCTCACGCCCCACAGCGGAGCACAAATAGGTGATGAGAGACACAGGTGCCACGACCGATTCATAAACGCTTAGCCCGCGTGTGCGGCATCGCACCGTGACATGAGCCACATCCGGACCGGCAGGTCCGACTTGATCGGTGAAAAACACGACCTTCGCCCCGACACGCACCGCTGAGCGCATGATCGAGCGCAGACTGCGGGTCTTGCGCCCGATTCCGAGCGCCAACATGGCATCATTGGCATGGATCGAAGCGAACTCCTCGGCACGGAGAACCCACCGATTGGCACCATGCGAATGTCAGCCTTGATGCGGATCAGCAGAGCACGAGCAAATGCGCCAACGGATAATTGTCTCCAAAGCCCACGACCCAAAGCTTGTCGGCCCGCGCAAGACTGCGGACCGCCTGATTGAGCTCATCGGAGCGTATAGACTCGATAGAACGGATTAGATTCTGCACGTCATTGGCAAGATGATCAGCAAGCTCGCCCCGGCCGGACGTGCTCTCCAGCTCCCGCGGCAAAGACGCGGGACTGGCTCCGGTTCCACACCATCCCGCGCCAGTTTTTGCGCCGTCTTGAAACTGGGATAACCGAGGCGGCGGAAAAAACGCGCCGTGGTCGCCTTGGAAATGCCCGCAAGCTCGAAATGTCGCTCGCTGATTTAAGAACGAGAGTGTCTGGATTCTCAATAAGAAGATCCGCAACACGCCGCTCTTGGCGTGTCAGATCGTCATAAATCTCCAAAATGCGCTGAGAGAGTGTCGCCTGCATATGCCTGTCACCTCAATAATTTCAAAAATGAAACAAAATGATCTTTGTTTACGAAAATGCATCAAAAATGAACCACCGTCCAGAACGTATGGAACCTTGTTTCAATCTGATTGTGGGAAATCATTTCACCGATCCTCCGAGGTGATTTTTGCAGACGAACAAAGGACACCGGTGACGCTGATCGACATGACCCCTCAACACAAACACAAAGCATGCAAAAAGGGGCGATCCATGACCGCCCCTTTTTGCAGATTTAAATGTGTGACAGCCAATCAGGCCGCTGCGACATCGCGAAGGAATTGGGTGACCTCATTCTGCAATTGCTTGGTTTTCTCACCCAGAGAGCTTGAGGCTTCCAAAACATTCTGTGATGACGCGCTGGTACGCGCGACAGCATCGGACAGACCATCCATGTTGGTTTTAACCTGCTGGGTGCCAACAGAAGCGGTCTGCACGTTGCCGGAAATCTCCGACGTTGCCTCATTTTGCTGATGCACCGCTGCAGCAATCGCACCGATATGGGAATCCACCTGACCCATCGTTTCGACGATGTCGGAGATTGCCTGGGCTGCATCACCGGTCGAATTCTGGATGGACGTAATCTGGCTGCTGATTTCTTCCGTCGCCTTGGAGGTCTGGTTGGCCAGATTTTTGACTTCAGCAGCGACAACTGCAAACCTTTGCCTGCTTCCCCCGCACGGGCGGCTTCGATGGTGGCATTCAGCGCCAGCAGGTTGGTTTGTTCAGCAATTGCCTGAATGAGGGTAACAACTTCGCCAATATGATCAGCCGCATTGGCAAGTTCCTTGACTTTGTCATTTGTGCTGAGTGTCGACTGGCTGGCATCGGACACGACCTGTTCGGTGCGTTGCACCTGAGCGCCGATTTCCTGAATGGAAGCGGCCAACTCTTCCGCAGCACTTGCCACATAGCCAACGCTTACCGAAGCATTCTGGCTCGATTGGCTCGTATCCTCTGCCTGTTCTGCGCTTTCCATGGCGATATGGGACAGGGATTCCGCTGTCTGTTTCATGTCGCCAGCCGTCGCATCGACGCCGGTGAGAAGATCGCGCATTCGAGCGTCGAACTGGCTGATCAACTCCTCGATATGCCGCTGACGCTCATGTTGTTTCTCTTCTTCAAGATGAGAGGCTTCCTGCAAGGTAACCCGCTCCTTGGCATTCTCGCGAAACACCCGCACGGCTCGGGTCATGTCCCCGATTTCATCGCCGCGATCAATGCCGGCAATCGAGATTTCAAGATTGCCATTTGCCAATTCTCCCATCGTGCCGGTCAGGGACCGGATCGGACGTGTAATGGCCAATGTGATGATCACCGCAAAGCCGGCTCCGACAAGCAGAGAGACCAGAACCGAGCCAAGGATCAGGGTCACATCAGTCGATGCTGCCCCAAGTGCCCTCGTTGATTGGGTTTTCACAAGATCGTTGACAATGGTCTGCACCTGACCAGACATGTCAATCAACTGGTCCCGTTTGGCGGTCACCTGCAAGGCACCTGCCTGCATCAACTTGAACTCATCTTCATAGGCGTTGATTTCGGCCTCGATCGTGCTGGTCAGTGACTGGATCTCAGGGACATTCTGAGCGTCCGTAATCAGCAATTTGGCTAGAGTGCGAAAGCTCTGAATGCGTAAGATGACGCTTTCCTGGGTCGTGTTGCTAAGGCCCGAGAAAAACTCCATCGTTACGGCTTTGGTCTCCAGCGCCTCACGTTGAAACTTCGAGGCGTTGGTGGAAATCAGATCCGCAATCATCAGCTTGCTGTTGAGCATACGAGCGCTTTTCTTGGCCTTGTCAGAGACCTCGTAGATGGCGTCGCGCAGGGTGCTGGACGCAGTCGCCAATTCTCCGGCCGCAATTTGCGCACCGGTCATTTTCAGGCTTTCTTTTGGATCGAAGTCCATCTTCATGGTTGTTTCGATCGCCTGGCGAAGGCTGATAATTTGCCGCTTCAAAAGCTTGAAGCTGTCGGGATCCAACCCGTCGAGCTTGATCCGGCCAGCCTTTTTGATGCCTTTCTCGATTGTATTGGTGCGTTCCAGTTGAGCAGCCCAGAAGGCCTCATCTTCCAACGGTTGGGGATCGTCCAGCACCTTTTCAATTGTCAGGGCCTGATCTTGCATCTGATTGACGATGCGAACCACCTTGTCTGCACGGCGGGTCAGGCTGTCGGCCTTCTTGGCCTCCCGGTTTGCGGCGCTTTTCATTTTTCCAAGGCTGGTCGAGATATTGTTGGCATTGCCAACGAGCATGGCAACATTGCTGAGCAATCTGGAAGTTTGTTGCTTCTGGTTCTCGATCACTGTCGTTACATCGCGAAAATCGCTTTCCAGTTTCGAGGCAAGGTCGATGGCGCCGCCGATCTCCGATTGGGCAGACGCGTCATCTTCAAGGCTTTGCTGCAAGCCGGTAAGGGCACTGCCAAGCCCCGCGATATCCTTTTTGACCTCTTCGGCCTGCTCTGTCTTGCGGCTGTTCAGATATCGTTCGCGGTGACTGGAGAACTGTTGCAATTGATCAAGAACAACGACGGATTTTTCATTAACCGCCGCCTGCTTTTGAAAATCACGGATGGAGATGGTTGCGACCGTGCCAACAAAGGCGGTCAAAACCATCAGGATGGTAAAGCCCCCACCGATTTTGTAAGGCAATTTAAGATCGTTGAGAGACTTGAAGACTTTCATTTCCCATTTCCTTCCCGTTCCTCCAAAGGTTGTGGGAAGTCTCGTGAATTTCGTTTAAGGGCAGGTAAAGGAATGCCAAAAAGTACGATTTTTGGAGGCCAAATCTGCAATAATCCTTAGCTTCATGGGCATCTTTTGGATAAAGAACGACAATTGAATATGACGATTCACTTGTCTCGTCTTTATGCTCGCCTCGTATGAGATAGAGGTGACGCAACGTCATGGTTGCGAGCAAATGAACGTTGTTTGTTATCACGCCCGAGCCGATGTCCTGAGTGTGGCATTGGAACGGTTTGCCGCCATCCGCCGCTCAAGAATGAGCGAACCGGGTCTTTGCGGCCTGATAGGTTTTGGGCCTTCCATATCGGGACAATATGGGTGGTGATGGCTTTTGCCTTGTGTGTGCCCGATATGGGTCGGGATGAGGGGGATCAAGATAGTAGACTGACTGTCTATCTCAATTTGGCAACATTTGTTCTGATCCAGCTCGGAGACAGAAAATTATTTACCTAACGGCATAAAATGACGTCTTCAGAAAAAAGCCACAGGCTGGCAGGCAAGCCAGGGTACTGAAGGCGAATAGGCCCAAGAAAAGCGATAGTGGGCAGATTGCCACACTATTGTGATTTTAAACGCGATTGTGGATGGGAAGGTCTGAAACGGGGGTTGTTTCAAGCCAATAGGTGCTGCAAAGCGAGAAACCGAGCGCAAAAATCCAGCTGCGTAAATTCCCATCTGAAATCTGCGCAGAAAAACCCGTTAGACCGAAAATTCAAATATTTACAGTCTTCTTTATAGCTCTTCTAAATAATTATTTCCATCGACTGACGCAATGCGACAAAGCGGCGCTCTGTATTACTTTACAGTTGTTCTAAACTAAAGGGAGGGTCTGATGACCTCGAAAATTGCTGTTGCATTGATGGCGGGCGCTGCAGTCCTGGCGGCCTCGCAAATCACCTCTGCCAATGAGCTTCTGGAAGAAGCAAAAGACTATTTCAAGCCGATCCCATCGGTGGTTCCGTCGGTCAAGGACAATGCAGTGACCAGCGACAAGATCGAACTGGGCAAGATGCTGTTCTTTGAACCGCGCCTGTCTTCCTCGGCACTGATTTCGTGCAATACCTGCCATAATCTTGGCATGGGGGGAGATGACAATCTGGAGACATCCATCGGTCATGGGTGGCAGAAAGGGCCTCGGAACGCGCCAACCGTTCTGAATGCGGTCTTCAACATCGCGCAATTCTGGGATGGCCGTGCCGAGGATCTGAAAGCACAAGCCAAGGGTCCGGTTCAGGCCGGTGTCGAAATGGCATCCACGCCTGAGCGTGTCGAGACCACATTGAAGAGCATGCCGGCTTATGTGGAGGCCTTTACCAAGGCATTCCCGGGGGAGGAAAATCCGGTGAGCTTTGACAATATGGCCAAGGCAATCGAAGCCTTTGAGGCGACTTTGATCACCCCTTATTCGCGCTTTGATCAGTTCCTTGAAGGCAACACAAAGGTGATGACCGCGATAGAACAGGAAGGTTTGCAGCTCTTCATGGACAAAGGCTGCTCTGCCTGCCATGCCGGCGTTAATATTGGCGGGGAAGGCTACTATCCGTTCGGTGTCGTCGAAAAACCGGGTGCCGACATTCTGCCAGCCGGAGACAAAGGGCGCTTTGCCGTCACCAAAACCGCCGATGAGGAATATGTTTTCCGAGCTGGCCCACTGCGCAACATCGAGTTGACCGCGCCTTACTTCCATTCGGGCAAGGTGTGGGATCTTGAGCAAGCAGTTGCCATCATGGCAACCAGTCAGCTTGGCGAGGAAATGAGTGATGAGGAAATCAAGAAAATCACCGCATTCCTCAAAACCCTGACGGGGGAGCAGCCAAAGGTTGATTATCCAATCCTGCCGGTTGAAACGCACGAAACGCCAAAACCCGAAGCGATGGTTGCCAAGTAACCGCCGAACCTGAAGGCTCCACATCCTTCAGAAGCGACACGATGAAAGGTCCCACAGGAGCAATCCTGCGGGGTCTTCTCTTGGTTGATTTGTGTTTGTGAAAGGCGCATTCAGGATAGTCTTTCATTAACGCTAATGAGAAAAACTAAACATAACGGAACATAGATGCATCTGAAATGAAGGTTTTCTTAGGGTCTTTGCTAATATCGTCGCCGACAAGTATTGAAGAAAAGGATCGAATGGTGTCCTGGTGGTCGTAAAGGTGAGAAATCCAGACTGCTTTGATTGCTGGATCGATCCTTCCATACATTGATGTCTTGTATTGGGGGAATTTCTCTTGTCAAATAAGATCGTTACCGGCTGGAAGCCGCATTATGCCAAGGTCTGGAGCAAGGAAACCGTGGTCATCGACCACAGCCTGCACACCTCGCCACTCTTTTCCGAGGAGGCCATTGCAGATCTCATCGAACAAACCCCGCCAGAGCATTACAATCTTGCCACCATGGGGCATGACACCAAGCGGGCCGAATGGCGCGAAGGCATTGTCGGTGGCGCGTCGGGCAAGGAAACGATGGAGGCGATCAAGAATGGCCGCCTCTGGCTCAATATCCGCCATTGTCAGGATTTTGACCCGCGCTACAAGGCGGTGCTTGACCAGCTGTTTGAGGAATTCGAAGCCCATATGCCGGGCCTCCAAACCTACAAACGCAATATGGGCATTCTGGTCACCTCGCCCAAATGCCAGACCTTCTATCACTTCGACCTGCCCGGCCAGCATCTCTGGCAGATCAAGGGCCGCAAGAAAGTCTATATCTACCCCAACCGCGAGCCTTTCCTACCCAACATCGATCGCCAGCGTGTGATCATGAAGGAAACCCGCGAGGAATTCCCGTTCGAGGAATGGTATGATGACTATGCGGAAGTCTATAACCTCGAGCCCGGGCAGATGGCCTATTGGCCGCTTCATGCGCCGCACCGCGTCGAGAATGAGGATTGCCTCAACATTTCCCTGACGCTGGAACATTGGGACACCGACGTGCGCAATCTCTATGCGGTTCATTATGGCAATGGCGTGTTGCGCCGCACGCTCGGCTATCACGCTAGCAACCATCAGCCTCACGGCTTCCACATCTATCCAAAGGCCGCCCTTTCACTGGCCTGGAAAAAGCTCGGCATGGAAAGCAAAACCGTGTTCAAGGATGAGGTCGATTTCAAGATCGACGCCAGCAAGCCTTTGGGGTTGGCCGACATTCCGATGATGGCCAAGGCGTGATCTTCAACAAGACAAAAAAAGCCCGCCAGTTTGGCGGGCTTTTTTAATGGTCAGTCGGCGACGGGCCATGTCCGGGGCCACTTGTCCGGCCCGCCAGCATAATTGCCATCGCACTCGCCTTTTTCGCGTATTTCAATCGCCTCGAAAAAGACCGCGTTCCCCACTTCATTCAATTGCCATTTGGATAGGCTGCCACAATCGCCTAGACCGCGAGCTTTCATGAAGCTGCTCAACACACCTTTTCTGGCATCATATCCAATATTCCAGAGATCCGGCCCCTCTACACTGTTGGTATTGTTGCCATCCAACAGGAATGGCACAGCCTTGATCGGCAGTTTTTCATTTTTCGGCACGAAAAAGGCAGCAAATGGCTGGTTATAGGCGCCGCCCTCACTGCAGGGCAGGCCATATAAATCCCCTGAGCGCAGGGTGAGCCTGAACCCATTGCGCGGCAATTGATTGCCTTCGCGATAGAAATGACAATTGGCTTGTTCCTTGGCAAACCATCCATTCCAGATGGCGAGTGGTATTTCGCTGCGTTGCTCGACGCTAACAATCGGCAAACGCGGATGAGGTCGCTTGGTGCCCTTGACCTCGAAAGCATAGGAGGTGTCGAGCAGATCTTGGTATTCATCCATGAAAATCATGCCCGCGACACTGCCCGACAGGGAAAAGCGGCTCTGGATCGATTGACCGGCGCTGTCAATGGTGATGCTCAGTATCGAGCCTGCCTTCATGCCTTTGATGATCCAGTCGATCAGATGCGGGTTGGTTTCGTGATAGCTATTGCCGTCTTCCTTGATGCCTGCCTTGTTGGCAATAAGGGTCAGACTATCCTTGCCATCAACACTTAAAAGCAGCATTGCCCCTTCAACGATGGGCACAGCGCTTGTAAAGCGCACGGACACCGCATCATTCAATCGGTTGGCCCGGTGCAGGGTCAGGGCGGTGATGCCCTGATATTTGTCTGGCGACAGATTGAGCGAGCAGCTCATCGCCATGTCGCACCAAACGGTGACATCACGAATTTCCTTGTAGCTCGCAGCCTGCGATGGTGCTGAGGCGGTTATCACGGTCAACAGCATGGCAAGGGCCGTCAGGCTTTGGCGGATCATGGCAGGCGCTCCTGTGTGCGGAAAAAAAGGACGAGTTATCCGAGCAGGGTCGCCTGCTGGGCTTTGCCAAAGCCTACCATGATTTGTGTGCCATCATCAAAAACAGGCCGCTTGATAAGAGTCGGATGTCGCAAAATGAGCGCTCGCGCCTTGGCTTCATCCGGATCGGCCTTGTCGCTATCGGGCAAATCGCGCCAAGTGGTCGACCGCCGATTGAGCAACGCCTCCCAGCCAACAGCCGCAAGCCAGCGGTCCAGATCGGCTTCTGAAAAACCGTCGGCACGCAGATCGACGAATGTCACGGCCTTGCCTGCCGCTTCAAAGGACTTCAACGCCTTGCGGCAGGTATCACAGCTTTTGATGCCATAGAGTTTCATGGAGCAACTCGCATTGTAAGGGGATTCGGATGTGCGAGACAGGCTATCCGATCCCCCTGATCTATGCAAAGCAGAAGGCAAGCCAGCCTATCGACAAGGATGGCTTGCGGCCAGTATCGTCACTTTACGATGCCCTTATGGGCTTGCTTGCCCCAGACCTGCTCGAAGCGTGCATCGCGGCCACAAGATAGGTAAGCCAGCCTATCGACAAGGATGGCTTGCGGCCAGTACGTCACTTTACGATGCCCTTATGGGCCTGCTTGCCCCAGACCTGCTCAACGCGTGCATCGCGGCCGCAAGAGTATCGGTAATATTTGTAGCGGATCGGATTCTTGTTGTAATAATCCTGATGATAGTCTTCCGCCGCAAAGAAGGGTTTGGCCGGGGCGATTTCAGTCTGGATCGGCTTTGACAGGATCTTGTCTGCCTCCAGCTTGGCTTTGGATGCTTTTGCCAGCTTGGCCTGCTCGTCATCGAGCGTGTAAATGGCGGTGGTATAGCTATGGCCCCGGTCGCAGAACTGACCGCCCCCATCGGTCGGGTCGACCGAACGCCAGAAGACATCAAGCAACTGATCATAGCTGATCTTGCTGCTGTCATAGGTGATCTTGACCACCTCGCGATGCTTGGCGGCGCTGTGGTTTCTGTATGTGACATTCTCGGTGGTGGTGCCGCCGGAATAGCCCGAAATGGTTTCGACCACGCCATTTACATGGTCAAAGTCGCTCTCGACGCACCAGAAGCAGCCGCCCGCAAAGATCGCGGTTTTCAGATCATCATTGGCCGAACTGGTGCCAACAGAGGCCACAATCAGCGACACGGCCATCAGGGCGGAGGTGAAAAAATGAGACATGGGTTTCTCTCCCGATTAGAAATCATGTCCCTCTTGTGGCCTTCCATTGTGGCAATGTCTCGCCCAAATTGACCGTCTCACGCGAGAGTGATGGGATGTGATGGTTATCGGCTCGCAATTCTTTCAGTTCATGTGTCCCGAACCACGCGCAATCTTGCCCATTCCATCCGAACGCGAGGTCGTATCCACGCCAGAGAGCAAAGATACACCTTGTGTGGTGGTTGCCTGCAGGACCGTGTTTGCATTCTGCTGGGCGGTTGTCGCATTATGTGCGGCGTTGCCGAGCGCTTGTGCGCTGGCCTGATAAAGATTACCTGTTGCCATTCCTGGAGCATCGCCAAGAACGTTAACATTGGCCTGCGTAACGGAGTCCGTGATTTGCGGATTCACGATGTCCGCTGCAAGCGCTTCTGTTGAACATGCTATTCCAAACAGAATTGTCGCGATGATCATTTTGAACGAATTGATCAAGTCTACCCCCTTACGATTGAGGGCGCATTCTATCGCTGGCGCTCAAAGGCGACGTGAAAAACACAATTACAATTGTAGGGAATGCAGGTCTCACCCCATCCATTCTTCGATCACATCAATGAAATGATCGGCGAACTTTTTCTGCTTTGAGCTGCCAACCCCGTGAATATGCAGAAAATCGGGGCGGGTGGTTGGCTTCTGGATCGCCATGTCATGCAGGGTCTTGTCAGAAAAGACCACATAGGCAGGCACTTTCAAGTCGCGCGCCAGCTCGGAGCGGGCATTGCGTAGGGCCTCGAACAGATCCTTGTCGGCCGGGTCCAGATCGGGCAGGGCGCTTTTTGCGCGTTTGGGGCGATAGAGGTCACTTGGCCCCATCACATCGGTGCGATAGGCAAAGCGGATATCGCCGCCGCGCAAGGCGTCCGACTTGGCGGTCAGCTTCAGCGCGCCATGATTTTGAATGTCGAGGCGCAGGAAATTGCCCGCCACCATCTGCCGCAGAATTGCCCGCCAATCTTCCTTTGAGGTGGTCTTGCCAACCCCGTGGCAATCGAGTTTGTCATGGCGGTATTTCTTGATTTTCTCATGGGTCATGCCACGCAGAATATCGATCAGATGCACCGCGCCAAAGGTCTCGCCAGTGGCCTCAACCACATCAATCAGCCGCAAGGCTTCGACATTGCCGTCTTTCAGTTCCGGTGGATCAAGGCAGATGTCGCAATTGCCACAAGGCTTGATATCCTCGCCAAAATAGCTCAGCAGCGCCTGACGGCGGCAGGATGGCGCTTCACAATAGGCAAGCAGGGCATCAAGGCGTTTATGCTCGCGGGCGAGGTGATCCTCGTCACCGCCCTCATTGTCGATGAAACTGCGCCGCATGCGGATATCATCAAGGCCATAGAGCATCATCGCTTCCGACGGCGCACCATCGCGGCCCGCACGCCCAATTTCCTGCGCATAGGCTTCCATATTGGCAGGCAGATTGGTGTGAAAGACATAGCGCACGTCAGGTTTGTCGATCCCCATGCCAAACGCGATGGTCGCCACCATCACCGTGCCCGCTTCGCGCATGAAGAGCGACTGATGCGCGGCCCGAATATTGGCATCCATCCCCGCATGATAAGCAAAGGCCTTTACCCCGTGACCTTTGAGGAAATCTGCCACTTCTTCGGTCTTGCGTCGCGACAGGCAATAGACGATGCCTGATTGATCCCTGCGCGCATCGACAAAATCGAGCAGCTGCTTTTTCCAGTCGCGTCTCTGGGCAACGGTGAGGCGAATATTGGGGCGGTCAAAGCCCGACACCATCACATTGCCAAGCCGCTTGCCGCTTGCGTCACGCGGAAACAGCTTGTTGGCAATATCCTGCCGGGTTGCTTCATCGGCGGTGGCGGTCAGTGCGGCAACCGGCGCATTGGGGAAAAAATCGCTGAGCCTCGTCAAGCCCTCATAATCAGGCCGAAAGCTTGGCCCCCAGCGCGAAATGCAGTGGGCCTCGTCAATGGCGATCAGCCGCACCGGCAGTTTGGCAAGCGCCGCCAGCATCCGCTCGGTCATCAGTCGTTCAGGCGCGATATAAAGCAGCGAGATCTCGCCTGCCGCAACCTTGCGCCAGACCGCGACATTTTCCTCGCGCGTGCGGGAGCTGTTGAGCGTTTCCGCTGCCACGCCGGCGAGCTTTAATGCCATCACCTGGTCTTCCATCAGGGCCACCAGCGGCGAGACCACCAGCGTCAAACCACCAAAGATCATGGACGGGATCTGGAAGCAAATGCTTTTGCCCATGCCGGTCGGCATCACGGCCAGCGTGCTGTGGCCATTGAGCAGGCTTTCAATCACTTCTGCCTGACTGCCACGGAACTGGTCATAGCCATAGACCCGTTTGAGGATCTGCAAGGCCTGCTCGGCGGGAGCTGCATCAGGATCGAAGGTCGCCTCGACACGCCCCTCCTGGCCCAACGCTGCATCGTCAATCAGGGCAGGCATGGCAGAAGGATGGGTGGCAGGCGTCATGAGGCACTTGTCTCTCAAAGGGCGGGAATTTGCCGAGAGCCTATCTGATTTGCAGGATCAGCGTAAACCGACAAAAAGCGTTGCTGACCATTTATGTGCAGAGTGAAAAAGTCGGCCTGAAAATGTATCAAGTCGCCCCTTCACAAAGCGCGCTTAGGCGCTCAGTAATCGTGCCATCCACGGCAGGGTCTGGTCCATTCGATAGTCGATCGAGGAATGATTGTCGGGAAATTCCTCATAGATATGAGGCACATCTGCCTCTTCTAGTTTTTTGTGCAGGCGGCGCGCGCCATAGACCAGATTATACTGGTCCACATCGCCGCATTCGAGCCATAGCCCCTTGAGTGATTTGAGATTGTCAATCACGTCCGGCCGCTTGGTCATCACAACCGGGTCCCATTTGAGCCAATTGGCCCAGCGCTCCTCAATCAGGCAACAGGTTTGAAGATCCACTGGCAATCGCACACCGCAAAAGGCTTCCGGGTCCGGGTCATAGGTCGCCGCCATCGCCAGCGACATCAGCACATGCATGTCCTTGCCGGAAAATTTCGGTCCCTTTTCAAAGTCGGTCAGGAAGGCTTCAACGGAATAATCCTTCGCCGCCAGCGCTCGCAAGGCATCGGGCATGTCTGGCAAATAGCAAAGCTCAAACGCCATGTCGCCGGAATGGCACGTCGCCGCCGACCAGACATCTGCATGCAGCATCGCATGGACCATCGAGCCATAGCCACCCGACGATTTGCCAAAGACGCCCCGCTTGCCCGCACCACCGCAGCCAAATTGCTCTTCGATAGTCGGCAGCATCTCCGAGATCAGAAAGTCTTCCCAAGCGCCGAGCGCGACGGAATTGATATATTGGTTGCCTCCCAGTCGGGTAAAACAATCCGGAAAGGCAATGACTGCCGGCAGCATCTCTCCCGACGCGATCAGGCGGTCGACCCGATCAGGAACATTCTCACCAAAATTCTTCCAATTGACATGCGATGGCCCTCCGGCCGTGAAACCGACCAGATCCACCAGCAGTGGCAGCCCCTGTCCGTCATGGCCATGGGGGACATAGACCACCACCTCCCGTTCGGTCGGATCGCCCAGCATATTGGATTTGAGGCAATCGGAGGAAAGGTACAGGCGGTGCAATGTGCCCTTCGGGTGGTCTTGTCTGGAGCGCATGAAAATCTCGCTGGTTGGTGTCGAAAGGCCATGGTCATCCATCCGGGTGCCAGAATTGGGCCGACCATGGATGGGCTGATTATGCAGCGCTTTGCTTCCCTTGTCAGCCGTCCCAGAAGGCATGGTGAAAAAAGTTTGAACCATCTCAAGAGCGGCTGCGACAAATTGACATAGCAAGCAGCAAAGACCCAAATCAGACAGCGAGCGGAGAAAATCATGTCCACCCTATCTGCCAAATCAATCGCGATCGCCCTGATCTTGTCCATCACATCCGGTGCAATCAGTGCGCATGCAGATGAATATCGCCAACACACGCGCCCTCATGGCAACGATTTTGGCAATGTTGCCGCGATTGGTGCCGCCGGGTTGCTGATTGGCAGCCTGATCGGTGCCACCCTGCACAAGCGCGATGGCGGTGAAGTGTCCAGTCACTATCCCCGTGTCGGCCCTCGCAACACCCACGTCTATGTCGAGCGGGATCGCCATGGTCGGGTTCTCAAGCGCAAGATCCTCCGCAAGAAGAATATCCGTTAAAAGACCAAACCACGCCCGACCTTTGCAAGTGCTTATGATCCGCACACCAACATCCGCACCACCGTCTACCGGGATGCTCGTGGCCAGCGCGTCGTCATCCGCACCCGTGGCCGCGCCTTGCCACGCCAAGTGCGCTAAGACTGATTGCGATCAGGTTTCTTTCTTGGAGCCTATTGGCTGGCAGGGTTTTGCTCACCCAGCGATGGTCTGTGAGGAGATAGGCCGTGGTCGGTCTTTTCCCAGTGATGCGGGTCATCGAGCAGTTGAAACAGGGCGCGCCAGGCTGCGGGCGTCATCATCAGCCAATAAATCGGCATCGCCAAAATCGTCGCAAAACCGTAGCCATAGCGAAGCCTTGCCCTACGATAACTGAGCGCCATAGCCCCACCATAGCCGAGCAGCAGATTGAGCAAATTGGCGATCAGGAATATCCAGAAGAGGGCCGAGACCGGCTCCGCTTGCATCATGACGACCAGAAAGCTGAGGCCAAAAGACAGAATATAGACCGGATGAATGAGGGCGGAAATCAGCATGCCGCCAATATTGGCCTGAAAGATGAGAAAGGACGTCGGACCCAAAGCGCGCCAAAGCGCCAAAGGGTTGCGCATATGAACAAGCCAGGTCTGCATCCAGCCTTTGAACCAGCGGGTCCGCTGTCGGATCCATAGGGCATAGTTTTCCGGGGCTTCTTCCCATGTTTCGGTTTTCAGGAGCTCGATCCGATAGCCAAGCCGCTTCAGTCTGAGGCCGAGATCGGCATCCTCGGTGACATTATAAGGATCCCAGCCACCCACTTTCTTGAGAATGTCGGTGCGAAAATGGTTTGACGTGCCACCCAGAGGCACTGGCAGGTCCTTGTCTGCCAGGAAAGGCAGGAAACCGTCAAACAAAGCGGCATATTCCACCGCGAATTGGCGAGACAGGAAACCGGCGGCGCCATTATCGATCGCAAGCCTTCCTTGCAGACAGGCCAATTGGTTGCCACCCTCTCGCATCCGCATGGCCGCTTCCTTCAATTGAAGAGGATGGGGGCGGTCTTCCGCATCATAAATCACCACCAAATCCGAATTGATGAAGGCAAGCGCGTAATTCAGCGCCTTGGGTTTGGTGCGTGGCCCATGAACGGGCACGGTGACCACGGTGAAGGCCGGTGGTAATTTCAGCTTCTTCAGGGCATCCCATGTCTCGTGGTCGTCGGCCTCGACCAGCAATTGGATGCTGAGTTTGTCGCGCGGATAGTCAAGCCTGGAAAGACAACTGATCAAGTCAGTTAGTACAGCTGCTTCTCTGTAAAGCGGGATTAAAACGGTATAGCTTGGCCATTCTTCCATGATGATCGGATCAGTAAATAACTGCGCAAAGGTGCGTTCATGCGTATCTTGCAGCCGTCTGGCTGCGAATGTAGCGGCCAGACGCAACCCCGCAATCGACAGAAAGACCATGATTGACAGAATGTTGAAGACAATCGCCATCGGAGGCACCCAAAGGGCCAGAATGATCAATCCGGCGAGAAAGGTAAGAAACAGCAATCGACTGAAAGATCCAATCCGCTCATGGGCAGACAGCTCCGGCTGTTCCTGCTTGAGTTGATAGACACGGTCATCGAGTGCTTTGTGTTTGGCTGCCGTGCGCTGAGCTGCAGTAAGGACAGAAGGCGCTGTCAGGCATACACGCTGCCTCAGGTTGGGCGCGATATTGAGTGAACAGGCCAGCCGGTCGAGCGCCGCCCCCTTTGGAGCGCACAGCAGGCGGCTGCTCTCACTGGGCTCCAACCCTTGTTGAATCGCAAGAGGCCGTATCATCACCCAATTAAGATCGTGAACCGTTTCCAGTAACATTTCATCGGGGAACGGATGAAGATTGTCCGGCTGCACATGACTGATAAAGGGCACATTCAAGCGCCGGGCAGCTTCAGAAAAGTAGCGTATTTCATCAATATGCCCTGATGCCAGAAGATTGTGGGTCAAGGAACTGTCTGACTTCAGCGCATAGGTCTTAATCAATTGGCGCAGCCAGTCGGCCTTACCAGCCACTGTCGCCAATACCGAGAGATGAAACGGCAGAACAAGCGGTGCATCCAATGCCTCCTCTGCTTGGGAGGACTGGGTTGGGGGAGGCGTTTCATCCTCCTGTTGGGCCGCCAGAGCCGATGCTGTCGGTTTCTGATCAGGCTTTTTCGATTCCTTGGTTAAAAAGGTCATGACAAGGCTCGGTAAATGCCGCTATACCAACACTGTTGAGCAAGAAAGATCTGCGCCAAATGCGCTGTATTGAGCGGAGTAAATTCATTTTGGTGTCAGCAATCAGTCGAATGAATAAAGGTCTAAAATCAGCGTTGCTTGCCCTCTCCGGCTATAGTGGCCGGTTGCATATTGGACAGGAGCGACACTACCTGAGAGAGTGGCACAGAGGCTTTGCAATTTCAATGAAGGCTACGCAACTTTACGCAACAATAGGTGGCATTATTCACGATATTCTTGTATTTTTGCGAGAAAGTTGTCTTAAGTTGCAGGCATTTTTTGCCCTCTCACGCCTTCCTGTCGCTTTTCTGCTGCTTGTTCTTGTGGGCATCGGCGGAAATCTGGGGACTCCGAGCGTGACATTTGCACAGCAGGTGTTGCCGACCGAACCTGTTGACCCAACCGTTGATGCACAAGATGAAGTGGACGATGAGGGAGGAGAGGACACCACCAACACCTTGAGCCGCCGTGGACGCAAACAGCAGATAGATGGCCCCATCGGTTCGCACCAATGGGTCAATGCAGGCTTTACCAGTTTCATTGATGTGCGTGAACGTCCCAAACAGCCTGATCAGGATCTGCTCGATAGGGGCTTGCGCCTGATAACGACAGATGATTTCCCCCCCTTCAATTATCGAGGGGCCGAGGATTTGCCTCAGGGGTATCATGTGGAACTGGCCCGGGCCTTGTGCGAAGAGCTGAATATCGCCTGCACTCTGAAATTCGTCTCTTTTGACCAAATTCCGGCGCTGATCAGCGATGGCCGAGCCGATGCCGCGCTTGCGGGCATTGCCAATCAACCAGCAATCCGCGACAAGCTTGCTTTCTCGAAAGTCTTTCTCAAACGCCCCGGCCGCTTTGTGCGCAAGTCCGGTACGCTTTTGAAGCTTGACAAGGCGGGCATGGATGCTGTGCCGGTGGCGGTGCGCGGCGGTTCCGCACATGAAGCTTATTTGCGAACCTACTTTGCGCAAATCAATCGCGTGCCGGTTACCGATATGGCGGTAGCGCGGCAATTGCTTGAAGATGGCCAGGTTCAGTCCATCTTCGGGGATGCATTTCAACTGCTTCCCCTTGTCAGCGCAGAAGAGGGTGGCATCGTCTTTGCGGGCAAGCCTTACTATGATGAGCATTTCTTCGGTGAGGGCATGACCATTGCTTATAGCCATGATCAAATCGGCATGCGCACGCTGCTGAATTATGGCCTCTTGCGCCTTGCTCAGAAAGGGCGTCTGGCGGAGCTGTATGCCAGCCACTTTGCGGTCGATATTTACGCTGACAACGATTAGCCGTTGGCGGTGTCCACGTTACCGATTGCGGAATGGCAGCAGGATCGACCAGACAAATTGCCCCGGTTTGTCGCTCTGATAGCGATTAAGACCAATCACCATATCATCATGTCCGGCTTGCGGCTGGGCGATATAGGTGCCGAATATCCGGTCCCAGATCGAGAGATTGAAGCCATAATTGGAATTGGTCTCTTGCGGCACCACCGAATGATGAACCCGATGCATGTCCGGTGTCACCACCAGCAACCGCAACAGGCGATCAAGCCCGACGGGCAGTTTCACATTGGCATGATTGAACAGAGCGGCAGCATTCAGCACCGCTTCGAACAGAAACACCGCCAAAGCGGGGGCGCCAAGCAACAGCACCCAGCCAAATTTCCAGACCAGCGACAACAGGATCTCGATCGGATGAAATCTGAGCGCGGTCGAGACATCGATATCCCGGTCTGCATGATGCACCTGATGCAAGCGCCAGAAAATAGGCACCACATGGGAAATCAAATGCTGCAGCCAGATGGCAAAATCGAGCACCACAAAGGCAATCAACACCGAGAGCCAGCCGGGCAACGCGATCCAGTTGAGCAACCCCCAGCCTTGCTCAGAGGAATATAGAGCTACCCCGATGGGCAGGATCGGCATCACCAGCCGCACCAAGACACTGTCAAAGACCACAATGCCCCAGTTGGTCAGCCAGCGACGCCCTTTCGGCAATGCCGTGTCGCGCTTTGGCAAGACCCACTCCAACAGCGCCATCACGCAGAAGGTGCCAAGGAAAATGGCCAGCCGCATCTGGTTGTCATCAAGACCGAAGGCGACGAACAATGTGTCCTGCATAAAAAAGCTCACTTCTGACTGTCGAGGCACTGTTGGTAATTTCAGTTTTCTGCATCTATAAGGGCCTGGGAAGATCAGAGCAATGCGTATTTCGCAGCCATTGCGTCACATTGTCGTGACGCTGTCGACCCACGGATGCGCAAAAGACTTGGACTTTGCCTTTTAAACTGATAGGAAGGCGCCCACCTTACCGATCTGAAGCGAGCGCAATTCCATGACCGAGTCTGACCAGACATCCAATCCAAGTCCCATCACCGCCGACAGCCCTTTTGACTTCCTGATCACCGAGCCGGAAGGAAAGCCAAAGGCCGTGCTGATGCTGGCGCATGGGTCGGGCGCACCGATGGATTCCTCCTTCATGGAGCGCATCGCCGCCATGCTCAACGACAATGGCATTGTCGTCGTTCGCTTTGAATTTTCCTACATGGCCCGCCGCCGGGTCGATGGCAAAAGACGCCCATCGGGCCGTGCCGAGCGTTGGACCCACCACTATTTCCGCGCTGTAGACGAGCTGCTCGAAGGCGAAAGCTGGAACAAGGATTGGGATGAATTGCCTTTGCTGATCGGTGGCAAAAGCATGGGCGGCCGGGTTGCTGCCATGCTGGCCAATGACGAAGAGCTCAATCTGGCCGTCAAGGGTGTGGTGGTCTTTGGCTACCCGTTCCATCCAATCGGCAAATCCGAGCCGGAGCATTGGCGTCTGGAGCCGTTGGAAAAAAGCCTGCTGCCGATCCTCATCTGTCAGGGTGAGCGGGATGACTTTGGCTGGTGGGACGAAATTGATGCCATCGATTTGCCACAGCAGGTGACACTCGAATGGATCACCAATGGCAGCCACGATCTGGGCCCGACCGGCAAATCCGAAGCCACCATGAAAAGCAACATGCTCCATGCGGCTCAACTGGCCGCCGACTTCGCCGCCAATCCGCCGGTCCTGACCTTCGAGTTTGACAAGCCCGAAGACGATGAAGACGAGGATCTGGACGAGGCGTAAGCTTCAGGAAAGGGTCATTTATAAGGGGTCAGACCATAGCGGTCCCAGTCGTCATGCGGGACGATGGCCCCGATCTGGAACGCGAAATCGACAATTCTTTTTCCATCGTCTGACAGTTCGCATTCAAATTTGACCCGGTGCCATTTTTCATTGCTCCAGAAAGCGGCCCCATTGGCAATTTGTCTGTTGCCTTCATAGACCACCGGCCGGATGGCAAAGGCATTCATCCAGCGCGGCACATGGCCCTTTCCAAGCGCCTTGATCTGCTCGAGCACTTCAAGATTGCACAACTGATCGCGTTGTTCATCGCTGGTCAGATTGTCATATTCGGCGCGCCCCTCGGCATTTTCCGGGGCATCCAGCAGCGCGCTGGATAAAAGCCGCTCCGGCCTGATCATGTTATCCCCCGAATGCAACCGTTTGGCGGCGTCCGCGGCTGCATCGCGCGGCCTGTCCAGAGGGTCAAGCGGCGGCATGCTGCTCGGTGCGGGCAGGGCACTTGGCGGGATAATCTCCACCTCAATCTCATCAACCGTCACCGCATCTTCCAAAAGCTTCGGCATGATCGACAACAAAACCAGCCCGGCCAGCCCGTGCAGCAGCAGCGAGGCAAGCAGGCTTAGATGGTCCGCTTTCAGGCGGCCCGTCTCCTGGCAGTCAATAGTCAAGGTCGGTCGGTTCAAAGGCTCAGGCCGCCTAAAGCTCTGCCAGCATGTCCATGCTGGCAATCGGAATCAGGGATTCTCAACCGATATAAGCGGATTGCGGCACAAACGGGATAGGGCGCAAGTCAAAGGCCAAAAGAGGTAAAATGTCGCAGTTCAGTCCCAGACGACAATGCAGGATCAAATGCTGGAGCGGCGCTTCTGCGTTTACAGATTGAATTTGCCTTGCGGGTCTGAGCGATCCTTGTCGCCCAGATCCTTGCTCGCCCAATGTTTGCGACAGAGCGAAACATAGGCCTCTTCGCCACCAATCACCACCTGTGCGCCCTCTTCAATCACCTTGCCATTGGCATCAATGCGCACAACCATCGAGGCTTTCTTGCCGCACCAACAGATGGTGCGAGCCTCGCGCAGTTCATCGGCCAGCGCCAGCAATTGCTTTGAGCCAGGGAACAGCTTGCCCTGAAAATCGGTGCGAAGCCCATAGCACATCACCGGAATTTTCAACTCGTCCGCCACACGACACAGCTGCCAGACTTGGTCCTCTGTCAGAAACTGCGCTTCATCGAAAAACAGACAGTCGGGCTTTCTCTTGCCGCTCTCAAGCTCATATTGCTTGGTGACATGGTGAAATAGGTCGGTTTCCTCGCCAAAAATAAACGCTTCGGCCTTCAGGCCAATACGCGAGGAAATCTCACCAATGCGTGTCCGATTATCCAAAGCCGCGGTGTAAAGCAATGTCCGCATGCCCCGTTCCGCATAGTTATAAGATGCCTGCAACAGCAAGGTTGATTTGCCAGCATTCATTGCAGAAAAAGTGAAATAAAGTTTGGCCATGACGGGTTCCAACAGACGCAGATCGGACGGGACATATGCCCTTGCTAAAGGCGCAAGGCAGATTCGGCAAGACTGAAGCGTCACCTGACAGCTAATCCGGCCCGTTGATGTGGATGTTCGTCACGGTCAACTGTCGGGCAAGAAGCAACAGGCAGTCAACTGTCGGGCAATGGGCAGTCAGTCTACAGGCATAGGGCAAGCAAAAAGCAGGCAAAGAAAAAGGGCCCAAAGGGCCCCGAGCATTTTCAATCTAATCTGGTGTACACAATCGATAAGACATAGTGCTTATTATAGCCTAAAATGTCTATTTTGACAAGAGAGACCGTTCCAGAGCCGATGATAAGGTTAATGTGGCCGAGCTGGCACGTTCAAAGCAGAACAGCCTTGAAAGGCGCCAGAGCTGGCCAGCCTACCCAATCATCTCTTGCGATAGCGGACACGTGCGCTGTGTTCAATGGCCCCAACATGCAGGCGATCAAGCTCCAGCTCGTCACGCAGCATCAGCAGGAACTGCAATTCGTCCTGATCGACCTGAAAATCGGCGGCAGCCACCTCTACAGCCAAGGCATAGGCGGTCTCGCGCAGGCGTTCCGGCAGGCTGGCACGGACGACCTGCAAGACAAGGTCGACGCCACCTTCGGCCAGCAATTCCGAACAATCCCGCGACACCTGAATGAGGCGGCTTGATTCAAATTCATTGAAAACCGGCAAGGTCTGGACTTCTTCCCCGATTTTCAAAAGCTCGGAATCGGTCATGGTCCGGTCGGCCGCAGACGTGGAAACCATCACATAGATCAGGGCTTCTTCGGGAGAAACGGATTTTGTCATTGTTTTTTCCTGTAGGTAAGCCCGGTAAAATGGCATCCGGACCGAATGTGCTTCGTTCCGAATTTAGGCACCTGAAGGGGAAGGATCAAGCGGGCTGTTCGATTTTTCGCTTCTTTGCATGGCTAATTCATCGATGGCACTCCTGCCGCGCCAAGGTGCAAACAGCTTGCACAGATCAGGTTTTCTGCCAAAATGCGACATAAGGAAAAATTCTTAGAAAGCCAATCAATCGCCGAACATCTTGCTCATCAATGACGGAACCTGCCAATGTCCATTGCCAAATTCAACATCGTCCTTGCTACGTCCTTCTTGTGCCTGTTGCCCGCGACATCCCATGCGCAGAGCTGTCTGGACAGCTTCAAAACACTGCTCGAAAACGGCAACGGCGATGGCCCGGTGAAAATTCATGTCACCCAGGAGATTGTTGGCGGTATGAAATCGACAAACTACTTTTATCAGGCCAAGCCCGGTCACTGGATGTCGGAAATGATCGAGCCTGCCACCATGTCTTGGACACTGACCTATAACAATGTGATGTATAGCTCGACCGATCAGGGCAAAAGCTGGACCAAGGTCCGCGAGATGGACAGTGCCGTCAATGCCAAGGCAGCCAAAGAGCAAATGCAGGCCAATCTACAAACCGCCCGCGATGTGGCCTGCGGTGAGGAAGAACTGGACGGCGTGATGCATAAAACCGTCGAAGGCACCTACACTGCTGCTGGTGGCTTCAAGACAGAGAACCAGAACAAATATTGGGTCAACCCCAAGACGGGCTTCATTCGCAAGGCATTCTATCACATGAAGGCGGACAATTTCGAAAGCAAGACCACCCAAATGATCGAGGCTTCCCCCGATCTGGATTTGCCCAAGCCTCAATAAGGGCGTTATGTGGCTATTGGCTGGGTTTGGGGCATGCAATCGGGTGGAATGGACCGCAAATTGACCTTTCCTTGTGGGGATCAATCAGCTAGAACAGCCTTGCCGTCTGCCGGTCGGGCAGGCGGTTTGCTCTTTCAAGATGACTATGGATCCCAATGTGTCGGTGCGTTTTTGATGGTGGCACCCACAGGGACTGTTCAGGGAAATAGAAAATGACTTCGCAGACTGCCCTTTCGCTCGAGCTGACCGATGACCTCGTCGCTGCAGCCGCAACGTCCAAAGCCTGGCCGTTTGAAGAGGCACGAAAGCTGGTCAAACGGTACCAGAAATCGGGCATGCCCGATGAGGTTTTGTTCGAAACCGGCTATGGTCCGTCTGGCCTGCCGCATATCGGCACCTTCGGCGAAGTTGCCCGCACTTCGATGGTTCGCACGGCCTTTCGTGCACTGACCAGAGATGAAGTGAAAACCCGCCTGCTTTGTTTCTCTGACGACATGGACGGCTTCCGCAAGGTACCCTCCAACGTGCCGCAACAGGAGATGCTGGCCAACTATCTCGACATGCCGCTGACCCGCGTGCCAGACCCGTTCGGCACCCATGAAGGCTTTGCCCAGCATAACAATGCCCGGCTCTGTGCCTTCCTTGATCAGTTCGGCTTCGATTATGAATTCGCCTCCTCGACCGACTATTACACCTCGGGAAAATTCGATGAGACCTTGCTGCGGATGCTCGAAGTCTATGACAAGATCATGGGCATCATCCTGCCGACCCTTGGTGCGGAACGTCAGGCAACCTATTCGCCCTTCCTGCCGGTTTGCCCGCGCACTGGCAAAGTGTTGCAGGTGCCGATGATCGAGCGCAATGTCTCCGAAGGCACGGTGGTCTATGTCGATCCGGAAACCAACGAAAAGGTCAAGGTTCCCGTCACCGGCGGCTCTGTGAAATGTCAGTGGAAGGCCGACTGGGCGATGCGTTGGGCGGCCCTTGATGTGGCTTATGAAATGAGCGGCAAAGACCTGATTGACAGCGTCAAGCTGTCGACCAAGATCTGCCGCGCCATTGGCAAGCCACAGCCCGAAAGTCTGTCCTACGAGCTGTTCCTTGATGACAAGGGTGCCAAGATTTCCAAATCGAAAGGCAACGGCCTGACAATTGAGGAATGGCTGACCTACGCGTCGCCTGAAAGCCTGTCGCTCTTCATGTATCAGAAGCCGAAAACCGCGAAAAAGCTCTATTTCGATGTGATCCCGAAAGCGGTCGACGAATATTTCGCATTCCTGGGCAACATCGACAAAGAAGACACCGACAAGCAGCTCAACAACCCGACCTGGCACATCCATTCCGGTATGCCGCCAAAGGTTGACATGCCCTTGTCCTTTGCCCTGCTGCTCAATCTGGTCAGCGCCGCCAATGCCCATGACAAGGATGTGCTTTGGGGCTTCATCTCCAACTATGCACCGGGTGCAAGCGCTGAAACCCATCCAAAGCTCGACGAGTTGGTCGGCTATGCAATCCGCTATTTCGAGGATTTCGTAAAACCGAAAAAGGTCTTCCGTGCTGCCAGTGCTGAAGAAGCCGCCGCCATGTCCGATCTTTCGGCCCGTTTGGCAGAGGCAGACGACAGCAACGATGCCGAAGCCTTGCAAACCATCGTCTTTGCGGTGGGCAAGGATCACGGATTTGAAAATCTGCGCGACTGGTTCAAGGCGCTCTATCAGGTTCTGTTGGGTCAGGATCAGGGCCCGCGCTTTGGCTCCTTCATTGCGCTCTATGGGGTCGATAACACCCGTATACTGATCGAAAAAGGCATAGCTGGTGATCTGCTGACCAACTGATCAGCCACTCTCTGACCAAAGCCAGGAGCGGAACGAATGAAAGCCGACGGGATAAAGATGTTTGTCACACGCCTGTCGGCTTTATTGGTGCTGCTTTTTGCCCTGTTTGGCGGGCAAATCGGTCTGGCACAGGCCGAGGATAGCCACACCCCGCTTGAGCCGATCGCGTGCCCCGGTGAACGGGCGGACGGCGAGAATGCCGTCTGCTTCATCCTGCATGTTCCTGCAGACTGGAATGACATTTCCAACCGTACCATGGAACTGCCGGTGATGCGCTATGCACCGCTCGGCAAAGCCGCAACCAAACCGCCCCTGCTGGTGCTGGCGGGTGGGCCGGGTCAGTCGGCGATTTTGCTCGAAAAGCAGTTGTCCAGCAATCTCAAGGCTTTTCGGCAGGATCGCGAACTGATTCTGATGGATCAGCGCGGCACCGGACCGCTGGCTGACAAACTACGCTGCAAGGCCGCTTTGGGGGAAGAGCAACAGATCCTCATCCCTGCATTGTCCACTTGCGTCCAGCAAGCCGAACAGGACGGTCACCTGCGCTCCGATTACAGCACTGCCTTTGCCGTTCAGGATTATCGTGCCCTGCGCTACGCACTCAAAATCGACAAATGGGCCATTCTCGCCACCTCCTATGGCGCACGAGTGGCGCAAGGTCTGATCAGTGTGGATGACAAGGGCATCGACCGGATCCTGTTCAATGGGCCGCTCTTTGTCGGCTCCTCCCTGTTTGACTGGGATCCTTCGGTCAAAGTAGAGGATGCGCTTGATCTTTGTAACGAGCAGGAAGCCTGTCGTTCCAGCTACCCCAATCTCTATTGGGATATGGAACGCATCCCTTTTGCCATCCGCAATGTCAAACTGCCTGAAGATGATCCGCTGCCTGTCGGCATCCATGCCAATCTCTATCGCAAAAGGCTGCAATCCCTGTTGGCCCGCCATCGCGTCGCCGAAGTGCCAGCAGACATTGAAAAGACCTTGGAGAGCCTCGACAAGGCGCAGGAAAACGGGATGGTCTGGATCCCTCCGTCACCCTTGTCGCAAAACATGAAGGGCATCGGTCTGATGATGCATTTCAGCGTCCTCTGCGCCGAAGAGATTGCCCGCCTTGCTGATCAGGCCCCGCGTGACATGGCTCAACCCTTGCGGGTTCTGTTCTATCGCGTGGCTTGTCAGAAGCTCAACGAGATCAGCGACCACGGCATCAAACTCGCCAAGGACTGGACCAAGGCCAAACCGACGAAAAAGCCAATTCTGATTTTCAACGGTGCGCTCGATACGATTGTCGATTCCGCTGCGGTGACCGAAACCCAAGCGCTCTATCCCAATTCTGCCCACTTCACCGTGCCTTATGCGGGCCACGACATCTTGTCGCAAATCCCCTGCGCGCGCGAAATGATGGCCGGGTTTCTGGACGGTGCCAAGCCGGGTGAGGTCAAGGATCTTTGCGCAACGCGACCACCTATTGCCTTCGAACTGCCAGAAGCACCCGCCAGCAAGTAAAGCGTGGCTAGGAATACCGACTCTTCTCTCCGCCAAGGCGCACGTGACTGTTGCGGACGATGTCGGCGATCACCCGATTGGCCTCTTCTTGCGTGAGAGACGTGAACAGGGTCTGGCTGTCTTCTTCTGTCACCAACTGCAATCCACCCGTTGGCGCTCCTGAAAAATACATATTATCCGGGCGGTTCGGCTGGGCTTTGCGCCATTCCAACGCCGTTACTGCTTTTGACTCATAGCGGCGCGCCCTCTGAAGCAATGACAAAAGAGGAACCCAGCGCTGAAAATAGAGCGTTTGGTTGGTGATACGCAATTGCTCCCGCCCAAAGCTGAGCCATAAAAGCTGCTGCACTGCCTTGACTGTGCCAAACGCCCATGCCGCCATCCAGAAGGTCATGAACCAGCGGTCAGGATTGCCACTCTGCCAGTCGTTAAGGGTCGCTTGAGCGGCAAAGCCCCCGCCAATCAGCCATCCGGTCAACCAGACCAGCAGGAAAATAATCACAAATCGGGAGCGCTGGCGCTGAACCGTCAAAATCAGGCCTGTTCGATCAATGCGACGACTGAGCCCGGATCGATCATGACTGTCTTTGCCACCTCTGTTGATCATGGGCATGCCTCTTGCCAATCAATCATGGTAACGCCGGAACCGCAATCTGATCCGGGCTAAGGGCATCACCGGAAAAGAGCGACAGCTCTTCTTCATCTGTCGTGACAAGATCCCCCGTCTTGATCGTCCCGGCCAATTCATTTTCGATTTCCTGCGCCAAGGCTTCGCTTTCTGCCTGTCGCTGACGCAAGACCTCCAATGCTTCACCACTTGGCTCAGGCGCGTATAGACCCCGTTTCGCTCGCTTTGCTTCGGCTAGTTCCGCCTGATAATGGTCCGCATCCGGCACCACCCAACCATAGCGCACCATCCAGGCTGCCAGATCGGTCACACGCGCCTCCTCATCCCCCAACAAGCGTTTTTTCAGCCCGCTACCAAGGAAACATCGTGCGGTTTGCGATCCGGATTTGTTGTCGCGGGAATCCTCAAGGCCGATGCAGCCGACTGCCCGCCCGCGAATGAAGCGGGTGAGGGCGGTTTTGCCCATCTTGTCACAGGGAACTTTAACGCCACCAAAGCTGCACAGAGCCTTGGGATCAGGACGACTGACATGGGACAGCTGGACATTTTGGGAGCGCAACTTAGTGGTCAAGACCAGTCGGTCAGGCCCGGCAATGCTGACTTTGCGGAAGATCAGCGGCAACGGGGGCAGCTTGGGTGGCGGTGGCAACGCTTTGCCGACGGTGCGTGCCAGTGGCTTGGTCTGCTGCAAGGGAGACAGTTCGAAATTCGGGGTCACATTGCGTGAAGGTGGCATCACAATCTGCCCCGCATCCGGCCCCTGCAATTTCGGCCCCCGCAACTTCGGCCCCCGCAACTTCGGCCCCCGCAACTTCGGCCCCCGCAACTTCGGAGCGTGTGGCGCCCCATCAGCTGTGTCACCAAATGCCACGCGCATGTCCGACGGGCCTTGTTGCTGGCCCCTCGATTGCTCACGAGTTGACGGCTCATGGGGTGTCGTCTCCATGTGCGTCTTCGTCCCATCCTCCACGTCAGCCATAACGCTGGGACTGAAACCCAGATAAAGCAGCCAGAAAATCAGCCCTGACACCAGCATGGCGAAGGAGAAAAGGGCCATGCTCTTGGCGAGCTTGCGATCCTTTCCCGATCCCTTGAGGGGACGCAAAGAAGGGGCAAGGGTTTCATCGGGGTCATGAGAGTCAGGACGGGACATGGCTCAGGTCTGTTTCGGTTCACAATGGACTCGCATCAAGCGAGACCATCATTATTGGCTGGCCCAAAGAATTCTTGCAACCCAATCCACCGAGTCTGAACTGAAAGTTCGCATCCGACCATTATCCTGCATCATGCTCAGGCTGAAGGAGCGTGAACGGGTCTGGCTGACATCCCCAAGCACCAGATCATTGCTGCTGGTCTTGACGATCAGTCGGTCACCCACCTCAAAGGCGTTGCCTTTGAGGATCAGCAATTGCGCCCCATCCTTGTAAAAGGGATAGAATTCCCCGCCCGATACTTCCCACAATGTTGTATCCCGTGGCAAGGGCATCAAAGACGGCAGATCCACGATGCTGTCCTCCGATGCTGTCCGATCTTCCAGACCAGAGCAATGAAAAAACTGCTCCACGCTGGTATCGGTCGCACTCAGGACCTTGGAAATTGACTCGGTAGACGGCCAGCGTGGCCGGCCATCTGGCTTGAACCGCTTGGACGGATTGAATGAAGTGGCATCCAGCCCTGCAAGACGTGCAAGGCCGGAGGCTGTCAGGCTGTTTTCAGAAGCGAGCCTGTCAATTGCGCTCCATATGCTCATATGAGATAGCATCTCGACATCCTGTGTTCGATGCTTGAGAGTATAAAATGATAATGCAACCATAAGAAGAGTCTTGCTCTTTTGCAATCTTAATCCAAAAAACGAACAGAAGCAAAAATAAGCGAGCCTCAGAGCGAAACTGTCAAAATAAACCGATCCGATGAAGGCCGGGTGAGAAGCCTGTCTTGGAGGAACTCTACGCGTATTCCTTGCAAAACAGGGCCTTTCGATCCAAGCTGCCGTTCCTTTGTCCAGATACAGACAGGTGGGGTGGGATGCGTCAAAAAATATCTTTTGCGCAACTCGCTCAGGTATCGTAGGGACAAGGAAAGGCAAAACAGTCAACAAAAACAGAATAGGGCGAAGGTGGATGACGAAGTGGATATACAAGCTGGCAACCGAAGCGCAGTGGGAAGCAGCCCTCAATGCGGGCCAGTTTGAAGGTGCGCCGGTGGATATCGAAGATGGCTATATCCATTTTTCAACCGCCGCACAGGTCGAGGAAACCGCTCACAAATATTTCCGCCACATCGAAAAGGTATTGTTACTGGTTGTTCAGGTCGAACTGCTTGAAGAGATTGCCGAACCGCTGAAATGGGAACCGGCCCGCAAGGGCGATCTGTTCCCGCACCTTTACGCACCCTTGCCGCTGGAAGCAGTCATCGAGCTCTTCTCTTTGCCATTGGATGCAGAGGGTTATCATGAAATTCCACCCCTGCCTCAAGACCAGTAACAAGGAGGAAATCCAGTCATGTCCTATTCACACGTGATAAACTGACACGCAAGGCCCTGTTTCTGCTCGATCCCGAGGCCGCCCACAGCATGGCGATCAAGGCTCTGCGGTTCGGTCTGGTGCGCGGCATTAATTTGCCCCCTGATCCGGCCCTTGAGGTCAAATTGTGGGATCTGACTTTCCCCAATCCTCTGGGTATGGCCGCCGGTTTTGACAAGAATGCCGAGGTCGCCGACGCCGTGTTGGGCCTTGGCTTTGGCGCAGTTGAAGTGGGCACCATCACTCCACTGGCCCAGCCAGGCAATCAGAAGCCCCGCATGTTCCGGCTGGTCGACGACGAAGCTGTGATCAACCGCCTTGGTTTCAACAATCAGGGGCACGGCCAGCCCTGCGCCGCCTGTCTGCCCCGCAAGGGCCGACCCGGCATCGTCGGGGTCAATATTGGTGCCAACAAGGACAGCGACGATCGCACCGAAGATTACGTCAAGGGCGTCGCGGGTTTTTGCCGATGTAGCATCCTATCTGACCGTCAACATTTCCTCGCCCAACACACCGGGCCTGCGCGAGCTGCAGGGCCGTGAGGCGCTTGATGATTTGCTGGCACGTGTTCTTGCTGAACGGGACAAGCAGATCGAAAAGGCTGGGCGCAAGGTACCCATTCTGGTCAAGATCGCGCCGATGTTGACGAATTCGGCTAGATGACATTTGCGCCATCGCAGTTGCGCGGCGGCATCGACGGCATGATCGTCTCCAACACCACCTTGGCCCGTCCGGATCGCCTCAAATCGAAGAAACTGATTGATGAGGCTGGCGGTCTGTCCGGCGCGCCTTTGTTCAACAGGGCGACCATTGCTCTGGCAAAAACCCGTGAGCGGGGTCGGACCCAAAATGCCGCTGGTGGGTGTTGGCGGGGTCACCGATGCGGTGACCGCCCTTGAAAAGATCCGCGCCGGTGCCAACCTCGTGCAATTCTATTCCGGCATGGTCTATGGGGGGCATCAATGCCCGCCGTCATGCTGGTGGAAATGTCCGCCGATCTGAAAGAGCGGGGCATTACCAGCCTTGAGCAGATCCGTGGCGAGACCGTCAGTGACTGGGCATCGCGCCCCATGGACGAATAATCTAAGGCACCTGGCAAAGCGGGAAGGGTCAATGATACCACCTGCCTTTCTCGCCTGCCCCTTATACATATGGAACAGGATATCATGGCCCTTACAATCTGGCACAATCCCCGTTGCTCCAAATCCCGTCAAACCCTTGCCTCATCGAGGAACAGGGGGAAAAAACCGGTCATTCGAGCCTATCTTGAGATGCACCAACCGCTGATGAGTTGCGCGATGTGCTCACCATGCTGGGCATCGAACCACGCGCCCTGATGCGCACCAAGGAAGCCCTCTACAAGGAGCTGATTTGGCCAAGGTCGAGGAAGCGGACGCCCTCATAAAGGCATGGTCGATCATCCAAAGCTGATCGAACGCCCTGTCGTCATCAAGGATGGCAGGGCGCCCTTGGCCGCCCACCCGAAGCGGTGCTGGACATTCTTTAAGGCTTGAAGGGTTCAAAAGCCTAAGCGGCGAGAGAAGCCGCGCTTCGGACAATGTCAGCTTTGCGGACCGGGTGCCGCAAAGCTTCTGTCCCGGCGGGATGGCAACAAGATCCAAAGACCGACACCGCGGGCTGCCAAAAAGGTCAGCAGGGCCAGCCACAGACCGTGATTGCCAAACAGCTCCATCATTCCGAACGCTCCGCGATGAAGATCGTCGTTGCCACCAGCATCACATTGCGCATGGTGCTCGACCAGGTGGCACCGACATAGATGCCATCCATCTGGAAGGCAAGGGTCGCCACCAGCGGGGTCAGAGCCGCCCAGAGCAGATAATCCCGCGACAAAAGCCGAACATCTGGGGCCGTGGTCAGGAAATCGATGAACAGATCTCCTGAGAGCCACATCAAGGCACTCAACCCGCCCCCCAGCCAGAAGCCCCAGAGCTGGGTCAATTCACGGTTTTGTCAAAGGCCGGACGATAATGCGCGCCAACCGCCCGTCCGCCCAATTGCTCGGCAGCGGTGGCGATGCCATCAAGGAAAAAACCGCCAAACATGAAATAATGCAGCAGCAATTCATTGCTCGCCAATATCGCATCCCCTTGGCGGGCGCTAAAGGATGTGAACAAGGCAAAGGTGACCAGCATCACAATTTGAGCGGATGAAAATATCCCGGTTAAGCGCCATGAAACGCAGGAAGGCAGCCTTGTTGAACAGTCTTGGCAAGGCAACGCGCCAATCGTCGCGCAGCATATAGATCATCACGCTGAGCCCCATCACGACGGCGGACACTTCGCCAGCCACCGTGCCCAGTGCCGCGCCGGATACACCCATATCAAGATCCAGCACGAACCAGATGGTCAAGAGGATATTGACGCTGTTAAGCAGGATCAGCAGCACCATCCCGGTGCGTGACTTACCCAAGCCAAACAACCAGCCAAAGATCGCAAAGTTGGCCAGAGAAAAAGGCATCGCATAAAGCCTGATCAGCAAAATAGGTGCTGGCCGCTGCGTTCACCTCGGCCGACCCGCCCATTGCAGCCAGCGCCCCATGTATCAGGAACGGACCGATCAGAATGACCATAATGCCGATCAGTACTGCGAGCATTAAAGCGCGATAGGCCACCGCGCGCTGGGATACAGGATCCTGCGCCTCCGACAGCTTGTGCGTCAGACCCGTCGTGCCCATGCGCAGAAAACTGCACGACATGGCAACGATATCAAACAGCAATGCTCCAATCGCGATGCCGCCCATCAGGGCCGCGTTCCCCAGTTGGCCAATCACTGCCATATCGACAATGCCCACCAGTGGCACAGTCACCAGCCCCAGCGTCATCGGCACCGCAATGGCAAGCACCATCTGGTGGGTGACGTTAAAGGCATAGCGCGGGTTTTGGGTGGCGTTCGTCATGAAGGTCCGGTCGGCATGAAGAGGATAGGGAAAAGGGTGTTGGTGATGAAAGGGAAGAAAGAAAACAAGAGAACAAGAAAAGAAAGCGGGCACGCGACAGGGTGACCGTCTTGGAAAAGCTTGTCATTACGTGAGGGTGAAGCGTCAGATCAGCTGCGCTCATATTTAGCATGGTGAAAGCTTGGTTGGGAACACGAAAAAGCGACCCATAAAACAAATCGACCGCCATACGGGACCAATCGTATGGCGGTCGATTTACTTGCGCGAGGACCCGAATTTCCCTGACGGCTCAGAGTTCAGGGGTTGGACGCTGGATGGCAACCGGACCGGTTGGCTGCGTCTCCCATTTGACCCTGAGGCTCCTTCCGGTCTCCCGGTCGGCTTCCTGTGCCTCTTGGTCTTGCTGTTGACCTGACTATCGCTCAGACGCGCACGAAAGTCATCTTAAACATCCGTAATCTGCTGGTCAGGAAACGGAAAGGATAGCCCGAACAATCCCCCTCGGGCAGCATCGACGACCCATGCGCAAAAGCCTTCAAAAGCCGTCAGACAGAGGCTGGTCTATTCCGGTTCTTTGCGGCCCATTTTCAGGATCCGCATCACCAGCCAGATCGGGATGACGATCAATGCGCCGAGCAGGAAATATTCAAGTGCCCAGTGAACCGCATCAAAACCCATATAATAGACATGCTCAACCATCGCTATCAGATGATTGAGCACCTGACGCGGATGCAGATCCAGCGCACTCAGAATGATGCCGACGACCACGGACAGGCCGATCAGGCGCAAAATGACCGGGCCGGGTGAGCCGCCGAAAAATCGCGACAGGGTCGATTTGGTCATATCTCAAAGCTCCTAATATCGATCGCACGCAAGGTTAATAAAGCCCAAAAATGAGCCGAAAGCGTGATCGTGTCGGGTTCATATTGAACCATGTAAACAACTTGAATGAAGGCTTCAACCCTTCATTAATGGCAAGATTAGAACTATTCTCGCTTCTGCTCCCAAATCGGCTGCTAGCGGGTGACAGATGGACGAATCTCTGTTTCTTCTAACGCACTGCCGAGCTGTTTGGCTCTCGAACTGAATTAATTTTCCAAGTCACGCGTTCATATAAGCTGTTGGGGGACATCGTGAGCACGCATCGCGAAACAACATTGGAATCATTCTATCAACGTTTGGGGAAAGTAAAGACATCAGGTCAGGCTCTACTAATTTCCGGGATTATTGCGACCATTTGCAGTCTTTTGTCGAGCGCCGGCGCCGTGTTGGCTTTTCGCACCGCTGAGACGCCTTTCCTGTCACTGGTCATTGTAATGACCTCTCTGCTGCCCTTTGCCTTCATTCTCGCCTCCAGCTTTTTGCTGTTGCGCGGCTTTCAGATCCTTGATCGCCACAACAAGAAACTCAGCGAAGAGGTGGAGCGTGACAATCTCACCCGTCTTGCCAATCGCTACGCCTTTGTTCGTCATGGCCGAAACATGCTTCAGCAAGCCCATATGCAACAGACGCCTCTGTCATTGATTCTGCTTGATGCTGACCATTTCAAGAGCATCAATGACAGTCATGGGCATTTGGCAGGCGACCTGGCCTTGCAGCATCTGGCCAAAATTCTCAGTCAGACCAGCCGGGAGAGCGATATGGTTGCACGGTGGGGCGGGGAGGAATTTGCCATTCTGCTGCGCTGCGCCGATCTGTCGGGGGCCTATGGCTTTGCCGACCGGTTGCGCGAACGGATATCCAACACGCCCTTCTACTGGAATGGGGAACAGGTGCATATGACCATGAGCGCTGGTGTCACGGAATGGCAGCAGAATGATGATGACCTGCATCACATGATCATTCGAGCCGACGAAGCGCTCTATAAAGCCAAATCGAAAGGCCGCAATCAGGTCCAGCTGTCCCATGAGAAAATCGAACCGGTGGAAGGCTTCGAGCTCGATGTCGAATTTTGCGACGCTGCTGCCTGATGAGGATCCGACATTTCCCAGTGAGGCTATCATCCTCGTGTGATTTTCCGTCTCCCGGTCAGTCCTTTCGTGACAAGCCGGTTTCCTTGACCCATAGTCCGGGGCATGACGCAGTCTGCCAGCACCAACGCCAGCGCACCCGCTAGCCCCGGCCAAAACGACCTGACCGACCTGCCAGAGGCAGGGCGGGACGGGCTCGCCATGCGCATTGCCATGGGCGAAGAGGCTGCGATCTTGCCTGATCGTTTTGCCCAATGGCTTGCGGGTCGCAGCTGGCGGCTGCGCCCGCATCAGGCAGCGATGCTGACAGCGGCTAAAGCATCGCTGCCTACCCTCCTCATTGCCCCCACCGGTGCGGGCAAGACCTTGTCGGGCTTTCTGCCCACTCTGGTCGATCTTCACCAATCCAAGGAGGACTGGCAGGGGCGGCTACACACGCTTTACATCTCGCCCCTCAAGGCGCTGGCGGTCGATATTGCCCGCAATCTTGAACAGCCCATCGCAGAAATGGCGCTCGATGTCAGCGTCGAAACCCGCACGGGCGACACATCGGCCCACAAGCGCCAACGGCAAAAGAGAATCCCGCCCAACTGCCTGCTGACCACGCCGGAGCAATTGGCCCTGCTGCTGGCGTCCCGTGAGGCGGAAACCCTGTTTGCCTCGCTCAAGACGATCATTTTTGACGAACTCCATGCCTTGGTCACCTCAAAACGCGGAGAACTCTTGAGCCTTTGCCTCGCGCGGCTCAGGCAGCTTGCCCCGAACTTGCGCCCGGTCGGACTGTCTGCAACGGTGTCAAACCCCATTGAACTGGCTGATTGGCTCGTCCCGCACAAAGACGGCGCGCCGACACAAGAAGCCCAGATCCTCCGTCTGCAAGGGGGCAGCAAGCCTGACATATCGGTGCTGGAATCGGAAGAACGCATCCCATGGGCCGGACACAGTGCGCGCTATGCATTGCCCGACCTTTATCAGGCCATCAAGGCGCACAGGACGACGCTTTTGTTCGTCAATACCCGCTCACAGGCAGAATATCTGTTTCAGAGCCTCTGGGCGATCAATGACGACACGCTTCCAATTGCCCTGCATCACGGCTCGCTTGATGTCAGTCAGCGGCGCAAGGTCGAGGCGGCCATGGCTGCTGGCAGCTTGCGCGCCGTGGTCTGCACGTCGACCCTCGATTTGGGCATTGACTGGGGTGATGTCGATCTGGTGATGCATATTGGCGCGCCCAAGGGCGCAAGTCGCCTTGCCCAGCGGATCGGCCGCGCCAACCACCGGCTCGATGAGCCCTCTCGTGCCATTCTTGTTCCCTCCAACTGCTTCGAGCTGCTCGAATGCCGCGCAGCACTTGATGCCAATTATATTGGCGATCAGGATACCCCGCCGATCCGCCGTGGCGGCCTTGATGTGCTGGCCCAGCATATATTGGGTCGGGCTTGTGCTGGCCCCTTTGCCGCCGAAGACCTCTATGATGAAGTGACCGCCGCCTATCCCTATCGCGATCTGCCGTGGGATCTGTTCGAACAGGCCATTGATTTCGTCGCCACCGGTGGCTATGCCATGCGGGCCTATGAGCAATTTGCCAAGCTCAAAGTGATGAAAGATCAGGAGACAGGCCGAACCTTGTGGCGCCTGTCCCACCCCAAACGCGCCCAGCAATATCGGCTGAATATCGGCACCATTGTTGAGGAACCGATGATCAAGGTGCGGTTGACCTCCTGGAAAGGCGGCGGCGGACAGCCCAAACGATTGGGACGCGGTGGCCGGACCTTGGGGGAAGTCGAAGAAATCTTCATCGATGGCCTCAGCCCCGGCGACAGCTTTCTGTTTGCCGGGCAGGTGCTGCGTTTTGAATCACTGGAAGAGAATACCGCTTTCGTCACCAAAACCCACCATCGCGAGCCAAAGGTACCAAGTTATTGGGGGGGTAAATTCCCTCTCTCGACCTATCTGGCTTCCCGTGTCCGCGCCATGCTGGCCAACCCGGACAGCTGGCACAATCTGCCGCCGCAAGTGCGCGATTGGCTGACCCGCCAGCAGGAGCAATCCGTCATTCCCGCCGCAGACCAACTTCTGGTCGAGACCTTCCCGCGGGCGGGGAAATTCTATCTCACACTCTATGCCTTTGAAGGGCGGCTCGCGTTGCAGACGCTCGGCATGCTGCTGACCCGGAGGCTGGAGCGGGCAGGCGCGCGGCCCTTGGGCTTTGTGGCGTCCGATTATGCCTTGATGATCTGGGGGCTGAAAGATCTTGCCACGCTCCAAAGCGCGCTTGGCTGGAGCTTTGATCAATTGTTTGATGAAGACATGCTGGGCGATGATCTTGAGGCCTGGCTCGCTGAAAGCGCCATGCTCAAACGCAGTTTTCGCACCTGTGCCCTGATTTCGGGCATGATCGAGCGTCGCCATCCGGGCAAGGAAAAATCCGGTCGCCAGATCACCATGTCCTCCGATTTGATCTATAACGTCCTGCGCGAGCATGAACCCGACCATCTGTTGCTCAAGGCCACATGGGATGACGCAGCCGCAGGTCTGTTGGATATCCAGCGTCTGGGCGATATGCTCAGGCGGATCAAAGGGCGAATCGTCCACGCCGACTTGGAGGAACCATCCCCCCTCTCAATCCCGGTCCTGTTGGAGATTGGCAAGGAGCCTATTTTTGGAGCGGCGGAAGACGACTTGCTTATGGAGGCCGCAGCCCAATTTGGCCTCTAGAACAAATCAGAAGAGCAGATAGTAAGAAAGGATGCGCTCCGCATGGATCGAACCGGTCAGCCACGGCAGGGCATGCCCCAAGCATCCCGATCCGCACATGAGGAGCCAGACGCGTCTGTGAGCCACTCTTTTGTTTTTTCTGGCCAGACATTCCTTGCGCTGCGTTCCGGTGCCCTGTTTCATCCCCAGCATCGCCTGCTGATGGTTGCCGATCTGCATCTTGAAAAAGGCTCGGCCTTTGCCCGCTCCGGTCAGTTTTTGCCTCCCTATGACAGCCATATGACGTTGGCCCAACTCGAAGCGGATATTGCCAGCCATCAACCGCAAACCGTCATTTGCCTTGGAGATTCGTTCCATGACACCGATGGGCCCAATCGACTGGATGAGGCCGTGAAGGCCCGACTGCAAGCGCTCACCGCGCGCCTGTCCTGGCTCTGGATCACCGGCAACCACGACCCGCATCTGCCAGCATGTCTGGGTGGCACGGTTGCGCTCAGTGAGACAGTCGATCACGCCGAAGGGGCAATCCATCTTTGCCATGAACCAGGCCATCAACCGGGGGAAGGGGTGGAAGAGGGGGATTGCATTGCCGAGATTTGCGGTCATCTGCACCCTGTTGCCACCATTCCCTCGCGTGGCCGAACCTTGCGCCGCAAATGCTTCCTTGTCAGCACCGAGCGGATCATCATGCCCGCCTATGGGGCCTATACGGGGGGATTGAACATTCAGGATCCGGCCTTCGAAAGCTTTGTCAAGCCATCAAGCCGCCTTCTCGTGATCGGGCGGCAAACCATCACCGAGCATGCCCTGCGTCAGTCGAAACGCACAAGACGTTAGTTCTTGCGGAAAACCACACCGGCAAACCATCCGGTAAAGACGGCGAGCAGCACACACAAAAGGCCATAAACGAAGCCCTGCTTCTGGGCGAGGCTATAGGTGACCTGCTCGAACCCCGACTTGGCAACATTCAATGGCTGGGTCTGGGAATGGAGCAAAGCTCCACCACGGAACAAATAGACCGTCACATCATAGCGCCCCACTTCCACATTGGCGGGAATATCCACCTTGCTGCGGAACAGCGTGTCATTAAGGAAGGTGATCGAGGACAGGTCGTCGCGATAAAGCCCTTTGTTCCGTTTCAGGCGCAGAGCTGCTTCACGGAACGGATCGTAAGTGGGAAATTTGGTCAAATCGCGCCCGGTCGGTGGCAGCAGGAGATACTCTGTGCCGATCTGCAATTTCGACAGAAGGGCAGGATGGGCAATGTCATCGAGCTTGCGGGTCGAGGCCATCACATAAAAATTGGGCGCATTGTCGTAGGAGCGCTTCTCTGTATTGACCCAGACTCCGACCACCCGCTCCTTGCGGCGTGAAACCAGCTTCTGGCCCCAGCCCCGCACAACAATCACCAGATCATAGGGCTCGCCCCGCGACACCGTATTGACATCCCGCTCAATCATGCCAAACACCACGATCTGCGAGCCGGTGAAGTTGGAATTGATCCGGATGACCCTGTCCGACATGTCCGCAATGATGGTCTCCGCATGGAGCACAGGACGACCGGATGCGAGAAACAGGAAACAGCCAGCGATCAGGGTGAACAGAAGCCGGACCATCACTGCATCTCCCTGACTTCGATGCTGTAATGTTCCTTCGGTTCAACCACCAGATCAACGGCAAAGCGCATGCCGACCATCAGCACCAGCAGGCCCAACAGCGCCCGCAGCTGCTCGCCCTTCATCTTTTGCCCGAATTGTGCCCCGAATTGCGCGCCGATCGTGCCACCAACCATCAGGATCAGTGCCAACACGATATCGACCGATTGGGTCGTGGTCGCATGCAGAATGGTTGCCACCGCCATGGTCACCAGAATCTGAAACAAGGATGTCCCGATCACTACCGCCGTCGGCACATGCAGCAGATAAATGAGTGCCGGAACCAGCATGAAACCGCCGCCAATACCAAGCACAGTACCCAGAAAACCGATGGTGCCGCCAATTGCCATCACCGGCAAGACACTGATATAAAGCTTTGACTTCTTGAAACGCATCTTGAGGGGCAGGCCGTGGATCCAGTTATGCTGGCCGGGCTTGCGCATGGCCGTCGGACCATTTTTGCGGCTACGAACAATTGATCGCACGCTCTCCATGACCATCAGCGAGCCAATGGCGCCCAAAAAGGTGACATAGGAGACGGAAATGATCAGATCCAGCTGACCCAGAGTCCTGAGAACCGCAAAGACTTCTACCCCGATAAAGGAGCCAACAATACCAGCGCTAAACAGCACGCAACCCAGCTTCAAATCGAGATTGCCCGTGCGCAGATAGGCCAGCGAGCCGGTGGTCGAGGAAGCGGTGATCTGTGCTGTCACCGAAGCTACGGCGACCGCTGGCGGAATGCCGTAGAAAATCAGCAAGGGCGTGAGAAGAAAGCCGCCGCCCACCCCGAAAATGCCAGACAGAAATCCCACAGTGCCACCCATTGCCAGAATGACAAAGATATTTACCGGCAGTTCTGCGATGGGGAGATAGAGCTCCACGCGCTCACTCCTGTCTCGGATGTGCCTCGATGGGCGGTTACAAACGGGGTGCTGACCGGTCCCTTTTGTGAGACTTATGGTCGCATTTGAATCAATGATAACGATAAGCAGTCAGTGATCGCAAGTTGGTCCTTCAATCCAACAGAAAAGGGGTCAAGAAGTGGTCATTCACCCTGCCGCATCAATCCCATAAGGCGGGGCGGAAAGTCAACGGACCTTGACCTGTTTCGTTACAAATAACCGATAAGTGACAAATGGACGTCACCTGCATCCCCCTTGCGTTGGATAAGTGGGATGCAGACAGCAAAGACTGCCTGTTCATTGTGCAATTTCAGGCAACTTGCAGCTGACGCAATCGTCGCTGGATCAAATGACCCGCATGTTGAGGGCGTCGATCAACGCTTTATCCACCTTGCCCGTCACCTTCATGCCAGCCACTTCTTGGAAGTTGCGAATTGCAGTGCGGGTCATGGGCCCCATCTGACCATCGGCCGGACCGGCATTATAACCAAGGGCGCCAAGCATTGATTGCGCCTTGGCGATGGTTTGCTGGTTGACCGCAAAAGTCTGCGAGTTGATTTGTCTCCCGGTGACAATGGCGGGCGCTTTATTCTTCCAGGCATCTGGAATTGTCGCCAACTGGTTGGCCGATGGTTTTGCAACCTTCGGAACCCAGGTAGAGACCAGTGCCTTCGCAGCCTTTTGTTGCGCTGGGCTGAGCACAGCAAAGACTTCGTCCCGTTTTGCTCCTGCACCCCGGTCACCATTCTGGGCAGCGATGGCGAACCATTTGTAGCTCTGCAACAAATCCTGCTTCATGCCCATGCCTCGGGCATAGAGGATGGCAAGGTTATACTGGCTGTCTTTCAGGCCATGGTCTGCCGCAGCGATAAACCATTTCGAGGCCTGCGAGAAATCAGGTTTGCCAAGACCACCTTCGGCATAAAGCACGGCAAGATTGTGCATCGCCTTGACATTTCCGGCTTCTGCGGCCCGTTGGTACCACAGACGAGCCACCTGCAAGTCGCGTTTGACCCCTTTGCCCTTCTCATAAAGGTTGGCAAGGCTGTATTGCGCCTGTGGCATCGACTGAGCCGCGGCTTTTTCAAACCATGTGGCGGCTTCCTGCAAATCGGCCGTCATGCCTTCGCCCAGGGTCAGGCGGCGGCCCATCTCGAACTGCGCCAGTGCGTCACCCCCCTTGGCTGCAATGCGCAGGGGTGAATTGGAAAGGCCCGGTGCGAGCAACTTGTTCATGTCAACCGCTGCCTGAATCGAAGACAATGCCGGGTCGACCTCGGTATCGCTGTCTGCCAGAGGGGCGTCTGCCGGTCTTGGAGGCATTGGCTGATTGCTGGCTTTGGCCTGCAAGGCATTCAGGTCAGCTGACATTTTGTCTGGAATCGAGCTTGTCGGCGTCAGGTCGACACCGTCACCAGCGCCAGGCGTGATGCCGGGTACTTTATCAGTTTGCTTTGGCACGAAGGTAGCGATGCCTTCGGGCTCGGTGCTGGCTGGTTTTTGCGGCAGGCGGGGGCCTGCCAACGAAGCTTGCGCCCCGGATGGCTGCGAGAAGGTGATGGCGCGACTGGCCTCTTCCGCTTTCATCGGTGGCATCACATTGCCCGAAGCAGGTGCAAGGCTTGATTGCGGTCCCGGTGTCTGGGGCGTTGGAGCTTGCTCCAGCGTTGTCGGTGCGGTTTCTTCTTCGGCAGTCAACTTGTTGAACAAGCCATGCAGGCTCGAATTGGGATTTTGAACCAGTTGCAGTGTCGTGATGGCCAACAGGATTGCAGCCGCTGCCATCAGCAGTGGACGGCTGTGGCGCGATACAGCAGATCCGATTTTGCCCAACAAGCTGGTGCGGGTTTCCTCATCCTCCAGCATTTCGGCAACAAGTGCTGCGTTGGGTGAGCCGTTTAGCTTTTCGGCAATCTTGTCCGGGTCCAGATCTTTCAGATGTTTGGCATTGCGTGCAGCTTCTGCCACTGCGGCGCGGCGTTCTTTGCGGTTTTGGCCTTCTTTGCCATCCGCAGTGCTTTGGTGGCCCTGGCCATCTTTCATGCCGCGGGCGGCAAGCATCTCTGCTGCATTTGAAGGCTTGGTTTCAGCCTTGCCTTTCTTGCTGCCTTTGAAACGGGAGAGGAAGCTGCGTTTCTCGCTATCTTCTTTCTCGACACGTTCGCTTTCCTGTGCGGCAGCCTGAGCTGCCCGGCGAGCAGCGGCAATGAAGTCAGCTTTTGATGCGCCTGGGCTGGCATCGCTGCGAGCAGGGCCCTGACCCTTGCCATCAACAATCTGCGCTGTGCGGCGTTGTGGTTCTGGTTGTGGAGCGGCGTTCAGCGCCACGTTACCCTGAACGGTCGTCTTCATCTGTGGCTGAGCCTGACCGCTGGCGCGTGCCTGTGGCGCAGCGGCATTGGTACCAGAGGCGGCTACGTCGTGACCGGGAACCGAAATGCGTGGCTGGCGTTCACCGTTACTTGCAGCTTGCGCATCAACCGAGTGTCCAGCGGACCGGCCCTGTGACCGCGTAGCGCCGGAAGCGCTTGGTGCGGCCCCTTTGCGTGGTGTTCTGTTTGTGCGGCTCGCCAGCAATTCCGAAGCGCTCATCTGCTGCGCATTCTCGACCACCTGTTGCTCGGACATTCTGGCATCTTGAGAGGCGTCAGATTTCTGCGCTTTCTTGCCACGACGCAACAGCCGACCAAGGCCACGCGGTTCATCATCCTCGCGGTCTGCTTCCGCCGCCATGGCAGAAGCCTTGCTTTCGCTTGAGCGCACTTCTTCTTCCAGCATAGTCAGTCGATCGGCAATGCCCTTGAGCATGCCACTGACACTGGTCAGGCTTTCCTGAGTGCTGGTTTCGCTATTCTCCGCCAAGCGGCGCAGGCCACTGAGATCATCCTTCAGTCCATCCATGATGGCTTCAAGCACGTTATCCATCGGAGCGGAAGGTAGCGGCCCAATCTTCTGCAAAGCCTTGATGGCGGCAGCTTCCGCCATCTTGGCTTCATTCATCGGCGCTTTGGGTGCTGCCGAGGCCAATTGTTGAATGTCCCGGCCGATCCGGTCAACGGCGTCGAAGCGGCTTTGCGACTCGGCAAATTGCTCTGCAAGGCTATCAAGTCGGCTGGTCAGCGTATCAAAGAATTGCGGATCGCCACTTGCATTATTCTGCGAGGCATCATCCAGCCGGTCGGCCAGATCGGCAATCATGCTCTCAAGCCGCGACAGGCCTTCCATATCACTCTGGCCAGACTGGGAAGGCTGGGCTCTCAGAGCCGCTTCCTGCGCTTCCACCCGGTCAGCAAGGCGGGACAGGCCGGTCTCGATCCCTGACAGGTCGGTGCTGGCCATGCGCTGGGCGAGCAGATCATCGATCCGCGCCAAAGTGCGCTCGACATGCTCAAATCGTTGTTCCGACGCCCCCATGCCGATATTGGCAATATTGGTATGCAGACGCTCATCCAGATCACCGATGCGAGCGGTCAATTGGTCAAGTGCCGAGCGTTGAGCCGTGGGATCCTGCTTGTCGATCAATTCGACGAGGCTTTCCATTTGCCGGGCCAGAATTTCAATTGGCTCGGTTACGCCGCCCTGACCCTGGTTACTTTCCAACCGGTCGGCGAGGGCAGAAAACTGATCCTCCAGACGCATCAGCCGATCACTTGGATCCAGCCGTTCGATCTGGTCCTGCAATCCGGCCAGACGGTTCCCCAATTGTTGTGTCAGGGCATCAACCGGCGCTGAATCCGCAGTCTGGCGGATGATCTCTTCGAGCCGACCCAAACGGTCAACGATCATGCCCATCTGCCCGGACATGTCTGTGAAATGCTGCATTCGCGGCGATGCCGACAGCAATTCCCGCAACTGATCCAACTGGCCTGACAGGCGTGCGAAATCCTCGAAATGATCCGCCACTGGCAGATTGTCGAGCTTGTTGAGAATGCGTTCGAAATGAGCATCGAGAGCCGGATCCTGTGCCGGACGATCCAAAAGCGCCCGAATGTCATTGATGGCATCCATCAGCATCGGGTCTTGGTCGGTCTGGGTGACCAGTTCTGTCAGGGTCGCAATGCGCCCGGATAGTGACGCGATCTCGGTCAGCAGTCGATCCGACACGCCGGAATAGTTGGCCTGATCCAGCAGATCCCGCAGGGCCGCAACATCGTCGCGCAACCGGTTGATTTTGCCATCCTGCTGCTGCAACTGGGAATAATTGCCATCCACCTTGGGGGCCATGGTTTCCATCCGTTGCATGATCTGACGCAAGGCCAGATCAACGCCGCCATTGCCATTTGGACGATCGGAGGATTGCGTGCTGAATGACCTCAGATCCGGGGTGAATGAACGCTCTTCACGCATCCGATGGCTTGCTTGTGCGGACTTGCTGTTGTCACGATCGCCAGACCGATCCACTTTGCGATCCATCGGGCGATCGGTCGTCTGCCCGACATTGCGGCCAAGCGCTTGGTCTACGCGCTGCAACTGGGCCTCGATCCGGTCCAATGCGCCGCGATAATTGGCGTCACGATTGCGTTCTTGTCCCGACACGGGCCGGGTGCGGCTGGTCTGGGCGCGTGGATAGGACGGTGCCGAATTCATCTCCGCATCCGCACGGCCACCAGACAGGGCTTGCAACTGTGATTCCATGTCCCGGATCATCGCTAGCAATTCGGCATTCTGCCCCGAAGCCTTTCCAGCTTTGGTCTGACCGCCTTGTCTTTGGCCACCTTGTGTCTGGTTGAATTCCTGTCGGGCTTGCCCGCTCCTTTTGCGTCTGCGGGACGAGGCGCGCAGGCCCTCTATGAATTCACCTACTTCGCGATCCGTATGGAATGATTCATCTCTCATGATGCAGACTCAACTGGTTGTCGGTTCGGCCACCCGGACATGGATATTGGACGGCATAACTCACCCGTCACCGACGGAATTCCTCTACAGCACTTTCCGAATTTAGGGTAAAGAAGCCGTTAATGGACGGCGCGAATTGCGAAAATTACCTAAGGCATTAACCCTTTGCTCACCATAAATGCGATCTTTCCCATGCAATTTGCGGTCGTGGCAGGGTGCCAACTTGAAAGCAGTGCAAGGGTGTCAGTCCTCCCAGAGAGAACGCGATTCACCCGCCTGAGAACGCACTGGGTCTCAGTGTCGCGATTGGCCATTTGGTGCATAAAATCTGCTCTGTCGCATTGACAGCGACTGCGAACGGTGGTTTACCATAAGGTAAGCTGAAGGGAATTATATCGTCACAAGCTGCGATATTGAGCTAGGGAGTTTTGGGCCGTGAATGAAGATCAACAAAGCGTGCGTGCATCGGATGAAGGCAAGGATGTCCTGACCGCTTCAACCAACGACACCGGACCACTTTCCTACACGATCGGTGACCTCGCCAAGGAATTTGGCGTTACCTTGCGTACCTTGCGCTTTTACGAAGACAAGAATTTGCTCAATCCCCGTCGCGAGGGCATGTCCCGCATCTATTCGCGCCGCGATCGCGCAAGACTGAAGCTTGTTCTGATGGGCAAGAAGGTCGGTTTCTCGCTGACTGAAATCAAGGATATGCTCGATCTTTATGATTTGCGCGACGGTCAAGTGACACAACTGCGCGTGGCTTTGGATCGCTTCACCCAGCAAATCAATGTGTTGCGCCAGCAACGCGAAGATGTCGATCAGGCCATAGCCGATCTGGAGCGCACCGTGGCCGTGGTATCCGGCATGCTGCGCGAAAAGGAAAAGAGCGAAGGCTGACCTTCAGATGGCTGCCAGTCTTTCGAAGATATAGTGCGTTCAAGGCGTGCCATCAGTCGGTGCGCCTTTTTGCATTCAGGCAAGGCTTTCTGCCTTGATTGGATAGTCTTGAATCAGCGTCCGGGTTTTTCCAAGGGAAATAAGAGATTTCGTCATTTTCATCGTCAGCAGCAAGTCCAGCGGTCCCCTACGTCATATCGCGACATTCGCACAGGTGTGACATATCGCAGGCAAACTTTGGTCGGTGACTATGCTTTCTTCCCTTGAATGGTGGCCCCCTTCGCGCTATATCTAAGCTAACGCTTACGCGAACGTAAGGTCAATGAAGTGGGAGCCGCGCAATCAATTGTCTCCCGAAGTGACCAAGAATTGGATCTGACGCTGCCACTGGGGCACCAATGGGCAGCCAGCCGAAGACAGTCGGCAAGGATCAAGTGAGGGAGACACATTATGCCTAATCTGACCATCCCGGTGGAAGAAAGCCTTTTCCTGCTCAAAGACGTTTTTGGTCTTGAGACGCTCAACAGCCTGCCCGGTTATGAGGAAGCAACCGAGGATCTGGTGGAAGCCATTCTCAATGAAGGCGGCAAATTCTCAGCCGAAGTGCTCCAGCCGATCAATATGACCGGCGACACCGAAGGCTGTGTTCTGCATGACGACGGGCGCGTCACCACGCCGACCGGCTTCAAGGCGGCATGGGACCAGTTTGTCGAAGGCGGCTGGATGGGCTTGTCTGCCGATCCCGAATATGGTGGGCAGGGCTTGCCGACCACCCTCAACGTGATCATCAACGAATATCTTGGTACCGCCAATCTGTCCTTCTCCATGTATCCCGGCCTCACCCAAGGAGCTTATGCGGCGATGCATGTCCATGCCAGCGACGAGATCAAGCAGCGCTTCCTGCCCAAGATGGTCGAAGGCAAATGGACCGGCACCATGAACCTGACCGAAGCCCATTGCGGCACCGATCTGGGCCTGTTGCGCACCAAGGCCGTGCCACAGGAAGATGGCAGCTACAAGATTTCCGGCTCCAAGATCTTCATTTCCGCCGGTGACCATGATCTGTCGGAAAATGTCATCCATCTGGTTTTGGCTCGCATCGAAGGCGCTCCGGCTGGCACCAAGGGCATCTCCCTGTTTGTCGTCCCGAAATTCGTGCCAGACGCTGACAACAATCCCGGCGACTTCAACAATGTCTCGGTCGGCAAGATCGAAGAGAAGATGGGCATTCACGGCAACTCCACCTGCGTGATGAATTTTGACGGATCCCAAGGCTGGCTTGTCGGTGAGGAAAATAAAGGCCTCAAGGCGATGTTCGTGATGATGAATGAAGCCCGCCTCGGCGTGGCCATTCAGGGGCTGACCCAATCGGAGGCCGCCTATCAGCATGCCCGCGACTATGCGATGGACCGCCTTCAGGGCCGCGCCTTGACCGGTGCGAAAAATCCGGACGGCCCGGCCGATCCGCTGATCGTTCATCCAGATATCCGCCGTATGCTGCTTACCATGCGCAGCTTCAACGAAGCCGCCCGTGCCTTCTGCCTCTATGCGTCCATCCAGTCCGACATTGCGCACCGTCATCCGGACGAGAAAGTCCGTCAGATCGCCGATGACCGCTTGAGCCTGCTGACGCCTGTCCTCAAGGGGTATCTCACCGATATGGGCTTTGAAAATGCCGTCCTTGGCCAGCAGGTCTTTGGTGGTCACGGCTTCATTGAGGAAACCGGCGCGTCCCAGTTTGTCCGCGATGCCCGCATTACCATGATCTATGAAGGCGCCAACGGCATTCAGGCGCTCGACCTTGTCGGTCGCAAGCTGATGGCCAATGGCGGTCGTGGCATCATGGCCCTGTTCCAGGAGCTGGGCGCCTATGTCGAGAAGCATGCAGCGGATGAGGCAATGGCCCCTTATGTGCTGGCGTTGAAAGCCGGGGCTGAGGATCTGCAAAAAGCCACCATGTGGTTTGGCAACAATGCCCTTGGCAATCCCGATCATGCAGGCGCGGGGTCTGTCGACTATATGCACCTGTTTGGCACGGTGATGCTTGGCTATATGTGGAGCCAGATCGTGGAAGTCGCCCTCAGAAACGAGGATGAAAGCCGCAAGAGCTTCTTTGAGACCAAGCTGGCTTTGGCCAAATTCTACATGGAACGCACCATGCCAACCACCGCCATGCGCCGCGACCGCATCATGGTCGGGGCTGACAGCGTGATGGCGCTTCCTGCAGACGCTTTCTAAGAACAGGCAAACAAAAGACCCTGCTGCGCTGGATTGTAATTCGGTGTGGCAGGCATCACTTTGAACAGAGTGAGGGAAGGGGGGCTTATGAAAGGCCCGCAAGCCTTCCCCTTGGGGAGAAATTCATGGCAGACGCTTTTATCTATGATCATGTGCGCACGCCACGCGGGCGTGGCAAGGCCGACGGGGCCTTGCATGAAGTGCCAGCAGTGCAGCTGGCAGCCAGCACCTTGAAAGCCATTCGTGACCGCAACGGGCTTGATACCAAACTGGTGGACGATATCATCCTTGGTTGCGTTGATCCCATCGGCGAAGCGGGCGGCGTTATTCCGCGTGCAGCAGCCTTTGCGGCCGACTATGACCAGTCCGTACCGGGCATGCAAATCAACCGCTTCTGCGCCTCGGGCCTTGATTCCATTAATATGGCAGCCAGTCAGGTGATGGCCGGAGCCCATGACATGACCATCGGTGGCGGCGTTGAAGCCATGTCCCGCCTTGGGCTTGGCTCATCTGGCGGTGCATGGTTTATGGATCCGAGCGTCAATGTGCCCTCTTACTTCATGCCCCAAGGGGTCTCTGCCGACCTGATCGCCACCAAATACGGGTTCAACCGCGAGCAGGTCGATGCCCTGTCGGTGGAAAGCCAGAAACGCGCAGCCCATGCTTGGGATAGTGGTTATTTCGACAAGTCCGTCGTGCCGGTGACCGACATCAATGGTGCGCTGATCCTTGACAAGGATGAGCATATGCGCCCCGGCACCACCATCGAAGATCTCGCCAAGCTCAATCCCTCCTTCGGCATGATCGGCGAGATGGGTGGCTTCAACGCGGTGGCAATGGAACGCTATCCGGACATCGAGGCCATCAACCATATCCACCATGCAGGCAACTCGTCTGGCATCGTTGATGGGGCCGCTGCCATCTTGATCGGCAATGAGGACGCTGGCAAGGCCGCAGGCCTCAAGCCGCGCGCCCGTATCCGCGCCTTTGCCAATATCGGCTCCGAACCGGCTTTGATGCTGACCGGCCCGACCGATGTCACCGACAAGGTGCTGAAGCGGTCTGGCATGGCCTTCTCCGACATCGACCTGATCGAGGTCAACGAAGCCTTCGCTTCGGTGGTGTTGCGCTTCATGCAATATTTCCAGGCGGATCCGGCCAAGGTCAATGTCAATGGCGGCGCGATCGCCATGGGGCACCCCTTGGGGGCCACCGGCGCGATGATCCTTGGCACTGTGCTCGATGAGCTCGAACGCCGCGACCAGAATATTGCCCTCGTCACCCTGTGCATTGGCGCAGGCATGGGCACCGCGACCATCATTGAGCGCGTATAAGGGAGGCCAGAGACATGTCAGACTATATCAATTTCAAAACCGACATTGACGCCGACGGCATCGCCCTTCTTACATGGGACATGCCCGATCGCTCAATGAATGTCTTCACCGAAGAGGTGATCCTTGAGCTAGACAAGGTGATCGACGATATGACCGCCAATGAAGCGGTCAAAGCGGTCGTCGTCACCTCCGGCAAAAGCCAATTTTCCGGCGGTGCTGACCTCACCATGCTGCAGGGGTTGCTGGGCCAGTATCAAAAGGCCATTGCCGAGAAAGGTCAAACGGAAGCGGCGACCGAATTGTTCGAGGAAAGCCGCCGCCTGAGCCTGACCTTCCGCAAGTTGGAGACCTCCGGCAAGCCTTGGGTGGCAGCGCTCAATGGCACCGCTGCGGGTGGCGCATGCGAGCTGGCGCTCGCCTGTCATGGCCGGGTGATGATCGACAAGGACAGCGCCAAGCTCGGCCTGCCGGAAGTCAAGGTCGGCCTCTTCCCCGGTGCCGGTGGCACCACCCGCATCCTGCGGATGATGGATACGCAGCAAGGCCTGCAATTCCTGATGAAAGGCTCGATGCTGGCCCCGAAACGCGCCCTTGCATCAAAAATCATCGACAAGGTGGCCCCTGCCGATGAGTTGATCGAAACTGCCAAGCAAATGATCCGCGACGGTCTCAAAGCCGTCAAACCGTGGGATCAGAAGGGCTACAAGCTGCCATCGGGTCGCGTCTACAGCCCTGCCGGTTTTCAGGTCTGGCCTGCGGTCGGTGCAATCTATCGCCGCGAAACCCACGACAATTACCCGGCCATCCGCTACATGATCCGCGCTGCCTATGAAGGCTTGTTGATGGATATGGACACGGCGCTGAAAATCGAAAGCCGCTACTTTGCCAAGACCGTGGCCACCCCGGAAGCGGCCAATATGATCCGCTCCCTGTTCCTCAATATGCAGGAACTGGGCAAGGGCGCGCGTCGTCCTGCAGGCGTGCCAAAGACCGAACTGAAGAAAGTGGCTGTCATTGGTGCTGGCTTTATGGGGGCAGGCATCGCCCATGTCTCCGCCAAGGCGGGGCTGGAGGTTGTGCTGGTGGACCGCGATCAGGAAAGCGCCGACAAAGGTAAGGGCCATATCGAAGAGACCCTGACCAAGGCGCTGAAGAAAGGCCGCACCACTCAGGACAAAGTGGAGCAAATTCTGTCCCGCGTCACCCCGACCGACGATTATGCCAAACTGGCCGATTGCGATCTGGTGATCGAGGCGGTGTTTGAGGATCCCGAGCTGAAGGCCTCCATCTTCCAGAAAATCGAAGCCGTGGTTGGCGAGGGTTGCACCATTGCGTCCAACACGTCCACTCTGCCAATCTCCGGGCTGGCGAAGGCCGTGTCCAAGCCGACTGGCTTCATCGGCATCCACTTCTTCTCGCCCGTCGACAAGATGATGTTGGTCGAAGTGATCAAGGGCAAGGAAACCGGAGATGAGGCCATTGCCAAAGCGCTCGATTATGTCTCGCTGATCAAGAAGACCCCGATCCTCGTCAATGATGGCCGTGGCTTCTTTGCCAATCGTTCGGTGCTGGCTTATGTCCGCGAAGGCCATTTGATGCTGACCGAAGGGGTGCCTGCGGCGATGATTGAAAATCTCGCCAAACAGGCTGGCATGCCGGTTGGGCCTTTGTCGCTGAATGATGAAGTGGCGTTGGAGCTGGCCTGGAACATCCTTCAGACCACCAAGAAGCAACTGGGCGAAGGCTCCGTTGATCCGCAGCAGGAAGCCCTCCTGAAAAAGCTGGTGGTCGATGAGGGACGTCTGGGTCGCAAAAATGGCAAGGGCTTCTACGATTATGAAGGTCGCAACAAACGCCTCTGGCCGGGCCTGAAGGACCTCGCCCCACAGCTCGACGCAAACATGATCGATCATGCCGAGATCAAGGATCGTCTGCTGATCGCTCAAGCCGTGGAAGCGGTGCGGGTGTTTGAAGAAGGCGTGTTGGAAGATGTCCGCGAGGCCGATGTCGGCTCTATCCTCGGCTTTGGCTTTGCACCCTTCACCGGCGGTGTCTTCTCTTATATCGACACCATGGGCACGCCAGAATTCCTTACCCGTTGCAAGGCCTTGGAATCAAAGTTCGGCGACCGCTTCAAGGCACCGAAGCTGCTCGAAGACATGGCCGCCAACAACGACCGTTTCTATGTCCGCTTCAACCCGGAAAGCACCAAGGTCGCTGCCGAATAGGCCAACAAGACCATAAAAAATCAAAAGGCCGGGACGCATGCGCTCCCGGCCTTTTTCATGATCATGGCCACAAAAATCATTCCCCCATCAGCCGCCAATAGCCCAAGGCGGACAGGGTCACCGAATCCGGGATGTCACCGCTTTTGATCATCGCAAGCACTTCCTCCAATGTGAAGGCGGCTGTCTCCATGCCCGCTTCGGTTTCCTCGCGGTTCATCACCCCTTCGCTCAAGCCGCGTGCGACAAACAGATGGCAGGTCTGGTTGAGAAAGCCGTAGGAATTATAGAACTGGCCGAGCTTTTCCCATTGTGCCGCCCGAAAGCCGGTTTCCTCTTCCAACTCACCCGCCGCAAGTGCAAAAGGGTCAACATCGGGGCTGTCTTCCCAAGCCCCCTGCGGCAGCTCCCAGTAGCGTCCGCTGACCGGATAGCGATATTGCTGCACCAGCTGGATCCGCCCATCGTCATGAACGGGAATAATCGTGGCAAAGTCAGGCTTATCGACCACACTGTAAATGCCCTCAAAGCCGCTGGAAAAACGCACCTGATCCTCACGCAGTCGCATCCATCGATTCTCATAAACCAGCTTGGTGGAGAGTTGCTCGATCGTCATTCTGGGGGTGACCCTTTCGAAGATGTCTGATGGGTTGAAAATCCTGCCTGCAACCTTTCCCGACAATTATGTCTTCTTTCCAATCAGTCATCCTTTCTTCAAGGCTCTGGACGGCAACGTGATATGGGATGATGAAAAAGGTTGTCTTTGAAGGGCTTATGCGGATGGGGTCTTGTGGAAGAACCTCGGCCTCACGATTTTGTGCGGGCGAATATACCAACAGACACATTTTAATTTGGACTAATCGGTAAAAAATAATGTAAGCTCTGAAAATCAAATGAAACATGGCTCTTGATCCAGAGCGCTCTGGCGAGGGCTGTTCTGGATCAAGAGCAGAGCAAAGATTAAGAGTTGGAAAACCTGTATGAATGACAACAAGACCGGCGCTTCTGTAGACTATTTTTTCTCCTGTATTTCCTCTTTCGCATATATCGGACATCAGGCGTTTCAGGATATGGCTGCGCGGCTTGCGCTTGATGTGACTTACCGTCCGATCCAGTTGGGCAAGGTCTTTGCCGCTTCCGGTGGAATTGCCCTTGGCGACCGCGATCCGGCCCGCAACCGATACCGCATGCTGGAACTGCAGCGCTGGAGTGCCCACCATAATCTTGAAATGAATTTTCAGCCGAAATTCTTTCCCACCAATCCCGCTCTCGCCGATGCGGCTGTTATTGCTGTTACCCAAGAAGGGCGCAATCCTGCTGCCTTGATGACGGCAATCATGCGCAAGGTTTGGGTGGAAGAGGCCAATATTGCCGAGCGCGAGGTGATCGCCGCTTGCTTGTCGGCGGTTGGTGAAGACACCGACGCCATTCTGCAAAAGGCTGAAAGCGATACGATCACTGACATTTATCAAGCCAATACCGAGCAAGGCATTGCGCTCGATATCATCGGATCCCCTTGCGTTGTCTATCAGGGTGAGCCCTTCTGGGGACAGGATCGCTTTGCCCTTGTCGAAGAGGCGATCCGGTCCGGTCGTCCCGCATTTGTTCCTATGCCCTGATCCGCGCATCGAAAACCAGCAGATGAATGGGTATAAACCCACGACGTGACCAGGCATGGCAACAGGTCAGCTTTCGAGCTGGCCTGATTTTTTATGCATATGCCTTTGTAAATTGAAAGATGAAATATTTTTGTTCTTCGCAATTTTCTGGAAAAAGTAAAAATAGTCTCAATCTCACTAAGGAAGACTTTAAGTACCTTTCGCAAGGCTTCTTAAGGATTATTCGTTAAACTACGACAATTCAATGACGTCGTTGCGTCATGTAGTATGGGAATGGAGATCGCTATGGGGGCGCAAATCAGTCAGACCTTGGAATCACTGGCACGGGAAACCGATCCTGAAGCGCGCTCTTTGCTGATCCGAAAAGTCACGGCAGAATATGTCCGCCGTATCAGCCACACGCCAACCGATCTTGAACGCAACCTGTTCTCGGCTCTGGTGATGGATCTTTATGATCATATCAGCATCTCTGTCCGGCGCGACATCATCACGCTTCTGGCTCAAACAACTCACATCACTGCCGAGTTGGCCGAAAGATTGTCACAGGAAGCAGACGAGCATGTGGTGCCTTTGTTCGAACATTCCCCCTTGCTGGGCCTTGAGAAGCTGATTGCAGCCTCTCGCAAGCGTGATGAAGATGTTTTGAAGGCCATTGCTCGCCGCACCGAGGTGCCCGAAACCCTCGTTGATGCCTTGATGGCACGCGCCTTTGTTGGTGTGGTCGAGGAATTGGTGCGTAATATCGGTGCCGTTTTCTCCCAGCAAGCCATGACCTTCTGCTCTATTGTTGGTCAATCATCGCCGCAGCTTCAAGCGCTGATCGCCGAGCGCTGCCTGAAGGATCAGGCCTTCCATGATCGCATTCTGCATAGTCTTGCAGATGGTTGCCCCTTCGTTCCCATGTCAATTGTCAAGGCAAGCGAAGACGGCTCCCTTGATGAGGTGGCCTTTGGGGTGGGCGCCAAAGCCAAAATGAAACCTGCCAATGATCTGTCAGAAGGCCCGGTCAATCGCGAAGAAGCGACGTTGCAGATCAATCTTGGCGAACTCACCTATGACGAGTTGCTGCAAGCCCTGCTGAGGGCTGAACGCAAGGACGATATTCTCTGGCTGCTGAGCGATCGTCCGGGTCTGTCGACCAAGGCGATGGAGCATTTGCTATCGACCGAAGGCAACCGAACCTTGCTGCGCATTCTTGTGGAGCAGGATGTCAGCCTGCAGACCTTTGAAGCTTTGATGAAGTGGCGGGTCAAACATTTCAAATTTCTCCAGAGAAATGTCTATCGCGAGGTTGAGCAATTCCGCCAGAACCTGCGCCATAAACATTCGGCCTGAAAAACACGTTTCCCCTCCCTGCATCCCTGTGCGCCGCCTGTCGGGATGTCAAACAGGATTGCGCGCATGCAGACTGTCTTGGTGCTTTTTCCTGGAATCTGTTAGATTGTTCGCGGGCAACCCAATCGGGTGCGAGCAAAACAGAGGACTGAACCATGACCCCTGCTAAGTGGAACATACCAAACCACTTTAAACAACCAGCAACCTTGCTGGTTTCCGGCTTGCTATTGTCCTGCCTGTCCATCTCAATGATGATCCAGCCAAGCTTTGCACAAGAAGGGAATATGTCGGGCGAGGCTAAGCCGTCTGTCTCTCAACGTGAGCAGGAAGAGCTGGATTGGCGCGAGCCCCTGTTGGCTGAAATGGCGCGATTGGCAACAAAGCTGCAGCAAGAGCAGAAATTCAACCAGATGCTGCGCGACCGCCTCGATATTCTGGATCACCGGCTCGATGAGCTCGAAAGCCAAAATAGTGCGCTTACCGACAAACTGAGTGCTTTGGAAGACACCGCGCGTCCCGGTGCCGCCGCTCAATCTCGCCCAAGCGAGGCAACAAAAGGCGAAAAACCTGCCGCTCCCGCTCCGATGGAATTGGGCAAAAACAAGCAACAAGACCAGATGCCAGAATCTGAACGTGAAGACCACGCCCAATCGAAAAATCCGACGACCCAAGGCAAACCCGGTTCCAATCCCGGCAAGGAGAGTGAAAGCGGGTTACCTGATAATTTTGAGGACTTTCTCGATATGGGCGAAGCCATGATGCGTCGCTTTTTCGGCGTGGTGAAGGAGTTCCGCAAGGAATTTGATGACAATCGAGCCTAGAGGATGGGTTGCCCATGGGGGCCGAAGGGACACCATTCTCAGCCGCTCCCAAGCATGGCTTCAACCTTCGCGCGGGTGAAATCGGGCAGGGGTTCGGATTTGCGCGTGCTGTGATTGAGGATCATTATGGCCGCTTCCACAATGGCCAGATGACCGCCATCGCGCAAATCGAAAAAGTCATAACGCTTGGTCAGGGCTCGCTTTTGAAGCCCTGTATAGCCCAATTGCATTTGATAGGCGGTGCCAACTGGCATGGGCGTGAGAATATGCAGGCGCATTTCCACCGCCACCCGGCCAAAGCCATGAGCCTCCAGCCATTTGACATCAAGTCCCACCCGTTCCCATGCATGTGAAGCCGCATCGGACACCGCGCCAATATAGGCCTGATCCCGCGCCACCATCTCGGCATCACACAGTCCGGGATGCAGAATACCCCGGGCAATGATCATGCTGTCGTCTTGAGGTGGTTGCTTTGGAGAAAGATCAGCCGGTTCCTTGAGGCCGCGCGGCAGGACCGCAGGATCAACTGGATCACAAATGGCGTCCGGCGCGTCGGGCAGGGGCCCCTTGTGCCAGTCAAGCGCCGTTGCTGCAATCCGACCTGATGTCGTCTCGACCATCACATGCTGAATGAAGCATCCCTCACCGGGCGGGGTGAGATCACCAAATTCGGCAACCACCGACGACGTGATTTGGATCTGAGCTCCGCCATGCAACTCCAAATGATAGCGCACATGGCGATTGATCAATGGACCCAATTGGCTGCCCAGTCCGTGACAAAGCTGAAACAGGGTCGCCGCATCCTGAAATTTGGCAAAATAGAACTGGACATTCATGTGATCATTTTCGTCACATTCCCAAAGATTGACAAACTGGTTGAGTGAAACGAAACGGGTCATCACGAAGGTCCTGAAAATTAAAATTGCGGCTGAATGACAGCATAAAGCCGACCAAAAGGAAAGACCTGTCAAGGGCGACCTTCCGGGGGGAGCAGATGAGGAAAGAAGTGAAATCCAAGGCAGGGCCAAGAAGGGATAAAGAAAGAGGCGTGCAGAAATTGCGAACCCGCAGTGGGGACTACCGCGGGTTCGGGCCGGCCTTTTTGAATAACTGGTTTCAGGACAACCGGCCTGATCGAGCCCTAACCTAGACAGGCCCGATGTCTTGCGCCGTCAAAGAGTCTAAACCAGTCGTTCCTTGATGGCTTCTTTGGCAAAGTCCGGCAATTGGTTCGAGCGCCGGGTGGCAACACTGAAAACCATTGCCGCTGTATCGACAAAGGCGATATGGCGACCATCGCGGATGTCGAAAAAGTCATAGCGCATGGTAAACATATTTGGCTGCAAGCTGGTGAAAGCAACATGGATGCTATATTGATCCCCCGCCTTCATGCCCTCGAGCACGCAGAGGCGCATTTCGATCGATACGCGGCCAAAGCCATTGACCTTCAGCCAGTTGCTGTTCATGCCCACCTGTGCCCAAGCGTGGGAACCGACATCTGATGCGGCACTGATATAGGCCTGATCCCGGGCTTGACCGGCCTCATCGCACATTGCCGGATGAACGATCCCACGACCGATCAGGGTTTCTCCAAAATCTCCTGGCGACTTGATCAGGAAATCGGCTTCCTCGGTGAGGGCGCGCGGCAAAACATTGTCGTCGATCTTGTCGTGATGGTCGGCATGGCTTGGCCAGGCAGTGCCTTCATAGAGATCGAGTGAAGACGCTGCAATCAGCCCGTTGGTGATATTTTCCATGATATGCTGCACGAAGCAGCCGCTTTCCGGCATGCCATCATCGGTTTCTGGCGTGACCAAAGAGCTCAATATGCGCACCTGAGAGCCACTGCGCAATTCTGAATGGAAACGGACATGACGCGAGATACGCTTTGAGAAAGCCTCCTCCATCTTGTTGCTGGACGCAAACAACTTGCTCGCATCATCGAACATCGAGAAATAGAACTGGACGTTCATATGATCATTTTCATCGCATTCCCATGTATTGATATATTGGTTCAGCGTTACAAAACGTGTCATATTGATACTCCTTCGTAGCAAGATATGCTAAATTGGAACTGTTGTAAGTAAATTATATAATCAAAACGCATCGGCTGGTAGTATTCGTTTTGATTAGGTGTTTTTAGTGATGGGTTGTTTTATCTATGTTTACTTCCGGATTTTATGAAAAGTCTTCACTCAACCCGGAAGAGAAAAATAGGATAGCTGCATGGTAGGAATGTGGCCATGCTCCCCTCTATCCACTTTGTATTTGGTCCAAATTGCCAAGGATCACTGGCAAGTCAGGGGCTAACTTAGCGCGTGCAGCGATCAGGCACTCTATCATGGCAAGGCGTGTATCTGCGCGACACACGCACGAACCGCGGAAAATGTGACAGATGACGAGTGGCGACATATAACGATCAGATGACCGCAATCGCAATTTGCAGCGTGCAAGTGGGAGAAATGTTGCAGATGCGAAAAGCACGGGAAACAGCTTGAAGTCACACGGCGATTCTTCTCATTCAAACCGCCACATGATTGTTATGGTTAACAAACTTGGCCGTTCGCGCAAGGATTTCCCCAAAGGAAGTGGTTGGGCGTCAATTTTTCGAGTGAATTGCCGTATCCGCTCAACGAATTTGCGAATATGTCAATGCTACGTCTTGCCAAGACAGCGGCAACCGCCCATAGTTTGCTCGAACTCATCATGTTTTCTTTGGCAAATTTGCCAATCAGGGTAGCAAAGAGCCTTTGCGACAGACGCCATGAAAAGGCAAAGCTTCCATCAAGTCTCAAATTGAGACGGAGCCCAAAGCAACATGAGGGGAAGGGCCAGCCGAACGTGACCAGGCTGGGCAGGAAGTGAACGGCCAGTTGGGGTTTCACCCCTGGTCGTGAAGTGAGTTTGACGTGAGGGGTGGTCCAGTCCGATCTGCCAGATCTGACAGACACATTCCACCCATCTGATTGGGGGAGGACCGAAAGTGCATCAGGCATCTCTGAATATCATTATCGCAGATGATCATCCATTGTTCCGGGGCGCGCTGCGCCAGACCTTGGAAACGATCTTCGATCAGATTGCCATTCATGAGGCCGGGACCCTCGAGCAAGTGGGAGAAAGGCTCGAAGTATCCGAAGATATCGATCTCGTCTTGCTGGATCTGTCCATGCCGGGCGTCCGTGGCTTCTCTGGCCTGCTTTATCTTCGTGCGCAATATCCCGCCATTCCGGTGGTCATTGTATCAGCCAGCGAAGATGTACCAACTATTCGCCGCTGCATGGAATTTGGAGCATCGGGCTTCATTCCCAAATCCATGTCCATCGATGCCATCGCCCAAGGCATCCGCGCCGTGCTGAATGGCGAGACCTGGGTGCCCGAAAGCATCGATCTCAACGCCCCTTACAGCGATGAAATCACCGAGCTGGTGGAGCGCCTCAACACCTTGACCCCTCAGCAGGTGCGCGTGTTGATGATGCTCTCCGAGGGCTTGCTCAACAAGCAGATCGCCTACGAGCTGAATGTCTCGGAAGCCACCGTCAAGGCCCACGTCTCGGCAATCCTGCAAAAGCTCAATGTCGACAGCCGCACCCAAGCGGTCATCGCCGCCGCCAAGATCGAAGCTGGTCAATGGCAGGCCATCGGCGCAAAAAGCTGATCGCTGCAAACAATCTGAAAATTCAAAAACCCGCATTCTGTGAATGCGGGTTTTTTGGTTTGGGGCTTCACTTCATCTTTTGAGAGACAACTTCAATGAAGGACAGGAACCTCACTGACCGCGTTTTCTGATCGCGGTCATGTTCCATGTGTTGAGCAAGGCGCGAAGCTGGGCCGGTTTGACCGGCTTGTTGAGGATCGCCATGTCTTTGCTGCGGGCTTCTTCGCGCACCTCTGCAGTGCGGTCTGCGGTGATCAGGCTCGCCATGATATCGGTGCCGAATTGCGCGCGCAATTCAGTGCAGGCATCGGTGCCCAGCATATCATCAAGGTGATAATCAATCAGGATCCCATCAGGCTTGATGTCGGACTCCTGCAAGGTCGCCTCGGCTTCCTCGATACCACCTGCCGTCAACACCGTGCAGCCCCAGCCTTCCAGCATCGCCCGCATGCCTTCCATGATTTTTGGTTCATTGTCGATACACAATATGGACAGATGGCTAAGCGGCTGATTGGCCATCGAGGCAGGCGCCTCGGCCCGCCGGGCGCTATGCAACAGCCGGAAGGCTGGCAGCTTGACCGCAAAGGCCGATCCCTTGCCCACGACCGAGATCAGTTGGATCGGGTGGTCGAGCACCTTGGCAATGCGATCAACAATCGACAGCCCCAGCCCCAGACCGCCGGCAATTCGTGCCCCTTCATCAAGGCGCTGGAATTCATGGAAAATCTCTTCCCGTTGCGCTTCGGGAATGCCGACGCCCGTATCATGCACCTGAAATTCGATAGCACCTTCCAGACGGCGGCAACCGACCAGAACCCGACCCTCAGGGGTGTATTTGATGGCGTTGGAAATGAGATTTTGCAGCAGACGGCGCAGCAGATGCTTGTCCGAACGCACATGCAGGCCACATGGCACAATCCGCAGATCAAGGCCCTTTTCCTTGGCCAGCGGCTCGAAATCGATCCGCATCCGTTCCAGCAACTCATCAATCGGGAAGGCAGAAAGCTGCGCCTTCATGGCACCGGAATCGAGCCGGGCAATGTCGAGCAAAGCGCCAATAATGTCTTCGACCGCCTCCAGTGAGCTGTCGATATTGCCCGCCATCACCGCGCATTCTGCCACCTTGGCGTCCTCGCTTTTCTCCGCCATGCCTTCCAGCCGGTTGACCAGCGCAGTGGTATAAAGCCGAGCCGCATTCATCGGCTGCATGATGTCATGGCCGGCGGCGGCCAGAAAGCGGGTCTTGGAGACGTTGGCCGCTTCCGCATCCTGCTTGGCAGTGCGCAGGGCGTCATTCAAGTGCATCAATTCGCGGGTTCTGTCGCGCACCCGGCGTTCGAGTGTTTCGTTGGCGCTTTCCAGTGCCCGTTCGGCTCGCACCCGTTCGGACACGTCGGCAAAGGTGATGACGATGCCCCCATCCGGCATCGCATCGGCGCGAATGGACAAGGTGCGCCCCGAGCCTCCCATCTGCTCCTGATAAGGGGCCTGCTGGACGACAATCAAATCGATCCGGTCATTGACCAACTGCTCGGACTGGCCCTCGCCAAAATCTCCCCGATCGGCAATATGATGCAGGATCGATTGCAACGGCGTGCCAACCTGCCCGAATTCTTGCGGGATATTGAGCAGGTTGCGAAACGGTTTGTTCCAAAGGGTCAGCCGCAAATCGGTATCAAATACCGCAATGCCCTGCCGCACATGATTGAGTGCGGTTTGCAGCAGATCGCGATTATATTGCAGTGCCTCGGACGCATCATCAAGGAGCTTCATCGTGCCCTTGGGTGAGGCTTCCTGACGCTTGAGCAACAGGCTCATCAACAGCCGCGAAGAGGCCGAGCCAATGGCGCTGGCCAGCAACTGCTCCGCAAAGCGCAGGAAGTGTGGATCCACATCCAAATTGCGCTCATAGGGCATGCTGCGCTCTTTGGCGTGGGCTCGGAAGCTGCGCAAGGTACGCTCTGCACCCAGATACCGTGCGACCATATCTTCCAGATCGCCCGCTGTCAGCATGGTGCGGAACAGGCGCCGCGTCTGCGGTGGGCGCAATTCGTCCGGCACGAAAATATTGGCCTGCAATCGCTCGATCATTTCCGGTTGCCGGGAGACCGACCCCGCCGTGTAAGCGATCAGGTTGAACAGCAGGCTCCAGAAAACCCCATGCAGCAGCGAGGGAAGATCCGTGCCAAACAGGGCCTGTGGCTTGAGGAAACTGATGCCAAATGGCCCGTCGGCCAGAAAATCCGTCGGAATCAGACCAGACTGCGCAAACATTGGCAGCAACAGGGTATAGGCCCAGATAAAGAAGCCAACCAGCAGCGAGGCAATCGCCCCACGCGAATTGGCCCGCTTCCAGATCAGGCCACCAATCAGCGCAGGCAGGAACTGGGCCATCGCGGCAAAGGCAATCAAGCCGATCTGCGCCAGTCCGGTATTGTTGACCGCAGTGCGATAAAAGGCATAGGCGAGGGTGAAAAGCGCCAGAATGGCCAGCCGACGCACATTCAGCAGAGTTCGGCCCATATCGGGTGAACTGATTGCCTGATCCGCATGGCGGCGTAAGATCAGCGGAATGACCAGATCATTCGAGATCATGATCGACAGGGCAACCGAGGAGACAATGACCATCGCGGTTGCAGCCGACAGACCGCCAAGGAAGGCGATCAACGTCATGGTTTCCGCCCCATGCGCCATCGGCAGGGTCAACACATAACTATCCGCATCCACCTGCCCGCCAAGCAGCAATTGCCCGGCCAGTGCAATGGGAATGACGAACAGGTTGATCAAAACCAGATAGAGCGGGAACATCCATGTCGCACGCCGCAATGAGCGTTCAGAGGTATTCTCCACCACCGCCACATGAAATTGGCGCGGCAGCAGCAAAGCCGCCCCGGTTGATAGCATGATCATCACAATCCAGTTGATCGCATCCGGTCCGCCCTGGGGCCCAAGGAAAGAAATGCCCGCAGCATCTGCCCGGTTGAACAGATCTGCCGGGCCATCGAAAATCCAGAAAGTGATGAAGGAGCCGACCGTCAGGAAGGCAATCAGCTTGACCACACTCTCGATCGCCACCGCCAAGATGAGGCCGTCCTGATGCTCGGTGGCATCTGCATGCCGGGTGCCGAACAGGATGGCAAACACCGCCATGGCAATTGCCACGAAAAAGGCAATGTCAGCCAGAACCGGCAGATTGCCATTTGGAAAGGCGATATTGAGATGTTCCATCAGGGTGGCGACCGAAGTCGCCACAGCTTTCAGCTGCAAGGCGATATAGGGCATGGTGCCGACAACGGTGATGACCGTCGCGACCGCTGCAACCAGCTGGTTCTTGCCATAGCGCGCGCCCAGAAAATCGGCAATTGAAGTGATGCGTTCGGTCTTTGACAGGCGAATGATCCGCCAGACCAGCGGAAAACCGAGGGTAAACAGGATGATCGGGCCGATATAGACGGTGAGGAAGTCAAGTCCGCTGGATTTTGCCAACCCCACCGAGCCAAAGAATGTCCAACTGGTGCAATAGACCGCCAGTGACAGGGCATAGAGGTTCGGGTTGCGCTCCCGGCCGGGATTACGCCTTGCACGATAATCCCCATATGAGGCAATCGCAAACAACAGACCAATATAGAGCAGGGTCGTGAGCACGACCATCCAGCCTTGGAGCATAAAAGGCGATTCTCCCTCACATTTAGAGCAGATATAGCATAAGAAATTTCTATGATTCCAGAACTGAGACCAAACACGCGCCAGGAGTTGCACTTTTTTTAACCGGAGAATCAGCCTGACACCCGGTCCCGGCTCCTCAGCTTGATAAAGCCATGTTGCTCAGGGATGCGTATTTTACGTCCAAATCCGGACTTTAGCCTCCTCAACACCCATTCTTTGGGCGAGGAATGGACCTTCTGGCTAAGTATCACCCCTTGCACATAGCAAAAAATGGGAGCATGGATGATGAGCGCAAACAACGCCCTCTTTAATTGAATGCCTTTATGTGCAAACTGCTAGGGTAAACTACGCATTTAATTCAGAAGGTCCAGAAAATGCAGTCCAGCATCATCTCCAGTTTGCGCGCAGAGGCGGTTGACGCTCCGGCCAGTCAGATCATCGAAATTCTCAAATATGCCGACGGCAAAGAGGATATCACCCCATTGTGGGTCGGGCAGGGCGTGATGCCGACCCCGGATTTCATCTGTGACGCGGCCACCCGCTCCCTTGCGGCTGGCGAGACCTTCTATACCTATCAGCGTGGCATCCCCGAATTGCGCGAGGCCATTGCTCGTTATCACGAACGCCTCTATGGACGAACCTTTGATCCTGAGCGCTTCTTTGTCGTCGGCTCGGGCATGCAAGCCATTCAGATGGCGGTGCGCATGGTGGCCGGTCCCGGCGACGAAATCGTCCTTCCAACACCGGCCTGGCCGAACCTGTCCGCAGCGGTTGGCATTGCCAGCGCCAAAGCGGTTGAAGTTCCCATGCAATTCCGGCCTGAAGGGTGGCATCTTGATCTTGACGCCTTGTTTGGTGCCTGCACAGACCGCACGCGGGCCATTTTCATCAACTCACCGAGCAATCCAACCGGTTGGGTGGCTGATGAAGACGAGCTTCGCGCGATCCTTGCCTTTGCCCGCGAGAAAGGCCTCTGGATCATCGCAGACGAGATCTATACCCGCTTCTATTATGGCGAAGGTCGCGACACCGCTCCGTCTTTCTACGAAATCATGAACGAAGATGACCGGATTCTGTTCGTCAACAGTTTCTCGAAGAATTGGGCGATGACCGGCTGGCGCGTAGGCTGGATTTCCGCGCCCCCTGAAATGGGCGATATCATCGAGAATCTCATTCAATATTCCACCTCCGGTGTCGCCGTCTTCATGCAGCGTGCAGCCATTGCCGCGCTCGAAGAGGGGGAGGATTTTGTCAGCCAGCAGATCGAACAGGCCCGGATAGGCCGCTCCAAGTTGCTGGATGCCTTTGAGGGCAACAACCAGCTGCGCTTTGCGGCTCCAACAGGCAGCTTTTATTTCTTCTTCGGGCTCGCTGACGAGCCTGATGCATGGCCTCTGACCAAACGGCTGGTCGACGAGGCCAAAGTGGGTTTGGCGCCCGGTTTTGCGTTTGGTCAAAGCGGTTGCGCATTTATGCGACTATGTTTCGCAACAACTTCCGAGCAGATGGATCGTGCGGTAATGCGCTTGAATCAATGGCTTTCAGCCAAAGAAACGCTGTCGGACCGTGCTTTTAATTTAGAACAGGCCTAAGAGATACGTTTACATGGATGCAAAGGTAACCATCAACGGCCCCAAGCGAATGGACGAAACCTCGCCTAAAAGACAGGCTGCGCCGTTTCGTCCGCTTGAACAGATCGACGCCCGCCTGATGTCACTGCTTGACATGGCGGCCGACAGCATCTGCCTGATGGATGCCCATTCCCGTATTCTGCTGTTCAACAAGGCATCTGAAAAGCTGTTCGGCTATAAAGCCGAGGAGGTTGTCGGCAAGAGCGTCGATATCCTGATGCCGATGAAATATGCCCGTCACCATGATGCCTGGGTGGATCGCTACTTGCGCACCGGGGAGCATTCGATCATCGGCATTGGTCGCGAAGTGCAGGGTCGCCACAAGGACGGATCCACTTTCCCGTTCGACTTGTCGGTCGGGGTGACCGAGACCGACGATGGCAAGCAGTTTATCGGCGTGCTGCGAGATCTGCGTCCGCGTAAAGAAGACGAGCAGCGCCTGCGCAGCCTTCAGACCGAACTCAACCAGATGACCCGGATCAATGCGATGGACGAGATGGGGGCCACCGTTGCCCACGAGCTCAACCAGCCTCTGACCGCGATCATTCTCTATTTGCAGGCGATCGAGCGTAAATTGAACGCCAGTCCCTGCGCCCAGCAACTTGACCAGGAAGATCTGGACAAGCTGACCGAATTGTGTGGCAAAGCCCGTCAGGAAGCCCAGCGTTCCTCGTCTCTGTTGAATAGAATTCGGTCCATCATAGAAAAGAAGGAGCCCGAGCGCAGCAATTGCAACATCGTTGAAATCGTTCAGCGTGCGCATCAACTGGCGCTTGTTGGCTTTGCCGCAACAGACGTGCATGTCAATCTGACGGCTACAGATGATATCCCCTTGGTTGCGGTCGATCCTGTTCAGATTGAGCAGATTTTCCTCAATCTGATGCGCAATGCCTTTCAGGCGATGCGGGATCAGGATCAACGGGACATCAACATCACGGTTTCGGTTCCTTCCGGTCAGGAAGAGAAGCGAAAGCGCGTTATGGTTCGTTTCAAGGACACCGGTCCGGGCATACCCGACTCCCATCGGGATACATTGTTCAAGGCCTTTGACTCCGAACGGCGCAATGGAATGGGGCTGGGGCTCGCCATTGCTCGGTCCATCGCCCAAAATCATGGTGGTAGCCTCGAGTTGGCACCTACCGATATCAACCAGCCGGGGGCCTGTTTCATCTTGACCCTGCCCATCGCATCCCCACTGTCGCATAGGTCGTCGGACGAACCCGATGCCTCCGGCGCGGACGATGATTGGCAGAGTGACAGCGCCCTTTCTGCATCTAATACGCCCGCATAAGCCAAGAGGCAACGAATGACAACTGATCTGCACCCTTCTATTCATATCGTCGATGATGATCCAGCCGTCCGGGACGCCTTGTCCGTGCTGTTCGAGCTGGAAGGCTATCAGGTTCAAACCTTTTCCAATGGCGAGGATTTCCTCTCCGGACTGCGCGATTCTGTGCCGTCCATCATCCTGATGGATGTTCACATGCCCGGTCGCTCCGGCCTTGAGGTCATGGAAGAACTGGCTGCCCGTCACATCGCGGCTCCCGTTCTGATCATTTCTGGTCAGGGTGACATTCCAATGGCTGTCGCTGCCATCAAGCAGGGCGCTCATGACTTTATCGAGAAGCCATTTGATGGCACCGAAGTGGTCAACCGGATCGAGAAGATTCTGGCAACGGTCAACAAGACACCCGATGCCGGTCAGTCTGCCTTGGCAAACTGGAGCTTCCCGCATGCCGAAAGCCTGACCCCGCGCGAACGCGATGTCCTGTTGCAGATCACCCAGGGTGCCTCCAACAAGGAAGCCGGCCAGCATCTGGCAATTTCACCGCGCACCATTGAAGTTCATCGCGCCCGCATCATGGAAAAGCTCAAGGCTCGCAACACCGCGGATCTTGTCCGCATTGTTCTGACCGGCCGTTGAACCACGCTCGGCATTTGCCGATCAGTTTAAAAATATCTTGCCAAGTCGGCGTGAAAAATTCTTTTTGTCCCGAAAAAGAATGCCGCTTTTCAAGACACATCAGACAAAAAACCGGATTTTGATCCGGTTTTTTTGTATCTATTTGAAATATAATGATTTTAAACCGACAAGTAATTGTACAAAAAAATCTTTATCACCTTGACATGCCTTTGAGGTCTTTTTTTCTTTAAGCATAAGGGAAATTACGTGTACAATTGTTTTTCAGCGCGACCAATTGCAGCACAAAGAAACTTGTCGTATAGGTTCACTCAATCCTCGGAGCGGGGGATGGGGTTCTTAGAACCATCGCTTCAGGAACGGGAGAAGGGAAACATGTCGGAAGAACGTATTATCAAAATGTCGAGCCACCGTATGGCCAGCGGCAACGTCGCTTCTCGTTCTTCCTATCCGGCGGAGACGGAAAATAAAGGCATCATGTCCAGCGATCAAAGCAGACACAAGACATTCCCTGCCCATGGCATCATTTTCTTTGAAGGCGATCCTGCCACCAATATATATGAAGTCGCAGATGGGTCTGTGATGCTGTACAAGCTGTTGCCAGATGGCCGGCGGCAGGTGGTGGAAATCCTAGGACCTGGCGACCTGTTTGGTGTTCCTGCTGGCGAAGTCTATGATACATCAGCAGAAACGCTGACCGAAACCCTCGTGCACATGGTTTCCCGCAAGGAGGCAGACAATTCTTCCTCCATTCAGGAGCATATGAAAAAGTGCCTCGTCACTCAGGTCCAGAGCTTGCATGAGCATGCGGTCCTGTTGGGGCGGAAATCAGCCCATGAACGGGTCGCCTCCTTCCTGATGCGCTTTGTGCCCCATCGCGGTGACTTTGCCTGTGTCGGACCACAGGGCAGCGACAGCGATGAAAGCGTTGTCACCCTGCATATGACCCGTCAGGAAATTGCCGATTATCTCGGCTTGACCATCGAAACCGTCAGCCGTGTGCTGTCAGACATGAAGCGCCGCAAGGTGATCACGATGGAAAAGCAGGATCGGATTCGGGTGATGAATGTTTGCGGTCTCTGCCATCTCACGGGCAAATATTAATAGTGATTCCACGTATTTTGATGAAATAGTCAAGTAATCGGCTGTAAGCCTATCCCTAGGGATAGGTAAAGCTCCACGGACAAATCGTCGCGGATGGAGTTTTGTCAAAATATTGTCGAAATGCAAAAGCCGAGCGCCAGTGACAAGGCCTCGGCTTTTTGATTCTTTCCATCGCGTCGGTGCTGTCAGGATGGTTTAGACGGCAACAGAATGGCGACCCTTGCCAGCCTGCAAATAGGCATCAAAGGCAGCCGCAACCAGCCGCACCAAGGGTCGACCTTCGTGAGTGACCCGCACCTTGTCGCCCTCTCGCGCAGCAACCCCGTCGGCTTCCAGCTCCGATAATTGGGCATAGCAAGCGCGCAGTGGCTCCAGCGCAACATCAAAGTCCCGTGCCACCGCCGCAACATCCACCTCGTAGGCAGTCATGATCGACATGATGATCGCAGCGCGCGCCCGGTCGTCCTGATCCATCTCCAGACCTCGGACAATCGGCAATTCTCCTGCTTCGATCGCCCGCACCCAACCGGCAAAGTCAGGACTATTCTGGATATAACCTTGTGGCATCTTGCCAATGGAGGACGCACCGATACCGATTAGAATGTCGGCATCATCGGTCGTATAGCCCTGAAAATTGCGACGCATCCGGCCTTCTCGCGCTGCAATGGCCAGCGGGTCATCTGCCTTGGCGAAATGATCAAGACCGATTTTCTCGTAGCCAAACTCGCCAAGGGCTTCAGTCGCATCATCAAACAGCGCAATCCGCTCGGCTGCATCTGGCAGAAGATCTTCCGGAATCAGCCGCTGATGTTTCTTCATCCATGGCACATGGGCATAGCCAAACAGCGCCAGACGAGTGGGATCAAGCTTGGCGGTCAGCTCCACCGTCTCCCGGATCGTCTCCCGGCTTTGATGCGGCAGGCCATACATAAGGTCGAGATTGATTTCTTCGATACCCGCCGAGCGCAACAATCTGACCGCTTCCTCGACCTGTTCGAATGGCTGCACGCGGCCCACGCTTTCCTGCACCTTGAGATCGAAATCCTGAACCCCAAGGCTCGAGCGGTTGATGCCGGCCTCTTTGAGCGTATCCACCAAGGCCTGCGTCACCGTGCGTGGATCAAGTTCGATGGCATGCTCCATACCGTCAACGAAGGTGAAGTGTGCACGCAGCGCCCCCACCACCCGCAAAAAGGCATCGTGCGGCAGGATCGAGGGCGTCCCGCCACCCCAGTGAATGTGACTGACTTTCTGTCCATCCGGCAGCTTGCTGGCCACCAGTTCCACCTCACGCACCAGCATGTCCGCATAATCCTGCAGCGGCTTTTGTTGCTTGGTGATTTTCGTGTAGCAGCCACAATAATGGCACATGGATTGGCAGAAGGGCACATGGAGATACAGAGAGATCGGCGTTGCCGGATCAATCGTTTCAAGCCAGCGCGCGTAGACCTCTTTGTCGACATCGGCCGAGAAATGTGGCGCGGTCGGATAAGAGGTATAGCGCGGCACAGCGCGCGTGGCATATTTCAGGGTCACATTGGTCATGGCTGCATTTAGCTTTGAGAGAGCGTGAACAGCTTTGAGCAAAGTCAATTCTTACCGAATTGTCACGTCACGCTTTGGTCTACAATACGGGCAGAATTGCCCGTCAGTCGCGGTCGAAAATGGCGCTGGTGGTCCGCACCACCAGAGAAATGGGTAGCGTTGCGGTGTCCACGACCTTCTGGGAAACGCTCTTTTGTTCCCCCTGCACGCTCAACATGGAGCGCTGTCCGGATTTTGACAACCCCTTGATCAATGTGACAAGGCTAGGCGAAGTGACCGCTGTCATATGATTGAGCTGATCGCCACCTTCAAATGCGCTGACATCAATCACCTGAATGCCCCCTCGTTTGATCTTGGAGACATCGATTGTGTTGCCAACCCGACCCCTGTCCCCTGTCAGGAAGCTAGAGAGGGCCAGCGCATCATCCTTTTGCGAAACGAACACCACAAATTCGGGAGGTAGTTTTTTGATGGCGGCCAATTGATTGTTGAACACATCCATATCGAGATCGGGAGAGATCAGGATCACTGCTCCAACCTTCTTGGGCAAATGACCGCCATGCGACAAGGCGATTTGCCTGAGGCTCTCCATCAGCAATTCGGTCCCCAAAGAATGGGCAACAAGGGTGATTTTGTCACTGTCCGTACGATTGATCAACTCGATCAGCCCGACGAGATCGTCCCGTGAGACCTTCACGCTATCGCGGTCATACATATACAATTCCGGCTTCCCGGCGGATGGCCAGCTATAAAGTGTCAGCGGGAAGGGGAATTCAAAATCATGCTTCATCTGCGCGGCGCGATAGAGTGCTTCAGAGAAGTCGGTATTATAGCCATGGATAAACAGAATTGCTTCCCGCTTGCCCTCTGCCGTCAGTGCTCCCGGCGCTTTGATGCGTTTGTTCAGTGCATGCGAAAAGGCGGCCTCGTTCTTGTAAAGCTGGCTTGATGCAACAGCAAAATGGCGTTTCGGATCCGGCTCTCGCTCCGGCCATTCAATCTGCCCCACCCGGTGGTTCGGCGGTATGGAAACTGCATAAGACGCGTAGCTGATCACCCTGTTGCGGCGCCCGCTGAAATCCCCATTGTCTGATGGCAGTCGGGAGGTCGCAACCATGACTTCGGTCAGATCGGCCGGCTTGGCCGTGGGGGCGACGAATTTCACCCCGGTTGGCGACGAACAGCCCGCCAGCAACAACCCCATCGCCAACACAAGACCAACCCCGGATCCTCTTGAAGAACCGGATGCCGTCAAACGGGAAGCAAAGTTGAAAATTATGCCAGCAAGTCTGATAGCGGCGCGATTGATCATGTTTCTCCAAGTCTGGGACGCTTCGGCCTGACTTGAGGCCACTCCAATGCATCCTTTAGCAGTTTTCCCGACAGAGCAAAATAGTCTGCACGCATTTGCCGACCCCATGTTGCCGAATGGCAACGGCTGCCAAAATGCAAAATGCATGTGCCTCCACAGTTGAAAGCAAGATTTGCCGTCCCATGACAAGCGTGATATGAAATGAGCCATCCTGCCTACCCTTGCATCCACTCCATAGAATGTCCGTGTGTCAGCATTTTTATGGCTGCGCGACCCAATCTTTCCAAAGCTCACTCGACCCAAAACTCACTTGGCGCTGTCTAGCTTGCCAGTCAGTCTGCCAGCTGAATGCTTCAGCCCGATTGCCAAACACCCCTTCACCCCATCCCAATTTATGAGAGTCCCCGATGTCTGCACCAAACCCACTTTATCCGCCCATCGCACCTTACGATCATGGCTTGCTTGATGTTGGTGATGGTCACGCGATCTATTGGGAGCGGGCGGGCACGAAAGGTGGCAAGCCAGTGGTTTTCCTGCATGGGGGACCGGGTGGTGGTTGCGCCGATATTCATCGCCAGCTCTTCCATCCCGACCATTATGACATCCTGCTGTTCGATCAGCGCGGCTGTGGCCGCTCGACGCCGCACGCTGCACTGAATGCCAACACCACCTGGCATCTGGTTGCGGATATTGAGCGCCTGCGCGCGCTTGTCGGGGTGGACCAATGGATGGTCTTTGGCGGCTCATGGGGATCAACCTTGGCGCTGGCCTATGCCCAAACCCATCCTGAGCGAGTCTCGGAACTGGTTTTGCGCGGCATCTTCACACTCACTCAGCGCGAACTCGACTGGTATTACAAATTTGGCGTCAATCAGATGTTCCCGGACAAATGGGAGGCCTTTGTCGCGCCGATCCCGCCAGAGGAACGCGGCGACCTGATGCAGGCCTTCCACAAGCGGCTGACGTCGGATGATCCGGCGGTTCAGCTGGAAGCTGCCAAGGCATGGAGCGTTTGGGAAGGGGAAACCATCACCCTGCTGCCCGATGAGAGCTACAGCACCAGCTTCGCCGCCGACCAATTCGCCATCGCCTTTGCCCGGATCGAAAATCACTTCTTCTCCAACAAGGGCTGGCTTGAGGAAGGTCAGTTGCTTCGAGACGCCCACAAACTGGCAGGGATCCCCGGCGCGATCGTTCATGGACGCTATGATATGCCATGTCCGATGGAAAATGCCCATAGCCTGCACAAGGCGTGGCCGGACGCGGATTTCCACCTGATCGAAGGGGCGGGGCATGCATTCGACGAGCCGGGCATCCTGGAAGCTCTGGTCGCAACCACCGACAAGTTTGCCGGGCTTTGATGCGCCCGCAAACACCGCTCTGTGAAGATCAAGTCAAGGATAATGCATGCCCGCCTTGCTGCAACTTGTCAAACAGGTCAAGTGGCTGAACCTGATCGAACTTTATGGTATTGCCTTCATCGGCGGTTGGTTGGCCCACTTGATTGATTTCCCTGCATCATGGCTCACCGGTTCGCTGGTGGCTGTGGCGGCCGCCATGTTTGCCGGGCGCAGGTTGACCATGCCTGACTGGGTGCGTGATGTTGCCTTTGTTTTGATTGGCTTGGTGCTCGGCACAGGTTTTTCGCCCGAGACATTGGAGGCCATCGCTACATGGCCCCTGAGCATCGCGATTTTGGTGGTCAATGTCTTTGCCATGACATGGGGTGCCTATGCGGTTCTGCGCCATATCGGCAAATGGGACCACGCCACCGCCCTGTTTGCCTCCCTGCCGGGGGCGCTGAGTTATGTGATGGCGATTGCCGAAGCCGCCAAGGCCGACATGCCGCGCGTGTCGATAGCCCAGTCGATCCGCTTGTTTGTATTGTTGGCTGTTCTGCCTGTTGTCTTGGCCCCTTTTACCCATGCAGACGGGACCGTTGGGATGAGTGCGGCAACAGAGATCGGGGTGATGCCGCCCGATCCGATGGGCCTTGGCACGCTGGCGCTTCTGTTGCTGGCTGTTTTGGTGTTGGCCCCGATTGTCCAGCGTCTGAAGGTGCCGGCGGGCCTGCTGTTGGCTGGCATGTTCTCCTCTGGCAGTCTCTATCTCTCAGGCACCCTGTCAGCCCCTCTGCCTGACTGGTTTACCATCATCGGCTTCATCAGCATTGGTGCCCTGATTGGCGTCCGCTTTGGTAGCATTACGCTCAAAACCTTGCTTGAGCTGACCGGTATTTCGCTGCTCTCGCTGGCAGCCGCAGTCGTGATGGCCACCAGCACCGCCATGCTATGCGCCTGGTTGTTGGGCTTTCCCTTCGCGCAGGTCTTTCTGGCCTTCTCGCCCGGTGGCTTCGAGGCGATGGTGTTGTTGGCCTTCCTGTTTGATATGAACCCGGCCTATGTTGCCGGGCACCATCTGGTGCGGTATCTCGGCCTTGTCATCTTTGCCCCGTTCGTCACCGATCGGTTGACCCGCAACAGCCGCTCCTGACCTAGATGCCTTGAGGTGCGTCTTTGAGCTTGAACGTCGTCGATCTCATTGATTCCCCGTCATCATTGCACCTTGGCGATGGCCAATATGGCGAAGTGAATGAACGCTTCGGAGAGGTAAGTAGAAATACAGTTAGTGAAAACTCACCCTTTGCCGCGTAAAACGATCCGACTGGCAAGAATGATCGTGTATAAAGTGCATTCTCCCTGCATATTTTTTCTACCACTTACGGATGAGGAGGCATATCCGGGACCCTGTTTCAAATATTATTAACTTGCTGTAATATAAAGCTTTTAAAGCAGGATATCGAAATCATGTTTTTCAAGGGCTGTGACCACGAGTCGCAGTCTCTCGGTGAGCTCCCCCATTTCGTTGACATGAGTCAAAGCGTATGAGTGGGGTGGACCATAGGGTTTTGCTACCCTTTGGGGGAAGTGCGTTCCGAGATCAACAAGCAATCGAATTCAAGCATTCGTAAGCAATAAACGGTGATCGAATTTATATGCTGAATCATCGCTGCCCTTTGTTGGCAAGTGGTTCAGATGGGACTGAAAGATGGCTCACACGACTAAAAGACTCTCTGTTGAAGAAGGCCTTTTCGCAGTATTCCTGACTGTGCTGGCCTTTGCTTGCCTGACCATCGCTGCAAAAGCGGTTGATGGTGTCATGGCATTTCACGCGACCGTCGGGCTGATATTCTCAGCCCTCGGCGTTTTCCTTATTTTCAATGCCTATTTCAAGCGTCCTGCGGACGTTGATGAAACAGGCTACAACCTCGGCCCGATCAAGTTTGGTGCGGTTGCCGCCATGTTCTGGGGGATTGCCGGTTTTCTGGTAGGCGACCTCATCGCCTGGCAGCTGACATTCCCGGTTCTGAACTTCGATCTGGAATGGACCAACTTCGGTCGCCTGCGCCCACTGCACACCTCTGCGGTGATTTTTGCGTTTGGCGGTAACGTCTTGCTGGCAAGCTCTTTCTATGTTGTCCAGCGTACGTCACACGCGCGTCTTCCGGGTCGCGTGGCTCCGTGGTTCGTTATTCTGGGCTACAACGCATTCATCGTGATCGCCGGCACCGGCTATCTGCTGGGTGCGACACAGGGCAAGGAATATGCAGAGCCTGAATGGTATGCCGATCTGTGGCTGACCATTGTTTGGGTTTCTTATCTGCTGGTCTTCCTGGCCACGCTGTGGAAGCGCCGCGAGCCACATATCTATGTGGCAAACTGGTTCTAC
>CAXXSO010000027.1:0-53654 GCA_963676965.2 uncultured Cohaesibacter sp.
ACGCCCAGCGCCATGGATAGGATAAATGGTCCCTTTGCCATTGTTTGGTCCTCCTCTGCGGGCGCGGATGTCGACAGACAGGACGCTGTCCTACATCAGCCCGAATATGTTGCTTCGAAACGCATCCCCTCCGGCGCCCGGACTTCCTCATTCCGGGCCAGCCAATGCGTCCGATGGTCAGTTCAGATGATCAGGCAATCTTGATTTTCTTTTGGTCTCATAGACCGAGCCATCATCATCATACCAGCTGAAGTGAAACTCGCCGGCTTCCGGCACCATCGCTTCGAACTGGAAATAGGGGTTGGTCGAGATCGCTGGTTCCAGCGTCACATCGATCACATTCTTGCCGTTGAATCGCAGGTGAAGCGATTGATGATCGACCGCGGAATCAGATTACCGTCGCCATCCTTGCGCTGACCGGATTCCATCTTGTGGCTGATCAGCGACTTGATGGTGATGACGTCACCGGCGGATGCCTTGCGCGGCACCTTCACGCGTGGTTTTACACCTTTTGCCATGATTTATTCTCCCTTGATCTCTTAACCGCCACAGCCGCCGATGGTCACTTTGACGGTTGCTTTGGCACTGCGGAAGCTGCCGTCCTTCATCTTGGCGATCGCCAATACATCCTGCGTCTTGGCAAGACGAATGCGGGTGGATGCGGACTGGCTCGGATTGAGTGGGCCGAACTTGAAAGTCGCAACCGCTGGCGTCGGGTTGCCAAGAGCAAGCAAGGTAATGGCCTCTGCCCCTTCAGCACTCACTTCAACCGGCACGGTGTTGCCATTTTCAGCGATTTCCGGCGCGGAGAGTTCCATGCCTCCCTCGGTTACGTCCTTGCCGCCGGTAAAGGCCTTGATCGCGTCATCCGCTGCGCTGGCCATGGCTGGCAGGCTTGCAAAGCTGACTGCGACCACCGCCCCAGTCCCCAATACAAGCACGTCCCTGCGTGTAAAATTCATTGTCATCCTCCAGTGATGCAGAGCACACGAAGCCCGTCTTGCGGCTTCGCAAAGCCCCGAATTACTTGTCTTTCAGTGTCATAAGATAGGCGACCACATCCTCGACCTGTTGGGCGGTCAAAATGGTTTTGCCCTTATATTTGTCGGCCGTGCGCGGGAATTGCGTTGCAACATAGAAGCCGGGCATGATGGTGCCTTCATAGGTCTTCTTCGAATTGACAACGATGCCGCGGATTTCCGCTTCATTCCAACGATCAGCAACACCGTCAAGGCTTGGTCCAACCTCGCCGTGGAACTGTTCCTTGGACATATCGCTATTTTCATGGCAGGCAAGGCAGTTGCCCAGCTTGCGGTTGACGAATGCCTTGCGGCCCTCATCGATGTTGCCAGCCTGACCCGTCAGAGATGTCCCGACAGCGCCTTCCTTGAACATGACATCGGCTGGCTTGACGGCATCTGCCTGTGCAAGGCCTGAGCTCAGGATCAGGGCTCCCGCAGCCCATAATATGTGTTTCATTCCGGTCCTCCCCTTGACGAAACCGATCCATGGTCCTTGTTTTGTGCGGATCGATCCCGTGCGTCACTCTAGGTGTTTGTTCTTATCTCCTCTGATAAGAACGTAACCTCATCTCCTCCCATTACACAAGAACAAATTCAAAAAATTGAATTTTATAATGTGTTTAAAGTAGCTGTTGTGCAATGAGGCGATAGTCGCAAAACAGCGCGCTATTGCTGTTGTTCTGCCAGTTTCCGAGCATGATATTTCTGGAAACTCTCCTCGCCCTCATAGCCTTTCTCGACAATCCAATTGAGCAGATTGAAGGTGGTGTGCCGACCAAAGGCTCCGGGCATTTGCGCCACGGTCATTTGATTTGCTGGTTTCTCATCACTCACTTGTTCAGGGAAAAACATCAACATTGGCGTGAACAGAACACCCCATTTGCGGACCATTTCTTTTTCCGGCAAGGCTTCACCGTCAAAGTCCGTCACTTCCACATCGCCAAACATATTGATCTGCACGACAAAGAAATTCTTCTCGATAAAATCGGCGATCTGAGGGTTTGGAAACACCTCTTCATGCATCTTTTTGCAATAGATGCAGCCCCGTTGCTCGATGATCACCATCAGGCGTTTGCCCTCGGCGGTTGCCTCCTTCAGATCCTCCCCAAGATCCTTGAAGGTATCCCGCATCCAGGGGGCCTTGTGCAGGCCATCGTCCCCCATTTCGGCCTGCACCGCGCTTACGGGCAAGAGAGTCATCAAACTGACCAGACCGGCCAGAATCAGCTTAGACAAATAGGTCATGTCGAGAGGCCTCCCATCCTCAAGATATTTGCCTGCCCGATGGTCTGCCACCGGTTATCCGATGGCAGAAAAGATCGGGAAGGTTTCAATCAACCATTGAGCGATCCAATTGATGCTGTTGGTGGCGATCAGCACACCGAACAGGACCAACAGCCCACCCATCAGCTTTTCAACAAGCCCCAAATGCTTGCGGAATCCCGCCATCCAGCGCATGAAGGGGCCGATAAACATGGCGGCAATGACAAATGGCAAGGTCATGCCGACACCATAGGCAAACAGCAGTAGGCTGCCTTGGGTTGCCGCATCGGCACCCGCCGCCATGAACAGGATCGAGGCCAGCACCGGACCAACACAGGGCGTCCATCCAAAAGCAAAGGCCAGCCCGATCACGAAGGCTCCGAGATAGCCGACATTGCTCGTCGCCCCGGCATCGCTGCGGAACTGGCGATAAAGAATGCCAATCCGGATAACGCCCAGGAAATGGAGCCCCATCAGAATAATCACCCCGGCAGCAATCCAGCGCAAAATGTCGAAATAGTCCCGCACCAGTTGCCCGAACAAGGTTGCCGCCAGCCCCAGCAACATGAAAATCGTGATCACACCTGCGGAAAAACAGATCGCCGCCAGAACCGCCCGCTTGCGCACAGCCGAATCAATTGTGGCGTCAGCCGATATCTGATTCATCCCGACACCTGCCAGATAACTCAGATAGAAGGGAACGATTGGTAATATACAGGGTGATAAAAACGACAGCAGACCAGCAACAAGCGCGCCCCAAAGCGTCACATCCAACATGTTTGATCCCCTATCTCTTGTATAATTCACATATTCAAATTAGATTATATAAAACTGCATTCGTCAACCGGCTCGGTTCAACCATGATCAGATCCTTTCTCCTGCTCTTAGTTCTTCTCACCAACATTGTGCCCGCCACTGCTGCCGGGCCAACGGGAAAAGACGTGGAATTGATGATGGTTGAACAGGAAGGATGCGTTTGGTGCGCACGCTGGACAAGGAGATTGGACCGGTCTACCCCAAGACCGACGAAGGCAAGCGCGCCCCGTTGCGGCGATTCGACAAGCATGATCCCCTGCCAGACGGGATCCATGTCACGCGTGGTTTCTTTTACACGCCCACTTTCGTGCTGCTTGTGGACGGACAGGAAAAAGGCCGTATCGAAGGCTATCCGGGAGAGGATTTCTTCTGGGGCCTACTTGATCAATTGGTCGCTTCTGTAGATAAAACAGGGACTGCTAAAGCAAGTCATTAACGACACAAACCCTCGGTGACCCCCATGCCGCTTCCCGTGTTCCATGAAAACATGGATGAGGATGCTCTTGAGAAAATGGCTCAGAAGGCGCAAACCGCCTCGAACTTTCTCAAGGCAATTGGCCATGACGGACGCCTGATGATTCTGTGTCATCTGGCAACGGGCGAAAAATCGGTCACAGAACTGGAAGATCTGCTCTCTGCCCGACAGGCCGCCGTATCGCAACAGCTTTCCCGCCTGCGTCTGGAAGGTCTCATCGAACCCCGCCGCGAAGGCAAGTCGATTTATTACCGCTTGACCGATGACCGCCCGAAACAAATAATGGAAGTTGTCTACGACCTTTTTTGTCGTGACGCGGTCAGGGGCGACGAATCATAAACAAACAATCCATCGCCCAAACCATAGGCCGAACAGAAAAATATGAATCGGCCGGGGAGGAAACGGACGATGACAGACTGGATCACGGCACCAGTGCTGGTGGCTGCCATTGGACTGATGGGCGGCATCACGCTTGGGCTGGCGGCTCGCCTTGGGCGTTTTGCACGCTCGGGGCCATTGAAGATTATTTCTATTCAAGCTCGGATCTGCGCTTGCGCATGTGGGGCATTGCCATCGGTGTGGCAATGATCGGTTCCTTCTTGCTTGTTCATTTCAATGCCCTCAACCTTGACCAGACCCCTACCTGAACCGGCACTGGTACCCGATGCAGAGCATTCTGGGCGGGCTGGTCTTTGGCTATGGCATGGCTATTTCGGGCAATTGCGGCTATGGCGCACTGGCACGACTGGGCGGAGGCGACTTGCGCGCATTTGTCATTGTCGTGGTGATGGGCATCAGCGCCTATGCCACCATCTCCGGCCCCCTTGCCTATGTGCGGATCTGGCTGTTTCCCGACAAGCCGGCGCAGGAAGCTGGCCTTGGACTGGCGCAGGATGTGGCCAACTGGACCGGCCTTGCCCCTTCGCTTGTCGGCATTCTCATCGGCCTTGCCATCCTGATCGCCGTCGCAGCCCCGCGCCACGTGAGAGACAGTCGCTCGACCCTGTTCTGGGGCACCATGATCGGGCTTGCCATTGCGTCCGGCTGGTGGGGCACCCAGTGGGTTGCCACCGACAGTTTTGATGCGGTGCCAGTTTCCTCACACACCTTTTCCGGCCCGATCGGAGAAACCATCCTCTATATCATGACCGCCTCGGGCAGCAATCTCAGCTTTGGCATCGGTTCGGTTGCCGGCATCTGGATCGGCGCTTTCATTGGCAGCCTGATCAAGGGGCATTTCCGCTGGGAAGCCTGCGAAGACCCACGTGAGTTGCGCCGCCAGATCATTGGCGCAGGGCTGATGGGTGTTGGAGCCGTCACAGCCGTGGGCTGCTCCATCGGTCAGGGCCTGTCGGCCATCTCCGTCCTTGCCTATAGCGGCCCAATCACCCTTGTTGCCATCATTGCCGGGGCGGCCCTGGGCTTGCGACAAATTCTGGTCGGCTTCGCCCGACCAATCTAGCGGCACGCTTGCCACCAACAAAAAAGGGCCGCCAGAGCGACCCTTTTCTCGATTGCGTAAGCCAGCAGACCTCAGCGGATCTTGACCGCTTTGCCGGTTTTATAGGATTGCTGCGCCGCATGGGCCAGTTCAATCGCCTTCATGCCGTCGACATGATCCGGATAGATCTCGTTCTGACCGGCCAGCAGGCGACAGAAGGTCTGCAGCTCGGCCTTGTAGGCTTCGGCATAACGCTGGATGAAGAAGTCAAGCAGCGGATCGCTGCGATAGCCTTCCTTGGTGGCCAACGTCACCGATGTGCCACGCAGGTTGTCGGCGCGCACCATGCCTTTTGACCCATGCACCTCCACCCGCTGGTCATAGCCATAGGACGCGCGACGGCTGTTGGTGATCACAGCAATCCGGCCCTTGGCGGATTTCAGCGTCGCGGTCGCCGTATCCAGATCGCCAATTTTGCCAATCTCGGGGTCGGTCAACACCGAACCGGTGGCAAAGACCTCAACGATGTCGTCATCAAGCACATAGCGCGCCATGTCGAAATCGTGGATCATCATGTCAAGAAACAGGCCGCCGGAATTTTTCAGATAGGCTGCGGATGGCGCTTCGGGATCACGCGAGGTGATCTGCACCAGTTCCACTTCGCCCACTTCCCCATTCCCCCATTGTCGATATTGCGTTTGACAGCGTTGAAGTTATAGTCGAAGCGACGGTTGAAACCGATCATCAGCTGGACACCAGCTTTCTCGACCTCAGCCACACATTCACGTACTTTTTTAAGATCAAGATCAATCGGCTTCTCGCAGAAAATATGCTTACCGGCCTGCGCGGCCTCGATGATCTGGTCTGCATGCTGATTGGTTGGCGAGGCGATGATCACCGCATTGATATCCGGATCGTCGACAATTTCCATCACCGAGGTCCGGCGAGCTGCACCGGTCATGGCTTGCACATAGGCAGCCGCTTCATCAAATGGGTCGTAAACCGCAACAATCTCGACATTATCAAGAGCGCTTACCGCTCGTGCGTGAATTTGTCCAATGCGACCAGCGCCCAGAAGACCGATACGGATCATATTATTCTCCAAACCTGCGATAGCAAAAACCAGCGCCATCCGGATCGACCGGATCAGCCAGAACAAGCCATCCAACATATTAGGCAATCAGGCCCATTCCCGATTGCCGGGGATGAAACAAACGGGCCGCATCCGGGGATTGGATGCGGGAAATCGGGGGGATGAAAATCCGAATGTTTCAAGAAAGCTGCACTTCATTTGCACCAAACGGCGTCAACAGTCAAACACTGCACGTGCATATCTCCATCCCATGACAGGAAAATGAACGAGAGCAATGGTCGTGATCCACCCCTATCAAGGCCATTATCAGCCACAAATCGCTCATTAATCCCATCTGAGAACTCATCGGGAACGAGTGACCCGAACCGTCCCGAGCACCTGTCCCAAAGTGCGATCGACCGTCAAAAACCAGCCTGCGACAGGATCGCCACCACCTTGTCATCGAACCAGCTGGTCAGACAATAGCCATTGACGAAACCGCAATGACCGCCATCGTCGGCAATTTCATGACTGAGCCGATCTCGCTTTGGCAACGCATTAAGGGTCGCAACGGGATCACCGGATCATCCTTCACCATCACAATATGACAGGGCGCATCCATGCCCGCAATATTGGCCTCGCTCAACGCATAGGCCCTGAAATAGCTTTCAGCATTTTTATGCTCGGAAAAACGCGGAATGAAATCATCATGCATCGCCAAAATATCTTTATGCTTGAGGAGATCTGCATGCTGGCGATAATCGGCAAACAGCTCGATCTTGCGCTCAAACGAGGTCTGCCATTTGGCGGTGAAATAGCGATTGTAAATCTGATAGGATTGGATCGCCTCAGCGGCGGCGGCTGGATCAATCGGCGGCGAAGCGGCAATCACCTGATCAAGACGGATCGGACGCTCACCGATATTGGCTGCGACCCGGACGGCCAGATTGGCTCCCAGCGAAAAGCCCGCCAAAGCCGTCTTGTCGTGGGGAAATTGAGCGCAAATCTGCTCCATCGCATCGAGAATCTCATCAAGCCGGATCGCCAGAAACGGATCATGATTGAGGTGATGGCTCGGCCCGTGATCGCGCATATGCAACCGGAAAATGCTGTAGCCTTCCTCGCGCAAATGCACCGCCAATGATTGCAGATAGGTCGACCAGGCCGATCCTTCCCAGCCATGCAACAAAACCGCAAGACGACGCCCTTCTTCCCGGCCCGGCGTGTAAACGCCATGCAGCCGCACCCCATCACGGCAGTCCAGAATGACCGGATGACTCGCCTCATTCAGCGCCTTGGCCCGATGGCCAACGACCCACTTGCGCGGGCCGTTATTGCCGAAAATGGTATTGATATGGCGATTGCGAAACAGGAGGGGAGCGTGGGTCTTCATGATCAACTTTTAAACTCGAAACTTGCAAGAGCGCAAAATCACAGGTGAAATCCTATGCCAGCATCATGCTGCTGCCAACAAAAAAGCGCCCGGCAATGCCGGACGCTTCTTCATACGGAGCTAAGCCTGTCAGCGATTACTTGATGATCGCATTCAGCGTCTTGCTGGCGCGCATCACGTCAGCCTTTTTCTTGGCGTCTGGCTTGTAGTAGCCGCCGATATCGGCAGCCTTGCCCTGAACAGCCTTCAATTCTTCAAGAATGGCTTTTTCACCATCGATCAGCTTCTTGGCAATCGGACCGAATTTTTTGGCCAGTGCATTGTCATCCTTCTGGGCGTGCAAAGCTTCGGCCCAGTAACGCGCAAACCAATAATGGCTGTCGCGGTTATCCGGTTCGCCCACTTTGCGCGATGGCGACTTGTTGTTGTCAAGAACGCCCTGTGTTGCCACATCCGCGGCAGCACCCAGCACACCGGCTTTCTTGTTGCCTTTGCTTTCAGCCAGGAAGTTGAAGCTTTCACCAAGGGCGCAGAATTCGCCCATGGAATCCCAACGCAGATGGTTTTCTTCAACCAGCTGCTGCACATGCTTTGGCGCAGAACCACCGGCTCCGGTTTCGAACAGACCGCCGCCATTCATCAGCTTGACGATCGACAGCATCTTGGCCGAGGTGCCAAGCTCGAGAATTGGGAACAGGTCGGTCAGATAGTCACGCAGCACGTTGCCGGTGACGGCAATGCTGTCCTTGCCTGCGGTGATGGTTTCCAGCGACGCGCGGGTTGCTTCGCGAGGAGCCAGGATCTGGAACTTGTCGGCCACGCCAGCTTTTTCCAGAGCAGGGGTGACATATTTGATCAGCTCGGCATCATGCGCGCGCTTTTCATCAAGCCAGAAGATCGATTCCGAGCCGGTCAGACGCTGGCGTTCGATCGCCAATTCAATCCAGTTCTCGATCGGAGCTTTATTGACAGTGCAGGCGCGCCAGATGTCGCCAGCTTCAACCACATGGGCATGCAACGTGTCGCCATTGGCCAGAATGATGCGAATGGTGCCCGCTTCAGCGGCTTCAAAGGTGGTCGGATGGGAGCCATATTCCTCGGCCTTCTGCGCCATCAGGCCCACATTGGCCACGGCACCGGCGGTGGCCGGGTTCAATGCACCATTTTCCTTGAAGAACTTGATGCTCTCGTCATAGATCGGCGCATAGCAATTGTCAGGAATGACGCAATTGACATCGCCCTTCTTGCCCGCTTCGTTCCAGCCCTTGCCACCAGCACGGATGAGCGCAGGCATGGACGCATCAATGATCACGTCTGATGGCACATGCAGGTTGGTGATACCCTTGTCGCTGTCGACCATATACATCGACGGACGGTCTTTGGCCAACGCGTCGATTTCCTTCTGGATTTCAGCCCCATTTGGCATATCCGCAATGCGAGCCAGCACGTCACCCATGCCGGAATTGACATTGACACCGGCAGCCAGCAGAGCGTCACCATGTTTCTCGAAGATCGGAGCCAACCATGCACGCACCGCATGACCGAAGATGATCGGATCGGACACCTTCATCATGGTCGCTTTCATATGCAGCGAGAACATGATGCCTTCTTCTTTGGTCTTCTCGATTTCCGCCGCAAGGAAGCGCGACAAAGCATCGGCAGACATGAAGGTCGCATCAGCAACGGTGCCTTCCTGGAGCATCCAATTGTCTTTCAGAACGGTGATGTCACCGCCTTTGGAGACAAACTCGATCCGGGCTTCACCAGCCTGCTGTGCAGTGATGGTGGCGGATCGCTCATTGGCATAGAAATCATCGCCCGACATGGAGGCAACGCGGGTCTTGCTGTCAGCAGTCCAGTCACCCATGGAATGCGGGTTATTCTGGGCGTAATTTTTCACCGCCTTGGCAGACCGGCGGTCGGAATTGCCTTCGCGCAGAACCGGGTTCACCGCAGAGCCCTTGATCGCGTCATAGCGCGCCTTGACCTTGCGCTCGGTCGCATTCTTTGGCTCCTCGGGATAGTTTGGCAGGTCATAGCCCTTCCCCTGAAGTTCTTCAATCGCGGCCAACAATTGCGGCACGGATGCAGAAACATTCGGCAGCTTGATGATGTTGGCGTCCGGCGTTTTGACCAATTCACCCAGCTCAGCCAGATCATCGCTCTGCTTCTGATCATCATTGAGATATTCAGGAAACGCAGAAATTATGCGGCCAGCAAGCGAAATATCCTTGGTACCAACCTCGATACCCGCAGCCGAAGCAAACGATCTGATGATTGGCAATAGCGAGGCGCTCGCCAACTCAGGCGCTTCGTCAACAATGGTGTAAATGATATCTGGATTAGATTGAGAGGCCATATTTTCTACCCTTCCGGTTCCCCAGTTTCCAGCACCGCATAGTTCGCTTTGCAAGCGATCGGCAAGAAGTATCCGCACTATGCGTCAACCGACTTCCGACATTCAAGCGGCTTTCCACGGAAATTGCAGATGTTGCAAATACATTGCAGACAAAGTTGCTCCTGTCTTTAGTCTCCCGAGACTGGCTTGGATATTCAACATCTGTCGCATGCTCCCGACCAAAGCCGGAAAGGCAAGCAAGTCGAGAAATGACAGACAAAGAAAATGAAAGCATATCCCTCAAACGCCCCAAAGAAAAAGAACGCTCACATGCAACCAAGCCGCGTGGCCAGATTTTAACAATCACGAAGAATTAACATCTCTTCTCTATTTTAACTCAACAGATATGTAAATTACGCTACGGCATATAAGAATTTTCACTTACTGCTGTTTCTTGCCAATGGTCGCATCAAGTCGACGTTCGGAGCAATTCTGCCATGTTTTCCAGAATGATGATCACCACTAAAATGCTGGTCGCAAGCATTGCCACGCTAGCCTGCGTGTTAACTGTTGGCATCGCCTTCATCGGCATGCAGAGCGCGTCGATCACCCACAAAATTTCCGTTGGCGAGGCCAAAGCCGTTGCCGGTCGCGAGGCCGCTCTGGTCAAGGCTGATCTGGAATATGGCCTGCATACCGCCAATAAGCTGGGAGAAACCCTCTCCGCTCTGCGGCTGAATGACAATCCAACCCGCAACGACTGGACCGGCATCCTCAAGCTGGTCGTCGAGCAGGATACCAAACTGGCAGGCACCTGGGGTGCCGTGATCAACAATGACCTTGACGGCAAGGACAAGGAATTCGTCAATGCCGAGCATCACGACACATCCGGCATCTGGCGTCCCTATTTCTACCGCAACCCCGATGGCTCTATCGGTTCTCGCACGCTGACAAGCATGGATGAAAAATCGAAAGAGGAATTGTCCTGGTTCTATGGCGCCTACACAAGCGGCAAGCCCTACATGACTGATCCCTACAGTTGGGATATGGGCGGCAAAACCGTGACTGGCGTCTCCATCGGTGCACCGATCAAACATGGTGGCAAAACCGTTGGCGTTGCTGGCACCGACCTTATTCTGACCCGTCTGTCCGACATGCTGGCCAAGGTCAAGCCTCTGGGCACGGGCTCGGTACATCTGCTCTCCCAGTCAGGCAAATGGATTGCCCATCCCGATGGCACCCTGCTTGGCAAAGATTGGAGCGAGGGCCGCTCCCAAGCTGATCTCGCCCATCAGGGCGATCTGCTCGCAGCCGTCAAGTCAGGCCGCCCATTCGAATATCAAGGCCATTCCAACAGCCTCGGCGAGGATGTCATCCGTATCGTCACGCCGATTGAACTGGGCAACACCGGCAAGAAACTGGCACTGATCGTCAATGTCCCAACAGCCACGCTTGAAGTTGCCAGCAAGGAGATCACACTGTCGGTGATCCTGACCGGCATCGCACTGATTTTGGCGGTCGCAGGCGCCCTTTATCTGGTTGGTCAGTCGATCATCCGCAAACCAATGGGCGTCACCATCGACAGCATTCGCTCCCTCATCAATCGTGATTATGGCGTCAAACTGCATTATCTCGATCGCAAGGATGAAATCGGCCAGATCAACCAGTCACTGGAAGTCTTCCGCGACAGCGCCCAGCGCGCCGAGCAACTCAGTGCCGAGCAAGAGCAGGAACAGAAAGAGCAGATCAAACGGGCCGAAATGGTCAATCAGTTGGCCATCGATTTCGACAAGCAGGTCACCACATTGCTTGAGACAGTCTCCGGTTCCGTCAGCAGTCTCAACCAGACCTCCCAGAATTTGTCCAACGGTGCAAACAATACTTCGTCCCGGTCCAACGCTGTTGCCGCCGCCTCTGAACAGGCGTCCGCCAACGTCGAAACCGTCGCAGCAGCAGCCGAAGAACTCTTTGCCTCTGGCAACGAAATTGATCGACAGGTCTCACAATCCAACCAGATTGCGACCAGTGCGGTCGCGCAAGCCCGCCAGACCAACGAAAAGATTCAGGGCCTCTCAACCGTTGCCAACCGCATTGGCGAGGTGGTCCGCCTGATCACCGACATTGCCGAACAGACCAACCTTCTGGCTCTGAACGCGACAATCGAAGCGGCTCGTGCCGGAGAAGCGGGCAAGGGCTTTGCCGTGGTCGCTGCCGAAGTGAAGGGATTGGCCAACCAGACATCGCGGGCAACCGACGAAATTTCTCAGCAAATTCAGGCCGTCCAGTTGGAAACAGATGGTGCCGTCGACGCCATCAAGACCATCACTGAGACGATTGAACAGATGAATCAGATCGCTTCGGAAATTTCTGAATCGGTGCAACAGCAAAATTATGCCAATCAGGAAATCGCTCGCAATATTCAGGAGGCCTCGGTCGGGACCAAGGAAGTGTCGACCAACATTTCCAGTGTATCCGCAGCGGCCATCGAGACCGGCGAAGCGGCCCAACATGTCAACGAGGCAGCCGCAGAACTGCAACGCGAAGCCTCCAATCTGCGCAACGGTGTTCAGGGGTTCCTTGGCGAAGTTCGCAGGATTGCCGGCGCAGGCTGATCTCGTCAATCAGATCCCAATACAAAGGTCGCCACTGGCGGCCTTTTTTTGTGCTTACCTTATGCCGCAGCCCCCTCGGCTAGATCAAAAGAAAAGGATTGTCAGAGCCTCTAAATAGTATACAATATCCAACAAAACTGCCCTTTGATGAGAAGAGAACAGATCGATGGCTTCCACTATTTTCAGCGGCACGATGCCCGCCTTGATGACCCCCTGCAAAGCAGATCGCACCCCCGATTTTGATGCTCTGGTGAAAAAGGGCAAGGAAATGATCGACGCTGGCATGTCCGCGCTCGTCTATTGCGGGTCCATGGGCGATTGGCCATTGCTAAGTGACGAGCAGCGCATGGAAGGCGTCGAACGTCTGGTCAAGGCAGGTCTGCCCGTTGTGGTCGGCACAGGCGCCATCAACACCCAGTCCGCAGTGGCCCATGCCGCGCACGCCCAGAAAGTCGGCGCTGCCGGGTTGATGGTCATCCCTCGCGTGCTGTCGCGCGGACCGTCCCCGACCGCCCAGAAAAATCACTTCAAGGCCATCCTGGAAGCTGCCCCGGACATTCCCTCGATCATCTATAACAGCCCCTATTATGGCTTTGCCACCAAGGCCGATCTGTTCTTTGCCTTGCGCGCCGAGCATCCCAACCTGATCGGCTTCAAGGAATTTGGCGGCCCGGCCGATCTGCGGTATGCGGCAGAGAATATCACCGCACAGGATGATCAGGTCACCCTGATGGTCGGTGTCGATACCGCCGTCTATCATGGCATTGTCAATTGCGGCGCCACCGGTTCGATCACCGGTATCGGCACGGCCTTGCCCAAGGAAGCCTTGTTGCTCGCGAGCCTGTCGAAAAAGGCAGCAGAAGGCCATGCAGAAGCCCGCCAGCGAGCACTGGAACTGACCGAAGCCATAGAGGTTCTGTCCAGCTTTGACGAAGGTCCGGACCTCGTCCTCTATTATAAGTACCTGCTGGTGCTGAATGGCGAAGAAGAATATCGTCTGCATTTCAACGAAAGTGATGCTCTGAGCGACGCACAAGCCAACTATTGTGAACAGCAATATGCCTTGTTCCGCAACTGGTTTGCCGACTGGGTCCAGCAAGGCGGGATCATCAAGGAATGCATGTAATTGACAGCCATACGGGGGGAGAGCCCACCCGGGTGATCCTTGATGGCGGTCCAGATCTGGGGTCAGGGCCGCTGTCAGAACGCGCCCGGCGATTGGCCAGAGACCATCAAGCCTTCTACAACGCGGTCATGATGGAGCCGCGCGGCCAACCTGCGATGGTTGGGGCTTTGCTGGTCGAGCCGACCGATCCCGGCTGTGTCACCGGTGTGATCTATTTCGATGCCGGAGCAGTGCTGGGCATGTGCGGCCATGGCACCATTGGTCTGGTGGTAACGCTGGCGTATTTGGGCCGGATCGACATCGGCACCCACCGGATCGAAACCCCCGCAGGCATTGTCGAGGTAACTCTGACGGACCGCCACACCGTCACAGTGCGCAACGTAGAAAGCCGCCGTGTGGCCAGTCAGGTCAGCATCGAACTGGATGGTTTGGGTACGATCACCGGCGACATCGCCTATGGCGGCAACTGGTTCTATATCATCGATCCAAGCCCCATCACCGTCGCCCCTTCCAACTTGCGCATCCTCACGGACACCGCCATCAGGATCCGGCAAGCAATCAATGACCACCAGCAGGCGCAGCAGACCGGCATCATTGTTGATCACGTGATCTTTCAGAGCCCGTCACCAAACCCAGACATGCATAGCAGGAATTTTGTTCTGTGCCCCGACGACACCTATGATCGGTCTCCCTGTGGCACCGGCAGCTCGGCGCGGCTCGCCTGTCTTGCCGCCGACAGCCTTTTGGCTCCGGGTGAAATCATCCAGCAGGAAAGCATCATCGGCTCGCGTTATCAGCTCTCCTATCAGCCCGGCGAGCAGGGAGGGATCATCCCGCAAATCACCGGACAGGCCTATATCATGGCCGAAACAAAACTGATTTTTGACGCCTCAGACCCGTTCCGCGATGGGATTATTCTCTAGCAGCACCTTGCCTCCCAGCTTGTATCAGAGCGACAAACGCGCCTAAAGTGCCTTCATTCTGGTCTAGGAACGAGGAAAGAAAAGATGCCAGCCCGCGCCAACACCCAATTCGATGTGGTCCACGACAGCCTGTCCTTCCAGACCGGCGGCAAGAGCATCAGGATCATCACCCGTCCGGTGGCAGAATGGCTGTCAACCATCGGGGCCATCTCCGGCACGGTAACGCTTTTCATCCAGCACACCTCGGCCTCCCTCACCATTCAGGAAAATGCCGATCCAACCGTGCAGGATGATCTGCTCACCTATCTTGAAGACATCGCGCCGCAGGATCGCTCATATATCCATTCCTATGAAGGGCCGGACGACATGCCCGCCCATCTGAAAACCGCACTGACATCAGTCAGCGAAACCATCCCCGTTGATCGCGGTCAAATGCTGCTGGGCCAATGGCAAGGGATCTATCTGATTGAGCACCGCGCCCATCGCCACCGGCGTGACATAAGGCTTTGCTTCACCGGACAGCGCCACTCCCAGAGCCTCTGATCAGCCAAGCAGCCGATCAAAGGAGTAATATTCAACCAGATCCCCTTTTTGCGACAGGACCCCGTCCGGCAGCGCCGCCAGCCCATCGGCCCAGAAAACACTGGCCATGACCGCCGAACCCTGACTGACAAACGGCACCAGTTCCTGCGCGCCCTCGCCAGTGTCCACCACCTGCACGCGGATAAAGTCCCGCCGCATGCCGACCTTGCCCTGATCAAAACCCAAGGCAATCTTGGCCGGTGTTGGCAAAAGATCCGACCGACCCTGCATCTTGCGGATCAGCGGCGCACAAACCAGTAGAAAGGTCACATAGGCCGAGACCGGATTACCCGGTAGCCCGACAAAGGGTGTCTCCCCAAGCCAGCCAAAGGCCAGCGGCTTGCCCGGCTTGATATTCAGCTTCCACAAATCAAGCGACCCGAGGGCCTGCACCGCATCCTTGACATGATCTTCCTCGCCCACAGACACCCCGCCCGACGTGAGCACCAGATCGGCCTCTCTGGCCGCCTGATCAAGCGCCTTGCGCGTGCTCTCCGGGTCATCCGGCACGCTCCCAAGATCAACAATCTCACATTGCATCCGGCTCAACAGAGCGATCAAAGCCGCATGGTTGGAATTGTAAATCTGCCCCGGCCCCAGCGCCTCGCCGGGATTGCGCAATTCATCGCCGGTCGATAACACCGCCACTTTCGGACGTCTGACCACCGACATTGCCGCCACACCAACCGAGGCAGCCAGCCCGATATGGGCCGGGCCGACCTTCATGCCAGCCTCAAGGATCGTCACGCCCCGGGCGACACTTTCGCCCGTGCGACGAATGTTGTTGCCCGCCTTGACCGGACCTTCAAAATGGACAAATCCTTCCTCCAGAACACATTTTTCCTGCATCACAACGGCATCCGCGCCCTCAGGCACCGCCGCTCCAGTAAAAATGCGGGCAGCAGATTCCTCTACCATCGGCTCCCCCACCTGTCCAGCCGGAATACGCTGAAGGACGGGAAGACAAATCGACCCTTGGGAGGCCAGCAAATCACTGCGCACCGCATAGCCATCCATCGCGCTATTGTCCCATGGCGGCATATTCACAGCGGCGGAGACATTTTCCGCCAACACCCGGTCAAGCGCATGGTTGAGCGCAACCTGCTCGGTGCCCGACACGGGCTTGATAGTCGAGAGTATTGTCGCCTGCGCCTCTTCCAGAGGCATCAAGCCTGAGCCAGTCTTTGCGGTCTTTCCCAGAGCCATGTCAACGGGACCTTTCTTCAATCTGGATGAACGTTGCGAAGCTGCGATCGATCTGCGAAATACCCCTCGCTGTGGATCAGATCAGTTTGGCGCAGAGACTAGCATAAAGTGCAATCAGTTCAAGCGCCCGAAAGGGCTTGCAAAATTTTCATGAAGCCATGCGAAATCCGAACAAGCTCCCCATTTGGCGACTTGCAATTGCCCCTCCTCAAAGCCTATAGACAGAGGGCAAGATTTGTCTGAACTGTTATCCGCATATTGCATGAAATATGCCGGATCGTCAGCGTCCGTCAGCAAGCTGGGCCACATGTCTCCCAAGGTCCAGCATAACGCCCATCCCAAAAAAGGCAGGACAATGCCAAAACATGGTATCATGATTTGCGGCCACGGCAGCCGCGCCAAATCAGCAGAAGAAGAATTCAGTCTCCTCGCCAAAGGCATCCGCAAGCGCTATCCCGATCTTCCGGTCGAATATGGCTTTCTGGAATATTCAGCGCCCAACATTCATATGGGACTTGATGCGCTGATCGAGGCAGGTGTCACCGAAATCACCGCCGTACCCGGCATGCTGTTTGCCGCAACCCACGCGAAAAACGATATCCCGTCCGTGCTGACCACCTATCAGGACAAGCATCCCGGCGTCACGATCCAATATGGTCGTGAACTGGCGCTGCATCCGCAAATGATTGAAGCCTTCAAGTCCCGCATTCTTGAAGCGCTCGGCAAGGACCATGTCCATGTCGGCGACCTCTATGACACCATGCTGGTGGTGGTCGGTCGCGGTACGTCGGACACTATGGCCAATGCCGAAGCCGCCCGTCTGACCCGCATCGTATCTGAAGATTTGGGTTTTGGCTGGTCCGAAACCGTCTATTCCGGCGTCACCTACCCCTCCGTCGGGCGCGGTTTGGAAATGGCATTGAAACTTGGCTTCAAGAAGGTCGTCGTTGCGCCTTATTTCCTGTTTACCGGCCGTCTGATCGACCGCATCTATAATTATGTCGACAAGGTCGCTGCCGCCAATCCCGATGTCACCTTCCACAAGGCTCACTATCTGAAAGATCAGGATCATGTCATCGACACCTTTGTCGAGCGGATCGAAGAGGCCCGCAGCGGTAAGCTGACCGAGACCTACGATCTGATGGGATCCTTCAAGGAACGTCTGGCTCGCGGTGAAGTCCAAGTGCATCACCATCATGCCGAATTTACCGATCCCGATGATGACGAAACTAAGGGCGGCCATTCTCACGACCACGGACATGACCACGCTCACGATCATTCTCATGACCACGGGCATTCTCATGACCACGGGCATTCTCATGACCACGGGCATTCCCATGATCACGGACACTCTCATGACCATGGGCACAGCCATGATCATGGCCATTCTCACGATCATGGGCACGGACATAGCCATGGCATCTACAAGCATATCGCCCATCCCCATGGTCCACGCACCATGATCGATGAAGGCGTCTGCTGCTGCTTCATGAGCCAGTTCCCGCAAGAGGTCATCGACGATGAGCGCGCAAAACGCAAAAAGGGCTAAGCTCACCTGCCCTTGCGCGCCTCAGCTCTGAACACATCCGGACCCGCCCTCATCAGAAGGCGGGTCTTTTGCTTCAAGGGCCTCCCCCCTTGGTGATATCTCCCTCCAAACACCGCCTCAGGCCACTCTCCATCGCGACTGTCACGAAAGCGTCAAGCAACTCCAATATCGCTGCTCAGACCCCAGTCCATGGAGATCCACATGCCCATCAGGTCCGTCCTTTTCCTCGCCTCTGTCAGTCTCCTCCTGACCGTGACCGGCTTGATGCTGCCTGTCGCACCCGCCTTGGCCGCAACGCAAGCGCAACCGACCAAAGCTGCCAAAATGGAGAAGGCCGTGCCACTGCCGCCTGTGGATCCCAACAGCTATGACCCGCAATTGAGTGCCAAGGAAGCAGCCCTTGCCACATGGGCTTTGGCGGTCTCGGGCATTCGTGCCGGCCATGTGGTCTGCGATCATGTGCTGCGGGCTGGCAACAAGAAAACCCCATATAGCCGCCTCGCGCCCCAAGCCCGCTTTGCGCTCAAGACCTTGATCACCCGCTACAGCGCCGCCAACTGGTTGTTTGCCTCCGACCAGAGCCTCGCCCCGATCGACCCCGCTATCATCCTTGCTGTCGCGAAAGCCGCAGAGCAACGCTGCAAAAGCAAGACCTGCGAGGAGGAACATGCCGCCCTGCTTGCTGCCTTTGCCAAAGCCTCCGATGCCTTTGCCACCACGGCCAACGCCGTAGAAATCGCAGCCAACAGCCAACAAACCAAAGGCGAGCGAGCCTTGTTGGCAGACATTTTCACCGCCATGGCAGACTATCTTGCCGGTCCTGCATGGTATAGCAATCTGACCCTGAGCGAAGCGGGCAAGGATGGTGACGAAATTGCGGGTCGCATTGTCGGCACCCTCGCCGTTTGGAACACGTTGGCACCCTATATCGGCATGATGGACAAGCCCCTCGACAACCGGATCGAGGCAAGCATCGACCAATTGCTTCTGGATGTGAAAACGCATATCCGCAGCAAAGAGTCTCTGAACGCCGACAGCGCAGAGCTGGCCATCATCAAAATCTCCAGCAACGCACTGGCCGCAAGCTTTCGACAAGCATCCGATTTGTTCAAGGACTAGGGCATGCGCGCCCTGATCCTTGCAGCCATCCTGCTCGCCACGCATATGTCGGCTATCGCAGCCGAGACGGACCAGACCATCAAGGCTTGCCTGTCCTGCCATATCGACCGGGCGGGAAAGCTCGACATAGTCGGCATCAAGGCCCTCGATGCCCTGCCGCCTGATTGGCAGATGCGCTATGAAGACGCCTTTGATATGGACAGCAATGGCATCGCCGGTCGGATCCAGTTTGTCAGCGGCCACGGCACCCCCCTGATTGCCAAATGGGGCAGCAACCTCGCCGCCGCGCGCTTTGAGGATTTTGCCCTGATCGCTTCGGCGGCCCATGCAGTCCCGCTGGAAAATGGCGCCACGATCAGGGCCGTAAAAGACGCCTTCGCCGCCCGGTCCCCCAGCCCGACCACCCCCTTTGCCACCGAAGGGGAACGCGCCCATTTTGAGGCCCAAGGCTGCCCGCTATGTCATGTCACCGAGACGTTTGAATTTGAGGGTCAGGAATTGATGCCGCTCAGCGATTTCCTGCTGCATGATCTGAACGACCCATCCGGCAAGGCAAAGCGCACCAAACCACTCTGGGGCTATCGCAAGAGCCTTTGGCAAACCGCCCACGCCCAGCGCAACTGGACAGCGCACTAACGCAATACCCCGGAATATCGCAAAATGGGCCAAACCCGGTGGGCAAGTGGATTTGACCCATCCATATGATCTCAGGCTAGAGGGCGGTCGACACTTTCCAGAGGTCTGTATTGCCATCATGGGCGAACTGGTCAATCTCTGCCAACTCTTCTTGAGTGAAGTCCAACCCATCCAGAGCACAGAGAGAGTTTTCCAACTGATCAACGGTGCGGGCACCAATCAACGACGAAGTGACCCGTGGATCACGCAGGGTCCAAGCAATGGCCATTTGCGCCAGCGTCTGGCCTCGTCGTTCAGCAATGGCATTGAGGGAACGGATCCGGCTGATGACATCCTCGGTCAGGCTATTGGGATCAAAGGAACCGCCCCGGGTTGCCCGTGCATCCTCAGGGATGCCGCCAAGATATTTGTTGGTCAGCATGCCCTGTGCCAGCGGCGAGAAGGCGATGCAGCCGGTACCAAGCGCTTCGAGCGTGTCGAGCAGCCCATCCTCGATCCAGCGGTTGAACATGGAATAATTCGGCTGATGAATGAACAGTGGCACACGTTCTTCTGCCAAAATGGCAGCAGCCTTGCGGGTCAATTCCGGCGAGTAACTCGAAATACCCACATAGAGCGCTTTACCCTGCCTGTGCAGATGTGCGAGCGCACCCATGGTTTCTTCGAGCGGCGTGGTAGGGTCGACCCGGTGCGAATAAAAGATATCGACATAGTCCAGCCCCATCCGCTTCAAGGACTGGTCAAGGCTGGCAATCAGATATTTGCGGCTGCCGCCAATGTCGCCATAGGGTCCGGGCCACATGTCCCAGCCTGCCTTGGTGGAAATGATCAGCTCATCGCGATAGGGCGCAAAATCGCTGGCCATGATGCGACCGAAATTTTCCTCAGCCGAGCCATAGGGAGGCCCATAATTGTTGGCGAGATCAAAATGCGTGACACCCCGATCAAAAGCATGACGCAGAATGGCGCGCCCGGTTTCAAAAACATCCTCGCCACCGAAATTCTGCCACAAGCCCAAAGAAATGGCAGGCAAATCAATGCCACTGCGCCCGCATCGGCGATAGTGCATGTTGGTTTGATAACGTTCAGCTGCTGCTTGGTAGGGCATGGTAGAAACCTCCTCGTGATCAGGTCCGGCTCATCCCTCACAGGAGCGCGGATCGCCCCGTGATGTCCGTTCGCGCAACTATATGGCCTGAGGACGCCACGACAATCGAAAAGGTGGCAAAGGACAGTCAATGCATCGTTGAATATTATTCAACAAAAGAGCCCTATAGATTATGCTAGAACCAAGTCAGAAAACATCACAAAAAGGCCTCAAAGAAGGAGAGGAAAAAGCGCGAAACTCTATTTGCTGGCCCGCTTCAATAGACGTGTCAGGTCGTGATCCTCTCGGATCAGGTCAATCAATTCATGCAAACCGGGAGGCACCTGTCGGCGGCTTGGATAATAGATGGTGAAAGGCGGACCTTCAGAGCTCCATTCGGGCATGACAAGCTCCAATCGACCCTCGGCAAGCTCTTCTTGGACGCGGTTTTCCAGACAATAGGCAAAGCCAAGGCCCTGAAGCGCCGCCTCGATGGCCTGATCGGTCGCGTTGGAGCAGAGTGGACCACGCACATCAATCCTTACCAGGGCGGCCCCATTGCCAAGCTCCCACTGATAGCGGCTATTGTCGCCCACGCGCATTTCAATGCAGGGCAGGTCGAGCAGATCCTGCGGCTGCTCGGGACGACCGACACGGGCAATCAGCTCGGGCGAGCCAATAACCACCCAATCGAGTGGTCCTGTCAAGGCAACGCCAATCATGTCTTGCGGCACCCGGTCACCATAGCGGATACCTGCATCGAACCCTTCTTCGACGATATCCACCAGATGATCGTCAACAGCAAGGTCGATATGAATGTCGGGAAAGCGCTTGAAATAAAGCGGCATGACCGGCCTCAAGAGCAGAGTCGCAGCATCGCGCAGGGCATTGAGCCGCAATCGACCGGCAGGGTGGTCGCGATGATATGACAGCGTGCCAAGTGCATCGTCAATGGCCTGAAGACCAACCTCAAGCTGGGACGCAAGCAAAGCCCCTGCTTGCGTCGGTCTGAGCGAACGGCTTGTCCGGTTGAGAAGCTTGACACCAAGCTCGGTTTCCAACTTGCGCAGGCGGTGACTGAGCGCCGAGGTCGTCACGCCCAATTCGATTGCGGCCTGCCGCATGCTCTGTCGGCGAACGATGGTGACAAAGACATTCAGATCGGCCAGAAGGGCCCGGTCAAATGCGCGCATACTGCTCGGTCTTTCGTTGAGTGACACTCAACTGATAGCAGGTTGCAGCACCCATTAAAAGCCCAGCGGGCGGTTCGGATGAAGGCCGCAATCTGATATGATCCTGCAGGCTGTTTGAAATGCCTTTTTCAGGATGAAAGTTTGTCCAAGACCAAACAGGGAAGGAACAGAATGATGGCGCATAAAGCGATTGAAAAGGGAAAAGTGGCGCTCGTGACAGGCAGCGCCAGCGGCATCGGATTGGCAGCGGCCCATCGCTTCGGTGCAGCCGGAATGAAAGTGCTGGTCACCGATTTGCCGGGGGAAGCACTTGAGACCGCCGCCGAGCAACTCAAGACCGCAGGCATAGACGCAACCGCTCTGGCGGTCGATGTCACGGATCGCGACCAGATTGCACGCGCCAAGGAAAAGGCTGACCAAATGGGTCAGATTTCCATCGTCATGTCGAATGCAGGTCGCGAAGGGGGTGGCGACCTCTTGGCCGGGGAGGATGTCTGGCGCCGCACGCTGGAAACCAATCTCTGGGGTGCCATTCATATCTCTCAGTTGTTTCTTCCCGATCTGATCGCCGGGCAAGATCCGGCGGCCATCATTTTCACCGGCTCCAAGCAAGGGATTACCCTGCCGCCCGGCGACACCGCCTACAATGTTTCAAAGGCCGCTCTGCGCGCCCTGTCGGAATCCGTTTCCCACGACTTGGTGAAGCAAACGGCGGGCCGCGTCACCGCACACCTGCTCATCCCCGGTTTCACCTTCACAGGCTTCACCCGGGCAAATGGTGTCACAGAAAAACCTTCAGCAGCATGGACGGCCGAGCAGGTGGCCGATTTTATGATGCAAGGGCTGGATCAGGGTGATTTCTACATCCTCTGCCCAGACAATGATGTTGACCGTCCAACCGACGAGAAACGCATGCGTTGGGGCATTGGTGATATCATCGAGAACCGTCCCGCCCTGTCCCGCTGGCACCCTGACTATGCCGATGCCTTCGACGCCTACATGAAATCCGATGGCTGACAGCAGAGAAACCCCAATCGGCGACGCTGGCTCCGTGCTGCATGCATGGGAGCCAGCTTTTCTGGACCTGTTCCCTGAAGGTGCCTCCTTGCGTCTGCTTTGGCAACAGGGGGCATGGACCGAAGGTCCATCCTATCTTCCCCTGACCAGATCGGTCATCTTCAGCGACATCCCCAATGATCGCCAGTTACTCTATTCCGAGGTGTCAGGCGACGTGCATGTCTGGCGAGGCGGTCAGCGACATTTTGTCAACGGCACAACGCCCGATGGATCCGGTGGTTTGCTGATGTGCGAACATGGTACACGGTCCTTGACCTGCCTGTCCCATGACGGCCAAAGATCCGTGCTTGCAGATCACTTCGAAGGCGGTCGCCTCAACAGTCCCAATGATGTGGTCGTCCATCCGGACGGTTCCATCTGGTTCACCGACCCGACCTATGGCATCGAGTTTCCAGATCAAGGCAATTCGGGCGAAACAGAACAGGAAGGCAGTTTCGTCTATCGCTATGCGCCGGATACAGGGCTGCTGTCAGCCATGATCCGCGACTGTGCCTATCCAAACGGTCTCGCCTTCTCCCCAGATGGAACTCAGCTTTATGTTGCGGATTCGGCTGGCAGCCGCAGTCCCGGAGACAAACGCCATATTCGTGTCTTTGATCTGGGCAGCAATGGGCAACTGACCGGCGGAGACGTCCTCGCACGCTGCCCCAATGGTGTCTTTGATGGCTTTCGGGTGGATCACGCAGGACGTCTATGGGCCAGCGCGCGCGATGGCGTCTATGTCCTCACCCCGCACGGCGATGTGATGGGTCGCATTGCGACGCCTCAGACCGTGTCCAATCTCTGCTTTGGAGGACCGGAACACGATCGGCTCTACATCACCGCCACCACCAGCCTGCTGGTGATCGATCTGGCGCAGCCTGCCTAGGCAGGCACCTTTGGGACAAAACGCAAACCGCCCTCTTTGGCGTCTGGCCAAAGAGGGCGGAGCAATTATTGCTTCGGCGATGTCGAAAAATCAGCGCCCAGCCCTTTCCTTAAAGGGCAGCCCTTTCATTAAGGAACAGACACAGCTCTTCTGCCAGCATGCAGGCGACGGTCCCGCCAGCATCCTGCAAACCCACCGTCTTTTCCTGGAACGCGGCAGCCTTGCCATGCTGAGCAACCATCTGCTTGGTCGCTTCAAGGGCGTCGGTAGCAGCCTTGGCCACCACTTGTCCGGCACCCTCCAGCTCCGCGCCTGCGGCGGCCTGTTCTTCAAAGGCTGTGGCAATAGGATCCAGAACGTCAAGAACAGTCTTGTCTCCCAACTGTGCCTTGCCACGCTGGGCAACCCCATCCGCATAGGCCCGCCAGAAAGCCGCAAGACCAGCGACATCGAGCATCTGGGCATCACCAAGGGCCTTGCCACCACGCAAGAAACCTGTGGCCATCAAGGTCCCCATGGTGGAAGGAGCCGCTTTGGAGATGGCAGCACCGGCCTGTTTCATGAGATCGCCAAGACCGGGCTGTTCCAGGCCATGCACCTTATCGCGCGCAGCCACGAAAGCCTTGGACATGGTCAGCCCGAGATCACTGTCCCCAACCTTGCCATCCAGCGCAATCAGAGCATCCCGTTCGGCTTCAAAGCGACTGGCAAACCGGTCAAACAAACCGACAACCAGTGCAGGTTCGATGGATTTCATCACTGGCTCCTTAGCTTGCAAAATGCTGGAAGAACGGCGTGTCGGCTTCCGCTGCAATCAAGGGCTCAAGTTCATCATCCAGATGCAGCACAGAGATCGAGAAGCCTGCCATTTCCATCGAGGTGGCAAATTCACCAAGCCAGACATGACGGATCTTGACGCCCTTCTCGTCCATCAACTGCCCAAGGCGGCGATAGATGATATAGAGCTCTTCTTTCGGCGTCCCGCCAAGACCATTGACCAGAACGGCCACTTCATCGCCCTTGGCATAATCGGTTTCTGCAAAAACACGGCCCATCATCTCATCGACGACATCATCGGCAGGGGCCAGAGCCTTGCGAGTAATACCCGGTTCCCCATGGATACCCATGCCGATTTCCATTTCGTTCTCGCCAATCTCAAAGCCCGGTTTGCCGACTTCTGGCACAATGCAGGGAGAAAGGGCAACACCCATGGTGCGGGTTCTGTTTTTGGCTTTCTCGGCAATCCGCGCCACCTCCGCCAGCGGCTTCATCTGGGCCGCAGAAGCCCCCGCCGCCTTGTAAAGGAAGAAGATTCCGGCAACACCGCGACGCTTGTGCTCTTCACCAACCACCGAGGAGGCCACATCATCATTGCCCACCACCGTTGCAGTTTCGATGTCATCCAACTCGACCAGCTCACCAGCCATGTCGAAATTCATGATATCGCCGGTGTAATTGCCATAGAGAAAGAGAACGCCAGCGCCCTGATCCACATAGCGTGTCACTTCGGCAAGCTGATCCGCGCTTGGCGACTGGAAGACACCCCCAACGCCACACCCATCAAGCATATTCTTGCCGACAAACCCAAGGAAAGTTGGCAAATGCCCCGATCCGCCACCAGTGACGATACCCACCTTGCCCGGAACCGGCTTTGCGGTCACATAACAACGAAGATCTTCCGCGGCATAAGTCACCTCCGGATGAGCGCGATAGATGCCTTCGAGCATTTCATCGACAAAATTTTCAGGCTTATTGAGAAACTTCTTCATCTCGTTCCCTTTCTTTTCGGGATGTTCAAAAACTGGAATTTGTTATTTCTGGCGCCGAACAAAGAAGGCTGCGGCCAACAGAATGAACGCACCAACCACCACGCGCTGCCATGTCGATGGAATGCCGACCAGCACGAGGGAATTGTTCACGACAGTGATCAGAAGAACGCCGGTCACGGTCCCGAAAACGGTCCCTGTGCCCCCTGTGATACGTGCCCCACCCAAGACGACCGCAGCGATCACTTCAATCTCGGATCCAACAAGATCGAACGGATTGGCCATCCGGTTGGAACAGACATGGATGATACCGGCCATGGCTGCGAGAGCACCCGTGAAGGCAAAGACAAACACGTGAACCACACGCTGGTCATAGCCAAGACGCTCGGCAATGCTGGCATTGCCACCGGTGGCAAAGATGGCGCGCCCCATCAGCGTCTTGTTGAACATGAACCAGGTCAGGATCGCAGCCGCCGGGAAGATCAGAAAATACAAAGGTAGGGCGACCGTGGTATTCGCAGCGCTCTGGAATTCAAACAGCGGCGCCTTGCCAAAGGCAATCATCTGCGGTGGCAATTCCATCAGCCAGACCGTCCCGATGAAGGCCAACAGGATACCGCGAAACAGATATTGTGTGCCGATGGTGACAATGAGGGATGGCACGCTCAATTTGTGAACCATCCAGCCATTGACAGCGCCAAGCAGGGCACCGCCCAGAACAGCTGCACTGATGACCAGCCACATGGGCGCATCCGGCCAGACATTGATCACGAACAAGGTCGCGGAATACATGGTCAACGCAGCGATTGCGGTAAAGGATACATCGATCCCACCCACAGCGAGGATGGAGAAAACCCCAAGGGCAAACAGGCCCGTCACAACGCTCGACCGCCCCATATCGATCAGCGAAGAGGGCTGCAAGAAGGCAGGATTGAGCACTGAGACCAAGCAACAGATCACGACAAGAATCGCAAGACTGATCAATTCGGGACGCCGCTTGAAAAGCGCGCCAACCTGAAGGAGCTTGCCTTGTTTGCCTGAAGATAAAACGGTGTTTTCCATATTCTGAACCATTGTCATTCGGCGGCCTCCCGCGTGCTGGCGAGCATCGAGCGATAGACACGCTCCTCGTCGCTTGTTGCAGCGTCCAGTTCGTCGACCATCTCTCCCCGGTTCATCACCAGGATGCGATCGCAATTCTGGAAAAGCTCAGGCAGATCATCAGAAACGATGATCAGGCTGATACCCCGTTCCGCCATTGCCTGAATTGCGCGATAAATTGCGTCTTTCGAACCGACATCGACCCCAACCGTTGGCCCGTGCAACACCAGAATGCGCGGCTCGATGCTGAGCCAGCGTCCGATCAGGACCTTTTGCTGATTGCCCCCGGACAGAGCGCCGACCGGCAGGTCGATATCGGTCGTGTTAACGGTCATCAGCTTGGAGATGCGGCTGGCCTCGATCCGGCCCTTGCGCTTGTTGATCAGTCCGAGCTTGTTGACCAGCTTGTCAAACAGCAGGGTCACTTCATTCTCGAAAATCGACTTCTCGATAAACAGGCCTTCGGACAGACGGTCTTCGGGCACATAGCCAATGCCCAGATCGATGGCCCGCTTCGGAGATGAAATCCCGGTTTCCCGACCTTCGATCTCAAAAGATCCCTTATCGAGGGGCAAATGCCCTGTCATGGCCAAGGCAAGCTCGTTCCGGCCGGAATCCGACAGGCCGGTAATGCCCAGAATTTCGCCTTTCTTGACCGAAAAACTGATATTGTGAAACGCGTCCCCCGCAGTTGCGCCCTTCGCCCTGAAGATCTCTTCTTTGAAGGGAACACCTTCACGATAGCGGGAAATCTTGATCTCGCGCCCCGTCATAAGTCTGGCCAGATCGGCACGCGAATAATCGGCGATCTGTCCCTGCTCGACGCACAGACCGTCCCGAAAGACGATGACCTGACCACCAATCCGGTAGCTTTCTTCAAGTTTATGCGTAACAAACAGCACGGCCACATTCTGCGCCCGCAATTTCGCCACCAGCTCGATCAGCACATCCACTTCCTTGCGGGTCAGAGATGTAGTGGGCTCGTCCATAATGACCAGCCGAGCCTTTGCTGCGATCGCCCGGGCGATGGCAACACGCTGCCGGATGGCCAAAGGCAATGTGGAGGTCGGAGATTTTAGCAACTGTCGTGTTGGCTCAAGACCAACATTGCGAATGGCTTCCTCGGCGGTGCTGGTGAGTGTCTTTTTATCAAGACCGCGCAAAAGCCGACCTCGCCCCGCCACGAGTTGCTGCCCCAAAGCGACATTTTCTTCAACCGTCAGGTTCGGCAGCAAAGACAGATCCTGATAGACCGTTTCAATGCCAGCTTCGAGTGCCTGGATAGGGGTGAGGCGTTTGAGGCTGCGCCCGTCAAGGATGATCTCTCCTTCGGTGGGAAGATACGCACCCGAGATCACTTTAATCACTGTGCTTTTGCCACATCCATTCTCACCAAGCAGATGATAGGCCTCGCCTTCGCGCAATGTCATACTGACACCGCGCAGGGCATGCACACCGCCAAAGCGTTTGTGGATGCCTTGAAGTTCCAAAAATGGGGGAGCGTTTTCGGGAATTTGGGACATGGACGGCACTTCCGTCTTGAGAATTGTGAAAGGCGTAGACTCAACTTGGCGCACACGGGCGGGTTTGAAAGGTCACACCAAACCACGCGCCATGGTCCGGCCCCGCAAAGCTTGCGGGACCGGAAAGCAAAGTTTCAATTCAATCAGAAGAGATAATCTTTGTAGGTTTCCTTGTCGGCCAGGACCATGCCGTTGCCGAAGACAAGAAGACCATCGCCAGCACCTGGCTTGACGGTGACTTTCTCATACCCTTCTACCCCGAGATCCATACCATCCGTAATCTTGCCACCTTCCAGCAGGATCTTGGCAACCGCGTTCATTGCCATGCCAGCTTTTTGCGGATCCCAGAAGCCGATCGCGGTGATCGCACCGGAATCGAGATAGGCCGCAGCAGGATTTGGCAGACCGGTACCAACCAGACAGACCTTGCCAGCCAGACCAGCTTCTTCAATGGCACGCCCGGCACCCAGAACATCATTGCCAGCAGAGGACTGAATGCCCTTCAGGTCCGGATGCTTGCGCAGCAGTTCCTTGACCTTGTTGTAAACGAGGTTGGCGTCGTCAAAGCTCTCATTGTTGGCATCGACAAGTTCCATGTCAGGATACTTCTTGGCATTTTCCTCACCCGCGGTCACCCACTGGATGTGTGTACGAGAGCCAAGGCCGCCAACGAAGGTGGTCCATTTGCCTTTGCCGCCCATGCATTGGGCCAGCCGTTCGTTCATGGCTGCCCCATAGTCGGAATTATCGAAAGCCTCGACATCGACCATGGTGTTTTTCTGGTTGTCTGCTTCGTGGGTGACAACAACAACACCGCGATCCATGGCGCGTTTCAGGATACCTTCGATGATCGAGGGATCCATCGGCACGACGGCCAGTGCATCGGTGCCTTTGGCAACCAGATCGTTGATGATCTGCAGCTGCTGGGCGGAATCGGCCGTGGACGGACCGAACTGCTCGATTTTCATGTCCGGATTGGCTTCGGCGAATTTCTTGACGCCGGTTTCCATCCGGTCAAACCAGGGGATACCGCTGATCTTGACGACGGTGGTGATCGACTTGGCATCCGCAGCATTTGCCTGCACCGAGGTCATTGCAACAGCAGACAGCAATGCAGCGGCGAGAACGCATGATTTCTTAAGACCCTGTTTCATGATTTCCTCCCGAGAAATATCCAGGTATGTAGAGTGTCCCTCAACTTTGAGACTTCGAAGCATGAGGGGGTTGCCTCGAAGCGAACAGCACCGCGAAATGTTCAACGAGAGCCAAACGGTTGACGAACAGGAAGAAAATAAGCATTGCTCCCCACGCCAGATCGCGGACGAAATTGGAAAGACCGATAAAGTTCAGCAGGCTGGTCATCAGCTGCAGGATCACCGCACTCAAGACGACATTGATCACCCGGCCATAACCGCCCTCGGGCTTCACCCCTGCCATGACGGCAATCAGGATGGCGACCAGCAGATAGGTGGTGCCGTAATCCCATTTCACATTGACATTGCGGGCCGCGATAATCGCGCCGGACAAGCCGGCCAGCAGACCGGAAATGCCATAGGTGGTGATGAGGATCCGGCCATGGGCAAAGCCACTGAATGCGGCCGCCTTCTGATTGGCACCCGTCATCATCAGCTTGACGCCATAGCGGGTGAAGCGCAGCACCACGCCCAGCACGACAGCGACAATGATGAACAGCAGGAAGCTCCACGGAATCCCGAAAACATACCCGTTGCCCATCTCATAGAGAGGCCCCGGCGCCCCGATTCGGACCGCACGGCCATCGGACAAGACAACGGTCACACCGGTGAAAAACATTTGCGTGCCGAGCGTGCAAAGGATCGGCGTGATGCCCAGTTTTGAAATGATGATGCCATTAAGAATGCCGCCCGCCGTGCCAACAACCAGACATCCTGCGATAAAGGCGGCCGTAAACGCGACCGGCATCTCGTTGACGGGGAAATAGGTCAGAGCGAACAGACCCGAAGCAACCCCCGCCAGATTGGCCATGGCGATGCCCGACAAATCAATCCCGCCATCGCCAGCACACATGGCAAGCATGACGCCGATAGCCAGCAAGCCGACTTCAGGCACCTGATTGGCCATGGACTGCAAATTAAAGAGGGAAAGATACCCGCCCCCAGACGTAATACCGCCAAACACCAGCAACGCTACGATCAGCATAATCAACAGGGAGAAGTTTCGATCGAGCTTCCGCATACCTTCCTCCTTCAGTAGGCGCGCCATCGAATTTAGTAAAAGGCTCTCATATATCCACCACTATTTCAATAAATTTTTTGCTGTTTAGTGAATTTAATTTAGTATATTTCACCTATTAATTTAGTAAACTTCACAAACCAACCAATTGCGCGCTTGATCACAAGGCGTGTGCCGATGTAGGAATTCTGCTCAGAAGACAGGGGTCGAAGGGATCAAATGGAAACCAAGTCAAAAAAGGCAGCTACCCTGAGACAAGTAGCAGAGCTGGCCGATGTTTCCATGGCCACAGCATCGCTCGTCGTGAATCGCAAAGGCGAGATCAGTTTTGAGACCCGCAACCGGGTGCTTCAAGCGATGGAATCCCTGAGCTATATCCCCAAGCGCGAACGCCAGCGCGGGGATATTGCGGTGCCAGAAACCCTTAATACAGTAAGGTTTCTCAAGATTGCCCGACACGGTCAGACAGTGAACCGCGACCATAATGTATTCATTTCCGACTATATTGACGGGATGTCCTTTGAGGCGACGCGCCTTGACTATTTCCTGCAGGTTGTTTCCTACGAAAATGCCACGATCAACGAAATTCTCGAGGGGCTGGCAGGGGCTGAACTGAGCGGCTTTATCACCCTTGGAACGGAATTGACCGATGACGACATCGAATCGATTCTGTCCCACAATCTGCCCTGCGTGATCATCGATACCCACAAACCATTCATGAATGGCAACTTTGTCAACATGGACAATGACCAGCTCGTCTATCGGGCTCTCGAATATTTCAAGAGCCTGAAGCATAAAAAGATCGGTATGGTCAGCAGCCATTCCGCGGTTGCCAACTTTCAACTGCGTCATGATGCATTCCTGCGCAGCATGGAAAGGCTGGAACTGGAGGTTGATCCCGCCCAAATTCTGTCCGTCGCCTCGACACTGGACGGATCATTTGCTCAATCCGTTGAACAATTGGACAAAATCGACACGCTGGCGGATGCCTATCTTTGCGCAAACGACATTATAGCCTTTGGCTTTGTGCGCGCCTTGCGCCGCCGAGGGATCTCCGTGCCTGAAGATGTGTCCGTCATCGGCATCGACAATTTGCCGACAGCGGCCGCGTTCGAACCGCCTCTCACGTCCCTTGACGTACCCAAGCAGAAGATTGGTGCAATGGCGCTGCGCATTCTCGACGATCTGATCAGCAATGGCAGAGCACAGCCTTCAGTAAAATTGCTTCTGTCCGGTGAACTCATCATCCGCGACAGCGTATGTTCAAGACAGTAGCCAACTGAAACCCTGACGCACTTTCACTAAAATATCCTGAAACAAAAGCATGGCGCAGACAGCTCGACAAGACGCGCCCGGCAACCCATATGCCTAGGCATGGGTGACGTTTGCCTGACGCTTCTAAAGCTGAGCGCCACTGCCCTCTGTCGCAACAGGCATCAAAGAACCTGCACCATCAAGATACTCTCGCAAAAGCAGACAGTTGGAGTTGTGCCATGCAACAGAATGCATCAAGTCTCGAAACGAAAGGCATGCTGACTGACCCCGGGAACCATTTTAAGGGCCGCTTCGAGGTGGAGAGGAAATTCAAGGTTGACGATATCCCGTCAGTGCTTGAACGCCTCAAGGAAATGGCAGCCATTCCCTTCACGCTCGGCAATACCGAAACCGACATTTTTCTCGATCTTGCTGATGCGCGACTAGAGGCGAACAACCAGTTTCACACCCTCAGGCACATGCAACCGTCTGACCGGGTTCTCTGGATATCCAAGGGCCCGGCCAAGGACGAATGCATTGCCATGGATCTGTCCAATTTCGACAAGGCGCTTTCCATGCTCAAGTCACTTGGCTTTGAGGAAAAATGGAAGATCCGCAAAAGAAGAGACATCTACTTCGTCGATGCATTTCACGTAACGCTCGATCACATAGACGGGCTTGGTTCATTTGTTGAAATCGCGGTTATGACAGATGAGGAATCCGCGCTGCCCGCGCTGAGAGATGATGTTCAAGATGCAGCAGACCAGCTTGGCCTGCTCAAATTTCCGGAAGTGAATTTGTCCTATCGGCAATTGCTCTTTGGATGACCAAAGCAAACAAGCGAAATATCAAGAACGTAAGCCCCCTCATTGTATAACTGAGAAAGTGGATCAAATGACATTGGAATCCAAACAAGCAAACCCGGAAAACAGTTTTCTTGACCACTTGGTGACACCGGGATTGATCCTGTTCACCGAGAGGTTTGATGAATGTGTCGCCTTCTATCGGGACAAGATCGGTCTGCCTGTATGGTTCGAAAAAGAGGCTCTTTGTTGCCTTCATTTCGGATCTGGCTATTTGATGATTGAAACTGAAGGCGTCTTCAAGGCGTCTCGAAAGACGGTTGCGGAGAATCCGACATCGTTGCGCTTTAATGTCAAGGATGTTCAGGCTGCGGCTGATTTGCTCTCCAGCAAAGGCATTGATGTGGAAGTTGTCAGCTATGATTGGGGAACAATCGGCCGCTTCATGGATCCCGATGGGAATCGTTGTTCGCTGAAAAACGCCGATGACCCATTCTTTGAGATGTGAGGGTCTGGGTGCGCGAATGTCAGCATTTCCAGCTTGACGCGCGCACCCTGTCGTCAGCCATCGTCGGGCAATCAAGAAGACAAGACGCACCAGCTATGAGCCTTGACGCGAACCGTGCCATGATCGCCATTCTTGCTTAGATGACCATCGCCCATCAGCAGGCTGCTGGCGTCACCCGCTGGAAGGTCGACATCACTGTCGCCAACATTGAAGGCAAGGATCAGCCGATTGCCTTCCGCGCTCATTTTCAGAACCATCTGTTGGTTTTCCAGATGCAGCGCTTCGCTCCGGGCCTTAACCAGCCACGGATTTCTGCGTCGCAAGCCGATCAGATCCTGATGCAAACGATAAATAGGCCATCCATCACTGAGCAAAGCCTCCGGATGATCGGGAAATTCTGGACGGACCGCGTCATCGCCGCCTTCCCTTTCTTCCTTGATGCCCCGACAACCTTGCTCATCCCCATAATAAAGAGAAGGCGTGCCTCCCGTCAGAAGGAGCAACGCAAGGGCGTGAGGCAGATGTCTTATATCATGCAACTGGCTGGCAATCCGGGTGACATCGTGATTACCAACGAAGGTAAGAGGCACAAAATGCTCCAGGAACCGGTTATGTCGATCCAGTGCCCAGGCAAGTTCGAAGAAATTGGTATCATTCAACGCACTCCAAACAGCCTTCCAAAGCTCATACTGCGTGACGGAATCAACACCGGTCTCCTGAACAAACTCGATATAGTCTCCGTGAATGACCTCACCGAATATATAGGCTTCCGGGTGAGACTGACGCACCGCCGGCAAAACCTGCTGCCAGAAGGATGTCGGGGTTGCATAGGCGGCATCCAGCCGCCACCCGGACACGCCGCGCTTCATCCAGTGGGTCATGACATCAAGCACATAGTCGACCACATCCGGATTTGCATGATTGAGTTTGATCAGGCTCTGATGACCTTCAAAGGTCTCCCATTTTATCTCGTCAGGGACGCCATGATCCTCCAAAGGAAGAAACCATTGAGCCGCCTCTGATCCGGCTCCCTGTGCTTCGGCTTCAATGAATTTTGGGAAACTGCGCCCGACATGGTTGAACACCCCGTCAAGAATGATGCGCAGCCCGCGCTGATTGGCGGCAGTGACCAGCCGATCAAAGTCAGCCTCATCACCAAGCCGAGGGTCGATGCGGAAATAGTCGACCGTGTCATATCCATGCGTCGAGGAGGCGAATATCGGGCCAAGCATCAACGCGGAAACGCCGAGTTCCACCGCATAGTCAAGCCAATCGACAATATGATCCAGACGATGATCACATTCCTTTGCCACATCGCCCTTTTTGGGCGCTCCGACAAATCCTAGCGGATATATGTGCCAGAATATCGCATAGTGAACCCAGCTTGGCATATCTGTTTCCTGTAGTTTGGCCTCAGTGTCATGAAAGGCGAGTTTGAGCAGCAACCGGGTGACATCCCCCAACAGGGCGCGGTCCCCTTCGCTCAGGGCATCGGCAACGACCTGCTCCAGCCATCTCTGTCGCTCCAGCATATCTGCGTCGAGTTCATTCGTGCCTGTTTTGGTCAAGGCAATGATCAGCTCACGCTGGTCCTCAACGCTGCGGTCACGCTGGATCAAGCCATCTTCCTCCAGTCGCTTGAGAATCCTGGTCAGCGACTGAGGCTGCAATCGTTCCTCGATTGCCAAGTGCCGCGCAGACATTGGCCCTTGCATATAAAGGGTGTTGAGCATGCTCGCCGCGGATGATGTGACGCGCGTCGACGTACGCTCAGAGCGCAACCGCCGCCCAAATGCCAACACAGCCTTCAGAAGGGCTGCAACATCTTGCCTTGCATAGCTTGTCATATTAATACGCATAGCGTACTATTTTTTGAAAATCAAGATCGAGCTTAGCATCCGAACCGCCAGGCAGGAGAAGACGCGGCGTGACGCCGCAATCTGCAATAGCCATCAGATCTTGGCACATCTTTTGCAAATATTCACAACGGAATACAATTTTGAAGTGAGTGCGCCATAATGCAACTTCCCATTCTTGGCACGATAAAAACGACAATCCCCATCAATTTTGCGGATAACATCTCGACCCCGTCAGAGAAGGCCTCAACCCCTTTTATTACGCCAAAGGCAAAAGCCACCCCCACCTCGGAGCCGCAAAGAAATGCTCCGCCAACCCCACCCCTGACCGCCGAAATGCAAGCAGCGCTTCTGGCGCTTCAGGAAGACACCACCCCACAATCGCCGGTAAAATCCGTCAATATCAATGGACTGTCGATCATCATTTCAGGACACAGCGTCGACGCCCGCGAAGGCGTTTCCTTGCTGCGCACAGCCTCGGTCTCCGAGACCAGAGCCATGATGGACGACATTGCTGCGATGGAGGAAGGCACGGACGATGCTGGTGACACTGGATCGAGGCAAAAAGTAAAATCTGACAACAAAATCATTAGGTTGGATCATCAAGGCCTCATGGTGGAGATTGCGTCCGAAGCGCTTGATGCTCGACCCGAAGGGGCCACAGGTGCATACATGAATGAGGATTTCTTCCATACCCGCGGACGATGGACCAACGGCAACCCCTTAGAACTGAGCAACTCGGAGACGTCCATTCGGGATCAACAAAGATCACGGCTCGAAACCCTGATGAATTCGGTCGATGCGGAGCGAAAGCTCCAGGCAGAGTATGGCAACGACATCAAACTGGTCTATAGCCATGTCGACCAGTCTTTCATCATGTTGACACCTGATGATGCGCAATATGACACCCTGCAAAGTGCGGAAAGTGGCGTGCAGACTGTCATTGACGAGGTGCACAGAGGGTTCGTGGACAAGACTATGGCATCGGAGATCTTGCAGCAATATGGCTACCAGGTCTAACCCCCACCCTGTCCCATTCTTCCCGGCAAATAATGCCATAAGGGCAACATTTGCCGAGAGACAGACAAGCCCGTAGCCGGTCGCAGTTTCAGTGATCGGTTGCTCTGATCTTTGCGGCCTTTATCGAAGCACGGAGTGCAAACCCGCATGAAAATTGCCGAACTGTCAGAAAAGCTGATGGGCATGTCCCCGGAAATCTGGGAGCGTCACGCCAACAAGTGGAGCGGATGGAGCCGCGTAGCCTCTCTTCCCCTGATCGCGCTTGCCGCCTGGAGCCGCATCTATATCGATGTCTGGGCCGCCGTGCCTCTGGCCTTGGCTCTTTTGTGGCTCTGGATCAATCCCCGTCTGTTTCCAGTGCCAGATGACCGGGACAACTGGATGACGAAAGGCGTCTTCGGGGAGCGTGTCTGGTTGAACCGGCAAGAAAGACCCATACCGCCCCACCATGTTCGGGCAGGCTTCATCCTCAACGGCCTGTCCGGGCTTGCCGCCCTGCCCTATCTCCATGGCCTCATCTGGCTGGATGGCTGGGCGACGATCTTTGGCACCATCACGATCATGCTCACAAAGCTCTGGTTTCTGGATCGCATGGTGTGGCTGTATGAGGATATGCGACCTCTTCATGCGGACTATGCCAGTTGGATGAAGCGCTCCAAACAGCTGGACCCAGAGTAACATGCCGATGCCAATGAAAATCGCGCATGCGACAGATGAGTTCAATGCCTTTCTCGTCAAGACCGGCAATGAACTGGATCTGGCGACGCGCAATCAGGTTTATACAACGGTTCAGTCCGTTCTGGTGGTGTTCCGAAGGCGTTTGACAGCGACACAAATCCTGACCTTTGCGCAAGTGCTGCCACCGGTCCTCAAAGCGATATTCATTGACGGTTGGCAACCGGACGAGCAGACAGCCTTGTTTGGCGAACGACGCGATTGGATCAGGGAGGTCAAGAGCATCCGAAAGCATCATAACTTCTCACCGGACAACGCCATTGAAATCGTGGCCCATTGCATATGGTCAATCGCCGAAACCGAGAAATTTTCAGCGGCTTTGCACGCCATCGGACCGAACGCCGAAGCCTATTGGAATGTAAATGCCAACCCATCATAAGAACACTCTTTGGCATGAAAGGCCCTCCTTTGCTCAAGAAAATGCAATCGAAGAAAAGCAAACACCTCAGCAAAGCGACACAAATGCCAAATTGGGGATCAATTTAGAGGATGCAGGACAAACCAAACGGCCCCAGACAAATGAGCCGCGAGACTATTGATCTTGGAAGGATATGGCGGAGAGAGAGGGATTCGAACCCTCGGAACACTTGCGCGCTCAACGGTTTTCGAGACCGCCCCGTTCGACCACTCCGGCACCTCTCCGCAAACCAAATGAGCAGCCAGTGGCAGGCTACAAGCTCAAAATGGTGGGCGGACCATACACATACCCTCCATCAAGCTCAAGATGGGCAACAAAGAAATCCCCCACGAATGATGCAAGGAGACCCAAGTTCCACATGCTTTCGCAACAAGGGGCCGGTCGCGACAGGCGCGATCCACATCTCATTCGAGCCCTCACGCAGATCAGGACTCGAGACAGAGTGATCGTGAAGGCAACAACTGGCGCATTTCTGCCCATCGCCCCCCGCAACAAATGGCAAAGAAGACAAGCTTTTCCTTGACTCACACCCACTTCCCACTATAGTGCGCGGGAAAGTCGGATGCAGGAAGGATTCCTGTGCCCGTTCGCCTGCGTTCTTTTTTCCGCCAACTCGTTGATGGAAAAGGCAATTCAGGCATTCCCGAAAACTGACTGAAAAAAGACGGACCCACCCCTTGCGGGCGTGAAGTCTGGACTGAACGGAGAAAAAAATGTTCGCAGTCATCAAAACCGGCGGTAAGCAGTATACTGTTTCCCCCGAAGATATCATTCAGGTAGAGAAGCTTGAAGGCGAAGCTGGCGACACCGTAACCTTTGACAGCGTGCTGCTGGTTGGCAGCGAAGGCGATACCACCGTTGGTGCGCCGGTTGTTGAAGGCGCAAGCGTTGCAGCAGAGATTGTTGATCAGGGCCGTGGCCGTAAAATCATCATCTTCAAAAAGCGTCGCCGTCAGAATTCCCGTCGCCGTAATGGCCATCGCCAGCACTTCACCTCCGTCAAGATCACCGAGATCCTGACCGGCGGCAAGGCCCCAGCGAAAGCAGCCAAAAAAGCGACCCCTGCCAAGAAAGAAGCTGAAGCTGAAGCAGCTCCTGCCAAGGCAACCGAAGGCGAACCACTCTTCACCGCTCCTGCGGAAAAAGATGACCTGAAGAAAATCTCCGGCGTTGGCCCGGTTCTGGAAGGCAAGCTGAACGCACTGGGTATCACCTCGTTCGCACAGATCGCTGCCTTCTCCGAAGAAGACATCGCCAAAGTTGATGACGCTCTGAATTTCAAGGGCCGCATCGATCGTGACAACTGGCTTGAGCAGGCTGCTGCTTTCGCCGCTGAGAAATAAGTTTAGAGACGAGGAGACACCAAAATGGCACATAAAAAGGCAGGTGGTTCATCCCGTAACGGTCGCGATACAGCTGGCCGTCGTCTGGGCGTGAAAAAGTTCGGTGGTGAAACTGTCATCGCCGGCAACATCATTATTCGTCAGCGCGGAACCAAGTGGCATCCGGGCAGCAACGTAGGCATGGGCAAAGACCATACCCTATTTGCAACCACCGAGGGTAACGTAGAATTTCGCACCAAGTCCAATGGCCGAACCTATGTATCCGTGAACCCGGTGGCGGAAGCCGCAGAATAAACACTGGCATGAAACATACGATTTGCCGGTGTCCCTGACCCCGACAAATCGATGAAGATCCTCCTGGCAGGGTCAAAAGATTAAAAGGGGAGACGGGACACCGTCTCCCCTTTCGCTTTTGATCTTCAACCTATCGCCAACCAGGAGGACACCATGTTGGAAATAGACGAAAGCTTGTTACAGACCGAACCTGACAGTATCCAGGGTTTGGGAAACAGCTCCATCATCCTGCGCCAGCCTCGGCGCGCTGACCTCGACATGCTTGTCGCGCTGGCCACCAAACCAGTGCTGGCCAAGAATATTTGCTGCAACTGGCTGCCAACTTCTCGCGCAGAAGCCGAACAATGGCTCGCGGAGATCGAGGCAAATGCCAAACATGAAACTGTGCCTTTTGTCATGACCGACAACAAAGGTGCATTTGTTGGCGCCATTGGCCTTCTGATCAACAAGACAGGCTCCGAAGCAGAAATCAGCGTGATGATCCGTGAAGCCTATTGGGACAAGAATTATGCGACCCAGGCTATTCAGGCAATTGCGGACTTTGCTTTCTCAAACCCGAACAAAGACCAGCCCTCCCTGCGCACTGTGACAGCCCGCTGTCGCGTCACCTGCGGAGCGTCCCGTCGCGTCGTTGAGAAATGCGGATTTCAATATTGCGGTACCGGCATGGCCCATTCGAGACATTATGACGGCAAGATTCCGATCGACCGCTACCGGTTGGATCGCGGCATCTGGCATGCCTTGCGTCACTGGGCTGGAGCCTCTGCCTTCACCCATGCCCCAAAGCGCTTTGAAACCCTGACCATCAAAGGAGCAGCATGATGCGCAGACCAAGTCTTCATAGCAAACGTCTGCTCTTGCGCCCCCTTCACAAGAGCGACGCGCCCTCCATCGAAGCCATTTGCAGCCAGCGCACGGTCAGTGAGACTCTGGCCGCCGTCCCCTACCCTTATCCGCAAGGCGGAGCGCACGACTGGCTCGAGCGCGAAGCCAAGGGACTGGCCGGCATCAACATGGCCATCGCCCATAAAGGCGACTTGATCGGCGTGATTGGTATCAAGCCGTCAAGCGAACGCACAATTGGCGACTTTGTGCCGTCGATTGGCTATTGGCTTGACCGGCCTTTTTGGGGTAAAGGCTATATGCAAGAAGCTGTAAGCCGTCTTCTTGACTGGTATTTGCCCCACGAGCCGACCGAACGCATCCGCGCGGCCGTGTTTGAGGACAATCCCCCGCTCTCTTGGTGTATTGCAAAAGCTCGGCTTTTGCGAAATCGGCAGGGACGAGGGATACAGCATTGCGCGCGGGACACACATGCCCCAGATCAATCTGGAGCTGACCGCCAATAGATACAAAGAGGCCATGCAATGAAATTTCTCGACCAGGCCAAGGTCTATGTCCGCTCCGGTGACGGCGGAGCGGGCTGCATCTCCTTTCGCCGTGAAAAATATGTGGCCCTTGGTGGGCCCGATGGCGGCGATGGCGGCAAGGGCGGCGACGTCCTTGTCGAATGCGTCAATGGCCTGAACACGCTGATTGACTATCGGTTCAAGCAGCATTTCAAGGCCGAAATAGGCCTGCATGGCATGGGTCGCAACCGCAATGGCCATAAAGGCAAGAATATCGTTCTGCGTGTTCCGGTGGGCACGCAGATCCTCGACGAGGACAACGAAACCATTCTTGCGGACATGACCGAAGTGGGACAGACCTATCGTCTGTGCAAGGGCGGCAATGGCGGCTTTGGCAACACCCATTTCAAGTCCTCGACCAATCAGGCCCCACGCCACGCCAATCCGGGTCAGGAAGGCGAGGAAAAATGGATCTGGCTGCGCCTCAAGCTGATCGCTGACGCAGGCCTTGTCGGTCTGCCAAATGCCGGCAAGTCCACCTTCCTAGCCTCGGTTTCTTCGGCCAAGCCAAAAATCGCAGACTATCCCTTCACCACCCTGCATCCCAATCTCGGGGTTGTTGGCATTGATGGCCGTGAATTTGTCATGGCTGACATCCCTGGCCTGATCGAAGGGGCCCATGAAGGGGTCGGCATTGGCGACCGCTTCTTGGGTCACGTGGAACGTTGCCGGGTGTTGCTGCATCTGATTGACGCAACAAAGGACGATTATCTCGATGCCTATCGGGTCATTCGGGGTGAACTCGAGGCCTATGATGAAGGTCTGGGCGAGAAGGATGAGATCGTCGCCCTGACCAAGATCGACTCCCTGACCGAGGACGATATAGAAGAGAAACTGGCAGAATTCGAGGCCGCCAATGGCTTTCGTCCTCTCGCCATTTCGGCCGTTGCCCGCACCAATATGGACGACATTCTGCGCGCCCTGATGAGCAAGATCGAGACGGAAAACAAGCGCGAGGCGGAAGCCGAGCATGAGGATACCGCATGGCGACCGTGAAGATCGCCATGCCCCTCTTCCTACCTTGACCTTGTTTTATAAGACGCGTTTGGCAGAATTGGATGCAATCGTGAGACTTCAGGACCAGAAACGGATCGTCATCAAAATCGGCTCGGCGACCCTTGTTGACGAAAAAACCGGCCGTCTGCGCGCTGCCTGGCTGCAAACCCTGATTGATGACATCGCCATGCTCAAGGCACAGGGCAAGGAAGTCCTGATCGTCTCCTCCGGTGCCATTGCGCTGGGTCGGCGGCGCACCAATCTGCCTGCAGGCAAATTAAAGCTCGAGGAAAGCCAGGCCGCAGCCGCCATCGGCCAGATTGCCTTGGGCGAAGCCTATGCCGATGCCCTGCACAAGGTCGATCTGACTGCAGGTCAGATTCTGCTGACCTTCGAAGACACAGAAGAACGCCGCCGCTATCTCAATGCCCGTGCCACCCTGACCAAATTGCTCGATCTGGGGGCTGTGCCGATCATCAACGAAAATGACACAGTGGCGACCAGCGAAATCAAGTTCGGTGACAATGACCGGCTCGCGGCCCGCGTCGCCACCATGATCAGTGCCGATTGCCTGATTCTCCTGTCCGACATTGATGGCCTCTATACCGCGCCGCCCGCCACCAACCCGGACGCCAAACATATTCCGATCATCGAGCATATCACCCCCGCCATCGAAGCCATGGCAGGCAGTGCCGGCTCGGCCCTTGCCAAGGGCGGCATGACCACCAAGATTGCTGCCGCCAAGATCGCGGTCAATGCCGGGGCCAACATGATCATCGCCAATGGTGGCGATTACAATCCGCTCAAAGCGGTGATGGATGGGCGCAAATGCAGCTGGTTCACCGCTGTTGCCAACCCGATCACCCAGCGCAAGCGCTGGATCAATGGCCATCTGGAACCACAGGGCATCTTGACCCTTGATGATGGCGCGGTCAGGGCCCTGCTGTCCGGCAAGAGCCTGCTGCCCGCCGGGGTCAAGCTGCTTGAAGGCAATTTCGCCAAGGGCGACGCGGTCATCATCAAAAGGCTCGACGGACAGGAAATTGCCCGTGGTCTGATTGGTTATGACCGCATCGAAGCAGACCAGATCATTGGCCATAAATCATCCGACATTGCGAGCCTTCTGGGCTATGACGGTCGACCGGAGCTCATTCATCGAGACGATATGGTTCTGCGAGACCACGAACCGGCCTACCAAATCTAAGACCTAGCCTGCTTCATCACACAATCTCGACTTGACCTGTCGAAAGCTTCAATCCTATATCGAACAGACTGATCGACAAGAAGATCCGGGGCTGCCGTCCAATTGGGGGAATCCACTATGAATGACATGACCAGCACTGTCGCAGACATCATGAGCGATCTCGGTCGCCGTGCCCGCGCCGCCGCACGCCATCTGGCCAATGCCCCGAGCGCGCAGAAAAACAAGGCCCTCAGCGAAGCGGCGATCGCTATCCGTGCCTCCATCCCCGCTATACTCGAAGCCAACGCCAAGGATGTTGCCAAGGGCAAGGAAGACGGGATGAGCAAGGCCTTTCTTGATCGCCTGACCCTTGATGAGAGCCGGATCGAGGCCATCGCTGCCGGACTTGATGCGATTGTCGAGCTGCCAGATCCAATCGGCGGCATCATTGCTGGTTGGGACCGTCCGAACGGCCTGAAGATCGAACGCGTCCGCACGCCGCTTGGGGTCATCGGTGTCATCTATGAAAGCCGCCCCAATGTCACCGCCGATGCAGGAGCTCTTTGCCTGAAAGCCGGCAATGCGGCGATCCTGCGCGGTGGCTCGGACAGCTACCATTCCTCCCGCGCCATTCATGCCTGCCTTGTTGCGGGGCTGGAAGCCGCAGGCATGCCAGCCGATGCCGTCCAGATCGTCCCAACGACCGACCGCGCCGCAGTGGGTGAAATGCTCCGCGGCCTTGGCGGCAATATCGACGTCATCGTGCCCCGTGGCGGTAAGGGTCTGGTTGGCCGGGTGCAGGAAGAAGCCCGCGTGCCGGTCTTCTCCCATCTTGAAGGCATTTGCCATATCTATATTGACAAAGCCGCCGATGCGACCAAAGCCGTCAACATAACGGTCAATGCCAAGATGCGTCGTACCGGCATTTGTGGTTCGGCAGAAACCTTGCTGATCGACCGGGCCGTGGCCGAGAAGATCGGTAAGCCCGTGCTTGAAGCGCTTGCCGCTGCAGGCTGCGAAATCCGTGGCACCGACGAAATTCGCGCCCTTTTCCCTGCCGCCAAAGAGGCGAAGGAAGAGGATTGGTCGACGGAATATCTCGATACCATCATCTCTGCCAAATTGGTGGATGGGGTGGCCGATGCGATCGATCACATCGCCACTTACGGCTCCAGCCATACCGAAAGCATTCTCACCGAGGACGCCGCCGCCGCCGAACGCTTCCTCAATGAAGTCGACAGTGCCATTGTTATGCACAACGCCTCGACCCAGTTTGCTGATGGCGGCGAGTTTGGTATGGGTGCCGAAATCGGTATCGCCACAGGCCGCATGCATGCCCGTGGCCCGGTGGGTCTGGAGCAACTGACAAGCTTCAAATATCGTGTCCATGGCACGGGCCAGACCCGGCCTTAAGAACGCGATCTGATCCAATGGCTTTTGACGTAACTGACACGGCACCGCAGAAAGGGACCCCAGCATGACAGCTGACAAGACCCGGTCCCGAACCCATGGCATAGCGCTTCCGCCCTTTGCGCCGGGCATGCGCGTTGGCCTTTATGGTGGAAGCTTCAATCCCGCCCATGAAGGCCACCGCCATGTGGCCTTAACGGCTCTGCGTCGCCTCCATCTTGATCGCATCTGGTGCCTGGTCACACCGGGAAATCCACTCAAGGATATCAGAGACTTACCCGATCTCGACAGCCGCATCGCATATACCGCAAAGATCATGGATCACCCGCGTATTGAGGTCACCGGCCTTGAGGCCCAGGCAGGCACGACCTACACCGCCATGACCCTCAAATGGCTGCAACAGCGCACCCGTGGCGTTGACCTGGTCTGGATCATGGGAGCGGACAATTTGATGCAGTTTCACCATTGGCAACAATGGCAGTCAATAATGGCCTCAATGCCGGTTGCAATTGTGGACAGACCCGGATACAGTCGCGCACCGCTAAAGGCGACAGCCGCAAAAGCGTTTGCTCACGCTCGCATTCAAGACAATCGGGCAAGAGCGCTCGCGGGCGCGCCCTGCCCTGTCTGGACTTTTTTGTATGGGCCCCGCTCACATCTGTCTTCGACGGCGCTGAGGCGACATTCGCAGGAGCAATCGCTGTAGCAAAAGCAACAGCCTTGAAATTGTCATACAGCGTGACATATCCTATTTAAGCGACGATTTGGTTTTCGGGTCAGATTTTCGCCTTTCCATTTCCGTTCACCATCATGAAAGACGGATCGATGAACGGCAGAAGCTGCAATGCAGTTTGATATAAGAGGTACATTCCTGTCTACCGCAACCCAAATGGAGATCATGCCAGAAGGCCTCTCTCCCGTAAGCCTCGTGACGGATCGCAAGGATCCTGAACAGGCCCTCGAGTTGATCCTCGCAAGCCTGGATGAGTCCAAGGCAGAGGACATCTTGTCCATTGACCTGCGCGGCAAATCAGCCCTTGCCGACTTCATGGTCATCGCCTCCGGTCGTTCCCATCGTCATGTCGGTGCCGTCTCTGATCGTCTCTTGCGAGACCTCAAGGACAATGGCTTTGGCAATGCACATGTGGAAGGTCTGCCCAATTGCGATTGGGTGCTGATCGACACGGGCGACCATATTGTTCACATCTTCCGCCCGGAAGTCCGCGAATTCTACAATATCGAGAAAATGTGGGCAGCCGAAGCTCAAGGCGACGATTGAGCGGCTGACAATGATCAATCGAGTGGATCGGCGCTGTGTGCAATGACCCTCTCTTGATCCACGGGTAAGGAAGATGAAGCTAGTCATAGCAGCTATCGGGCGGCAAAAAGCCGGCCCGGAGACTGATCTTGTCGCGCGTTATCAGGACAGGGCGAAAAAGGCTGGACGCTCTTTGGGACTGTCCGGCCCGGACATCATCGAGTTTGCCGAAAGCCGTGCGCGCTCCACACCGGAGCGAAAAAGTCAGGAAGCAGACCAGCTCCTCAAAAGCCTGCCGTCCAGCGCCTATATCATCGCCCTTGATGAGCATGGCAAGAATATCTCCAGCGAAGCCTTTGCCAAGCTGATCGACAAGCAGCGCAATGCAGGTGCGCCCGCGGTCGCCTTCGTCATTGGCGGCCCCGATGGTCATGGCGACGAATTGCTTGCCCGGGCCGACACCAAACTCGCACTTGGTGCCATGACATGGCCGCACCAGCTGGCCCGCATGCTGCTGACCGAACAGGTCTACCGCGCCATCACTATCCTCACCGGCCACCCCTATCATCGCATTTGAACCGGCACATTCGCATCGATTGCCCATTCACCCGCGCTTGATCGCAACAACGCTGCCAGCAAAGGCGGGGACGCGGCCCTGAATTTTCCGTCAGGCGATTCCACCACTGCATCGGTTGATTTACATTGCGCTCAAAGAGGCAGGGCAGATGATTCGGTTGCGCGACAGACATGACAACAAAGCCAGCTCTGGCAGCCGCATCAAAGTCGGCATCCAGAGGGTGACGGCTGCTGCAACTGTTGTCCTTTGCCTGTCCATCATGCCCCCCCTTCAAGCCCAGAATGGCGAGACGCCAAGCAAGCCAGCCTCCACTGATACATCTGGGTCTGAAACAACAGATCCGGCCAAAACCGAGGCCGAGCAACGCGCAGCCCGAGCGCTGGAAGCCCGGCTCGCCGCGCGCAAACAACAAGAAGAGGCCCTCACGGAGATCGAAGCCTCGATTGCCCTGTCGAACGAGCGGCAACAGGAGCTGAAAGAGGAAATCGAGCAATTGCGCTCGGATCGCGAAACCATCCAGCAGGATCTGTTGGCAACGGCCGAACGGATCAAGAATCTGGAAAGCTCCCTGTCTGACCGTGAAACCCGCCTGCGCACCCTGTTTGCTGACCAGACCAATTTGCGCGTCTCGCTGGCTGAACAGCGTGATTCCCTGTCCGAGATTCTCGCCGCCCTCCAACGCATTGGTCGCAATCCGCCCCCGGCCCTGTTCATCCGCCCCAATGAAGCCTTGAGCGCGGTCCGCTCTGCCATCCTGCTCAGCACGCTGGTGCCTGAAGTGCGCCTTGAAGCCCAGTCGCTCGCGGCCCAACTTGAAGCCCTGATCCGCCTTCAAACCAAGATCGAACAGGAAAAAAAGGCCCTGCAAGGCGGCCTTGGCAAATTGCAGGAAGAACGCGAACGCCTCGACCTGCTGGTCGCCAAGCGCAAGGAGCAGGAAGCCACCACCCTTGAAGCTGCTCGCTCGGAAGAAGAAAAAACCAGCCAATTGGCTGCCCGCGCCCGCAGCTTGCAGGAGCTGATCGATGGCATGGAAAAAGAGATCAAGGCCGCCCGTTTGGCTGTGGAAGAGGCCAAGGAAGCAGAAAAACGCCAGCTTGAGAAGAAACTGGAAACGAAGAAACAAAAAATTGCCGCCCTAAAAGACGCAGCTCGCCTTTCTCCTGCCATACCTTTCAGTAAAATGAAGGGCCTGTTGCAGCTGCCTGCGCGCGGCACCGTCCTCAAAGGCTTTGGGTCGAATGATGGTTTTGGTGGCCAGACGCAAGGTCTGTCGATCGCCACACGCATCGGCGCACAGGTCACCAGCCCGGCAGATGGCTGGATTGTTTACGCAGGACCGTTCAGATCCTTCGGTAAACTCTTGATCATAAATGCCGGAGACGGCTACCATATAGTCCTTTCCGGGATGGATAACCTCATTGCGGACGTAGGATCTTTCGTATTGGCTAACGAACCAGTTGGTACAATGCAAAAAACACGACTGGCAGCGACGGATGTGCTTGACTCCGGCGCGTCTCGCCCGGTGTTATATTTGGAATTGAGAAAAGATGGCGCGGCAATTGATCCCGCGCCATGGTGGACAGTAGCTTTGAAAGAAAAGGCAGACGGATGATCCGTAAACTCTCACTCTTGCTTATCGGTGCTCTCATGGGTGCTGGCCTTGTTGTCACCCTGGCAGTGTCGCCGTGGGATGCGACGGGCACCGCCAATGCAGCAGGCTCCGATACTTATCGTAACCTGAATCTGTTTGGCGATGTCTTCGAGCGCGTACGCCGCGAATATGTCGAAAAACCGGAAGACAAGAAGCTCATCGCTGCCGCCCTAAACGGCATGTTGACCTCCCTTGATCCCCATTCGAGCTATCTTTCGCCGGAAAGCTTCGAAGACATGACGGTCGAGACCTCCGGTGAATTTGGTGGTCTGGGGATTCAAGTCACGTTGGAGGACGGTCTGGTCAAGGTGATTTCGCCCATTGACGACACCCCCGCCCACCGTGCAGGCATCCTCGCCGATGACCTGATCACGCATCTCGATGATGAACCGGTTCGTGGGCTTTCGCTCAGCGAAGCGGTTGACAAAATGCGCGGACGGGTTGGAACGCCGATCGAGCTGACCATCGTTCGCAAGGGTGCGGAAAAGCCGATCAAGGTGTCCATCACCCGCGAAATCATCAAGATTTCGTCCGTTCGCTCCAAGGCCATTGGCGATATCGGTTATGTCCGTATCACCCAGTTCAACGGGCAGGCTTTCAACGGCCTGAAAGATGCCATTGCCAAACTGGAAGAAGAAATCGGCGACGACAAGATCAAGGGCTTCATCCTCGACCTGCGCTCAAATCCGGGTGGCCAGCTCGATCAGTCCATCGCCATCTCCGACACCTTCCTCGACCAGGGTGAGATTGTCTCGACCCGTGGCCGCAACAAGGATGAAGTCAAGCGCTTCTATGCCCGCGCCGGTGACCTGACCAAGGGCCGTCCACTGATCGTGCTGATCAATGGTGGGTCGGCGTCTGCCTCCGAGATTGTGGCTGGTGCTTTGCTCGACCACAAGCGGGCGACCATTGTTGGCTCGAAGAGCTTCGGCAAAGGCTCGGTACAGACCATCATTCCGCTTGGCAACAATGGTGCAATCCGCCTGACCACGGCACGCTATTACACCCCGTCGGGCACCTCCATTCAGGCCAAAGGCATCGTGCCGGACATTTTCGTCAAGCAGGAACTGCCTGATGAGCTGAAAGAGCGCTTCCCGACAACGGCAACCACCGAGGCCAAGCTGAAGGGTCATCTGGAAGCCGAAGGTGAAAATGATGCGGGCAAAGCCGCCAAGGACAAGGAAAAAGCCAAAGAGGCCTATTCCCCATCCTATGTGCCAGCTGAAGTGGACAAAGACACCCAGTTGCAATACGCCCTCAAGCTGATGAATGGTGAAGAGCAAAACGACGCCTTCCCGGCCAAAGCCAAATAACAAAATAATCGAAGGCAGTTCCCCGTGAACTGCCTTCTTCTTGTCCTCTTTTCGAAAGATGGACCATGGCGGCGAATGATCTAAAAAAACCCCTCGGTCAAAATAAGAAGCAAAAATCCGGCCTGTCCCACATCTTCATGTTCGGATCCGTCGGCACACTTGGTGTTGTGGTGGCTGGTTTGATTGGCTGGATCGCCATGGTGGAAGACCCCAATGGCGGCTATCCGAGCGAAAAGGTCGATTTGGCCGCAACCATGCAACAAACCACAAAGATTGGAGTTGAAGGCATGCGCCCGGGCATCAAACCCGGCATTCCGGAAACCAATCTCGACAGTCCCGGCCAACAGACCAATCCACCCTTATTTCCCGATAAGACCAATCCCGATCAAATGACGTCCAACAGCGACGATGGCATCCGCATCCTGGATCCTTCCTCGCCGCAATTGAACGACACCGGCAACGCTTCCACGTCACAGCAGCCCTTCAAACTCTTTGCGCGCCCGGTCAACAGCGATGCCATTGCAGGCTTGCCGAAGATCGCCATCGTGGTGGATGGACTTGGCCTGTCCCAAACCACCACGCAAGAAGCACTCAGCCTTTTGCCACCGGACGTGACATTGGCCTTCGCGCCTTATGGCAATTCATTGGCACGCTGGACCCAAAAGGCCCGTAGTCAGGGCCACGAATTGCTCGTTCAGGTACCAATGGAACCGTTCGACTATCCCAACAATGATCCAGGACCCCATACGCTGCTCACAACGGCAAAGACCGACGCCAACAAGGCCAACCTCAATTGGGTGCTGGGCCGGTTTGATTCCTATGTTGGCGTTATGAATTATATGGGCGCCAGATTCTCTGCCGATGAACTGGCTGGCTCAGACTTCATGCGCGAAATGCAAACCAACGGTCTGCTCTATCTGGAAAGCGGCGCATCGGGCCGCAGTCGACTGAATGCCATCGCCACCAATATGAATGTCCCCAATCTCAAGGCCGACCTTGTGCTGGACTTTCAGGGTCGGGAAGCTGACATCGAAACCCGACTGATCCAGCTGGAAACCATCGCCCAGGAAAATGGCTTTGCATTAGGCATCGCGTCCGCCTTCCCCACCAGCGTCCGGACCATTTCCGAATGGACACAGAGCCTGCGCCAGCGCGGCTTTGCCCTCGTCCCCCTCACCACTTTATTGCGGCAATAAGGCACTTCTGACATGAAATCCCGTGAAGACTATCCATATCGCGACTGCGTCGGCATTTGTGTATTCAACAAAGACAACAAGGTCTGGATTGGTGACCGCGTCAATTCTCCCGAATTGCTGAAAAGCGCTCATACATGGCAAATGCCACAAGGGGGCATAGACAAGGGTGAAGATCCGCTTGCGACAGCCAAGCGTGAATTGTTCGAGGAAACCTCGATCAAATCCATTACCCTTTTGAAGGAAGCTGAAGACTGGCTCTTTTATGATCTGCCAGACAATTTGCTCGGCATTGGCTTGAAAGGCAAATTTCGCGGTCAGAGACAACGCTGGTTCGCATTTCGTTTCGACGGTGACGACAGTGAAATCGATGTCTTGACGCCTGGAGGCGGCAAACATGAGCAGGAATTCCAAGGCTGGCGTTGGGAAGATCTGGACAAGGTCCCTGACCTGATCGTCCCCTTCAAGCGCGACGTTTATGATCAGGTTGTGAAGGCGTTTCTACCGTTGATCAAATAGGTGAAATGCGCATCAGTCCAGTGTGATGGGTGTCGGCTCGCCCACCATCTCGACCTGCGGACCAATTTGGTCATTCCAGAAAAAGAGAGCCAGATGCCACAGGCCTGGCTTTTGTCTGGACGGGTCGATAACACCCGCACATCCGTTATCGCGCGCCCAGTCAGCGACCTTCCAGGATGGTGAGGCCTTGCCTTTGGCAACATAGTCGTCCCACTTTTGGCTGGCCAACTGAGCCAACCCGGCAGCCTTACGGGTTCTTAAATCCAGAACGCGACACTCCGAGACCGAATACCACACCAATGAACGCGTTTTCCCGCTCTCGGAGAGATAGCGGCGCAGGGCATATCGCGCACTTTCTTCACTTTGCGTAAGATAAAGAGCATCTTCTCTCGGCCGATTGAACCGAGCCGCCGGGCGCGACGTCCATCCGCGCTCCAAAACCCGCTCTTCGTGGGTTGGCGTCACGATCTTGCAGAAATGTCCCGAAACTTGGGTAAACATGTGGCTGGCTTCTTCGAACAGGCAAAAAATAAGCCGCGGCACCAAAAGTGCCGCGGCTTAGTGATTTCCATCGCTCGTTGACGGTCTTACTTGGAAACCGCTGACTGCAATTTCTGCAGGCGAGCGAGCCGCAACTCGGCTTCGTTCCTGATGTCATCACCTTGCGCATCGGCAACATCTTCTTCCGCGTCGGCAATCAGCTGGACCACTTTGTCATGGTCAAGATCTTCGACAGGAAGCGCCTGTTCCACCAGCACTTTCAAACCGGAAGCGGCAACGTCGGCGAACCCGCCGCGGACATAAATGTCACGCTTGCTGCCATCTTCCATTTCAGCTTCCAGAACACCAGGGGCAATAGAAGCGATCACGGGCGAATGGTCTTTCAGAACGGTGAAGAAACCGTCCATGCCAGGTACCACAACGGACAGACAGGCTTGTGAAAGAACCAGTCGTTCCGGGGTAACCAATTCAAAGCTGAAAGGTTCGGCCATGATATATACCTACTTTCCCGAGGAGTGAGACGCCGCTTAAGCGGCGTCTGCTGCAAGTTTCTGGGCTTTCTCGATGGCTTCGTCCATAGAACCGACCATGTAGAAAGCAGCTTCTGGCAGATGATCATACTCGCCTTCCACCAGACCTTTGAAGCCTTTGATGGTTTCTTCGAGCGAGACCAGTTTACCAGGAGAACCGGTGAAGACCTCGGCCACATGGAATGGCTGGCTGAGGAAGCGCTCAATCTTACGAGCACGAGCCACAGACATTTTATCTTCTTCGGACAATTCATCCATGCCGAGAATGGCGATGATGTCCTGAAGAGCCTTGTAGCGCTGCAGGGTTTCCTGAACACGACGAGCCACTTCATAATGCTCGTCACCGATAATGCGCGGATCGAGCATACGAGAGGTCGAGTCAAGCGGGTCAACGGCCGGATAAATGCCTTTTTCAGCAATTGCACGGTTCAGAACCGTGGTTGCATCCAAGTGGGCAAACGAGGCTGCTGGTGCCGGGTCGGTCAAGTCATCGGCTGGCACATAAATGGCCTGCACGGACGTGATCGAACCTTTGTTCGTGGTGGTAATACGTTCCTGAAGCGCACCCATGTCGGTTGCCAGAGTTGGCTGGTAACCCACAGCAGAAGGAATACGACCCAGAAGCGCGGACACCTCGGAACCGGCCTGCGTGAAGCGGAAGATGTTGTCCACGAAGAACAGAACGTCCTGACCTTCATCACGGAAATGCTCGGCAACGGTCAGACCGGTCAGAGCCACACGGGCACGGGCCCCTGGAGGCTCGTTCATCTGGCCGTAAACGAGGGCACATTTGGAGCCTTCGCCGCCGCCTTCCTTGTTCACGCCGGATTCGATCATTTCCCAATACAGGTCGTTCCCCTCACGGGTACGTTCACCCACACCAGCAAACACCGAGTAACCACCATGTGCTTTCGCGATGTTGTTGATCAGCTCCATGATCAGAACGGTTTTGCCAACGCCGGCACCACCGAACAGACCAATTTTACCGCCCTTCGCATAAGGAGCGAGCAAATCAACGACCTTAATACCGGTTTCCAGGATCTCTGCATCGGTGGACTGGTCCACGAATGAAGGCGCTTGCTGGTGAATTTCGCGGGTCGCCGAGGTGGTAACCGGACCGGCTTCGTCCACAGGTTCGCCAATCACGTTGACGATGCGGCCGAGCATTTCTGCACCAACAGGAACAGAGATTGCTTTGCCGGTGTTGGAAACGGGCTGACCACGAACGAGACCTTCGGTGCTGTCCATCGCGATGGTGCGAACAGTGTTCTCACCCAGATGAAGAGCGACCTCAAGCACAAGGCGCTGGCCGTTATTGTCGGTTTCAAGTGCATTCAGAATGGGTGGAAGTTCACCCTCAAACTGGACGTCCACAACAGCGCCGATAACCTGCGTGATACGTCCGGTAGCTTCATTTGCTGCCATTCGTCTATCCTCATCAATCGCCGTCAGAGCGCCTCAGCACCTGAGATGATCTCAATCAATTCACCCGTGATCTGTGCCTGACGCTGGCGGTTATAAGACATTTCCAGTTTACTGATCATGTCACCAGCGTTGCGCGTTGCGTTGTCCATGGCAGACATACGCGCGCCCTGCTCAGAAGCACCATTTTCAAGAAGCGCCCGGAAAATCTGGACCGAAACGTTTCTTGGAAGAAGATCCGCAAGGATTTCCTCTTCACCTGGCTCATATTCATAGATAGCGCCAGATGCTTTAGACCCATCGTCCTCTTTCTCTTCGAAAACAGCCGGAATGATCTGCGTCGCGGTCGGGATCTGAGTGATCACGGACTGGAAGCGCGCATAGAACAGGGTGCAGACATCGAATTCGCCCTTCTCATACTTGTAGAGAAGCGGACGACCCACACGAACTTCGGCATCGGAGAAGCTGATCGATTTCAGATCGCGCATATCCACGACATCAATGATGTCATCACCAAATTCGCTTTTCAGGACATCAAAGCCCTTCTTGCCGACACACAATATCTTGACTGTTTTACCCGCCGCCTTCAGAGCACGGGCTTGATCGCGCGCTTTGCGCGCGATCGAAGAGTTGAAGCCGCCACAAAGACCACGCTCTGCAGTGCAAACCAACAACAGATGGTTCTGATCGGAACCAGTGCCTGACAGCAATTTCGGCGCAGAGGAATCTCCGGCGAAATTGGCAGCCACGTTGGCGAGCACCGCGTCCATGCGTTCAGCGTAGGGACGAGCATCTTCTGCAGCGGTCTGAGCCCGACGCAGTTTTGCCGCCGCCACCATCTGCATGGCTTTGGTGATCTTTTGTGTCGCCTTAACCGAGGCGATACGATTCTTGAGGTCCTTAAGGCTTGGCATTGTTAGCCTCCGTTCCCCGTCAGTCTACAGACCTTACGCAAAATTCTTCGCGAAGCTGTCGACCGCCGCCTTCAGTTTGGATGAAAGTTCGTCATCGAGGGCTTTCTTCTCACGGATGCCATCAAGCAAATCTTTATGCTCGTTG
>CAXXSO010000028.1:0-16387 GCA_963676965.2 uncultured Cohaesibacter sp.
AATGCCCCAAAGCCAACCGCCAAAGCCGCCACCGTAGCCCCTTTGCTCCCCTGTTCGTCAAATTCAAGCCGTCCCATTCCCGCCGTCTCACTCGCATATCCCAGATACGCGGATTAAAACACGGATTGGTAAATAAAGGCTGTGGTGACGTGCTACTTCCAGATCCCTTTGTCTGTGCGGCCTGAAATGATCAGAGTTACGTCTTTGAGTGCAGAGACCGGGGATATTCCGGGAGGCACGGCGACAAAGCGAGGGCGCCAGTCTGGCTGAAACTTCTGTTTGAAGGCCCGCAGGCCCTCAAAATTGTAAAAGGAGCGACCATGGCGGAACATGATGGCTCCGAACCGGTTCCAAAGCCGTGCCCTTTTGCGTATTTCGATCCCGGTGAGGGGGGCCAGACTGAGACTGAATTCTTCTGCACCTGTCTTGCGCGAATATTCGATCAGCTCAACAAAGAGAAACTCCATCATGTCACTTGCGAAATCCGGAGGATAGCGCATCACGTCAATCGATACGCGTGTGCCGTCTCCCGGCCGCAATATGTTGGCAAAGGCCAAAATCTTGCCGTCCCGGTTGATCGTGGCGATTGCGAAATGCTGCAAATAGTCAGGATCGAACCGACCGAGTGAGAAGCCTTTCTCGCCTCCCACCTTATCCGCCATCCATGCATTCGAAATGGCTCTCAAGTTTTCCATGAAAGGTTGATCATGGGGCGGGGCACAAATTGTCATTTCAAGTCCGTCTGTCAACACCTTGTCGTGCGCTGCTTGCATGGATTTGAAATCATTTCCCGATAGCGAAAAATTCTTGAGGTTGAGCACGGCTTCTTCGCCGATCTTATGAAGCGAGAAACCCATTTCGATCCAGAGTGGCAGATATGCCTCGCTCACTTCGAACATGACCGGATGGGCGCCATTGTCGTAAGCCTCTTCCCAGAAGGACCAAACGAGCGGTTCTATGGCCTCCCTTGGGCCCACCGGATCGGAATAAGCGATCCATTTGTTCCCTTGAGCCACATACATGAGAAATGCGTCTTCGCTGTCGTTAAAGAACAGTTCCTTGTCACCGCTCAGGGCCAGACAGCTTTGGGGATCATTTTGCTGATGAATGATGGCTTCTGCTTTTTGCAAGGCCTGTTTGCTGGGCGGTCGCGTGTGGAAGGTCGTGGGCTGTATCGCCAGCCAAACCGTTGCGAAGAGAAAGACCGAAGACCCTGCCAAACCGGCGCGCAGCGCCCGGGGTGTGTTGGCGATGCTTGAAAATTCCGTCCACAATTCTGCGCTATATGGGGTCGCTTGATGCACAAAGAAGAAGAGTGTCGCCGCGCTGACTGCGATTCCTCCTGCCAAGGCAAACCAGCCGGGGCTGAGGACACTGCGGGTCAGCTTGGCAGAACGGTTGAACAGGCCTTGAAAGGGCCAGAGAATGATGGCCATTGCCAAAAGCAGGAGTATGCTGTCCAGATCGAACTGGTTCATCACTGCCGCGACTGATGCGACTGCGAGGGCGGCAAGGGTCAGCCAGTAGGCGCCCGATATTCTGCGCACAAGCCCTTGGCTGAGTATAACAAGCAACGCGCCCAAAATGGCGGACAGGAGCGCCCCTCCTTCCAGAAAAACGGTCGCCAGAAAATCGTCGGAATCGATTTCGTCGGGGCGTACTGATGGCATGAGCGCGATCAGAACCAAATAGGCCCCAATTCCGAACACTGCCAGGCCGATCAAGGTTGGGGCAACACCGCTGGCCGCTTTCATGATTGGCCGCAGCGGTTCGGATACGTCGCCAAGCAGTCTTGCGATCAATCCACCAGCCTGACGTGCTTCGTTGATGGCAACAACGCCAAGCGCCAGAGCGAAGGGGATGAGATAATAGATCAACCGATAGAGCAGCAAAGCCGCCGCGACCTGATCAAGAGGAACGCTGGTCGGCAAGGCTGCGATGATGATCGTTTCAAACACGCCCACGCCACCTGGCACATGACTGAGAACACCGGCCATTGAGGCCGCCGCAAAGACGGGCAGGAAGGTCAGAAAATCGGGACGCCCCTCTGGCAACAATACATAGAGCGTGAGTGCTGCCATGGATGTGTCGACAAAGGTGAAAGCAAGCTGAGAGAGCAGGACGCCGGGTGTCGGAGCGGAGAGTTCGAATTTGCCAAGGCGCAAAGTCTTGCCGTTCAAGGACATCAAAAGCAGGAAAATGGTCAAACCGACGGCGGCAATGCCAGCTATGATCCGCAGGGTGTCCGGCGCAATCGGGACGATATTTTCCAGCGCATGCGGGTGGACCGCCAGGGAGGCTAGACCGATGACTGTTATGCCAAAGCCGAAGGCAAGCGCTGCAAATGTCGAGACACTGGCAATTTCAAATAAACTGAGGCCAAAAGCGGAATAGACCCGATAGCGCACGGCGCCGCCGGAAATAACGCTGATACCAATCGTGTTGCCGAAACTGTAGCCAAGGAAGCCGCCGACCGCGATCGCTTTTGCTGGGACCTTCTTGCCAAGGGAGCGTAGAGCAGACCAATCATATCCGATCAGGGCGACATAGCCTGCTGCCGTTGCCGAAAGGGCGGCGATCAATGTCATCCAGGGTGTCATGCGTACCTGAGCGATCACATCGGCGGCCTTGACCGGGCGCAACAAATGATAAAGCGCGTAAATGCCCAGAACAAACAAGGCGAGCGTCAGCACGATCGGAGCGGCTTTCTTTGCAAAGGAAACCCAGTCAGACGGGGCGATGGTCTTGGGATGGTTCAACTTGGTCTCCCGTCTTGTAAACTTGCAAAGGCAGAACCGATTGCAGACAGAATAATAATGTGGTCCGTTGTCAATGGGTTCCATTGCCGCCCACTGAATGGGCGTCGCCGGCAGATTACTCCGAAGCTTCTTACATATTTGTAAGAATTGCTCAAGACAGTCAGGTATCTATGCGACGAATACACAATGCGGATTTGATGAATATCGGCACTGTTGAGAGTAAATACAATTGAAGGGCGCCAATGCGCTGAGAGTTTTCATGGAAAGGCGCAGGATGTTTCCACATGAGCGGCTGCGTCTTGCTGCATCTTGCTGCAACTGGGCCATCATTCCAATGGAACGAGCGCTAGCAATGCACTAACGTTTAAAATGCCTCACCGGGTTTGGGGGAGGCAGGGCAAAATGGGAGGTTTGCTGGTGAAACTTGATTGGTGGTCTTCTGTCTGTCCTTTGCGGTTATCCTGTGTGACGTCCCTACGGATCTTCCCAAGTGTTTTGTTTTAGGAGACCAGCATGGGTCGACAGATGATGAAAAATGGCGTGGTGGCCGCGCCGCATGGTTTGGCTGCTGAAGCCGGGGCTGATATTCTTCGTGCTGGGGGCAATGCGGTAGAAGCGATGGTCGCGGCTGCAGCCACCATCGCGGTTGTTTATCCGCATATGAATTCCATCGGCGGTGATGGATTTTGGCTGATTTCCGAACCCGGCAAGGCGCCCGTGGGGATCGATGCGTGCGGACCGGCGGCGTCTGCGGCGACGTGCCAGAGCTATCGTGAGCGTGGTCATGATATGATCCCGTCGCGCGGGCCGCTTGCAGCGTTGACGGTGCCCGGCACGGTGGCTGGCTGGAAGGCTGCATTGGAGCTTGCCCGGCGTTGGGATAATGTGGCAGGGCGCAAGGGGCTTGATCTTGCCACGATCCTTGAGCGGGCCATAACCTTTGCGCGCGATGGCTATCCGGTTACCGAGGGGCAACAGGCGCTAACGGCAGACAAACGGGGGGAGCTGGAAGCCGTGCCGGGTTTTGCCGACTGCTTTTTGCCGAGCGGGATGACGTCGCCTGCGGGCAGTATTTTCCGGCAACCGGACTTGGCGGCAACCCTTGAACAGCTGACCAAAGCGGGCCTTGACGACTTTTATCGCGGTGACCTTGCCCGCGCCTTGGCCAGTGGTTTGGAAGCTGCGGACAGTCCGCTGCGTTTGAGGGATCTTGAAGCCTTCAACCCGATCTTCGTTGAGCCTTTATGTTCGGCGCTTTCTGTTGGTGCGGTTTATAATATGCCGCCTCCGACGCAGGGTATCTCCTCACTGATGATCCTGTCCTTGTTTGATCGACTTGGCGTGAAGGAGGCGGAGAGCTTTGCTCATGTTCATGGTTTGGTCGAAGCAACCAAGCAGGCCTTTCTTTTGCGCAATGCCCATGTGACCGATCCCGCCCACATGGCGGTGGATGTTCGGCAATGGCTGGAGCCGGCCTTCCTTGACGCTTTATCAGGCGAGATTGACCCAGACCGCGCGATGCCATGGCCCCATAGTCCGTCTGCCGGCGATACAATCTGGATGGGAGCCGCCGATAAAGAAGGGCGGGTGGTCAGCTTCATTCAAAGCACCTATTGGGAATTTGGCTCCGGCCTTGTGCCGCGTGGCACCGGGGTGGTGCTGCAAAATCGCGGTACCAGCTTTGTGCTTGATTCAAGCCATCCCAATGTTCTGATGCCGGGCAAGCGGCCATTCCACACGCTCAATCCCGCCTTGGCGCGATTGTCGGACGGGCGGGTGATGGCCTATGGCACAATGGGTGGGGAAGGGCAGCCGCAAACCCAGTCGGCCTTTTTCTCACGCCATGCCTTGTTTGGTCAGCCCTTGCAGGCCGCCCTTGATGCGCCACGTTGGTTGCTTGGCAAGACGTGGGGGGAGGAGACAAGCAGCCTGAAGCTGGAAGACCGGTTTGATCCGGTTCTGGTTGAGCAGTTGAAAGAGGCCGGACATGAGGTTGAACTGCTTGAGCCGATGACGTCGACCATGGGGCATGCCGGGGCGGTTAGTGTTGCGCCAGATGGCGGGATGGACGGCGGCCATGACCCTCGCTCCGATGGCAAGGCGGTCTTTGCCTGAATATTCTTTCAGAGCGCCACCTCGGTGGACATTCCGCGTCTTCAAGAAGAGGTGGTTGCCTCTCTCCCGACGTCATCAAGCCCCCGTGGAAAGACGCCTGTGCGGGTCAGATGGTCCGCGCAACGGCGCGAACCATGCTTTGATGCGGAGGGACTGAAGAGAGCTGACCATTCCTTCGCAGCCTTTGTTTGCTCGGGTATCGACACGAGTTGCTACTGGTAAAAAACTATTAAAGAACAAAGCCCGCCTGATAAACGGAAAATTTACTCGGCAAGTTGTTATATTATAATAACACAAATCTAAGGAGAAACTTCGGTCGTTGTCCTGAGTGTTGGTGGGGCAGAAACTGGCTGTTCGGGATATCTGTTTTAAGTGGGGCAACATATGCATTCGATTTCACTCATCAAAGGGGTGAGACGGCAATTCCTGTCATCTCCATCGCTTGCGGCAAAGACAACATTCTTTGTCGGGGCTGGCGGTATGACAATTGCGATCTTGCTATGTATTTTCTACTATGACTATACACGCAAAATCGTGCTGGATTCCGAGGCTCGAAACCTGCGCGAAGAGACCAGAATGGTCGTGCAAAAATATGCAGGTATCTATACGGAACTGCGCAATGAAGCCTTTGTCATTTCCCAATTGCCCCCGATTGCCGGTCTGATTGCTTCCACGACCAATAATGGTGTTGATCCCCGTGACGGATCCACCACCGAACATTGGCGGTCTCGTCTTGAGACCATCTTTATCTCCTTGCTCAAAGCAAGACGTCATTATACGCAGCTGCGCTATATTGGTATTGCCGATGGTGGGCGTGAATTGGTGCGCGTCAATCAAACAAGCGATGGTATTGTTGTGGTTGCGCCAGATGACTTGCAGCAAAAGCAGAATGAGCCTTATTTTAAAAGTGGTCTCAAGCTGAAGGCTGGGCAAACTTTTTATTCCAATGTCAGTTATAATCGCGAACATGGGCGCGTAGATGAAACGCGAACGCCGACAATTAGAACTGTCATGCCAGTCTTTGATGCAGGCGACACGCTATTCGGTTTTGTCGTCATCAATGTCAATTATGAAATGATGATGCGGCATGGTTTTGAGAATAATGTACCCTCCAATATCGCCTATGTGATCAACAATCACGGGGATTATCTGAAAATTGATGCTGGCGAAAACCTCAAAGACTTCGAGTTTCACGAAGATGTAAACTACTCTCCCAACGAAATAGTCTCTTATTTCAAAGGTTTGGAACAGAATGAGGGAGAGTTTGGAACAAAGGATTTTCTGTCCTATTTCGTAAAGCTGAATGTAAATCCGATGAATTCCCGCGTATTTGTCGGCGTGGCGCAAATCAGTGACAAGGCGGTTGTTCTGGCGCCGGTCAAGGATTCACTGCGATCATTTCTGTTTATATCGGTCTTTCTGGTGGTTGTTCTGACGCTGCTGACCTTGCCTCTGGCAAGGCGGATGACAAGTGTCCTTCGAATGCTTGCCTTAGCTATCCAGAGCGAGGATTCCTCCCGGTTCGGGGATGATTTTTCGGACTGTTTCAATAATGAAATTGGAGAATTGGCACGGGTTTCCAAACGCATGGCGATGAATCTATCGGAGAGCCGTGCCCAGGCGGAGACCGTTTTGGAAAATGTTGCCGACGGGATTTTGACATTCGATGAAGCCTATAAAGTGATTGGCAGCAATCGGGCGGCGGAGCAGATTTTTGGTTATAGCCGGGAAGAGTTGATCGGCAAAAGCGCAGAAGAGATTCTTCTCAATCTTGCGGGTGATCCGATCTGTTTTACGGAATTGCGCCACGAACGCTTCTGGAGCGGGCCGAGCGAACAGGCAGAACATGAAGGTGTTGGCCTGCATCAAGATGGGCGGCGTTTTCCTGCCATGCTGTCCATGCGTCGTGTCGACATAACGGAACGGTTCTTGCTAACCGTGGTGGTGCGAGACATAACCGAACGCAAGCGGCAGGAAGAAGAGCGCGAAGACCTGATTGCCCGTCTGGTGCGGTCCAATCAGGAGCTAGACAGCTTTGCCCATATTGCAGCCCATGATCTGCGTGAACCCTTGAGAGCCATTCACAATCACTCCAGCTTCCTGCTTGAGGATTATGACGAGATATTGGACTCCGGTGGCAAGAAAAGGCTTGGCAGATTGCAGTTTCTGGCCAGACGGATGGAAAAGCTGGTGGCGGATCTGTTGCATTTCTCGCGGTTGGGAGAAGAGGACAACGCAACGGAGCCGACAGATGTGGCGTTAATCCTCGCAGATATCGAGATGACCTCGCGGGATTTGTTTGAGGCAAACAATGTGCAGCTGACCCTCTCAACTTCGTTGCCGAATGTCCGGTGTGATCGGGTGCGGGTGACCGAAGTCTTCCGTAATCTGATCGCCAATGCAATCAAGTATAATGACAAAGAACTCACGAAGATTGATGTGGGCTATGACCCCGAAACCGGCGTGTTTCATGTCCAGGACAATGGCATCGGTATTGAGGACATGTATTACGCGTCCGTCTTCAAGCTGTTCAAGCGTTTGGAAAGCTCGAATGAGTTCAGTGATGGTACCGGTGCCGGTCTGACATTCGTCGAAAAAATTGTTCATCAGCATGGTGGCACGATCTGGCTTCAGTCGGAGTTGGGTAAAGGCACGACATTCTTCTTTACTCTGGATGCCTCGATCGCTCGCTCGGATCGTGCAGAAAAGGAGGCCGCATGAATGCATCAGTTGCCGCACAACCAATTCTGATTGTTGAGGATAGCGACGACGACTTTGAAGTAACCTCCAGGGCACTCCATCGCACGGGCAGTCTGGCTCATCCTATATTGCGTTGCTCTTCTGGCCAGGAGGCGATCCGTTTTCTGAAGCAAAATGAGACGGCAAATGGTGACGCGCGGGAGACGCAGCCCGGATTGATCCTGCTGGATCTCAATATGCCCGGCATGGACGGGCGCGAAATACTGCAAATCATCAAAACAGATGAAAATCTCAAATCAATCCCGGTTGTGGTGCTGACAACGTCCAGTAATTTTCTGGATGTCCAGGATTGTTATGCGAAGGGTGCGAATTCTTATGTCACGAAGCCGATCGAGCTGGATCGTTTCGTGCATGCGATAGCGAGCATTAAGAAATTTTGGTTGGAGGTTTCGGCTCTCCCGAGGATGGAAAAATGATTGATCGACTTAATGTGATGATCGTGGATGATAGTGAGGATGATCGCGATTTATACAAGCGTTTGTTGGCGAAACAGGACGGGGGTGCCGAATATCGATATTTCGAGGCTGGAACCGCCAAGGACGCCATCATGCTGTGTCAGTCGGTGAGTGTCGATTGTATCCTGCTCGATTTCAATATGCCGGGGCGCAACGGGTTGGAGCTGCTCGAAGAGTTGCGGTCCAATGAGAAACACATGCCGGTCGTGATGCTAACCGGGCAGGGCAATGAGAAAATCGCAGCAGAATCCATCAAAGGCGGTGCGCAGGAATATCTCTCGAAAAATGATCTCACAGGATCGGCCTTGCAGCGTGTGATTCACAATACGGTCGAGCGGGTCAAGTTGCGGCGCAAGGTGGATGAGCATCGGGCGGATCTGGCAACATTTGCTAACGTGTTGGCGCATGATCTCAAGGCACCGATCAACGTTATTCGCGGCATGAATGAGTTGATCCAGGAGGCGATTGAAGAGGGATGCTTTGACGAAGTGAAGGAGTTTTCTGATCGTATCGAAAGGTCCGCACGACGGACATCGGAGTTGATTGACACCTTGCGCATCTACAATCGGTCCTCAAATACCGATCGTCCGTTGGAAGTGGTTTGTCTGGAAGATTTGCTGCAAGATGCTCTGAACAATCTCCATTTCGACATTGAAGAGAAGCAGGCGGAAATCACGCATTCCGAATTGCCCAGCGTGCTGGCTGATCCACCACAAATCGTCCAGTTGTTGCAGAACTTGATTGGCAACTCGATCAAATATTGCAAGGCAGACAAGCCGGTCATCCATATTGATGCTCAGGAGAATGGCGACTTTTGGCAGGTTGATGTTCGGGACAACGGGATCGGTCTGGAAGAGGAAGATCTGGTTGCGATCTTCAAGCCGTTCCATCGCGCTCATAGCGAGGACGAGTTTGCCGGTACGGGGTTGGGACTTGCGACTTGCAGGCGCATTCTTGACCGACATAGGGGCAGAATCTGGTGTGATTCTGAAAAAGGAACGGGCTCGACCTTCTCCTTCTCCCTGTTGAAAGCGGCTGGCAATGTCCAACCCAATGAAAAAGAGAAGAAGGCCTTGTTCGACTTTGAGCAACCTATGGCAATGTCCGGCTAAGGGCCTTCATGGTCCATTCTCTTCATCATCATTACGTCAGAACTGTGCTGTCGGTCCCAATGGATCGGGTAAGTATCCTTGTGTTTTTACAAGATTAATTCATCATATTGTTGATTTTCTGTCTATTGATATACAGAAAATATAATATAATTTCATGAAATATCTGAAATTATACAAATTTGTTCAATAAATTAAGTTTTAAAGATAATAAATCTATAATATAAAATGGGTTCTTTATTATATTATATTAAATTTTTCGACCTGATGATGAGCTTAAAAGAAAACAAAATCTCTAGATATCAATGGAGCTTGACATGACAGGTCTATCAGAACCACGCAAAGTTTCGGAAACTACATTGATCATGGTCGATGACAATGTTGACGAAATTTTCCTGACACGGCGCAAGTTGCGCAAGGAGGGGATTGTTAACCGTTTCGTTTCCGAACGAAAGCCGGAGCGGATTTTCGAAGCACTTGATGAGTTGATCGAGCTGGGGATCGAAAAAAGAACCTTCCTGATCCTGATGGACGTCAATATGCCGAAGATCAACGGGTTTGAAACTTTGCAGAGAATTCGTGCGCACCCGAAATATGGGGAAGTGCCGGTTCTGATGTTCTCAGCTTCAGATGACCCATCGGACATTTTCGAGTCGTTTGAAGTGGGTAGCGACGGCTACATCGTCAAACCATTCACCTCGGAAGAGTTTTTTGCGGCAGTCAAGAATTTGCCGAAAGTAAAAACCCAGCTCATGAGCTGATTTCCAACGTCTCAAATCCAAGGGTGGCATATTTGATGTATCGTTTGAGACAGCTCAGACAAAAGAGAATTGCAAGCGGTCGTGTGGCCCTTGGCGTTTTCGCCATCTCAATGGCGACGACCATAGGATCATGCATATTTTTTCATCAGTGGTTATGGACTGCCGTAGAACACCGCTTTTCCATGGACACCGCCAATATCGAATTGGCGGTCAAAATGAAAATGCAGGTGCAGGAAACTGCGCTTTGGGCCGGGGTTGGTCTGTTGAACAGCCAAAAATCCATGTCGGATGAGGTGTGGGCGCGGTTCATCGAAGGACTCAGCCCAAAGCATCTGCAAAATGGCGTGGTTGGTTTTGGTTATGCCGGTGAGACACCCGGCACTCTGGCGGTCCGTCCGACAAGCTTTGGTGGCGACCAGAAAGGGATGGAAACCAGAATCCCGTCCCGGTTTACCACCGCACGTCAAATGACGTCTTTTGTTGACGGTGAAGAGATATCCGTTGGCTATGACTTATGGTCGAACAAGGCGTATCGCGAGGCGATGATCCGGGCGCGGGACAGTGGTATACTGGCTGTTGGCAACAGCCCAGATGCAAGTCGTGCGGGAGGGGGGAACCGCTTGATGATGTTTGTGCCCCTTTATGACGCCAACCAGACTCCTCTTACCCTTACCGAGCGCCAAGAGCAATTTCGCGGGTTTGTTTTCAGTCCGATTGACGGCTTTGACTTTTTCGAAGAACTGCGCAGCGTTGCCGCTGAAGGGATTGAATTCGAGCTGTATGACAAAGGCAATGATGGTCTCACACACCGGATCTATAGCAGCGCTCAAGATGCGGACGAGATGGTGGAGTTGAGCGGGATTGATACACTTGTCAGGCAAGTGGAGCTTGGGGGCAAAAGCTGGATTCTCACCTTTGCCGCTACGCAATCCTTCGTGACAGTGGCAGAGCGCTTCCTACCGCTGTTGTTTGGCGTGATCGGAATGCTGATATCGCTGTTGCTCTATCTCGTCACACGTTCGTTGGGCAATGAGCACCAAAGGGCGCTGGTGTTGGCGCGCCGTATGTCACATCGGTTGCTCGTGGAGAAAGACAAGGCTCAAACCTCTGCCGAAACAGAAGAAATCTTGCGCGAGGGCTTTGAGAAAGCTTGTCGAAACTTGCAGGCCAAGAATGATGACTTGACGCGTTTCTCTTCAATCGTCGCCCATGATCTCAGGGCTCCTCTGAAGCGGATCGAGGGATTTGTCGAAATTCTCAAAGAGGATTTTGATACCGAAATGGATGAACATGAAGCCAGAGATGTCATGAACAGGCTACAGCGCTCTTCAAGCCGCATGCGGGCCATGATCGACTCGTTTCAGGACTATACCAAATATGGCAAGCCGAATTTCAGCCATTTCCCGGTTCGTCTGAAAGTGTTGGTCCAGTCGCTATTGGATTCTATGGAGAGTAGTGTGAAGTCTGCGCGGATAATGATCGATATCGATGAGCAGCTGGAAGTGTATGCAGACACGCAAATGATCGAGACTGTTTTTTCCAATCTGGTGGACAATTCGATCAAATTTGCGGGCAGCAACCGGGCAAGAATCCTGATTTCCGCAACAAAGCTGCCTAATGGCATGGTAGAAATATTGGTCCGTGACCAAGGCATTGGTATCGAGCCGCACTATCATGGCAAAGTCTTCGACATGTTTGCTCGTCTGCATAATGACGATGAATATACGGGGACCGGCATTGGACTTGCTGTCTGCAAGAAGATCATCGAGGATCATAGCGGCGAGATTTCGGTCCTGACGACCCCGGATTGCAAGACCTGCATTCGCTTTACCCTGATTTGTTACGATGCGTCGATCCTTGACGTCAATGAAGCGATTGCTGCCTGAGTGAACTCCTGAACCGTTTGACAGTTGCTTTGACACGCTCTGCGGCCCGATAGGTTTTGCGTCCTATCGGGCCGTTTTTCTGTTGTCCACGCTGTTCTTTCCTCATGAGCTGTCACTGGTTCAACAGTGGGCCTGCAAAGGCTGGCCGGGTCACCGCATCGAGCAGAGAATAAACCGGAAGGCCTGTGGCCTGCCGAAGGGCGTCCTGATAGGGAGGCAGGTTGCCGCATTCGAGCAGGAATGCCTCAATGTCTGGGTGGTTTACCATCATGTGGTGCGCCTTGGTGATCAATGCCAATTCGATGTCGCTCTGGGCGATCGATCCGGATTGCTCGCTTTTGGGACGAAGGATAACCTTGGCAAAAGCCTCACATCGTTCCAGCCCTTCAATAACCACTTCATCTTCATTGATGCCTGCCGCCGTCAGAGGTGCGTTGCCGAGTGCTGCCTTCGACGCGGTCAGGATGCCAATCTGTCCCTCTGGATGCAGCTGCCGGACATGGGAATAAAAGCCCAAAGCCGAAAGCAGAACGGGGATCGAGACGGAGCGTGCGATTTCATCCTGAATGGTGATCAGGAAGCCGCAGGTCGAGGTGAGGGCGGTGGCCCCTTCTGCCTCCAGCCGTTGGGCGGTCTTTATGAAGGCTTTGGTCAGCGTGTCAGAGGGCTTGCCATCCTTGACAATGTCAAGACTGCCCGCGCCTTCCACCACCGCCAGGTGCGCGGGAAAAGGATAAGATGCTGGATTGCCCGCGTCCCCAATCGGGCGCTCAAACCGGGTGTCGAGCATCAAGATGCCAAGAAAGGGGGCGGGGGCTTGTCTCTTATCGCTCATCAATGGCTTTACCTGTTGATTTGGTTAAGCTCAGTATAGTTGGAAAAGATGATTGTCACAGCGGAAAAGTGGCCAGCTGTCGCTGTCATAGGGGCCCGTATGCGACAAGTCTGAGATGGTGCCACACATTGCTGACGCTGAAAATTTCTGGAAGTATATCAATATAATTACTTAGCTTTTTGATTTGAATGCCCGGCAAATTGCCGAAAAATGTCAATATAATTTAAGCAATGGCGGACTTTTGGGCAAATTGCCACAAATTGTATCTTGGGTTTTTGATTCAAACCTGCGACTGTTCTCACCAAGGAGCAAAGGTGATGACGGAAACTGTTCTTGTTTGTGGTGCCGGAATGGTCGGCACTGCCATAGCGTTGGAATTACAGCGCAGGGGTATGACTGTCACTCTGCTGGATCGTCGTGAGCCGGGACTGGAGACATCACACGGCAATGCGGGCATCATCACACGCACATCGCTGGTTCCGATCAACAATCCCATGCTGTGGCAACAATTGCCCAAATTGATGCTCAATCAATATGCCTCCATGCGCTACCATCTTGGTTTCATGCTGAAGAATATGGGGTGGGCGACCCGCTTTTTGCTGCGCGCCCGGTCATCGGCCTTCAAGGCCACAGCCAAATCTCTGTTCGACCTGATCGGCTTGTCTCGTAGCGAGCATGAACGCCTGATCAACGAGGCGGGGGCGCAGCATCTGGTTCAGGATGATGGCTGGCTGTTTCTCTATCGCAGCAAGGCGGACTTCGACAAGGCTGCGTCTTTGCGCCAGACCTATGGACAGTTCGGTCTTAATATGGAGATGCTTGGTAAGGATGACATTGCCGCCATGGAGCCGGGGTTGAACCCGATCTTTGCGCAAGGGCTCTGGATCCGTGATACGCGCTCCATCCGTGACCCTTCGGCATTGGTGCAGGCCTATGCCAAGCTGTTTGTGGCGCGTGGTGGCAGAATCGCGCAGGCGGATCTGTCGACCATCGACCAACGAGGAGACGGATGGCAGGTGAAGACCGCGTCCGGGACAAGTTTTTCTGCGGGCAAGCTGGTGATTGCTCTGGGGCCGTGGTCCAAGGACTTTCTGGCGCGTTTCGGCTTCAAGATCCCGATGGGCTACGAGCGCGGGTATCACATGCATTATTCAGGGGCTGGGAGTGGCGAGCTGGCTGGTGAGGTGACAAAGCTGAGCCGTCCGATCTATGATGTCTCGGCGGGTTATGTGCTGGCACCCATGCGCGGAGGCTACAGGCTTTGCACCGGCGTTGAGTTGGCGGACATCAATGACGAGAAGAATTTCGCCCAGTTGGCGTTGGCGGAGGCCTCTGCCAGACAGGCGTTGAGGCTCGGCGAACGGCAGCTTGACGAGCCATGGATGGGATGCCGACCCACCGTGCCCGATTGCCGTCCGGTGATCGGAGGTGCTCCGGGGCAAAAGGATCTGTTCTTTGCCTTTGGCCACCAGCATATTGGCCTTAATACCGGCCCGGGCACGGCCAAACTGTTAGCCGACCGGATAGAAGGTCGGGACAATAAAATGCAATCCGAACCGTTTCGTCCAGAGCGGTTCATCCATCCAATATAACAATAAAATCACCAATCAACCACCAGAGGACCACTCCATGAAAGTCAAACTTCTTCTTGCTTCCGTTGCTTGTACCGCGCTGATGGGGACATCTGCCCAAGCGGAAAAATGGGACATGGCACTGGCTTATTCGGCCACCAATTTCCACTCTGAAGCAGCTGCTGCCTTTGCCAAGGATGTTGCAGAGAAAACCGGCGGCGCGCTAGAAATTGTCACCCATCCATCGGGTGCCCTGTTTGGTGGCTCGGAGATTTTCGGCGCGGTTCGTAAAGGTCTCGTGCCAATTGGTGAACGTCTGATTTCGGCGCTAGGCAACGAAAATCCGCTCTACGAGATCGACTCGATCCCATTTCTTGCCACCTCTTTTGCTGATTCCAAGAAGCTCTATGAGGCGTCCAAACCGGCTCTGATCGAGACGCTTGCCAAGGCGCGCATCGAGTTTCTCTATTCCTGCCCATGGCCACCACAGGGCTTTTATTCCATCAAGGAAGCCAAGGTGCCTGCGGATGTGAAAGGCCTGAAGTTCCGTGCCTATAACGCCACCACCTCGAAAATCGCCGAGAGTTTGGGCATGGCACCAACCAAGATCGAAGCGGCTGAACTGAGCCAGGCTTTTGCCACCGGTGTTGCGCAGTCGATGATTTCGTCCGGTTCTACCGGCTATGACCGCAAGCTCTGGGAGCATGTGAAATATTACTATGATGTGAAGGCCTGGTTGCCACGCAACATGGTGATCGTCAATGGCAAGGCCTGGGCGCGTCTGGATGACAGCGTCAAGGCAGCCGTCAAGGAGGCAGCTGCCACTGCTGAAGAGAAATGCTGGGCCAAATCCGAGGAACTGGACGGTTGGTATATCGAGCAGTTCAAGGAAAAAGGCATGTCCGTTGCCCCGGCAAGCCCTGAAATGATGAAGGCATTTGAACAAGCAGGCAGTGAGCTGAAAGCCCAGTGGCTCGAGCGGGCCGGTGACGCTGGCGCTGCTGTTCTGAAAGCCTATGAAGGCATGTAAGGCACGGTGCGGGAGTGCCTTTTGGGCTCTCCCGCCCTTCTAAGCATCCACCCTTCGGCTTTTCGAAATCTGCCTTACCTCAGGATTTCCATCATGGCTCAGATCAGCCGGTTTCTCGACCGGATCTATCTCATCGGCGCATGGGGCGCCGGACTGTTGCTCGTGCTACTATGCTGTCTGGTGCTTTATAGCATTCTGGCCAGACAGATCGGCCTGTTTGCTGGCGGCGCCGCCGATGTTGCGGGTTATGTCATGGCAACAAGCACCTTCATGGCGCTGGCCTACACCTTCCGCAGTGAGGGGCATATTCGCGTTACCCTGCTGACCCAGCGCTTCTTTGGCGCGGCGCGGCGTGGCTTTGAATTATGGGCGCATTTCGTCATTTCCTGCGTGGCCTGTTTTCTTGCCTATTACATGGTTCGGCTGATGCTGGATTCTTATGAATATGGCGAGCGCAGTGAGGGGGCGGATGCGATCCTGCTCTGGATCCCGCAGACCCCGGTGGTGATCGGATCAATCCTGTTTGCCATTGCCACCATCCATGTGCTTTTGATCGCCCTGTTCAACTATCGCGCAATCGACCCGGAGCGGGTGGCTGACGGAGGGCCGCAAGAGGTATGACCGAAGCGCTGTCCATTGCCATTTTCCTGTTTGCCCTGTTCTTCCTGCTGGGCACCTCTGTCTGGGTTGGTGCCTCTTTGCTGATCACCGCTATTCTGGGCATGTTTCTTTTCACCTCCGCCCCGATTGGCGACGCCATGGCATTAACCATCTGGGGGGAGCAATCCTCCTGGACGCTGACTGCTCTGCCGCTGTTTATCTGGATGGGGGAAATTCTGTTTCGCACCAATCTGTCGGAAACCCTGTTTCGCGGCATTGCGCCCTTCATGCGGCGCCTGCCTGGTGGCCTGTTGCATGTCAATGTCGGGGCATCGGCCATCTTTGCGGCCATTTCCGGCTCGTCAGCGGCCACGGTGGCGACCGTTGGCAAAATGGCCATCCCGGAGCTGCGCAAGCGAGGTTATCCGGAAAGTCAGATTGTTGGCTCTCTTGCGGGGGCGGGCACGCTGGGGCTGCTGATCCCGCCGTCCATCTCGATGATCATT